>DHKY01000017.1 GCA_002404995.1 Caryophanales bacterium UBA4682 | reverse complement strand
GGAAAAATATATCCTCTCAATTGACCAAGGAACGACATCAACTCGTGCAGTTTTAATTGATAAGAGCGGAAAGATTGCTTTTAAAGCACAACGAGAGTTCTCATGTCTTTTTCCAAAGCCTGGATGGGTAGAAATTGAACCGGATACAATCTGGATTTCGACGATTGATGTCATCAGGCAATTAAGGGTTGTTTCTTCTTGTAGTTTCAAGGATATCGCTGCGATTGGCATCACGAATCAGCGTGAGACCACGATTGTCTGGGATAAGAAAACAGGAAAAGCGGTCTACAATGCGATTGTGTGGCAGTCCAAACAGACAAAAGAGCTTTGTGATGAACGTGAGCAATTTACGGATTTGATTCAACGGAAAACCGGGCTAAGAAGGAATCCGTATTTTTCTGCATCTAAGATACGTTTCATCCTTGATCATATCCCGGATGGTCAGTCAAGAGCGGAAAAAGGGGAACTAAGGTTCGGAACAGTTGATTCCTGGCTGATTTATAAAAGGACCGGGGATAGCTGTCACTACACCGATGTCACCAATGCCAGCCGTACAAGGCTGTTCAATATTCATACTAGGAAATGGGATGAAGAATTATTGAAAATCTGGAATATTCCTTCTTCCAGGCTGCCAGAAGTAAAAGACAACAGGGCTGATTTTGGACCTGCGAAATTTTTTGATAAAGATACGCATATACTTGGTGTCGCTGGTGATCAGCAGGCTGCTTTGTTTGGACAGTGCTGCTTCAACAAAGGTGATCTGAAGAACACATATGGAACGGGTTGCTTCAGGCTCAGGAATATCGGAGATAAGCCGATTATCTCAAAACAAGGCCTTCTTACTACGATTGCATGGAGCGAAAACGGAAAACCGGTCTATGCCTTCGAAGGATCTGTACTTAGGGGTGGCGCGATTGTCCAATGGCTAAGAGACCAGAGGCAGTTCTTCCGTGATTCGAAGGAATCCTCGGCACTTGCTGAGAAAGTCGAAGATACTGCCGGTGTCTATGTTGTCCCTGCTTTTGTCGGATTAGGCACACCTTATTGGGATGATGAGGCACGAGGTGCTGTCTTTGGCTTGACAAGAGGGGCGAATCAATATCATTTCATCCGTGCTACTTTGGACTCGATTGCGTATCAGTCCAAGGATGTTATCGAAGCAAGGAAACGGGAGTCGAATATCGAATTGGCTGGATTAAAGGTGGATGGCGGTGCTAGCTCTAATCCGGTACTGATGCAGTTCCAAGCCGATATTCTTCAGTGTGATGTCCTTCTTCCGGAATGTGTGGAGACAACCGCTTTAGGAGCTGGATACAGGGCTGGTCTGTACAAAGGCTTCTTTGAGTCGAAGAATGTCATTAAACAAAACCACGCGATTTCGAAAGTCTATCATCCTCATAGGGAAAAAGAAGAAATGGAAAAGCTCTACTCTGGTTGGCTTAGGGCAGTGGAGGCCACTCGGAAGTTTAAACCGAAGTGCTAATCTAGGAAAATACGAAAAAATCCTCCTTTTGATAGGAGGATTTTTATTTTATTCTGTCAGTCCCGATCTCCGTTGTTATGTTCGACGAAGGAGTAGGGCTGAGCTGGTTCGACATCGTCACTATCTTCAACAGAAGAGGAAATGTGGTTATCATCCCGGATGATATCTTGGTCTTCAATGGATACTTCTTTATCTTCTTCGAGCTTTGAAAAGTCGCCTTGTGTTGCATGCCCGCTTCCGACTAAATTGGTCGGAACATATTTGTGGCAATAGGGGCAGTTCCAGTTTCCTTCTGGATATTCATGATGACAATACGGGCAGACTTTCATAGATTGATCCTCTTTCCAGTTAATATTGTAATCTAAGAAGATAACGAAAATACAGAAAAAACAACTTTTTTATCTATTGCCGTTTGCATGCATTTGTAATACATAATGCTTTTCGTTTATAATGAAAAAAAGATATTTTTGACGGAGGATGGTATTTATGACGAAAAAAACAATTGTTGCCTTCGTGTATGATTTCGATCATACGCTTTCTACCACAGACAGGCAGAATTACTCTTTCATCCCTTCCCTTGATATTAAGACAGGAGAATTCTGGAGTCTTGCCAATGAAAGGACCAAGAAAGAAAAAAGGGATCCTCTTCTTGCCTATAGGTATCTAAGGTTACTAGAATCCAAGAAACGGAATCTTCCAATCACACGGGAAGCCTTCCAGAATTTCGGAAAGGACATTCAGTTCTTCCCGGGTGTTGAGGACTGGTTTCCACGGATTAATAAATACGGACAGGAAAGAGGTGTCGAAGTCCAGCATTATGTCATCTCTTCTGGAAACCGGGAAATCATTGAAGGCAGCAAGCTCTTTTCCTACTTCAAAGAAGTATTTGCCTGCGAATACTATTATGAAAATGGAGAAGCAGTCTGGCCGAAATCGGTTGTGAATTATACGACTAAGACTCAATATCTTTATCGTATCAATAAAGGCGTGCTGGATATCGGAGAGAATAACAAGGTCAATGCATCTAGGCCGGATGAGGATAAGCCGGTTCCTTTTGAAAACAGGATCTATATTGCCGATGGTGAAACGGATGTCCCTTGCAGGAAGACGGTAAGAAGCAATGGCGGATATGCGATTGCAGTCTATGATAAGAAAAAGAAAAAGCCGGCTGCCCGGCTTTTCAATGAGCGTCGAGTGGACTTCCTCTGTGAAGCGGATTATTCTGAGGGCTCCTTAAGGGATAAGATTGCAAAGCTTATCATCGATAAAGTTGCGCCGATGGATTCCTTGGTCAAGATGCATTATAAACAGAGGGATGAAGAAGGACTGAAATAAACTACTTCTTCCTCTCTAAAGCTATCTTGTAGATTGCGTTCTTCGGAATATTAGTCTCAACGCTTATTTCCTTCGATAAGGAAAGCAGGGATTTCCCTTCTTTCCTTTTTTCTTTGATCCTTTTCTTTAAGGAGGCTTCATCCAGTGTTTTTTCTTCCTTGTTGCCATCTACAATCAGGATACATTCTCCTTTGACTTCTTCACCTAAGGAAGCATAGATTTCTTCGATGGTTCCAAAGGAGCTTTCTTCGTGGATTTTGGTAAGCTCACGGATCAAGCTTGCCTTTCTTTCTTTTCCGAAGACCTCCCTCCTTACTTGGAGAGTGGCTTTGACTCTTTTCGGAGATTCATAGAAAATCAAGGATTCTTTTCTGTCTTTCAAAGGAGTCAGGAAAGACTTGATTTGTCCCTTCTTGGTCGGAAGAAATCCAAAGAAGGAGAAATCTGCGGAATCGATTCCGGATAAGACTAGAGCAGAGAGCGAAGCGGTAGCGCCAGGCAGGATGGAAACCGGACATCCTTTCTCATAACAGGTTTGAACTAGAAGTGCTCCAGGGTCGGAGATGCCAGGCATTCCAGCATCGGAACAATAAGCCAGCATCAGCTTATTTTTCCTGACTTTATCAACTAGCTTTTCAGCCTCTTTCTTCTCATTCTGTGCATAAAGAGAAACTAAACTCTTTGGTTTAATTTGATAAGATGCTAATAAAAGACCCGTATTTCTTGTGTCCTCACAGGCAATGATGTCTGCTTCTTTGAAAATCCGGAGCGCACGGAGAGTAATATCCTCTTTGTTCCCAATCGGTGTTGAAACAAGGAGGACTATTGGCTTCTCCTCCTTGCGAGTATAAGGGCTATTTTTTATCCTCATCGTTCTTCTTTGCGGTTGGCTTTACATCCAGGATGGACTTATCGGTAATCTGGGAAACTGGAATAAATCCGGACTGATGGCCGGTAGAGGCATGAGAGTAGGAACGGCCGGCATTGCCTCTTCTTGGATTGGTGTTTCCAAAACTATGGGTAGTTCCCTGCGGTTTCCGTCCCTGGAAGGAATTGGTGCCATGCGATTGATTCTGCGGGTTGCCTTTGTTCCTGCCGTTTCCAGTATGGAAGCCATTGTTTGGCTTTTTGTTGAAAGACTGGCTTTTTCCTCCTTGAGCCGAAGGACGTTTGCCTTGGACCGGCTTTGTCTGCTGTTCCATCTGATTACGGCGGCGTTCCTCGTTTGTCTTAATCTGGTTGATGCGATTTTCGGTATCTTTGATTCCGTGTCCGGAAAGATCGATTCCGCTGTTGATATCCACATCCTTCAGAAGCAGGGTTTCGTCTTCTTTCGGAAGTCCCATCTTAACACGCTCGAATTCTTCTTTGGTGAAGGTCTCGTAGATCTTTCGTTTTTTCTCGTCTCCTTCTTCGTAGAAGGCAGTGATGGAACCAGTGAAGACATTCAATCCGGAGACCTTGTAGTCTTTTCCATCATAAAGGAACTTGGAATTGATCTTCGGGAAGAGAGGACGGAGTTTGGAATAGGTTTCATCTTCAAATTTCAGGCAGCACCTGAGCTTTCCGCAGATACCGGAAAGCTTCCTGTTGTTGACCGGTAGGAACTGGTTCTTTGCCCTATTGACTGAGATGGTATCAAATCCTTTCCTGAAGGAGGAACAGCAGGTCGGAAGTCCGCAGGGACCAAGTGCTCCAAACAGCTTTACTTCATCGCGGTATCCAATCTGACGGAACTCGATTCGCATCTTAAAGACTTCGGATAGGTTCCGGACGAGCTGACGGAAGTCAACACGTTTATCGGATGCGAAAGTGATGACGACTTTGTTGTCATATAAATCAAGGTAGGATTTTAGGATATGCCTCTCTAATTGGAGCTTGTTGCTTTCTTTCTGGGCACGGCGAGAGATTTCCTCTCCGCGTTTTTCGGCTTCTCCTAAAAATCGCAAATCCTGTTCATCCGCTTTGCGGATGACCGGTGGGAAGAGCGTGGAGAAATTCTCTGACTTTTCTTCTTCCTCGCTAGCAATACGGGCTTTGAGTACTTCTCCGACGAAGGTTCCGTGTTCGTTTGTGATGACGACCTTGTCATGGGGCTTGGCTTCTTCTTTGAAGCGGTAGTACTTCCTTCCCCTGAAATCAAAAGATACACCGAGTAGATATGTCATTTGCTGTTTCCTTTTAGTGCTAAGCTGAGCTTAGCGGCGACGAGTGTTGGATTGAGATTCAATTGACGAAGCGACAGAGCTTCGCTGATGATTTTCTGTCCTTTCCTGACGTTTTCCTTCTTTTTGGAAAGTTCCTGTATGATGTCATTGAAGGGATTATCATCGTCTTTCTCATCCAGAAGGACCATAGAAAAGATTTCGCTGATGGTCAGGTATAACCAATTATAACACGCGCTATCTTTCCTCTGACTGATTTCAAGCAGTAAAACATAACTTGCTTTATTGAAGGAAGCAGGAAGAGCAGAGAAGAAGTCCTCAGCGGCTTGATATCCATTTAGGAATGAACCGTTTTCTTCGATCCTTTTCCGGACTTCTTCTTCATCCGAGAAAAGACGGGAGAGAATATAGGCAGCTCCAGCGGAAAGGTGGATTTTCTTCTTCCCGGATGCATATTCAGTTTCTTCTAGTTTTTTCCGGAATCCTTTTGGATCAATTGGATCCACACGGATAGAGAGCGAACGGGAGAGGATCGTTTTCAATACCTTATCGGGATTGTGGCTTGTTAGGAAGGCAACTTGTCCAGACTTTGGTTCCTCGAGAAATTTCAGAATTGCGTTAGCGGCTTCCTCTGTCCTGTTCTCTACACAATGAATGACATAGGTAAGGCGGTGTCCTTTTTCAAAGGCGGTCTGGGAGAACTTGTCTTCCAGAGCGTGGATGTCCTCTTTTTTGATGGTTTTGTTCTCCCCATCGATGAGAATGAAATCTGGATGGGTATGATTGAGAAAACGTTGGCAGGATGGACATTCGTTGCATGCGAAAATATCTTTTTCACAGGAAAGGGACTGGCTGAGATACCTAGCCGTTTCCTTTAAAGGTGCGTTTCTCTGCCCATAGAGCAGATAAGCACCAGCAATGCGATTGTTTTTTCTGGAATTGAGGAACAGCCGGTAGAGCTTTGGTTCCTTTTCCATCCTGATCTGTTTTGTCACTGAGCTAGCCTACTTGTTTTTCTAACAGGATACGAGAGTAGCAGTCCATTGTGACTTTCTCAGCTTCTTGGCTGGCATCGATGCGAACAATCCGTTTTGGATACTGGTCGCAGAGAATCCTGTATCCTTCGTGTACTTTGTGGTGGAAGTCGAGAGTTTCGAGATCCAAACGATTGATTTCGTTCTGTCTCTGGCTTTGGATTCGTTTCAGTCCTTCTTCCGGTGCTAGGTCAAGAAAGAAAGTCAAATCCGGCCTTGATTTATCAATGGCGAATTTATTGATAGATAGGATTTCGTTGATTCCAAGTCCTCTTGCGTATCCTTGATAAGCAAGAGAAGAATCAATATACCGGTCACACAGAACAGTGGTTCCTTTCTTCAAGGCAGGAAGAATGACTTCGACAAGGTGCTGACGACGGCTGGCTGCATAGAGCAGAGCTTCAGTTCTTGGATCCCTGTCAGTATTCTTTTTATCGAGAATCAGGTTCCGGATCAATTCCGCAATCCGGGAACCTCCCGGTTCGCGGGTGACAAGGACATCGATTCCTTTTTCTTTCAGCATTTCTGCAACACGATTGATGACGGTTGTCTTTCCGGCACCCTCTCCGCCCTCAAAAGTAAAAAATAATGGTTCTTTCATTCTTTGTTTCCTTTGTCGTTTAACTGGATTCTTCCTTTGATGGATGAAGTGATTGTCAGATTGTCGAGATATTCAAGATTGGTCCCCCTTGGAATACCATTGGCAAGCTTAGAGACATGCCTTTCCGGGTTTTTCTTATAAAGAGATGCAATATAAAGGGCGGTCGTTTCTCCTTCGAGATCAGTTGGAAGGGCTAAAATGATTTCCTTTACTTTGTCTTCTTCGACTCTCTTTTTTAATTCGGGAATTCCGATATCTTCCGGATTTTTATTCTTCAGAGGAGAAAGGGTCCCCTTTAAAGTGAAATATCCTCCCTTGTATCCGTTTGTCTTTTCGATGGATAGGATATCCTTGCTGTCCTTGACTACTAAAAGAGTAGTTTTATCTCTATTGGGGTCGCTGCAGATTGGACATTCTTCATCATAATAAGTTCCACAATTCGGACACTTCTTTACTCTTGTTTCAGCCTCTTCGAACGCTTCTATAAAAGCATCCTTGTCTTCTTTCGAAAGGTTGAGCGTTGCATAGGCAAGGCGTTCTGCTGTTCTGTATCCGACACCAGGAAGCTTTTTATAACATTCAATCAGGTCTTGGACAGTCTTAATCTGCTCCATTCATCCTGGCTTCTTTCTGGAGACGATCCCTGTCTCTCTGGAAGTTCATTTTGAGTTCCTCCCTTTCGCTGGTGATGGCTAAGTGAAGGTTGGTCCTGACGCTCCTGATGGCAGTCTCAAGCTGAGCTTTCCCTGCTGTTTCATAGAATCCTTGGTCAATCGCAACGCTGATCAAAGTGAAGTCGCCGCGCCTTTTGACAGTGATTCCTTTGTATTTTCCTTGGTATTCTTTCCTGCTCAGGTCTTTCAGCTTATCCTGGAATTCCTTTGCTTTGGTCTGAAGCATGAGCCTATCGGCGGCCTGCTTTGCTTTTTTCCTGTTCTCGTCATCCATGGTAAGATACCTCCTATTTTATTTTCCCATCAGTTCATCGAAGAAGGCACTGGCCGGTGAAGCTTTTTCCTTCCTTCCGAAGTCGATGGTTACGGATTCCTTATTCGGCTTCTTCCCTTCCCGGAAAGCCTTGACTGCATTTCCAAAGACTGTTTTGGATACTGGAAGAATGCGGTATTCCTTTCCTAAGACCTGCTTTGCGATTTCACGTAAATTGGCCTGCTCATCTTTCGTATCAATACGATCAAGCTGCCTAAGCCTTGGAGTGGAGATGACTAAGATGTCATCGCTTTTGACATTGATTGAGAAATTCGAAAGTGCTTTGGCTTCCCTCTGGAACTGACTATCTGAGTAGCTCTTGAAGCCCTCCCACTTTCCTGCAATTTCCTTTCGCCCTTCTTTATCTGCGTGGTACCTGAGATAGAGAAGATCATCCTCATCGTATTTAATTTTTTCACCTTTGGAAGTATCTTCCGGTGCTAAGGAAACAAATCCTTTTTCCGTATTATCCGAAGTAATTTCGACAGCCTCCGGTTCTTCGATTGCAACTGGGGACTTTTCTTCTTTTTTAACAGGAGCTTGCGTAGGAGTCGCTTGGAAGACTTCTTCTTTCCTCCTGTCTAAAAGGGTCAGCTGAAGATGGGTATATAAATCATCTGCAAAACGATTCTGGCGTTTCGCTTCCCTAAGAATCCGGATTTTGTTCCTCGCTGAATTAAGGGAGATATCAAATTTCTCTGCTTGATTTTTATCCATTTTTTCAAGCAAAGAAGCATCCTTTGTGGAACAATAAAGAATTTTATCCTTGTATAAGGATATCCTGTCATCCATAAAGCGGTTAATATCCATTCCGCCTTGGTATCGTTCTTTTATGGTCTGAAAGACTTCTTCTGTTTTTCGTTGTTCAATCAGATTCAATAATCGGATTTCCTCGTCTTTGCTTAGTAAGCCGAGCAAATCATTGACATCTTTGGCAGTAATCTTCTCTCCGGAGTAAGAAACGACTTTATCAAGCAGGGACAAAGAATCACGTACACCACCATCTGCTAAGGAAGCAACCAGCTTCAAGGCTTCCTCATCATATTGGATATTTTCGTTCTTCAGGATCCGTTCCCTGTTCTGAATCAAGTCAGCAGAAGATACCTTGGAAAAATCAAAACGCTGGACACGGGAAAGAATCGTTGGAATGATCTTCTGGGGTTCGGTTGTGGCTAAGATAAAGATGACAAAGGACGGCGGCTCCTCGAGAGTTTTCAATAGTGCATTAAATGCAGAGTTTGACCTGTTGTGGACCTCATCGATGATGTAGACTTTGTATCTTGACCTGATTGGTTGATATGAGACGTTATCAATCAGCTGTCGGACAGAATCGACAGTGGAGTTGCTCGCCGCATCGATTTCAATAACATCCGGTTGATCGCCGGTGGCAATCCTTTTGCAGCTGTCGCATTCTAAGCACTGATGACCAAGCCCTTCTTTGCAGTTCAATGCTTTTGCAAAGAGACGGGCCCTTGTTGTCTTTCCGGTTCCTCTGGGACCACAGAAAAGATAGGCATGGGCAATCTTGTCTTCTTGGATTGCGTTCTTCAATGTTGTTACGATTGCTTTCTGTCCCACGACTTCATCAAAGGTCTGAGGACGGTATTTGTTATAAAATGCCTGGTAAGCCACTCTTGTTGCCTCTCTTCCTAATATTATATAACAGACCCTCTTTTTTCTTCTTGCGATGCGTCAATATTTCTATGGAAAAGATGAATCTTAACTGCTTAGAAAGATAGGAATCGTTTATAATGGGTGACATGAAAAGAAGAAGTGATTCCTTTATCCGTTTTATCCTTCGCATCGACAATATCAACCGAATCCTTGTAATTGTCTCAAGGATCTTCTTTATCACGCTTCCTTCCTATATTCTTTACTATCTGAATGATGAGCAGAACTGGAAGGAAATTGTTATTCCCTGCCTTATCAGGTTAGCGTCTGCTCTTGGTAACGGATGCCTATGTGTCTATCGGCCAAGGCGGAGTACGTTCCTTTATTTCTATGAAAGGGCCTGTATCCTGTTTGTTAGGTTTATCAACCAGGCTCCTTTCGGAAGGAACCTGTCGATTTCCGTATATCCGATTCTGATTACTTTCATTATCTATTGCTTCCTTGGAAGGTTCATTAATGCAGTTTTTTATAGGTATTATCGAAGAAAAAGAATCCTTTTCGGAAAGAACTCAAGGAAAGAGGGTACCAACGGAGACACTGCCTTTGATTTTCTGAATGCAGCGCCAGTGAACAAGGAAATCGAAGAGGATCTGGAATCGATTCCAGAAGGCGAAGCAAGAAAACGCAGGAGCACAATCAAGAAAACAAAGTTTTCGAAGATCAGGCGTGCAATTGGTTTTTTGATTGCAAGGGCGATGTTCATCGTATCAATCACAAAAGCACAGCAATCCTTTGATTTGACTATTCAGGTTTCCTTACTTGGAATCCTTGTGGTTCCTTTGTATTTTCTTTCTTCTTTATGGTTTCCGCGTCACTTCAAATACGGTTTCTTCTTCAATGGAAGGATTCTTAGGATTCTAGACTACCTTACCTTTGATTTTTCAGGACGTCCTAGTGGGTTGAATTTCTTCTTCATCTTATTCAGGATATTGTTCGGTATTTCCTTCCTTGTCTGCTTGATTGTCGAGGGACGGACCTGGACGGGAGCTCCGGAAGATTACTAGGCTTTCTTCCTGATCAGATATCGAGGCCGATTATACTGGTCTTTTAGGACTTCTTTTGTATAGGAAGGGAGAAGATGGTCTGCAATCATCCTGACACGGTCTACATTTGTAGATTCGAGTTCGAAGAAGCTGATTCCTCCTTCTTTTAAGTGGGAATCCAAGGAAGAAAACAGGCTCTTATAAGAATCACATCCGTCTTTTCCGCTATAGAGTGCAAGAGGAGGCTCATACTTTGCATCGACATCCTTATTGTCTTCTTCAATGTATGGGGGATTCGAAATGATGAAATCAAAGCAACCTGAAATATCATTAAGAAAGTCGGATTTGATGAAACAAATCTCTAATCCATTATATTGAGCCGATTTTTCAGCCTCTTCTAGTGCGGATTCACAGATATCCGAGGCAGTAACCTTGGCATCTGGAAACAGTTTTTTTATCCCGAGGGCTATCAGTCCGGAACCCGTGCCGACATCAAGGACATCTTTCTGGCTAAAAGAGTAGTGATGTTTCAGATAGTCAAAAACAAACCAGATGGTCTCATTCCGTGGAATGAGGGTATCTTCATTTAAAAACAGCCGGATATGCTGGACATCCCTATATCCGGCAAGATAGTTGGCAGGATATCCGTGTTCGATTTTATGAAGAACCTCTTTTGCTTTTTCATCATCAAAGCAGGTTTCCGGATTCCTCCTGATATTTTCAACGGAAGAGGAAAAACAGCCTTCCAGGATGACTCTTTGGTCAGCATAAGGAAGGCTGTATTGTTTCCTCAAGCGGCAGAACTCTTCCGCTTTCATGATTACTTCTTCTGTTCCCTCTCCTCTTGGAGTTTCTTGGTCTCTTCTTCAAGCCTATCCTTCTGGTTGGCTTCGTTCAGAGCAACTAGGAGTTCCTCTAAGTCACCATCCCTGACCTTTGGAAGATTCAGGCTGGTCCATCCGATACGATGGTCGGTGACACGGTTCTGCGGATAGTTATAAGTACGGATACGTTCGCTTCGTTCACCGGTTCCGACTTTCAACCGGCGTTCACCGCCGACCTTTGCTTCGACTTCAGCATCATGCCTTGCCTGAAGCTTCGTCTGAAGCATGATCCTACAGGTTTCCTTATTAGCAAGCTGATCACGCTCAATCTGACAGGAAACGACAACTCCGGTCGGAATATGGGTGATACGGACTGCCGACTCAGTTTTGTTGACGTTCTGTCCGCCGGCACCGGAGGAGTGATAAGTATCAATCTTCAAATCAGCTGGATTGATTTTGATCGTTGTGTGCTCTAATTCCGGCCTGACGAGGACAGTCGCGGTAGAAGTCTGGATACGTCCGTTTGCTTCCGTGACCGGAACACGCTGGACGCGGTGGGCACCGCTTTCGAACTTTAGCTTTGCATAAGCACCTTTACCCTTGATACGGAAGGAAATCAAAGAGAATCCGCCAAGCGGAGTCGGATCGGAATCGAGGATTTCAATCTTCCATCCCTTGAAGGCAGCGTAGTGAGAATACCTACGGAAGAGGTCGCCTGCGAAGATGTTGGCTTCGTCTCCTCCGGCGGCACCACGGATTTCCCTGATGATGTTCTTATCATCATTTTCATCTTTCGGAAGAAGGGCAATCTTAAGCTCTTCCCGCTTTTTCTCGATATCGCTTGTCAGGGAGCTGTATTCTTCTTTTCCAAGAGCCTGGATTTCGGGATCGGAATCCTTCATCCTTTCTAAGGACTGTTCTTGGTTCCTCCTCCTGTTGGATAGCTCATCATACCTTTGGACCGGCTCATCTAAAGTAGCGCGTTCTTTATTGAGCTTTGTCCTTGTCTGGATATCTAATGTGCCCTCGGATAACAGTGCATCAATATCCGTAAGACGCTGTTTCCTGGCTTTTAAACGTTCTAACCTGTAATCTACTGCCATAATTAATGTTCTCCTTTAGTTATAAGTGGTTTTGTTTTTAAATACGAAAATAGAAAAACTATCTCCGCTACAGGAAACAAAGGAGAAACGATGAATCGAAAAGATAATTATAATGTTTCATCTGACTTGTTGATTTTATCATATTCTGACTCTTTTTTCCGTTTTGTGCTGAAAAAAGAGGAAAGAAGAGCAGAAAAGCGATTCTCTTGGATTCGATTGATCCTCCTAGAGCTATCTGTAAAGATATGATAGTAGCTAAGAGCACCTTTTTCCTTGTCATCGCTCCTGTAATAAAGATGGGAAATCCCTGCCTTGATGATGGCACCCATGCACCTAAGACAAGGCTCTAGGGTAACGATCAGAGTAGCGTTTTGGAGATAGACACTATTTGTTTCCGTAAATCCTTCTTCTAGAGCTAATACCTCAGCATGAAGAAACGGATTCTTTTTAGCAAGGCAGTGATTGTGGGTATAGATTCTTTTTCCGTTTTCTAAAACAAGGCAGGCAGAAACAGGAACTTCCTGTTCCTTTTCTGCAATCAGGCATTCCTGATAAAGAGTATCTATGATTTCCTTTAGTTCCTGTTTATCCATGGCAAGAAAAAAGCCACCGCACACAGGGCTCGATCTTATGGCTGCTGCCTTCCGGCCCTGACCAGGTTCGATGAGAACTGTCGCGATGGTGGCATTATTTTAAGCTATTTCTTTTGTTTCTGCAACCAAACAATATCGAAAAATAGAGAACAGGTTAGAATTAAGAGAAAAAGAAAAAAGTGCGATGAAAAGTGTAGTCGACTACCAAATTAATCGAAATAATATTTGAAATTATAGTTTGTTGATATATAATAAGCGACGAAAAGTGTAGTCGACTACCAAATTCATCGGAGAAAAGCATGTATTTTAAGAGAACTATTGAAACTGCTATTGAAAAATTATCGAAAGAATTCCCTGCTATTGTTGTTTATGGGCCTCGGCAATGTGGAAAATCTACTGTTGTGAACCATGTTTTTAAGGACAAAATCAAATCAGTTACTTTAGATGATCCAGATGACTTGGCATTGGCGGTGAATAATCCAAAACTGTTTTTGGATAATTATTCCTGCCCTTTGATTATTGATGAAATCCAACGGGCTCCTGTTTTATTGAGTGTTATCAAAAGGAAAATCGATGAAAGGAGACGGAAGTGGAGGGAAAACAATCAGCCTAGTCAGCTGATGTATGTTTTAACAGGTTCGAATCAATTCGAATTGCAGCAAGGGATATCGGAATCTTTAGCGGGCAGAGTAGGTGTACTTGAAATGAACTCTTTTTCTCTTGCAGAGCAAGAGGGAAGTGTCGGTGTTCCTTTTGATCCAGACAGGAATGAGTTGAAGAAAAAAGAACAGTTCGGACGTAAGCATTATTCTATGCTTGAGATTTTCCAGAAAATTTTCAATGGAGGGATGCCAGGCATTGTTTCGGAAGGAATCCAACGGGATGAGTACTTCCGCTCCTATGTTTCCACGTACCTTGAAAGAGATATCCGCCCACTGATTTCTGTAGGAAACGAAACAGATTTTCTAAATTTTCTTTCTTTTATTGCTTTGCGGACAGGCCAGGAAATCAAATACGATGAAATCGCTTCTGCTATTGGAATCAACACTAGAACAGTAAAGCGCTGGCTCTCAATTCTGCAGACATCCGGAATTATCGCTTTTCTTCAGCCATTTAGGAAAAATGCATCCAATCGAATTATCAAGTCCCCAAAACTCTATTTCATGGATACCGGATTGGCTAGTTATCTTTGCCGCTGGCCAGATGCAGAGATGCTTAGTCGATGTGCTATGTCTGGTGCATTCTTCGAGACTTTTGTCGTTTCGGAAAGGATCAAGAGCCTAAGGTTCCATGGGTTGGACTACCGTTCTGTTCTGTATTATTACCGAGACATTGACCAAAAGAAAGTGGATGTTATTTACTTCAAGAATCAGGCTATTTATCCGATTGAAATCAAACAAGGAATCAATCCAACGAAGCCGAATAAGAACTTTAATGTTCTTGAAAAATATCATCTTCCGATTCAGACGGGTATTATCTTGGATTGCGCAGATAAAATCAGACCGATTAATGAAAACGTTTATACTGTACCAATTGAATTTATCGAATAAAAACAATTAATTATTTGTCATTTGTCGTATATAATGGTGGCAAGGAGACATTAGATTATGAATAAAACAAAAAAGAATCTGTTCTTTCTGACTATGCTGCCTCTTCTTCTGACCGGCTGCAATAAGAGTATTACTAAGCTTCCGAACAAAGGGACTGAAATTTCTGCTGAGGAAGGAAAAGCCCAGTTGAAGAAGGCCTATTCTGTCGATGCTGAGCAGAAAGAAGATGCGGATAGCGATGCTATCGGAATTGCGGTCAAAGATGTCAATTTCGGAATCAGCGGAGATATCAGTGTGACTTCTTACGGGCAGGCAACTGGTGCTAAATTCAGTGTGAATGCCTCGGACTTTGGGCTAGAAGTCGCCACTAAGGGACTAACCGGAACGAAAGCAGAAGATCTTGAGTTCTATGCACGTGGAAACGGAAAGCTGTCCTATGAAGTTACCAGGTCTGGTTTAGCTACGAATGTTTCTTCTAAGGATGATATCAATTTAGATGCCAGCAGGTATTTCGACAATGACAACTATTATTTTGATCTTTCGAACTCCAACTTAGGAAAGGTCCTTGGACCTTTGTTCTCTTCCTCTGTTCTTGATCCTGGCAAATACAAAATGGTGAATCAGAACAAGATTACGGATGATGATAGGCCGCTTATCTCCGTTGAAGATTCGGATGGAATCGACTACTCCGAGTTTGAAGAGTTCTTAGTCAATGGCGCAGACAAAGGCGTATTCAAGAGCCATGGCAATGATGTCTATTCCTATTCGTATTCCTATACCGGTTCAGAGAGGAATTCCTACATCAAGAAAATCATCAGGAACGTTGTAGACGAAGCCAATTCCGAAGGAGACAAAATCAATATCACAGAAGCCGATATTGACGAAGCAAGGAAGAGGATTTCCTTTGATGACAGCACAGAACTTTCCTTTGCTGCTATCTTCAACTCCAAGAAAGGAATTCAGTCGATTGCTTCTGTCAGGAACTATAAGGTGAACCTTGATACCGGAACGAATCTCGATGCTAACACGAATATCAAGGGAAGCCTAGAACAGAAGACTTCCTACAAGATTGAATTCACCCGTGGAAAAGATGTTGTCCTTCATGGTGTCAGCGATAGCGATAAAGCAAACTATAAAGAAATCGAATTCTCGGATGATGGTGACTTCCCAGGTATTGGAATTCCTGGACTCAACTAATCGATAAAGAAAAAAAGCAGCCGTTAAGGCTGCTTTTTCAGTTGTAGCAATTTATTCCTTGAAACGAAGCTTACTTCTTCTGCTTTGCAAGATATGCCTGAAGTGCAGCCTCTTGGTCGAGCTTCTTTTTATAGGCTTTCGCTTGTTTCTCAATCAGCTTCTTATTGGCGAAGTAGTTGACTCCGATAGCCCGCTCGACTTCCAAGACGGTCTGTCTTGCTTTTTCTCTAGCCCGTGCGGTTCCTTCTTCGAGAATCTGGTAGACAAGAGGAATATTGGCCTCATAGTACTTGCGCTTTTCACGGAAAGGAGCCAAAGTGTCATTCAGGACCTTGGCTAAGAAATTCTTGACTGGCACATCACCAAGACCGCCTTTTTCGTAAGCGGCTTTCAGTTCTTTCCTGTTATGGAACTCAGGATAGAACTTTGCAAAGTGTTCATCGGTTGCGAAGGCATCAAGATAGATGAAGACAGGGTTACCTTCGGTATGACCTGGATCTGTGATTTTCAGATGGGTCGGATCCGTGAACCTTGTCGAGACCTGTTTATTGACTGTCTTTTCATCGTCGCTGAGATAAATGCAGTTTCCTAAGGATTTCGACCTCTTTGCTTTTCCGTCGGTTCCGGGAAGACGGCGCGAAACCTGATTCTCGGAGAGGACAATTTTGCAAGGGACGAGAACGTCTCCGTATAGAGAATTGAACTTATGGACGATTTCGTTTGCCTGTTCGATCCTTGGCTCCTGGTCTTCGCCGACTGGGATATCTGTTCCTTTGAAAGCGGTGATATCAGCGGCTTGAGAGACTGGGTAGCATAAGAAACCAGCAGGAATGGACTCTCCGAACTTACGAAGAGCTATTTCGGTTTTTACTGTAGGGTTTCTCTGTAGTCTGGAAAGGGTGACTAGGTCAAGATAGTAGCAGGTAAGTTCGAAGAGTTCTGGAATCTGAGACTGTACGAAGATGCTGACCTTGGAAGGATCGATTCCAACGGACAGATAGTCTAAGGCGACTTCAATGACATTATCGCGGACTTTTTGCGGAGTTCCGGAGTTGTCGGTCAGTGCTTGTGTGTCGGCGATTCCAACATACCTTTCATCGAAGTTTCCTTCGTTCTGTAATCGGACACGTTCTCGTAAGGAACCGACATAATGTCCGATATGGAGTCTTCCGGTCGGACGGTCCCTTGTGAGCATGACGCGTTTCTGTTTCTGTGTTTCTTCCATGGTGATTGTATCCTTATCTATTATGATGGCTGATTCTTTCTTAATTATAACATTCTAGGAATGGAAAGAGCCTTTATGGTTGTGTGTTCTGATATTATTCGTCTTTGTTGTTCACAATCTTTGCAGGCATGATTTTCTTTAGCTTAATGAATGGAATCAAGGCAACAACGAGGAAGAAAAGGCATACTCCTAGAATATCGAAGAGAATGATAAATGGATGGAAATAGAAGACAGTCCTGTTTTCAATTGACATCGACATGAACGAAGAATAAGCCTGAACTAATAGTTTATTGGCAAGTAGGAAAAAGAGAGGAAGCAAGAGTAATGCTAGGATGACGGAACCAGCTTCAAAGACAATACTCTTGGCCCTAAATATGGTTCTTATGTCTTTATCCTTCCTTCCTATGGATTTCCTAATACCAATCTGGTATTTGTTTTTCTTGATGTTTTCGTTTCCGACTATAATCAGAAGGACAATCCTTATGACTACTAATGTATATTCAATAATACTAAAGAGGTTTGTGAACAATTTTAGCGTTTTGCTAATCAAACGATAGACGTTTAGATTTCTATCCCATACAAGAAGTCCTTGGCTATTTGCTTCGCTTAAACAGTCAGAGAATCCTGCGGTATTATGCGGAACAAGATAGCCAATTGTCCTTGTCTGCAATGCGAAAATCTTTTTGGCGAGTCCTTGACTTATATAGCTTCTGTTCGAATTAGTTGCCGAGACTTTCCTTTTAATTGCTCCCAGAACGCTACCATTGGCATTATTTCCCTCTGTCTTTAACCTGTAGATTTCTTTTCCGACAATCTTTCTGTCAGGATAATAATAAGAAAGCGTCTGTGCTGTTGATGCAAGAAGATTGATGTCATTATCTTGCTCAGAGGTTTTCACCCGGAAGGTGTCTGTCAAGTTAAAATCGTGTGCTTTGTCTTCTAGTCTTTCTGTTGGAGATAAAGAAAAACCTCCTATAGGAACAACTTGGCTTAGCCTTCCTTTCTCTTCTTTGATATCCTTATAAAAGTTTTGGTTTAAAGAAAAATCAAGTGTCAGTTCCCCACAGGACAAATCATTAAAATACTTGCTGAAATCATCTGACATTTGGAAATTTTCTATATCTTTTCCTGTAATACTTTTGCTTCTTATTTCCTTATATTTTTCAAGAACCGAATGGTATCTGTTTTTATAGTCTGTCTTTATAATGCAGCCAATCCGAGAATTGTACTGTTCCGAAATGTTCTCCATCCCTATCATCACTTGTTTCCTTGGACCAATCCTCTCTTGGTAGGATTTATAGTACTTTGTTCCAGAAAAGGTATCGATAATAGCATCCGCAAGGAAGTCAGTAATAATTAGATCATAACCTGTTCTGCAATTATCTAAGCTTCCAGCTAGGATAGTAAGATTTCCATTTTCATCTCCAAAGCGTCTCGATAGATAGTCATCGTCTACAATTGCAGTTCCTAATGTTTGCGCTGGATAGAAACCGTTGGAATTGAGAATATAAGTGTCTCTTGTTAGTCTTTGACCGCTATCCTGCGAAAAAGAACCTGCGTTTAAACAAAAAACGATTGTGTGGTTGATAATTGGATAATGGATTACATTATCTTTGAAAAAGATTTCATCTTCTGTTTCTTTGGATATTGGCTTGTAGGTCAGATTACTTTCCTCTGCTGTGGATATATTCTGATAGAAGGATGAGAGAACAATTGTATGTTGGTGTTCACTGATGTTATCTGCTACAATCTTCGAACTATCGAAGACAAGAAATGTTTGTATCAAAACGAGCCTAACCGAAAGCAATGCAAAAAGAATGGAATAGCCAATCGTCTTTCCTTTTCCCTTTAGCGTATAGGTTTTAATAAGTTCCCGTTTTGCTTTGGAATCGATTTCTTTTTTCTCAGGAGCGAATTTCGTAGACGAGTTTGGCCTTTCTTTTGTTTCTTCAAACCCATTTCCAAGCTGTCCTAGAGACTTTACAGAACCATCAGCAATACCCTTTTTTGCCCTATCCCTTTCCTCAGGGGTGAGCTCTTTTTGATATGGAAGGAAGAACACACCATCTTTGATGTTTGCCTCATTCTCATACCCT
The DNA here is from genome assembly GCA_002404995.1 of Caryophanales bacterium UBA4682. Classification (GTDB taxonomy): domain Bacteria; phylum Bacillota_I; class Bacilli_A; order RFN20; family CAG-288; genus Enterosoma. The sequence goes on along the minus strand of DHKY01000017.1, from coordinate 8 downwards.
GCCTTTCT
>DHKY01000004.1:26612-280539 GCA_002404995.1 Caryophanales bacterium UBA4682 | reverse complement strand
CTTAACTGGTACTATCCTTTTTGCAAAAAAAACACGACTTTGTTTTGGACTTTTGCTTATTAAAATGTAGACGTCATCTCATTGATTCTTTTTACCTAGTCAAGAAAATTTTTAAAAAATATTCCGAAGTTTCAAAAAAGCCTTTTCTATGCTGAAATATATCGATAAACAAAGGAAAAAACAACAAAAACTGATAGCGCTTACTACGCTTGCATGAAAACAAATATTTAATTCTTTCTATTCCATGACCTTATAATGATCCTGTCATCGCAAGATGACTTTATCGTTTCTATTCGTATAATTACCCAGATTGGTGGGAAGTCTCTACGCTGTGGACCGCAAATCCAGCACTACGAATAAAAAACAATCAATCACCTTTTTTCATTTTTTATTTAAAAAAAGAGATTTTCATCTTTTCTTGGTAATCAAAGGCCAAAAAAGGAGAAAATTCAAAATGAAAAAAGGTCTTAAGTTCGCTGGTCTGGCTCTTTTATCTGTTTTAGCAAGGACGGGATGCACAAAAGGCGGAGATTCTACCACTGCTGCTGGCGGAGAAACTGCTGGAAGCAACAAACCTGCAAGCACGCTTAAAGTCGGCTTAATCAGCGTCGGCGATGAAACCGAGACCTATTCCAAGGCCCATATCGATGGAATCAAGGCTGCTGCTGAAAAACTCGGTGCTACTGTCATTTATAAAAATTCTGTTCCTGAAGGAACTCAGGTTGTGGATGCCTGCACAGAATTAAAAGAAGCCGGTGCAAAGCTTATTTTCACCAACTCCTATGGTCATCAGGATTATGCCTGCGCTTTTGCAAAAGAAAACCCGGATCTTACGATTGTCTCTGACACTGGTGATTATGCTGCTATTTCCGGTCTTTCTAATTTCAAGAATGCTTTCACTAACATCTATGAAGCACGTTATGTTTCTGGTGTTGTTGCCGGCAGGAAGCTTAAAGAGCTGAATGCAGCTGGAAAGATTGATGCTGCTAGCAAGGATGCTTCTGGAAACATCAAGATCGGCTATGTCGGCGCTTATAACTATGCTGAAGTCGTTTCTGGATACACTTCCTTCTATCTTGGCGTCAAGGAAGGCTTTGAAGCTGACAATGTCGTCAGGGAAGTCAAATACACTAATTCTTGGTATGATCACGATGCCGAGAATGCTGCCGCCAAGTATTTAAGGTCCAAAGGCTGCGTCATCATTGGTCAGCATGCCGATTCTACAGGTGCACCGGAAGCTGTCGAAGAAGAACACAACAAGGGCAAAGAAGTCTATTCTGTTGGATACAACATCGACAGGCTTTCTAAGGCTCCGCACGCTGCCTTAACCTCTTCCACAAATAACTGGGAGAAATACTATGAGTATGCAATCGGACAGTTCCAGAAAGGCGAATCCATTGCTGTTGATTGGGCTAAGGGCTATGCTGATGATGCTGTCGGAATCACTACTCTTGGTCCAAAGGTTGCCGAAGGAACCAAAGCAAAGGTCGACAACCTTATTGCTGAAATCAAGGCTGGAACCAAACATGTCTTTGATACCTCTAAGTTCACCATCACTGGTTCTAATAAGGAAAACATCAACAATGCCGGTGCAACTCTTGATGAAGCCGGACATGTCACTAAGAACAGGGTCGATTTTTCCTACAAGGATTGGACTCAGGGCGGAAAGGTCGTCTACCAGGGCGAAACTGTCGATACTGTAAAGAAGAGCGGCAATGTCAGCTATGTCGAAGAATCGGTCAAACGTTCTGCTCCTTACTTTGCTCTTCGTGTTGATGGTATTACGGAAACTGCCGTTGATGCCAAGTAGTCTTTCGATTAAGGAATTTTAAAAATCACAGGGAGGGCTCTACCCTCCCTGTTTGCCGTTTGTGAAAGGTATGAAAAATATGGATGAAACAGCAATTCAGAGGATCTCAATCAGCAAACGCTTTGGTAAAACAATTGCCAATGAAAACGTCAATCTTAGTATAGAGAAAGGAGAAATTCTTTCTTTATTAGGAGAAAACGGTTCTGGGAAGACAACCTTGATGAACAGGCTTTCTGGAATTTATTATCCTGATTCTGGCGAAATCTATGCCGATGGAAAGAAAGTGGTGATTTCTTCTCCGAAAGATGCTTTTGATCTTGGTATTGGAAGGGTCCATCAGCATTTCAAGCTGATTGATGTTTTCACTGCCAGTGAAAACATTGTGCTTGGATTAAAAAACGAGCCTTTCTTTCTTAGCCGTAGAAAAATCAACAAGAAAGTAAAAGAAATCTCGGATCGTTATGGTTTTGAATTGGATCCGAAGAAAAAGGTCTATGAGAGGTCGGTCTCTGAAAAACAGATTGTCGAAATCAGGAAACTCCTTTATCGTGGAGTTCATACCTTGATTTTGGATGAACCGACGGCTGTTCTTACTCCTCAGGAAACTGAACGTTTGTTCCATATTCTCCGCGAAAGGAAGAAAGATGGAAAAACGATTATCATCATCACCCATAAGCTGAATGAAGTTCTTGAGCTCTCTGATCGGGTTGCAATTCTTCGTAAAGGAAAACTTGTCGATAGGATCAAGACCAGCGAGGCAAATGAAAGTATCTTAACCGATGCCATGGTAGGTGAGCATGTCCAGCTTGAAATCCAACGGGATGAAATCCCATCCGAGAAGAAAGAAAAAGTCTTGGAGGTTTCTCACCTTTCCTGCACTGCCGAGGATGGTATCCGTTGTTTGAAGGATGTCTCCTTCTCAGCTTATTCAGGCGAGATTCTTGGTATTGCAGGCGTCTCCGGATCCGGGCAGAAAGTCCTTTTAGAGGCCATTTGCGGACTACAACGCACGGATAATGGAAGCAAAATCCTGTTCACGGACCATCAGAAGAATACAGAGGACTTGATTGGAAGGACTCCGAAGCAGATCAAACGGAAAGGTGTCCGTCTTGCCTTTGTTCCGGAAGATCGTCTTGGAATGGGCCTTGTCGGCGATTTCGGAAGGACCGGCAATAGGAGGTTACGCTCCTATGAGGAAGGAAAGTCTCCGTTTATTAATTTCCAGAATCCGAAACATACGGCTGCGGAAGTCAAAGAGGGGCTGAATGTTCTTACTCCTTCGTTGGAAACTCCTGTCCGTACTCTTTCTGGCGGAAATGTCCAGAAGGTCCTTGTCGGTCGTGAGATTTCTTCTTCTCCCCGTCTTTTGCTCACTGCTTATGCTACACGTGGACTTGATATTAACACTTCCTATGCAATCTACAACATTCTGAATGAACAGAAGAAGAAAGGCGCTGCAGTTATCTATGTCGGCGAAGACTTGGATGTCCTTCTTGCCTTATGCGACCGGATTCTTGTCTTATGTGATGGACAATGCACAGGCATTGTTTCTGCAAGAAATACGGATAAGAGGACGATTGGAAAGAGGATGAGTAGGAATAAGGAGCAGAACAATGACTAAAACGAAAAGACCGAAAATTATCCGTGTTTCAAAACGCGGGCTCGCTTCCCCATTTGATAAGATCAAGGCTTATGCTATCCCCTTGCTTTTCGCTTTGCTTCTCTCTGTCCTTTTCTTATGGTTGGTCGGACGGAAAAATCCTTTTACTGCCGTAAAGTATATTTTTGAAGGAACGTTTTTCATCACGGATTCTGGTTCATTGTCTCCTTCTCGTCTATTAACATTTGCTAAGAATGCCATTGTCCTTCTCTGGATTGCACTTGCTTTAGCACCTTGCTATAAGATGAGATACTGGAACATTGGTGGACAAGGACAGGTTCTTGTCGGAGCCCTTCTGACAGCATGCTGCAGGATTTATCTTCCTCAGACAAGGCCGAATGCCCTTGCTGTGCTCATTGCCGCTATTGTTGCTGCCATCGGCGGAGCTATCTGGTCGTATATTCCTGCAATATTCAAAGCAAAGTGGAATACAAATGAAACACTTTTTACTCTGATGATGAACTACATTGCCACCCTGCTTGTCGGACTTTGCACGAATATCTGGCGTGGAACCAAATCCGCTCTTGGACAGATCAATGTTTCGAATCGTTTCGGATGGTTTTATCAGATTCCAAGCACGGCAATCAAGAATCAATTCCTCAATAGCAATGTCTTCTTCCCTTTGATTTTTGTTGTTTTTCTTGTTGTTATCAGGTTTGTCTATATTAAATATACGAAGCACGGCTATGAAAGGACCGTCGTCGGCGAATCCCTTTCAACGGCTAGATACACTGGTATCAATGTCCGTCATGTCATCCGGCGTACGGCTGCTTTAAGCGGATTGCTCTGTGGATTGATTGGATTCTTATCTGTTTCGAATTTTGATCACTCTATCTCTACTTTCTCCGATTTTGGCTATGGTTTTACAGCGGTTATTGTCTGCTGGCTTAGTAACTTTAATCCCTTTGCTAGGATTGGATATTCCTCTCTTCTGGTCTTTTTGGAAAGAGGTGCCAAGAACCTCAGCGATAGTCAGTACGCAGCACCTTATTTGAATGAGTACTCTACACAATTTGTCATCTTTGTTATCATCCTTGCTTTCTTGTCAGCTACATTCTTCCTCCGTTACCAAGTGACACTTGATTTACCTGGCAAACAGAAGAGAAGGAAAGCAAAGCTGACAAAAGGATTGCTGAATCCGTCGAAGAAGGAGGCTAGGTAATATGGAAACGTTCATCTCTTGGTTCACGATTGCAATTGTCTATGGAACTATCCTTTCTCTTTCTGCTTGTGGAGAAACCATCAATGAAAAAGCAGGACATCTGAATCTTGGTATTCCTGGTATCAGGTACTTAAGCGGTGTTGCTTCCTTTGCACTTACCAGCAGGTATGAAAAAACCGGAAATCCAAATGGGTTTTTGGTGGCTAGGATTGCCATCCTTTCTTCCTTTGCTGTCGGTGCAGTTCTTGGGTTAATCTACTCCTTTTTTGCAGTAACGTTTAAGTGTAACCAGAACGTGCTTGGTCTTGCCATTGCCTCTTTCGGTGTCGGCTTTGGTAAGTTTATTTCCGTCAGGCTCGGAAATACTCCGAAACTTTCTAAGGCAAACCAGGTCTTTAACGCCGGCATCCCTTTCTTTAAGGACTTAGGCATTGCCGGAAAGCTTTTCTTCAATTACGGATTCAGGACTTACATCACATTATTGATTCTGATTCTAGCAAGGATATTCTTCCGTAAGACCAAAATTGGTCTTAATCTGCGCGCAATCGGTGAATCCCCGGCCACGTCAGATGCCGTTGGCTTAAATGTTACAAAATACAAATATATTGCAACAAGGATTGGCTGCGGACTCGCAGGAGTAGGAGGAAGGATTTATGTCAGGCAGTTCTCCACGGGTTCCTGGTCTACCAACAACAACATCGAGGCCTTAGGATGGTTAGCAGTTGCCCTTGTTATCTTTGCTTCCTGGAAACCGGTTCATCTGATCTGGGGTGCTCCTTTATTCGGATTCTTGTTCTGGGCTTGGACTTATCTTCCTTCGCTTCTCAAGGTTTCCGGCTTCAAAGGCAGGAATGATCTCCTTGAAAGGCTTCCATATCTTGTTACCATTATTATCCTTGTCTTCAATTCCAGGCGGAAAAAGAAGGAAAACCAACCGCCGGAATCCCTTGGTTTATCCTATTTCCGGGAAGATCGCTGATTATCTGTAAAAATACACAAAAGCAGGATGAGAACATGAGCCCATCCTGTTTTTGATTTACAAAAATAATTTATTAATGACTTCTATTATAGGAGTATTGACAAGTGATATTTACAGGACTATACTATAGTTAGCCATGGCAAACAAATAAATATCAATCCGTTCTTAAATTCGATTCATTACGAGGCATAATATGGAAATAGTTATTTGCGGGGCTATTGTTGCCTTTATTTTAATCGTAAGTTGTCTTTCTTCTTGGTTCGCTTCCTTTGTCGGCGAATCTTGGTTTTATCCTATTGTCATCTTCATGAGGTTCGGTGTCGTTCTTTATTACATCCGGAAATACTCAAAGAAAAAATAAAACATAAAAAAGAACCTCCTTGTTGAAGGGAGGCTCTTTTTTTGAGTTTGACTGACGAGCAGGAATCCAAACGGATTAACGTTTAGAGAACTGTTTGTCCTTACGGGCCTTACGGAGACCGTATTTCTTACGCTCGACCACACGGCTATCAACCGTGACAAGTCCTTTAGCGCGAAGAGCCGGTTTCAAGGTGTCGTTTGCTTTGACTAAGGCACGTGCGATTCCTAAACGGAGTGCACCAGCCTGGCCAGAGTAGCCACCACCAATAATGTTGGCCTTGACATCGTACTTCTCAGAAGTGCCGGTAACTGCAAACGGCTGCCTGGCATCCCTGATTAACGTGTCGTGCGGGAAGTACTCATTGATCTTGCGACCATTGACGATGACTTCGCCTTTGCCAGGGGTTAAGAAGACCCGGGCGACAGAAGACTTACGACGGCCGACAGCTGCGTAGATCAGCTTTTCAGTTTTTGCGATAGCCATTGTTTTTACTTCTCCTTCTTCTCAGTCAGCTCGACTTCGATCGGCTTGTTGTGCCTACGATCGTGTTCTGGTCCGGCATAAGTGAATAACTTGCCGAGCCTCTCCTTGCCTAAAGGTCCTTTCGGGAGCATTCCGGAGACTGCATGGCGAACCATTTCAGTAGGATACTGTTCCTTCCTGACTTTGGCGGAGCGAGTACGAAGACCACCATAGGTTTCCGACTTGTTGTCGTAATACCTCTTCTTGGTGAGCTTGTTGCCCGTTAATCCGACCTTGGCGCAATTGGTGACGATGACAAAATCGCCACAATCGAAATTCGGAGTATACTGAGGTTTGTTTTTACCCCTCAGGATAATCGCGATTTCCGAGGCTAACCGACCAAGGGGCTTGTTGGAAGCATCGACGACGTACCATTTCTTGGCGACGTCGCTCTTCTTGTAAATAGTAGTTTGACGCTGCATTTTCTATTTTTACCTTTCTATGATCACTAAGCAAACTGTAACCTTACCGGGGTGTAGTTCACAATTAGCCATAGGATATTCTATCACGCATTAGTGCAAATACAACTCTTTTTGAAAGAATTTCAATTCTCCAAGTAGACTTATATTTCTGAACAGGGAAAGGAACATACTATTTTGTGTTTTCTGATTTTGCAAATTTAAGCAAATAACAAAAGAAAAAGGAAGAAATCTTCTCTTAGATGCTATAATTTTCTTAAGTTTACTGAGGCTTTACTGTAATTATGGAAAAAGAAAATAGGCTTGTTGTTGATGTCGGAACACAGTCATTGCGCGCATCTGTGATTAACCGCAAAGGTGAAACACTTGCTTTCTCTCAGCAGAAATACCAAGTTGCATATAATTCCCCTGCAAATGGATTTGCTGAACAGGATGCGGATTTCTATTTAAATAGGCTTTGTTTAGCAACGAATGACCTGAAGGACCGTTATCCGGATATTCTCTCCAGTGTTCTTGGAAGGACTAGGGTTCCTTTTCGGGACACTGCAGTCTTATTGGACAAAGACAAGAATCCGATTCGTCCCTGCATTCTCTGGCTGGATCAAAGAGTCGAAAGACTTGGCGGAAAGAACTTGAAATGGTATGAGCGGATTCTTTTCCATGTTATCGGAAGGACGGATACGGTTGTCTACAATTCCGAACGTACTGGTACCCATTGGATAAAAAGCCATGAAAAGGTAAACTGGGCAAAAAGGAAATATTATGTACCTCTAGGCGGTTATTTTAATTATAAAGTGACTGGTAACCTCGTTTGTTCTATAGCGGATACGATTGGACACTATCCAATTAACTTTAAGACAGGAAAATGGTATGGAAAGCTGCATCCTAAACAGAGTGTTTTCGGCATTCCTTTTTCCGCTTTGCCTCCCCTTGTAGAGCCGTCTACTGTTATTGGCAAGGTTACCGATGAATTCAGCAGCAAGTCCGGAATTCTTTCTGGAACCCCTGTGTTTGCTTGCGGAAGCGATAAATCCTGTGAGACGTTCGGTAATGGCTGTAGGGACAAGACAACCGCATCGATTTCCTTGGGCACAGCCTGCTCGATTGATGTTGTTGATTCAAAGTACTCGGAGCCAGAGCGCTTCCTACCTTCTTATATCACTCCTTATAAAGGGGGATATGATTTGGAAGTCCAAATCTATCGCGGACTCTGGATGCTTCGCTGGTACTTGGATAATTTCGGCGCAAATGATCGGATCGAAGCGGAAAAGCTCAATAGGAGCGTTGAAGATTATATTGACAGGCAGGTTGCAAAGCTTCCGGCCGGATCTGACGGACTTGTGCTCCAGCCTTATTGGGGTCCGGGACTTAAACGTCCGAATGCAAAAGGATCCATTGTCGGTTTTTCTGCTGTACATACAAGATTTCATCTTGTCCGCGCAATCTATGAAGGCTTAGCCTTTGCTCTTCGTGAAGGCCTCGATGAAATCAGGAAAAAGACTCATCGTAAACCGGATTACATTGTTCTTTCCGGTGGCGGATCCGTGAATGATATTGTCCCGCAGATCGTGGCAGATGTCTTTGGCATCGAATGTCATATTTCCGCTACTCCGGAATCTTCCTCCTTAGGTGGTGCTAGGGCAGGTTTTGTCTCTGCAGGTATCTATTCGTCTCCAAAGGAAGCGGTGAAGAACAGGGTCAAGGAAGGAAAGGTCATTCTTCCGAATCCGCAGAATCATGCTGTTTACGAGCAGCTTTATCATGATGTCTATCTGAATAGGTATCCATCCTTAAAGAAAGTCTATAACAACTGCAAGAAATTCTACCTGGATAATAACAAAGACTAATATGAATGCGTTCTATATTCCTGATTTTCACATTAACCACATCGGCTATAACGCACTGAATAAGTCGCGTGAAGATCTTCACCATATCTATGAGTCACTCGGCTTTGCGCCTTTGAAGAACGAAATCCTTACTCTGAATGATGAGAAGATTAAGTATTTTGCATCCAACAGGGATATCCTTGGAGGATATGTGAATGAGATTCTGGGCTTGATTGAAAAGAAGTGCAAGAAGGGCGACTACCTTTTTCTTGACTTCCCGTTTGCTATCAAATTTGCTGGTTATAGTAAAATTGTTTCATATGCAAAAAGCAAAGGAATGAAGATTGTATTCTTTATTCATGACTTGGATGGCGTTCGGTTTCGCAATCCGCTGGTCAACAGGAGCGACTCCTCTTGCTTGGATAGGGGAGACTACAGGATATCGGCTTCGGATGAGAGGAATGAGGTTCTTTTCGACACTTTGAAAGTGTCGAAAAAGGTAAAAACCGTCAACTATGATTATTGGGATTATCTTTGCCCGGATATTGAAAACCACCATCGGGATGCTCTTCTTTGCTTTGCCGGAAATCTCGCCAAATCGAGTTTTATCTCCCAGCTTCCGGATGTGCTTGTACAGGAAGGCATCAATCTATATGGAAAAGGATTTGCAGCTAATTATAAAGGAAACTATTGCGGTGAATACAGACCCGAGGAGCTTGTCTCTGTCTTAGACGGCCGTTTCGGACTTGTCTGGGATGGGAAGAGCGCAAAGACCTGTGGGGGAAACTTTGGCAAATATCTTCGCATCAATACTTCTCATAAGTTCGGTCTCTATAGGGCGAGCGGAAAGCCAGTCGTTGTCTGGCGTGATGGATCTTTGGCTTCTTTTGTGTCGAAGAAAGGAATTGGAATCTCGGTTTCATCTCTTGATGAGATTCCTTCTGTATTATCTAGACTTGATTCTTTTGCTTATCAGAATAGGGTGAAGAATGTTGAGACAATCCGGAAGGATGTCATCACTGGTGAACATTTGAAACGGGTCATCCTTTCAACTAGGAAATGATTTGATTGACTTTATCCGATGTTAACTAATTAATGGTTGGAACCAAAAAGCAGTCCTCCTTTTTGCAGAGGACTGCTTTTTCTTTATTCTTTTACTTCCTGTTCCTGCTTGGCAACGAGGTCATAGTCAGGATCACCGAAGTTTGTCCTTGCCCGACGGTCATACATCCTTGCCCGGCAGACATCATAGAATGTATCATTGATATCGGTGAACGTGTCTTTTACAGCCAAGTAATCGCAGGCTTGATCGTAAGGAGTTGCGTTTTCGTCCGGTCCTTCTTCGATAAGTCTCCGGTAATCGGCAAGATTCTCTTTGACATCATCGAAATAGCTGAGTTCTAGAAGGGTATAGGATTCAAGGGATGCTATTAAGTCTTCATCGGACAGAGATTCGATCTTCTGGCGATTGAAGATGAAATTCTTTGTGAATTCAGGGCTTAAGTCCTGACCGACGTTCTTCTCATCGGAATAGTATTCAGCAATTGTCCTGAATTTTGCAGCCGTATCTAAGAACTGCTTGTATCCTTCTGTCCTCTTTTTCAACGCTTCGTCTGGTGTTCCCACTTTTGGGAGATTGTTTTGTTCGGTCATTTTTTCTTATCCTTTCTGTTCGATTGGAAGTAGCTTAGAATTGCCTGCACGCTTTTCTTAGCTGCTTTTTCTTCGCCATCCTCGTCACCATCGCTTGCAGGAGCTTTTAAGTAAACGGATAGCTCTTTCTGCCTTTCTTCTTCGTTCCTGTTATAGATTCCGTCTAGTACCGAGAAGGGAACTTCATCCTCGGGTACAATGAAAGGCTCCACGCCGTACTCGAGGATTCCTTCCTGAATGGAATCGCTCCTTGCTTTCACACGATAGCAGGAGAGAAGTCGAATCAAGAATTCGATGTAGGCATCCGTAATGGATTCCTTGGATAAATCAAGAGGCGAAAACGGAGAGCTATAGATATCTTCCTGTTCTTCCTTATAGGCGAGAACGGAGAGGACATCATTGATATTGCTTTCTGTCAGTACTTCGCTGTTGAGAAGAAAGTCTTTCCTAGTGTTTCCGTCTTTCCTCTTCGGTAAGAGCATTGTAAACTGATCTGCTTCGCGATAAATCAGTTCTTCGTTTTCGTCGCTCCTTCTCTCTTCTGGATCAAGTCCGTCCTTCCCTTCCTCTACGTTTCTTAAGGCGAGAGTAAAAGCTAAGGATTTGATCCTCTGAGAATAGGCGATAAGGAGTTCCTGGTTCCTTAAGAGGAACTGAACGCGGTACATAGCTGAGTTATTCATATGGATTATATTATAGTATGAAAAAGAACGATTTCCTGAACGAATTTATCCTTGAAAGCCAAAAATATGCAGTTAGCCTATACTAAAGCAAAGGAAATGGATTAGGCTATTAAGGAGGTGATAAGCTATGACAAAGCTGTTATTAAGACTTTTTGTTAAAGATTATAAAAACACAGAGGATATCGCTGTTCGCAAAAGATATGGGTTGCTTGGCTCTTTCTTCGGACTAGTCACAAACCTGATTCTGTTCCTTGCTAAGATTGTAATCGGTGTCATCAGGCATAGGTCTTCCATTCTTGCGGATGCTATCAACAACTTATCGGATTTCGGGAATAATTTCCTTTCGATTTTCGGATTCAAGGTTTCAGCCAAGAAAGCAGACAAAGAGCATCCTTTCGGACATCAGCGAAGGGAATACGTCATTTCTTTGATTATCTCCTGTGTCATCATCGCCCTTGGTGTTGTGATGGGATACCAAAGCATCAATGATGGTATTGTCTTCTTCAAGTCGATTATTTCGACCGGCAAACCAACCTTAGACCAGACCTTTGTGTCTGCAGATGGAAACAAGAACATAGCAAAGTTTGCTGTTACTCTTTCTATCCTTGTTCTTGCCATTCTGATTAAGCTATCGCAGTCCCTCCTTTATCGGTCTTTAGGAAAGAGAATCAACTCGCTCCAATTAGAAGCCTTATCAAAGGATTCCAGAAACGACAGGATTTCAACATCCCTTGTAATTGTTGGAGTTATCATCACTTGGTTTACTTCTTATAATGTCGACTGCTTCTTTACTTTATTCGTTGCCGTTCTTGTTATCATTTCTGGAATTGGAATTAGGAAAGCAGCTATGGAACTTCTTATTGGTGAGGAACCAAGCAAAGAGGTGATTCGGACTATGGTGAACCGGATTCTTGCTCACAAAGGCGTTCTTGGAGTCCATGATTTGACAAGGCATTGCTACGGAAAGGTGGTGTTTGCTGTTATCCATGTCGAAGTGGATGCTTCAATTCCGATTAGGAAAAGCCATGAGAGGATTGATGAAATCGAACGGGAAATCCAGAAGACAATGGATATCCAACTCACGATTCACAGGGATCCAGTTAGGGTAAATGATCCTGAAACGGATGAATATCATCAGGCAGTTCTCGAAGCGTTGAATAAATATGGTCATTCCATTCATAGGCATGACTTCCGTATTGTCACTGCTGACAAGTTTGTGAATCTTGTTTTCGATGTTGTAATGCCAAATGATATTGATGACGAGAACGGACGGAATTCTTTGATTAAATATCTGGAAAACGAAATCAACAGGAAGTTTGGCAAGAAAGTCTATTTTGTCATCAATTTCGATGACTCGATTCAGGACTTCCTTTCCAACGTCCAGGAAACTGAAAAATAGGAAAAGACCTGAGGGCTTCCTTATTTGTTCCCTCAGGTCTTTTCTATTCTCTAGTTTTTCCTTTTTTATCTAGTATAATAACTATATTGCTAGTATTTATTTACTCTTTTAGGAAAGGACAGAATATGGCAAATCCAAACAATAACAACGAAGCAAAAGAAAAAGAAGCATATGAAAAACAGTTGAATGACCAGGAAAGGCATCGTAGAGAAAAACTCGATCTCTATCGTCAGAGGGGCATTGATCCTTTCGGACATAAGTTTGATATCAATTCTTCCGCTGCTCAGCTGAAAAAAGATTATGCCTCTCTTCAGCCTGAAGAAGTCAAGGAAGACAGCAACGTTAAGATTGCCGGTCGTGTTGTTCTTCTCCGGAAGATGGGAAAGGCTTCTTTCCTTACTCTCCAGGATAAGACGGGACGCATCCAGGTTTATATCCGGCAGGATGTTGTCGGAGAAGAAAACTACAAAGTCTTTAAGAGGGCGGATTTAGGCGATATCTGCGGCATTGAAGGTGTCAGGAGGAAGACAAAGACCGGAGAGGTAACTATCCGTGCTACTGTTTACACGCACCTTGTCAAAGCCCTTCGTCCGCTTCCGGATAAATTCCATGGACTCACCGATCCGGAAGACCGCCGCCGTCATCGTTATGTCGATTTGATTGTCAACGAAGACAGCCAGCGTATTGCATTCAGGCGTCCGAAGATTATTTCTGGTATCCGCCGCTTCATGGACGGACTTGGCTATGTCGAAGTCGAGACTCCGATTCTCCAGCCGATTCTTGGCGGTGCGAACGCAAAACCGTTTGTCACTCATTACAATGCTCTTGATTCAGACTTCTATCTTCGTATTGCAACGGAGCTTGAACTGAAACGTCTACTTGTCGGTGGCAGGGAACGCGTTTATGAAATCGGACGTAACTTCCGTAACGAAGGCGTTGACTCTACGCATAATCCGGAATTCACTTCTATGGAAGCCTATCAGGCCTACGGAAACCTTGATGACAGGAGGCAGAGGACGGAAGACCTCTTCCACTATCTTGCTAAGGAAATCGTCGGTAAGGAACAGTTCAAATGGCTTGGTTATGACATTGATTTATCTAAGCCTTTCAAGAAAGTCACGATGGCTGGAGCCATCAAGGATAAGATCGGCGTTGATTTCTATCAGGTCAAGACCCTAGACGAAGCCAAAGAGCTTGCCAAGAAATACAATGTCGAAGTCGAGCCACATTTCTTATGGGGCCATATCCTCAATGCTTTCTTCGAAAAGTTCTGCGAAGAGGATCTTGTCCAGCCGACCTTTGTCTGCCAGCATCCGGTCGATATTTCTCCTTTGGCCAAGAAGGATCCGAATGATCCTCGTTTCACCCAACGCTTCGAGAGGTACATCTCGACTCATGAAAGGTGCAACGCCTTCACCGAGCTTAATGATCCTCTTGATCAGCGTGCTCGTTTCGAGGAGCAGGTCGAAGAGAAGAAGAAAGGCAATGACGAGGCTTGCGAAGTTGATACCGACTTCTGCGAAGCCCTTGAATACGGAAGGCCGCCGGCAGGTGGTATCGGATATGGAATCGACCGTCTCTGCAGGTTCTTTGCAGAAACCGATTCCATCCGCGATGTTCTTCTGTTCCCGACTTTAAAACGGAAATAAAAGACAATGGCTGAACGGAGCTTTCTGGAGAAGGATTTCCCGAACATCTGGGATTATCTCTATGCTTATGGAAACACTTCCTTTCAAGAACTCCGTTTTAATGATGCTGATAATCTAGTCCTCGCCTGCCTTTCCTATATTCCATGGGAGAATTTCGAGAAAACGAATGATTCGTTTTCTCCGCTCTCGTTGAAACAGGCAGCCGAGGACTTTCTTTATTGGCTCCGTCCGGATTTTCTTCTCTATCATTATCCGGATTGGAGCAAGAAACAGATTCTTGTAGCGGCTGCCCTTCTGAAATCTTCCCGCTTTTCTTCTCTGAGGTGGACCTCTTTTGGGTTCGAGCTTTCCGATACGGATAAGACCCAGTTCGGGGCTTTCTGCATCGAACTGGACAAGAACACTGTCGCTGTCTGCTATCGTGGAACCGATAATTCGATTCTTGGATGGAAGGAAAGCAGGAATCTCGCTATTTATCCTTCTGTTCCTGGCCAGGTTGCATCGGCTAAGTTCCTGAAGGAACAAAGGAAAAGATATTCGGACAAAAAGTTCATTGTTCTTGGACATTCGAAAGGTGGCAACCTTGCTGTTTATGCAGCGTCGATGCTTACGGAGAAAGATTCCGAGCGTGTTCTTACTGTCTATAGCGATGATGGACCAGGGCTTGCAAAGGAAATCTATGATCTTCCGGGACATCTCCGGATTCAGGGAAAAATCATTCATATTGTCCCTCAGTGCGATGTTGTCGGTTCTTTGCTTTTGCATGAGCAGGTGACAAAGATCGTCCTGTCTTCTCCAAAGAATGATTTCATCAATCAACACGACCTTGCGAACTGGCATCTGAAAAAAGACTGTCTTTATGAGCTTGACACTGTGGATGAACTAGACCAGACTGCTTTATTGCTTGCGAATAGCGTTAATGAGCTTCTGGAGACGAAACTTCAAGATAAGAAGGAAAAAGAGAAGCTGGTTTCAGGATTGTTCAGCACGGTCAATGATATTGGAATTACAGAAGCAGGGCAGATTATCGCGAATCCGAGTCGCTTCAGGAGAAAGTTTGTCTTGGAATTCCCGAAGCAGGATAAGAAGGAAAAAAAGGTGAGGATGTCTGCAGCCTTTGATTTGGCACGTATTATTCAGAAAAACTGGTCGAAGAACAGGTCGAAAAACAAAAAGAAGGGAAAGGACTCCCCGTTGATTCTGTCAAAAGAGAGAAGTAACGCATGATTAATTTATTGAATAAGCATAAAAAAGAAGAATCCAATAGGCCGAATGATATTATCAGGGAAGTATCCCAGCTTGTGAAGACCTATGATGACTTTACGGCTGTGGATGGCATTTCCTTTTCAGTAAAGAGAGGAAGCCTCTTTGCATTCCTTGGCTTGAATGGAGCCGGAAAATCAACGACGATTAATATCATCACAAGCATTATTCCTAAGAATTCAGGAAAAATCTATATTGACGGACTTGATTTGGATAAACACCGGGATGTTATTAAGAATAAAATCGGAATTGTTTTCCAGAACTCTGTTTTAGATCCGGTTCTGACTCCAAAGGAGAACCTGACGCTTCGCGCCGGATTCTATGGAATCACTGGCGACCAGTTCAAGAAACGACTTCAGGTTCTGACGGACAGGCTTGATTTGTCTTCTTTTAGGAATCGCCCGGTCGGAAAGTTATCCGGTGGACAGAGACGCCGTGTGGATATCGCACGCGCAATGGTCCATGATCCAGAACTTCTGATTCTGGATGAACCGACAACTGGACTGGATCCTCAGACCCGTCTTTCTGTGTGGAATCTTGTTAACACTCTTCGTAAGCAGACTGGTATGACTGTGTTTTTAACTACTCATTACAGGGAAGAAGCGGAAAAAGCAACTTATGTCTTGATTATGAACCACGGAAACATTATCGCGGAAGGGACCCCGGCGTTTCTGCGGGATACCTATTCTGGTGACTATGTCAGGATTCATCACAAGAATACGGATGACTTTGAAGCGATTGTTAAGGGAAGGAATCGCCCATATTCTTATAATTACGATGCACACACCTATCAGGTTAAGGTCAATGATTCCAAAGACGCGATTGCTCTTCTAGAAAAAAATAAAGATTCTATTGATGATTTTGAAGTGAAAAAAGGAAGCAGGGATGATGTTTTCCTTAATGTCACTGGCATCAAGCAGATCAGGGAGGCTGATCATCATGAAGCGGAATGAGTCCTATTCGAATCAATGGCGTGCTTTTTTATCCTTGGTTCGTCGTCATTTTTTAGTTTTTCTGAAAGATATTCCGACAAGGATTTTTACGTTGATGGTTCCACTGGCTATTTTTGCTGTTTACGTTGTCTTTTTACGTCCGATGGAAATCAATGAAATAAAGAACTTTAGGGTGACCAGTGTGGAAGGACTGACTCTTGAAATGCTGAAAGGAGAACAAAGGGAACCCTTGAGGCACCGCATTTATGGTATTGCCGACTGCTGGATGATTTCCGGCGTTCTGGCCGTTTCCTGTATTACGGTATCCTTGAACTCGAATTATATTGTGGTTCGTGACAAAGAGCGAAAGATTTCAATGGACTTTGTCTCTTCTCCGATACTTCCACGGACGATTTCCTTCTCTTACAGGGTCTTTAACTGGATTGTAACCTTCAGGATTAACCTGATTGTCTACTTTATTTGCTTAATCTATCTTGCCGCTTATGGTGCCTATAGGATTTCCTTTGTTGATTTCCTTGCCATTATCGGTGTCATCCTTCTTTCTTCTTTATCGGCTTCTTCGCTGACTTACTTTATCTGCTCTTTCATCCAGCGGGAAGCGGTGAGGTCACCGATTGTTGCAATTGTGTCCGCAGGTGTCGGCTTCCTCATCGGAGCTTATAGGCCATCCAACAGGGGACCGAAATACATCAGTGAAATCACGAGGTTCTTCCCTGGAACCTATTCGGCTGGTTTGCTCCGGAACTATTTCAGGACAGGCCCGATTGAAAGGCTTACCATGCAGTTCTCTCAGCCGGGTTATGAAGTCTTCCTTCCCCTTGTCAAAGAACTGACCAACGAGTTCTCCTTGACTCTTTCTTTCTTCGGACAGTCGGTTTCTCCTTTCTTGATGAGGTGGGTTCTCTTTATTTTCTCCGATATCTTCCTTGCCCTTGATATTATCTTCTCTTCTCGTAATGCACTGAACTTCTTAACCGCAAAGAAAAAGAAAGCCAATAAGAAAAAATCTTCCTAGGAGTATAAAAGATGAAACTAACAAAAGATGAAGCAACTAAGATTTTGAATGCTGGTTTAGCTACTGGCGCTGATTTCGCAGAAATTTATTTGCAGGACAGCAAGAGTGAGAACATTGCCCGAAAATATAAGAAGCCTTATGGTGTCTCGAAAAGTCATACCATAGGCGCAGGTATTCGCTTGAGGAAAGGAAAGCAGACGGTTTATGGATACTCTTCCGATATTTCGTTCTCGGCCCTTCTTTCTTTGGCGGGAAGCCTTTCTTATGGTTTTGAGGGAAAACAGGAAAAGATTGTCACTCAGCTTGAAGAAAAGAAGTTCAATGATCTTTGCCCGAGGAAGATTCCTTTTTCTGCTAAGAGCTTAGAGGAAAAGCTTTCTTATCTTGAGGAAGGAGAAAAAGCTGCTTATGCTGTTTCACCCCTGATTCAAGATGTGACGGTTTCTTTAGCAAACGTGGATGCTTCTATTGAAATCTATAATTCTGACGGTTTTTTCTGTAAGAAACATCAGCCTATCATCCGGCTCGCAGTTGTTGCTGTAGCTACTGACGGAAAAGAGTTCGAGACTGGATATGAAGCACCTTCCAAGATGGAAGGCCTTGAACTTCTGGATGAAACTGATTTTCCTAAAATCTGTAAAGAGCAGGCCGAGCTTGCTGTGGGGCTTCTTTCTGCTCCTTATGGACCAAGCGGAGAAAGGCCGGTTGTTCTCGGTAATGGATTTGGAGGAGTTCTCTTCCATGAGTCCTGCGGACACCCCTTGGAAGGTGTTGCGATTTCTCATCAGGAATCTCCTTTTGCTGGTAAGCTAGGAGAAAAAATCGCCTCCGATGTTGTCAATGCCTTTGATGACGGTACCATTCTGAATGCATGGGGAACCGAAAACTTCGATGATGAAGGACATGTCCCGACCAAGAACCAGTTGATCAAAGACGGTGTCCTTGTTTCTTACAGGCTTGATAAAGACAACGGACAGCGGTTAGGAAGGAATCCGACTGGTGCCTGCCGTCGTCAGAACTATAAATATGCTCCGACGACTCGTAGGACAAACACTTACATCGGAAACGGAAAGAGTAAAAAAGAAGATATCATTGCTTCGGTGAAGGATGGTATCTATTGCAAGGCTTTCTCTGGCGGACAAGTGAACCCGACAACGGATCAGTTCCTTTTCACCAGTGATATTGCATATGTGATAAAAGATGGAAAATTAGATCATAGGATAAAGCCTGTGACTTTGACCGGATACGGGTATGAAATCCTTAAGAATATTACAATGGTTGGTGATGATCTTGAATTGGCTCCAGGCAGGTGCGGTGCTGCATCCGGCAGCATTCCGGTATCCGTCGGACAACCGACTCTGCTTATCTCCCATAGGCTTGTCGGTGGAAAGAAGGAAGACTAAAAATGAATATTGATTCCAAAGCATGTTTTCTTGCTGCAAAGCAGGCTGGTATGAATTTTCTTTCAGTTTCGGAGAGCTATTCGAAGGAAACGAGTCTCTCGGTTCATAATGGTGAAGTGGAAAGCCAGCAGATTGGTTCCTCTTCTCAATATTCCTTTAAAGGAATCTATGATGGAAAAAAAGGAATCTACAGTCTTGATTACTATGAACCGGATAGGAGGGACGACATTATTTCTTCTGTCAAGGAGATGTCTTCTTATGGAAGAGAAGATAAGATTGAGAACTACTTTGATGGCAAGGCCGAATACGAAAAAGCAAAGACTCTCCGCGAGGACTTTGTTCCATCTAATCTAGAAGAGAGGAGAAAAGAAGCATCTTCTCTTTCGGACGAAATCCGTTCAAAGGATTCCCGGATTATCAATATCGATGTTTCTTTTTCTAGGTCTGAAGAGGGCGGGGAAAAGAAGAACAGCCTTGGATTAGACTGTAAGGAAGAAACAAAGTACTTTACGGGAAGCAGGTATATTTCTGCAAAAAGCGAGGATGGAGTCATCCGGAACTCGGAAAAGAGCGCGTATTCTAGGATTTCATTGATGGATCTGAAGAAAAAACTCGAGGAGAAGATTCCTACGCTTCTTAATTTAACAATGGACTTCTTCCACCCAGAGTGTTTGCCATCAGGGTCTTATCCTTGCGTTTTTTCTGAAAGCAGGGCTTCTGTTCTTCTAAACTGCTATAGGGGACAGCTATCTGCAAAACAGGTACACAAACACCTTTCTTTATTCGAAGGAAAAATCAATCAGAAAATCAGGTCTGATGCTGTGACTATCCTTCATACTCCGCATATCGAATACAGGGGATCTGGTTCTTTTGATGCAGATGGCTATCCGACAAAAAACTTCCCGGTTATTGAAAAAGGTATTCTGAAGACTTATTTTTACTCCTTGGAAACTGCGCATGAGGAGAACAAGGAATCGAATGGATGCTCCTGCGGAAATGGAGAAGGAGAGCCATTGGTCTTAACCGTGCAAGAAGGCGATAAGAGCTTAGATGAAATCTTTACTGAAAGGCAAGACGGCATCTACATTACTGAATTAAAAGGACTAAACTCTGGAATCGATGGACAGAGCCTTCAGTTTTCCTTGCCATGCTCTGGTTATGTCATTAAAGACGGAAAGAAAGATCATGCTTTCGATAGGAATATTGTTTCCGGTAATCTCAAAGATCTTTTCCTTCATGTTTTAGGATTTTCAAAGGATGCGATTATAACCAAAGGAAATAGGATATCGAATAGGTACGTGAGTGAAGTCGATCTTTCTGGCAACGATCAGTAATCAGAATTCTCGGAAACTATAAACCGATAGAGCTATATAGCTTGTCGGTTTTTTTCTTTTGAATGAAATTTCTTATGTGAGGTGCAAGATTTATCAAAAGACCGAAAACAGCAAAAGGCATGTAGATTAATGTCGTGTATCCCAAATGGAAATAGAAGGGGACTGTCCTAGTCAAAGATTTCCAAATGATATCTGCTATCAGAGTACTTAAGAATCCAATAAGGAATAATGAAGCAAAGCTGATTATGGATGCTCGGACAGAATAGGTGATTTGAAAATGGATGGATAAAATCCTATAGGCAAGGAAAGATGGAACAATTAGAAAGTAAAGTATTAATTCAGTTGTGCTAACTGCACCGGAATCTAGACTGGATGCTTTGCTTGATTGATAAACGCATTCAATATCTTGATTTCTTAGTATGGACTTGAATTGTTTTATGGATTCTATCTTTGATATATAATAGGAAGGATGTTCGACTATCGTATTGAACCGATTCTCTGTGCAGAGGAAAGATGTATCAATCATGCTAATCAGAAAATGGTTATTTTTACTGCTTTCTGATAAGGCATTTACTTTTGTGTCTAGAATACCCACTACCTTCAAAACTGTATCTCCGAGTAGTTGCTTCTGCTTGAATTCATAGCCAAGCCATTGTTTTCCTTTTGCTAGTTTCATGGTGTTTTCGAAAATACGGGAAATCATGATTTCATTATCGTTTTCTGGATAACGTCCCTCTGAAAGGATAGTGTCTGCTTTTAATCCATCTGTGAGAATTGTGAAAGAATAGGTCCCATCGGTTGCATTGATTCTTTCCCCTGGGATGGGGTTCGGAAGCGACTGGATTAAAGCGGATCTTTTGCCTTGGAACCTAAAGTAGTCCTGGTTGATCTCCTTGCTTTCAGCATAAATTTCCTCGGCTTTGAATCGTTCATCGTTAATGGAGTAGCTGGTTTTTGAGATTGTCAGAAAAGATAGACATAGTAGCATTAGATTCTGTAGGAGAAGAGCTATTATTGTAATATGCTTTTTCATTAATGTAATCTCCTCTATTGGACCAAGATTGATGCAAAGTAACTCTTTTTGTCAATGTTGTATACACTAATACGAATTACGAAGACTTCATTTGCTTTTACATTTATTACTAGCATAGTGTCATCATCCATTCTTGAATTTTTCATTTCATTGAATTGAGAATCATAAATGTAAATGTATGCATAATCACTCCAAAACTTATTGTAAAGGGTGAATTCACAATCTTCATTGAATGAAACATAATAATAGTAATCTTGTACTTTGGAGCAATCGACTTTAATGTTCATCACAGGTGTCGGGTAATTATGATTATTTTGAAATGATGGAATCCATGTACTATTGCTTATAGTCCTCGAAATACTACCAGATGAAGATTGCGAATAAAATCTTGGAGAAACAAATATTGGGGAATAGGCTTTCATTCGAATTATCAAACCAGCGTTTCTGCCCCCAAAACTATCATCATCACTAATAAAAGGACGATATTTATCATCCAGTAAAGTAAGATAAGTGTCTTTACTAGCAGATAGAGCTATCGTAACTATTTGATCTTCTTTACTATAAAAATGATAGGTTTGTTGCATGCCTTTGTATTCAACCAGCTGGTTTATTTTCCCAGTTGAAGAACCAGCAAGAGGTTTTTCCTGCAAAGAGCCAAGACCATCATGCGCCTCATAAATAGCAAATTTTCCAAAACCAAAATATTGTTTTGTAATTAGTCGTCTAACATGGATATGGTATGTTTTTCCTTTGATTAAGTGAACATTTACTTTAAAGGAATGATTGATTTTGAACTTTCTTGTTGTACTGCCATTTGGAACAAACACGCTGGTAAAGCTGTCAGAGTTTTCAATTCCTGTGGCTGATGGAAATTCATCAATATAGAATTTTGATTCTGGTGTTGCATCAGTCAAAACTAAATCGTAATCAGAAGTTGCTACTGGAGTGAAATCAATATCTTGTGGGTGATTCGAACCAAAAGCAACATGAACTGATTGATTGGTATCACTAATTTCTTTCTTTGTAGGATTGATATCTTCTCCATATAAATAACCCCAACTTCCTTGAATGTTTGCTAAAAAAGTCGGGTCAAATTTAAATACAGCGATAGAGTCATCATTGAATATATCTAATGAGATGTGATGAGCAACTATAGCTGTATAATCGTTGCTTGTTTGTGATGAGATTACGGTTTGCCAAAAATTGATTGAATCAGTTTCATCTTTGAATAGCAGGGGAGTCTGTCTGTTGTTTGTGATTTCATTGTTTGCTTTACTTGCGTTTGAAAAAGGTGGCATTCGGAAATAAGAGGATTTTCGCAATTCACAAAAATCACGCCTGGCTTCGATATTTGTAAAGCTGTCTGGATTGTCATAACGGTAAACATATTTTCCATCATAGCTTTTTGTTAAAGTATGGTTGTTATCAGTTGTGGGGAAAAGCTTATCAAACAAGTAATCTGAAACAAAAGATAAGCTTTGACTTAAAATAAAAGAAGCTAGTGGAGATTTGTTTAATCCAGGAATTAATGAAATTGCCAAGTCTTTAGAAAAATTGAAAAGAGCCCGGTCACACTTTACCTTTTTATCTGAAGCTTTTCCTTGACCGATATGCATTATTTTTTCTTCACCAAAAGAAAATCCGTCATCCGAGTTATAGTCGTAATCTGAGTCTGTGGGATTGGGATGTCTTTTATTATTCTTATTGTCTGTACATTGCACGTATTCAATTGACGACTCTAGTGATGGATTGCCTAAGCAAAGATGATTTACACTATCATAATAAACAGATTGACTCTTCTCATCATATTTATAGTTTGAATGTTCCACAACTTTTATCGTTACTTGATCAGCAAATTCTACAGTTGCCCAAATTTGTATAACATCGAAAATTAAGACCTGAGAAAAATAGTTGTCACCATTATCCTTGCTTGTGTTGATATAATATCCCCATTCCGATCCACAGTCTGAATGAGTTCCTGTCATTGTAAAGTAAGATTTTGGGAGCAAGGATGTTATCGCAGAACTGAGATTTAAATTGGACTCTCCACCAGTTTCTGAATAGGAAAACTTATTATAAATTGAACTATTTTTATAAATCTCTTTTGTTTTTAAATAATAATCAAGTGGAGCCTGTTCATTGATTGCTGGATGTGTTGAATTTGACCGGATTTTCCTTTGACCATTTTGTGTTGAGTGTTCATTTGGACTCGATTGAGAGAGAGAATTCCATGAAAAATAAGCATTGTAACTGGTTACAAGACGATTAAATGTTTCCGATTCTTCATCCACCACGTTTGATAATGAAATTATGGCCTTGGCATTTTCAATGTCAATAGCATAGTAGCTCGGCTCTATCTCGTTATTGATATTTCGGACAATCTCAATTATTGTTTGGCTTGCATTTGATAAGTAGGAGGAAGGGATGCCATCTTGCGTTGTCGCGTTTGGAATCAATCTGGCTTCTAAAATTACTGAATCGAAATCATTCGGGTTTAAAACATCGGCCATATAATTTGTTTTTTGGCCTATGGGCACAGCATACCAGGAATATTGTTGAGACAACTTTATAATCTCGTTTTGCTCAGAAGAGCTGGCTTTGAATTTGACATTTATATTAGAGTTTGGTTTAGTAAAAGTTGGTTTTGCCTGTTGAAAATTGCTCACTAAACAAAACCTATAACTAGCAAGCATTAATATAAAATGTCCTTTCATACCTCATCCCTCCATTTTTTACATATTCTATAAGAAAAGCGCTTACATGTCAACTGAATATACCTTTTGGACCTGCTTTGTTTTTTTGCTGCTGTTTTAGGCACGTTAATGAAAACATTTTGCCATAGAAGCTTAGTCCATGCGAACTGATAATTTTTATTTTCACTTGAGAAAACGGATACAGAAATAAGATAAACATTGATAGAGGTTATGGTTTTGAGTATACTTATAAAGATTAAAGATTTAGTGAGGAATAGAATGAACACACCTGCACAGATAGTATTGGTTGTCTTATCCTTTATCCTGATTGGCATTATCCTTCTTCAGTCTGGAAAGAGCCAAGGTGCTTCTTCCGCTGTTATGGGCGGTAACAAGATGAATATCTTCACCCGTACCAAAGAGCGTGGAGCCGACAAAATCAGGACAATAATCACCGCCGTCTTCGTTGTTGCTTTCTTTATCACGGCGCTGCTTGCCAATTATCTATAAACTAAGATTAAGTCGATTGCGGGGGCTTAGGAAGTCCCCGTTTATTTTTGAAAGAGAAACGAGAAATGACAGAAAACGAAATTATCCGCTTGCTCCATGGAACTGTTCGGAGTGAGAAAAGCATTGACGAGCAGAGGGAGGCTTTCTCTGCCCATGACAAAGAACAAGTCAAAGAATTATTAAATCATAGGATTGAGCATGGCATTATTGCCGAAGACGATGATGGATATTTTATCTTGCGGGAACAGAAAAGGGTTCTTGCTAAAGTAACAAGGAAAAATCGGAACTTCGTTATTCTGAAATCCATTCCGGATAGTAAAGAATACCGCCTTTCCGGTAAGGAAGCTGATCAGCTTCTCATAGGAGATTTAGTTTATCTTCAGGAATTCCAGAAGGGTGTCTTCCATGCTGTTGATTATTTAGAGAGCACGGACCATCTCAAGGGAACCTATGCTTCCACTGCAGATGGTAGAGGACAGATTCATATTGACTATCTGAACAACTGTGGTAAGACTGTCCTTGTTACAGAGTTTGAGAACAATATTGATAAAGCGGTTCGGCCTGGTGATTTGCTTAACTGCCGTATCACGGAAATCAGCGGAAATGTCATCAAGACCACGGCGGAATCTATTTTGGTCCGTTCGGATGATGTTGGAAGCGATATTTCTAGGATTATTGCCGATCACGATGCCCCTCTTTCTTTCCCTGCTAAGGTTACGGAAGAAGCCAAATCTGTCGAACAGAAAATCGCTCCGGAAGAAAAAGAGGGACGCGTTGATTTCACCAAGGACTGCGTGGTTACGATTGATGGCGATGATTCCCATGATTTCGATGATGCTGTTTTTGGAAAACGAGTCCTCAACGGATACGAAATAACAGTTCATATTGCGGATGTCACTCATTACAGGAAAAAGAACCATCCTCTCGATGAGGAAGCTTATGAGAGAGGCACTTCCATCTATGTTGCGGATCGTGTTGTTCCCAGGCTTCCGTTTGAATTATCGACAGGAATCTGCTCTCTGAATCCCAATGAAGAACGTTTGGTTCTCTCTGTTACAAGGAGGGTTGATGCGAACGGAAACGTCTTCTCATCAAAAGTGAACCGTGGCGTCATCAAGAGCCATGGACGCCTTACCTACAATAAGGTCAACGCCTTCTTCAAAGGTGAAGACGTTGGCTTCTCCAAGGAAATCGGAGAGACGCTTAATATTCTCCATGAAGCTGCTCTTAAGATTCGCAAACGCCGCAGGCTTAATGGTGCTAGGGAACTTGAATCCACTGAACTGAAGTTCACTTTGGATGAAAACGGAAACCCGATTGATGTCAAGAAGCATGAAAGCGGAGAAAGCGAATTGAGGATTGAAGACCTCAGGATTATCGCTAATGTAGCAGTTGCTAAGCTTCTTAAGGAAAAAGGAGTTCCGGTTCTCTATCGTATTCATGAGTTCCCTCCGAAAGATAAGCTATCGAATCTCCGTCAGTTCCTAAAACGTCAGAAACTCTATGCCGAATTCCCTAAGAGCGACGAGGATATTTCTGGAAAGAGCTTAACAGATTATCTTAATTCTATTAAAGATCCAGGAAGGAAGAAGGCTGCTAATTACATGGTTCTTCGTTCGATGGCAAAAGCGAGATATTCTCCGGAAGACAAGGGTCACTTTGGTTTAGCCGAAGCTACTTATTGCCACTTCACTTCCCCAATCCGTCGTTATCCGGATGATATCATTCATCGCGAAATCAAAGACTACCTCCTTGATGGCAAGCCTTTTGACAAGGAAGAACTGACAAACCGTCTTAGGAACGAAGGTGACTATCTTTCTGACTGTGAGGTCCGGGCAGATAGGATTGAACGGGATTGTGATGATCTGGAAGGCGCCAAGTATAGGAGGAACCATATCGGCGAAACCTATCATGGCATTGTTTCCGGAATGGTGACTCGTGGTATGTTCATCGAAAGGGATAATGGTATCGAGGGCTTCCTTCCTTATCATTGCAGGAACGGGGATTTCTTCCGTTATAGGCCGGATTCTTATGGTGTCTTTGGCCGGGATACGGATATCTCCTTCACTTTAGGAACTCCGATTGATGTGACGGTCCTATATTCGGATCCGGACCGTGTCGATATCGGTCTTGCGACCCCTGTCTTCTATGACAAGTTCTGCAAGGACAGGGATATCTATCAGCGTAAGGATGTTGCCCTCAATGGCTTGCATCTTGTCCATGATGACGACGATTACGGAAGGTTTGCCCGTCCTGGTGAATTCTTCTTTGATGATTATTCCAAGGACGAAAAGAAAGATAACAGTAACATGAACGAAAACGAAGAAAAGAAAGAAAACCAGAGTGCAGAAGAGGAAAACCTCTCTGATGCCCTGGACCAGTTGGATGGTACCAATGAGAAAATCCAGCGTGCAAATGCTGCTCATGCGGAAGAAGAGGATGATTTCCGTCCGACTCCGGAACAATGGAAAGAAGTCGATGTCATTCGTGCTGTCGAAGCCAAGTATCCAGGCGATGAGGCAAAGGTCGTCTCTGTCTTAGCTGTCATGGATATCGATGAAGACGAATATAAGCTTCTGAAGCGGTTTGCCGCCCCTCGTCAGCGTCGTGAAGGCCGTTCTGGCGGCCGTGGTGGCTTTGGCGGACATTCCGGACATGGTTTCTCCCGCGGCGGCCGTGGTGAAGGCCGGTCCTTCGGACATGATCATCATTCTGATCGTGGCGGCTTTGGCTCTGGACGCCCCAATCGCGGACGTTTCTCCGATGAAGGCAGAAAAGAACGCCGTGGCGGTGATTCCAGTTATGCATCTAAGACACGTCATGCGTCTTTCAGCGGTTATGCTGGAGCTTCTGATCATGGCTTCTCCCGTGGTGGCAAAGATTCCGGACGCGGATTCTCTTCCCGCGGTGGCAAGTCCTTCCGCGGAGACCGTAAGGGTGGCTTTGGCCATGACAAACCGACTCCGAGCTATGGCAAGAAAGGTTTTGCCCGTGCTGGGTATGGCAAGAAACGCCGGGGTGAATAGTTTCTTATGGCAGATTTAGACGGCGAGATTCTTCTTTGCACTAACAAAAAAGCTTATTTCAACTATTTCCTTTCTGAATTCACTGAATGCGGAATCGAGTTGAAAGGCTCTGAGATCAAAGCTCTTCGTGCAGGGCATTGTTCTTTGGATGACAGCTATGTCATCATCAAAGGTGGTGAGGTCTATCTTTTGAATAGGAATATTCCAATCTTGCAGTCCAATAATTCGCTTTTCTCTCATGAGCCGACGAGAACCCGTAAGCTTCTGCTTCATAAGAAGCAGATCCTTGCCTTCCGGCAGAATGTCGAACGGGAAGGCTATACGTTAGTTCCGGTCCGTGTCTACATCAAAAAAGGAATCTGCAAGGTTCAGATTGCTCTTGCCAAGGGAAAGAAAAACTACGATAAGCGTGAAGTAATCAAAGAAAGAGAAGATAAAATCCATGCTTCTCGAAGGAGGAAGGCAATCAACCAGCGTTGATTGCCTCTTCTTTTTCTTTGTTGTATATTATCTGTTAAAATGTTGAATGTCATATAGAGGCGAACAGAAATGAAGAAACAGTTCAAAGATCGAAACAGGATACTTGTCATCGGTTCTTCCCGTCTTGGTGCATCGATTGCATCCATGTCTTCCGTAGACGGAATCTATACATCCATTATTGATACGGATCCGAACGCATTTAAGAAACTCGATCCGGATTACTCTGGCTACACTTTTATCGGTGACGCGACAGATAACAGGGCTCTTGAAAAAGCACATATCGACTCTGCAAAGGAAGTCGTGGTTGCTACTGGAGAAGATAACGTCAATGTCCTGATTGCCTCTAGGATTGCTACTCTTTATGATGTTCCTTATATTATTGTCCGTCTTCGTGATGAACGGAAAGCCTCTTTGCTGAGCGACGATCGTATTTCTATTATCTCGACTGGAAGGCTTTCGATTCAGGCCTATAAGACAATCCGAGGAAGGGAGGACGAAGATTAAATGAAAATCGTAATCTGTGGTGGAGGAAGCGAAGCCGACTACGTCCTTTCTGCCTTCGCGAAAACCGGAAATAAGATTGTTGTAAGGAATGATGATAAAAAGGTAGCGGATAGGATTTCCGAACATTGGAATATTCCTGTCCTTGTTTCTGATCCGACAAAGATCTATTCTTTTGAGACTGCGGATGTGACTGGATTTGATTTAGTCATTGCTCTAAGGCATAGTGATGCGGATAACTTTGTCTGCTGTAAGATTGCAAAAGAGCTTCTGGGAATTAAGAAAGCAATCTGTACGGTTCATAATCCTCACCATGTCCGGCTTTTTGTCCAAAGGGGAATCGATAGTCCGATTTCTTCTACTTATCTTTTGACAGAACGAATCAAAGGTGAATCGGATATTGAGTCCGTGTTCCGAACCTCTTCTCTTGAAAACGATAAGTTGGTTATTACGGAGATTCGTATTAAGCCAAGCTTTTGGTGTGTCGGAATGAGCTTAAAGAACCTTGGCCTTCCGAAGACTGGAAATATTACCTGTATCTTCCGGGATCCGACGGTCATCATCCCTCGCGGTGATACTAGGATTCAGGCAGAAGACACTTTGATTATTGCTTCGGCTCCAGAGAATCAGGCGGAGCTCGTTAAGTTTATCAAGGGGTAGACATGCAGACCAACGACTTTTATTTCCAATTCGAGCAGCCGAAACAGCAGCCGGAAAAGAAACTGGTTACTGGAACCCGGCTCGTTCTTGGGTATATCGGAATCTTTTTGATTACGATTGGTTTTTTTGTTCTGCTTCCGCTGATCAGGCTTGTCTTCTACCCAAACGAGTGGAAAGACTATCTTTCTTTCCTGATTCCTGGCGGAACCTCTTTGGGACTTGGCAGGCTGCTTGTTCTCTTCATTTTTAAGAAACCGACTGGAAAAAGGACTTCTTTGCAGGCTCTTGGCTTGTTGGTTGGCATCTGGATTCTCGCCATTCTTGCTTCGGCGGTTCCTTACCTTTTCTATGGCTATACTTTTAACCAATCTCTTTATGAATCAGCATCTGGTTATACTACCGCTGGTCTTACGATTATTGATTTTTCCAAAGAAATCTATACTTTACCCGACGGAACTACGGATGTTTATCATCACTGCCTTTTCTTTCATCGGGCATTGACCCAGTTTGTCGGTGGCATCGGACTCGTCTTAGCAGCTGCATCTGCCTTTTCGGAGTCATCCGGTTTGAATCTGTATCAATTGGAAGGACATAATGATAAGCTGCTTCCGAACCTTGCGAAATCGGCACGTCTTATCTTTTCCATTTATCTTGCTTATAGGATATTCGGAAGGGTTCTTTATATTTCTTTTGGTGTCAAGCCTTTCGATGCTCTCTGTCATTCCATCACCGCCTTAGCGACAGGCGGCTTTTCGACCAAAGCCAACAGTATCAATTCGCTCTCTCTTGAAGTCTCGCTGAACGGACAATGGAGAGGCATTGCCATTGAAGTCGTTACGGAAGTGCTGATGCTTTTAGGAGCCACGAATTTCAGGATCCATTACTCTATTTTTAAACGAAGACTCAAAGTCCTACGCCATTTTGAATATGTCGTGTTCTTCCTTGTGCTTCTGTTTGTATGGCCTTTCCTTATTACCGGATTTGCTCAGTATTTTGGCGGGAATGTCGCAGCTGGGTTCCGCTATGGAACTTTTGAGAGGGTATCTGCACTTACTGGAACCGGCTTCCAGGCCGTCGATAGCTATCAGGCTCATGCTATCAGGAATACTTCTTTTGCCTCCGTTTCTTCTGGCTTCTATGGATTCACGTCTCTTGCTTCTAGGACTCCGGTTACGGCAATCCAAGGATACACAAGCGGGCAGAGGATTCGCTTCCCTACCTATGTTATCTTCCTTCTTTCTATGCTTAGGAGGACTGGTGGTCAGAATGGATCTACCTCCGGAGCCATCAAACAGCATCGTATCGGTCTGGCTCTTGGAGATATTCTCTTCCGAATCAAGTCTTCTCAGAGAAAGAACGGAGAGGAGCAAGTTGAGACAATCTATAAGTATGGAGTCAAGACACGAGTTACAGAGGAAGAAGTATCCGAAGCCTGGACTTATATCGCTTCCTATACAATAGTGACACTGTTTGGCTCCTTACTCATAGCC
The DNA here is from genome assembly GCA_002404995.1 of Caryophanales bacterium UBA4682. Classification (GTDB taxonomy): domain Bacteria; phylum Bacillota_I; class Bacilli_A; order RFN20; family CAG-288; genus Enterosoma. The sequence goes on along the minus strand of DHKY01000004.1, from coordinate 250,055 downwards.
TTGATTGCAAAGCAATGCAATTGGATCAGAGGAGATAGGACCGGCGATACGTTTACTTTCAGTGACTGTCTGTTCGATTTTTCTTCTGCTATCGGCGGTGTCGGTCTTTCTACCGGTATCATCAATTATTCCCGCTCTAGGACAGCTTCTGGCATTGCTGTTCTTTATATCGAGATGGTCGGAAGGCTGCTTGGACGTCTTGAGCTATTCGTTTATGTTTCTCTCTTTGGAAAGAGGATACGTTCTCTTAAGAACAGAAAAAATTCCTATAGCAAGAAAAACCTTGAATTTGCAAAGAAGGAGCAGGAAGAGAGGAAAAAGAAAGACGAGTTCTCCTCTGTTTCCTCTGGACAAGTCTGCAGAGAAAAACAAAACGAAGAGACTACGGATAAACAATAATAGACGTTACAAACCAGAACTAAAAACGACTCCTAGAAGCTTAGCCTCATGGAGCCGTTTTCTTTTGACACTAATTCAGTTCGGTAAGGTAATAGTTTTTCCTTGCCTGGAAGGTTTCATCGCTGAGGTCATGCTCTACTTTGCAGGCATCCTCGTAGGCGATTTCCTTTGGGACGCCTAATGCGATGAAGATTCCTCCGATGATTTGATGACGCTCATAGATCTTCTTTGCGATTTTCCTGCCTTCTTCGGTAAGACTAAGCACCTGCTTCTCTCCGACAGAGACGAGGTGGCTCTCTTCTAGCTTCTTCAGCGCAATCGAAACACTTGCCTTGGAAAAACCCATGGATTCGGCGATATCAACTGCATGGACTTTCGAATTTCCGCTTTCCTGAAGCCTTAGTATTCGTTCAAGATAATCTTCTTTTGACTCGTTTGTTGTAATCATACCTATATGATAAAGGGAAAGGAAAAGTTATTCAAGCAATGTACACTTTAAGAACGGAACTTCTTCTTCAGGCGATAAGACAATGAATCCTTGATTCCTTCCTCGTATGTGACTTCCAGAAGTTTGTATCCGGAGCCTTTCAGCGCCCTTTCCGCTTGCTCGTTGCTGATTTTATTGTCTGAGCAAATGACGGATGTGTTCTTTCTTGCACTGCTTTTGACATCGACTGCTTCCTTGATATGGTCTAAAAGCAAACGATTGACATGTGCCTCGCATTCTGAGCATTTCCTTCCGTCAATCGATAATATTGTTTTTGTCATTGGGTAGATCTCCTTTTGCGTTAGTATACACTAATTTTTTATTGACAAGAAGAAAAAGCAGCCTTAAAATATCACATGTTAGCCAGAGCTAACTAGTTGAAGGAGGGTTCATGATGCCATTATTCTTAGCGGAAAATGAAAAGAACTATCGTATTATGCATGTCTCTGCAGCACTCGACAGGAAAAAACACCTAGCGAGTCTCGGAGTTGTTGAAGGACACGAATTTCATGTCCTGTCACAGGAAGCAAGCGGAACGATTGTTCGCATCGGAGATACCCGACTCGCCTTGGATCGTCAGATTGCATCGCGCATTAGTGTTGAGGAAAGGACCGATTAATATATGGAAAACGATGAAAACGAACTGAAAATCGGTGATTTCGTAACACTCGACCAGTTACCGGTCGGTGCAAGCGGAGTCATCGAGAAGGTGTCCGGAGAAGGACGCCTTCGCCGGAGAATCTTCGATAGGGGATTGACTCCGGGTGCGGAAGTCTTCCTTCGCAAGAAAGCTCCGCTTGGAGATCCGGTGGAGATTACTCTCCGCGGATATGAACTCACACTTCGCAAGAGCGAAGCTGAGAATGTGAACAGGAAAATCACTGCTCTCACCAATGAAGAGGAGTAATCATTCATGGAAGAAAAGAAATTAACTTTTGCCCTTGCCGGCAACCCGAACTGCGGTAAAACGACCCTTTTCAACTCTTTGACCGGATCTACTGCCTATGTTGGAAACTGGCCGGGTGTTACGGTCGAAAAACGGGAAGGAACCTATCAGAATAAAGAAGTCGGAAAAGCTGAGATTGTCGACCTCCCTGGTATCTATTCCAGGAGTCCGTATACTCCGGAAGAGGTTATCTCCCGTAACTTCATCCTGGAAGAACATCCAGATTGTGTCATCAATGTCATTGATGCCACGAACCTCGAACGTAACCTTTATAGGACGACTCAGATTCTTGAAATGGATGTCCCTGTTGTTATTGCCTTAAACAGGATGGATGCCTTAAAAGATACAGGCGTGACAATCGACTCCAAAGAGCTGAGCAAACGGCTTGGTGTTCCGGTTGTTGAAATCTCTGCACTTCATCGTACGAATCTTGATGAATTAAGGAAACAGGCGATTGAAGCTGCCAAGGCCAAGCGGGAAGGAAAGTCCAGCTGGGCAGGCGGAAGCCTGAATGCAACCTTGGAACAGGCCAAGAAGGTGTATGCAGATGAAAATATCGAGAATCCGCTCTTCCATGCCGTCAAGGCGTTAGAGGGAGATGAAATCGAGCAGCAGAAGAACAAGGTTGCCTATGAAGCTGTCAGCAAGCTTGGCGTTACTGCAGAAGACTTTGAAGCGAACAGCGCGGATTTCCGTTATAAATATATCAGCAAACAATTAGAGGGCTGCCGTAAGGGTGCACCGATTAAGGAAAGCAAGAAACTATCGTTATCCGATAAGATTGATAAAGTTCTGACCAACAAATGGGCTGCCTTCCCAATTAGGATTGTCAGGCTCTTCTTAGTCTTCCACTTTACCTTTGCAGATGACCTCTTCTATCTACATGCTAGGGGTGTCAATTTCGGCGAAGGCTATCATGGACTGATTAAGATTACAGTCGGTGATGGTGATCCGGTTGCTGTCTTCGATGGGCTCTTCTGGTCTGAAGATGGCCTCCATTCCATTGGTACCTTCTTCCAAAGCCTGATTGGCGATGGAAATGATAATGGATTACAGGGTCTTATCTGCCTTGCGATTCAGAAGGGACTTGTCGCTGCCGGTTCACCGGAATGGCTCACCAGCTTTATCTATGATGGTATCTTAAATGGTATTGCAGCCGTTATCGGATTTGTTCCGCTCATCAGGGTTCTCTTTGCCTTCTTCGCTTTAAGGGAAGACTCTGGTTACAGGGCTCGTATCGCATTCGTTTTGGATCGTGCTTTCCGTCGTTTCGGTGTCTCCGGACGTGCCTTTATTCCTAGGATTATGGGTCTTGGATGCGGCGTTCCGGCTATTATCAACACACGTACGCTTGCCTCTGATAAAGAAAGAACAAAGACAAGGCGTGTTATTCCGTTCTTCACCTGTGGTGCAAAAGCAACCTTCCTTGCAGTTATCGCTGATGCCGTTGCAGAAGCTGCAGGATTCGATTCTGGATTATTCACTTTCTTAGTCTATAGGCTTGGATTTGTCATTGCGATTGTCGCTGTTATCGCAAGGAATGAAACTACTCAGCGTGAAAAGGTTCCTCCGTTCATCATGGAGCTTCCGAGCTATCATCTTCCGCAGATCCATGCTCTTCTTATCCATGTCTGGGATAAAGGAAAGCATTACATCAAGAAAGCCTTCACGATTATCTTCGCTTCTACGATTCTTATCTGGTTCTTACAGTCGTTCACTCCGACCTGGACATTCATTCCTGGTACGGAAGGTGTCTTAGACGATTCTGCTTCCATCCTCTGCCATATCGGTCAGATCATTGCTCCTATCTTCACTCCGATGGGATTCGGAAACTTACAGGGCGGAAGCCTTGCCTGGACCTTCGCTGTCAGCTCGATTCAGGGTATTGTTGCAAAGGAAGCTGTCACTTCTACGATGGAACAGCTCTCTGCCAGGAATCAGGTTCAGAGCATCTTAGCTGCCAATGGCGTTGAAGCAGTTGGTGGATTCGCTGACATTGTCAAAGCTGCTCAGCTTACTTCCACTGGTGCTCATACGATTGATGCTGCTTCTCTGACTGCCTTCGCTGTCTTCAACAGGACTACGATTCCTTGCTTTGCCTCTGTCGCTACAAGGAAAGGCGAGTCTGTCAACCGTAAATCCTATCTTGGAACTCTTGCCTTCTGGATTGGTACTTCCTATGTCATGGGCTGCCTCACCTACATCTCCATCGAATGGGCCTGGACTCTTGCTATCACTCTGCCTGTCATTGCCTTAGCTCTTGTCGGACTTCACTTCTACAACAAGAACTACTGGAAGAAACAGGCTGCTAAGGAAGCTGCTGCTGCATGATTCTTTCCTCTTCCCTTGCGTTAACCATCACAATTCTTGCTGTCGTATTAGTTGCCTTTCTTGCTATTATCATCTATCTTGCCTATCGTAAAAGCAAAGGTCATCGTCTTACGGAAGACGAAGATCCGAAAGAAGAAAGGAAGTACTTAAGGCTCCGATACAAAGGAGAAAAGAAAAGACAGCAAAAGAAGGCGTTAAAGAAAAAGCGCCAGCTTGAGAAAAGGGATAAGGAAGAATCCAAAAAGAAAGCTGATAACTGACTCATTTCAGTTACATACCTCCAATAAAGAAAATCCGGCAGAACAACCGCTGCCGGATTTTTCTATTGCATATAAACGAAAAGCTTATCTGCTCTGCCATCAGAAGAAATATGTGGTGGCTTATAGCTAATCAAAACTGGAAAACAGGAGATTCTGTTAGTCCAGTACGCACAGATCCCTTTCATACAGGACACTGATAGCATAATCGGTTTTTGGTAAGCGCTGAAAATTGTTTTTCTGAATGACCTCGTTTATTTCATCAATTGTCAATTTTTCACTATAGGTATAGACAATCCTTGGAAGACCAGTTTCAATGTTGGAAAAGTGGTCGAAAGTCCTTGCATATTTCTGCCTTATTTCTAATCTACGGATAGTGTAGTGACAGTGTAACCTTTCACAAAGGTATTTGCTGCTTCCAGCGTAATCATCTGGATGTTCAGCTAGATAATCATCGGTGATTTTCCGCGAATCGAAATCATCATTGAAGTCAATATAAAAACTCGTTCCGTAGATTTCCTTATTGTTTAAACCGGATTGATTCTCAAGGATATTTAAGTAATTGATGTTGGAATATAGGAAGGTTTCTTTTGCAGGATTTTCTTGTTGCTTGCATGCAGTAAACAAACTACAGCAAAGAGCAAATACTAGAATTTTCTTTTTCATTTTACCTCTCTCCTTTTTTATATTTCTGTAATACACCAAGCGATTGCACCGCTATCAGGATCTGTTGTCTTTTTAACTGATTTTTTTAAAAGTTTTAAATAGTAGTCTCCCTTGGGCAAATAAGTTTCTACTCGTTCAACATTTGTCTTTTCTGTGCAGGAACTAGTCAATAATTTATCATCAGAAGAATAGAGATAAAAATCATAATCTGAGAAAAACTCAGCAAAAGTGTTTCCATTTGCTTTTGCTTCGGCAAGCCAAAAGGCGGAGGCTATAAACGAAGAGTACTTGTCTATATGGAACACCTTTGTTCTAAAACTTGTTTGGCTATTTTCAAGATTGAAACCGGCAACGTTATTTATGTTATTAGCGGCAGAACAATAGTTAATCATACCAGCTCCAAATTGTTGGTTAAATCCTGCACGATTTGCCAGATTTTCATTTGCATGAGACTCTAATTCTTTGGGCCAAGAGGAAGCACAGAGCAATGCAAACACTTTTTCAGGGTGTTTTTGAAGAAAAGGATAGTTTTTCATGAGTGTTGCTACTTCTGATGTTACAATTGGGGTGGAAAAGCTTGTCCCCCGTACAAAAGAATCGTCGAATGGAATATTGAATTCTCCTGGTGCAACGACATCAGGCTTAATATGGTAAGTACGATAAGTTTTATACTTTGAAAAATCAGATACTTTGCTTCCGGTAATGTCAGTAGATCCAACTGTTATTGCATTATAGCAAGAACCAGGAGGACTGATTCTATCACTTTCGTCGTCAGAGATATTCCCTGAAGCAGCTACAATTAGAATGTTTTGCTCTTTAGAAAATTTATCAAAAAGCGTCGGCATTTTCTCAAGAGTACTTGAAATATGGCTGTCATAGTTGACGATATGAAAACTCCTATTTACAACTTTAACCCTATTTTTGGCCCTCTCCTTTAAATTTTCAAATATATTTTCAATAGAGAAGTCTGATAAGTAACAATAAAGCGGAGCACCTTTACAGAGTCCTTTCTCGCCAGTGATAATAGAAGCTACTTTACTGATATGAGAATATTGGCGCCAATCTATGCCATTGTCAAATATATGGTTTCCATAGTCGTAGGAATTCTCTTTGGTTAATAAATGTTGGCTGGAAATTGATTCTAAAATGCCGATAGAAGGCCAGTCATCATTCAAAGAAGTAGCATAGTTTAGACCAGTGTGACTAATTGCTTTTCCAAAAGAGGAATCAGGATTCGGAGCAGAAATACTTTTGTCTGGAGAAATCTCTTTGGAATAAATGTTAATGGCTGATATCACCCAATCCGTAGGAATGGAGTAAAGATTAATTTCTTCTAACAAGCTTTGTATGTTTTGATCTGAAATAACTTTAGAGAAGAAGAATGTAAAACAAGGATATGGGATATTTAAATCTTTTAGATTTTGAATATTCAAATGATAGTCATTAATTAGGTTGTCTTTTAAGTTGAAATAGTATTTGTTTGCTGCCTCATGAAGATATTCGTCTAACGCCTTGGGAGACTGGTCATAACTCGAATTATTCTCATAGTTTGATATTATTTCCGAAGAATTAAAGTTATTTGGAACCATGAAAGAAAGCTCTGAGTGGTCAAACTTACCTTGTTCTTCGTTATTATCATTAAACGAAATTTCATCACCTTGAAAACAGGCGTTTGTGATAGGAATATTGTTAAAATTATTAGTGTTCTTGATATTACAGCAAGAAAATAGAAATAATATGAAAGCTAATTTTTGCCTAAAGCGTTTCACTCCATATTCCTCCTTTATTTTTGTGTAATTATAAATCTTAAAAAAACATAATTCAATAAGCCGTATTAAGAATCCCTAAGATATCAATAGGAATAATAGAATATAGAGAATATTTTTTTGAAAAAGCAGGAACATAACCGTATCGTGATTTTGAGGATGCTTCGAGACGTGAAAATATCCAAAAGTAAGAAATACAAGTATTCCTATAGTGCTATTTATTCTCATCAGAGAACGGACATCAATGAATCATTGAAAACTGACTCGGAAAATGTTCTTCAAACGGTTGCACTGGAGAAGTCGTAGAAAACGTGAAGCATTCTGCAATCAGGAGCAATATATTCTTTTCAGATCAATACCAAGCTGTAACGGAATGAACCTTACTTTTCAGTTTCCTTAAAGGCTGGAAGGAGGTAAGGGCTGCAATAACTAGACTGAGACCAAGAATTACTAAGAATACGATATAGTCTGGATAGATGAATCCAAATAAAGGATAAGATGGTAAGGATGCTCTTATGATGACAAGAATCAAGTAATTTAAGACAATTGAAATAAGGAATGAAGACAGTGATACTATTAGCAGAGGCAGGAGAGCTTCTTTCCGGATTTCTTTATCCGGTGTGCCCATCTCTTTCTGATATTGGGCATCGATAGAAAGACGGAAGAACATAGTTCGGAACAGAACAAACTGAAGAATTAAGGATGCAATAAGAAATAAGATAGCTAGGATTAAGGCACATTTGCTAACAATAGCTTTCTTCTCTTTCCTATATTCAATGGATGCCCCGGAATTCGTGAATGTGACTTTAAAGCCAGGCGTATAGTCCTTGTCTAAGAATTCTGCAAACTGCTTGATTTTTTTGCTGCTGGATTCACTTGTAGTCCTGACTGAATCATAGACCGCACAGCTGTCTGGAAAGAGTTCTGTTAGTTTTTCTTTCTTCCTTATCGGATTGTAGTAATTATTCGACCGCCTTGGTAAGGTGAGGCCTGCAATAACAAAAGGTATCTTTTCAGTCTGTTCACTCTCAGAATTATATTTTTCAAAAGTCCTATTTCGTTTCTTGAAAACCGAATCCGAATAAATATCCATATAGTAGGAAAGAATTTCGCTGGCAGAGGATGAAATCGAAGTAAATTCGTCCAGCGTATGGGAGGAAGCATAGTTTGGTCTTCCGCTTATGACATAATCAGCAAGATAGGACTCATAAATTGAAAGTTTATCATTTTCCGGAATTGTGGAAGGGATATCCTGCTTAGTTGACGAATAATAATACTTTGTATAATAAACAGTATCAAAGTAATTATTTTCGTAGGCTTCTTTGTAATGCTCTACGGCATAGGAATGAATCGGAATATCCAGTATGTTACGGAAGAAGTCATAAGCTGATCCTGTATAGACATAGTCATTCTCTGCATTCTTTCCAAGGAATCTCTTGGGAACAGTGATACTATGGATGCTCTTCCTCTCATCGGTATCGTCGATTGTCGAAAGATATACGGATAAGCACCTTGTGATAAAGTCTTCTCTTTCGAAACTGCTGTCCTTGAAGAGGACGATATTGTTTTGATTCTGACTAGACAGATAATTTATGTATGTTACTCCAGAAGTTCCCGGTTGAAGATATCTCCCATCTAAGAAAAGATAGTTCCCCCATTTTTGATAAGTGGAATTCTTCAGGGAATCTAATGTATTTGGACTGACGAAGAAAAGGTTTATATAGGAAGATTGCTTCCAGCTTTCGAGCTTATCTGCTTCTTTCGATAATTCCTGTTCTGATGTGATTTTATTTTTGAGGCAATAGTTCTTATATTGTTCAAAATCTTTGCCATCGTAGGCAGTATCTAGGACACCTACAATTGAAAGATTCCTGCAAACATAATCCTTAACCCAAACCAGGGACAAGTTCTTACCTAATATTGATTGATAATCAAGTCCTTTATAATTGCTATTGTTCCTGCTCCTGATTTCGTTGATCCCATCGAATTGGAAATCTGTTATCCTGACTTCTTTATCATTGGAAGGAAGTCTTCCGCTTAGGAGACTATAACCTTTTGGGAGAGAATCCCTAGAATCAATTGTACAAAAACGTAGTGCTTGATTATATTTCTGATTATCGTAGTAGGTATGGATGTTGATGGTTCCTGCTTCTGTTTTTTTTTCGAAAATGATGGTTTCATCAAATTGAATCTCATCGTATTGGTCATTTACGATCTTTAATAGCGGGTAACCAAGTTCCTTTTCTAAGGCGGCAGCCTTTTCTTCTGAAAAGCTCCGGCAATCAGTGGATAGTCCGTTGGTATCGATGTAATAATTGTTCTTGATGGAAAGAAAATCATCCTTATCATGAAGAATTCCATCAGCAATCCTATCACTGTTATTATAAGAAATAAGACTACCATAGACTCCAGATAGTGCAAGACATGCACTGGTGACAAAAATAGTGAAGGCAAGGAGAGTCTTTGATAATTTCAGATTTGTAATCAAAGAACGTACGATTTCTTTGAAACCTAAATGGGCCTTCTGGGAAGGTTTCTTATAATCGCTTTGTTTTGTTTCAGCCAATGGATTTGAAACGAGTTTTCCATTTTCAAAAACAATTTTAGAATCACAAACATCCAAAATAGTTTCCTTTTGTCCAAAAACCAGGACCAGTCTTTCTTTCGATTGCTCTTTCAAAAGAGAAGTAATAAGTTCGGCGTCTCTTTTTAAAAGATATGAATAGGGGTCCTCCACCAGGATTACTTTCGCTTGTTTCGCAATGCAGCGTGCCAAGGAAGCCTCCTGGAGTTCTTTTTTAGAAAGCTCAAAAGGCTTCTTCTGACTTAAGGAAGATAGGCCGAAATCTTCAAGTGCTTTCTTTGCTTTTGTCTCTGCTTGTTTGTCATTTTTCAGCCAAAGAGGATACTCTACATTCTCTAGAACGTTCAATGACAGCTGCATCCTAGAATCTTTCAAAAGCAATCCGATCTTGTCTCTGCGATACTCTTCTGCTTGTTCTTTGCTATAAGAGAGAATATCTTCTCCATCTATCCAAATAGAACCCGCAGTCGGTTTTTGAAAGCAAAGTAAAATCTGAGAAAAATCATTAACTTCGATTTCGATCAAACCTTGTATTCCAATCCTGCCATGCTCTGGGAATTTTAAATTTATTTTGCTAAATACGTCCTTATTGTTCTGACTGGACTTAATATTATTTCTTTTTTTCATTGGTCTATACCTTTAAATCGACATGTACATCTGTAAAATAATCAGATTGAGCCGAGAATTCTATTAAATATAATGTATCCGCTGAAAAGCTGAAAGAACAAGAGGTATAAAGAATATTTGTTGAGGCTAGCAAAGTTCCAATTCTTGCATTATATATATGTAGATATATGTTTGGAAAATTTGAAGAACTTTCAGCAGTATCCCAATAGGCATAGAATTCTACATTTTTAGCAGAAGACTGGCTTATTAAGAAACATCGTGCGGAAATATTTTTCCCTAATTTCATTGTTAATCCTGAATTTAGCACTTTTCCTTGAAGTTCTGGTAGATATGTTTGCTTAAAAATATCTACCTCATAATTTCCTGTGCTGTTAACATTATAGAAACGACTGATGATGAAATATTCTTTTCCAGCAATTAGGTTGATTTTAATGCCTGCGGTTCGATCCCCAAAACCATCATCATCTTCGGCTATTTTTTTGAAATTCGAATCCAGAACAGTGATATAAGTATCGCTTGAGGCGGAAGTAGAAGAAGGGGCAGCCACGATGGTATATAAGCCATCTTTTTCTGGCTTGAAACAATTATTTATATAATAACCGTTGTTATAAATGTTTCTATAGGTGTAGTTTCTGCCATATTCTGAACTACCAGTACTGACAGTAGATGAGTCACTTTTATATACACTAAGTAGTGCTCCACCAAAGTCTTTATAGCCGTTTGTGATTCTATAGACTCTGATTTCGTATGTCGCATTGGCACCTAAAGTAACATAGTGCTTTAAAAATTTTTCATTAGGAACAACTCTATTGTCTTCATTAATATCCTTCCATGTACTGCTTCCTGAATTTGAATTAATTTGAGAGATTGCTAAAGTAGTATTTGCTGGCATATTGGTTAAAACAATATCATATGCACCAGCTTCACTGGTTTTTAGTAGAACAACTGCATCAGAATTATAGCCAAAAATAACTTCTTCGTTGATCGAAGTTTTGTTTATGGTGAGTTCCTGCCTTGTGAAATTTCTACCTATTAAATATGTCCAAGATGAACTGATTGTACTGACAAAGTCAGGGTTGTGGTGGAACAGATTCGAATTGTCATTGAAAACAGAACATGTAAAGCTATGAAGGAAAAGTCCAGTATAGTCTTTTGAATTTTGATCTGACAATAATTGAATATGATAATTGATAGAATCCGAATTGTCTTTAAAGAGCCTGGGCTTGGAATTGTCGGAAGTGGGCGAAGAAAAATTAACAAATTTCTGAAAATCATTCTTTTTGGCATCCTCAATATTTCCGTAACCTACGATTCTGTCTGTTTGAAATATATATTTTCCATTCGCTCTGAAAGAGGTTAGTGCCTTGGGTATATCTTTAGTTGCATTCCTGGTTAAATTTGTTATTGCAGTATACGCAGCTCCAATAGCTACTTGTGCTCCCGTGCTTAAACCGCTAGTTGCCGCACCGAGGGCTATGTTTCCTAAAAGGACAGCCAGTGATTGCAGGTGCTCAGGGGTGCTGCTTAGAAAGTTTTTGTGCGTGCCGACGAATTTTGCCGACACAGACCCAATACAATATCCTTGATCATTCTGAATAGAATATCCTGATTCCTCTGGGTTTTTCGGTATAAAAGAACTCGTGTCTTTTGGATGTTTGATGTATTTTACTCCGGCTCTATATTGTGGGTTTGCTAAGCAATAGTTGTTTTCATACTCTTTTGTTACTACATCTGCATCATAGTTGTATTTGAAATCCCAAGTGAAAACTGGTTTGATTTGAACAATATCCGGATTGTTAAAATCATTTTTTAAATTAAAAATATCGTATAGTAGGACACTAGATATTTTATTATTGTCGTAATCAGTTGATGTTTTAATAAAATAACCCCATTCTGCACCGCCTTTTTGATATTCGCCATTTGTTGTAAAATACGATTTTGGAATGATGTTTACAATTGAGTCATCCGCTGAAGGAATTGCCTGTGCAGTTGCTAACATTGTGCTTCCAAGAAAAACATTGTCATTGTTCTGACTTGCGATAGATAGGTAATGATCCAATACAGATTGAGTATCCACATCTCCGGCTTTTCTGGCTGAAGAGTAAGTTTGAATATATGGAAGACTAGATTTATAGGAAGACTCCGCTGAAATACTTGTGATTAAATTGTGATATTTTTCATTTGTTTTTTCTATTCGAGACGAATTTTCGATGATTTCTGCAGCTTCAGATATTGTAGGAATATAAAAATCCTTTGTCAAACCATCCTTTTCGTAGAGAAATTCCACCACGTATTTTTCAATTCTAAGAGAATCATATCCGGCATAATCATAATACTTGATTGAATTATCAATCAGCTTTATTTCATAAAGCTTTGTATTTGGCAATTCATTTTGGAATACATCAGCCACAAATACTCCATTACCAAACCCTGGCGAAGTATAGAATTTATAAAAGTTAAAAAAATTGTCTATTGTAGGCTCAGACACTTTATTTATTTTGAATCCAGGCACTTGTTTTTCTTCACTATAGGTATCATCTGTTCTGATTTTTTGTGCTTTTTTTGATTCTTCAGAAATTGAACTTCTAAAAGTTCTTTGTATTGGATGGAAGAAAGAAAGACCTAATGAAGCAAGGAAACATAGTGACATTTTGCTCAAGTGGATCATCTTTTTCTCCTTTTTTTAAATTATATAATGGATAAATTACTAAAAGCAAGAGAAAAATCAATAAAGCCATATTTGATGGAAAGGGATCGCTTTGCTATTAGCTTTAAGATTGTCTTTTTATCATACGTTTGGCTCAAAATCAATTCCAAAGAAAAAAACTGCTGCACTTTCGTGCAGCAGCCTTTTTGTTTTAGATAGGATTCAGTAGATTAGTACTGATAGCCTTCGTCCCGGACTTCAGCCTGAGCAGCTGCTAAGCGAGCGCCAGGGACACGGAACGGAGAGCAGGAAACATAGTCGATTCCGTATTTATCGAACAGAGCGATAGATTCCGGATCGCCGCCAGCTTCACCGCAGACACCGCAGTGGAGATCAGGGTTGGCTTCTTTGCCTTCCTTGACAGACCTTGCGATGAGACGTCCGACACCATCGTTATCGATGGTCTTGAACGGATCGAATTCGATGAGATGTTCATCGAGGTAAGGAGTGATGTAAGAAGAATAGTCGTTACGGGAGAAGCCGAAGGTGAACTGAGTGAGATCGTTGGTTCCGTAGGAGAAGTAAGCAGCATGCTTACCGATCTGGCCACCGGTTAAAGCAGCACGCGGAGTCTCGACCATGGTTCCGACGATGTACTTCCTCTTCTTATCATAATCGGATTCGGCAATGATCTTATCAGCGACTTCGCTGACTAAGTTCTTGACGAAGACGAATTCCTTTTCAGCGACAACCTGCGGAACCATTAAGGAAGCAACGATATGGACCTTCTTGCCAGCCTTTTCGGAAAGGGTCTTTTCAGCGCGTAAAGCAGCCTTGATGACAGCTTCAGCCTGCCTGCGTCCGATTTCAGGATAGACAACGTCGAGACGGCAGCCACGGAGACCCATCATCGGGTTGGTCCTGTGGAGTTCAGTGATACGACGGTTGATCTGTTCAACGCTCTTGCCGGACTTCTTGGCTAAGGAAGCGATATCCTCGGCGTTGTTCGGTAAGTATTCATCAAGCGGCGGATCTAACAGACGGACAGAGATGTTGATTCCGTTGACAGCTAAGTACCTGTTGTAGAAATCCTCTTCCTGGAATTTCTCAAGCTTGTTGAGATAGCCGACACGCTCTTCAGTGGTATCAGAGAGAATCCTCTGCTGCCTGATGATAAGACGGTCTTTTCCACGGAACCTGTGCTCAGTACGGCATAAGCCGATGCCCTTTGCACCAAGCTCGATAGCCTTTGCGGCTTCTTCCGGAGTATCGGCATTGGCCTTGACTTCGATACGAGCATACTTATCAGCCCATTTCAGGACTTTCTTGAAGTTCGGATTGTCTCCGCCTTCCTTGGTTTCGACAGCACCATCATAGATGCAGCCAGTGGAACCATTGAGGGAGATGACATCTCCTTCTTTGTATTTCTTTCCACCAAGTTCCATCGTGCCTTTGACTTCATCAACTTTTAAGGCACCGCATCCAGTGATACAGGTCTTACCGATCTGACGGGCAACGACAGCTGCATGGCTGGTCCTGCCACCGCGCCTGGTTAAGACACCCTGAGCAGCGACCATACCGCCTAAGTCTTCCGGAGAAGTCTCAGCACGGACTAAGATGAGCTGGGCATTCTTGTCCTTTGCCTTTAAAGCCTGGGCCTTTTCAGCAGTGAAGACAATGTGTCCGACAGCAGCACCCGGGCCTGCCGGGTTACCGGTAGCGATGGTGACAGCTTTCTTTTCGGCAGCTTCGACGAAGGTCGGATGGAGAAGCTGATCGAGGGAGCGAGGTTCAACACGTAAGATAGCGTCTTTCTCGTCGATCAATCCTTCTTTGACCATATCGGTTGCAATCTGAAGAGCTGCAGGGCCGGTACGTTTTCCGTTACGGGTCTGTAAGAAGTAGAGCTTTCCGTCTTCGACAGTGAACTCGAAGTCCTGCCTGTCTTTGTAATGCTTTTCAAGCTTCTTAGCAGAATCAACTAACTGCTTGTAGATGTGCGGCTGCTGTTCCTTTAAGGCTTCGATGTGAAGCGGAGTACGGATACCAGCAACAACATCCTCACCCTGGGCATTGATTAAATACTCGGCGAAGATCTGGTTATGACCATCGGTCGGCTGACGGGTGAATCCGACACCGGTACCGGAGTTGTCATTCCTGTTTCCGAAGGCCATCGACTGGACGTTGACAGCAGTTCCCCAAGAATAAGGGATGTTGTTCATCTTACGATAAAGGGTAGCACGTTCGTTATCCCAGGAGTGGAAGATTGCTTCGACAGCAGTCCTTAACTGATCGACTGGGTTGGACGGGAACTCTTCTTTGAAGGTCTTCTTATAGTATTCCTTATAAGCAACGACTAACTTCTGAAGTTCTTCGACCGGAACATCCTTGTCGTTTTTGACGCCAAGACGGACCTTGACATCATCTAACCTCTTGTCCCTGTCAGTACGCGGCCATCCCTTGGCGATGTTGGTGAACCTAAGGATGAAACGACGATAGGAATCATAGGCGAAACGAGGCTTTCCAGACTGTTTTGCTAAAGCTTCGACGGTCTCATCATTAAGACCGAGGTTGAGGATGGTGTCCATCCTACCAGGCCTAGAGACACGGGCACCAGAACGGACGGAGACAAGTAACGGTTTCGGACCATGTCCGAAGGATTTGCCAGTACGTTCCTCGAGAGCCTTGATGTTCTCTTTGATCTGTTTCTGGATGTCTTTCGAGATCTTACGACCATTATCATAGTAAGCCGTGCAGGCTTCTGTGGTAACAGTGAATCCATCCGGAATCAGAATGCCGATGTGTTTCCTTTCGGCAAGACCTGCGCCTTTTCCGCCGAGCAGGTTCTTACGATCCTGAACGGTAGCGCCGGTTCCGTAACCTTCACCGAAGCTGTAGACATACTGTCCCGGCTTGTAGGTGCTGCGCGGTTTCTTGGCCTTAGGGGCAGAAACTGCTTTAACAGATTTCTTCTTAGTAGCCATTTTTCCTCCTAGAAAATATAAATCAGGGTTTTCCCTGCTGTTAATTCTATCATAATTAAACAATATTGTGGAATGAAAACTTGCGTTTGAAAGCAAAGGCAATTTCAAATTGTTCTTTTTCAATCCTAGATGGGTTTCTTCTTTGCTTTTTTCATGAAAAAAATAGTGTTTCTTTGTCTCTTTTGTTTCGCTTTTCTGTTCCTAAGACTATCTTCTTTTTACTTGTTTTTGTTTGCTTAAGAAGCGCTGGCAAAGAAAAAACAAGAATAGGTTTCTTCATGTGCTGCTTATGCTTTACGAAGAGGATTCGTTTTTGCTTTTATAAGGAAAAAAATAGTTTGGATGCTCATTGTAACAGGAAACAACAAGGCGGTATGTGCTACACTACTTCCGATAGGAGGTAATCCATTATGCAAGATGATTTTGACTTTGTCTGCCCGACGAAAATCTATTTCCGTGAAAACGGGGTCGGTGAAATCGGAAAGATCATTCATGATGACTATCGTTTTAAGAAAGTGTTTCTCATTTACGGAGGTTCTTCTTTGAAGAAAAGGGGAGCCTACGATAAAATTGTTTCTTCTTTGAAGGAAAACGGAATTGAGTATGAAGAATACGGAGGCATTAAAAAGAACCCGGATATCGAAGATGTAAACAACATTCTTTCTCTCTGCCGCCCGTTCCAGCCGGAATTGATTCTGGCTGCGGGAGGCGGATCGGTATTAGATACTGCAAAGAGTGTCTGCCATGGTTATTTCTATGCTGGAGACCCGCTTGATTTCAACAAGCATCTTGTGGCTCCTCTTCACGCCCTTCCTTTGGCGACTATTATCACTTTGTCGGCTTCAGGATCGGAAAGGTCCGATTCCTGTGTTATTTCAGACCGGAAGCATCATTTCAAAGGCGGGTTCAACTCTGTGACAAACTATCCATTGTTCTCTTTGGAAGACCCTTCTTTGACTTTCACTGTTCCTCCCTATCAGCTTGGCTGCGGACTTGCAGATAGGTTCTCTCATTCTTTTGAACGTTATTGCTCTCCTTCGCATGAACTTGAACCCTGTGATGGCCTTGCCTTAAGCATCAGGAAGAGCGTCGTTTCTATTACTAAGAGAGTCCTAGCGAAAGCGGATGACAGGGAAGCAAAACGTGCAAGGAGGATCTGTGGATCCTTAAGCCACGACGGGTTCACGAACTTTGGAAAGAAAAAACTGTTTATTGTCCATAAAGCAGAACACAGGCTCTCTGGTAAATATCCGGATCTTGTCCACGGGCAGGGGATCGCCCTTTTGATGCCTGGCTATCTTGAAGAAAACGAAGCAAAGCTAGAAGAAAAGATTGTTCTTCTTGGTAAAGAAGTGTTTGGTGTTACAGGTTCTGCCAAAGATTCCATTGCCGCCTTAAAAGCATGGCTAGACAGGCTTCCTATTGCAAATAGCTTCTCTGAACTTCCTTTTGAAATCAAAAAAGAAGACATTGAAAAGGCAAAGGGACTACTGCTTCTGAAGTAAGCCTTCCTTTTTTTCAGACTAACGAATAAGTAGAAATTAGTTTATAATAGAAATTAGTTATGTGTGTTATTCCTTCAGGAGGTATTTGAATGGAACAGAAAGATAGAAAAACGAACGAAGCTCCTCACAACTCCGTTCTTGACTTTAATGCATCTTGGCCGCTCAGGTTTGTCTACCTTGGCTATCTGATTGGTATCTGGTTTGGACAACGATCAACGGAATCGTTTGTCATCTCCAATACCTTCTCCTCGATGTCGTACTATTTGATTTCTAGGCTTGTCGGTATTCCTTTCACTGCACTTGTCTACAATCTTGGAAAGTATTTCTTTGCTAAGATTGCAGGATACAAGCTTATCTATGTCCGTTTCCTTGGCTTCTTGATTGACTGCACAGGAGAAAAGAAGAAAGTCTCCTTCAACATCAGGAACATCAGGGAAGTTGCTGCCCAGTATGCTCCAAAAGATGATGATATGAAAAAGAACCCTACCCTTCTTTTTGCCGGCGGTTTCATTGCAGAAGCTATCCTTATAGTTGCTGTCCTTGTTATTTTCCTTATCGTCGCTATTAAAGCCAATGATCGTTCTGCACCGAAGATTGCAGGCTATACTCTCCTCTTCTCTGCCTTATTCGGCTTCGTGATTCCTCTTTATGAACTGCTTCCGTTCCGCCAGGATAAACCTACAGACAGGTTCAATCTGCTGGTAACTAAGAACTCAGAAGATAAAGAAGCATATAACATCGTTCAAATCAACAAGAAGAAGGAAAGGATGGGACTGGATTATCTTGTTCCTTCTTTCCAAGACTATGAGTCTTTCTATAAAGCACGCACTTTATATGGAACTTATCTCAGTTATCTTTATGCTTCTCAGCTTGAAAAAGCAAACCAAGTTCTTTCTGAAATGCGTTATCTGAAAAAGTTCTACAATGATGATGATCGCTACCTCGAACCATCGGAATCAATTTATCTTCGTTATCTTATCGGAGATGATGCAGGTGCTGATAAGATCTATTTGACCAGGAAGAGCGATGATAAGAAGACCTCTCGTACACCAGCTCTCCTCTCAAACTATCGTGTTGCTCTTGAAATCTTCGGATTCATTACGAAGAATCGAGATGAAATCGAAAAACTGAATCAGAAGTTCAAAGCAGCAATCGAATCTTATGAGAACCCATCCAATCGTGTAAAGAAAGAAAAAGAACTCTATCTTGCTGTCTATAAAGATGTTGCTAAGAAAGAAGAAATCCTTCACCTTCCTGAATTCAACTTCTAAGAAAAAAACAGAATCGAAAAAGCTGCCCATAGAGCCTCATGCTCTATGGGCAGTTTTATTTGAACGAATCAGAGATCATCTCTTTCTGTTTCTTTTGATTTTTTCGCAACGATCTACTTTGGAAAATTTAACTTTGATTTCCTTGCTTTTGATGATTGTATTTTGTATTTGCGTTTGCTTGACGGTTTGGAATATTGCTATGACTGCATTTCTATTCCTTGAAATTCTCTCTGTTTTCAATATAATTAAAACTGCTGGGGATGTTCCGGTTTCGACAGGCAGGAACGACTTCTGCGTGCAGTGGAGTGGTGACCTAATCACCGACACAACTACAAGTGCCAAAAAACCTGTTCTTTTCCATGCTCCGGCCCTCAGGGCCTGCGCTGCCTAGTCTTAGGACTGACTGACGCACTTTAGGGAGACAAAGCTTCTCCCATGCATGACCAATAAGGGTCTCATCAGCTTATTCTTATTGGGTTTTCGAGCTGTTCAGGATTGCTCCTTATCCGCTTAGGGGCATCCGGTCATTCAAGCGGATAGGAAGGATGAATTTCGCTGGTGTCTTTTTCCTTCCGAAATACAACACCAGACAAACTGTAGTACGCATTAGAGATTCCTGTTTGGACACGGGTTCGACTCCCGCCATCTCCACCAAATTGATTATCCGCTGAAATTTCTTCGGCTTAAGATTGATGTCAATCCTATCAGAATTCGGTTCCATTGCGGAATCGTTTTTTTATTCTAAAAACTATCAAGAAACATAAATATATTTTGTAACTTATTGTCTTTATTTGCAGGATATTTCCACTGCTTTAGTTGGAAAATGCAATCCTCAGAGAGTTGAATAAAGTTTGCGTAAGGAGGATAGGATAAGATCAGCATCCTGTTTTGAGCATTGCTGATATCAATAAAAATAAGGAGATGGGAGAATATTTCCATGAAAAGCCTGATGGCGATTTTGGTAAAACTTATTCATCGACCCAGATTACGTTCTGGATTTCTTTTTCCGCTTCTGGAGACCTTGGATGTTCGATTAAGACTTTCCTCTCTTTGGTCAGATAGGCTACATAGGTCCTTGAAACGGTATCATGCAGACTTTGGACTCTTCTGGATGTAATGCGGATCAGGTAATCAACGGCCATTAAGAGCGGACCAATGATTTTGAAGTACCACAGCGGGACGGCAAATATCCTAATCCAGTAGCTAAGAATGAATAGATAGTGTATTCCGACTTGCCACTTTTTAGGAGCATCTCCAGTTCTTACATCAAGGACGGAAAGATGCAGGATCATTTTTCCTAACGTTTTCCCTTCTTTGTTGCATAACGGGACTATGAAGAAAAATAAAACAGGGAAAACGAGTCCATAGGGAAGCCTGGAATAGTAGGTTGCCTTATCAATCTCAAGCCTTCTTTCTTGCCTATAGGGCTGGCTATAGAGGTTCCTATAGGCAATGTCGTAAACGCCAGAGTCTCCTTCTTTGGAAACGTAATAGCGGTATAGCTGATGAATCCTGTCTTTGCTGCCTATGCTCAACTGTTCTTGCACTTCTTTTTTCAGAATCGGATAACTGGTTTCTATTTCAATCCCGTTTGAATCTTTTTCTAATTCGTAGTAATTGTTGTGATTTTTCTCTTTTTGCAGACCATAGATATTCTTGTTCCTTAAGCGGATGGCTTCTTCTTTTGTATTAGCCTTATTGTCAATTCTGTCATCTTTGATAAGGAAGTCTGTATAGTAATAGAAAACCTTTTGTTCCAAGGCTTTATAGCCAAGGACAGTATTTCCGTTTATGTCTTTGTCCTCTTCCTTAAGATAATCCTTCTGGTAGGATAGGATTCCTTTTTCCTTGTCTTGGAAGACTAGGGTGGAATCAAGAGCAAAGTCAATTCGTTCCTGGTTTTTTTCTTTCACATGGAAAGCATCATGGAATAGATTCAATGTGGAATAGTATCCAGCCAGGAAAAACAGTAAGAGGATGATAGTATCAATAAGATATGCACCGATTTGTCTCCTTGCTTTCGAAGGAAGAACCCGTTTTCTCTTTGCCATGGCTGAGCCTCGCTTTATAAGGTGATATTAAGATACCATAATTTGAAAGAGAAGGCCTTATCTGGATGGATTTTGCTCCCTTTCTTTTTCGATTGTGCAATCAGAGCAAAATTATTGCAGTCAAAGAGGAAAAATCCTATCATGGAATAACCTCTCTGATGGAAGTCAGAGACCTTAGATGAGGAGCGGATTATGAGGATTATCAAAAAAGACACTAGCTTAGCACCATATGATTTTTCTAAGATTAAAAACGCTGTAACAAAGTCCTGTGACCGCGTTAACGTCAAATTCACCGACGAAGACTGGAATAGTCTCCGTTCCATCGTCGAAGAAGAGAGGAAAAAGTCCGGACTTGAGAACGTCCCGGTTATCAAGAGGCATACTTATGTTGAGCTTGCCCTTGATCATGTGAATCCTGTTGTTGCGAAGAGTTATCGTGATTACCGGAACTATAAGACAGAATTTGTCCGCAGGATGGATGAAGCCATCAAGACAGTTGATCAATTGAATTTCAGGGCGGATCGTTCCAACGCAAACACGACTTCGGCTCTGGTTTCGACTCGTCGTACTTTGACCTACAATGCTTTCTCAAAGCAAATCTATAGGAAGAACTTCCTTTCGGATGAAGAGCGGATTGCCTACGATGAAGGCTATATCTATATCCATGATATTTCTTCCCGTTTGCTGACTTATAACTGCTGTCTGTTCGATAGGGGTAAGGTTCTCAAAGGCGGTTTTGAGTGGGAAAACATCGGTTATAATGAACCAAAGGATGTCCGCTCTGCCTGCAATCTTATTTCGGATATCACTAGGAATTGTGCTTCCATGCAATATGGTGGATTCACTGTTCCGGAAATCGATTCGGTTTTAGCACCTTATGCAGAGAAATCCTATCTTGGATACATTGATGAATTCAAGAAGCTGACAGAAGAAGTCTCTGGTGTTTATGACGAAAAGAAAGCCGATGAATATGCTTGGAAAAAGACCAAACGGGATCTTGAACAAGGATTCCAAGGCTTTGAACATACGTTCAATACGGTAGCTTCCTCACGAGGCGACTATCCGTTTACGACTTTCACCGGAGGATGTGATGAAACAAAGTTCGGAAGCCTGGTTTGGGAAGTTGCTTTGGAAGTCAGAAGGAAAGGACAAGGCCACCCCGGCCATAAGCGTCCTGCTATTTTCCCAAAGCTTGTCTTCCTTTATACCAAACGGCTCCATGGCGAAGGCGGGAAACTGAACTGGCTTTATAAAATCGGTGTCGAATGCTCTGGCAAGGCAAGGTATCCCGATTGGCTTAGCCTTGACAGGCCGGATGAGAAGATTGTAGAGGACTCTGCTGTTGTCCACTATGAGCCATCGATTGCTAAAGTCTTCCACAAATACCATAAATTCGGTGTTTCCCGTTGGTATCTGGATGAACATCGGAATGTTGTCGAAAATAAGGACTGGGTGGATAGCATTGTCTCTCCTAGGGGCTGCCGTGCCTATCTTAGCCCGCTTTATGAATCCGGCAATCTTTCTCCGGTAAACGAGAACGATCGTCCTGTTTTCACTGGACGATTCAACGGAGGCGCGATTTCTCTTAATCTTCCAAGGATTCTGAGAAAGGCGCAAGTCGAAGGAAAAGACTTCTTTAAAGTACTTGATTATTATCTTGATAGGATCAATCAGCTCCATATTAAGACCTATTACTATCTTTGCAAGTTGAAAGCTTCCTTTGATCCGGTTGCTTTCTGCCAGGGTGGATTTGGTACTCTTCAGCCGTCGGATTCGATTGCTCCGCTTGTCCGAAAAGCAACATTCTCCTATGGCTTTACCGCTCTCAATGAGCTTCAGGAACTCTATAACGGTCATTCTCTTTACCAGGAACGGAGGAATCCGGATTGTTTTGCCTATAAGACATTGAAGTACATTGCGGATTATGTCGAAGAAAAGAAAAAGCATTTTGGAAAAGATATTCCGTATATCGCAGCTATTTATGGAACTCCTGCAGAATCCCTCTGCGGCACTCAGCTTCAGCAGTTCAAGAAGAAATACGGAGTCATTAAGAATGTTTCCGATCGTGCTTATTTCACAAACTCGTTCCATAGGCATGTGACCGAAGATATCACTCCTTATGAGAAGCAAGATGCTGAATTCCGTTACTTCCATCTGGCTTCCGGCGGACATATCCAGTACTGCCGTTTTACCACTGGCAGGAATCTGAAATATATTTCGACTACCATTGAGCGTGCAAGGAAGCTTGGCTATTATTTCGGTGTCAACATTGCAAAGAGCTATTGCAATAACTGCGGTGCAACTGTCGATGACAATGAAGAGGAATGCCCGGTCTGTCACTCTCACGACATCACGACGATCAACCGTGTCTGCGGTTATCTCGGCTATTCGAAAGTGGCTGGTTCAACAAAGAGGAATGATGCAAAGAGGGCTGAAATCAAGGATCGTAAGAGCAGGTAGTATATGAACATCATTAAAATCGATAAGAACAACCAGGTGAATGGGGATGGACTCCGCTGCGTTATCTGGTGTGCAGGATGCAATCATCATTGCAAAGGATGCCATAATCCGGAAACCTGGGATCCAAATGCCGGGAATGCTCTCACTGATCAAATCTATACTGAGCTGAAAGAACAGCTTGATCGGGATGAAATCTCTGGCGTCACCTTTACTGGCGGAGAGGCTACTTTCCCCTCTTCTCGTGAAGAAGCCACCAAAGTCAGGGCTTGGATCAAGAAAAACTATCCGTCTAAGACGATCTGGGCTTATACAGGCTACGAATACGAAGATGTCAAAGACCTTCCTAGGATGCAATACATCGATGTCCTTGTTGATGGACCATATATTGCTGAAAAGAATCCTGGACCAAACAAATTAAAATGGCGGGGTTCCTCGAATCAACGGGTGATTGATGTCAAGGAAACAAGAAAGCAAGGCAGGATTGTCTGGCTGAAAGACTTTGATGGTCGTCCAATCTTTGAAAACGATGAAAAATAGAAAACAGGGCGCCTTAAACAGGCACCCTGTTTTCTTTTAGAATACGATAGCGGACTGGTCGATGGTAAGGCTATCGAGCCTGTCAACCTGATTGCTGAAATTGATGACTTTGTTATAGATGATTTCGTCTGCTACTGTGACCTTGACATAGAATCCGTTTCCTCTTTCGGCTGCTGCACGATAGTTGTTGATAAAGTTAGTCATTGAATTTCGTGTTCCGAAATGCGTGTAACTATAAGTGCCTATTTCTTTTAAATGGGATTTCTGGAAACAAGTCGGATTGTCATCGGAGATGCAATCCTTAAGATAGGAGCTGAATTTTTCTGCCCTAGCTACGCGGAGTCCTGCGGCTGTAGTGTAGGTTCCTCCAAGATAAGAAATGTAGCCGCTGCTATTCGGCTCCTGAATCTGTCCTAATAGGGCACTGATTGGCTCTCCTTTGTAACCGACTTCTACTCTTTCGGTCTCTTTTGTGCTGCCAGTGGATCCGATTGACCACTTGGCATCTTGGATTTTGATAAACACTGGCTTATTATCTGTAAATTCCTCAACATTCCTTATTACTTTTGCTTTTTCCAGACGCTTACGGGAATAGTCAATTTGGATTTCTGCGGTCTTGCTGGTGTCTTCTTGAACTGCCCTGTCGAAACGAAGCGGACGTCCGAATTCTTTTTTGCAAGTAAAAGAAATAGTCTGTGCAACGGTGTCCCTAGAATAGGTGACATAATCCTCGACTTTCTTTGTGTTATCAACAGTAGCCCAGTCAAAGGTGCTGTTGTCGTCCTGAACCCAGTCTAAAGTCGTATAAAACGAAATCCCGGTAATACCAGCCGGCTGGAGGCTGTAGTGAACGGTTTCTGTAAAAGTACCATCCGCATTACGAGCGAATCTTGGTTCGCTTAAATGGATGGATTCGTTGCCGGTCAGTTTCCTTTGACTTGGAACCTCATCCCTGCTTTTCTGCCTCAACCTGTTTGCACTAAGCCTGCCTAGGCCCATGACTGCGAGGCTGCTGAGTGCAATCAACTTCTTCTGCTTTTTCATCTTTTTCCTCCTTTTTGGATAGAAGAGGGGGAAGAGATGCTTCTTCTCCCCTCTCACTTAATATGGGCTGTGAGAGAGGTTTTTTCCAAAAACTTTATAATTTTTGTCCGAGGATAAGATAAGTATGACTGGTTTCTTCTGCCTTGAGGATTCTGAAATGATCTTGAAACACTTCTGCTTCTTCGGGTGCGGGCTTTAATAATCGGCTGAGATTCAGGATATGGGCGTGGTGATGTGCAAGCTCCTCTTTTGAGCAGTCATGCAGGATCGCAAAGTAGCCGCCCCTTTTCACTGCTTTTGCCAAAGCTTCATCAAAAGCTTTAACGTCAAGGAAATGAGGGTAAGCATCAAAAATAACGACAAAGTCATAGCCTTCTTCTTTTTTGTCAAGGAAGTCTTCGTTGACAAAAAGAAAACGGCTGTCGTTTCCGTATTTGGTGTTTGCAATTTTTATCCTCTCTGGTGCAAGGTCGATTGCTTTTACTTTTTCTTTTGTCTTTTCATATAGATAAGGAGTGATGGCACCTGTTCCACAGGCTACATCAAGCACTTTCCTTCCCTGTATTAGTGGAATGGAATCAAGCAGCGTGTGAATGACGTGCGGATCTGGTTTGCTGTGTTTGTCCCAGTCTTCTGCCATCGAGTCAAAAAATGCGACCATCTGATTTTTTTCTTCAGCCATGATGATGTGAATCTCTTTTCTGTCCTACCTTAACACAAAAGAAGAATATTTAAAAGGAAATGGGTTTTTCTCTGCAAAATAAAAGGCGTATTTTGTCCCTTCTTTCCCGATTATGTTATACTTTCCACAATAAGTCAAAATCTGACTTTTTGTTTTCATCAGTTTTTCAATTTATTGAAAGGAGAAACTTAGAATATGGCAGTTAAGAAAGTCCGTGTTCAGGATGACTTGTATCAGTTTGTCAACGGCGATTGGCTTAAGAAGGCAAAGATTCCTTCTGACCGCCCTTCGACTGGTGGCTTTGCAAGGCTAGATGAGAATGTCCAGAAGAAGCTAAGGAAGGACTTTGATTTGCTTGCCTCTGGTGAAAAGAAGACCAATATCAAAGAGAGGAAATACTCGGTTGCTTTATATGAGAAGGTACTTGATAAGAAGCGCCGCAATAAAGATGGCCTAGCACCCGTTCTCCCTCTTCTTAACAAGATTGCTTCTATTAAGAACATAGATGAGCTTAACAAGATTGCAAATGAGTTAACACTTTTAGGTGTTGATCTCCCGCTTGATTTTGGGGTAGACACCGATAGGAAAAATACATTGAAGCATTCTTTTGTCCTAACTGGTCCTAGCATCATTCTCCCTGATACAACGTACTATGAAGAAGGCAACCAAGCCGGACAGAAGCTTCTTTCTGTTTATCAGAGCAGGGCAAGCAAGATATTAGCTAAAACTGAATTATCCAAAGCAGATCAGAAAGCCTATCTCCAAGATACTATCAGCTATGATGCCTTGATTGCTAAGAATGTCAAATCCCAGCTTGAATGGGCAGATTATGTCGATAATTATCATCCGAGGAAGCTGTCTGTTGTAGCTAAGAAGCTTCTTCCGTTTGATTTGATTTCTTTAAGGAAATCCTTCTATGGGGAAACTCTGCCGGAAGATGTCATTGTCTATGATCCAAAGGCTATCGAAGGATTCAAGAATTACTTCAATGAAGAAAACTTCTCTAAATATATTCATTGGGCTTATGTCCGCGCTTTAAGGCGTGCAACGGCTTACTTGTCTGAGGAACTATATACGCTTGGCAATTCCTACCACCGTGCTCTTGTTGGAACAAGCCATGATTCTCCTTTGAAGAAACGTGCCTTCCGGCTTGCCTCCGGGACCTTTTCCGAGCCCGTTGGTGTCTATTATGGAAGAAACTATTTTGGTGAGGAAGCAAAGAGAGATGTAGTCAACCTTGTTAAGGAAATCATCCAGGCTTATAAGGGACGCAGGGAAAAGAATACCTTCCTTGCTCCT
This sequence comes from Caryophanales bacterium UBA4682, assembly GCA_002404995.1. GTDB lineage: Bacteria > Bacillota_I > Bacilli_A > RFN20 > CAG-288 > Enterosoma. The sequence goes on along the minus strand of DHKY01000004.1, from coordinate 223,512 downwards.
TCTACGAAGAAGAAAGCTATTCTTAAGCTGAATACCATAGAAATCAAAATGGGATATCCGGATAAGATCGATGAGTTCTACAAGAAACTGAAATTCACGGATAAAGATAGTCTTTTCTCTGCAAGGCAGAAAATCAATCGCGAAAAAATACAGCATGGCCTAGACAAACTGAATCAGCCGGTCGACCGCAGCGAATGGGGAAGGCCTGGATATAGGGTCAATGCCTGCTATAATCCCTTCTCGAACGATATTACCTTCCCTGCTGCTATCCTTCAGAAGCCTTTCTACTCCATCAAGCAGAGCAAGAGCAAGAATTTAGGAGGCATCGGTGCTGTCATCGGACATGAGATTTCACACGCTTTTGATAACAATGGTGCCCACTTCGATGAACACGGAAATCTTAAGAACTGGTGGACAGAAAAAGACTTTGCCGCTTTCAAGGATCTGACGAAGCAGAGGATTGATGAATTCGATAAGATCAAGTTCCATGGAGGAGTCGTCAACGGAGAACTCATTGTCTCCGAGAACATTGCAGACAATGGCGGCAGGGGAGTCACGCTAGAATTAAGGAAACAGCTGAAAAAGCCGGATTATCAGGCATACTTCCTGAATTGGGGTAAGGTCTGGTGTAGGAAGGCAAAAGATGAATATATAAAGCTCCTTCTTGTCACGGATGTCCATGCCCCTTGTGAACTTCGTGCCAATAGGCAGCCGAGAAACTTCCCTGAATGGTATCAGGCATTTGGTGTTACCTCTAAGGATAAGAGGTATCTGCCAGTCAAAAAGCGGGTCAGCATTTGGTAAAAAGATAAAAAGCAAGCTAAAATCACACCTTCCAAAAGGTGTGATTTTATTTTATTGGTTTTCCGTCTGCTGGAGGACAGCTAGTCCGATCTCATCCAGTACGGAAGGAAGATTATGGATGATTTCGTGTTCCCAGAAGCGGAGTACGACATATCCTAAGGAAACAAGCTCTTCATTTTGCTTCTCATCCCGTGCCCGGTTTGTGAGGATCTTGTTTTCCCAGTATCCGGGATTTGTTTTCAGGCTATGAAGAGTTTTGGAGACATCGTATCCATGGAAGAAGTCGCCATCGCAGAAGATTGCAATTTTGTATTTGCAGAGAACAATATCGGGATGACCAGGAAGACCGGACCTGTTTTTCCGATAACGATATCCTTCCTTATAGAGCGCCTTCCGAAGAATCAATTCGATTTTTGTGTTTTTTCCTTTGATCCGTGACCTATTGTAATGGACTTCTTCTCTTGTCTTCTTCATGTTTCTTCCTGTGCTTGTCTGCATCAGCGAGGGTGTCTTTGTCGCTTTGGAAGGTCAAGGCTTTCCTAGCGTCTTCAAAAGGCAGCCATTTTGCTTCCTTGACTTCTTCAGGCTGGGATATGATGTTGAATGTTTTTGCCTTGGCTAGATAAAAAGTAACTTCTTTCCAGACGTTCGGAAAAGGAGAATAGGAAATGGTGTGATGAAAAGAAGTCTCTAAATCAACTTCAAGGTTGGTTTCTTCCTTTATTTCCCGTAATGCACACTGATAAGGTGTCTCTCCTTTTTCAATATGTCCTTTCGGAAGGGACACATGTCCGAGCTTCCTGAATTCGATCAGATAGAAAATCTGACCTTCTTTTCTTTGGTAAACGACAGCTCCGTAACTGTATTCCTGTTTCATGTTTTCCTCCAAAAAAAGGCAGCCTAAGAAAGACTGCCTATTGTTTATTTCTTGATAGAAGATATATCCGATGCAATACCGGATTTCTCAATGGCGGATGCGATAGTCGGAAGAGTGGATGTCTTACTGAATCGATCGACTTTTGCCTGATCGGACAGCTGATGGGTCAGGCAGCCAGGTCCGCCGATGCATCCGTTGCAGCAGGCCATTCCTTCGAGGAAGTTTCCTTGGAAAGTACCTTTCTTAATCAGATTCAGATTAAGCTTGCACTGGTCAAGTCCGGATGCTTTCACCGGTTTGACAACGAAGTCAGAGTTCTGCTCTTTCAAAGCTTCGTTGACAGCATCGCTGAGACCGCCGGAATGTGCAAAGATACGTCCGAAGTAAGAAGCATCATCAATCGGAGATTCTTCTAGCTTCTCGACATCAATCTGCCGTGCTCCGAATAAAGCCTGGAGTTCTTCGAAGGTAATGACATTGTCGACATACGGAGCAGATTCTTCCTTGAACCTTTCCTTCTTCTTAGCAATGCAAGGGCCGATAAAAACGGTCTTGGCAAGCGGATTTTTTTCTTTGATTGCCTTGCACCTAGCAGCCATCGGGGAGAGGTTCTTCGAGATTTTCTCGACTAACTCCGGGAAAGCCTTATGGATGTAATTGACAAAGGCAGTACAGCAGGAAGAAATCGCAAATCCTTCCTCACTTAACTCTTTGGATTCGTTATAGGCGACAAGATCGGCACCAAGGGCTGCTTCATAGATTCTAGAGAAGCCGAGTTTCTTGATTCCGGTTAACACTTGACCGAGCTTTGCAGGTGCAAATTGTGTTGCAATCGAAGGGGCAATAATAGCATAGATATGACCATCGTTATCTGGATTCTTAAGAATATCGATGCACTTTGTAATGTAGGATTTATCCCTGATAGCACCAAACGGACATGCCGAAGAACAAGCACCGCATTCGGTACAGGAATCATAGTTGATTTCGGAAATACCGTCTTCACGGGCGTGAATGGCATTAATCTTGCAGGCGGCTTCGCAAGGACGACGACGATTGGCAATCGCACCGAACTGGCATGCTTTTGCGCAAAGGCCGCAATTGATGCAGACGTCTTTGTTAATATGGGCGTGATAATTCTCATCAAATGAGATTGCGTTCTTCGGGCAGGCTTCTGCACAGCGGTGTGCTAAGCAGCCACGGCAGAGATCGGTGACCTGCCTTCCACCATAAGGACACTGGTCACAAGCGGATTCGATGACTTCGAGAAGATTTGGATTGTTCTTGTCACCGCCAAGCGCGAGTTTGATACGCTCTGCTACAATAGCGCGTTCCTTATAGATACAGCAACGCCTTGTGGCTTTCGGACCCGGAGAAATCCTTTTCGGGATATCGACCCTTTTATCCCAGAGGTCTCCTTCCCAGTAATCTTTTGCGACTTCCCTAAGGACTCTGTATTTCAGTTGTTTGACTAAGGTTTCAAATTTCATGGTTGTCCTTCTTTAATTAGCAGTATATTCTACCTTTTTTCTATAATCTACGCAAATTTTATAGAAAAAGAGACAATAAAAGAAAACTCCTCTGACACCGAAGTGCCAGAGGAGAGAGCAAAAGGAATTTTTATGTTGGAATTTATTATCTAATTCATGTGCCTTTAAGGGTGTTCCTTAGAAGAGCGTAAATAATATACTCAATCCTCAAAATATTGTCAAGAAATATTTTAAAAAATTTTTTCTATTCATCGAATGTGCTCGGATTTTGTGGACTATCTGGATCTGGAATCTTCAGGAAACTGTCATGAATGATCCTTTTATCCTGGAAGATAGAGCCTTGGTAGACGCTGACTGCAGTCAATAGCCTAAGCAGTACCATCCAGTTTGTTGTAGCGTCCATGAGCCAGTTCCTGATTTCGTGAAGGACAAGGAAATAGAAGAAGAAGACCCGTTCTGATTTTGTTTTGCCTTTTAAGCAAAGGACATAGAGGGAAATGTCGGATAAAAGATAGAAGAAAATACCTATGATTCCGGATAAGACACCAATTTGCAGGTAGGCGTTAGGGAAATAATCGACGGACTCCCTGGTTGTGATGCTTAATACGGAAGAACCTAGGATATAGTCTTGCTTGAACCTATCCCAGCCTTTCTTTAAGAGAGGATAATTTGGATTCGAACTGCTTAACACATTGAAGTGTTTCCTTGAATTGATGACACCGGTAGAAAACGGACGGTTAAGGAATAATAGGACACAGAAAGGTGCTAGGATTGCAACAAGGCCGACTAATATTAAATAAGGATAGAGCTTATCATAGGAATGGAAGGCAAGAAAAACAAAAGGAACAAAGGAGATAATAAGAAAAATAAAGCTGATATAGTTACCTAGAAGAATTAGTGAAATATAGTCGATTAAGACGAAGAATATTAAATACCATTTTTTCTTATAAACACCAAAAGCCAAGAACGGAATTTGGAATACGACTAAGCATGACCTTATTTCGCTGGAAGCAAAAGAAAGGTTCCTAGAAGAAAAGAATGCATAGTTGTTCTTCGAAAACAGCGTAAATAGGATTTCGAGAAAGAATACTGCGGACAGAGCGGCAGATACTTTGGACAAGTACCTTAATCCGGATTTTCCGCTTGTAGCTGAGCACATCCTCCTATAGATGATGATTTCCACAAAGAAGAAGATGATAAAGAACCAGCATTGGCGGAAGTTCTCGTTTGTCTGTATTGCCTCAATACAGTAGGAAGCAAGGATAAGCAAGAATAATATTAAGAGAAAATAGAAGAGAGCGTCTACGTGCCTTTTGGGTTTGTGGATGAAAAGGAATAGTATCCTGGATAAGAAGATGGCACAGATGGAGACAACAAGCGGAACAGGAAGATTCCGGTTCCTTAAAGGCCTGCTTGAAGCGGTCAAGAGGGAAAGCACTAATCCGGAATAATAGATTCCATTGTCTTGGAAAAGGGGAAGGAACGACAACAAGACGAGGATGGAGACCGGAAAATAAGTAAACGGCGGTGAAATCAGAAAACAAAGAAAAGAAAAAAGGTAAATGGAAACCAAATAAAAGGGTGAGCGAAGATAAGCGACGACTTTTTTCTTAAAGCTTTGTCGATTCATGGCTCTAGTATAAACTATTCCCATGCTTTTGCTCAAAAGAATATGGTGGAAAGAGTTCTTCCTTGTTATAAAATAGAGGCAGTAATATGAATAATAAAATACAAATGGATTGGAATAGCCTGAAAGATAAGATGTCCCAAAAAGGACAAACCCTTCTCCTTCAGACTAAAAAACAGTTGGTTTCTCTGCTTTCCTGGCTGAAGTCTGTCTTTTTGCAGCCCGGCGAAGGAAGGAAGACGTTCTATCTGCTGACTTTGGTGTCGGCTCTTTGCTTTATCTATACTCTTAGGCATGAAAGATGCACAGTCCCTCTGAGCGGCGATTACTCTAGGCAGGAGAGGAACTTTATCTTCAATGGATATGATGATTGGCACTATTTCTTCCGCACAGGTATTTTCCCGCAGTGGGATAGAAGCGCTTTCCTCGGCATCGATAATATCGGGGGAAACTCCTTTTACTACCTTTTCGATCCGTTTGTCTTAATCCTTCTTCCGTTCCCTCGAGAATGGCTTCAGGCCTTGCAAGGCCTTGAGTTCATTCCCAAAAGGGTTCTGGCTGGAAGGTTCTTCTACTGGTATTTAGGTGACCTTGGCTTTTCACCTAAGAACAGAAGAATCGGAGCGCTCGCCTTTGCGTTTTCAAGTTATTCTTTTGGCTACCTCTGGTTCCATTTCATTGATTCTGTCGCTTTCCTTCCTTTGATTTTTCTTGGACTGGAACGGATTATCAAAAAGCGGGATCCGAGAATCTTTTTGGTCGGCTTTTTCCTAAATGCCAGGGCTTCTTACTTCTTCTTCTCGGTCTTTAGGGTCGGTGCGTTCCTATATGCTAGGTTCCGTTTCTTCCAGACCAGGAAAGAACGGACACGGGATGAGAACTATGCTGTTATGGGCTGCGGAATGCTCTCTTTCATTCTAGCTCTTTGCCTAGGTGCCTTTACCTTATTGCCAGGACTTGCCGTGGCTAAGAGCAGGCCCCGTACTCAAAGCAATTCCTATCTAGATGCAATCAAGAATGCGGACGGATTCAAAAACAGGATCAAGGCGGTCTTCACATTCCCAAGCGGAAGGGAACAGAATCAATACACGCCTTTGTTCAATTTCCTCTTTATGTCGGATAGTTGCTATTCTTCCAACTTGATGAATGTCAATTGGTATGATAACTGCCAAGCGGGTCTCTATGCGACCACACCGATGCTCTTGAGGTTCTTTGTTTCTCTGATTGATTCCATCAAGGAAAAGAAGATTTCTCATCTTCTAGGAAGGCTTGGAACCCTATTCCTGATTTTCACTCCAATCGGATTCTATCTCTTCTCTGGATTCACGGTTGCGTATGCACGTTACTTCATCCTTCCAGTCAGCTGGAGGATTGTGTTTGACTTGAAGGCAATCGAGAAACGAAGAGAACTGCCACGTTCCTATCTTGATTTGGCTGCCGTTTTCACTCTTTCCTTACAGGCTATCTGCTGTTTCTTAGTTATTTACGGAGTCAGCAGGAAACCGGGAAGCTACACGGGAACTGAATGGGATCTGAAGAGGTGGCTGATCTTCGGAAGCTTAATCTGGACAAGGATTGTTTATCTTGTCACCCGCCCGTTCTTCCATAAGAAGCAATATTCCTATGTGACGATCGGAAGGAGGTCTTTAGATATTATCGTCAGGGCAAACCTGACTATTTACGGACAGGGCCTCTCTAAGAGCAATCAGAGCAACGATATTCCTTTACAGACGGAACTCATAACGAAATTGAAACAGGAAGAAAACGATGAAGACTACTTCCGTATCTTTTCGGATAGCCAGGACCGGAATACTCCGAACATCTCTAGGCACTTTGGCTATTCCGGAACTTCTTCTTTCCATTCTGTATATCCTTACGGAGCACAGGAGTTCATTGACCGGAGCCGAATCCCTTACAACTACAAGAGCTGGCTGATGGGATTGACCAATCGCCGTGAAAACAGGGAGACTTTCCTTGGTGTGAAGTACTACAGGGTAGACCGAATCCGGGAAAGCAGCAGGAAAGATTCCAGGGGAAGATTCATTTCTTATGATGGTACCAGACTTGCAAATAGTTATGACATTCCCTATGGTTTCAAGAATGTTCTTGATCTCACTAGCGAAGAAGAGGAAGAAATCGGAATTCATTACTCCGATTCCTTCAAGCAGTATCTTTCTTCGAAGGACTGCACCAAATCCCTTTATGTGAACCTCAACTTCATCGACTTAGGCTTTGGATACGATAATGTCATCGATTCTAGCTGGATGGCAACGAATCTCGGCTATAAGAGCGATGATGACGATCTGTATTTCGGACTTAGCGAAGACCTCAATGAATATCCTCTTCTCCGTGCAGCTAGCTTGGAGCATGAGGACTTCCTTAACCTCTATTACAAGAACCAATCCTGGATGGGCAAGTTCTACGGAAACGGAAAAGAAATCTATTCCTATAAGGAACTGGATTATAAGGACAAGACGAACCAGGCCCGCAATGCGACTTCTTTCCAGAGCTCATTGACAGTAACTGGTGGAAACTATACTTATGGCTCCTCTGCTCCGATTGAATACTATTCCGGAAATAACAATCGGCACAGGGTGGCAACGGTCTATTCTGCGAACTGGCCGGAAGACAAAGGAAATTATGCTTACTGCAGTATTGATAATCCCTCGGATCAGACTTGTAGGACAGAGTACGCAAAGACGCATCCTTTCGAAAACGCCAATGGAATCACACCGGCAGATACGGTCTTTGATCTGGATACCTTGAAAGACAAAAACGGGAACAAGCATTCCGCTTCGGTTCTCTACTATTCTAAGATTCTCATCCAGTTTACGAATAGCAGAGGCGAATATGTTCCTTTGGCTCCGGAAGCCGATCCTAGTGATCCGACAACTGGAAGCTATATCGGAATCAATTCGGATAAAAACATCGAATGGCGTCTCTTTGATAAGGATGATCATAGGATTTCCTATAATTATCCGTACTACTCAAGCTATCAGACGGCACATGGTTACTATACGGACCGTCCTGTCTATAAGATTCTTGGTAGGGTCAAGGGAGGAAGCGTTTCTAGTCCGACTGTGTTAAAGAAGCCGAGTATCTATGTTATCCGGAACCGGGATTATCAGGATGCCATCGATAACCTGAAGAAGAACCGCATCCATATTACTTCCCGCAATGAGAATGAGGTCCTCTTCAATACTGACTATGATGAGAATAAGTTTGTTGTCTTGAATAGGCCTCTTCAGAACGGATGGAAACTCTATAAGCTTTCTACAGATGAGGATACGAATGAAACAATCAAGGAAGAATTGGATACTTATAAAGCACAAGGCGGCTTTATCGGCTTCTTCGGCCAGAAAGGCAAGGTTGAGTACCAACTTACTTATTCTTCGCCTTACTTCAAATTCGGAAGGAGGCTGACGTCTCTCGGACTGTTTGTCAGGATTTTGATTTTCGGACTCTTTGCCATTAAGAATCGTTATACCAAGTATGAATCCATCGCCACGTTGAGAAAAGGAAGGGAAGACTTTGAGCAAAAGGAGAAATTCAAATATGACGACTGCGAGAAATAATGTCTGCTATTTTCAATCCGGAGGGCCGACTCCGGTCATCAATTCCTCTTTCTATGGACTCTACAAAGCGTTCAAGAATGATCAAAACCATGGCAAATTCTATGTTTCCCGCTATGGCGTGAATGGATTATTGAATGGAAAGCTTGAACTGATTCCATCCAATCGGAATTTCAAAGACCTGCTTGTGACCCCGGGAGCTAATTTTGGCTCGGCGAGAGTAAAGCTGAAGGATGATGCTTCTTCGCCTTTGAGGCAGGCAATCTTGAAGACTTTGGAGGAGTATCGAATCGGATATCTTTTCGTCAATGGCGGAAATGATTCGATGGATTCTGCTTCCCTGATTGATAAAAGGGTGAAAAAAGCCAACAGGGACGTGAAAGTCATCGGTATACCAAAGACGATTGATAATGATCTTGTCTATACCGATCATTGCCCAGGTTTTGGAAGTGCTGCGAAGTTTGTCGCTAACAGCGTTATCACGATTGGAAAAGATGATCTTTCCTATGAGAAAGGTCGGATCAATATCATTGAAACCAGGGGACGTGACTCCGGGTTTATTGCTGCATCCTCTGTCCTTGCAAAGAAGAAAGAAATCACGCCTGACTTTATTTTTGTACCAGAAGTTTCTTTCAGTATCAATGAATTCCTGTCAAAAACAACTTCTGTTTTTGACAAGAAAGGGCACTGCCTTGTCGTTGTTTCGGAAGGTATCCGGGACAAAGGCGGAAATCTCATTGTATCTCAGAAATCAAAAGACAGTTTCGGAAATATCCAAGTTGGGGGCGTTGCGGACTATCTCTCCTCTCTTATTGCTCAAAAAGGATATAAGACTCGCGGAATCGAACTTTCTCTTTTGAATCGCGCAGGTACTTTCGTTCCGTCTTTGACGGATATTAAGGAAGCATCCTCCTGTGGCGAGAAAGCCTATCTGTTTGCAAAAAGAGGAAGGAGCGGTGTCATGGTGAACAGGGAACGAGCTGATTCTTCTTCCTATAAGATTGGTTTCTCTTCCGTTCCTCTTGAAAAAGTCGCCAACAAGGAAAAGAAGCTTCCTTTATCGTATCTGACAAAGAACAAAGACAATATCAAGGACAGCTACAGGGATTATGTCTCTCCCCTGATCAAAGGCGAGAGGAACCCGTTTGATTCTGACGGCCTTGTCTCCGTTTATTGCAAATAATCGACTGCTTTCTCTGTTTCTGCTAAACTATTGTATTTAGGATGGTGTTTTTTCAATGACTAGTGATTATAAAGACTATATTGTCGTCAAAGGAGCCAGAGAGAACAACCTGAAAAACGTCAATGTCACCATTCCCAAGAATGCGCTTGTCGTTTTTTCCGGTGTCTCTGGTTCTGGAAAATCAACCCTTGCTTTTGATACGATTTTTGCAGAAGGGCAACGCCGCTATGTCGAATCCCTTTCCTCTTACGCACGTAGGTTTTTAGGTGATTTCTCGAAGCCGGATGTTGATTCCATTGATGGCCTCTCCCCTGCAATCTCTATCGACCAGAAAACAACTAGCCATAATCCTCGTTCCACAGTCGGAACGGTGACTGAGATTTATGATTACCTCCGTCTTCTTTATGCACGAATCGGTGTTGCCTATTGTCCGGAACATCATGTCGCCATTAAAGCCTCCTCGCTGCAGCAGATTTTCAATGCAATCTGGAAAAACCCGGTTGGAAGCAAGCTTACTATCTATGCGCCAGTTGTCCAGAATGAAAAGGGAACGCATAGGCAGACTAGGGAAAAGTTCTTTTCCGCTGGCTTTAACCGTGCCAAGATCGATAATGCTCCTCTTTCCCGCTATGAAACTCTTCCTGTTTTGGATAAGAACCTCAAGCATACGATTTCCTTTGCCATCGACCGCCTTCTTTTGAATCCCGAGAACAAAGATCGTCTTTTCAATTCCCTGCGTACCGCACTAGACTTTGCAAATGGCTATGTTGTTGCTGAAATCGATGGAAAAGAGACCCTTTACAGCGAACATCAGTCCTGTCCGGTCTGCGGCTTCTCCGTACCTAGGCTTGAACCACGTCTTTTCTCTTTTAATAACCCTCTTGGCTGCTGTCCGGATTGCAACGGACTTGGCGTTAAAATCGAAGCGGATCCTTCCTTAAGGATTGCAGACCCGACAAAATCGATTGATGATGGTGCTATTGCCTGTCTGCCGAAGAACAATCACGACACCATCGAATGGAACGACTTCTATGCGGTTCTTGAAAAGTATCATATTTCAACTAGCACTCCGTTCAATCGTTTGAGTCAACGCCAAAAAGATATCATCATCTATGGCCCGACTGAACCGGTGAAGTATATCTATAAGACTTCAAGTGGATCTAAGATCGTCAAAAATGTCACGGAAGGATTGAAGGCCCGTATTGACCGCCTTTACAGGACCACAAAATCGGAATGGAGGAAGCAGTATTATGCCTCCTTTAGGTCTGAGCATGTCTGTCCGACATGCCATGGTGCAAGATTGAACGAAAAAGTTCTTTCTGTCCGTGTTGGAGGCCTCAACATCCATGAGCTCTGTTCCAGGAGCTTGGATAAGATTTATAACTTCTTCCTGAATCTCAAATTGACGGACAGGGAACACAGCATTGCGGATCTTGTCATCACGGAAATCAAGAACCGCCTGAAATTCTTAATTGATGTCGGGCTTGATTATTTGACCCTTTCCCGTGAAGCTTCGACTTTATCGGGCGGAGAAAGCCAACGTATTCGTTTGGCGACTCAGATTGGAAGCAAGCTTACTGGCGTCCTCTATGTTCTTGATGAGCCTTCCATCGGTCTGCACCAGCGGGACAATGACAAGCTGATTAATACGAGGAAGGAAAGGCGTGATCTTGGAAATTCCTTGATCGTCGTAGAACACGATGAGGATACGATTCTGGCCGCCGACTATGTTGTCGACAGGGGAAAAGGAGCTGGAGATCATGGTGGCGAAGTCATCTATTCTGGAACTCCGAAAGGCTTGATCGAAGACAAAAATTCTTTGACAGGTGATTTTCTCTCGGGAAGAAAGAGGATTCCGATTCCTGCAAAACACAGAAGCTATCAGAAGAGGCTTGAAATCAAGAATGCCTATTGCCACAATCTGAAACATATTGATGTTTCCATCCCTCTTGGATGTCTGACTGTTGTAACAGGTGTTTCTGGCTCTGGAAAATCCTCTTTGATTGACGAGGTTCTCTATAAGACAGCACGTTCACAGCTTGGATATCAATGTGAAAAAGGAGAATGCGATTGTATTGAAAATCTGCAATCTATTTCTAAAGTAATTAATGTTTCGCAGGAACCTATTGGAAGAACCCCTAGAAGCAACCCTGCAACATATATAAAGGTTTTTGATGATATCCGTGACCTATATGCTCAGACTCAGGATGCTAGAATCAAAGGAAGGGGAAAGTCTAGGTTCTCCTTTAACAGGAAGGGTGGCCGTTGTGAAGCCTGCCAAGGTGCCGGTGTGAAGCGCATCAGCAGGAACTTCCTTCCTGATGTCTATGTTACATGCGACGTCTGCCATGGCAAACGGTATACGGATGATGTCCTTGAAATCCGTTATAAGGGAAAGAATATTTCCGATGTCTTAGATAGGCGCGCCGAGGAAGCCGTTGACTTTTTCTCTGCCTATGCCAATATCCGCCGTAAGCTGAAAACCTTATGCGATGTCGGACTTGGCTATAGGAAACTCGGCCAATCTTCGACGACCCTTTCCGGTGGCGAAGCACAGCGAGTCAAGCTTGCCTATGAGCTTGAAAAGTCGAGCGATGGTTCTACTCTCTATATTTTGGATGAGCCGACGACTGGTCTTCATCCTTATGATATCGAGAAGCTTGTCACTGTCTTGAATCGTCTGGTGGATGCTGGAAATACTGTTGTTGTCATTGAACATAATCTGGATGTCATCAAATGCGCGGATTACCTTGTGGATCTTGGACCGGAGGGCGGTGACCGAGGTGGCAATTTAGTTTTCGAAGGCTCTCCTGACAAGATCGTAGATTGCAAGGAATCCTATACTGGGTTCTATCTTAAGAAAGAACTCCAGAAGGAAAAGTATCTTTGCGCTCATCCTTTGGATGAATAAAGAGAAGAAGGACTTGTCTTTCGTGTATAATTGAACAGGAACAAAGAAACAGGAAGGGGAATCGTATATGCTTACTAGTTTGGAATTAGCGAATCATTTTGGATTCAAGGTTGTCAACGGAGATAGGAAGTCTTTGTCCCGGCCTGTTCAGGTTGCGGAAATCGATCGTCCTGGTCTAGAAAGGCTTGGCCTTCTCCAGTTTCATCAGAAAAACCGTATTGATTTGATTGGAAACAAGGAAAGGGCCCTGATCAAGGACTCGGATCCGGATTTCATTTATCATAATTCGCTGAAAATATGCTCAGAGGAATGTCCGGCTATCATTGTTACACACAATTCCCCGATTCCTGATCCGCTTCTCCGTGCTGCAAAAGAAAAGAATGCGCCGTTGTTTTCCTCTCCTGCTGATACTTCTTATCTGGCAAGTCAGCTCTATGTTTATCTTTCTGAGGCCCTTGCTCCCCGTACTGCGGTTCATGCCTGCCTTCTTTCGATTTATGGTGTCGGTGTCCTCTTGATGGGACACTCCGGCGTCGGTAAATCCGAGGTTTCCTTGGAATTGATCCGGAAGGGACACAGGCTTGTCGCTGATGACCGTGTCGATATTGCAGCGGTCCGCGGACAGCTTGTCGGAACCTGTCCGGAATCCATTTACGGAAGGATGGAAGTCCGCGGTATCGGAATCATCAACGTGTCCCGCAGGTTCGGAATCAACTCATTGGCTAAGCGTGCTCATATTAAGAGGGTCATTGATCTTGTTCCCTTCTCCGAAAACCAGCCTAGGGAAAGAATCGGAAGGAAAACGGAACGATATGAAATCCTGAATGAATCCATTCCGCTTGTCCGTCTTCCGGTCTCTGCAGCAAGAAATATTGCGGAAATCATCGAAACTGCAGTGACGAACTATAAATTAAAGGATGATGGCTATGATACTGGATATGAGTTCCAGCGCCGTCTTGCTGAAATTTCCGAAAAGCGGCAGAAGGAGATAGAGAAGAAATAATGACCACTCTTGGGTATTATCCTGGAATTCCTTTCCAGCATCCGGTTATTCGATTCTATGCAATCTGCATAGTGATTGGTGCAGCTCTTGCTCTGTTCCTATCAAACTATCATGCCCACAAGGACGGGTTCCGTGGGTGGGACTTCTTCAACACTATTTTTCTTGTTGCGTTTCCTAGGGGAATTGTCGGTGCCCGTATCTGGTACGTGGTTGCTACCTGGCCGACTTGTGCGCCTACGGCCGGAAAATGGTATGCCCCTTTTGCAATCTGGGAAGGTGGTCTTGCTATCCAAGGCGGTGCACTTCTTGGCGTGATTTCCGGTGTCCTCTATGCCGCACTTCGTCGCAAAGGAACATCGATTCTGAAAATCATGGACTTTGCTGTTCCGACAATCCTAGTCGCACAGAGGTTTGGACGCTGGGGAAACTTCTTTAACCAGGAAGTCTTTGGCCATGCCGTCTCTCCTTCTGCGTGGGATTTCCTTCCTTCCTTTATTACAAATAACAGGCAGAACGGAACTCATCTCAGGGGTCAGTATTTCTATAATGGCCAGCTTAGGGGAAGCGCATCGGTGGGAGAGAGACTTCCTTCCGGTTCGATTGCAGCTCCCTTGTTCTTAGTGGAAGGTGTTTTGAATCTGAGGGGTTATTTCCTTCTCCAATATGGGTTAAATGCGGTGGAGGGAAAACATTTTGTGAACGGAGATAAGAGCTTTTCCTACTTTATTGTCTACGGTCTTGTCCGTAGGGTCCTTGAACCGCTGCGTAATCCCCAGTTTATCAGGTCGCGGAATGATTCCGGCGCTGCCACTGGTGCCGATAAGGGTTCGTACCAGTCCTATGTCAGGGCGGGTGTTTATATCGGCATCGGTCTGCTCTTGATTGTCTTGAATCATATTCTGAACCATAGGGCTAAGAAAGGAAAACTGGACAAAGTCCATTATCTCAAGTCCTGCTATGTCGAAACAGCGGATCAGCTTGTCATGGAATTATCCAGAGAGGATATTGCTTCCGTTGATGAACGAAAAGAGATGGACCTTTCCCTTCTCAAGGCAAAAGAAGAGGAGCTATCCGGCAAGGATAAGAAGGAGTAGAAAACGATGGATAAGAAAAAAGTTGCCGTAATCGGACTTGGTCCTGGCGGTGTATGTGCGAGCATTTATCTGAAACGTTATGGAAGGACTCCGGTTTGCTTTGAAAAGGAAAATATCGGCGGGAAAGTCAACCTGACGGATAAGATTGAAAACTATCCTGGATACCGGAAAGGATCTGGTCCGGAACTGGCTAGGACAAGGGAAGAACAGAGGAACGATTTCTCGATTCCGGTAAACTATGAGCAAATCAAGGAACTGACCTTGAATCCAGACGGAACTTTCCATGTCAAGGGTGATTTCTTCGAAGATGACTTCTATTATGTCATCCTTGCCAACGGCTTAAAACCGCGTCCGTTCCCTCTGAAAGGTGAGGAAAAGTTTAAGCGGAGAGGTATCTCTACCTGTGCAATATGCGATGGCCCTTTCTATAAAGGAAAAGATGTCCTTGTCATCGGCGGAGGAAACTCTGCCTTCCAGGAAGCGATTTATCTCTCTTCCATCTGCCACCATGTTTCCTTGATTGCGCATCACGAGAAGCTTAAGGCTGAGGAAGCACTTGTCAATCACTTCACTTCCTTAAATAATACGAAGCTTTATGTTCCCTATGAACCAATCGCCGTGGATGGGGATGCTTCCTTCCAATCCCTGACGATTAAGAACAACAGCACCGGAGAAGAGGAAATCCTGCTAGGATCCGGACTTTTCCTTTTTGTCGGTGATAGGCCGCAGACGGATTTCGTTAAGATTGATTCCGTCAAAGACGAAAAAGGCTATCTTGTCACCAATGATCTAATGCAGACAAAGGTCAAGAATCTTTATGCTATCGGAGACTGCCGGAATACTCCCCTCCGTCAAGTGACAAGGGCCGTCAGCGATGGCTCGCTTGCGGCGACAAGGATACATAGCGATTATCTGAAGAATCAGGATTAACCTATAGTGTTTGATAAAACGGTGCCAATATGGAGACAGGAGAAGTCAGCTTTACTAAGCAGGTAAAGAACGAACTGAGTGTCCGTTCCTATACGAAAGAGCAGAAGAAGAGCCTTCTTTCCGGATTTATCCGGAACGGAGCTGTCTTTTCAATTGGCAGCAAACCTTCTTTGGAACTGAGAACCGAGATTGCATCGGTCTGCAAGCTGATTTATTCATCCTTGAAGGAAGTCTATCAAAGGACACCGAGGATTACCTATGAAAAGAAGATCCGCTTCAAGAAAGGGGTCATCTATCGAATCTCTGTCCGGGATAAACGCCTTTATGATAGGAGGGATGAGCTCGAGGTCTTCAAAGACGGCATTGAGCGAATACCTCCGAAAAACAGGCTCCATCGGAAAAACCTGTCTTCCTTTCTGATTGGATGTTTCCTTGCAAACGGTAGCATCAATAATCCCTCTTCTGCCCATACTTCCTACTACCTGGAAATGGCTTTTACGGATAAGAACGATGCTCTGGCAGTGAAAAAGAAACTTCTGACTTTCAAGGAAGAAAAGAGCATGGGCTTTAAGTACATCAAGCGGCGGGAGAAACATGTTCTCTACCTGAAAAGATCGGACCAGATTTCCGTTTTTCTTTCCTTTATCGGTGCTAACCAAGGCAGGTTCACCTTTGAGAACGCAAGAATCAATAAGGAAGAGAGGAACATCAACAACCGTCTTTCCATCTGCGATAGTGCAAACTTCTCCCGGTCTCTCAGCAGCGCACAGCGGGACATCGAGACCATCGAGTTCCTCCTCAAGGTCCGTCCGCTTTCGCTCTTTGATGAGAAAACCCAGGCCGTTATACAGAAACGGCTTGACAGGAAAGAGGCGAATTACCGCGAACTTGCCGAGAGTATTTCCAAGGACGGGGTCGCAATATCCAAATCCGGAGTCGTTCATATCAGGTCTTCTTTACGCGGACAGGCTGATGAAATACGCAAACGGAGGAAATAGGCTGAAATAGCCGTTTTCTCCGCTTTTTATTTGTTTTTTTCAAAAAATGGAATGTTTAATCCAAAAACTTGTCAGGTGTCTACTAATAAAAATGGAAAACGCGCACGCAAATAAGCATTTCTAGAAGACAAGTGAGCGATTATATAGAAAAACAAGTTTGGAAACCGCTTTTATTTCGAAAAATGTAATCAAAATACTTTAAAAGCCTCACTCTTCATTGTAGAATTATCTCGAAAAAAGGAGGACATTATCCAAAATGTCTATTAAATTAGCTATCAACGGTTTTGGTCGTATTGGTCGTCTTGCCTTCCGTCGTGCCTATGAGAGGAACGAGGAAGAGGGCAAGGAAGTCTTCGAAGTTGTTGCTATCAACGACTTAGTCGATGCAGGTACCTTAGCATACTTATTAAAGTATGACACCACCCATCGTCGTTGGCATGAAGATGAGATCTCTTCTGATGAGACCAACATCATCTTCCGTGGCCATAAGATTCCGGTCCTTGGCCAGAAGGATCCGCATGATCTTCATTGGAAAGACTATGGTGTCGATATCGTTCTCGAGTGCACTGGCCGTCTGAAATCCCATGAAGATGGCGATGTCCACAGGGAAAATGGCGCCAAGGGTGTCATCATTTCTGCTCCGTCTTCTTCCAAGGATATTCCGACCTATGTCTATGGTGTCAACACTGACAAGCTTACCAAGGATCAGACCATCATCTCCGGCGCTTCCTGCACCACCAACTGCTTATCTCCGATGAGGAAGGTCTTAAATGACAAGTTCGGTGTCATCGGCGGAACCAGGACCACTGTCCACGCCTACACCAACGATCAGCGTATCCTTGACTTAGCTGGCAAGAACATCCGTCGTAGCCGTGCTGGCGCTGCCAACATCGTTCCGACCACCACTGGTGCTGCTAAGGCTGTCGGCAAGGTCATTCCTGAACTCAATGGCCGTCTCAACGGAAATGCTATCCGTGTTCCGGTCACTGATGGTTCCATCTGCGACTGCACGCTTCTCTTAAAGAAACCTGCCACTGTCGAAGAAATCAACGCTGCCGAGAAGGAAGCTGCTGAAGGCGAATTAAAGGGTGTCTTAGGATACAACGAAGACGAAATCGTTTCTTCCGATATCTTAGGCCGTACCGAAGGTTCTATCTTCGATGCAACTCTCACCAGGCTCATCCCGGCTGGTGACTATACCTTCGTTAAGGTTGCTTCCTGGTATGATAACGAATATTCGTTCACCTGCCAGATGAGGCGTTTAGCCAAGCTCTACGGCGAAATCCTTAACAAGTAGTTTTTCTGACAAATACCCTGAGGCGGCAGCTTTGCCTGTCGCCTCTTTATTCAAAACAGGGAGGAAACCATAATGAAAAAAGTAGTTACGGATTTAAAGGTCTCCGGCAAGAAGGTCTTAGTCCGCGTTGATTTCAATGTTCCGCATAAGGGAGCTGAAATCACCGATGACAACCGTGTCAAAGCCGCGATTCCGACTATTGTCGAATTACTCAAGCAACATGCCAAAGTCGTCTTAAGGTCTCACCTTGGCAAGGTCAAATGGAAAGACATTGCGAAGGGAAAGGCTACTAGGGAAGATATCGAAAAACAGAGGAAGAAGAATGATCTTTCTATCGTTCTTCCTGTTTTAAAGGGATATCTTGATAAAGCCAGGAATGAAGACGTCAAAGTCTTCTTCTCCAAGGATACCCATGGTGAGGGATTAAAGAATGCTATCGATGCCTTAAAGGATGGCGAAGTCCTCTTAGTCCAGAACACCCGTTATGAAGCCGGCGAAGAGAAGAACGATCCTGCTTTAGGCAAGGAATGGGCTTCTTATGTCGATGCCTTTGTCAGGGATGCTTTCGGATCTGCACATCGTGCCCATGCTTCTACTTATGGAGTTCCTGCCGAGCTCAAAGCAGAAGGCAAGCCGACTGCTGTTGGTTTCTTAAGGGAAAAGGAAATCAAAGGCCTTGGACGTTGCGTCAATCCTCAGGAAAACGAGCGTCCGTATATCGCTATCTTAGGCGGTGCTAAGGTCTCTTCCAAGATCGAGGTTATCGATTCCTTACTCAAGAAATGCGATAGGATCCTTATCGGCGGTGGTATGGGTTATACCTTCAAAAAGGCTGTCTTCCATATCTCTGTCGCAAATTCTATCTGCGAGGATGATCAGCTCGAATATGCCCGCAAGTGCTATGACACCGGCAAGATCAAGCTTTCTCTTGATTCTGTTGTTGCCAAAGGCTTTGACTTCGAGAATCCGGAGAAGAAGGTTGAAGATATCAAGTATATCGACAACAATGAAACGGACTTCCCCGAAGGATACGAAGGTGTTGATGTCGGACCTTTGACCCGTAAGTTCTATGCTGAAGAAATCGCTAAGGCCAAGACCATTTTCTGGAACGGACCGATGGGCGTCTTCGAGAATCCGGATTTCCAGGATGGTACCAAAGCTGTCTGCGAAGCCTGCGCTGAAGCAACTGCCAATGGTGCTTTCACTGTCATCGGCGGTGGCGACAGTGCTGCTGCAGCCAAGAAGTTCGGTTTCAATGATAAGTTCAGTCATGTTTCTACTGGAGGCGGAGCTTCCCTCGAATTAATCCAGAACGATGGTAAGCTGCCGGGCATCGATGTCATTGAGGATAAATAAGGCCCTTCGGAAGAAGTTCCTCAGGGGCAACTGGAAGAGGAACAACACCATCAAGGAAGGTCTTGCCTTCTGTGATGCTGTCAAAGAGAATGATTTAGCCCGCGAGGCTAAATCGAAAGGCGTCAGGCTTGGCATTGCTCCGAGCTTTGTCGCTCTTCGTACAATCCGCAAACATGCTCATGGTCTGATTGTTGCAGCTCAGGACTGCCACTATGCCGATCATGGCGCCTATACCTCCTCTGTCTCTGTTCCGAGGCTCGAGGAAATCGGTGTGGATTGGGCTATCATCGGCCACAGCGAGAAGCGTGCTTATGAAGGAGAAACTTCCTTCGATTGCAATCGCAAGATTTCGGCTATGGTCAAGCATGGCTTCCATGCCATCTACTGTGTCGGCGAGACCGCCAAGCAGTATGATGAAGGCATTACCAAAGATGTCATCCGCGAACAGATTGTCACTGGTTTAAGGAATCTGACCAAAGACCAGAGGAACAATGTTGTCATCGCCTATGAACCGGTCTGGAGTATCGGAACCGGTAAGAATGCTTCTGCTGAAATCGCTCAGGATATCTGCAGCTATATCCGTGACCTTCTGAATGTTCTGTTCGGAAAGGTGGCTGCTTCCAAGATCTTGATCCTCTACGGAGGAAGCGTCAAACCGAACAACGTCAAAGAATACAGGGCTTGCCCGGATATCGATGGCGCTCTTGTCGGCGGAGCTAGCCTGAAGTATGATTCCTTCAAGGCTCTGTTAGACAACAGGTAAATTCTTGATAGAATAAAAAAGAGGCTGATAACCTAGGAACAGGTTCTAAGCAGCCTCTTTTTGTGTTGACTTGTCTGAGTTTCTTTAGATTCTTGAATCGTAAAATGAAATGAGAATGGACGGAAAAATAAAGCCTCCTTTGGGCTACACGCTATGACATAATCTTCCGGATGGCTGTAAATATTGAAGCGGACACACCTATGACGAGAAAGGTTGTACGGAAGAAATGAACTATTTCTTCGGCTATGTCGCAGAGCACGTGCGTGAGGACGAGCGGTAGAGTCGTAGAAAATGCGGCAGAACTGGAAGATATACACGGAAAGAAAGTCCAAAGGGATGGAAATATGCTCGTGAAAGGCGTTCGGGCACTAGGAGTGAGATTTCGTTGTAGGCTCGAAGGATGGGATAGGTGTAGGTGTGCCTGTCCTGGTCGAGTAGAAAACGTGGCTCCTCGTCAGGACATCGGCCAAGAGCAAGAAAGCATCAGACGTTCTCTCGGCGCTGCTCGCCTATAAGGCCAGCTATCCTCCCATCGGCTGCATGCTCCTGATGGGTGAGATGCCTGTAGAGGATATACGCATTATTGAGCAATCGTTCCATTCTTAACTCGATGCATGAAAAAGTATATTTCGAAAAAAGAAACCGCTTACAATTAAACGCAATTTTTCTTAAGTTTTCTCTTTGTATAGGTGATTTTCAATGGTTTTGCAATTTCTTTCAGTCTTTGCTTTTTTCTTTGTGTTTACTACACAAAGAAATTAATGGCCTATCATATAGAAAACGAATCTGTAAGAATAGATTCATGAATCGAGGATACATACTTATGAAAGAATTATGTTTGTTCTCTTTGGTTACACTTCTGGCTTGTTCTACGCCTTTGAGTAATGGTTGCTCTCTTTCTAAATCTGAGGACTTAGTGCATGCGAATGAAGAAGGTTTGAATCCATCTGAAAAAGAAGACATTGTTTTATCGTCAAGCAATCAGAGTGGCTTTTTTAGCTCGAGCACATTTAGTTTTGTTTTTTTGATCAAAAAGGGAGTTAATATTTCTTTTGAAGAAAATGGCTGCTCTGTTCTGGATTTTAGCTTGAGTCAAGAAAAACTTGTTGCCAAGATACATATTTTGGAAAATGATTCATATCTCATAACGCGAGCAAAAAGGGGTGAATCATTAGTCGAAAAGAAAGTTTATTTTTATAGAAATACAAAAGGAGAAGTCTATTATTCTTTGCTTTCCCATGATTCTGCAAAAAAACTTTCTGGTATTGATTCTTCTTCTTTATATTCAGGAATTGGAGGAATATCGACTGGGGGTGGAACGATTATTGGACCTATTCAAAGGGCAAAAACTTTTGGCTGTTCTTTTTTCTGGAAAGATAGCCATAAAACTGAATTTCCACTTGTCGGTGCGAAAGTATATATTAAGACTCAATCGGGGAAAAGCATTTATAAGTTTACTGATTCTTCTGGCGTGGCGTATTTTAATTTTGTTAGAGATGAATCATTTGTTGGAGGAGGAACAGAATACCTTTCTTCAATGTGGTCCGAAATTTCTAATAATCAATATACTCTTTCTTTGTCCCTATCGAATTCTTTAATTCATAGGACTGATTCAGGAAATAAAGATTATTCTATTGATTTTTCAAGTCAGCTTGTAACCGGAACAAATGCAAAAAACATTTCCTACTGCTTTGAACCTGTTAATGGCAATCAGGGTTCCGATTTTGGACAAGCGGCACAAATTTTCCAAGCTTTATATTATTATTCGCAGCACGCCTATGCTCTGGATAATAAAAAAGGTTCTATAAAATTATGCAATGTTGAATATCCTGCAACTACGAATGGTGACTTATATAATAATCAAACAATCTATATTGGTAATAACTCCGAAAATAATCAATCTGGTTTTTCTTATGAATCATGGGATGCTATTGGTCATGAATACGGGCATCATCTCGAACACCTGTTTAATATCTCGAATTCGAAAGGAGGTGAACATTATATTAGTCGCGATAATAGTACTACAATTAAATGTGATCCATCATTGTATGCAACTCAAAAAGATTATAATTTAAGACTTGCTTGGGCTGAGGCGTGGGCAACGATTTGGGCCGCAATAGCCCAAAAATCATTCCCAGAAAATATCAAAAATGAGACTTATCTTGGTGTAGGAGATGATCAATATACAGCTAGTAATCTTGGTTATGATATTGATGGGAAACCTGTCCACTACTCTTATAATCCTTTGATGAGAGATACTGGTGAAATTGATTATAATCATCAAATTGAAGAAAATAATGCTGGTGATGGGTGTGAATTATCTATAGAACGTTTTCTGTATCAGCTTTTTGATAATAATAATGATGAAATCGATAAGTATACCATTCCAGAAAGTGAATTGTGGAACTTTACGGTAGATGTATCTAAGGAATATAAACTTGATGCTGAAGATAAAGCAAAATATGAAGGAAAACAAGAAGACAGGTATAAATTAAATTACTTTTATCAATATCTTTCAGCACTAGAATCAAAATATGGTTTTAATGGAATCGCTGAATTGGCAGAATGCTATAACCTTTGTACTTCTTACCCTTTTCTGAAGTCTGAGAATGGAACTTATAAAATTTTATGGAAGACAAATTTGCCTAATAAGAAGTTTGCTTGTTATCGATATAATAAGTTTCGAATTAAGTTGTATAAAAACAAGGAAGATCTCTATCCGATACTCCTCTCTGGTGATAATCCTTTCTCAAGAAAAAATATTGTAATTTCTGATATAGACTACGACTATTACATTCTGGATAACAATTCAATTTCTAAAATAAAATCTGCCGGCAGTCAAGCCTGTATTTCGATAGAAAGCTATTATTTTCCAACGATTAAATCTAATTATGACTATCTTGGACCTGTCGAGGGCCCAAGATCCTTGGTACGGTTCTGAAAATAGGAGGAAGAATATGAAAACTATTAATTTATTCGCTGCCACTTTCATTGTTTGCTTGTCTTCTTGTGCAAAAAACAATGCTTTGACTGAAAATCAGAGCCAGACTGGCTTTTGCCAAGATGAAATGGGAAATCTTTATCAAGAGGGTGACCTAACTAAGGAGAACGTCTTTGAACATCAATATAACTTGATTTTAGATAATATTTTTGCAAAGGAGAAGAAGCCTATTTGGATTGACACAAGAAGGAATCCGATCATTACAACAAGTTCTTCTGAATTAATACAAATTACCGTATGGATTGGCTTTAATTATTCTCTTGCGGATTCTTCTTCCTTCCAATCTTATGTCCCGGTTCTTTCTTATCAATATTCTGGCCCAGGTACAGATAACTATTATTCGTATAAGAAACTTCCAAAGATTCAGGAAGCAGATTATAAGACAGAAAAATATGAATTTCCTAGCCGGAATTCATATTATCTAAGTTATCACTATAAAGAGGAAATCTTTATTAATCCTTCCTATGTCTTAGAAAAATGCAACACCTCCAAAATAGTAAGGAACTGGGGAATCCGAATGTATGATGAGAAAACAGACTCTTTCTGTGAACCATCCCATTTTTACTTTCTTTGTGATTATAGGTTCGATTCTTTCCAATTAAGGTTGAATTATTCCGATGATCATACGCAATTGGAATACTACGTCGAATAGAGCAGGAGGTGTTACAATGAAAAACAAACTACCATTTTGCTTAACAATACTTCTTTTAACAGGTTGCAATGGAGAAAATGCAGTCAGCAATAACAGCATCTCAAATCCGCATGATTCTTTTCTAACCGATGAAAACGGCTTTCGTTATAAAGAAGAATGGCTGACAAAAGAAAATGCATTTGAAGAAAAAATCAGCGAACACGATCATGAAGAAATTGGGATGAGCGGAAAATATCTCGGAAGGACAAGAATCAAGGTTCAAGCGGATCCTTCTTCTTCACTGCCTGCTGATATTATCTATGGGACTAGCTTTGACCAAGACTATCCTCAATTGCGTGGAAAAGAAATCATTCTTCGTGCTTCTTTTACTCTTGTGGGCAAAGACAATCAGGAGCGTATACAGACCGAGTATGATATTGCTTCTTTACCGAGATTTGAATTTAACTCCTATGCCTCATTTGGAGTGTGTTTTCTAAGCCGGGATACTCGTTATATTATCTTTAACACATTCGGCCATGTTCCGGTGGACTTCTCTCTATTCAAAGATCAGATTTCGAGTACAGAAAGCTCTTCTCTGCATATTAGCTCCTATGCTTTAGTCAACGATTCTTTTCCGACTAACGATGCGAGAAGATACCAAGCATCAACAGTTGACAATAATGCCATTTACTTCCTATTTGATAAAAATGGAAAGTTAGTCTTCTCTGAAAAACCATTTTCTTTGTAAAGGAAAAACTATTATCGACTTTGTTGTTTCAAAGCGAATAACTGATTAGTTTTTCTATCTGTTAAACGTAGTGGATTAGTCGCAAAATAAAACAAGGTATCCGTAGGCATAAGCCAACGGATACCTTGTTTTTGTTAATCGATCAGATTCTCAGCGGAGAGAGCGAACTGAGCATTGTAGAGGGAAGCGTAGAATCCGTTCTCGGCAAGCAAGGATTCATGGGTTCCCTGCTCGACGATGTTTCCATCCTTCCTGACTAGGATAAGGTCTGCATTCTTAATGGTGCTTAATCGGTGAGCGATGACAAAGGAAGTCTTTCCTTTGCTTAGACGGTCCCTGGCTTCCTGGATTTTCTCTTCAGTTCTGGTGTCGACATTACTGGTTGCTTCATCAAGGATGAGAAGCGGAGCTTTCTTCAGCCTGGCACGTGCTATGGTGATGAGCTGCTTCTGTCCGCCGGAGATGACGCTATCTGCCTTGATTTCGTAGTCGAGTCCTCCCGGAAGAGAACGGACAAAATGAGTTAGATGGGCATCATGAATTGCGTTCTTTATATCTTCTTCTGTGACGTCTTTGCTGTTGTAGACAAGGTTCTCTCTTAAGGTTCCATCGAACACCCAGGTATCCTGAAGAACCATTGCGAATAAGGCGTGGACCTCTTCTCGCTTCCTGTCTTTGATGTTGACACCATCAATTTTGATGGAACCGGAATTGACTTCATAGAAGCGTTCCAGGAGGTTGACCATCGTTGTTTTTCCCGCACCGGTTGGACCGACAATGGCGACCTTCCTTCCAGGTTTGATCTTTGCAGAGAAGTCGTGGATGATTTCACGGCTTTCATTGTAGCCGAAGCTGACATGATCGAATTCGACTTCTCCTCTTGTCTCTTCCTTGTCTCCATGGAGGAAATAGGTCTTCTTATTGTCTTCGTTTTCCCTTTCCTTTTCTTCAAGGAAGGAGAAGACACGCCTGCCGCTAGCAGCGGCACCTTGGAGGGAGTTCCTGGATTGTGCAATCTGAGTCAAAGGGTTCCGGAAGAGATTGACGTACCTTAAGAAGGCGGTGATGGTTCCCATCGTTACACCCCTAGAGCCATTGACCATGAACAATCCACCGCTTAAGCAGACAAGCGCATAGCAGACATAGCTCCTGAATGTCCTAACCGGCATCCTCAAGCCGCCATAGAGCTCTGAACGGAACCTGGACTTGGATAAGGACTGGTTCTTGTCTTCGAATCGCTTATTCCTCTTTTCCTCGGCGTTGAAGAGCTTGATGACCCTCTGTCCATTGTCGTTTTCTTCGACAACGCCATTGACATCACCGACATCCTGCTGACGCTTGAGGAACTGAGGTCCTGCGAATTTCCTGATGAAGAAAAGCACTACAGCCCTAAGAGGAATCCTTGCAATGCAGATAAGTGCCCTTGCCCACTGGGTCGTCAACCTGGCAATCCTGGCTCCGATAATCCTGAAGAGGGAGTAAACCCTAGTTGCAACAGATTGAGAGAAGGATTGTCCGATGGTGTCGACATCATTGGTGAGACGGGAGAGAATGTCTCCGATGGAGTGGGAATCGAAGTAACGGAGCGGAATCTTATTGATTTTGATACTGATCTGCTCTCGTAAGTCTCTTGTATAGAAACTAGAGATGGCAGTCCTGATCAGGGTAGAAATAATGTTGGAAAGGAAAGTGACTAAGTAGAGGACAACAAGGATGATTCCATAGTGGAATACTTTGTCCCTATTGACATTCTGCCCTATGGTTCCGTCATTGATGACATTTGTCAGGTCAGAAAGAGCCTGCGGAGCATAGATACCGGTGACAACGCAGACAATCAATAGGACAAAGGAGACAATCCTCCATCCGAGGTATTTCTTCCAGGACTTTCCTAGTTTCAGGAGCGTCTTTTTGGTATCCTTGGAATTCCTTTTCTCTTCTGGAGCGATAACGTTTGGTTTTCTCATAGACCGAGTTCCTCCTTGGAAAGCTGGGACAGCGCAATAGAACGATAAGTAGGACAACTATTCAGAAGTTCTTTATGAGTTCCGTATCCAATCCTCTTGCCTTCCTCTAAGACAACAATATGATCGGCATCCCTGATGGTTCCGATTCGCTGTGCAACAATGATCTTCGTTGCGTCTTTCGCCTCGGCTTTTAGGTTCTGACGGACTAAGGAATCGGTCTTGAAGTCCAAAGCCGAGAAAGAATCATCGAAGACGAAGAACTGCGGATGGACAGCAACCGCACGTGCGATACAAAGACGCTGTCTTTGACCTCCGGACACGTTGCTTCCGCCTTGTGCGATAGGAGAATCGTATCCTTTTTCCATCTTCTCGATGAATTCGTCTGCACAGGCGACTTTGGCTGCTTCCTTCCTCTCTTCTTCTGTCAGGCTGCTATTTCCGAGCCTGATATTATCTTTGACTGTGCCAGAGAAAAGAAGTCCTTTTTGAGGGACAAAGCCAATCAAGGAATGCAGGGTTTTCTGTTTCCTGTCTTTGACATTGACCCCATCGACTACCACTTCGCCTTCCGTAGCATCGTAGATACGTCCGATCAGATTGGCAATCGTACTCTTTCCGCTGCCGGTCCTACCGATAATGGCGAGGGTTTCTCCTTCCTTGACCTGGAAGGAAATGTGTTCGAGCCTGTTTTCCTTTGCATCTGGATAACGGAAGGAAACGTCTTTGAATTCGAGGCTTCCTTTCTCTGTCAAAGGCTTTTCCACTTCTGGATCTTTGATGCTGTTTGTGGTCTCAAGGATTTCGTTGATACGTTTAGCAGAGACGTTGGCACGAGGGATCCTGAAGAACCTGAATAGCAGCCTCCTGAACGACCTGATGATCTGAGTCGATAGCCTCATCATGGAAAGAATCTGCGGATAGGAAATGTTTCCTTTGTTGATTCCATAGGCGCCGATCCAGTAGATTGCCAAGGAGATTCCGTTCCTGACAAGAGTCAGGAGAGGACTCCTGAGGGACCTCACCGAGCCTGTGAAAAGCTGGACTTTCGTCCTTTCCTTATTGGTGGAAGAGAACTTGTATTCCTGGTACTGTTCTCCGTTATAGGCACGGACAACACGGATACCATTCAGGTTCTCTCTGGTGATTCCGTTCCTTTTATCGAGCAGTTTCTGAGTCAGACGGAACTTCGGCCTGACGAAGACCCTGACCCTTACTAGGAAGGCAATCCTAAAGACAACGCCGATAATAGTCGGTACCATCAAGGTCCAGGAGACGGATTGAATCTTGCATATTGCCCAAATCAAAGTAATCGGAGCAGAGAAGAACCTACGTAAAATCAATAAGTAGGTCCTTTCGAGCTGCTGGACATCGTTTGTCGTACGGGTAATCAAGGAAGCAGTTGAATATTTGTTGATTTCTGCAAGGGAGAAAGAAGAGACCTTTTCGTTTAAGGAAGAACGGATCTTAGTTGCAACACGTGCAGCGATGCTGCTCGCAAAGAAGGAAATGACGACCTGTGTTGCGACAAGTCCGAAGGCTTCCAGGATCATCCTTCCTGCAGAAACCCATAGGGCTCCAGTAGTGATGGTTGCGATATCGTTGATGGTGGAAAGCATAGCAAGCAGGGCAGAAACTGAAGCATCGGTCTGTGAATTGTTTCCCAGTTTCTTCAAACTTTCTAGTAAACCATCCCAGCTAAATGTTTCTGGATTATAGAGTGCTGATGCTCCCTGCCTTCCGGATTGTTCCCTGGCGGCAAAGAAATCAGCGGGATTCTGGTTGTAGTTCAGATAGTTGATTTGCTTCGTAATCAATTCGATGGAATCCATCAAGGTCCTTGTCAGATAAACCTGTAGAACCGTCAGTCCTAAAATCAGTCCGACAAAGAACCAATCACGCTTGGTTAGGTTTTTCCTTAGTTTGAACATTCTGTATACTCCTTTCTTCGAAGATGTCGATCCTTTCATTGGTCATTTCCAGGTACATCTTCCTTTTGTCTTCACCCCATTTTTTCAGCATCGCCTCCAAGAATCTTTCGGTTCCTCTCTTTAGCTGGGCAACTCTCTTTTTTCCCTTGGGGGTCAGAGAAAAGTAGGTGATTCTCCTATCGTCTTTATCCTTTTCCCGGAGAATCCTTCCTTTTTTCTCGAGTCCTTTGGCAATGTTGGCAACTCTTCCGGTTCCAAAGCCGAGCAATTTTGCAAAGTCTCCGGATTGAACACGCTCGTTTCTATCTAGATAGAACCTAAAGGCCTGTTCTCCTTTGACCGGCGTATGCCCTCTCTGGAAACGGGAGAGCTCTGCGAAATGCGCTCCGGTGTGGCGGATATAGTTTAATAGTTCTTCATCCACTGTCATGTCCTCCCATCAAATGTCTCACACTGTGAGATAATCGATATTATACTTTCCTTTCTCTGGAATGCAAGAAATATTTCTGCTTTCTTCCTGATGGCATTTATCAGGCTTGATATACGTTTGAGGATAAAAATCAAACTGGTTTCAAATTCCCTAATCATCTGTCTTTGCTGAATCTTCTTCATGCATTGAGAAAAAAACATTCATCAATATCTCTTTATGTTGACAATACTCGTGTTGAGAGAGTAACATATAAGTGCTCCAAGATAAAAGAGTGTTTTATGTACCTTTTCTTTGTGAGGATTCTTCATGAACTTTGCTTGGTAAGGTGCTAATTGAGGTATTGGTGTATGAACAAGAAATTGGCCTATGTCCTTTGTTCCTTCTTTTTGTTAGCTGGATGTTCCGGAGTAGTAAAGACAGAAGATAAGAAACAAGACAATTCCTCTGTCATAGATGAGGAAGGAAAGATATCACAGCCTAGGGACAGGGATACGGATGTATTGGATGATCCCAATACTAAGTATGATCCTTCTGTCCTATTGGTTAAGACATCAAAAGAATCGGATGACTTAACCAATGAAAGGATTGACTTAGGTATTACTTTTTTCGAAAGCATTGCTCCAAAAAGCGGATGGAAGAAAGCCAACCTGAAAGAAGGACTTGATGCAAAGAACAGGGTCAAGAAGTTCCGTAATTCAGGACTTTTCGACAGGGTTGATTTCGATTATGTCTATGATACCGACGATATGGAAGCAAGCGATGTAGCGACTAGTACGATTCCAAATGAAATCGCTGATTACCAGAAACAGATTAAAGTAGATAAAGCCTGGAAATGGATGGAAGATAACGGACATCAGGCCGGCGGAGACTCTAGTGTAGTGGTCGCTGTCATTGATACCGGCGTGGATTACAACCATATTGACTTAAAGCAGAATATCTGGATCAACAAAGGCGAGATTCCGAATAACGGCATCGACGATGATGGAAACGGCTATGTCGATGATGTCTATGGATGGAACTTTGTCGGAAACAACAATGATCCAAGGGATGATAACGGACATGGCACGCATGTTGCTGGCATTATCGGTGCTGCCAATAATGACATTGGTGTGACTGGTATTGCCTACAACTGTAAGATTATGCCGGTGAAAGCCGCCAATAGTTCTGGTTACCTTAATAATTCGGATATCGCTTCCGCTATCACCTATGCTTATAGGAATGGAGCGGATGTTATCAACAGGTCTTTTGGTGGTACGAGCAGGACTAGGGCAGTCCAGGAAGCCCTTGAGAAAGCCTATACGACCAGTTTCTTAGTAGCTTCTGCCGGAAATGATGCACTTCCGAACGAATATGTTTTTGGATACTCTACGTATGAAACGATTTACCCCGCATCTTATTCCTTTGTCGATGGAGTCAGGAGCGTTAATAGCAGCAATGCTATTTCCAGTTTCTCGAACTGGGATGCCTATGCAGAAAACAAAATCGAATACGAATGTTTTGCACCAGGAGAGCAGATTGAATCTACTTTCCCGGGCAATCGATATGCAAGCCTTTCGGGTACCTCTATGGCTGCTCCGGCTGTTTCTGGAATTGCGGCTTTGCTACGCTCTGCAACTTCGGACAAGAAGGAATTCCCTACGAAATATCTGAGGTCTCAGATCAACAATACTTCTAAGACTAGGCCAAGTGGCGAAGTCTGGAACGGCAAGGCTAGGGTTGTCGATGCCCTGAAGAGGTTTACGGATGTTCCAAAGCCGGATGTTACTTTATATGACTGGTATACCTTTGATGGAACAAACATCAGTTCTAAGAATAACGGAAACGATAATATTGATGCCGGGGAGACTATTCATATTGGTGCAGAACTGAGGAACAGAGGCGGCAAGGCGAAAGAAGTCACTGCTACCATTGATGTAAACCGAAACGGAAGGAGTGATATTGTTGATCCTTACGTTACGATTTCTACTCCGGCAGTTCAGTTCAGTGATATCGGCACGTATTCAATCCGGGATGCTGGAAAAATCAGGAACAGTGATACAATTGTGGATGTACAGAATCCGTTTGTCTTTGAAGTGGCGGAAAATGTTCCGAATAATTATCAATGTAATATTAATATCCATATTACCTGGAAAAACGGATTGGATAGCAAGGATACGACTATATATACGAAAGACGATGTCAGGTCAGTTACATTCCATCGGGGTGAGGCACTGCCAGCTCGGATTGATTCGGATACGACTTTGACTGCAGATAAGCTTTGGATTGTGAACGATACGGTCCGTATCGGTGAAGGAGTTACTGTCACTGTGGAACCTGGAACAACAATTCAGTTCTATGAACAGAACCAAAGCAAGTATCAGTATGCGAGCCCGAAGATTGAGATGGCTGATAACTCCAAGCTTATTTGCAATGGAACAGAAGACAAGAGGATCAACTTTACGTTGGCAGATGGTTATGAAGAATATATATGTATCATTAATGCTTCAAGTACAAGTTGGATTGAATGTAACTATACATCGATAATAAATCCCTGTCTGTATGCGTCTTTTAGCAATGATTCCGAGACGATATACATTAGTTCTATTACCATTAGCAATTCTAGTCTTGTATGCAAAACCAGCTATGCACCATGTATTGAAAAAGGGGAAGCTAAGTGCAATTGGGGTATAGATATAAATTCATTTAAACTAACTAACTCCAGTATTCTGTTCTCTTCCGGTAGTTATGATAATCCAAATATTCGTTTGTATGTTAATGATTTTAAAAATAATGTGATTTTGGTTGATTCCTTTGTGAATGGTTATAAGTTTTCTTTATATGATTTTCATTTTTTACAAAAAAAGGAGATTGAAAACAACCAATTTATTGTCAATAATTGTCACTATTCTGAGTTTGCTGAGTTAGTTATTGACTGTGATGATGATGAAGTGTCCAACAATTGTTTTATCTATAATCAAGAAGCCAAGTCTTTAGCCGAATGTTTTATCTTAAACGGAGATTCCTCTACCACATATTCAAATAATGTCTTTTATGGTTATCCCAAGCAGTTCATTGATCGAGTGTTTACGAATGGCGGAGTAAATAAAATTACAGGCACAAGCAGCATTGACTCTCTGTGGCCATTTGTCTCTGGCTATCAGTTTACAAACGATAAGGGCGAAGAGACGACAAAATTCTCGAAGGAAAACAGGAATTTGAAGTTGATTTTTAATCGACCTATGGATACGACCCAGCCATTAAGCGTTAAATTCGGTTCTGTCGAGCCATATGGCGACTATGTCATTGATGGTACTTGGATTGATGAGTCGACTTGGCTTGGAAAGCGTCAGATTCCAACTGCCATTGAGAATGGTACACAGCATCTTAATATCAGTGGCGGAAGAGCAAAGGATAATCACTTCCTTACAAGCAAAGACAATGGTTATCGTATTTCTTTTGATATCGATACTACGAATTCCATGGCTAGGAACAGGTTTGCGAATGCGACCAAGGACGGCATTCAGTTGGAGAGGAAGCAGGATGACTATGATACTGTCATGGGCTATAACGTCTATCGTTCAGAAACCAAGGATGGTCAGTATACTCGAATCAACACTTCTGTTATCTATCCGGAAGATCAGGAACAGAATGCTACTTATTTAGATACAACAGTTGAACCAGGTAAAACTTATTATTATTCCTATACTGCTGTCAGGACGGACTTCAGTGAATCACATGCAAGTGGCCGAACTGTCTGTACGGCATTAGATACGATTAATCCTGTCGTTTCACATACACCTGTGAATCAAGGATATCTAGGAACGAATCTCAATATCAACTGTATCATCCGGGATAATGTGAAGGTCGACTATGCGAAACTCTACTATCGCGTAAAAGGCAGTGATGACTATAAGTACGTGGATAGGATAAATGCTAACGATAAGTATTCTGGAATCATCCCTGCAAAGGAATTGTCTTTAAATGGTATGGAATACTATATCGAAACGAGTGATGGAACCAATATCATCACTTTGGGAACGAAAGAAGATCCATACCAAGTTACAATCAAAGAATCTTCTGCTGTTTCCTATCTTGGCGATGTGGATGGTAATGGCATTATTGAAGCTGTGGATGCAATGCTTGTGCTTCAGCATATTAACGGCAAACGCGTCTTAGTGAATGATGAGTTCAGAAGAGCGGATTTAAATGGAAACGGCCAACTGGAATCCTTCGAAGCACTTGCCATTCTCCAATATGTGAATGGAAACCGAACGACCCTTGAGGTCTAAGAATGAAACTGCTTCTTTCACTTCTTGTCTTCTTTCTTTTTTCCTTGCTTCCGAATCCGAATCTTTCTCTGAAAAGTGTTCACGCGTCGGTTAAAAAAGCAGAATCAACAGAAGTCGTTACACCTCAGTTAATTTTCGGTTATCCTGAAAAAACATACATCCAGGATTATTCTTATTCCCTCACTGTTAACGCGAAGTCAATAGATAAAGTATCGACTTTATCTTTTGATATTCTCTATGAGAAGGATGTGATCAATGTCTCCTATACCTCCAACTATTTATCGATGGATTCCTCTTCTAGGTATGATTCCAGAATCGATAACGATCACGGAGTCATCCATGTAAGCTACATTTTCTCTGAAAACCAGAAGCTAGAGGATAGCTCTATCTTTTATTTTTCCTTCTCTGTCTTGCAAACAAAGAAAACGAACTCTTATTTTTCTCTGGCTGTCACACAGGCAACGGATCAAGATGCAAAGCAGATTGATATAAAAGGTGATTTTGATTACTTTTCTATCACGGAAAATGTACAGACAAGTCAGGACATATATATCTATAGCTCCATCGATAAAAACAATGCAAAAAGAAACGAAATCATCACCATCTCCTACTATTGCTATAGCTTAGATACAAGGGGCGCCGGAACTTTTGAATTCACCTATGATAGAGATGGCTTCGAGTATTTTTCCTTCACAAAAGGCGATTTTCTATCGGATACTTCAAGGTATTCCTTTGTTAAGACAGACATCGCAGGAAGCGTGAAAGTATCTTTTGCTTCCATGGATACAGAAGCAAGCTACTATTCTTACAATCTCTTTTCTGTATCATTGAAAGTGAAAGCAAACATCGATAAACAGTGGAACTTTACGTTAGAAGCCTCCGGACTGACTTCCAAAAACGGAAATACGAAGTATACGGCTCCTATCGTTACTGACACCATTCAAACTATCTACGAACAGGATGTATCCTTATTGCCATTGAGGTATTTAACATCCGTTGAAGACGACAAGAATAAAAAGCTCACCATCACCTTATCCTTAGAAAAAGACAGTCATCTTTCAGCTGCGGATATCCAGATCGACTTTGATCCTACTTATTTATCCTATTCTTCTTATAAGTCTTTAGTGAACCTATCCGATAATCCGATGTTAGGTGTTAATACCAATGATGTCAAAAACGGAATAATAAAACTAAGCTGGGTCTATCTCAATGATTTGACTTCCAAAGTCGACTTTGCAAGCTTTGAATTTAATATTCTGGATGTCGTCGTAGATACGACAACATCCATAAAAGTACAAGGTTCTGGAACCAGAGATTTAAATCTCAAACAGATCGACCTTGCTTACCAGGGAGTGGATGTATCCTTAGCTATCAATAAGCATAACTGGTCAGATTGGGAAATCGTTACGGAAGCCACCTGTACAACGGACGGATTAGCAAAGAGAACCTGTACTTATTGCAATCAGGTTGAAACAAAAGTCCTTCCTGCCACAGCCCATTCCTACGGAGACTGGATCGTGGACAAGGAACCTACCTGTACGGAAGAGGGAACCCGGCACAAAGTCTGCAGTTCCTGCGGCGATGTCTTGGCCGAGAGCATCCCAATGCTGGGCCATGATTACCACCGGGAGCGGAAGGAGCCAACCTGCACGGAAGACGGCGAGATCCTGGATGTCTGTTCCCGCTGTGGCGAAAAGAAGACCGTCGGGGTCCTCCCTGCCACAGGCCATTCCTACGGCGAGTGGATTACCGACAAGGAACCCACCTGCACTGAGGCGGGCGAGAAGCACAAGACCTGTTCCGAATGCGGGGATACGGTTGTGGAGGCCTTGCCCTCGCTCGGGCATGACTTCGTCCACCACGGAGGCAGAGAGCCTACTTGCACCGAGGACGGATGGGAGGAGTACGACGTTTGCACGAGATGCGGATACAGTACCTACAAGGCGGTCCCTGCCACAGGCCACTCCTACGGGGAGTGGGTCGTTGACAAGGAACCCACCTGCACGGAGGCGGGCGAGAAGCACCGGACATGCTCGAAGTGCGGAGAGGTCCTTCGGGAATTCATCGATCCGCTCGGTCATGACGACGGCAGGTGGTGCGTGGCCAAGGAGCCTACCTGTACCGAGGACGGCGTTGAGGAAAGAAGATGCACACGCTGCGGCGAAGTCCTGGAGTGTAGAGCAATCGGGTCGACAGGCCATTCCTACGGAGACTGGATCGTGGACAAGGAGCCGACTGTAGATAGTGAAGGAGTAAAATCTAGAACCTGTTCTGTCTGTGGACATAAAGAAACTGAGTCAATTGCTAAACTGGAAAAGAATAATTCCGGTGCAGTGGTTGGCTGTATTATTGGAGGTGTCCTGGGATGCGGCCTTCTTGGAATGATTCTGCCGTATCTTAAGAAGAGAAAAAAGAAATGAGACAAAGAGAGGTCAAGAGCGTTACTGCTCTTGACCTCTCTTTTCTTTACATTGATGGAGCGTACAAACTATAATTATTATGGTCTCTATAGCACTTGCTTTTTTTAAAAGGAGCTCATAACGTGAACAAAAAGATAATTCTCAGCCTTTTTTCTCTTGCCTTTCTTGCAGGCTGTTCAACCAATCCTGCTTCTGATTCGAATTCTGTGAATCCTACTACCCCATCTGCTACGTTGCCGGATTCTTCTTCTTCTTCTCCATCGGTTTCTAGTGCTGCTTCTCATAAGAAGAGCATATACGAGGAATTGACGGATGCCTTTCATAGCCTTTGTACAAGTAGGTCTAGGAATGGAAAAATCAAAACTGCGACTACGGATGGAACGACATCTTCTCAGGATGAGAATGATGTGCTTATCGAAATAGATTCTTCTGCTTACTATTATTTAGAAGAAGATCCTGAAACACATGAACATCTTGTAGAAGAGAATTTTTTTGAAAAAGACGGAAAATTAATTAATCGTTCTATCAATTATGCAAATAACACCATTTCGGAGACGAATACAGGAAAGAATTATGCTTCTGTCAGGGCTTCTCCTTTTGCCGATCTGACGGTGGACAAAATCAAAGGAATCCGCGAAAGGCCAAACTGGTATCAAATCAAAGATAATCAGTTAGCTTCCCGGATTGTCTATTTTATTTCTGGATACCAGACAACAGGCTTGCCTGGTTATCAGGCACCATCGAGTTCCTATACTAGCGAGGATACGACGCCTACTGTATCGGAATTCGCAATTCATTTCAATGGAGATTCTGTGGATCAGTTCCGTATTCTTCTTCAGTATGAAATGAACGATGATGATTCTTATTATTGCTCTCAGGTTCTGAGGGAACTCGATTTGTCATCCATTGGATCTACTGTTCCTCGCTCCATTCAACCTCTTGAACATACGGAAGGACATAATCAGCTTAAAGCTGCTCTGGCACCTTACGCCTATGGAAATGTGAAT
Organism: Caryophanales bacterium UBA4682; assembly: GCA_002404995.1. GTDB lineage: Bacteria > Bacillota_I > Bacilli_A > RFN20 > CAG-288 > Enterosoma. Next base: position 187,213 of record DHKY01000004.1, on the reverse strand, counting down.
GCGAAAAACTATACCGTGCATGTCGACCTTTCCTATGACACGGATCAGATTCCAGGACGTTCCTATGATTATCTGATTGATTTCGATAAACAGATTTTGTTCAACACTCAGACTTTCACTAGGTCTGGAACGGATGATACGACGATCCAATACAATTCTGTTTATCAGTTTGAAAGGGATAAAAGCAATCCAAACGGAGCACTCTATCTTTATAAGTACAAAGCGGATGATACTCATGAATATTTAGGAAAACAGTCCTTTGCAGATTACTGGGGATATTCTTCGGATTCCGAAGTCGGAACTAGGTTTGCAGATTGCACACCGAGGATTAATCTCCTTGCCCCGGAATGCAGGAAAGATAACGGAGATAAGACCTTTACTACTTATCAGAACCTGAAATCGAGGGTCATCCGGACTCTGCTGCCTTTTGATGAATACGTAGAGGAGCCGGTCTATTCTGGTGAGTTCAAAGTCAATCTGAAAGCCGATGGAACGCTCGATTGCTTTACGAATGTGCGTACTGCAAACTTCACGATTGATGATGCCGGCACGCAGATCAGTGCAACTCAGATATTCAAGGTTACATTCAAGGATCTTGGGACGACTACGATTCCGGCTTACTGCGTTCAGCATTAATTAAAGGAGAACTATGATGAAAAAGAACAAATTCAGTCTTGCTGCTTTATCCCTTCTCTCTCTTTCTTTGTTTGCTTGTGGAAACGGGAACGTGTCTGGACAACCCGTTTCGTCTCCGGCTTCTGTCACAGAAACCCCCTCGGAATCGGTTTCTGAGACTCCATCTTCCGGTTCCGCTTCTTTGAAGGATGAGGTTTTCATTCCGGAAGAGGATGCAACTGGTGGACTTGTGTTTACACCGGATTCGACGAATTCCTACTATATTGTCAGTGATTATCTTTCGGTTGAGTACGATATTGTCATTCCTTCTGTTTATCAGGGACTTCCGGTACAGGAAATCGGCGAAGGTGCGTTCCGTTATGCGACCATTGATAGTCTGAAGATTCCAAGCTCTATTAAAAAGATCGGGAAGGAGGCTTTCCTTGGCTTAGAAACCGATGGCAAGCTTGAAGAACTGAATCTTCCGGAAGGTGTGGAGGAAATTGATGATGGTGCCTTCCAGTACTGCCCTAGTCTGACTTCTATTATCCTTCCTTCTACTCTGACTACTTTAGGCTCTGGTGTTTTCCATCTGTGCTCTGGAATTAAGAAAGTAAAGGTTAATGGCGGAAAGAATTTCCGCACTGCCAGCAATGTCCTCTATTCTTATAATAGGCAGACATTGTATTTCTATCCGGCTGGCAGGAACTTTACTTCCTTTGATTTGCCTTCCTCGGTTAGCGAAATCGCTGATTATGCTTTCTATGGAAATAGCACACTGACGGCGATTGGAATTCCGTCTGACAGCAATTTGACTACCATTGGCTATCGTAGTCTTGCGGCGAGGTTCAGCTTGACAAGCATCCGTCTTGAGAATGCTACGAAACTTACTACTGTTGGAGATAAATGTCTTTCTGAAAACACTGCATTGACACGAATCACCCTTCCGGCATCCTTAACGGAGTTTTCCTCTGGAATGCTTTATAAGGACTCTTCTCTCACGAATGTTACTGTCAAGGGCAAATATACGAAGATTCCGGATGAATTTGTCAGGAACTGCAGCAAGCTTACTTCCTTCAATATTCCAGATGGTGTGGATGAAATCGGCGAAAATGCCTTTTCATCCTGTGTTGCTCTTAAGGCCCTTACTTTGCCAAGTTCTGTCAAGAAAATCGGTAAGAGCGCCTTTAGCAACTGCACCAGTCTTACTTCGGTGAATATTCCGGAAGGCGTAACGGAAATACCGGAGTCTCTCTTTGCATACGACCGTGCCCTTTCGACTCTTTCTCTTCCTGCTACCATCTCCTCTCTTGGTTCTCACGCCTTTACGGGAATGCAGTCTTTGAAGGCAATTGACTTGTCGAAGACTTCTATCAAGGAAATTCCGGATGCTGCTTTCCTTGAGTGCACTTCTCTTACTGAAGTCAATCTTCCGGAGACACTGGAAACAATCGATAAAATTGCTTTCAAGTCCTGCGAAGCTTTGCCTCGTATTAAGCTGACATCGAAGGTTTCTAGTATCGGAGAGGAAGCTTTCTTCGGATGCAGTTCCCTTCTCTATGTCTATCTTCCAAAATCTGTGAAAAGCATCGGATCAGTAGCCTTCCGTACCACCTATGCTACGGAAGGAACCGTCAAGCTTTATTTCGAAGCTGCTTCCTTTGTCAATGCCGATACGACTGTCGGAGACAAATTCACGAACGGAACTAGGCTTTTTGGCAAGACTGTCGAAGATTACGAGACCGATTCTAGGACGACTTCTGCATAATGAAGCATACTGGAAAAACCATTTTCTTTCTTCTTGCCTGTACGTTTCTTTCTGCCTGCGGAAAACCATCCGCTGATAGTTCTGTCCCCGCATCTGATTCAAAACAGGTTACAGAGCCAGAATCCTTTCAAGCAGTCAAAGAACTGAAAATCAGCGGAACAGATCATGTCGGAATCCGTGAATATGTAACCTTAAGTGCTTCCTATGGAGGAAAGAGCGTCCAGCCACAATGGACATCAAAGGATAAGACCATTGCAGAGGTTTCCTCCAAAGGAATGGTCAAAGGCCTATCGCTTGGAACAACTACTATTAGAGCTTCCTATGAAGGAGTAACCGCGTCTTTTGAAATCAAGGTGACCGAAAGCTATGCTCTCTCTTCTCTTGTCCAGCGTAGGACAAAGAAAGGCTATGCTCTTTCCGTGTCTTCCTCTGGAACTAGGTTTAAGAATCCTCTTTCCTTCTCACTGGATGTCTATCAAAACGAGTTTGACTATGTCTCCTCTGCCTTAGAACTTGTTCAGCCTTATGGAATGGCTAAGGATGGGAAAGGAAAACTGTTTTCTTATAGCTTTGAAAGCGGAAAGATCAAGGATCCTCTCTATCTTCGTGACCAGACCATTACCTTATCGGGATCCTTTACGGGACTTACTGCTTCTTCTTATTATCCGACTGTAATCAGTCAAGACAATACTTATGAATTCGATAGCACCACAACGGCAGGAACAGCCTTAATCGATGCTTATTTCCAAAGGGCAGTCCAGTTCTACAAAGATAAAGACAGTGTCTCAGAGCTTCAGGCAAAAAACAAGGAACTCAAGTTCCTTGTTCACGATGACTCTTCTTTCACGGCAACTTTCGTATTCTCTGACAGCGAATCGTCTTCCATTGAAATGAAATTTTCAGTGAAGAACCAAGAAAACTATAGCCAGGCAATCTCCGACTATCTAACTGGAAATGTTCCTTCCTATCCAGAAGTCTATCCAGATAGGAACCGTCTTTATCAGATCTGCCAAGGGTATAACTACAGGAACGATTTCGGAAACTATGTCGACAAGACAGAGAACAAAACCATTCACATCGGATACCGATACTATACCGACAAATATATCTTCAATTATTATGAAGACGATTATATAGAAGAAACCAAGGAAAGCTATCAGGATGATCCACTTGTCAGTCATGGGTTTGTGGATATCCAGGGAAAAAAGAACCTGCTAGATGGCTCTTATGCGTTCACTATCGAAAACGGGAAAGTCGTTTTAGGAAAGCGGCAGATGGATTCCTCTGGAAATCCTTATGCTCATTGGTACCAGTATCAGACAAGCCCGACCTATTATCTGAATGTACTAAAAGATGAGTTCTATTGCTTTGATGCGGTTACGAATGATACGACCGATAAAGGCAATCAGTATGCTTCAAAATCCGACAAAGCCGCTTCGATTACCAACCTTCTTTTCTCCGACATTATCCAGCTTCTCAGTGCTACTCCGGTTGGTCTTAGGTTTGCCCTGAACGCGAAGGAAGATAGTGCTTCCTTCAGTATCGGCGGACTTTTTACTCTTCAGAACGCCTATTTCTATGACTACTATAAGTATGACTTTGTCAACATCGGGACCACTTCTTCTACCTTGATGGATAACTATTTAGCAAGCCTGGAAGACGCAGACTGATTCAAAAAACAGGTTGCATTTTAAAAGCCTCTGACCGCGGTCAGAGGCTTTTTTTGCTTGTTTTTAAAGAGCGAAGGTGAAGACTTTGCTTCCGAAGGTGATTGTGTAGGTTGTGCCAGAGCAGGAGACAGATCCAGAATAGGTTGTGTAGGAGCTGCTACTTGCATCGGAATAGTACCTTGTTGCAGATACACTGCTGCTATAGTAACTGCTGCTAGAAGGATCACAGCCTTTGAACTTGAACTTACTTGTAGTTGTTCCATCGGTGAAGTAAATCGTTCCAGAGTAGCAGTATCCAGTCTCTAGCTCAAACTTCGAATAAGTATAGGTCTTTCCGGTCTCATCCGTAATCTTATAGGAGGTGTTGAATAGTGGACTGGTCTGATAATAAGAAGAATAGGAAGCAATGGAGCTTGTGTTGCCGGAAACTTTGATGCTGTCTGCCTTGAATGCGTTCAAAGTGTAGCTTTCGCCACTATACTTGTTGTTGATTGCCTTCTTGGAGAGTGTTCCGCTGAATTCGGTGACATTGTCACTTGTCTTCAGCGCAACTTTTCCCTCTGCGGAGACATCGAAGGTGAAACTGTACTGTACGTCTTTGTAAGTGAAGCTTCCGGTTCCGTTATCGTTTAGAACAATGTCATAGGCATAATTAGAAACATAGGAACTCGTTAATGAATACTGCCCGGCAGCTGCCTTCCTTGTCCAAGGTTCCCTGATGGTGAGGGAGACTTCCTTCTTGAAGCTCGGGTCAGCTTTGGATGTGGCAGTAAGCTTTACGGATTCTCCGTCCTTCGGAAGACGATTGACAGTCAGCTTGAAGGCTGCCTTTCCATTATTCTTCCTTTCTTCATCGCTGCTGAGGTCCGTAATAGTAACAGCATCACTGCTGCTGACGATGTCCATTCTTGGATCATAGCCCTGGCTAGGCTGGATTTCTAAGTCATAGGTTACGCCAGTGTAGAAGGTAGAGCTGGAAGCTGCGGTTTTCTTGGAACCATCGATGATATAGAATTCGCCAAGCTGGCTTGCATATTTGTAGGGTTCATAGTCAAGAGTGACATCAACGACTTTCTCAATGAGGTTGTAGGAGTTTGCAATCGTGACGGTTGTTTTGCCTATCTTTCCTTTTCCGGAAATATTTCCGTCTCCGACGTTGCGTTTGAAGTAGTCGGAATCGAAGGAACGGACAAAGAAATTGGACAAGTCACAGGCAGAAACAGGGTCAACAATGAATCCACATTCGTCTACACCGAAATCTGAAATGTTGCAGGAGATTGTCAAATCCGGTGTCGGGTCTAAGGAAGAAATGAGATATTTGGTGGGATCCAGCTTGAAGTCGGTGACATTCTGACGGCTGCCGAAGGCCCTCGTAAAGGTATAGGTCGTCTCTTTAGTCAGATAGTCATCGAGGTTCTTTTCCGGATTTGGCTTTTTGTCGGTGCTGATGATATCTCTTCCTTCGTACTTCTTGCAGGTGTAGGTTCCCTTTGTCGGATTGCCCTCTTCATCGATTGTGATATCCAGAGTGTTCCTGACATAGGTCTGCGTATATCCGTTATTGAATTCATTGTTGGAGAACTTTAGATTGATGACATCGCCTAAATCGCTGTCATAACTGCCTTCGATTTTCAGATTGTTCCGGATTTCTTTTTCGGAGAAAGCAGAACTGCCTGTGATATGGGAAGAACTGAGCCTATAGTCGAAGATTGAGCTGACATGGTTTGCTTCCCCGGTGAAATCAACTACATTGGCTTTTGCTTCTGCGGAAGTAATGTATTTCCGTTTGAACTTTTCCTCAATATCGGCGTCCGGATCGGTTTCCGGAACATCATCACGGATGATTGCGCTATTCGTCTTGTTTACGCTTCCTTTTCCATCTTTATCGGAAATGACATAGAAGTTGCTTCCCGTATCGATGGCTTCTTCCTGAGTAATGGCTGCGTTCTGTTTAGCCTTGTCCTTCGATACTGCTCCTTCTTTTGTCTGATCGACATCAAAGGTGTAGGCTTCCTTCTTCAGATAATGCTGGTTGGTATCAAGGGTTTCCGTGGCATCATAGGCAGTTACCTTTCCGCTGGCAATGTCTTTCTCTTCGGAATAAGCGGTGTAACTTGTTCCCTTCTGTGCAAAGGCCTTGCCGAGTCTATCGGTGAGCTCTTCGTATTCGCTTACGTTTTTAGGAATGGAATTCGGTTCTTTCCTATCATCGGAAGTGATGACTACCGGTTTTTCCTTGGAAAAGTCAATGGTGAGATCAAAAAATCCTTTTTTCACGGATTCAATGCTATGGTCAGCCGCCCGGAAAGCGGAATAGTAGGTATCGTTGACCGCAAGGTCATCGTAATCAAGAGTATCGCCATCAAGAAGGATAGAGAACTTCTGCTGATAACGGAGAGCAACGTTCTTCAAGGCAAAGGTAAAATCACTCTGCTTTCCGAAAGCAAGGCTTTCCTTGCCATCGGAATAGACAAGCTTGACTTCTTTATAGTTCGAGTCGGTCTTGTTCCTCTCCAGACCCCCGCTTTTAATGGAAAGAGTATAGATTCCTTCGTTCAGAACATTGATGAAGTTCCCGTTTCCTTTTTCAAAGCCGGCAGCAGAGGATAAACTATCGAATCCGATGTTCTTATCTTCTTTCGTGCAATCGATGGCAAAAGAATCTCCTCTCTTTAAGGAAATCCCCTCCAAAGAATAAGTATCCGTCGCCTGGTCATAGGCGAATTTCTTTTGTTTGTCGCTGCCAAGATCGATGTTTCCCGTTAAATAATAATCGGGACGGACTTCTGCCGGCTCGGTGCTTGTTGTTTCACTGACAGAAGGCTTTGAACTGCTCGGGGTCTCACTAGGGGCAACACTCGGAGTGACACTAGGAGCAGCACTTGCACTATCGGTGCTTGTCTTGCATCCAGACAGGAGCAAGCCTAACCTAGATAACCTTATTAAACTAATCTTCTTTTTCATGGATTGAACCTCTTTTCAATTTGAAAATATTATAAAAGTTTCCTAAATATCTCACAATACAAAAATAAATCCAAGAACAAAAACAGGAATCCCATTGCTCTATCTTTTCTCCGCCTTCTAAAAGAGGACTATCTGTTTGAAAAATAGATAATATTTTTTGGCCCATGTCTTGAAAATCCTTTGCTTTTTCAATAATATTCAATGCAAGAGGTTTTCCTCGGAAAGGAGAGTAAAAATGATTGCTCCTCAAAATTCGAATAATACGGGCGTCGTGTTTGAATCCGCCACTGGCGAAAAGACCGTAAAGAAAACGATTGCTTTCTCAATGGGGAAAGTTCTGAAATGGCTATCCCTAGGAATCGGTATAACGGGTGTTCTTGCCATTGGACTATCTGATTTGTTTGTTTATTTGCTTGTTTCAGGACGGAGGAGTCCAGACTTCTTTTCTTTTCTTGCGATAATTGCTAGGATTGGTTCGGCTGTTGTCATGCTTCCTGCAAGGATCATTGTTGGCGTAAAGACATTCTCTGATAAATCCGGCTTAAGGATAGGTGGTTATGTTACCTATGCAGCTGCGATGGGTGTCCTTCTCTCCTTTGTCTTTAGGGATGTGAGGGTAAGGAGCGATTCTCCTTATACTTATATCTGGCTTCTTTCCCTTTCTTTCCTTATTACTGCTGCTAGGTTCTTAGCCTTCGGACTTATCGCCGACCATGTGTCAAAGAAAATCCCGATGCTTCTTGTAATCGTCAGCTCATTGGCTGTCTCTCTCATGGTTCTTTCCCTTCTTAATGTTTTCCTTCAGGTCAACGCGCTTTACTGGGGGATTGAAATCGGAAGGCTTCTCCTGAGGTTGATCGTGATTGCAATCGATAGGTCCAATGTGAAGAAAGTAGCGGAAAGCAAAGCCTTCTCCTCGGTTAAGAATAGGTCCATCTACTGCGCATATCAGCTCTATGTTGACTTCATCTGGCTCTTCCTCCGTGTCTTATTGATTCTCGTCTCCTCCTCTGGAAAAAAGAAATAAACATCAATCGGCTGCCATGGCAGCCGATTTTCTTTTTTACTCACAGAAAACGCCCGGAGAAGTGGCTCATTTCTATTGTATCGCATCCGGGCGTTTAAAATTCTTTCGAAATGTTTTGACAAGCCGAGAACTATCTACTATAATTTTCCACGTTAGCTTATTCGGGCCTTAGCCCGCTCTTTTTATGGGGAGAGCTGGAAACGCCCGGGTATGAGGACAAGATAATAGGAAGATTTTATTAAATTCCGGGAGGAAAAGAATGCCTACTATTAATCAGTTGGTTCGTCAAGAGCGCAAGCAGCCTGTTTACAAATCGAAGGCTCCGGCTCTTGGAAAACGTTGGGACTCTCTCAACAAAACGGAGCGTGATATTCCGTCTCCGCAGAAGAAGGGTGTTTGCACCCGTGTCGGAACGAGGACTCCGAAGAAGCCGAACTCTGCTTCTCGTAAGTACGCCCGTGTCCGTTTATCCAATGGCTATGAAGTCACTGCCTACATCGGCGGCGAAGGACATAACCTTCAGGAACACAAAGTCGTTCTGATCCGTGGCGGCCGTGTCCGCGATTTACCTGGTGTCCGTTATCATATCGTTCGTGGCGCTAGGGAATGCTTCGGCGTCGAGAACCGTAAACAGGGACGTTCCTTATACGGTACTAAGAAAGACGGAAGCATTGAGAAGAAGTAGAAGTAAGGAGATAAGCAATCATGCCAAGAAAAAACGGTTCTGTTGAAAAACGTGATGTCTTACCGGATCCGATTTACCAGAGCAAGTTAGTTACTCGTCTGATCAATCGTATCAGGGTCGATGGAAAGAAAGGCGTTGCCCAGGATATCCTCTACGGCGCTTTCAAGAAAGTCGAAGCCAAGACCGGCAAACCGGCTAGGGATGTCTTCGAGATCGCTTTAGGCAACATCAGGCCTGAAGTCGAGCTCAAAGCCCGCCGTGTCGGTGCCTCTAACTACCAGGTTCCGGTCGAAGTCTCTCCGGAGCGTCGTGTTACCTTAGGCCTCCGCTGGTTAGTTACTTTTGCCCGTCTTCGTTCTGAAAAGACCAGGACTGACAAATTAGCCGCTGAAATCATCGATGCTGCAAATGGCACTGGTGGTGCAGTCAAACGTAAAGAAGATAGGCATAAGACGGCTGAAGCCAACAAGGCTTATGCCCACTATCGCTGGTAACCCGTTCGGGCTAGCCCAGTAGAAAAGGAAAATCATCCACAATGGCAATGGATAACGATCAGGCGAGGGTATCCGTATACGAATCGGTCGCCCTCGACCATGTCCGTAACATCGGCATCAGGGCCCATATTGATGCTGGTAAGACTACGACGAGTGAACGTATTCTCTTCTTCACAGGAAAAACCCATAAAATCGGCGAAACCCATGATGGTGCTTCCGCCATGGACTTCAATGAACAGGAACAGAAACGTGGTATCACGATTTACTCTGCTGCTACGACCTGTATCTGGAAAGGCTATCGTATCAACTTAATTGATACTCCTGGCCATGTCGACTTTACCGCTGAAGTCGAACGTTCTCTCCGTGTTCTCGATGGCGCTGTCTGCGTCCTCGATGGAAAGAACGGTGTTGAACCGCAGACGGAAACCGTCTGGCGTCAGGCTGATAAGTATGATGTTCCGCGTATTGTTTTCGTCAATAAGCTCGATGCCACTGGTGCAGACTATGAAAGGTCTGTTGCCTCTGTCAAGGAACGTGTTGGTGCAAATGGTGTCGCCATCGCTTATCCGGTTGGACTCGAAACCCGTTTACTCGGCTTAATCGACTTGGTCGAAAGGAAAGCCTGGTTATGGGATCTTGATGCTAAGAAGTCTGAATCCAGGCAGCCGAAGATTGTTCCGCTCGAGGAAGTTCCTGCTGAATATGCTGAAGATGTCGAAAAAGCCAAGCTTTATCATCAGACCATGATTGAGCAGCTCGCCAACTTCGATGATGCTATCAGGGAAAAAGTCCTCAGGGAAGAAGAGCCATCTGTTGAAGAAATCAAGGCCGCTATCCGCAAGGAAACGATTGCCCGTGAAATCTTCCCCTGCAGGCCTGGCTCTGCTTATAAGAACAAGGGCGTTCAGTACGTTCTCGATGCAGTCCGGGATTATCTCCCGTCCCCGCTCGATGTTCCTGCCCCGGTTGCTACCGGCAAGAACGGCGAAGAAGTCAAGTTCAACCCCGATCCGAACGGACCGTTCGTTGCTCTTGCCTTCAAGCTTACGACTGACCAGTTTGGAACCCTTTGCTTCTTCCGTGTTTACTCTGGAACTGTCAAATCCGGTTCTTATGTCTACAATGTTCGCAAGGGAACCAAGGAACGTGTCTCCCGTCTTGAATTAGTCAACGCTGATTCTCACGAGAACATCACCGAAGCCCGTGCCGGTGAAATCGCAGCCGCTGTCGGCTTCGCTAACACCCGTACTGGTGATACTCTTGTCGGCGAGAACGATCCGCAGGTCTCTCTCGAAGCCATCCAGTTCGCTGAACCGGTTATCTCCGAGGCTATCGAGCCTGTCAAACGTGCTGATCAGGATAAGAGGTCCGCTACTCTGATTAAGTTCACTGAAGAAGATCCGACCTTCCATTACTATACCGATAGCGAAACCGGACAGGGTATCATCGCTGGCGTCGGCGAACTTCAGCTCGATGTCAACGTTACCCGTCTGAAGAACGACTTCGGAATCGAAACCCGCGTCGGTGCACCTCAGGTCGCTTATCGTGAGACCATCACCCAGGAAGCCAACTGCGAAGGTAAGTACATCAAGCAGTCTGGCGGTCATGGTCAGTATGGTCATGTTGTCTTCAAGATGGAACCGAACCCTGGAAAGGGTATTGAAATCGATGAAGCTATCACCGGTGGTGCCATTCCTAAGGAATTCATCAAACCGTCTCTCGATGGTTTGAAGGAAGCCTTCGAAAAAGGTATGGTCGCTGGCTATCCTGTCATTGATGTCAAGGCAACGCTGTTCGATGGTTCTTACCATGATGTCGACTCCAGCGAAGCTGCTTATAAGCTTGCTTCTGCTCAGGCTCTCCGTGTTGCAGCACAGAAGTGCTCTCCGGTCATCCTTGAACCGATTGTCAAAGCAGATATCACTACTCCGCTTGACTATGTCGGTACCGTCATGGGCGATGTTGCCTCTCGTCGTGGTCAGGTCGATGGCATGGTCCAGAAGGCCAATGCCCAGGTTATCACTGCCTTCATTCCGTTAGCCAACAGGTTCGGCTACATCTCCGACCTTCGTTCCAGGACTCAGGGCCGTGGTATCTATACAATGACCTTTGATCACTATCAGCAGGTCCCTCGTTCTGTCCAGGACGAAATCATCAAGAAACGCAGTTAATTGCACTCTGCATTCTTGAAAATATAGTAGAAAAAGTGTATAGTCATTAAGAATCTATTTGGAGGAAATTTATAATGGCTGAAGCTAAACAGAAGTTCGACCGTTCCCGTCCGAACGTTAACATCGGCACGATCGGCCACGTCGACCACGGCAAGACCACTTTAACCGCCGCTATCACCCACGTTCTTGCAAAGAAGGGCTTATCCAAAGCTCTGAACTATGATCAGATTGATGCTGCTCCGGAAGAGAAAGCCCGTGGTGTCACCATCAATGCTGCTCACGTCGAATACGATACTGAATCCCGTCACTACACCCACGTTGACTGCCCTGGCCACGCCGACTACATCAAGAACAGGATCACTGGTGCTGCTCAGATGGATGGTGCTATCCTTGTCGTCGCTGCTACCGATGGTGTCAGGCCGCAGACCCGCGAGCACGTTTTACTTGCCCGTCAGGTCGGTGTTCCTTACATCGTTGTCTTCCTTAACAAGTGCGATCAGGTTGATGATCCGGAATTAATCGACTTAGTCGAAATGGATGTCCGTGATCTTCTTTCCAAGTATGGATATCCGGGAGAAGAACTTCCGGTCATCCGTGGATCTGCTTTACAGGCCTTAAATGGCGATGTCAAAGCTGAAGAGTCCATCAGGGAATTAAGGAATGCCTGCGACAAGTACATCCCGCTTCCGGTCCGTGATAACGAAAAACCGTTCTTAAGGGCTGTTGAGGATGTCAGGACCATCACTGGCCGTGGTACTGTTGCTACTGGCCGTGTCGAACGTGGTAGGTTACATCCGAACGATGAAGTCGAAATCGTCGGTATCTTAGATACCCGTAAATGCGTTGTTACCTCTCTTGAGAGGTTCCGCAAGATCCTTGACTTCGCTGAAGCCGGCGACAACATCGGTGCTTTACTCCGTGGTGTCGATCGTGATCAGATTGTCCGTGGTCAGGTTATCTGCAAACCGGGCTCTGTCACTCCGCACAAGAAGTTCAAAGGCAAGGTTTACGTCTTAAAGAAAGAAGAAGGCGGACGTCATACTGCTTTCACCAACAACTATCGTCCTCAGTTCTACTTCCGTACCACCGATGTCACTGGAACCGTCACTCTTCCTGCTGATGTCCAGATGGTCAGGCCTGGCGATAACGTTGAGTTAACCGTCGAGCTTATCCACCCGATCGCTATCGAAAACAACACGAAGTTCTCTATCCGTGAAGGCGGCCACACCGTTGGTGCCGGCACCGTCACTGAGATCATCGACTAGTTCGTTTTCTCTCTAACGATTCAATAGAGACTATGGGAAACCATAGTCTCTTTTTTATTAAAAAAGGTGCTTTTACTCAAAAAAACGCTAGATTATGGTATATTAATCAGACAGGTATTTTATGGAAAAACAGGAACGGGATTATTATATCTATCGAAAAAAGGGACTTCTTCTTTCTCTGTTCAGGTTTTATTTTAAGAATGTCCCTTTTGATCATGTGATTCTTCGATCCTTTGGTTTTTCCTTTGACCCGACCTGCAATTTTAAAGCGATTGTCTATTCGAAGAAGGATCATGTTCATAAATACGTGATTCATATCTACGATACCAGGGCACGCTTCAACTACAGGAAACTAGATGTCATGGGCAATAGGAATATTGTAAAAGTTCCTTCTGTGCGGGAAGGCGAGTTTTATGAACCAGAGGCTTCCAGGAACATCTATTTCGATGGCCGTGAGTTCTTTGCAACGGGTTATAGGGAGGGAGAGAAGGTTTCCCTTCGCTTCCGTCAGAAAAAAGAATCGATTACGGATGATATTCTTTATCACCTTGATTCGGATAATAATTTCCATGGTAAGAACGATTCTGCTGAAACGTTCATTCTCTGGCTTAGGAAGCTTTATACCTGCAAACTGCATGTGGATCTTGTTATCGGCGCCGGAATCAATGAAGACTATGGTGGAAAAAGCTGGAATTCGCTCATGGAATCCTTGAATACGGATTTCTATCAAGGGGATTCCCGGTTCGCGGACCAGATTCATCATTATGTAGGCGAAGAACTCTTTACTTCTCCTAGGATCAGGAAGACTTCCGGATTTGACTTTTATCGTTGTCTTGATAATGAACTCTATTCTTATGACAATGAATTCACTTTTGATAATGAGGAATCGACTCTTTATCATTGCTACGAATATCTTTCCAAGCACCGGCAGACGAGTGTTATTACCTATAACTATGACACGAATCTCGAATATCTGCTGAAGAAAAAGGATGTTCGCTATACGGTTGTCTACGATGAGAACTCGTTTGTGGATAAAGAAGCCAAGGTCGATATTTATCACGTGCATGGATTGCTTCCGTACGGGAAAAGCAAAGAAAAGCGGTACACGGATTCTCTTGTCTTCACGGAATCGGATTACTATTATCTGTACAATAATCCTTATTCCTGGAATATCGCGAAGCAACTTCATGATTTTAAATTCAATGCCTGTCTGTTTATCGGTATTTCTCTTACGGATCCCGACAGGAAACGAATTCTGGAACTTGCACGGAACTACCTGAAATTCAATTTCATTTTCCTGAAGAAGGAAAACGGGTATTCTACCTCGGTTTACCGGAACCTGACGAGCTATTTCTTTACTTTTGATTTGATTGTGATCTGGGTTGATGATTATAGTGAGATTGGAGTCTATCTCTCGAAACTTTAAATGGAAAAAACTACAAACTATATTGATCTTTCACCGCTTGGAAAATGCCGCCGTATTCTTGTTTTTCTTGCCGATTTCTTTATTGCCTTTATTGTAGGACTTTCTCTTTTCTCTCTCTGCTGTTATCCAATCAGCAAGATGGTTCCAGCAGTCAAGGAAGCACAGCGGATTGAAAAAGAAGGACAGGATGAGAAGAGGAATCTTCTTTTTTCCTCTGGCCTTCTTTCGAAGACGGATGAGATGGAGAACGATGATACTTCTTTGATTAGGGAATACTCTTCGCTTCTTTTCCTGAAAGGGCAACTGAGTGACGGAAGCAACGATTATTTCAAGAACTACTATATTGGTATCAAGAAGATAACGATGGAAGGCTTGCAGGATATCTATAATCACACCAGTTCGAACGTGTTCTTCGAACCAGATGGGGATAAAAGGAAAAGGAAAGAGAAATACCGAGAGGAATTCCTTCCGCTCTTAGACGAAAAGGACGAACTGACCGAGAAAGGCAAGACGGATCTCACCTACTTCAAGAACAGCTTTTTTGCCAGGAGGTACGGAAACAGGCTGAAGGATAGGGAAAGCGAAGAAAACCAAGGCCCCTTTTTCACTGCTTTCCAAAGTGCAGACGGAAAAAGGAAACAGGGCCAGAAGAATTTCAATTATTCAGTCGTAATCTGCTCGATTCTTTCTTTTCTTCTTTCTTCTGTTATCTGCTTCCTCCTTGTTCCCATGATCCATAAGCGGGGAAAGACACTTGGCAGGATGGCGAGGAAGACCGACCGAATCAATGTGAATGGATTCCGAACTCTTTCACGCGGAAAACGATGCTACAGCTTTATCCTCAATAGGCTCTTTACGCTGCCTTATCTGATTTTCCTTCCTTGCTTCTATATTCCTTTCACCCAGCTTTTCTCTTTCCCTACTTTATCTGTCAGTCTCTCTGGACTTGCCTTAGATCTCGTCTCTCTGGTTTTCCTTCTGATTAATTCCCTCAACCGTTCCTTCTCCGATTGGCTGTCCTCATCCGTGCTGATATCCAGTGCCGACTATGAACAATTACCAAGGAGCAAGCAATAAAATGGATAACAGGAATCCAAAACCGATTCAACAAGAGACTCCGAAGGTCAACATCAAATACCACCGCGCAGATAGGACTAAGCGGGTCATGGCTAGAATCATTGATTTATTTATCTGTGTTGCTTTAGGCGTCCTCTTTTTCTTTACTGCCCGTTCGATTGTCCAGACTACTCCGAGCTATAAAAACAGGGAAGAAAGAATCCATCTTCATAAGACGGATAGCGGTGTTTATAGGACCAGAAACGGGAAGGACATTGATCTTGTCTCTTATTATAAAGACAATTCCGATGTCACGGAATTTGGGAAAAAGAAGTCCTATCAGGAAGGACTCTACACGTTTTTCTCCTATTGCAAGGAAAAGCTCTCTGAGAATGAATACAATGAAATTAAGACGGGATTTGACTCCTATCTTCTAAAAGCCAATTTCAACGATATTCCAAGGTTTGTTCTATCGGACAATCAGATTTCCGAAAACAAGGAATGCCAGGCCAAATGGGCGGACTATAACAAAGTCTATGAAGACTATTTCGATGTCGAAGCCAATAAAATCCTTTACAACTATTTTCCTCAGTACCAGAAGGACATTCACTCAGAGAGCATCTACAGGATTGCACTTGAGCTTCCTATCGCAGTGGTCCTTGCTTCGTTTCTGACTTACAGGCTTCCTTGTCTTATCAGGAAGCGGAGCAGAAAGACAATCGGCAGGCTGATTTACAAAATCGGACTGACAGAACATTCGCTTCTTCATGTCCGGACGGGGAGATATCTTGCCTATGGATTTATCCGCAGGTTTGCAATCATCTCTCTTTCCTTTCTTACCTTTGGCCTTCCTTTGATCATCGACATCTCCAGGCTTGCCTTCACAAAGAACCGACAGGATTTCGGCGAATACAGGCTCGGACTTTACGAAATCGATGATTCTATTGAACCAATTTACTATTCGCTTGCGGAAGCTACCAGGGCTCATTCCTCCGGAAAGAAAGTTTCTGCTTCGTTTGTTGCACCGGATAGACTCGATGAATAAATCGTTTTTAGCGTTGAGACAGGCGATATTTTGGGCTATAATTAACTAGAGATGAGACCTTCTTTCAATAAAAATCAAGTTAGGAGATACATTCGATGAAAGCAAAAGACGTTTTACTATCCACATTGGTTCTGCCATTGGCTTTTTCGTTAGTGTCGTTTACTGTTCCTAACCGGACAAAAAGTTCTGTGAAAGGACCTCTCCTGAATACAGTGACGGAAAACCTCCACTCGAATGCAGGGAGGGAAAGAGCAGATACTATCGATTCGACACTGGTATCCTACAGGACGATTTCGAGTTCGACTGCTTCTTCTCAGTCTTACCATGTTGAGTTCGAAACCAACACGTCCTCTCTGGATTTCATTTTCGGATACTATGGCGAAGGCGATAGGTATCTTCCTTTGGTTGTCCAGTACCAGGTTGTCTTAGAAGACGGAAAGAGTACGGAAAGGCGTGAAACGAGCTGCCGCAAAGTTTCTGAAAACAACCCTTACGATGGTATTGGATACAATATCGGTGCCCGCACCTTGAGGATTGATATTGATCTTCCTAAGAAAGAAGGGGAGACGATCAATCGCTCGACTTTGAAATACTTCAATATTTATCTTGCGGAACGTCAAAGCAAAGGCTTTGTTCCTGTCCTGGACAAGAAATACTACTACGATGGACAGAAAACTACGATTGAAGGCGCTGCTAAAAACAATGTGGAATTGAGCGAAAACCTTTATGGTTCCATCGAGGAAATCTCCACATTTGGAAAATATGCCGCATTTTCCCTGACAATTACGAACGACAGGGAAAGCCGGTACGGAGAGCTGAAAGCCTCTGCTTATAAGAAATGGAAATCAAAGATTGAGAGTGGAGAAGTCTACTTCTACGATACCATTCCTTCATTGAAAGACGCGGTGTTCCAGATTACGTTAAAGAACGGCGAGACTGTGGAACGGAGCGCAAGGGAAGGTTCGCTTGGCTCTACGATGCTTCTTAAGAACGGAAAGCAGAAATACTGCATCCTGTTCAAGGATCTTCCAGAGGGGGAAATCGAGTACTTCTCTTTGGCTCACATCGGCTTCTCGAGGAAACTCCGCTATACTTCTTCGGAAAAGGATATTACATCTACCGAGTACAAGGCCCGTATCGGACGTCTTACCTTCTATTCCGGCAATCCTCTGAAACATGAGAGGAACGACATCAAGGAACATAACTTCACTAGGATTACGATCCTGTCTATTGTTCTCTATCTTGTCGTCTTCGGCGGACTTGCTACAGGACTCTTCTTCTATGAGAAGAAAAAGTTCCGCAATGATGAATTCCGACGCGTCAATAACAAACGCTTCCTCCTTCGCTCCATCCTCATCTCTGCTTCTCTCGGCGTCTTCCTCTTCGATATCTTCTTCATCATACTTCGTGGAAACCAGTTCAATAATACGATGACGGTTTATAACCCTGTCGATAACTTCATTGTTGTTCTTTCTATCCTTTCTATCTTCGCTATCGGATTCTTCATCAAATCCGGTATCACTGCCTTCAAGAATTGGAAGCAGCGAAAGGAGAAGGAAAGACTGAAACTGGACGACAGGTCAAGCGATGACGGAACGAAATAGGAGATAGATTATGGAAATCAAACTCAAGAATCTGACGAAAATCTTTGCCGGAAATGCGAAAAAGAACATTCACGATACGATTGCCGTGAATAACCTCGATTTCGTTGTTCCGGATGGAAAGCTTGTAGGACTCCTTGGTCCTTCCGGCTGTGGTAAGTCTACGACCTTATACAGGATTTCCGGATTGCAGAAGCCGACTTCCGGTGAAGTCTGGTTCGGTGACCAGGAAGTCACGAACTTGTCTCCGGAAAAGCGCGGTATCGGTTTGGTTTTCCAGAACTATGCTCTTTATCCGCATAGGACCATCTTCAAAAATATCGAATTCCCGCTTACGAATCTGAAGGTCGAGGTTCCGCTTGTTACCTTCTTCGATTTTGATTTGTCTTATTCCTATAAGAGGACAAAGAAAGACCATGTCGAAGGTATCCGGGAGTCTTTCTTCTCTCTTGCCAAACGTATCGGCTTCACCAAGAAGAATTTCGTCCTGGAAAGGAATCTGGATGGAAACGATGTTTCAAAGAGGAAAGACAAGAATGTTTCTTCGGATTATGAAGGTAAAGAACTCGTTCTGAACTTCCATCTGAAGAATGTCGCACGTGAGCTGAAAGAGCTCTTCACATCCCATGTCTGCGAAGTCATTCCTAGGACAAAGACGGATGAGAAAGAAGTCCAGTCTAGCGAAGCCCTGTATGATACCAAAATCCGCGCCAAGGTTACCCAGAGGCTTGAACTTGAGAAGATTTCTTTGAACTTCTTAGGCAAGCTTCCCCGTGATTTCACTACCGATAAGAGGGATGACACAATCAAGGCAATCCGCAATATCGGAAAAGACTACGGACATGTCGAGGCTGTCTCCATCAGGAAAGCCAAGAGCGGATACGAGCTCATCGCCCGTATTACCAATAGGCTTTCTTCTAAGCGCAAGGAAAGGGAAGACAAGATTTCCTCGGCCGTTGCTTTTGCTAGCACTAGTTTCTCAATCACCTCTGTCAATGACCAGAAATTCACTTCTTCGATTAAGAAGTCCCTTCGCCAGAAAGGGTTCCGTTTCTCGGATCTGAAGCTTTACTATCAGGATGAACAGCTTTATATCTTCCTCATTCTTGTCCATACCACGGAAGAACAAAGCAAGGAAGGAGTCGAATTCCTGACCTCTTCTCTTGGCTTGAATGATGTCAAGACCGAAAGGAAGACAGCAATCACCCATCGTTCTCTTACGAAATCCGAACGTGCAGAGATTGTCTATGAGACGGCAAAGCTTGTCCAGGTCGACGAATACTTAGACCGTAAGCCGAGTCAGCTCTCCGGCGGTCAGCAGCAGCGTGTTGCCATTGCCCGTGCTCTGGTCAAGAAACCGAAGAGGCTTCTTCTCGATGAGCCGCTCTCCAACTTGGATGCCCGTTTACGTCTCCAGACCCGTGAGGAAATCAAGCGTATCCAGCGCGAAACCGGAATCACCATGGTCTTCGTTACCCATGACCAGGAAGAGGCAAGGTCCATCTGCGATAGGATCGTTGTCAGGAAAAACGGCGAAGAACAGCAGATCGGTGCTCCGCAGGATGTCTATAATTCTCCAGTCAACCTGTTTGTTGCTCAGTTCTTAGGAAATCCGCCGATCAACGTCTTTTCTGGCAAGGTCCATGACCACGGCGTTTATATCGGAGACGAAAAGATTCTTTCCTTCAAGAACGAAGTCAAGGATCAGGATGTCACGATTGCTATCCGTCCGGAAGGAAGGATTTCCTTAGAAAACAAAGAAGGACTTGGCTTCTCCGCTAAGATGGAGATGAGGCAGGTCTTAGGACGTGACTTATTCGTTGTGGCTAAGAATCCAAGCTGTACGAAGGAAACCTTCAAAGCTATTGTTCCAAGCGAAGCCAAAGTCAATCAGGATTGCTTCTTCAAGGTGAAACCGAACAAGTGTTTCATCTTTGATAAGACAACCGAGGAACGGATTCCTAGGGAATGGGAGAGCGAAAATGCCTGATACGCTCCGCCAGGAAAAGAGCCTGACTGCGCATAACGATTTCTTCGATGCCCGTCCGGATTATTCGGAAGGCTATCAGGAAGGAAACAATACCGTTATCCGCTTAGTCAAGCCAAAAAAGAAAAACCAGAAGCCGTATAAGGTGACCGGAATCGAAGATGTTGCCAGCCAGAACAACTGGAAAGGCTGGCTCTATCTTGCTCCGGTTATCGTCTTGCTTGTCATCTTCCTTCTCTATCCTTTGATTAATACGATTGCCATTTCCTTTAGGAAAGACTACAACCAGATTGATGGCACGAACAAAGGATTCACTTGGGAGAACTTCGGTGCTATCTTCGGAAGGAAACTCGAAAACGGCGGACAGGAAGTCAATTTCTCCCGCTATGCTATTCCAAACACCTTCATTATTGTCTTAGTCACGGTTCCGCTTGCGACCTTGATTGCCTTATTGATCAGTGTCGGTTTGAATGCTCTGCCCTTCTTCAAGAAATTCCTTCAGACCGTCTTCTTCCTTCCTTATGTCACCAACGCTATTGCAATCGGTAGGGTCTTCGCGGTCATCTTCGATAAGAACGGTATCATCAACTATATCTTCCATACGGAAACAAACTGGATTTACGGCGCGGATCGTCTTCACGCCATGCTTCCTCTTTGCTTCTATATCATCTGGTCTTCCCTTCCGTTTAAGATTCTGATCTTCCTCTCCGGACTTCAGAACATCGATAAGCAGTATTACAACGCTGCCAAAGTCGATGGTGCAAGCTCCGCCAAGATTCTTTGGAAGATTACGGTTCCGTTAAGGTCTCCGCAGATTCTCTACATCATCGTCACCTCCTTCATCGGTGCCTTCAAGGAATACACTGCCATCGTCGGTTTGTTCAACGGGCCGGGAACCACGAGCGGAAGCTATAACAGGTACACCATCGTCTACTACATCTACAACAACATCGGCGACCATGTAACCTATGCAGCAGCCGCTGCTGTCTTCCTCTTCGTCATCATTCTTGTCTTTACTGTCTTGCAGCTTGCGGTCAGTAAGAAGAAGGTCCACTACTAAGGAGGTCTTGAATCATGGAAAACACTGCAATTGAAAAGACTTCTTATCCAAACTTCGAGAAATCCAAAGTCAAACCGGAAATCGAGCTCTCCCTAGAGGAATCCGGCGCAACTGTCGAGACAATCCGCCGTCGTCAGAAAATCGGACATATCGCTTCGATTACGCTTCTATACATCATTATCGGTTTCTTAGCCTTGCTGAGGATCTTCCCGTTCTACTGGAGGATCATCACCTCGCTGAAGTCCAACAGCGAAGTCATCGCATCCAAGCAGACCTTCTATCCGACAATCATCAGGTGGTCGAACTATGTCTATGCCTTAGACAAATTCGATTTCTCCAAATACCTGGTCAATACGCTCGTTGTCGCCGTCTTCTCTACCCTGGGTACTTTGATTACGACAATCCTCGGCGCCTTTGCCTTTGCACGACTGAACTTCAAAGGACGGGACGCTGTCTTCAGGGTATTCCTAAGGACTAGGATGATTCCTGGCGAGAGGATGGTCATTTCCAACTATATCACGGTCGCTTCCTTTGGCTGGACGGGAACCGGACAGACAAGAATGGATGCTTATCTAGCCATGATTGTTCCGTTCTGGATCTCGGTCTTCTACATCTATTTGCTTCGTCAGAACTTCAAACAGATTCCGAATGAGCTTTATCTCTCTGCCAAAGTCGATGGCAAATCCGATTGGTCGTTCTTATGGAAAGTCAGGGTCCCTCTTGCACTTCCTACCATTATCTCCATTACGATTCTTAAGTTCATGGGTACCTGGAACTCCTATGTCTGGCCGAACCTTGTCACTTCGAAATCTGATTTCCGCTTGATATCCAATGGTCTCCGAGGATCGGCGTTCACCGATGTCGATACCGGAAGGACGAGCTATGGATACCAGATGGCTGCTACGGTATTCGTTACGGTTCCTCTGTTCCTTCTCTTCGTCGTTTTCCGTAAATATATCAGGCGCGGTGTTGGCCGTGCTGGTATTAAAGGCTAAATCTGTCTTCAAGATCAAACAATATAAATTAAAAGGAGGATTGATCTGATGAAAAAGAAATTATCTGTTCTGTTCTTACTGCCTTTGATTCTTACTGGATGCAACAATGGTTCTTCCGATTCCGGAGAAGTGAAACCGAGTGCAGAACCGGCTCCTACTGCTTCTGATGTCCAGAATTCCAATACGAGCGGCGAGTATGTTCCGCAGATTAAGGAAAAGACCACTATCGAATTATGGTCCATCACTGGACAGAACAACCAGGCCCAGCTTCAGAGCTATATCGATGAATTCAGGAAGCTTGAACCGAATGTCACGGTTACCAATACCATCCAGACCGGTATGGGTTACAACGAATTAAAGAGTGCTGTCGTCACTAAGCTTGCTACTGGCGATTATCCGGACAGGGTCCAGTGCTATCCAGACCATGTTGCTGAGTACATCAACTACGGCAAAGCTGTCAATCTTGATCCCTATATCAACAACGCCACCTATGGATGGACAAAAGAAGATAAGGATGACATCTATCCTGCCTTCTTAGAAGAGGGAAGTGCCTACGCTGTTGAAGGAACCTATTCTGTTCCGTATTGCAAATCCACTGAAGCCAGGTATTACAACAAGGGCGTCTTAGTCGGACTTGATCTTCATTCCATCGATTCTTCTATCAATGGTGGAAAATCCCTTGATGAAGCTTATTTCAATAATCTTACCTGGGAAGAACTTTTCAATAAGCTCTGCCCGGCCTTAATCAAATACAATTCTCAGCTTCCGGATGACAAGAAGATCTTAAAGAGCGATGACACCTATCACGCTGTCTTTGCTTATGACTCTGATGATAACCTCTTCATCACCTTAGCAAAGCAGTATGGCATTGGCTATACTTCCATCGGTGCGGACGGCAAAGGACACTTCGATTTCGGAGAAGGCGAGAACAAGACCAAGAGGATGGCCCTTCTTACCAAGTTCCACGAATACAAAGAGAAGGGATATTTGATTACTAAGGGTATTGCCGGAGACAACTACACCAACGCTTATTTCAACACTCAGAATACGCTTTTCTCCGTCGGTTCTACCGGTGGTTACAAATATCAGTTCTCTTCCTCCAATCCGAGGGATGTCGGCGTTGCCCCGATTCCGCATGCCGAAGGAAAAGACCTTGCCATTATCAACCAGGGTCCGTCTCTGACCATCCTTGACCATGACGATGAGAACCGTAAGCTTGCATCTTGGCTCTTATATAAGACCATCACGAATAAAGAGAACTGCTTAGACTGGGCAATCAACTCTGGTTATATGGGCATCCGTAAGTCCGTTACTGAGAGCGAAGATTATCAGGAAGCTGCCACTACCCGTGGAAAAGACCTGAATACCTTAGACAGGCTTTTAGCCCGTAACAGGACTTATTCCACGGATGAGAAGGTCCTCAATTCCTTATTCGTCTCCCCTGCCTTCTTAGGCTCTTCTACTGCCCGTACACAGGTTTCCGGCGTTCTTACCAACTCTCTCAACTCCACGAAGACTGGCGAAGAATATCAGGAAGAACTCAGCAAGCTCTTTGATGATGCTTACAATGCTTGCTTACTTGCAGTTAAGTAATCTAGGCTGTCTTTCTGCCTGAAAGGAAAACTCCGATGAAACAGAAAATCAAGATTCTTGCCCTTCTTCCCATCCTTTTGGGTTCAAGGGTATCCTGTTCTGGAAATAATAGCTCCGCTACTAGCGGAGCTGCTTCCGGAAGCGGAACCAGTCAGACGACCACGCCCTCAAAAGGAACCATCCAGATCAACAGGTGGCATACTTTCGGTGCCGGACTTCAGGATGAATTCCAGAATAAAGCCGATGAGTTTGCAAAGCTCGTAAAGGAAAACGAAGGTGTTGATATTTCCATCAATGCCGGTCAGGATGCCTACCAAGGATCCTATGCCGATATCCACAATAAGATTGTGAGCGGCTTCAACACGGGTGACTTTCCGACCATTGCCGTCGCTTATCCAGATCATGTTGCGGATTATATTGCTGCAGAGTCTGTCCCTGGAAAATATGTCGTCAATTTAGCAGAACTTGCTACGGACGAGAAAATCGGTTTTGGCAAGGAAAGCTATATCGGCGATGGCGAGGCCTCGGATTTCCTTCCCGCCTTCTATGACGAGGGCCAGCATTATATCCGGGAAGGAAGGTATTCTCTTCCGGTTCTGAAGTCCACCGAGGTTATCTTCTACAATAAAGAGCTGACGGCAAGCATTCTCAGCCAATACAATGAGGATGAACATCTTGGCAGGAATTCGGATCAGCTTCTCTCCTTCAGGGATGACTTATCCTATGATGAGTTCAGGAATTTCTGCCGTTATGTGGCAAAGAACATCAAAAACGGAAGCTATAAAGGAAAGGCTGGAGATAATCTCCAATATCCTTTCTGCTATGACTCGGATGATAACTTCTTCATTTCCCAATGCTATCAGCGGAATATTCCTTACACCTCTATCGAGAACGGAAAAGGCAAAATCGAATTCAACAATCCTGAGGCAAAAGCCTTTGTTCGAGATTTGAAAGCCGACTACGACAATAAGGTCTTCTGCACGAAAGGCACGAACGATAACAAATACGGATCGGATCTTTTCAAAACAGGCGAAGTCCTCTTCAATATCGGTTCGTCCGGAGGTTCTGGATACACGATTCCTTCTGGCGATAATTTCACTGTCGGTGTTGCTAAGGTTCCTTATGCCAACAACAATCCGAAATACATTACCCAGGGTGTTACTTTGACTCTTCTTAAGACCAAGGACGATGAAGACGGAAGGAAGGTCAAGTATGCCTGGAAGTTCCTTAAATATCTGACTTCTACGACAGTCAACCTTGATCTTGCCCTCTATTATTCTCAAGGCTACTCTCCTGTCCGTGAGTCCTGCTATCAGACCGAAGAATTCATCGAATACTGCAACGAAGGCGAGACACTTGGTGAAGTTCAGAAAGTTGTCAAAGACAAAATCAGCGGCAGCTATTTGAATACCCCTTGCTTCAAAGGCTCTGCAAAGGCCCGTGAAGAGGTCAAAGGCTTGATGGTTCAGGCATTGAGGGGCAAGAAAACCATTGATGGTGCTTTCGCCGATGCGGAAAACCAGACTAAATTATCGAGGTAGATATGAAGAATCTTAAATTAATCCTTCTCCTTCCCTTGCTTCTCTCCTTGGCATCCTGCCAGGGAAACAAACCATCGGATCAAGTGAGCGAAAATCCTACTCCTTCGGCAAGTGAAAATACTCCGACTGGAGAAAAAATCGATTATGCTGCCAAGGTTCCTCTTAGGCGTGAATACAAGAACAAGAACTTCTTGACCGATGGTATCGAACAGGTAACGCTCAAGACTCCGATTGATGGCGATACGGCTCATTTCTATCTTCAGGATAAAAGCACCGTCATCAAAGCACGTTTCTTCGGTATTGATACTCCAGAATCGACTGGAAAAATCCAGCCATATGGCAAAGGTGCCAGCAACTTCACGACTGAGAAGCTCAAAGAAGCCAATCAGAATGGCACGATTGTCATTTCTTCCGACTCTTTGACCGATGGTGTTCCGCAGGTGGACTCCACTGGCAGCCGTTATGTCTGCTGTATCTGGATCAACACTTCCAAGAAGAATGCTGCGATGGATGAAAGGGAGATGCTGAATCTTCTCCTTGTCCAGGAAGGCTGGTCTAACGTCAAGAATGTCGCGAATCTCGGCGATGAGATTTCCAAGATTTTCTACGATGCCGAGAAACAGGCACGTAATCTGAAGCTGAATCTGTTCTCCGACCAACCGGATCCCCTCTTCAATTATGGTGCTTACGAGGATGTCTCCTTGCTCGATATCAAGCGCGAAATTGAGGCTTGCCTCAAAGATCCGTCAAGAACAAATTCGTTTGCTGGCAAGAATATCCGTTTCACCGCAACGGTTACTTCTTATGCAAACAATACCCTCTATCTGACCGAGTATTTCTCTAAAGAGGATGGCGGTAAATATGATTACGGCGAATATGCTGGTCTTAACTTCTATACTGGAAGGTCTGCTATTCCGACAAAATTCACAAAGACCGGTGCTTATCTCCAGGTTTGCGGTGTTGCAACCGATAGTGAAACCTTCGGCTTCCAGGCCTCTGGCGGAAGCTTCAAGTATACTTCGAAAAGCGAAGATGATGCAAAGGTGATTATCAGTGCAGAGGACAATAATGATCCTACTGATATTGAGCATTATCCGCACACGTTTGAAAAGACGACAAGCCAGATTCAAAGCGATAGGGAAAACCAGAGCTTCGAATATCTCTATTCCCGTGTGGATGTAGAGGATCCTGTCCAGGTTGAAAGCGCCTATAAGGATGATAGTGGCAATTGGACTCTCACTGTTCGAAACAATCTCGGCAATTCGCTTGGCTTCTCTGTCTACCTTCCGTTTGTTTACACCAATGAGAGCGGTTCGACTTATAGCTCTCCGGAACAGTTTGTCGGAAAGACCTTCAATCTGAAAGGCATCTATTCCTACCATAAATCCACCAGCAAGATTTCCTACCAGATTGTCTGCCGTAACAACACAGAATTCACGGAGGTCAAATAACCGATGTATTGCTCACACTGCGGAAAGAAGATTAACGAGGAGAAACTCGAAAAAAAGAGAATTTCCTTAGCTAGGAGTGAAGATATCGATGAGAACACTTCAGTTAGCTATGTCTGCCCTCGTTGCGGACATTTGATTCATAAGCATCTTGACAGCGTTGAGAGGAAATCTCTCTCAGCGGCTGGACATGCTGAGATCCAGATTGCCCGGAATCAGTTCGCTTATGGCAGGTCCTTCACTTCTATCGGCGGAATTCTTGCAGTCTTAGCAATTATCTTCTTCCTTCTTGCACGTAAGCCCGCTCAGAACTTCAAATTGGTTACGACATGTCCGGAATTCTCTGTCTCTAGGGTTTGCTTCGGACTAGCTGCTGTTCTTCTTTTATCCGGTATCGTTCTTACGGTTCTCGGACTCCGTAAGAAGAAAAACTACGAAAACCTTCTAAAAGACATCAATGATGACGTTTTCCATCAGTAGATGATTCATTACTTTTTCAGAAATAACAACACAGGAAAGGGAGGTTCATTATGAAAAAGAAAATTCTGGTAAGTCTTCTTACTTTGATTGCTGGTGTCTCTTTAGCAGCATGCAACAACAACACTTCGGATTCTGTAAAGCCATCGGAACAACCGACTGCTCCGGCAACGGAAACCCCTGCTACGGAAGCTCCATTCAAGCTTTCTACGCTTCAGATTGCCAACAAGGAAGCTTTTGCTGATTATTTCTATGTCGGTGACAACAATATCAAGCTTGATATTGCAATCGATGACGGAAGGAACATTGCTTCTTTAATTAATGAGAAGAAGGTTACCGTTAAGTCTTCGAATGAGAACGTTGCCAAAGTCATCGGAAGGTATGTCTCTCCCGTTGGTGCTGGTGAGGTTATGATTACTGTTTCTGGCGGTGGAAAATCCGATACTGTTTCCTTCTATGTCGGAAAGAAGATTACCTTAGTTCCGGAAGATACCGAAGTTGGTGTCAACCAGGAAAGGAATATTGCAGTCGACGGCGAAGACAAGAATGCCGCAGACTATGATTGGACTTCCTCGGATGCCACGAAAGCTACTGTCGAGAACGGCGTAGTCAAAGGTGTTGCAGAAGGAACGGTCGTCATCGAAGCTAAACTGAAGAGCAATAATAAAGAAGGCGCCAAGATTTCTATCAAGGTCAGTAAGAGTGTTGCTCAGCCACAGGCTATTAACACGATTACTAAGGCAGTCAGTAGTGCCACTGTCCGTGGTGAAATTGTCGCAAAGACAGCCAAGTTCTTCATTATCGCGGATGAAACGGCTGCAATCGAAGTCTACACCTCTACTACTTATGCCGTTGGTGATGTTGTCAAAGTCACTGGTAAGGTTGTGGCTTATGCAAAGGTCCTTGAATTCAGTGGAACGATCTCCATTACGAAAATCGGCTATAAGGTCGAGACTCCTTTCGGAAAAGATCCGATTGAACTGACAAAGGATGGTGCCTCTAATCTTGCTAATGCTGCTTCTGATGGTTCTAAGAGCAAAGAATATAGGCGTTCCTATAAATGGTCTGCAACGGCTTCCAAGAACGGCAACTATGTCTGCTTTAACCTTGATGGCTCTGAAATTCTTCTTGAACCCAGCAATGATTCTGATTTCGATATTGTTATTGGCAATTACTATAGTGTCGAAGGCTTCTGGCTTGGAAGCAAGAATAGCACCTATGTCCAGTTCTACAGGACTAAGGTCGAGGAAACCATTCCTCCTAAGACCATTGTCCGTACTTCTGCCTCTGCTTTGACTTTCGATGTCGGCAATACCCGTAAGCTATCCGCTTCCTATATCTTATCTCAGGCTGATAAAGATAAGAATGTCAATACGGTCACTTGGGCTTCTTCTGATGAGACGAAGGCCACTGTTGATGCCAATGGTGTTGTTACCGCAGTTGCTGCCGGATCTGTCAAGATTACCGCTACAGTCGGTGAGACGACTGCTGAAGTCGCTGTTACTATTGTCGCTGCCCATGCGGTCAAGAAGATCAATCAGCTCAACACGAATAAAGACAATGTCCGTGTCAAAGCTATTGTCTCTTCTGTCACTTCCAAAGGTGCCATCCTCTCGGATGAAACCGGAAGCATCTATGCTGAATTCGATTCCAAAGCTGCTCCGAGCTTAAAGAGCAACGATTATATCGAAATCATCGCTTCTCTCAACATCTATAAAGGAAGGACTGAGTTCTACCGGGTTACTGCTGAACAGGTCTATGTCTTTGATTCAAACGAAGCCGGTAAGCCAGTTGTCAATATTGGCAAAGCCGATGAATGGACAAAAGAAAAGGCCAACAGCTATGTCAAGGCCTACAATAGCGAAGATAATGCTGCTGATGCTACCCCTGTTTCCGAAGTCAAGCTCTATACCTGGAAGACAACGGTTACTACGGATAACAAGGGTAACTTTGTTCTTGCCTTAGATGGCGCTGAAGCATCAGATGCTAAGAATATTGCCTATACTTCCATCCCGACTATCGAGGTCGGCAACCGTTACACGGTTACTGGTTTCTTCATCGGATTCGATTGGGGTTATCAGGCTAATAAGTTCTTTATCACTTCTGCTTCTGAAATCACTCAGACCCGTGTCAAGTTCGATTCTGATTATTATTCCGCTGGTGTCACGGTCACTACTGGTACATACTCTGAGCTTGAGTATAAGTTCACGGTCTCGGATGCGGATTCTATCGGTTTGACAGGAAGCGACTATGTCAACATGGTCTCCTTCACCTCTTCGAATGAGGAAATCGTTAAAGCCGAAAAGACCTCTTCTGAGGCAGATACGGCTGGTAATAGTAAATCCAGGCTGAAGCTTACTGGCGTTAAGGCAGGTTCTGCTACAGTTAATGCCAAGATAACTGCTCCGGCCAAAGACGGCAAAGAAGCCAAAGTCCTCTTCTCCAAGGATATCGCTGTCACGGTTGCTGATCCTGTTACTTATTCCAAGGTCTCTTCCACTGCTGACATTAAGGCAAATGATGAAATCCTCCTTACCTTCTCCAATAGCGGTAAGACCTACGCCTTTGTGGCTGAAAAACTCAATAAAGATTACTATCAGAAAGCCGTAGAGGTTGAAGCCAACGAAAACAAGATTACCGATTTGAATGGTGCTTCTGTTCTTACATTAGAAGCCGGAACTGCTGCTGATTCCTACTACTTCCATGCAGATAATGGAAAGTATCTCAATTCTGCTGTCAGCTCAGGACATTACAACACCTTACTTGCTGATCAGAAAGATTCTAAGACTTCTCTCTTCTCCGTTTCCTATGATGAAAAGGGTGTTCTTTCCATCAAGAATTCTAATGGTGTCTATGTTAATGGCACTGTCTACAATGGAACTGCAGAAATCCAGGGCGCAAAAGCCAACTCCGATAAATATCCGTTAGCCATCTACAAGAAAGCCTAGTCTCTTCGATTTGATTTTATGCTCTGCCTGCCAGCTAAAACTGGCAGGCAGAACTTTTTTGTCCTTTTCCTTGACTATCCTTAAGGAAAATCGGATAATTATCTAGCACCTATTGGAGTGATACTCAAGTGGTTAAGAGGAGTCCCTGCTAAGGACTTAGAGGGAGTAATCCCTGCGAGAGTTCAAATCTCTCTCACTCCGCCATTCTAAACACGGCGTAAGCCGTGTTTTTCTTTTTGCTTAACGTTAGTGAATGCTTACGATATTTTTCCAATAATGATAAAATATTACTGATTCCAGGAAGAATGCAAATCTCTATTCGCATCGTCTTTCGACCGTGAATTCACCCTCTGCAAATAGCAGAGCAAGGAGGAAACGGATGTTTACAATTGGACAAAAGGTAGTTGATCAGAACGGAAAGGTTTTTGTTGTGGAGTCGGTTCTTGATAAAGACTTCGGTTCTGGAAGGGGACGTTATCTTTCTCTTCGGCCTTGCTTTGAAAGCGACAGCTGTTATCGTTCCTATGTTCCAAGTGAAAACGCAAATGAATTGATCCGGAATATCAGGACCAAGGAAGAAGCCGAGAATCTTAGGAAATCTTATTCAGAGATGGAGACAATCTGCTTCGGCACTCCGCGGGAGCGGAAAATGTATTTTGAAAGAGTTCTCCACTCAAAAAGCCCGGTTGAGCTTCTTCGTGCGGGGAAGAGTCTTCTTCTCTATCGAGAAGAAAGAAAGAGCAAGAAGAAGAGTTTTTCGGACTTTGACCGGGTTTTATTGGACCACATTCTGAATCTGCTTTCTGATGAGAGGGCAGCCGCTCTTGATTGGAATCAAAACCAAGCCAGGAACTACTTGAAAGAATATAGGAAGAGGGAGTAGTCGCTTACTAATCTAAAATTACATTTTCAAAATGCTAGGTTGTGACTGTGCTTTTTTATGTGCCTTGATTTCTTTGCTTCCTAAAAAGAACTGAGTTTTGAGATGTATACAAAGTATTCTAGCCATTACTAAAATGAGGGTAAACGTTTAAGAAAGAAAAAAGGCAACCTTTTTTAGGCTGCCTTTTCATATTCTGTTGTGCTTGTAATCCTAGCAGGAAAAGTATTTCTACTTCTCTTCTTTGGATTCTTTTTCAGCTGCTTCGTCTTCAGGGAGAACAACAGCTGCAGGGATTTCTTTAGCGACTCCATCACCGCGAAGCTTATTGCGATGCGGCTTGTTTCCGACGATATAATCGATGGAAACATCGAAGATTTCGGAGTATTTCCTCAGAGTCTTGATATTCGGTTCGATACGTCCAATTTCATAGTCGGAGATGTTGTACTGATGGACATGCCTCTTTTTTCCGAGCTGTTCCTGAGTCCTTCCAGCACGTTTGCGGAGATAACGGAGATTTTCTTTTAACTTCATTTTACTAACCCTCTCTTTTCGGTCCTTGCCTTGTTTATGGTGAAACAAGGTTTTTCCTTCTGTCTTAGTTTAACATATTAATTCTATAAGTAAAGTGAAAAAATACAAGTTTTATCGCTTTTGCGTATAATAATTGCAGGTAAATTGTGTTATGGCAAGTATCAACGACATTCATTGGTTTCCGGGGCATAGGCAAAAGGCTCTTCGAGCAAGGCGGGAGAAGCTTCAGCTTTGTGATGGAGTCATCGAAATTGGCGATGCCAGAGCCCCTTTTTCCTCCTTTCCGGATTATCTGGACCAGAGGACTGCAGACAAAGTCAAGGTTTATATCTTCTCAAAATCCGACATTGCGGATCCTTCAGTTTTTCCTAAGCAGAGGGACCAGAGGAGAAAGAATGGGATTACTCCATTCTCATATGATCTTCGTAACCCGAAAGCGGGGAAAGAACTCCTCGGGTATCTTTCAAAGGTTGAGACAAAAAATGACAAGAAGTACAAGAAGCTCGGCTTCCCTCTTCCTAGCAAACGATTCAGGGTCTTAGGCATTCCAAATGTCGGTAAGTCGACCTTTATCAATTCTTTGGCTGGAAAGAAGAAAGCTGCGGTTGAGAATCGTCCAGGCAAGACCAGAGATGAAAGCCTGATCCATGTCTCCGAAAAAGTCTATATTTTTGACTCTCCGGGTATTCTCGAGCCAAACTATCAGAATAAAGAAGTCGTGGCTAAGCTGGCTTTATTGGGATCTTTGAAGCAGGACATTCTTCCTCTTGTCCCCTTAAGTGACTATCTTCTTGATTTTCTTTCGTCCCATTATCCGGATGCCTTGAGGAAACGTTATGGCGTTAGTTTTGAAGAAACCCATGAGGAGACTTTTACCAAGATTGCCTTGGCACGGAAACTCCTTTTGTTAAAAGGCGAACCGGATACGAGGAAGGCAAGAAGTCTGGTTCTCAGTGAATTCAAAGTCGGTACTTTAGGAAGAAGGTCTCTCGATGACTAGAAAGAAAGCCATGCCTGTCCTAGATAATAGGGAGACGCCTCTTCATGTCTTTGACAATCAGGAGAGAAGGATTCATCAGGCAGAAAACATTGCCGGATTTGATGAAGCCGGCAGAGGTCCTCTTGCCGGACCATTGAGCTGTGCGGGTGTTATTCTGCCAAAGGATTTTGATTGTCCTCTGATTAACGATAGCAAGAAACTGACGGATAAGCAGAGACGGGAAGCTTATAAGATCATCAAGGAAAAAGCGCTCTGCTATTGTGTCAAACTGATTCCGGTCGAGACAATTGATGAGAGGAATATCTTAGAAGCAGACCGTTATGGAAGGAGGGAGTGCCTGAAGGAAATCTCAAAGATCATTGTCCCGGATTTCCTGATTACGGATTATAGGAACCTTCCTACTGAGATTCCTTTTCTTTCTATTCCAAAAGGAGATGCCACCTCTTTGAATGTGGCAGCTGCTTCGATTCTAGCTAAGGTTACCCGTGATGATTACAGGATTGAACTTGATAAGCGATATCCGCTCTATCAGTTCAAGAAGAACAAGGGTTATGGAACTAAGCAGCATCTGAAGGCGATAGAAGACTACGGATATATCAAAGGCGTTCATCGTCTTTCGTTTGAACCGGTCAAAGACAGGTTCTTAGGTATCGAACAATTGAAGCTTTTCTGATTTTCTGGAATTTTTCCTCTTTCCCTGCCGATATAAGGTAGAGGAGAGAAAAAATGGATCTACGAGCTAGAAAAATCAGGACTGCTCTTTCAAAGCACTGCAAAGGGAATTGGAACGAGAGGTATCAGAAAAGGACGAAAAAAGAGGCAAGGCCTCAGGAGGAAATCGACCAGGCTTTTTCTGACAGGAAAGCAAATAGGCTGATGATCGGAGACTGCGAGTACCCGGAATATTTTACGAATTGTCCGTATCCTCCTAGGGTGAGGTATTACTATGGGGATCTTTCTTTGAGGAAGACTCGTTATCGTCTGACCTGTGTTGGAACCCGGAAGCCGACAATCTATCAGCATGATACCTGTGCCCGGCTCATTGAGGAAATCGAGGAGGTCAGGAAAAGCAAGGTCGCGATTGTTTCCGGAAGGGCAGCAGGACTTGATGAAGCCTTTAGGCGTGCTGCAAGGAAAAAGAATGCTCCGGTCATTGCTGTACTAGGGTCTGGAATCGATTTTTGCTATCCAGAGAAGAACAAGGATATTTACGAATACTGTAAAAGCGGAAAAGGACTTGTGATCAGCGAATACCCAGGCAGCCTTGCTCCGAAACAGGATAACTTTCTTTTCCGCAACCGGCTGATGGCGGCAAGGAGTGAGGTGGTTTTTATCGGCGGGGGTTCCGCCAGACGTTCTGGAACCAAGGCAACGGTCCGTTATGCTTTGGATAGGAATAAGGAGGTTAGGGCACTGCCGTGCAATATCTCTGGGGATGATTTGACCAACACCATTATCCAGGAAGGGGCACAGGCAGTACTGAGAAGTCAGGATATCTTAGATCAGCTCAAAGACTGCTATCGTAAGGAGAGGGAATAGAAAATTTCTTAGCATAGCTAAGGGAAAATCCGTGCTTGACAAACACCCCTTCTCTCATAATAATAAGGAACGCATTGAAAGCAGGGGTAGAAATCAGAATATGAAATTAATAATTGTTGAGTCACCGCATAAGAGCAAAACAATCGGACAGTTCCTGGGGAAAGACTATAAAGTCGTTGCCTCCAAAGGCCATATCCGTGATTTAGCCAGCTCTGGACATAGGGGCTTAGGCGTTGATGTCGAACACGATTTCAAGCCGACCTACGTTATTCCGAGCGATAAGATGGCAATCGTCAAGGAGCTCAAGGAAGATGTCAAGAAGGCCGACGATGTTTATCTTGCAACCGACCCTGACCGTGAAGGAGAAGCCATTTCCTGGCATCTTGCCCAGGTTCTCGGACTTGACGTGAAGACAACAAAGCGGTTGGAGTTCCATGAAATCACCAAACCTGCTATTCTCCGTGCGCTTCAGAACCCCCGTACTATTGATAGGCCTCTTGTGGAAAGCCAGGAAACCCGTCGTATTATCGATCGAATCAGGGGATTCCGCTTATCCTATCTTTTACAGAAGAAAATCAAATCTCCTTCCGGAGGCCGTGTCCAATCGGTCGTCTTGAAGTTTGTGGTTGACCGGGAAAAGGAAATCAAGGATTTTGTCCCGCAGGAATACTGGACGATTTCCGGAACCTTTAAGGACAAGGATGATGCTGAGGTCGTGGCAAACCTTGCTACTTATCAGGGAAAGCCTTTATCAATCAAAAACGAAGAAGAGGTGAAGAAAATCCTTGCTTCCTTGCCAAAGGACTATACCGCCGCTTCCCTGAAGACAAGCAATGTCAAGAAAGAACCCCGCCCTCCTTTTATCACTTCTACGAGGCAGCAGGAAGCTTTTACCCGCTACCACTTCTCAGCCAATCATACCCAGTCTATTGCCCAGCATCTTTATGAAGGCGTCGAAATCAAGGGACAGGCAACCGGTCTTATCACTTATATGCGTACCGATTCTATCCGTCTTGCCGATGAATTCATTGATTCTGCCCATGACAGGATTGAGAAAAACTACGGAAAGGAATATCTTGGCCGTGGCCATGTCCAGAAGTCGAGCAAAAACGTCCAGGATGCCCATGAAGCAATCCGTCCGACAGATCTTTCCTTGACCCCGGGGCAGAGGCATGCTTATCTTACCGAGGATGAATATAAGCTCTATCTGAGGATTTATAACCGTGCTGTTGCTTCTTTAAGGGCACCGAAAGTCGATGCTCTTACTACGCTTGTCTTAGAAGGCGATGGATACGGGTTCAATTGCAGTAACACTAAGACTCTCTTTGACGGCTATACCAGAATCTATAACGAAGAGACTGAAGAAGAAAAGAAAAAGGAAAGCAAGATTCCCAATACCATCAAAGAAGGCGACCTTTTCACTGTGGCTAAGATGGATAAGGAACAGCACTTCACTAAGGCTCCCAGCCGTTACAACGAAGGTAAAATCGTTAAGCTTAGGCAGGAGAACGGAATCGGACGTCCTTCTACTTACGCCAAGACAATTTCAACCTTGATTGAGCGCGAGTATGTCAAGTCTGTCAAAGGCTCTTTGACTCCGACAGAACAGGGCGATATCACAGTAGATGCCCTGGTTCATAACTTCCCCAAGTACAGGGATGTCAGTTATACTGCGAACAGGGAAACGTCCTTGGATAATATTGCCGATGGCAAAACCGATCGTCTGAAGCTTCTTTCCGATTTCTGGTCCGAATTCACGAAGTATTTCGATGCTGCTAAGCAGAACAGGGAGAAGCTCCAACCGAAGGTTGTGGAAGGAAGAGTGTGTCCAAAGTGCGGCTCCTCGCTTGTCTACCGGAAGGGAAAATACGGAGAGTTTATCGGCTGCTCGAATTATCCTGCCTGCACTTATATAGAGAAAGAAGAACCGAAGGTCGTGGAAGGAAGAGTCTGCCCGAAGTGCGGAAAGCCTTTGATTTATCGGAAAGGGCGTTATGGAAAGTTCATCGGCTGCTCTGGTTATCCGGAATGTGACTACAGGGAAGACAGCAAAGGCCGGGTTGTCGAAAAGGGCCCGAAGAAACCGGTTGAGATTCCTGCTGATGCTCCAATCTGCCCACGTTGCCATAAAGGACATCTGATTGAAAAGAAGAGCCGCTGGGGCAAAACCTTTATCGGCTGTTCGAACTATCCAAAGTGCCGTTATATTGTCCCTTCGAAAGACCAGAAGGACGATAAAGAAGAAAAGTAGAAAACCCCCTTATCCGAATGGATAGGGGATTTTTTACTCTGTGTGTCTTTTTCTGATACAATCACTAGTAGAACTATGGTAAAGAACGGAAACAGGATCAGCAAGGTTAAGGATGAGGAGTTCAAAGGATTTCTTTCCTATCTGACTGGATTGAAAGGCTATTCAGAGAAAACGGCATTGAGCTATGGCGAGGATGTGGCCGGTTTCCTGCTTTTCCTTTCGGATGAAGGAAAGAAAAAAGATGAAGTGGACCGAGACCTGATCCAGACTTATCTTCTTTCTTTGCGCAGGAAGAACAGGGACTCTTCGTCCATCAAAAGAAAACTGTCTGCTCTTCGGCATTTTTATCTTTATCTTCATGTTTATCATGGAAGGAAGGAGAATCCTTTTGAAACAATCTCCTCTCCAAAGAAGGCAAAGAAGCTGCCGGAGTTCCTCTCGGAAAAGGAAATCAATGATTTTCTTGATTCCAATAGGAAACGTACCGATCGAAGGAGGCTAAGAGATCAAGCAGTCCTGGAGCTTCTTTTTGCCTCTGGACTTCGTGCCAGCGAGCTGATTTCCAGGAAAAGGAACGATAGGGATAAGCAAAGACGGCTGATCCATGTCAGAGGAAAAGGAAAAAAAGACCGCAGGGTTCCTTTTTCTCCCATTTGCCTTTCGGCAATTGAAAAATACGAAACTGAACTTCGTGCTCAGCTTCTTGGGAAAAAAGAGGATTCCGGAATTCTTTTCCTGAATCAAAGAGGCGAACCGCTGACAGAGAGAGGACTCGAATATCTTGTCTCAACGGCTGCTGAGAAATCCGGTTTCACTTTAAAAGTCCATCCTCATAGGCTTCGGCATTCTTTTGCAACGGAGCTTTTGAATAATGGTGCGGATTTAAGAGTTATCCAAGAGTTTTTGGGCCATGAGTCAGTCCGGACGACATCTATCTATACCCATGTCACTTACCAAGATCTGAAGAACACTTATGACAAGTGTTTTCCTGACAGGAAGGAGAAAAAATGAAAGGCGTTCTTTTTGATTTCAACGGAACAAGGTTCTTTGACTCTCCTCTTCATTGCAAGGCATGGAAGAGGATTGCACTTAAGTATTTCCATAAGGAACTGACGGATGAGGAATTAGACAAGAATGTCCAAGGACGTCCGAATAATCTGATTCTTTCCTATCTTTCCCCTTCCCCTCTTTCTGAGGAAAAAAGGAATGAGATTGCCAATGAAAAAGAAGTCAGGTATCGTAAACTTGCTTCCGATAACCCTTCTTTTCTTCATTTTGCTCCAGGATTGACTGAATTTCTGGAACTGCTGAAAAAGAATCGTATTCCAAGGGCAATTGCGACATCTTCGGAAAAGACAAACAGGGCTTGGTATAGGCAAACATTTCCCTTATTTGAGTATTTTCCAAGAGAAGCAATTGTCTATGACGACGGAAGCTTTCAGAGAGGAAAACCAGATCCTCAGATTTATGAAGTCGCTGCCAAGCGAATCCATTTAGAGCCATTTTCCTGCGTGATTTTTGAAGACTCTGCTTCCGGTCTTTTGTCTGCCTATCGGGCCAAAGCCGGAAAAATAGTGCTAGTAAAAGACAAAAACAGTCTTCCCTCTTTTCAAACACCATCCTATGTCGATGAGACAATCGAAAACTATACCCCTAGGAAAGAAAGCATTCTTCGGTTCTTGGGACTCTGAATCTGAAATCAGAAATTCTCTTTCTTTATTCTTTTTCCTTGGATATACTAATAACGAAGCAGGTTTAATTCATGAGTACATTGATCTTGACGAATAATTTGATTGCCTTAGATAACACTGGGAAAATCATCGCCTATGCGATATCCGTTGCCTTGATTTTTATTTCTACTTTCTTTGTTGCCTACAAAATCAAAAGAGCACGTGTGTTCATTCTGTTTGCTGCCTTAGATCTTGGCTTTGCGGCTTCTTGCCTGTTTCAGAACAGGGGTATCCTCTCGCTTGTCCTGCTGAGGATGATCTTTATCTGCATGGTCACAAGGATCCAGAATACTGGAATTATCCGCCAGTATTTGATTCGACCGCTGAAAAAAGGAAACGCAAGTACTTCCAGGCAGACAAGCTGCACGGATGAAGAAACCATCAAGAATGTCACGGAAGCCGTTCGCTGGCTAAGTCAAAGCAAAACGGGTGCCTTGATAACCTTTGAAAAGAAAACACCAAGGAACGAATACAGGAAGAACGGGACTATCATCAATTGCCCTGTCACTCCGGAAATCATCGAGACGATTTTTTATGAAGGAACGCGTCTTCATGATGGCGCCATTATTATCCGAGGAGATAAGATTGTTGCTGCAGCGGTCTATTATCCGCCGTCAACGAAAGTCATCGAAGGGAAATTTGGAGCACGGCATCGTGCTGCACTTGGTATTTCCCAGGAAGTAAACGATTCTGTGACCATCATCGTCTCAGAAGAAACAGGACGTATCGGTATTGCTCATGGCGGAGTCAGGGATCGTGTGACTAGCGATGAGTTCTCTCAAGTACTCCACAACGCATTAAGGTAGAGGTTAACCGGATAGTTTAGCTTATCCGGATTCCACATAATATAGACAAAGGAGAAAAAGTTATGTCTACACCACACAATGAAGCAAATAAAGGCGATTTCGCAAAGACTGTTTTGAGGCCGGGAGACCCTCTTCGTGCCAAGTTTATCGCGGAGACTTTCCTGACGGATGTCAAGCAGGTCAATACTGTCCGCAACAGGTTTGGCTATACGGGCTATTATAAAGGAAAGAAAGTATCTGTCAGGGGCTCTGGCATGGGAAGGCCCTCGATTGGCATCTATTCCTATGAATTATTCCATGACTATGATGTGGAGCGTATTATCCGTATCGGAACGGCCGGTGCGACTGTCAAGGATCTGAACCTCTTCGATATCGTTGTCGCTCAGGGCGCAAGCACGAATTCTGCTTGGCAGCATCAGTATGGCTTGACT
Organism: Caryophanales bacterium UBA4682; assembly: GCA_002404995.1. Lineage (GTDB taxonomy): Bacteria > Bacillota_I > Bacilli_A > RFN20 > CAG-288 > Enterosoma. The sequence continues at coordinate 148,206 of DHKY01000004.1, read as the reverse complement.
GGCACGTATTCCGCCATTTCTTCTTATCCTGTTCTGGAAGAGGCAGTGAAGTCCTGCCGGGAACACAAATATGCTTTCAAGGTTGGCCAGGTTTTGTCTTCGGACAATTTCTATAATGACAACGATTGGCAGAAATGGGCAGATAGGGGCATCCTTGCTGTGGAAATGGAAGCCTATGCTCTTTTCTCGACTGCTGCCCAGCTTCATAAGGAAGCACTTGCTATTCTGACAATTTCGGATTCCCTTGTCAGTCATCAGGAAACCACCAGTGAAGAAAGAGTCAAGTCCTTTACCCACAGGAGGGAAGTCGCTTTAGACTGCATTAAGGAATAATATGATCGGATGGCTCAGGCTAGTCCTTGCCCTGTTAATCCTTGTCTTTTCCCTATATAGGCTGTTCCGTATTTGTTTTGAAAAAACACGGGAAAAGAAAAAACTGGATTCGAAAGTAGCGAAGACGCTTAACTATATTGCAGATGAAAATGACTTTCTTCTTCTTCATGATGTGAAGGCAAGTCTTCTTTCGGATACTTTCCCGACTTCTTTCGGTCATATTCTCTTTGGTGACCGCTATATCTATATTGTCGAGACTTTTGTCGGATTCGGAGCATTGTACGGAAACGTCAAGGATCCCTACCTCTTTTTGAAGAAAGACGAAGACACGAATATCAAAGTCAAGAATCCGCTTCCCCCCTTGATTGCAAAGACCCAAAAGCTCGAACAGGCCTGCTCCTGCTCTCCGGAAGACAAAAGGTTTGTTTCGGTTATTGTCTACAACAATGCACTGGATGTTCCAAAAGGCATTGCAAGGAAAGAACAAGGTACTTGGTTCCTTCCCTATAAGGATTTAGAGAAGACGATTAAAATTGCCGAGACGGATGAAGTTTCCCTGATCAGCCATGAACAGACGGACCGGATTGCAAAGCAATTGAAGAACATTTCGGACCAGACAAAGGAAAAGAGGAAACAGCGAAGAAAGGATTCGTAAACGAATGAAAAAAGAAATTGATAAGGATTTCGAAGAACGATTCGAGAAACGCCGGAAGCGAGCTAGGAAAAAAGAGCTCTTCTTTTCTTTGTTGCTTTTGCTTCCTCCCTGCATTCTAGCCTGCGGACTTCTGTTTGCTTCCGTTTATACCAGGGGACTTTCCTTTTTCTTCCTTTACTTCATTCTCCCGATGTTCTATACCGTGGAAAAAAGAATCCGTTGCCTTGTATCTGGAATCGGCAATCCGAAATTCAGCTATGCAGATGGATATCGTGCTTTCTTCCAGGAAAACCAGGCTGGAATTTTCGGTGTCATCTTATCCCTGATTGGAAGCTTTGTCTTAGGAAGGGTGAGGTACTTCCTCAGGTATTCCTTAATGGTTCCGCTGAGGAACTGTTTCCCAGCTGCAAAGATTTCTTATCAAGCGATTCAGGAGGCAATTGCTGGTGGCAATGCACAGAACCTGACCTTGGTCGTTGCTCAGAACAGGGGTGGATTATGCCAGCCTCTTTCTATCGTTGCTGCATTGATTTTCTTCCTTCCGATTTTCTATCTCTTCTTCAATATTGACAGGAATCTCTCGAACCACTATGTCGCAACCATTGTCCTTCCGGATATTGACAAGAACATTTCTTCTGGTCAGGCAAGAAACCTTGCCAAAGGCAGCTTTGCCTCCTTCACTGCAGGCTTCCGAAGGAAGAAATATTTTTCCAAGAACTGGCCTTATCTGATTGTTTATGCCTTAGTCTACGGATTGACAATCTTCGGCGTCAGCAACATCGAAACCAATAACTCGAATTTTGTTCTTCTGATCAGGAGGATTACTCCAATGGTCGGCTTCTTCCTGTTCCTGTTCCTGAATGCCTTTATTCTTATCAATGCCTATTCCGTCATTGAAGAAAGCCAGGATAAGCTTCTTTCTTCCCTTCCTCCGACTAGGAAGGTGTCCATCTACCAGACCTACTGCAATCCCAACTATATCCATGGAGAAGAGAGTGCAAGACGCGGATGCTTTATCCCTGCCGATCAAGGAAGCGGATCCAATGAATTCTATTCTCCTTTCAACCAGCCGAATCCCTTCGCACCGAATTCGGAAAACAGGAAACCGGATTATCAGCCAAAGGATAATCCTCCAAAACCGGAACCAAAAAGTACTATGGATGAAGATCCTGTCGGTGGCGTATTCGACTTTACAAAAGATAAGAAAGACGATAACAAATAATCAAAAAGCCTGGCGAAACGCCAGGCTTTTTTGCTTTGCTTCTTCTTTCTAATTAAAGAAAATGGCAGTTGCTCGACGGAAAAGCAAAACAGCCTGCATGGAACACGCAGGCTGTTAGTAACTGATGGATAGGCCAACGCTTGGATAGAAGAGCATGATTTTTTCTACCCTTTCGTAGGGGAAGCTGGCGCTGGCTTCCTTGATTCCTTTGATGGCTTCTTCTTTGAAAGAAGAGAGAGAATAAGAACCATTGATGGTTGGAATGAACCTTTTATGATGGCAATAGACGATTCCGGAGGAGAAATTGTCCAGGTCCGGACAGATATCGTTCGGATCCAAGGCTTTGTCAAGAAGGAAGCACCGGAACCTTGCCTGAGTGAAGAGATTGACCTGATTGAAGATGATTTCTTTTTGCTTGTTGTAGGCTTTCCTGATTTCTTTTTCATCGTCCGGGTAACGGCTGATTTCTTCCTGCAGTGAGAACGGATACCTAGAATCGCAAAGCATGCTGTTTGTGACTGTTCCATTTCCAATCAGGAAATCCTTGACTGTTTTGATGGCTTCTTCCGTGGTGTTTTCTTCTAATCCGTATTTCTCGAAGATGCGGCTATAGATGGGAAGAATATTCTTTGCCTTGTTTGCTCCCTTGGCCTTTGCAAAGACACTGTAGGAAATCCATTTGAATAAGAGGAAAGCCCTGTTTGAACCATGGTCAAGGATGACTTCGCTCTTTTCGTTCTCGTCGTGGTTGAACCGGTCCCTTGCCTGTTCTCCGTCGACAAAGAAAGAGAGCTGCTTCCGGTCTGTAATCTGTTTGATTCGTTCGATGAGTTCTTCTTTATTCATATGCCTCTTTATTGTAAGCGAAAATTCTGAAAAAGGGAACTTTTGTCTTTTGGAAACGGATTTAGGAATTTCTTTCTGATTATTTCGGTATAATAGAAAAGTGAGGAAAAATACAATGGCTTCAAACAAGATTGTCGTGATTGATTTCGGTGGTCAGTACAATCAGCTGATTGCAAGAAGAGTCCGCCAGTGTCATGTCTATTCCGAGGTTCTTCCCTATACGATAGATTTAGAAAAGCTGAAGGATCCTTCTATTAAGGGAATCATTTTCACCGGAGGTCCGAATTCCGTTTATTTGGAAGAATCCCCGAAAATCTCCAAAGAAGTATTCTCTCTTGGAAAACCGGTCCTTGGCATCTGCTACGGTGCACAGCTCATCGCTTATCTGCTTAACGGAAAAGTCGAACCGGCTATCAAGAGCGAGTATGGAAAAACGGATATTGAGCTGACTCAGCCTTCTTTCCTTCTGAAGGGAATTCATGAACAGACTTCTGTTTTCATGTCCCATACGGACCAAGTCACGAAGCTTCCGGACGGATTCGTTTCCACTTCCAGAAGCAAAACCTGTCCGAATGCATCCTTCGAGAATGAAGCCTTGAATATCTATGCTACGCAGTTCCATCCGGAAGTCACGCATTCTGTCGAGGGACAGAAAGTCATCGAGAACTTTGTCTATCAGATCTGCCACTGCGTTCCTGATTGGAAGAGCGAGAACTTCATTGATGAGACCATCAAGGAAATCCGTGAACAGGTCAAGGATAAGAAGGTGATTCTTGGACTTTCCGGTGGTGTGGATTCTGCGGTTACCGCTGCTCTTCTCTCCAAGGCAATCGGAAAGAATCTATATTGTGTCTTTGTCAACCATGGACTGAGGCGTAAGAACGAACCGGAAGAAGTTGAAGCGACCTTCGGGGAAAAAGGAAAATTCGATCTGAACTTTATTCCGGTGGATGCAAGTGCTCTCTTCTTTGAACGTCTGAAAGGAGTCAGTGAGCCGGAGAAGAAACGTAAAATCATCGGTGCTACTTTCTTGGAAGTCTTTGAAGAGGAAACCAAGAAACTTTCCGATTGCGAATATCTCGCTCAGGGAACCATCTATCCCGATCGTATTGAATCCGGACTTGGAATCTCGGCAAAAATCAAATCCCATCATAACGTCGGCGGCCTGCCGAAGAACAGGTCCTTCAAAGGCCTTGTCGAGCCGTTGAAGAATCTCTTCAAAGATGAAGTCCGGGAAGTCGGGCTTCTTCTCGGACTTCCGGAGAGCATTGTCTATCGTCAGCCCTTCCCGGGACCGGGCCTTGGAATCCGTGTCATCGGCGAAGTCACTCCGGATAAAGTCAAGATTGTCCAGGATGCCGACCTGATCTATCGTGAGGAAATCAAGAAAGCAGGACTGGATAAGAAAATCTCCCAGTATTTTGCTGCCTTAACGAATAGGCGTTCTGTCGGCGTCAGGGGAGATGGTCGGACTTATGATTATGCAATCTGCCTGCGTGCGGTCCAAACGGATGATTTTAGGACTGCAAAACCCTATCCGCTTCCTTATGACCTGCTTCAGACAGTTGTCGACCGCATTGTGAATGAAGTGCATGGTGTGAACCGTGTCCTCTACGATTTCACTTCCAAACCTCCGTCAACGATTGAATTAGAATAGTTACCTGTGGAATTAGGCAGCCCTGCGCTGCCTTTTTCTGTTATGGATTTTATTCGTGGTTGAACATAGGATTCAATTCGTTTAAAATAAAACACAAGACTTTTATTATGCTGACTGCTAACTATCATACCCATACGAAACGTTGCGGACACGCAACGGGTGAAGATGAGGACTATGTTCTAGAAGCCTTAGGACATGGGTTCCGGCGCTTTGGTTTCTCTGATCACATCAGGCTACCCGGTTTTTCGCAACCTTATACGAGAGGCGACTACTCCCTTTTTGATGACTATTGTCAGTCTATTAATCATCTGAAAAAGGAATATAAGGACCGTCTGGATATTTATCTTGGCTTTGAAGCCGAGGCTTTTCTTTGCTATTTTCCTTATTATAAGGAACTTCTTGACAGTGGTGTCATTGATTACAGGATTTTAGGTAATCATGCCTCGAGGGATGACCATCACCATATTGTTTCCCGTTTCATCTCTATAACTAGTCCATCCCAGCTTTATGAATACCGGGACCTTGCCGTCAAAGCAAGGTCGACAGGCAGGTTCTCGATTTTTGCTCATCCGGATTATTTCCTGGCTTCCATCGAGAATTTCGATAGTGATTGCAAGAAGGTATCCTGCTCTTTGATTGAGGCGAGCATTGCCTATAATGTTCCTCTTGAAATCAATAGGGGCGGTATCCGGAAAGGAAGAACAAAAATCGGAAACAAAGTCCGTTACAGGTATCCGACGGATGAATTTTTCTCCTTAGCTGGAAAATACAGAGCACCATGCATCCTTGGCTGTGATGCCCATGCTCCGAATCAGCTTAGCGATGATGCTGCTGAATTCGAGGCTGTGGAGTTTGTTCGACGACATGATTTGGTTCTGCTTGATCATCTGGATTCGATTCAGGACAAAAGGAGATAAATTCTATGGATATTCTGAACAACGTTCTCTTCTGGGTAAACATCGTCAGGCTGATTTTCATTCTCGGCTCTTTCTTCTTTCAGCTTCTATTTGGCTGTCTTCTGTTCTTAAAACCGCGGAAATACAAGAAAGCAGAAAAATATCATGATTTTACAATCATTATCCGTGCTCGGAATGAGGCAGATGTGATTGCGGATGCCGTGGATTCCTGCAGGAAACTCGATTATCCAAAAGACAAATTCCGTGTCATTGTCTTCTGCCACAACTGCACAGACAATACTGCGGAAATCGTCCGTCAGCATGGCGGACGCGCCATTGAAATCTTCGATGATGATCCGAAACACCGGAAAGCGTCTTATTGCAGGTACTATGGCAGGCAGGAACTGAAGAAAGAAGGGGAAGGAAAGTACGAGTACTTCTGCTTCATCGATGCCGACAATCAGCTTGACAAGAACTATCTCAAGGCCTGCAATGATGCTGCTGATAGCGGTGTCGAACTTGGACGTACCTTTGAGAACAGCAAGAACTTTACTGAGAATATCGTCTCTTGCAGGAACGGACTTTATTACATCCGGGACGATCAGGTGGCCTGCAAAGCAAGATCGGCAATGCATATTGGCTGCGTGAGGAACGGCTGTGCAAGCAGGGTCAAGGCTGAATATGCTCTGGACTGGGATGCCATGTCTTCTAGCGATGATATCGAGTTTACTCTGAACCGTCTGATTAAGGACGGAAAGAAAGTCGAATATATTGATCAGGCTGTTGTCTATGAAGATCAGCCGACCTCTGTATCCGAGAGGGCAAAGCGGAATGCCAGAATGGGACATGGTCTTTTCCGGCTTTACTTCACACTTGGGTTCAAGTGCCTTAGCCTTTTCTTCAAGAACCTGTTCAAGAAGGATGTTCCCTTCTCGACAAAAATGTCGTATCTTGACCAATACTGTAATATTGCCATTGTTCCGGCTAGCCTAGTTGCTGCTATCTGGATTCCTCTCTACTATATTTATGCCCTGATTTATACTGGACTTGGAAATACAAGGGTCATTTCTGGAGTCGGAAGCTATAATCTGAGGTGGTTTGTCTGGTTCATTGTCATCGCCCTTTGTGTTGCATTAGTCATTCCATTCTTCGTTCAACCGATTTATTCCTACTTCAGCGTCAAGAAACGTCTGTTTGTGACGAACAAGAAAGTTCTTGTCGCTTCGATGTTCCTTGTTCCTTTCTATAGGATTCTTCAGGCGGCCCCGATTTTCAAAGGTATCTTCACGAATCCGAAATGGGCTGCATTGAAGCGTTCGAAGAACAAAATCAAGCAATAGCAAGGGAGCGGAAACGCTCTCTTTTTGTATCTTAGAAAACGGTTTCATGTTAATGGCTTTCTTCTTTGGTTATCTTTTGTTTTTATTTTATTGCACCTTTCAGAGGATTTTAAAACATGAAATAAGCGTTTGCACCTCGAAACAAATGCAAGGGTCATAAAATTCGGTTGATTAGGTGACAAAATACGGAGGCTTATAAAGAATCCTATATCTTTTTGCTTCTAGTTTCTTTGATTTGAGGATTATATTCTTTTCATTCCTTTACTTCAACTTTTTGTTTTTTCATGAAAAAAGGTTTTGTTGCTGTGGCTTAAAATCTGTTTTAGAATCCTGGTTGTTTTTTAATGGAGGTTGTATGAAAAAACTATTTCGCTTGATTCTGGCTCCACTTGCTTCTCTTCTTCTGTGCTCTTTTACTCCTTCTCCTTATAGTGCTACTGACACCTCCGATTCTTCTGGAACGGATGAAAATCAGGAAAAATTTGATATAGAAGTCTCACAGCTTGATCCAAAGCTGGATGAGAATGCTGTTTTGGGAATAGACCATGAAGAAATGAACAATCAGCTGAGTGAGGATGACATTGATACGATTAGCCAATTTGTCGGATTTGATAGTAGCCATATTGAGCTTGATAATTCAGTTTACGAGGAAAGGCCAGTAAACGATGAAAAATTATGTCCTGATGATTATGAAGAACAATACGGAGTTTCTTATCAAGATGATAATGAAGAATATAAGTTAAATTACAGAAAACTTAAATATGTTTCAGATAACAGGGCTTTAATGAACGAACTTACAGAGCAGGAATATGGCATTATTGACCAAAATGGTTTCTTTCAGCCTTATTCATCGGGAATCACAACTCAGGATATCTTTTCACCTAATATTTGGCCTTGGTCTGATGTGAAATACGGATGGTTCCAAGTCTCGTTTACTGCTAATTATCCTTTTACTACATTTTTAGGATTCATGGGGTGTCTCGTTAATTTCGGTATGCTAAAGGATATTCGTGATTTGTTTCGTTCTAGTAAGTCAGACTTCTTTTCAGACTTGATTGCTGTTGCTGATGATTCTCTAGGGGAAATATCAACTTATTTTAGTCAAGAATTGATGGATAAGTTGGAAGATCTGGCGGATATTATTTATACTTTTGTGTCGGCTTGGAATTGCACTTCCGTAGTTGGAAGGATTATTACCTTGTTCAAATATATTATCGGACATTATTTGCCATGCCTTACAAAAGGTGTGATAAGGATGATTGGAAGTTTGTTATACCATTATGGTTCAAAAAATGAAATCGGCTTATGGTGGAGTAACTACAATCTCCTGAATTATGTGCTTGATTAAAAGGAGAATAGTATGCTTATTGCAAAAATTGCTGCAGTTGTTTTATTGGTTCTTTCTTTCTTGTCTTTTTTGTGTTTTATCGGAGAAGAAGCTTATTTTTTCAGAAAAACAGTTAATAGCAAAGAGAAACCTTCTTTCGAAAAGGCAACAGATCCTGCAGGAATAATCACTTTGATAGAATTCCTGCTAGCTTTCATTGCCGCTTTCTGTGGTGCTGCTGTTTGTTTTCTAGGGGGAGAACCTAATCGTTTTAGGGTTTGCTTAACTGGAGGAGTGGTTGGAAGGGCAGTAGGAGCAGTTATCGGTATTATTTATTACTATGGCTTCAAGGACACTACTCTTCAGACTTTATATCCAGAGGAAATGGAAAAAAACAGACATGCATCGAGCAAACAGAACATTGGTTTTGGCTTTGTGGCCCCTTTCGCTATTGGCTTTGCGGTCCTTGGAATATTGATTTGTGTTTGGATTCCTCTTGCTTAGAACGTGACAATATTATTATCATTAAAATGATAGTGGTACACTTTATACAACTTCTTGTTAAAAGAATTGGTTTAGGCTGTGTATCACTACTGTTCTAAGGATAAAATCGGACTATGGTGGAGCAGCTACGATTTGACCTATACTGTGGTTCAATAAGGAATTCTATGACATATGCCAGCCATTGAAATATTGCTGATTATCTTCATTATTTGCTCTTCTGTGACGTTTGCGTTTTTTCTTCAAAACGAGTTTTCTTTTTACAAGAAATTCAAAAACGGAGAAGAGAGGCCTGAATTCAAGAAAAGGCTGAATGTGCCGGGATGGACTTCTATTATTGGAATTCTTTTTAGTGTTGCTGAACTTATTGGCGTTTTTTCAACAGATAGGCAGCTAAAAGACAGGAACGTTTTCTGGAACGAAAAGGGATGTCTTCACGGCAGGTTGATTGGTCTTGTTTTAGGAATTGTGGCTGCCTTTGTCTATTTTCCTTTTTTCAAGAAGAAGTGGCTAAAGAAGACCTATCCGGAAGACAGGAAAAGAGATGCTGAATCTCCGCCGAGAGAACGATGTGGGAAGTTCTTTGAAATACCTTTTGTAACTGGTGGCATGGCCCTTGGCAGGCTAGTTGGTTTTTGTATTCCTCTTGCTTAATATATCGGAAGGAATAGGAAATGAACGAAATACTCGGAATTATTTTTTATATATTGATTGGAATTTCTCTTTTTTGCTTTGTCTTATTCATTGTTCATGAAATCCGTTTATTAAAGATGTTTCGCCTTGATGATAAGCCTTCTTTTGAGAAAAGGACTAAGCCGAATCCTGTATTGCCTAGTCTTATTTTTTTCCTTTTTTTGATAGAAAGCATTATTGCTAGTCTGAACGTTCCTCAAAATCACAAGGATCAACACATTGCATCTCTGTTTCTTTTTCCATGTTTTTTGGTTGGATTCGCTTTGTTTCTTTTTTATTTCTTTTTCTGCAAGAAACGGCAATTAAAGAAATACTATAGGGAACAATTCGAATCTTTTTGGAAGGACAGAAAGAAAAAAACGGACTATATCACATATTATCTTCTTTCTATCGCACCATTCTTTTTATCCCTTGGCCTGCTTTTTGGCTATCTTACTGTCTTTGTTTTCCCTCTTGCTTGAAAAAGGGCGTTTTTGACCTTTGGGAGAGAATCTTATATAATAATGAACGAATTATCATGACAAACATTAGTAAATCGAATAAAATCGGAAAAATCCAGTTTTCCAGGGCTGCCGTTGCTGAACTGGCGGGCAATATTGTGTCTCAGGTTTATGGCGTTGTCGGACTTGTCAATAAAAAAGATTTTGCAAAGCCTCTTCTGGAATTACTGAAGAAAGAAGATTTTTCAGATGGTGTTTCCGTTAAGAAAGTCAAAGACGGATACGAAGTTTCTTTGTACGTCGTTCTTTCCAAGAATGTCAAAATCAATGCTGTCGTCTACGAAATCCAGAAACAGGTATCCTATTCCTTGGAAAAGACTTTCTCAATCCCGTTCAAGACAGTCAACGTTTTTGTCCTTGAAATCCGGTAAACACTCGTTTTAGAAAGGATATCGTATGATCAAAATCGATGGTGTCATATTCAAGCAGAGGATTATCTCTGGCTCAAATAACTTATATAACCATGCTCCGGAAGTCGATGCTCTGAACGTTTTCCCAGTTCCGGATGGTGATACCGGTACGAACAGGAACCTCACTAGGTCTTCCGGCGTCAAAGAAGTCTTCAACAAGAACGATTCTTCGATTGGACGTGTTGCAAAGGACTTTGCACGTGGCCTCTTGATGGGTGCACGTGGCAATTCCGGTGTTATCTTAAGTCAGATTTTCTCTGGTTTTGCTCAAGGCGTCGAAGGAAAAGACGAAATCGATGCTTTAGATCTTGCGGATGCTTTATTAAAGGCAAAAGAAGTCGCTTATAAGGCTGTCAGGCGTCCTGTCGAGGGTACGATTCTGACTGTTATCCGTGAGGTTTCCGCTGCTTTCAATACCAAAGCAGAACGGAATAGGCCGATGGATGTCTGCTTCGACTATATTCTCGAAAAATCCATTGAAGCTTTGAACCACACTCCGGATCTTCTTCCGGTTCTGAAGGAAGTCGGCGTTGTTGATTCTGGTGGAGCCGGTTTGGTCAAAGTCTTTGAAGGCTTCGCCAAAGCCCTTCACAATCAGATTGTCGAGAAGGAGAGGGCGACCGTTACGGAAAATACCTCTTCTTATTCAACCGGCAAGCCAATCGAAGTTCCGCACGGCTCTGTGCAGGCCAAATTCCAGCATGAGGAATTCGGGTATTGTACACAGTTCCTTCTAAGGCTTCCGCCTCAGGATAAACTCGGAGATAAGAAGGCCTTCAACGAAAAACGTTTCAAGGCAGTTCTTGAAGCACATGGAAACTCGATTGTCTTCATCAAATCCGATGATCTTGTCAAAGTCCATATCCATACTAGGAAACCTGGCAATATTTTCACTTATGCTCAGCAGTTTGGTGAATTCAAGACTAGGAAATGCGATAATAGGTCCGAGCAGCATGAGGAACTAAGGGATAGCTTCAAAACCGAGAATCCATCCGGTTCAAACCAGGAAGAAAAAGTTTCGGTCGCTTTAAAGGCGGCTGCGACTGTTAATGCCAAACGGAAACCTTATGCGCTTATTGCTGTCGCTGTTGGGAAAGGCATCGAGGAAAGGTTCAAGGAATCTTCTGTCGATTATGTTGTTTCCGGTGGACAGACGAGGAATCCGGCAACAGAAGACTTCATCAATGCTATCAAAGCAGTAAATGCCGATAATGTCATCATTCTCCCGAATAACGGAAATATCATCAGGGCTGCCAATCAGGCCAAGGAACTAAGGAAAGAGGAATGCAATGTCGCTGTGATTCCGACGAAGTCGATTCCAGAGGGTCTTACTGCCTGCAGGATGTTCAATGCAGACGCTTCCTTGGATGAGAACGTTGAGACTAGGACTGAAAACGCAGCTTCTGTTAAGTCCGGCGAGATTACTTATGCCGTCAAGGATACGACAATTGATGGTGTTACCGTCACGAAGGACCAGTTTATGGGTATCAGCAAGAAGAAGATTCTCTGTGTCCATAAACATAAGATCAATTCCTTGATTGAAAGGATTGAAAAGAGGAAGAGCGAAGAAGACTCCTTGATTACAGTTATCTGCGGTCAGGATGTCGATGAGAAGGAACGAAAGGAAGTCGAAGATAAACTGAACGAGAAGTTTGCGGATGACTTCGAAATCCAGGTTGTCGACGGCGGCCAACCGGTCTATTCCTTCTTTGTTTCTATCGAATAATAAACAGTGGGTTCCTATCCAGAAGGCTAGGAACCTTTTCTCTTTCAGCAGTTTTTTGTCTGATATAATGTTTCTATGAATCAAAACGAGCTTTTCTTCCTTTTGAATGCCAAAGACAGCGAAGATATTCTCCGCCACTTTCCTTCCCGATATGAATCCTTAGTGCCAACCCCGATTCCAGCAGAGCCTAAAGCAGGGGATAAAATCATTGTCAAGGGGAGTATTTCTCATCTGAAGAACATCAATACCAGAGGCGCTTCTTTGATTCGTTTTAAGGTGGATACCAGGGGTGGAAATCATGTTGATTTCCTTCTTTACCAGCAGCCCTTTTATCTAGGAATGCTGTCTTCTGGGAAAGAACTCAGGGTAATCGGAACTTATTCGGAGGCAAGAAAGGTCTATAGGGCCTCGAATATTTTTGATTTGGACAATTATTATGTTCTGACCGGAATCCGTCCGATTTATGCTCTTCCGAGAAAAGTATCGAATTCGTATTTTACTTCTTATCTTAAGAAGGTATTGTCTTATCCGATGGGAAAGATCAGGCAGTCGAAGATTCCTTCCTATCTTGTACGGAAATACCGCTTTGTTCCTGAGTATGATGCTTATCGTTATGTTCATCTTCCAAAGACCGACAAGGAGCTGAAAGCAGGCCTGCGCGTATTTAAATATGAGGAAGCCCTTGAGTATTCGGTGAAAGCCTTAAGGAGGAAAAAAAGAGCAGATCAGATTAAGAAGACAAATGGATTGAAAATACCGCATGAGAAAATCAACCAGTTTGTCTCTTCTCTTCCTTATAAGCTGACTCATGACCAGATCAGTGCTATTCATGACATTGTGCTCGATAGGGAAAAGGAAAAAATCAGGTATCGTCTTCTCCAAGGCGATGTCGGGACGGGAAAGACGATAGTCGCTTTTGCTGCACTCTATGCCAATTTCCTTAGAAAGAAGCAGGGTGTTTTAATGGCACCGACATTTGAATTAAGCAAGCAGCATTATGAAAAAGCCATGGATGTCCTCTCTCCCTATGGAAGGAAGATTGCTTTCCTTTCCGGCGGATCGTTGACGAAGGAAAAGAAGAAAATCCTGGAAGGACTCGAAAAGGGAACGATTGATCTTCTGATATCGACAAACAGCGTCCTTTCGGAAAAAGTCTCTTTTGCCTTTTTGGGTTTATCGATTATTGATGAACAACAGCTGTTCGGTGTCAAACAGCGGGAAGAGCTTCTTGCAAAGGACGAAAGCAATGACAGGCTTAGGAGGTCTGCCACTCCGATTCCGAGAACTTTGTCCCAGATTATCAATGCGGATTTGGATGTTTCGACTTTGAATCAGTTCCCGCATGGCAAGCGGAACGTGAAGACCATTTCGGTCAGTTCCCATGATCCAATCGTCTTTTCCTCGATTCAGAAGGCAATCGATGCCAAACGACAGGTTTTTGTTGTCTGCCCAAAAATCGACCAAGGCGAGAAACAGACTTCGTCAGCGGAAAGTGTCTACAAGGAAAGGACAGAACGTTTTGGAGTGGATAAGGTCCAGCTTCTTCATGGACGAATCAAGAAAGAAAGTCAGAATGAGATTATTTGTGCTTTTGCAAGCGGTAAGAAACCAATTCTGGTTTCCACTACTGTGATTGAAGTCGGCATCGATGTGACTTCTGCCGGCCTATTGGTTGTCTATGATGCGAATTATTTCGGGCTTTCTTCTCTTCATCAGCTGAGAGGACGTGTCGGAAGAGACGGCAAGTTCGGACTCTGTGTACTTGTCTACGATGGTGAAAATAAGGAGGCAAAGGAAAAGCTCGATTTTCTTACGACTTGTTCGGATGGACTAGAGATTTCCCAGTTTGATCTCAAGCAGCGTGGAACTGGTTCTTATTCCGGGAGCGGACAGTCTGGAAGAAGCGAACTGAGGGTCTGCAATTTTGTTGAAGACCAGAAGAGGTTTTCTTTTGCCAAAGAGGATGCGAAGGAGATTCTTTCCCATAGGGAGGACAAGGAAAACAAAGAATATATCGATAGCTTAGATAGGTCAAAAGATTTCCTGATTGTCTAGGCTGAATGCCTTTTTTAAGAGGGGAATATTTGCTATCATAATAAAAGGATTTCTTTGAGGAGGAACTATGGCCATATTTGCATTAGATAGGATGGGCTCTGACTTAGGCCCGGAAGAGTTGTCTAAAGCGGTTATTTCGTATCTGAAAGAAGACAAGGATGCCAAAGTCCTTCTTTTCGGAGACGGAGAAAAGCTCACCAGCCTTCTGAAGGACGATCCGAATTTCTCACGTAGGGAAATCCGTAACACAAACGATATCATTCCAAGGGAAATCAAGCCTCTTGATTTCCTTCGCAAGAAGAACTCTTCTAGGTATCAGGCAATTGCCGCAGTCAAGAACAAAGAAGCAGATTGCGTGATTTCTGCTGGTTCTACTGGCGGATTCATTACAGGTGCCACTAGGCTACTCCGGAATATCCAAGGAGTGTCCCGTGCCGGCCTCTGTGTTCCCCTTCCAACACTTGAAAATCATCCATGTGTAACAAGGGATGTCGGAGCTAACAATACCAATGTTCCGGAAGACTTGATCGGCTTTGCGAAAATGGGTAACATTTATGCAAAGGAAGTCCTGAAAAGGCCTTCTCCCCGGGTTTTCACTCTTTCTAATGGCGTTGAAGAAGGAAAGGGAACCGATGAGATCGTTAAGGCCGGCGAAAGGCTGAAAAACGAAAAATCGCTGAACTACCAAGGCAATGTCGAAGCACGTTATGCCTTAGATGGCAAGCGGGATGTTCTGGTTACTCCTGGCTTTGTCGGAAATGTATTCCTGAAGTCGGTTGAAGGAAGGGCAAAGTTCAGGGGCATCAAGAGGAAGGATGCTTTTACTCACAGTCTCAAGACAAAAATCGGATATCTGCTTGTTCGCAAGCAAATCGGTGCTAGGAAGTCTTCACTTGATTATAAAGCCTATGGCGGAGCTTACCTTTTAGGAGTCAACGGCATCTGTGTTAAGTCCCATGGCAATGCAAATGCCTATACCTTCTCCCAGGCAAGGAAAATAGCTAAGAAGAGGGTCGATAGCCATTTATTGGAAAAGAGGCAGAAGGAGTTCAAGGATGATTCAAGTAACGCTTGAGGAAGTCTTCCAGCGTTTTCATATTGTTCCGAATGATGTCTCCCTCTATGAGGAAGCTTTTACGCATGCTTCCTATACCAATGAACACAAAGAATGCAAGTCCTATGATCGCCTTGAGTTTTTAGGAGATTCGCTTCTTGACAGGATTGTCGGAGACAGGGTGTATCATCATTTTCCCAATTCTCCTTCTGGGACCTTAAGCAAAGCTCGTTCAGCTCTTGTCGAAGGAAAAACCCTTACTGCATTATCTGAAGATGTTTATGGATTTGCATCTCTTGTCCGTTATAGTGAGGGAGAAAAGGCAAATACGAGATTTCATGTTCACATTGATGAAGATGTCTTTGAATCCTTTATTGCTGCCGTTTATCTTGATCAAGGCTATGACTTTGTCCGGAACAGGGTCATAGAGATTTTCACTCCCAGGCTTGGACAGGCAATCGATTTAGTTAATCGCCGGGATGCAAAGAGCCGGCTACAGGAAGTCAGGGGTGGCGAAATCATCCAGTATATCGTCATCTCGAAGAAGAACATCGAAGATGCGAATAACTGCCATTTTGTTGTTGAGGCAAGATGCCATGATCTTGTCCTAGGCCGTGGCGAAGGACATAATACGAAAGAAGCCGAAGTCAATGCAGCACAGGATGCATTGAATAAGAAAGCAGGTAACGGAAATGGGTCTCATTAATTTTCTAAAGCAGAAATTCTCAAAGCATAAAGAGGAAAAACCGGCAGAAGCTGCTCCGAGTCAAAAGAAAGAACCAAAGAAAGAGGAACCGAAAAAAGAAACCGAAGAGGAAATCGATGCCAAATATGTTGCTGGCCTTGACCGTTCCCGTATCGGCTTTACCGAGAAGCTGAAGAAGCTTGCTTCGAGCAATAAGATTGTCAATGCGGATTACTTCACTTCTTTGGAGCGGATTCTGATTGAAGCGGATGTCGGCGTAGATCTTACTCTGGAATTGATCAAAGAAACGCAGAGGGAAGCTTCTGCAAAGCAGATTACGGATGCTACTGCTCTCAATGACCTTTTGATTGATAAGAGGTTTATTTCCTATGCGAACAAAGGCGGAAGTTTTTCTACGGAAATCACTAGGGCTAAGGAAGGACCTACTATTGTTTTCAGGTGCGGTGTGAATGGTGTCGGAAAAACCACGACACTGGCGAAGCTTGCCCACAAGTATAAAGAAAAAGGAAAAAAGGTTCTGATTGTGGCTGGAGACACCTTCCGTGCCGGTGCCGTGGAACAGCTTGCTTTCTGGGCTGAAAAGGTCGGTGTTGACCTTCTTTCCCGCCCGAATTCCGATCCGGCCTCTCTTTGCTATGATGCAAGGAAGAAGGCAAAGGATGAGAATTACGATAGGGTGTTCATTGATACAGCGGGTCGTCTTCAGAACAAAAAAGGACTAAGGGATGAGCTATCCAAGAGGATCCGCGTCAGGAAGAAAGTAATTCCTGAGGCTCCTCATGAGACCCTCCTTGTCCTGGATGCGAATACTGGACAAAACGGCATTGATCAGGCAAGGATTTTCAAGGAAGCTGTTCCGTTGACTGGTATTGTTATTACTAAGAGGGATGGCACTTCCAAGGGCGGTATCATCCTGGCTATCCGTGATCGTCTTTCCTTACCGGTGAAGTTCATTGGCTTAGGTGAAAAGAGGAATGACCTTGAGGAGTTCGATTTGGATCGTTATCTTTATGGTCTTCTTATCGGAAGAGAGGAAGAAAAATAATGGCAACATTTTTTATCTGGCTTGTTATTCTTTCTCTTTTGAACTTTGTTATTTCCAGTGCTTGGACTTCTTTGCTTGTGAATCCCTACCTTGCTCAGATCAGGACGTCTTTGACCCTTGCTTTTGTTTATGCGGTCATCAACCATTTCCCGGAGAGAGGCGCAAGGTTCAAGAATAAGAATTTCTATGCTTCTTTTAGGATTATGGGAATTATTTTCCTTCTCAGGAATCTGCTGACCTTTGTATGGTAAAAGAAGAGCGAATCAGGGAGCAGAAGGATCGCTTCTGCTCCTTGTTCAGGATATACGGAAACAGGCTTACGGAGACCATCTATCGTCGCAGGGAATATTTCTATCTTGATGATTATTCCTTATCGGAAATATCACAAATTGAGAAAGTCTCCCGGAATGCAGTGTTCCTTTCTTTGAATCAAGGAAAAAAAGAACTTGAAAATAGGGAAGAAAAGCTTGGCTTTCTGACTAAGCTCGATAGAATCCGTAATGGACTTGAGGAACTGAAGAAAGTTACGGATGGAAAAAAGAAAGAAGAAGTAATTTCGAAAATAGAAGGAGAAATTGATTATGGCATTTGAAGCACTTAGCGATCGTCTCGGACGCATCTTAAAGAAAAGGCGCGGCCAGGCGACTTTAACAGAAAAGAACAGGGATGATAGGTTAGGGGAAGTCCGCAAGGCGTTACTGGAAGCCGATGTCAACTATGATGTTGTCAATGACTTCATTGCCGAGGTCAGAACTGAGAGCATAGGACAGAAAGTCCTGACAAAAGTTTCTCCTGGAGACAGGGTAGTCAAAATCTGCCATGATAAAATGGCAAAGCTTCTCGGCTCTGGTGACAATGATATTGCCTTCCGTCTTGATGGGAAGCCGACAGTTATCAGGATGGTCGGCCTCCAAGGAACCGGTAAGACTACAAGCGCTGCGAAACTAGCACAGCTTTTTGAAAAGAAAAACCACAAGAAAGTCCTTCTTGGTGCCCTGGATATCTATCGTCCGGCCGCTATTGACCAGCTTACGAACCTTGGCCTGAAATGCAATCCCCAAGTAGAAACTTATTCAGATCGGACAGGAACGCTTCCCCCGGATATTGCTACAGCTGCTTATCAGAAGGCATGCAATGAGCATTACGATATTCTTATCCTTGATACTGCTGGACGACTTGAAATCGATGAACCGTTAAGGAAAGAGCTTCAGCAGATTCAAGCCAAAGTCCGAGTTGATGAGACCCTTCTGACTGTTGATGCCTTGGTCGGTCAGAATGCAACGAACGTTGCCCTTGCTTTTTCAAAACAGATTAAAATCACAGGTCTTGTCAGGACAAAGCTCGATGGCGACAGCCGTGGCGGCGCTGCTCTTTCTATTAAGAAACTGACTGGTCTCCCAATCAAGTATGCAGGTCTCGGCGAGAAGATGGATGATTTACAGAACTTCCATCCGGAGCGCAGGGCGGATCGTATCTTAGGCAGGGGTGATATTGTTTCCCTGGTTGAAGAGAGGCAGGAAAAAATCGATGAGAAGCAGGCAGAAAAGACTTCTCGTCGAATGGCACAGGGCCAGTTCGATAGGAATGATAGGCTCTCAATGAGGAAGCAGATCAATAAACTCGGATCTTTAAAGCGAATCAGGTCTATGGTTCCGAACAGGCCTTCTGTTTCGGATGAGCAGATGGACCAGGCGGAAGCCAGGAGGAAGAAGACTCAGGTCATTATCAACTCCAGGACCCGACAGGAACGTAAGAAACCGGAAATTATCAAATCCAATCGCAAACTTCGTATTGCGAAAGGCTCCGGTACTTCCCCTAAAGAAGTCACAGCTATTCTGACTGCCTTTGAACAAAGGAAAGGCCAGAGGAAGAACAGGGGTAGGATGGGCGGCTTCGGTGGAATGGGCGGTATGTTCCGCCGGAGAAAGTAGCCGTCTTTCTAAAAACGCATTCAGTATCAGCACAGAAGAAAAAAGACGTCTCAGGAAAAGACGTCTTTTCTTTTCACAGAATGCTGGGAAAACAGTCGCTTCAGTCTGAAGAGAGTTTCGACTGCGAATTCGGCCTGTCTTTGGTCGGCTTTAATCCAATGATTCCTTCATTTTCTTTTAATTGCTAATAAGAATTGGCGAGGAGACCATATAGGTAGAATAGATAACCATTAACCTCTTTTCGCTTGCTGAATTCGTATTTTAACTCTACCCATGTATTGTCAGAATATTTCACTTGGTATCCAGACATCCTATCGCTGTTGTAATCTTTTGTTTTATAGATTGTTGATTGTGTGATTATAAAGTTTAAATCAGCGACTCAGTACTTAAACCCTTCAGGATTATCAGCTTTCTGCAATTTCTGATTTTTCCTGTCCAGCAAAAGAATTCCGAAATGTTTTCTTCTGAAAGATAGGATGAAGAATATATGTTCTGTAAATAGGAAACAGAATCATTGTAATCCTTTAAATCGAAGAAATCTTTATCTGTGAAAGAAAGATTAGACTCATAAAAACCGCTATATTTAACTCTATAGGTATAATACTGGATTTTGCTGAGAGCTTTTTATCGTCCTTTTTCAGGAAGGAACTTTTTTCCGTTCTCCCTTGCTTGCTTTTCAGCAGGGGAAAGCTCCTCTCCGCTTTGAATTTCTTCCCAAAGCTTAGCATCTCTTCTTGTATAAACCCTCTGATCAAAAAGGTCTTTCCGGTACCTATAGGTGTCTTTCCTTGCTTGCTTCCGGTGATAATCATCGATTATCTTATGGTTCCCACAGAAAAGAATCTCCGGAATCTTCTTTCCTTCGAAATCCAAGGGGTAGGTATATTGAGGATATTCAAGAATCGTATTGGTAAAGGATTCCTCTTTCGTAGAATCATCCGCAATAGCTCCTTTTAAGAGGCGGATGATGCTGTCACTGATTAACCTTGCCGGAATCTCGCCTCCAGAAAGGACGTAATCACCCACAGAAATCTGCTCATCGACATAGTCCTCGAAACGAGCATCGATTCCCTCGTAGTGGCCACAGATGATACAGATTTCGTTCCTTTTCGAAAAACGTAATGCATCCTTCTGTGTATAAGGATGTCCCTTAGGAGACCTCATGATTTTATAGGTGTTTTTTGTTGTGTTTTCTCTTAAGCAGTTCACAAGAGGCTCCCTGCGCCTGATCCTTCCAGCTCCGCCGCCGATAGGATGACCATCGACTCGGTGGTTCTTCCTGGAATAGTTTTTCAAATCAATGGTCTGAAAATCCGCAATGCCGTTTTCAATGGCACGCCCGACTACTGATGTTTTCTTGAATTCGTTGTAGAATTCAGGAAACAGAGTCCTGATTTTAATGACCATTATTTCCTCAGTTCTTCGCCTTTTTCCGTCAAGTAGATTTTCTTTTCCTTGCTATCGACATGATCAATGAAAATCTCCCTTTGGAACGGAACATATTTGCTTTCGACAATTAGGTAGTCTGCAGCCGGCATCTGAGTAACCTGGCTGACCTTGCCATAGTCTTTCTCTCCCTTGAAAGAAAGAACATTCCTGCCAACCAAATCATCATAGAAGAACGTGCCCTTCGGAGCACGAACATTAGCGAAAATATCCTGTCCGATGAAGGACTGGATATCATTGATGTCATCATATCCTTCTAAACCAATAATATAAATGCGTTCATTCTTTGCACGGCTTGAGGAGATCGTAAAAGTCTTTTTCTCCCCGCTTGGATCCGTGAGATAAACCTTCTTTCCTTTTGCGAAACGTACTTCGGCTGTCGAGGAAAGCACAGAGACTTTCAGCTCACCTTTTAAACCGAAAAAATTAACAATATGACCGATTTTCTTCCTTGCCATTTTATATCCTCCCATATAAATAAAGAAATGGGGAGCGTAGCATGCGCTCCCCTTTTCAAGATGATTTTAGCGTTTATCGCTATTGTAGTGATCGAAGGAATCGAAGCGAAGGTGAACTTTCTTACGCCTGTTCTTAACTGAGACGTTAAGGATGGTACGAAGCGAATCGGAAATAACACCATGACGTCCGATGAGTTTTCCTAAATCCTCTTTTTCGCAGAGGATGAGATAGGTCTGTTCACGGCGTCCTAAGTCTTCTTCTTTGTCGAGGCGTTTAATTTGGATGACTTCCGGTTTGCTAACCAAAGGCTCGACAAGAGAACGGATATCATCCGTTAAATCGAGGTTAGTGCCGTTGACCATGTTTACTTAGCCTCGGATTTTGCAGCCTTCTTGGCAGCAATCTTGGCGTCAGTGTACTTCTTGTAGATACCCTTTTTGGTTAAAAGGGTGCGGACAGAATCAGAAGCGATGGCGCCCTGGTTGAGCCAATAGAGTGCTTTTTCCTCATCAAGGGTGAAAGCACCGGAAACAGAATCATAGCTTCCTAACTGATCTAAAGCAGCAGAGCTAGGAGTACGACGGGAATCAGAGACAACAATACGATAGCTAGGGGTATGAACACGTCCCTGGCGAGCTAAACGAATCTTAACCATTGAAATAATCCTCCTTAATGGACAGACAGAATTATAGTAGTTACGTTTTCTTCTGTCAAGTACTTTTACTTGACATTACGCATCTATTGTTTTACTGACTAAAACAAGAAAAAGAAAAGGACCGCTTTGTGCGGCCCTTGGTGTCACTTTTTTACCTTTTTTGAAGAGAAGATAGAACAAATTGAAGGAAGAATTATTATTCAGCCTTCTTATCGGCTTCAGCAGCTTTGACTTCCTGTGCAATAGGAGTATCTTCTGCTTTGGCAACGGTCTCTTCGACAAGCTTGGCATCCTTCTTATCGATAACACGGGTAAGACGGGCTGCTTTGCCAGAGAGAGAACGTAAGAAGTAAAGCTTCTTACGACGGACTTTGCTGTGTTCTAAGACTTTGATGGAAGCGATGACCGGGCTATTCCTTAAGAAATTACGCTCGACACCGACACCGGCAGAGACCTTACGGACAGTAATGGTCTTGCTGGAAGAGGCACCACGGATAGCGATAACAACGCCTTCGAAGGCCTGCTGACGTTCCTTGTTGTTTTCACGGATGGAAACCCTGACACGGACTTTGTCACCAGTGCGGATATCCGGAATATCATTACGGATCTGAGTAGCATTGACTTGCTGAACTAACTGCTTGTTCATGTTTTTGTTCTCCTTTAAATTAGTTCTGGAAATAATTAGGATGTCCCCTAGCTCATAGAAGAGTGACGCTTCCAGCGGAGCAAAGGTCGAGCTTTAGCGCACTAAAGCAAAAACTAAGATAGCATAAACTGATAAGAGATACAACAAAATTTAAAATTTCTATTGCAACTGCATTGACAGATGAGTATAATTCTCAAAGGTTAAGGGCGTACTATGCCTTATTGGTGTTAGTGTGCCTTTAAACAAGTGGGAAGTCCAGTGACTAACTGTTAGTACCACACTGGTAAAGGAGGAAAAAACAATGCCAGCAAAGAAAGTCACGCGAGTGATGATTATCCGTGCCGAAGGCGGAGGAGCTAATCCGGCCAAATTAGGACAGAAACTTGGTCCTTTTGGTATCGGTGGTAAATTCTGCCAGCAGTTCAACCTTAAGACTGCCGATCGTAAAGGCGAGGTTGTTCCCTGCGTTCTCACAATCTATGAAGACCGTACATTCGACAGGTCCTTCAAGACCACCCCGGTTACTTACCTTTTATTAAAGGCAGCCGGTATCGAAAAAGGCCGTAAGGGTCCGGATCACGGCGGAAACAGCAAAGATGTTGTCGGCCGTGTCAAACGTGAAGACGTCAAGAAGATTGCCGAATACAAGAGGCCTGATCTTAACGTCGATTCCTTAGAAGCCGCTGAACGCTGTGTCGAAGGTTCTGCCCGTTCTATGGGCATTGCCATTGTCGACTAAAGCAAGGAGAAAGCATCATCATGAAATTAGCAAAGAAATACGCTGCTTCCTTAGCTCTGATCGAAAAGGGCAAGAAGTATTCTGTCAAGGAAGCCTGTGAATTAGTTAAGAAGACCGCTACTGCCAAATTCGATGAAACCATCGATGTCAGTTTCAATCTCAACATCGATCCGAAACAGGCAGATCAGCAGTTACGTGGAACCATTGTTCTTCCGCATGGAAACGGCAAAACTGTCCGTGTCCTTGCTATCACGGATAAGGTCGAAGAGGCCAAGGCCGCAGGTGCTGACTATGTTGGCCAGCAGGATAGGCTTGAGAAGATCCAGAAAGAGAACTGGTTTGAATTCGATGTTATCGTTGCAACTCCGAACAGGAGGCCTTTCTTAGGCCGTAGGGGTCGTGTCTTAGGTCCTAAGGGCTTAATGCCGAACCCGAAGTCTGGCACTGTCTCTCCGAACATCGGCGAAGCAATCAAATCCATCAAAAACGGCAAGATTTCCTACCGTAATGATAAAGATGGCAACTTAGCCATCAACTTCGGAAAGGCTTCTTTCGACGCTCAGAACTTGGCTGATAACTTGCAGTCTATCATTGACGCCGTTTCCAAAGCCCGTCCGGCTGCCGTCAAAGGTACTTACATCAACTCTGCTACTATTTCTTCTACCTATGGCCCGGCTATCCGCTTAGCTATCTAATTTCCTATTTATCCGTTTGATTCGGGTGTCTCAATATACCTAAGACAGTAACTGCCCACGTTTCAGTAGGCTTAATCCGTTACCCAGGATATGTGAGGAAGAACCACAGTCACAAAGTATATTGTCAAAATACACCATACCTAAACAAAGGAGGTGAAAGAATGAATCAGCAGATCTTAGCAGAGAAGAAAGAGACTGTCAGCAAGATTAACGAAACCTTAAAGGTTTCCCATTCTGTTGTCATCGTTTCTTATTCCGGTTTAAGCGTTGCCGATGTCACTCAGCTCCGCATTGACCTCAAGAAGGCAGGTGCCCGTTTAAGTGTCCACAAGAATTCGTTACTGAAGAAAGCTGTCGATGAAGATGGACTTTCTCAGTTAGACGGACTTCTCAAGGGCCCGAACGCACTCATTGTCTCCAAAGAGGAGGGTGATGGTCTTTCCGTCATCAAGTCGTTCGCCGAATCCCACAAAAAGAATTTCGCCATCAAAGGCGGAAGGATCGGCGGTGGCTACTGCGATGCAGAGAAGCTGAATGCACTTGCTGCTATTGGCAACAAGAACAACGCCAGGTCTATCCTTCTTTCTACGCTCACTTCTCCTCTTACCCAGCTTGCCCTTACCTTAAAGGCACTGGCAGAGAAGAACGGTGGCGCTGAAGAAGCAAAAGCCTAATAAAACGGATTTCCGATTTCCGGGACGTGAAAACCATTATTTGGAGGAAAAAACACAATGGCTAAATTAGTTAAAGAAGAAGTCATCGCCGGTTTAAAGGAGATGAATAGGGCTGAAATCAGGGATCTGGTTTCCGCTATTGAGACTGAATTCGGTGTCAAGGCTGCTGCCGCTGTTGCCGCTGCTCCGGCTGCTGGTGCTGCTGCCGCTGAAGGACCGAGCGAAGTCACTGTTACCTTAAAGAGCTTTGGCTCTGCCAAGGTTCCGGTCATCAAAGCTGTCCAGGCTATCACTGGCTTAGGCTTAAGGGATGCCAAGAAGTTAGTTGACAAGGCTCCTGTTGCCATCAAAGAGAAGATTTCTCCTGCTGAAGCTGAAGAAATCAAGAAGCAGCTTGTTGCCGCTGGCGCTGAAGTCGAAGTTAAGTAGTCCGATTATCGCTTACGTATCACTGACCCACCCTGCTTTTTAAGCGGGGTGGGCTTAGTTGTCTTTAAGGAAGACCGAAAAAGAGCACATTTCGGTCCTTTATTCAAATCCTTATAACAGCTTATGTCCGTTTGTGCGCGGAAGAAAGACACGAGGTAATCATATGGAACAATTCGATTTGAGTAAGTATAAGAAGACGGCTAACGGCCGTATTGATCTCTCCAAAACCTTCTCTGCCGTTCCTCTTCCGAACCTTTGCGACGTCCAATTGGAGTCTTTCCGCTGGTTCAAAGATTCTGGTGTTAATGAAGTTTTCCAGGACGTCTTCCCAATTTACTCGAACAAGGACTCTCATGGTCATGAGACAGATACGGAAAACGTTGCTGAACTAAGCTTCGTTGATTCTGAATGGTCTGCTCCTGAACATGACTATTTTGAGTGCAAAGTCTCTGCATTAACATATTCTGCAGCCTTGCATACTACGCTTCGCCTGAAGCATCCGAACGGAACAATCCAGGAAGAGAAAATCTTCATGGGCAAATTCCCGTGGATGACTCCTTCTGGAACCTTTATTGTCAATGGCTCCGAAAAATGCGTTGCCAGCCAGTTGATCCGTTCTCCGGGTGCTTATGTTTCCCGTGAACGTGATGAAGTCATGCCAAAGAAGAACGAGAATGATATCAAGAAAGAATATTCCGAAGTTTTCGGCTCTGATATTATTCCGGCTCGTGGTATTTGGCTTGAATTCTTAACCGATAACCGTGATTTGGTTTCTGTCCGTATTGACAAGAAAAAGAAGGTTCCTGCCCTCGTCTTCTTACGGGCTTTGGGTATTGTTTCTGATTCTGAGGAATTGGTTGATGATACTCTTCCTGTCGGACGTGACGGAGTTGCTTCTACACCTTCGACTGGTGTTGTCGGCCTTTTCGGCCATAATGAAAGGCTTGACAAAGCCATTCTCAAACATCCTGTCAGGAGGAGCAAGTCTTCTCGTGAACGTGAAAAGAAAGCAGTTGTTTCCATCTTCCATAAACTTCGTCCGGGTGAGCCTTGCACCGATGAATCGGCGGCTCTTACCTTAAAACAGCGTTTCTTCGATAACGAACGTTATGATTTAGGGCGGGCTGGCCGTTTCAAGATTCAGGAAAAGCTCGGTGTTTATAATCGTCTTCCCGGCCAGAGGCTTGCGGAAGATTTGGTTAGCAAAGACGGCGAAATCGTCTTTGAAGCTGGTCATGTTCTTACAGTTGAAGAAGTCTTAGATTTAAAGAAACAGCATTTCTTCGAAGGAAACGAACAGTATACTGTCACTATTTCCTGCAACCAGGATCTTGATGCTCATAATCATGTTACCAGGGTCAAGGTTTATACTCCGAACACAAACCAAGAAAAGGTCACCAATATCATTGGTACGGATTTAACGGTTGAACTCCGCTACATCACCATTCCGGATATTGTTGCTTCCTTATCTTATAGGCTTAACCTTACCGAAGGAATCGGCGAAATCGATGATACTGACCATCTTGCGAATAAGCGTGTCCGTTGTGTCGGCGAGCTTATTCAGGAGAAGTTCCGTACTGGTCTTGCCAAGAGGAAACGTACTATTCATGATCGCAGGTCTACAAACGATCTGAACACCGTTTCTATTTCTTCCCTTATCAATGTCAAAGCTTTGACGAGTGCTGTCAATCAGTTCTTCAATTCGGATGCTCTCAGCCAGTTCATGGATCAGACCAACCCGCTTGCTGAATTGACCAACAAACGTCGTCTTTCTGCATTGGGCCGTGGTGGTTTAACCCGTGACCGTGCTTCTTCTGCTGTTCGTGATGTCCATCCGACTCACTACGGACGTATCTGCCCGATTGAAACACCGGAAGGCCAGAACATCGGTTTGATTTCTAACCTTGCTTGCTACGCTAAGATTGATGAACACGGCTTCCTTCAGACTCCTTACCGTCTTGTCAAAGATGGTATCGTCGACAATAATCCTGACCATGTCTTATGGCTCACTGCTAGTGAAGAGAGCTATCACATCATCGCTCAGGCAAACGTCAACGTTGATGAGAAGACCAACAAGATCTTAGATGATGTCGTTTCCGCCCGTAAAGATGGTGAATATATCCTTTGCAAAGCAACGGAGTGCGATTTAATCGATGCTTCTCCGAAGCAGATTGTTTCTATCGCTGCTGCTTGTATTCCGTTCCTTGAAAACGATGATGGTAAGCGTGCATTGATGGGCTCCAACAGGCAACGTCAGGCACTTCCGCTTCTTCATCCAGAGGCTCCGTTTGTCGGAACTGGTAGGGAAGACAAGATCGCCCATGATTCTGGCGAAGCTTTACTTTGCCTCCATGATGGTGTCGTGACCTATGCTGATGGCACAAAGATTGTTGTCCATCAGGATCCATACCAGGAAATCGATGAGTATTCGATTCCTGTTTCCGTCAATGGACAGCCGGTCAGGAAACCAGAATGCGATATTACCTACCATCTCCATAAGTTTGTCCGCTCTAATAAACGTACCTGCATCAACCAGACTCCGATTGTCAAACCTGGCGATAGAGTCAAAGCAGGACAGATTATTGCCGATGGTTCCTCTATGGACCATGGAGAGTTAGCCTTAGGACAGAATGTTCTGATTGCTTTCACCACCTGGCATGGTTATAACTACGAGGACGCTGTCGCTATTTCCAAGCGCTGCGTTTCTGATGATCTCTTCACCAACCTTATCATCGAAGAATATACGGTTGAACGCCGTAAGACTAAAGTCGGTCAGGAAGAGTTTACCCGTGATGTTCCGAATCTTGCGGATGAAAAGAAAGCTTATCTTGATGAGCATGGCTTTGTCCTTCCTGGAACCGAAGTTTCTGAAGGTGATATCCTTGTCGGTAAGACGACTCCTAAGGGTGAAGATGAAAACGTCAATTCCAACGATGCTCTTCTTCGTTCCATCTTCTCTTCCAAGAGCGAAGATGATAAAGATACCTCTTTGAAGGTTCCGCATGGCGGTGAAGGTATTGTCTTAGATGTCAAGACCTTCAGCCGTGAGAAAGGCGATGAACTTCCGCCGGATGTCTTAGAATCTGCAACTGTTTACATCGTTCAGAAACGTAAGATCCAGGTCGGCGACAAGAGGTCTGGCCGTCACGGAAACAAGGGTGTTATCTCCCGTGTCCTTCCTGTTGAAGATAGGCCTTATTTGCCCGATGGCACTCCAGTTGATATCAGGTTATCCCCGATGGGCGTTCCTTCTCGTAGGAACATCGGTCAAGTTTTGGAAGTCCAGCTCGGTTATGCTTGTAAGAAACTCGGAGTGAAAGTCTCTACTCCTGTCTTCGATGGTGCTTCCAATGAAGAAATTGCTGACTTCAGGCAGAAAGCCGGAATCGATAGCGATGGTAAGACGGTCCTCTATGATGGACAGACCGGTGAACCTTTTGATTCCCGTATCGCTGTCGGTGTCAGGTACAGGATTAAGCTTGACCACATGGTCGAAGATAAGATCCACGCCCGTGCTATCGGACCTTATTCCTTAGTCACACAGCAGCCGTTATCTGGTAAAGCCCAGAAAGGCGGTCAGCGTTTCGGCGAAATGGAAGTCTGGGCACTGGAAGCCTATGGTGCTGCTTACACCCTTCAGGAAATGCTCACTATCAAATCAGATGATAGGGTCGGCCGTAACCAGACTTACGAAGCCATCCTGAAAGATGAACCGATTCCGCATCCGAACAGGCCGGAATCTACTCGTGTTCTCTTTAAGGAACTCCAGGGTCTTGCTATCAATGTTTCCCTCTATGATGATACGAATAAGGAAATCAACCTCAATACGATTGCTGAAGAGGCAGAGAAGACTTCCCGCAGGATCCATCACCAGATCAGGACGATGGATACCAAAAAAGACAGGGAGTCTGATAGGGAAGATGCCCATAACGGCTTTGTCAAGGATATCGATATCCCTGCCAATGAACCGCTTGAAGACAACCAGCATGCTGAAAGCGAAAACGCTCCAGATGATGGTGACGAAAACAACTAAGGGGGTACCGAATCATGTTTGAACTGAACAAACTTCATTCGATCAAGATTGGACTTGCCAGCCCAGAGCAGATCAAAGGCTGGTCGGGTATCCAGAAGCCTGGCGATGATAAGAGCAAATACGAAGTCACCAAATACGAAACCATCAACTATCGTTCGCTTAAACCAGAGCCGCAGGGCCTCTTTGCCGAAGAAATCTTCGGTCCGGTCAAGGACTATCAGTGCCGTTGCGGAAAATACAAGAAAGCCTCCTGTGCTGGTAAGATTTGCGAAAAATGCGGTGTCGAAGTTACTGTTAAAGCTGTCCGCCGGGAACGCATGGGCTATATCAGCCTTGCGGTTCCCTGCGCTCATAGCTGGTATGCAAAAGGCAGCCCATCCAAGATGGGCCTTGTCCTTGGCATCCCGCCTAAACAGCTTGAGGAAGTCATTTACTTCGTTTCTCGTATTGTCATTAATCCTGGTATTTCTAAGATTCTGACTTCCCGTAGGGTTCTTGATGAGACAACTGCCCGTAAGCTTTTCCCGGATGTAATCCGTGAGGAAATCATCGGTGCTGGCTTAGTGAAGGACGGTGATCCTGCCTTTGTCAGTGCAAATCAGTTTATCCATGTCAGGAATGATGTCCGTCAGCCGTTTGATTTCATCACGGTTGCCCGTTTCATCACCCGATATCTGAACTGCGAGTTCGGCACTGGTGCCGAAGCGGTTCAGAAACTTCTTCAGGGAATCGACCTCGACAAGGAAATCAATGATGTCGAGGAAGAGCTTCGTGCTTCCACTGGCGAAAAGAATCAGAAACGTATCAAGGCCATCAAACGTCTTGATGTCTTAGAGTCTTTCAAGAAATCTGGATTAAAACCGGAATGGATGGTTTTGACTGTCCTTCCTGTTATTCCACCGGATCTTCGTCCGAGGACTATGCTGGATGGCGGACGTTTTGCCTTATCGGATAGGAACGACCTTTATCGTTCTGTTATCATTAAGAACAACCGTCTTAAAGATCAGATTAAACAGCACGCTCCGACCGTCAGGTTAAGGAACGAAAAACGTAGGTTACAGGATGCTGTCGATGCTTTAATCGATAACGAACATCGTTCCAAGCCGCAGACCAATATCAATGGCAATGTCCTTCAGTCCTTAAGCACTAAGCTGAAAGGAAAACAGGGACGTTTCCGTCAGAACCTTCTTGGCAAACGTGTCGATTATTCCGGACGTTCTGTCATTGCTGTCGGACCGACTCTCAATAGGGACGAATGCGGTCTTCCGCGTGAAATGGCTGTTCAGCTTTTCCGTCCTTTCATTGCCAACTATTTAAGGACTAAGTGCAAGAATCCGGTTTCTTCACAACGTCAGGCTGATGATCTTATCACCAAACGCGATCCACGCGTTTATGATGCTATCGAAGAAGTCTGCAAGGATCATCCGGTTCTGCTTAACCGTGCACCGACCCTTCACCGTCTTGGTATCCAGGCCTTCAAGCCGATTCTGATCCAAGGCAAGGCTATTCGTTTGCATCCGCTTGTCTGCCCTGGATTTAACGCCGACTTCGATGGTGACCAGATGGCAGTCCATGTTCCGCTTTCCCGCCAGGCTCAGGCAGAAGCTAGGGTCTTAAGGTTAGCTAGCCGGAACATCTTAAAGCCAAGTGATGGTCAACCAATCTGTGTCCCGTCTCAGGATAGGATTTACGGAAACTACTACCTTACTCTCGAGGACGATATCGCTCTTGATGAGAGGTACTATAAGTACTATAGGAAACGGGGTCAGCAGGATGTTGCTGAAAAGTATCGTTCCTATGAACAGTATGAAGGCAAGGTGTTCTCTGATCCGGATACTGCAATTCTTGCTTATCAGAACAAGAAGATTTCTCTTCATACCCGTATCTATGTTCCGGGCCGTAGCTTGAAGAAGGAAGGCTTCTCCCAGCGTCAGAATAATGCCTATCTTCTCACCACGGTTGGAAAACTCATCTTCAATTCCATCTTCCCAGACGAATTCCCGTTCATTAACTTCCCGTTCAAGAACAGCGAAACAGCAGACAAAGACTATTCCGCTAACTTCGAATCTACTCCGGAAAGCTTCTTCGTTACTGTCAAGGAAGCTTACGACTATGTCGTTAAAAACGGAGCTTTCAAAGCGGATGATGACTTTGATCCATTAAAGGAATATTGTCACTTACAGCCGCTTCGTTCTCCGATTGATAAAGGCCGTATTAAGAAGAGGATTGCAAAAATCTTCCACCACTATCATGAAGATGCTCTTCGTACTGCCCACATCATGGACTTATTCAAGAACCAGGGATTCGATTATTGTACGAAGTCTGGTCTTACTGTCTCCCTTGATGATATGGTCCCGCTCAAAGGACGTGATGAACTTTACAAGCAGACTCAGGCAAAGGTCGATGAACTTGACGAAGCCTATGATGAAGGTTTCTTAACAGAAGCTGAACGTCACCAGGCTGTTGTCGATACTTGGAACTTCCTTACTACGAAGAAAGGTCCGATGAGGAAGCTGTTGAAAGATCGTAGGGCCGAATCTCCGCGTAACCCGAGGTTCAGGATGATGGAATCCGGTGCCCGTGGTTCCACGAACAACTACAGGCAGCTGATCGGAAGGAAAGGTCTTCCGCAGAAAGCCAATGGTGATGCTATCGAGGTTCCGATTACTTCTTGCTTCTCGGAAGGCTTCTCTGTTTCCGAGTACTTCTCCTCTACTCATGGTACCCGTAAGAACGGTTCCGATACGGCACTTAAGACTGCAGACTCTGGTTATCTTACCCGTCGTCTTGTCGATGTCGCACATTCTGTTGTCATCCGTGAGGAAGACTGCCACTGCGACCACGGCAGGATTGTCGAAGAAATCAAATCTGAGGATGGAACGCTTATTGCTTCCTTCTATGATCGTCTTGTCGGCCGTTTCCCGAGGCATGATGTTGTTGATCCTAAGACCGGTGAAATCATCGCTTCTAAGGATGAATGCATGGATGAGGAAATCGCCAAGAAGATTGTCAATGCTGGCTATAAATCTCTCGAAATCCGTTCGGTCCTTACTTGCGAAGCCAAGGAAGGCATCTGTGTCAAGTGCTACGGCCGTAACCTTGCAACTGGTAAGCTTGCCACTATCGGCGATACTGTCGGTATCATGGCTGCCCAGTCTATCGGTGAACCAGGCACTCAGTTGACTTTGAAGAACTTCCACAATGGTGGTATTGCAGGTCAGCAGGATATTACGACCGGTCTTCCGCGAGTCCAGGACTTACTGGAAGCCCGTCATCCGAAGACCAAAGACTTAGCTCTCATCACCAACATTGCCGGTGTTGTCACGAAAGTCGAAGCTGTCGGTTCTCGTTCTCAGTTCACGGTCAGCAATGATCTGGAAGAACAGACTTATCTCTCTTATCCGGGTGCAACGAAGATTGTTGCCGAAGGCGATAAGGTCAAAGCTGGTCAGCCGTTAACTAAGGGCTATATCGATACGAAAGACCTTCTTGCTTGTGCTGATCTTGCCACTGTCCGGAAATACATCATTTCCGAAGTCAAGAAAGTCTACAAGAAAGACGGCGGTTCCGATATTTCCGATAAGCATCTGGAGATTATTGTCCGTCAGAGGACAAATCGTCTCTCCATTATCAATCCGGGTGACTGCAAGGGACTTCTCCCTGGCCAGAAGGTCACGGATGTCGACTTCACAAAGGCGAACGAGGCTGTCCTTGCCCATGCCGGCAATCCGGCTGTCGGACACCCGATTATCCTTGGTATCACCAAGGCTGCTCTTGAAGCCGAGTCCTTCCTCTCTGCTGCATCCTTCCAGCAGACTACTGCTGTCTTAACCGATGCTGCCATCAAAGGCAAAGTCGATTATCTCCGTGGTCTGAAGGAAAATGTCATGATTGGTAAGCTGATTCCGGCAGGCACTGGTATCGAACCTTTGATTCCAGTCGATGAAGATGGAAACGATATTCCGGAGCAGGCTCCGCATATCGATGACGAAGAATCCTATCCGCTCAATCAGGACAATAAGTAATTAGTTCCGACCGGAAGGCTGAATAGGCCTTCCGTTCTGCGGCCATTGTTCAGTGGCAGAACCTCACCTTCCCAAGGTGAAGACGCGGGTTCGATTCCCGTTGGCCGCTCCAATATGAAATTAAGCCATTTGGTTCCTGAGCTGAATCAGATGGCTTTTTTATTTCGAATAGTTAGTAAAACCGAAATTCTTATTTTATAACAACGAGTCTTAAAAGCAGATTTATGAGCATCGCGAGAACCTTGACATGATATTTTTATGGTCTATAATGGGAGTATGAAAAAACAATTGTATTTTTGTTTAATTTCCTCTTTTGCTCTTTGCTCTTGTGGTACCGATAGGAGAAGATGGGAAAAGCTGATTCTTCCCTTCCAGGCTCATGATGTTTTGCGTGTTAATATTGATGAAATTAATACGGAATACAGCTATGAAAATGGGCATTATCAATATTTCTCTAATGATCCGGATTTTATAGAGACTGTCTATCAGGTTGTTGTAACGACCCCTGTTACTGCTAAAAGCAAGTTCAAGAACTACAGTTGTGAAAAATACCTTTCTATCTATTTTGAATTGCCAAATGGTATCTATGATAGGAAATGCCTTTCTAGTTGGGGAAGCTATATTTTTTACAATGACAAGGTCTATTTTAACAGCGTGAATTTTGCAAGCAATCTTCTTAGTGATATTAATTGTGAAAAATTAGAAGGAAAATTCGAAAAGATTAAAATCGAGTAACACAGGAGGAAATTATATGTTTCATTTTACTGCTGGTTTGATTCTCGCTTTTTCTCTATCTTTAAGTTGTAGTGGCAAATCTTCTACTAAGATTTATAAGAATATGCAGGCAAATAACTGCTGTATAAAGACTTCTCAAGATCAAAATATTTCTAACCTTGGTTCCAATGTGTACAATTTAACAGACCTTGATGGCAATGTTTTCTATATTGTTCAAGGAATAAACTGTGGTTTCAGCATTTGTGATTCTATCAGTGGAAAAATTATTGAAAAATCGTCTACGATGGTTTCCCCATATGAGTTTTTAAATGATAGAGAGAATTATTATTTTGGTCCTTTAGAGTATTATTATAAAAAAGATGGCGTTTTTTATTCTTGCCAAGAGGGGCAAAGCTATTCTCTCAGTTACATGGAGGAAACGCAGAAAGAATTTGACGAAAAATTATCTGTGCTGCGATTATCTTCTTCTAAAGATTCAAATGAAAGTAATAATATTTTGACTCAGTCCGTTGTTGTTGATCATAATTTTTATATTGATAACTATCAATATATTCGAGATGCAAAATATCCAAAAAATCATGAAGGATCCTGCGGATATGTTGCCGCTTCGATTGTTCTTTATTATTGGTACAAAACAGTTGATAAAAGTTTAATTCCGAATAGTTATCTGGATTCAAATGGACAACTTAATGATACTAAGGAAGTATATGATCCTAATTCCAATCTCAAAGATAAATTAGTTTCTATTGCGGGAAAAGCAAGCTCTTGGGGTAAAGAGGTTGCAGACACTTTGAACAAATATTGTAAAGAGTTCAATATAAAAGGGTCGGCTGGTTATGGTCTTCTGGATTATGGGATTCAGAATGAGCTTAGCAAGGAACATCCTGTTATTCTATTTGGCAGCATGAAGCATCCGATGGGTCAAGAATAAATCATGCTGTAACTTGTTATGGATTCCAACGATATGGTACTGGCCCTCATCCAAGTTCATTTTATTATATTGTGAACTATGGTTGGCAAGACAGCGGCTCAAATGAAGTTCTACTCAATGGGGCAATGCTTGGCTCAGTTACTTACTTTGGATTAGATGGTCACTAACTAAATATTATTAATAAAACTTATGGGTATTAAAATGAGACAAAGAAATATTAAACTTTTGTTCTTGTTTGTTCCCCTGCTAGCTTCTTGTCATGATTATCGAAAAGCATGGGTCAATAATGAACTATCTTTTGATTCTAGTGAAATCAAAACAATGCTTATTGATTATCAAGATCGCAAAACCTATTTGTGGATGAGATGCCGGACTGAGGATCCGACACGGATTAATAATAGGTATCTTTATTATGAAAGTTTTCTCCATAATCCTCAGAAACAGACGCCAGACGTCAGCCAGTATTGGAGAAAGACATCTGTTTATTTCCAGACAGATAAACTTACTTTTGATTTTAAAGTGTATTTTATGGATTCTAAGACTTCCTATTTTCTATACAACAATGTTTTCTACTTAACCAAGGATAACCTTGAAAACTTTTTTGAAGACTATTGGGAAGACAACGCTTATCCGGAAATAAAGTGGACGATTACTAAGTCTCAAATTTGAAACAAACTTTTATCTAATAGCCACTCTTTTCTTATTTAGCAAAGCCCCCTTTTGTTGAAATGTAGGTCTTTACATTACTGATTAACGAAAGTATAATATGAATACGAAAATGTTATTTCGCCTAATGCTGTTTTCTTCTCTTACCCTTTGCTCTTGTGGAACGGATATGCGCCGTTGGGATACGTTGATTCTACCTTTCAAAGCACAAGATGTTTTACGTGTGAATATTTCTGAAGAGATAAAAGTTGCCTCAGGTTCTATTAAACAATATCAAGTACACTCAACAAATTTTGAGGTTATTGAATCTGTTTATGATACCGTGACTCACACACCTGTGATTCAAAAAAGCAGAGCTGAAAAGCCAAATAGTAAAGACTTAATGGCTATTTATTTTGAAACATCAGATGGAATCTATGATGTAGAATCTTACTCATGGAGGAGTGGAAGTTATCTTTTCTATAATGATAAATTTTATTACTATGCTGCTTATTTCTCCCCGCTTTATGAATTAGAAAACAAAAAACTACAGGGCAAATATGAAAAAATTGAAATTGTCTGAGGAGGATATATTATGGGCTCACTGCTTCTATTAGGAGTAGTTTTATCTGTTGCTGCCTCTATGCCATATTGCACACAAGCATCTGTTCTTTCCAAAAAAGAACAGATCAAAGATTATTGCTTTGAAAGCACCGAATATGAGAACGTTTCGAACGAAGATTGTGAGAATCATTGTTTGAGTGATCTTGATGGCAATGTTTTCTGTGCAGTGCAAGGCGTAAACAAAGGTTTCATGGTTTATGATTCGGTGAGTTGTTTGCTTCTCGAAAAATCAAATTCGATGGTTTCCCCTTATGATTTTGTTAATCATAAAGATAACTATTACTTTGGACCGATGGAATATTATTATAAGGAAAATGGTTCTTTTTATTCTTATTTTGATGGTAGAAACTATTCCTCTGAAGTAAGGAAAAAAATACAGATAGAGTTTAGTCAAAAATTAACTATCTTACGATCTTCTTCAAATCATGGGAAAAAATCCATCGTTTCAACACAAACTGTTGTTGTAGATCACAATTTCTATATTGATAATTATCAGTATATTCGTGATGCAAAATATCCGAAAAACCGCAATGGTTCGTGTGGCTACGTTGCAGCTTCCATAGTCTTATACTATTGGAGGAAAACTACTTTTAAAGGAACTATTCCTAGTAGTTATTTGGATTCCAATGAAGAATTGATTGATACAGAAAATGAAGACCCTTACCATAACTTAAATGATAAATTAGTGTCAATTGCCGGAAAAAAAGGTTCTTGGGGGAAAACGGTTGCCGATACACTGAACAAGTATTGTAAAGAGTTTAATATTAAAGGTTCTGCCGGCTATGGCTTACTTGACTATGGAATTAATACTGAATTAAGTAAACAACATCCTGTTATTTTGTTTGGAAGTTTGAAAGATCCAAGAGATGGAAGTAGAATCAATCATGCTGTTACCTGCTATGGGTTTCAAAGATATGGAACAGGACCACATCCAAGTTCTTTCTATTACATTGTTAATTATGGATGGCAAAATGGTGAAACGGCAGAAGTTTTACTCAATGGTGCCATGCTTGGGTCTGTTACCTATTTTGGATTAGATGCCAATTATTATAAAGGATAACATATCTTGTTCCATGAAAAAAAACAGATTTAGCGTAATGTTCTTAATGATATTCAGTCTTACTTCATGTGGAGAGAAGAATTTAGAAAATAACAAGCTAGTGTTTGATTCTTCAAAAATTTCTTCCAGGTTGATTGAACAGCGAGATAGAAAAAACTCGAATCAGTGGAAATGCCAAACAGAAGATTCTTCTGCAATATTGAATAGGG
This sequence comes from Caryophanales bacterium UBA4682, assembly GCA_002404995.1. Lineage (GTDB taxonomy): Bacteria > Bacillota_I > Bacilli_A > RFN20 > CAG-288 > Enterosoma. The sequence continues at coordinate 111,304 of DHKY01000004.1, read as the reverse complement.
TTACCTACTATGAAAGCCATCAACATGATAAGAAAAAACAGACTCCGGATGTCAATCAGTATTGGAAAAGAACGTCTGTCTATTTTAGGACGAATGATTTAATTTTTGACTTTAAAGTCTATTATAGGGATGAAAACACTTCCTATTATTTTTATCAGAATCAGTTTTTTGTAACAAAAGACAATTTAGAGAACTTTTTTGAAGATTATTGGAAGGACAATTTGAATCCAGAGACAAAATGGTCCATTTTTGAAACACACTATAGAATCTAATCTTATGGTTTTAGAAAAAATAAATGAATAAGTCTGACAGTTTTAGACTGGTATAATAATTCTATGCCACTTTATTTAAAAATTATTATTTATATTATTGCCGGCCTTGGAGCAGGTGTTGGTACTGGATTTGCCGGAAGGAGCGCAGCTGCCATTATCGGACCGAGGCTTGCTACCTTTGTTGGTATTCCTTCTTATCAGGCGATTGGAATTGGGCTTATCAGTGATGTTCTAGCTAGTGGACTAAGTGCTGCTGTCTATTGGAAGGAAAAGAACCTGGATATTAAAAACAGCCTCGTCCTTCTTGTGACCGTTGTTGCTATGACGATTGTCGGTAGTTATGTTGCAAAGCTTTTGCCAGAGACTGCTAGGGGAAATGTTTCTCAGATTGCTAGGATTGTTCTTGGATTGAAATTCATTATTTTTCCATCCCGTCATACAAAGGAAGAAAGGAAAAGCCAGACAAAGAAATCACGGATTATTAAATCCATAATCGGCGGTGTTCTTGTCGGCTTTATTTGCGGATTTGTTGGTGCTGGTGGAGGAAGGATGCTGCTATTAATCCTGACTTCTTTCCTTGGCTACGAAAGGCATAGGGCAGTTGGAACAAGCGTGTTTATTATGGCTTTTACTGCTTTAACTGGAGGAATATCTCACATCATTATCGGCGGTACTCCAGATCTCACTGCTAGGATAACTTGTACTATATCTACCTTAGTTTTTTCGTTTATAGCATCTAAGATTGCCAACAAAGTGGATAGTAAGATCCTTAATCGTGTCGTCGGAGCGCTTCTGATTGTGATTTCCGGTGTTATTCTTGGCGTTACTTATATTCCTCCCCTTTTGAACAAATGAGTATCGATTGAATCAGAACTCGATTTCTATCAGCTGTGTCTCTAGTGGAGCTAAGGTGAGCTCTAAACTAAGTTCCCCATTGATGACTTCTCTTTCGAAAATCTGGAACGAGGTTTGACTGTGCTGATTAAGGGAATGGTATTCATCCCGTGTCAAATAATCATCTGCTCCGCTTGCAAGCCAAGCATCATAAGAAGATCCTGAAGTTGCAGACAGGGGTGTGATTTTTACTCGCACTGTTTTTTTATCAATTTCTTTTAAATGAATCTTGCAATTATAATTCGTTGATTTAGGGAAACAGGAATAGCGTTCTTTCTCACTGATCTGATAATATTCGCCTTGGGAAAAGAGCGGGGAATAGTGGCTATAGTTATTGATTATGACTGTGATGCCTCTGTTTGTCTTTGAGACAATATAGTTTTTCCCACTTCCGAGAATTTCCCCATTTGCTTTCGATAATAGAGTCCTTGCATTGAGGCTTGCTTTCTTCCTTCCGTTATAGCTGTAGTAACCATAGACGCCCTGATAAGGATTTGTCAGTGAAAGGAGCGGAAGCGAAGAATCGCTCAAAGTAAAAAACGTAATTGCATAGAGACTTTGATAATTCTTTAAGTAGTTGCGTGCAATGTAACTAGAAGCATATAAAGTATCATATAAGAGATTGTTTCCACTTGAAAATCTTACGTTTTCAACAACTAAATGAGGTAACAAAAGATTCTTTTCTTTGAGATATGATAAAAAACTCCTAAGGGTATCCTTATCTTGGAGGATTTCATCTTTTTCTTTGAAGCAAGCATAGTCAAGAGAATAATAGTCATAATGTCCATCTTCCATTGATAAGAGTTTGTGAATGGTCTTGATATCATTGTCTGAATATTGCCAGCGTGGGAAAGATGGAGCCCTGGTTTTGAACCCGTGGCTTTTTGCAAGATGATAGAAACTATTGCTTGTCTTATTGAATTGATAAAATTCAGAGGGAAGGAGATGCAAGATATCGGTCGTGCTTTCTAAGGAAAAAATCCAGGATTTCCTTTCATCTCTTCCAAAGTAGCTTTCTAGAATATCAAGGAGAGAAGCTACTTCATTTAAAAAGTATTCTTGGTTTTCCTGGGGACCGATGGCGAATCGAAGCATTGGCTTCCTATTAAGATTCAGAAGAAAAGTGATTCCTTGGGCAATTGTGAATAAGGCCTGATTGTCTAGATGGAATCTGGCTTCTTCGCTCCGGTATGGCGATGCAAACAGATCAGTCAGTATTCCATAAGAAAAATGGATTCTTTCTGCCCTGTCTTTCAAAGCAGCCTTCCTGTCCTCACGCAGGACATTGTAGATATTGCCAATTGGCAGAAACTGAGAGAGTGGGCAAAGCTTAGAAGTGCCATGGTCTTTGGCATTGACATCAAGGACAAATTCGAGATCCCGTGCACTTTCCTTGGCTTTGCCATGGGCTTGATTGTAGTCGTCGTAGTATTTGATAATCTGGTTTAAAGTCTCTTTTCTTAGAAGTGAAATGTTCTGTGGAACATTCTTTAGTTCTTTCTTCCGGAACTCATGGCGGTAATCTGATGGGTACTTTTCGTACTTCTTTCTAAATGCACGGACATAAGAACGGGCATTCTCAAATCCGTTTTCTATTGCAACTTCTTCGATTGTTTTATCTGTGAACAAAAGGGAGTTCCTGGAATTGTTGATTTTCAGTTCATCGTAATATTCGTTGAATGTCTTTCCCTGGCATTTCTTGAATAGACGGGAAAGATAGGCAAGGTTATAGTTGAAGTGCTCCGATAAGAATTGAAGCGAAATGTTTTCCTTGTAATGGGAATGAAGATAGGAAAGCAATTTAGAATTCAGTTTCCTTGAGTTTCTTGTAATTTCCTCGCTTTGGTTCTCAACTCGGAAATCATTCATCAGCTGTGCAAAAAGAGAGAAAATAATGGCACGATTTGTATAAAGAGAGTTGATGTTATCCATGGTATTAAATTTGATGATGGAATACCTAAGATAACGTATGGACTCATATCGCTTGTTATATGGGTTCTTAATAGAGTTGAGATTGAACTTCAATCCTAATGCTTCTTCTTCGTCCAATTCGAATCCGAACTGGTTAATGTTAGCGACAAGCCTTGTGCAGGGCTTTTTTGCTAGGAATGAATTTACAGTAAAAGGATTGATAATCAGCCTATCGTTCTTTTTCGCGTGCCTTACTTCCGTATCCACGGTAATATCACACGATCCGTCCATGATTATGAAGAGGCGGATATTCGGGTAAGCATCCGGAAAAACACGTGTGAAACGACATACGGAAAAGGACAAAGGGAGCTTCTCACTTAATTGTACGATTGTAAATTCGTTTTTCATTGGTTTTTTAGCCTATTTTCAAGAAATATCTGAAATAATTATACTATTTCTTTATTTGGAATGGTGTAATACTGCAAAAAAATGACTTTTAAAACTTGTGCCTAAATTACAAAACTTATAATAATAGTCAAAAAAGTGCAGAACTAATTACAAAACAATCGATTTGAAAGCGATTCCACCAAAGGTAGACTTTATAGGATGAAGGAGAAAGCATATATGGCAGAACCTATATTTAAGGCTTCGCATATTGTGAAGCAGTTCGGACCGACGATTGCACTTAACGATGTCTCTATCGAAATCTATCCTGGAGAAATCCGCGGCTTTATCGGCGAGAACGGTTCCGGAAAGTCCACAATGTCTGCAATCAGGACTGGTATTTACCAGGCTACGAGCGGACAGAGGGAGTATCACGGAAAGCCCTGGAAGCCAAAGTCAATGATTGAAGCGTTACAAGGTGGCATTGGTATTATTGTCCAGGAAAACGGAACAATTGCTGAAGTTTCGGTTGCAGAGAACATCTTTTTGGGAGAATTGAAGAACTTCTCTGGGAAGCATTATTTCGAAGACGAGAAGGTTGAGAACTTCTCTCCCGCTTTTTCTGTTTCCTTGAAGGAGTTTGATACTTCGGTTAAGGAACTTGTTTCTCAGAGCCTTTCGGCTTTGGATTCTGGAAACAAAGAAGAGCACAAGAAGATTGTTCACGAAGCTAAGAAGGGAACTCTTCATAATCTTTATCTTTCTCTTGCCAAACAGCAAAAGGAAGAAGCGAAAGGAAAGCAAGAGGATATCGCCAAAGAATTCAACAGCACAGCTGAATCCTTGTTTAATACTTATGCAGAGAAGGAAAAAGAAATCGATGCAAAGTATGACAAGAAAGAAGAAAATCTTGATCCAGAGCTTTCAAAACGTCGTCGTGCCCATGAACACCATCTCAATGAAAAAGACTATGAAAGACAGATTAGCAGCTTAAAGAAGACCACCTATATCCGGAAGACCTGGATCAAAAATGATGAGGTCTCTCTTAAAAACCATTATCTCAACGCAGTCAATGAAATCGTTAACCCGAAACACAAGGAAAACAAGGTTCGTAGCTTCTTCCTCAATAGCATCTTCGGATTGTTTGTAAACGGAAAGAAACTTCGTAAGCATGCTAAGCTTGCTCTCTCCAATATCGGTGTTAACGATATCAATCCTGGAAGGATTACGGCTGCCTATGATAGGCAGCAGCGCAAGCTGATTGAAATTGCAAAATGTCTCAACAAGAATCCGGAAATCTTCATCGTTGATGAAACTACCACAGCTCTTAGTGAGACAGGACGTATCCTTCTTTATAAGAAGAGGGAGGAGTTGAAGAGCCAGGGCAAGTCGGTTCTCTTTATTTCCCACGACTTAGATGAGCTCAGGGAAAAATGCGACACCCTCACTGTTCTCCGTGACGGAAACATTGTTGCTAATCTTACAAAGAGCAAGAATGAGTTTGATCCAGATGCAATCAAGAAGTACAGGATCGGCCGTGAACTCAAAGGCGATTACTATCGTTCCGACTATGATGGAACCTTATCTGATAAAGTTGTTCTCAAAATGGTCGATGGTATCGAAGGCAACCAGCTCCGCCATGTGAATCTTGAACTTCATAAAGGTGAGATTCTTGGTATCGGCGGCCTCTCCGAGTGCGGTAGGCATACTCTTGGAAAAGCTCTCTTCGGAAATGTTAAGAGGGAAGGCGGCTATGTCTATGTCGGCGAGAACTTAGACAAGCTTGTTAAGAGTGAGTCCTTCGCGAGGAAAGAAAAGATTGGCTACCTTTCCAAAAACCGTGATACTGAAGCACTTGCATTGAAATCTTCTATCTTCGACAATATCGCAATTGCTTCTATCAATAATATTGCAAAAGCCAATCTTCTTGTCTTCAAGAGAGATGAAAAGAAGCTTGTCAATGAACAGGCGAAAGCACTCCAGATTAAGTGCAATTCGACGGAACAGCTTGTTTCTACGCTCTCCGGCGGAAACAAGCAGAAGGTCTCTTTGGCCAAGTGGATTGCCAATGATTCTGAGATTCTTATTCTGGACTGCCCGACCCGTGGTGTTGATATCGGTGTCAAACAGTTCATCTACCAGCTCTTATACAAGAGGAAGAAGGAAGGCAAGTCGATTATCAGGATTTCCGAAGAGCTGCCTGAGCTTATCGGAAGGGCCGATCGAATTCTGATCAGGAAAGACGGACAGATTCAGAAAGAGTTTGCTCGTAGCAGCAGCTTGACTCAGGAACAGATTGTCCAATATAGGATCTAAGGAGGCGGAAAATGTCAATCGAAATCACATTACAGGCTGATGAAAAAGAAGCTCCCTTTGTCTACTTCGAACAGACCATTCTTGATCAGGCCAAAGCTGTTGATGCTTCTGACAAAAATGCCGTCGAAAGCTTTAAGAAAGAACTTGCTTTAATCCGGAAGGCAAAAGACCGGCAATTAAAAGACACCATTAAAGCAGAACTTAATCAACTCAAAGAACAGCAAACTACTTTACTCGGTTCCTTTGTTGTAGATAAGAACGATGCCTTGAAGAAAGCGGCTGATGACTTTGCTAAAATCAGCAATCCCAGCAAGAAGGACAAGCAGGATTATTCTGATGTCCAGAAAGGTATCGAAATCTCTGCCAAACGTTCTGCTTCCAAGGCGAAAGGCGAATACGAGAAGAAAATTCAGAATGTGAAATTAAAGCGGAGCGAGCTCTATGCTGAGTATCTTCGTGTTCTCGCTATCAGGGGTGTTAAGGAAAATGGCAAAGACCGCCTTAACGAACGTTATCTTGAAGCCTACGGAAGGTTCAATCTGAAAGCCAGTCTGACGAACAAGAAGTTCTGGATTGATAAGGTTCCTCTCTTCAGGCTTATCATCATTATTGCTGCCTATTACATCGGAAAGGCAATTACCGGATATTCCGGAAGCCTTGGCGATGTTATCAACAATGGTATCTTCGTTGCCGTTGTTGCCACAGGTGCAGTCTTCATTTATTCGCAGGGCGGCTTCGATATGTCTTTAGGAAACGCTTCTCTGAGGTGCGCTGTCATCGCTGCAATTCTCTATAACGCAACTAATAACAGGGTAGTTTCCTTGCTTGTCTCTGTTGTCTTAGGCGCTGGTCTTGGTATTGTGAACGCAATCTTAGCCACAAGGCTCAACCTTCCGGTTATGGTTATGACACTGACTAGGAGGAACATTCTAGCTGCTATCTCCGATGCTATCTTTGAAAACTATGGTGGGCTTATCACTGTCAGCGAAGGCAGGTTCTCAAATGCTTGGGTTTACGCTTCCTTCCTCGTCATCTTCTTTATCCTCTGCTGGTTCATCTTCAATTACACCAAAGTCGGACGTCGGAACAAGTTCATTGGTTCCAACAAAAAAGCTGCAAAGTTCAATGGCATCAACTTAAGGAAATCCGGTAGGATCTCCTTTGCCCTCTCCGGCATCGGTCTTGGTATCTGCGGTTTCTTATTCGCATGCTCTAAGACTGGAAACCAGTTCGGAGCTTCGACTGTCCTAGGTCAAGTCGGTCTCAATGTCGTTATTGCTATCGTGTTTGGCGGAAGGACAACAAGCGGCGGACCAAAATCGAAAGTCAGCTGTGCAATCATCGGTGCCTTCTTCTCTGTCTTCCTTGATGAATTCTTTGCTGCCATTTCTACTCCTACTTTCCAAGTCGGTGACTACTGCTATAGGTTCAAGGGCCTCATCTTCTTGATTGTCTCTCTTGCTAACAGGTGGGATACCCGTGGAAAGATGCTCGCTTCCGGAGGAAGTATCCAATAATGAAATATACAAAGCCAGTTACTTATTCTTCATCTCCGTTCTTTGCGAATCAAAGACTCAAAAGGACCGGAAAGAAACTCTTCTGGTCTCTCTTCTGTCCTGTTGTCAGGATCTTGATTGCTGTTCTATTATCGAATCTCAGTGATACCGGATTGTTTTTCATCGGTTCGACTAGGGATAACGTTTCGAACAGGATGATCAGGCTTAAGACGATTACAAGGACTCTGATTGCCGCTCTTGCCTTAAATACCAACCTCAATTCCGGACGTATGGACTTCTCACTCGGTGCTACGGGTATCTTAGCCTGCCTCTTTGCTTCTCTTATTGTCCAGGTCGATACCATTAACCATATCTTCCTCTTCCTTCTTCTTTCCATTCTCTTCGGCAGGATCTTAGGTTTCATTCATTCCTTAGTTCTTATTTTCACAAAATTATCTCCGATTGTTGTTTCCTTAGGCAGGTGCTTGATTTATGAAGGTATTGCCAAGGTTGTTGCGAATGCAACAGGTTCTACCGGCACGGTTAACCTAGCTTCCGGATCCTATACTGCCAGCTTCTTCCAGGAACCGATTATCCTGATTCCTCTCCTTGTCATTGTCTGTCTCATCAGGGCTGCTGCTCTCTGCTATACCCGTTACGGATATAACAAACTTGCTCTTGTCTATAACCAGAAGGTCTGTGTCGAGACAGGTATCAACGAAATCAGCCACTGCATCATTTCCTTCATTATTGCCGGCGCTCTTATTGCTATCTACCAGGTCAGGAGCTCCTGCGGTACGGCAACCATTACGATTAACATCAACTTAGGTTCTTCTGGAACGGTCTTCAAGAACTTCTTACCAATCTTCATCGGCGGTATTCTTGCCAAATACTCGAACCAGATTGTCGGTCTGCTTCTTGGTGTTGTCGGAACCACTCTTCTTTATACTTATGGCTTTGACAATGCAACGGTCATCGGATTCAGCTCTACGGTTTCTTCTCTTCTCAACGGTTTCTCTGTCTTCGCTGTCCTTGTTTACAGGGTCGACAAGAACCGCTTCCTCAACTGGATCAAGAGGAAGAAATACGTCTTTGAGGAAAAACGTCTTAATCCTCAAAAGAAAGGAGAAATTGCCTAATGAAGAAAATCAAGGCTTTGATTCCTATCCTTGGCTTAAGCCTCCTTACTTCCTGTTCTTTGGAAGATAGGTTTATCTTCGGCGGTAACAAGAACAATAATTCTGCTTCGCATGATCAGCAAGTCAGCAAGGATTCTAGCGATAGCAGCTCCACTTCCGGAGCCCCTAGCTATGATGCCGAATTAGAAAACTTCGATGATTGCAAAAACGCTATCTTCTTCGCTCTTTACAACTATTATGGATTCGATGGTCAGCATTTCACCAACAAATGGCTGGGAAGGAATGATGCCCTCGCTGCCCATGGCTACAAGGTCACCGGATACGAAGGACAGAAGGATGCCCGTAAGTTCAAAATCGAACGTCAGGCAGATTCTGACCTTCCGGAAGATGCACAGATTGTAATGGTCAACAACCAGAACTGGGATACGACAATTCAGTACGCAAAGCCATTTGCCAAATATCATCCGATGGCAGTCATCTCCACCTGCAATGGTGTCGAAATGGCCTCTTCCAACATCAAATCCGTTCAGTTCAAGGTCTCTAATGCTACGATGGGCGGTTTCTCAACTACTTATCGTTCTGCTTTCCTCGATGGTTCTCTCCGTTATCTTGTTGCAAAATACTCTGCTCACATCCTTCCGATTGTTGCTGCTTCCATTGACGCTCTTGATAATGGCGGAGCAAGGAAGAACGCAGATGGAACTGCCCTTCGTTTATCAATCTCCCAGTGGGCAATCCAGACTTTAGAAGAATACGACCGCAGGAGTGCCGTCGATTCGATTTCCGAAGACCACCCGACGGTCCGTAAAATCAATGTCGATAAATACTTCGACAAAACCAATCCGGATTACGGAGCTGAGAAATTATCGGAGTTTGTTTCTTCTTCCACAAAGGAAAACGTTGAAGTTCTCTATGCCGAAAACGGAACAAATGCGGATGCTGACAAAGCTTCTTTCCGTACTGGAAAGAAGTACAAGTGCGGCATCATCGCTCCTTCCAGTGTCAATGATCAGGTTCAGCTCTATATTGACTTCATCAAGGGATACTTATCGAAGGCCTATAACTTCGAAGTCCTTCCGGTCGGTTCTGTAACATCCAGCAATACCCAGAAGTCCGTAGCAACTCAGCTTTGCAACCAGGGTGCTGACTTCATTATCTCCGTTCAGGATGATACGGAACGAAATGCTGCTGCTCAGGTCTGCAACGAAAAAGGCGTCTACTTTGCTATCGCAGGTTCCTGCCAGAACAGTCTTGACTATGCAGTAATTAAGAATCTTCCTTATTATGTCGGCTCTATCGGAACTTCTCCGGAAGAGGAACGCCGTTCTGCAAGAGAGAGGACCGAATACTATCTCCAGTGCAGGATCAAACGTGCTCAGAGCCAAGATGCCTTATACGAATATGAGAAAGAAGTCAAAGGACTGAATCAGACAAAAGAAGAGTCCCTGAGCTTCTATATTCCGTTCAATAAAGAAAGAGATATCTGACATGGCTTCCTTCACCTTTGAATTCTATCCGAAATCACTGGCAAGACGGACTCGTTTCGATCTTGTCGTTCCTTCACTCAATCTTCACGGCTCTTTGACCAACAAGGATGATAGGTATTATGAGAACTCTACGGAGACCTATCCCTTGATTCTCTGCTTATGCGGGTTCGGGGACAATGAAAAAGCGTTCCAACAGAATTCTTCCCTTATCTCGCTCTGTGAAGAGAACAAAGTCGCAGCCTGCTTCATCAATGGTGAGAACAAGTGGTATCTCAACCTTGGACAAATCGACAACTATTACGACTTGATTGAAAAAGACATTCTCGACTTCCTTTACGGAAATTTCCGCTTCTTATCCCGGAAGAAACCACTCATTATCATGGGTGTTTCTATGGGCGGATACGGAGCCCTCTATCATTACCTCAAGAATGTCGATAAGTATTCTGCTTGTATTGCTTTATCTCCTGCTACGAAACCAGATTTCTTAGATGAAAGTAAATTCGGAACTCTTCGCTCACTCTGCTTAGCAAGCAAGAAGAGGAAGAAGAACGTCTATCTCTCTGTCGGCAAGGATGACTTCATCATCGATGCTTCCAAAGACTTTGATCAGTTCCTTATCGATAACGAGATTGGATTCTCGTATCGTTACTTAGAGAACAAAGATCATTCTTGGAAGACCTGGAGAGAAGAAATCTACAATGTCTTCGATTATCTGTCTGAAAATGGATTCATCGGCAAGAAGCCGAAATCAAAATAAAAAAGGAGAAAAATATGAAATCCAAGAAGTTAACATTCGTTGCTTCCCTGCTCTCTCTTGCTGCATTAGCCGGTTGTGGAAAAACGTCAGATAAGACAAGTGCTAAGTCGAGCGAATCTGCCAAGGCAAGCGAATCTGCCAATCCGACAGAAGAACCGGAAGAAGTCGAAATCCAGAAGGATGCTGCTGACAGCATCATCTCTGCTTACAATCCTTCTTTGACCGGCAAGTTCTCTTTCAGCTATAGTGCCAATTACAAAGTCGATGTTGATTCCCATGGCGGAACCGGAAAGCTCGACAGTTTCAAACATGATATCGAAGACACCACTACTGGCGATATCGATCTTACCAGCGGAAATGTCTATCTCAAGATTTCCAAGAATTCCAAAGACAAACTTCTTAGCCAGGACACTTCTAAGACCGAAGCCTTGGTTTACAAGGATGGAGATACTTATAAGTATGTCACTACGACCAGGGAAAACCCGGTTGCCTTAGCAAGCGAAGAAGCTGCCATCAACAAGATTTCGGATCTTGTTTATTCGATTTCTTACAACTTAGCCGGCTATATCACCAGGGATACCTTCAAGTATGAAGGCGACAACAACTATCAGTGGCGTGAGTTCGGACTTTCTTCTACTGCTGTTCCTGCCGAAGACTGCAATGACCCATATTACTTCGGAAAGAGGAAAAATGGCGGTCTGAACATTAAGACCAAGGTTCAATATGTTGGTTATAAGACCGATAATGGTATCTCTGATTTCTCCAATAAGACGGATGACTATGCTGCTGAAGCGGTTGTCAAGACGAACAGCAATGGCTTAGTCACGTCTTATGATGAAACCTACAACAACGCTTCCCTTGATTTTGCCATCAGGACTCCGGCACCTACCGTTGTCATTACTGGAAGCCGAAATTTCTCTGCTAATTATGGCGCTTCCTTTGAAAAGGCTGGAACTATCGAACATCATCTTACGAAATCCGTTATTACTTGGGATGAAAATCCGAAGTGTACGTTTGAAGTCTATTCCTGCCCTGCTGATGACAAAGCATCTAAGACAGCTATCAAGAGCGGAGATGAAGTTAAAGTCGGTGATTTATTAGCGGTCAAAGTCACTCCTTACGGAAATAATAATATTGTTAACGTTGCTTTAGGAACCACCTCTGCTGAAGTCTCCGAGGATGGATTCTATTATTTCGAAGTTTCAGAGGGTGCAAAGAAGCTTTCTGCTAACATTAACGGATCCGACAGGAAACCTGATGTCAAGTATGCTACTGTCACTACGGAAAAAGGTGAACACGTCAAATCCTTCACAGTCAAGTACAGGACTTATCCGGATACTAAGACTTATAAGGATTTAGATGCTCAGAATCGTGCTCCGATTGGCAACTCGAACTTCCTTGTTTTTTCTGCCGAATTCGATGAAGGATACGAATTAGATGCTTTCACAGTCAACGGAGAAGCAACTACGAACTTCGGTGCTTGGTGCTATGCTATCAAGACTGAAGGAACTTATGCCTGCAAAGTCACCGCTAAGGCTACTTCCACAACTCCTGCTTCCAAAGATGTCGAATTCACTCTCAACAAGGATGATGGTGTTAAATCTGCAACGGTATCTACTAGGGACAACTATGATCCTTCCACTATTACCGATGTCACAGCTGCCGGAAAAGCAGAAGCAAAAGCGGGACGTCTCTTCTGTGTCAAGGTTGAACTCAAAGATGGCTATCAGCTTGATCTTGTGAAATCCGGAAAGACAGTTGCCGGATACAGGAATGGTTATTACTATTTCAGCAATTTCGAAGCAGGATCTCATGCTATTGATATTGTCACCCGTGCTGCTGAACCGGCTATCCAGTATGTTAACTTCACTATCGCCAAGGACGCAGGCGTCAAGTCTGCATCCGTCTATACTCTCGACAACTTCAATTTTGCCGGCAGGATGGACTATACGGCTGCCAAGAAGGCAGAAGCCAAGACTGGCCGTTTCCTCTGCGTTAAAGTCGAACTGAAAGATGGCTATGAAATCGTCTCTGTCAAGAACGGTGAAATTGCCGGCAATCCTCAGGGCGGTTATTATTGCTTCGATGGTTCTGTTGCCGGAGAAGTGACGTATACCATCGTTACGAAAGCTTCTACTGCTGCTTAGTTGATTGTTTTTGATCCGGAAGGCGCAAGAGTGCGCCTTCCGGATTCTTCAAGGAGGTCTTCATGTCTGTCCATCTGAAAGAAAAGCCTTTTTATCTGAGCGATAGCCAGATTGAATGGGTGAATAAGACCAAAGAGCTAAGGACTCAAGAGGAGAAAATCCAGCAGCTTTTCATTCATCTTACTGCTAAACAGGATGAAGCATATCTGAAGGATGTTGTCTCTAAGTGGAAGTTCGGTGGGGCACGTTTTAATCCTTCTTCTGCAGAAAACATCGCAAAGCATAATTTTATCTTGCAGAGAGAGACAAAGATTCCGCTTCTGATTGCCGCAAATACGGAATCTGGTGGCAATGGTGCCTATCGCGGAGGAACAGAAGTCGGTTGCGAGACAAAGGTCGCCTCCACGAATGATCCGCGTTATGCCTACGAATTAGGAAAGATTTCGGCGGAGGAAGCTAAGGCGGTTGGAATCAATACGCTTTTTGCTCCGATTGTCGATATCGATTATCAGTTCCATAATCCGATTATTCCCTATCGCACCTTCGGCAATGATCCGGAAAGGGTAAAAGAGTTCTCTCTTGAATTCCTGAAAGGTGTTCAGGAAGAGGGACTTCTTTCTTGTGCGAAGCATTTCCCAGGCGATGGCATCGATGAACGGGATCAGCATCTTTCCTTGACAAGCAACACCTTGTCTTGCGAAGAGTGGGATAAGAGCTATGGCAAAGTCTATTCTGCTTTGATTGATGCGTCTCTTCCTAGGATAAGGGTTGGACATATTGCTCTGCCTTCCTATCAGAAGGAGTTCTCGAAAGAGGAAAACGTCGATATTCTTCCTGCCTCTGTTTCCAAGGAGATTCTTACTTCTCTTCTAAGAAAAAAACTTGGATTTAATGGTCTGATTGTCTCGGATGCTACTCACAGGGTCGGCCTTACTTCCTCGAGGAAGCGTAGCGAATTCCTTCCTAAGAGGGTAGAAGCCGGTATCGATAGGGTTCTCTTCTACAATGACTACGATGAAGATATCGGATATAGGAAGGACGGACTTAAGAATGGTCTTCTTTCCGAAGAACGTTTGGATGAAGCTGTGACTCGAATTCTTGCAACGAAAGCAAGGCTTGAGCCTTCCTTAAGGAAACCTCAGGAAACTCCAATCTATTCCTTGATGGGAACCGAGGAGCATAAGAAAATCCAAGATGAGGTATCGGACAAAGGAATCGTCCTTGTCAAGGAGGAGAAAGGCGTTCTGCCGCTATCCCCTGAAAAAGGAAAACGGATTCTTCTTGTCCCGCAGCATGAGGATAGTCCCTTCGATAACAGGATTCCAAAACATGGTCCTTCTATCTATGAGACAATTGCCAAGAGGCTGGAGGATAAAGGCTTCCAGGTCACAATCTTCGAATCGCTTAGGGATAAAGCAAAGAAGCTTCCTCCGAGGGAGGCGCTTAGCATTATCGCCAACGTTTACAACAATAAGACTCCGATAAAAGACCTGACTGACAAGTATGACCTTGTTATCCATATCTGCGACTTTGATACCCACAATACGGTAAACCGCAGGACCTATAAGAGGTCGAAAGGAACTCCGGATGTTCCTTGGTATGTCAATGAGCTCCCTACCATCAGGATTTCCTTGAAAAATCCATTCCATCTATTTGATGCCCCGCAGGTCAAAACCTACATCAATTGCTATGATAAGAATCCGTCGACGATTTCTCATCTGATTAAGAAGCTCACCGGAGAAGAGAAGTTCTTAGGTGTTTCACCTGTTGATTGCTTCTGTTTCGATCCGTTGTGCCGGAAATAATAAAGGAGAAAATTAAGATGTTACCGATTCAGGTTAATTTGAAAGACAAAGTTGTCGTTATCACTGGTGCCGGAGGAGTCATCTGCTCTTATCTGGCACGCATTTATGCAGAGAGCGGAGCTAAGGTTGCTCTTCTTGACCTCAACAAAGAGAGTGCAGAGAAAAATGCCAAGGTCCTCCGTGAGGAAGGATACGTTGCCTATGGCTATGAGGCAAATGTCCTGAAAAAGGATTCCCTTACTGCCTGCCATGAGCAGATTCTAAAGGATCTAGGACCTTGCGATATTCTTGTCAACGGAGCTGGTGGAAACAATCCCCGTGCTACCACGGACAATGAGTTCGCTGAACTTGATGATGCCAAGAAAGGAATTAAGAGCTTCTTTGAACTTGATGAAAGCGGAGTCGAGTTTGTTTTCAATCTCAACTTCCTCGGAACTCTTCTTCCGACTCAGATCTTTGCATCGGATAGGATTGGACGTAAGGATTGCTCCATTCTCAATATTTCCTCTAGGAATGCCTTTACTCCTTTAACTAAGATTCCTGCATATTCTGGTGCTAAAGCCGCTGTCTCCAATTTCACCAAATGGCTGGCTGTCCACTTCTCTCATGTCGGAATCCGTGTCAATGCAATTGCTCCGGGCTTCTTCTCTACGAAACAGAACGAAAAGCTTCTTTGGAATCCAGATGGAACACCGACAGCTCGTACTGGCAAGATCTTAGCTGCTACTCCGATGGGACGCTTTGGCGTTGTTGAGGATTTAGGCGGAGCCGTCTTATTCCTTTCCAGTCCAGAGGCTGCCGGATTTGTGACTGGCGTTGTCCTTCCGATTGATGGTGGCTTCTCTTCTTATTCTGGAGTCTAGAATGCTGTTCGAGAAGAAATCTGATTTTCTTGTTTGCATGGACAGCGATGGCACTGTCATGGATACTAGGACCATCAAGCACTATAACTGCTTTGGTCCTAGCTTCATCGATGTCTACTCAATCAAAGACCACAAAGATGAGATTCTCAAAGAGTGGAACAGAATCAATCTCTATTCCATCACCCGTGGAATCAATCGTTTCCAAGGTCTGAACGATATTCTCGACTATGTTAGGAAGTTCGGATATTCCTATCCTGGAAAAGATAACTTCGCTCTTTGGGTTAAAACCACGAAGGAACTTTCACCTAGAGCTTTGAAGGAACATAGGGAAGTCTGTGAGAAAGACAATCTTTGCAGGAAGCTTGCCCTGCAGTGGTCGGATGAAGTCAATCGCCGTATTTCACTTCTTCCTCTAGGTCAGCCTTTTGCTCCAGTGAAAAATATCATCAATCAAATCAAGGATAAAGTAGACTTAGTGGGAGTCAGCTCGGCGAACGAAGGCGCCGTCAATGAAGAATGGAAGGGTGCCGGAATCTATTCGCTGTTCCGATTCGTTGCCTGCCAGAGTGTCGGCAAGAAAGACAGGATCATCCATAAAGCCTTGGACTGCGGATACGAGAAGGATAATGCCGTCAGGCTTGGAGATGCGCTTGGCGATATCGATGCAAGCAAGGCAAATGGTGTCCATTTCTTCCCGATTTTTCCCGGTCACGAAAAGGAATCCTGGGAGGAATTCTACAAAGAAGGACTTCCACATCTTCTTTCTCATACATTTACGACAGAGTATCAGGAACAACTCTATAAAAAGTTCTTTGACTGCCTGAAATAAGACAGCAGAAGAGGTAAAAAATATGAAAATTACAGAACCAATCAAAGTCGGTAAGATTACACTTAAGAACCGTATCAGGTTCCCGCCGCTCACCACTGGTTACGAAGAACGTGATGGCTCCATTGGAGAACATTCCCGGACTTTCTATACCCGATTAGCCAAAGGCGGCGTCGGCTATATTGTTGTCGGTGATGTTGTTCCGGTCAATACTGTTTCTCCGACTCCGAAGCTTTTCTGCGATGAGCAGATTGGGTCTTTTAAGGCATTAGCGGATTCTGTCCATGCCTACGGAGCCAAGCTTGGTCTTCAGATCTTCCATCCAGAATATGATACTGAAGCCATCATCAACTTCATTAAGCAGGGCAAACGCAATGAAGCCTTTGCCAAGCTCCATCATGACAGGCTTCACTTCACGGATGAAGTTACTCCGGAGAAGCTCGCCTCTATTTTAGAACATGTCAAAGCCTGTGCTCACCGTGCTTATGAGGCCGGCGTCGATGTTATCGAAGTTCATGGCGACCGTGTTGTCGGAAGCCTCTGCTCAACGATTCTCAACCATCGTACGGATGCATACGGAGGAAGCTTTGAAAACCGTACCCGTTTTGCACTTGAATTCGTCAAAGCCATCAAAGAAGGCGCACCAGATATCACAATTGACTATAAGCTTCCGATTGTCACCAAGAGAAAAGACGGAACCTATCAGGGCAAAGGCGGTCTTGTCATCGAAGAAGCTGTTAAGCTTGCAAAGCTTTTAGAGGAAAATGGTGTCGACAGGATCCATGTCGCTCAGGCAAACCACACTGGCAATAGGAACGATACGATTCCAGCGATGGGAACCCGTGCTTATGGATTCAGGGTCGAAGAAGCCAAAGAAATCAAAGCCGCTGTCTCTATCCCGGTCTCTATCGTCGGTCGTATCTGCACCGTCAAAGCTGCAGAAAGCCTGTTAGAACAGAACGTCTGCGATATTGTTGCTTTTGGCCGTAATCACCTTACGGATCCGGATATCGCCAATAAGATTTCTGAGGGTAAGGATTATCTTATCCGTCAGTGCATCAATTGCAATAAGGGCTGCACTGACAGGATCCAGAAAGGTCAGTTCCTTTCCTGTGTTTTAAATGCCGAGAACGGATATGAGGCAACCCGTTCGATTACAAAGGCAGTCAATCCTCGTACTGTTGCTGTTGTCGGTGGAGGTATCGCTGGTTTAGAGGCTGCCCGTGTTCTCGCTTTGAAAGGTCACAAGGTTGACTTGTATGAGAAGAGCTATCGGCTTGGCGGACAAATCAATATCGCTGCTGTTCCTCCCCGCAAAGAGGAAAGGCGCCGTATCCTCAATTTCTATGATCGCGTTCTTCCGACTCTTAATGTCAAGATCCATCTTGGCGTGGAGTTCACCAAGGAATTAGCCAAGAACTATTCTGATATCATTGTTGCTATCGGTGCTCATAACCTTGTTCCGCACATTCCCGGAATCGATGGCGAGAACGTTGTCTCTGCCTGGGATGTCTTAGACAACAAGGAAATCGTCTATGGCTCTGTTGCTGTCTGCGGCGGCGGACTTGTCGGCGCAGAGACAGCCGAGTATCTTGCTGATAAAGGATATGATGTCACCATCGTCGAGAGGATGGATAAAATCGCAAAGGAAGAAAGCAATACCATTCTTCCTACCATGCAAAAAGATTTTGCAGATCACAATGTCAAGCAGCTTGTTAAGACTAAGATTGTCAAGATGGATATCCATGGCTTAACCTGCGATAAGCTTGATGATAACGGCCAGGCGATTGAGACCATTGAGATTCCTTGCGATACCATTGTCAACGCTTTAGCTTCTCAGAAGAATAAGATTGACTTAGAAGGTGTCAATGCCAACATCGTTTATGTCGGTGATTGCGGTGGCGACCGCCCGTCCAACATCGATCATGCCATTAAGTCGGCTTACGATGCTGCAAACTCCATTAACTAATCTAGGGAGGCAAAGATGAAACTTACCTTCCGCTGGTATGGACCGAGTGATTCCATTCCATTGACGTATATCCGTGAAATTCCAAATAGGTCTGGTGTCGTAACAGCTGTCTATGATGTCAAAGTCGGTGAAGTCTGGCCTAGGGAATCCTTAGAAAAGCTCAAAAAGGATGCCAATGACCATGGCTTGGCTAGGGAAGTCATTGAGTCTATTCCTGTTCATGAAGATATCAAGATGGGAAAACCGACTCGTGATCACTATATCGATAACTACATCGAGAATATCCGTCGCTGCGCTAAAGTCGGTGTTAAATGCGTCTGCTATAATTTTAGGCCCGTCTTCGATTGGCTGAGAACCGACAGGCACCATCAGAATGCCGATGGCAGCAACTCTTTAAGTTATTCCTATGAGGATTTTGTCAAGGTTGATCCAAAACATCTGCATCTTCCAGGTTGGGATGAATCCTACACGCCGGAAGAACTGCAATCCCTTCTGTCTCAGTATCAGTCTGTTTCCCATGAACAGCTGTTTGACAATCTTGTCTATTTCCTCAAACGGATTATTCCTGTCTGTGAGGAATGTGATGTGAACAGGGCAATCCACCCGGATGATCCACCGTGGGATGTTTTCCATCTTCCGCGTATCATCACAGGCGAAGAGGATCTGGACCGATTATTTGCTGCTGTTCCATCGACTCGTAACGGACTCACTCTTTGCACTGGATCCTTCGGTGCAAAGAGAAGCAACGACATTGTCCACAGGGTCGGGAAATACTCGAAGCAGGGTCGTGTTCATTTCCTACACTTACGTAATGTCAAGTGGACGGATGATCATGATTCCTTCTGTGAAGTCGGACATTGTACGAAAGATGGTTCCTTGAACAGGGCTGCTATTGTCAAATCCGCTTGCGACAACGGATTCGATGGCTATGTCCGTCCGGATCATGGCCGGAATATCTTCGGCGAGAACGGAAAACCGGGTTATGGTCTCTACGATCGTTCCTTGGGATGCGCCTATATCAACGGGCTCTTCGAGAGGTACGAGTTCAGGAAGAAGAATAAGTAGTTTCTTTTGAAAGCAAAAGCTGCCCAAAAAGGCAGCTTTTTGCGTTGTTTAGGAATTTGTAAATTGTTACATTTTGAGAAATAATGTATTTCTGTCCGTTATCCTTTTCTTTTCGGCTTGCCGAGGTCCCCACCTCCGTCCTTTCCAATCTTCGTTCTCAGCCAGGAATACCCGTTGATGAAGTCATTTTAAAAGGAATTCATATATCTTTATTGATTTTTAAAATTATTCAATTCTAAATTTGATGGCTAAATAATGATTTAGTCTGAAATTCTTTATAATAATAGAGTTTCTGAAAACAATGCTTTTGTTGTCTTGAATAATAAAGGTTCCTAAAAATGCGGAACACTTGTGACTTTTTTAAAATTTTAGAAAGATAAGCTGTTGCTAATGGGCGAAAGCCTTCCATCTTCTAAGGCCTTTCCATAAAATGCAGATTGTTCTGTAGAAAAATCGACAGGAATCTGTCAAATTTCACGTTCCCCATCTTTTTCCTCTGGAATGCCTTTTATTCAGCACAAGGGAACCTTAAACGGCCTTGGGATTTTATAACATTACCCATATGGAGGACAACAAAGCTATTGTTTATCCTTCTTTTTAAATATGCATTCTATGAAAGCGCTTTAATTGCAACTAACCTTCTTTTTTTATGCTTATTATTGCAACTGTAATTTTAACTAATATTATAATTTTAAGGAGGACTAACAAATTGAACATTAAAAGGAGTTTTGTCTTTGCCATACTATTCTTACTTCCTCAAAATATAACAACGAGTAGCATTAATATGGACTTATCTTCCCACATTTCAAATGCCGTTTTTGATGACGATGGGCTTAATTATATTGATACTGTGGATGATTCGGATGTTTTTGATCATGCTGAAGTGTCTGTTAGGTTTCCGGATGACTTTGATTCCGCTGACGTTCTTTCTCAGCTTGAGAAAGAAGATTCCTATTCCCCTATTGAACTTAATTTCAATCTACGTTCTGCAGCTAAAAAGTACTTCAAGGAATTAAAAACCAAGATTATTGATGAGTATCATATTAATCCTAATTCTTTGATGGATTTTGATGTCCCTTACCCATTCTTTACATTTTCATTTAATGAGGGACCTATTTCTATTGATAATTACTTCTGGTTTTTAAATAAGATTAATATTTATACTATCCCTAAAGAATTTGCATTTGATTTTGTTAATGTTTACAAAAAAGCAACCGATTCTAATTTGGAAATCGCAGAGCATAAGCCGGATTATTCTTTTTCTAAGGCGGTCAGTGTTACAGGTCTTAATCATATCAATGAAGTTGGCGATGATTTCCCATCTATTGGTATTTTAGAGCCATTATCTTCTGAACATTATCTTAAATCACCTAATTTAAGTTATTTTAGTAATTGTACTATTTTTGATAATGGCACTGATTGGCGGAGATATTCCCATATAAGTAAGGTCGCTTCAATTATTACTGGAACAGATGGAATTTGTCCGAATTCCGATGTCTATTGCTATCTGTATGGTGACTCGACTTATAGCGCTTTTAATAATTTGACTGAAATGATTGACAAAGGTGTTCAAATAGTTAATAGGAGTTATCATACTGAAATTTGGAATAAGAACAAATACAATTTATTACAGGCAAAGTACGAAAAAATAGCCAAAGACAATAATATATTGCTTGTTGCCGCTTCAGGGAATTCCGAAAGCCCTGAATATGAAATAATCTCTGTTCCAGGATCTTGTTATAATGCAATTACGGTAGGCTCTACTAATATTTCTGGCACGGAAGTTAGTGATTTCTCAATGTATAAAACTAGAAATCAGAATCAAGTAAAACCCAATGTCGTTGCTCCAGGAGAATATAATATCCCCTATGATGATAGCTATTCAAAAGGGACTAGTTTCTCAACTCCTCTTGTCACTTCGGAGATTGCTCAATTGATGCGTAACTATCCATGTTTAATTCAGCATCCGGAAAGTGTTTTTGCTTTATTGACTTCTACGTCTGATTCTAATAGTTTCGCACAACATCCAAGCGGTCTTCCACAAATTGGGGGCTTTGATCAAAAATATGGTGCAGGACTTATCCGTTATGATTCTAGTTTCAAAAATGTTAATAATATAAGTTCCTTTGATTTGGATTATTCAAACGGATTTTTCGAAACCGATATTGTACATGTTAATTCTAGAAGCAAGTTTATTTCTTCTTCGTTTTTGTTCGCTGAAGCCGTTGTAGATGATTCTACACAGTCAAGCAAAATCAATGTTACAGATTATGATTTGTCCCTATATACAAAAGATGGGAAGGAGATTGCCTGCTCTTCAACAACAGGTACGAATGTTGAGCGCTTTGAAACAATAGTTGAATCCGGAGATTATTTTTTGAAAATTAGCAGAAAAGGGGCTAAAAACACTACTGGAAAAGACCGTGGCGCTATTTCCTATATGCTCCTTGAAATTTGAAAACTTTAGGTAAAAAGGGAGAAAAATCAGATGAAGAAAAGTATATTCCTTATAAGCTGTGCAAGGCTATGTGTGGCCTGCACTAAATCAAATGCTCAAGACAGTGGTGCTTGTCTTTATTCTTCTATTGATTATAGTGATGTTTTAAGGGAACGCTCAGAACTACAGAAACAGAAAATCAAGGGAACAGAGATTTCAATAATGTTTGATTCCGACTTCGATTCTGCTAGAATTCGAGAAGAATATGAAACACGTTTTCCAGGAGATATAAATGGGGCGAATCAATATCTTAGAGCAAGAGCGGCTGCCTATTATACAAGGAAGAAGCTTCAAATCATTTCGGAATATGGATTGTCTTTTGACAATCTTGAGGAACTAGAAGTGCCTTTTAATTTTCTTGGTTATTATTATCCAGAGAGGATGACTTTAGATCAAATTCAGAATTCTATTCAGAAAAATAATTTGCAGCGCCTGCCGGAAAAAGGCTTTTCTATCATGGTTCTCTATGATGACATAGAGACTTCTTTGGACTGATTTTATCAATAAACTTGAAATTTGTCTGTTTTTCTTTCAAATTTAGTTTAAACTTTTGTCGTTCACCAAAAACTAGTGATTTTTCAATCTGGGTTTTGCGATATGAAAGCCACGTTAAATAACATAAAGAAATTTATTGATATTCTTAAATGAACACATTTTTTTGGACCCAGGTTCTTACGTTAATCCGACTATGGGGATGAGGTAGAGAGATATCCTGATAGGAGCAAAAATCAATGAAACATAAATACAAAATCAGACAGAAAATTTATGTTCCACGTGATCCGGCAGTAGGACATTATGTGGAGTACTATGATTATATTGGAATTGTTGTTGGATATGTAGAGAGTTTTTCGGCAATGCCCGAACATTATCGGCAATACTATCTTCTTCATGGCTTTGAATATGTTTGTGCCTCGGTTGTTCCTGATTGCGGGGTCGGACATCTAATAGGCGAGGCTGATGTATTCAAGGAAGAGGAATTGGTGAAGTACAAAGGCAGAGCATTGGACTGGAGGTTTGATGACCTTCTTCATTGCGATGATTATTTTGAGGAAGAACTCGAAAAGAATGTCCATGGTGTTTCTAGACGGGAAGCTAATAAGCCTTTCCAATTCTGGAAAATGTATATTGACAAGACAGGAAAAGAAGAAAGGCCTGTCTACAATAAGGAAAAAGGAGAATACGAATTTCCTTCCGATAAAGGCGAAGACAAGCGCTGAATTGAAAAAATAACGAAAGAACAAAAGTATTGGTAAGATTATCGATTTTTTCTTCTGAGGTGGTGGATGTTCGTTTGCCTAATTCGTAGAAAAAGATCTTGTTTAAGCAAATGTCTGTTTTGATTTTGAGTGTCTTTAGGATATTTGCACCTTTTTATTGTTGACATGCTTGGATGAAACTTCTCCCATTTTCACTTGATAAGACCTGACGGATTTATGGGTATTTAATTGAATAAAGAAAGGAATCATTTTTCGTATTGAGCGGCTGTAACAATATATTCTCTTTTCTTTGTTCAATGCTTACCAATCATTAGATGGGTACTAACAGCGATATATTTCGATATCAAAAACATAAAAATGGCGTTTTCTTAGGGAAACTCCCTCATTTTTATAATGACGTGGTTATTTTTGGAATGTTAATTTAATCGTGTAACGCCTTACAGGAAAAAAGACTATCTTTTTCAGTATTGCCTGCTTATAATTGTTTAGTTCGTATGCGAACCAAAATTTATGTCTTGTATTAACAGTAATATTTTAGGATCTAGGATTCATAGGACTTCAAGTAAGATCGGGGCCTTTATTAACCGAAAAAGGAAGGAGAGAAATCTTCTTACACAAGGAAATGAAGGAAACCTGATTTTCTATCTTTATGAACATCCTGGTGCCAGTGCTAAGGACCTGCAGGAAAAATTCCATCTTTCTAAAGCGACTGTCTCTTCTTCCCTTAAGAACAGGGAAAAGAAAGGCTTGCTGACTAGGGAAGTTGAGGAAAATAATAGAAAATTTAAAAGAATTGCACTGACACAAAGAGGAAAAGAATCCTGTGTTCCTTATACGGAATTCTTTATCTGGTTGACGGATACCCTTGAAAAAGGAATATCTGAGGAAGAAAAACAAACTACGCTTAAAGTCTTGAACCATATATTAGATAATAGGGAAGAAGATGAAAGGAGATTAAAAAATGAACACCATTAAACGACTTGTCACATTCATGCATGGCTATTGGAAGGATACGATATTTACTTGGGTTTCTGTCTCTTTGGAAGCAAGGCTTGAGATTCTTGTCGCTTTTTTCCTCCAGTATCTTCTGGCAGGTGTACAGGACAATTCTGCCTCTGAAATCGGAAGGTGGACAGGCATTATTGCAGGTAGGGCTATCCTTGCTGCAGCTGCGGGTATATTCGCTGGCTACTGGTCCGCTTCGGCTGCTGCCGGATTTGGAAAGAACCTTCGTCAGGGGAGGTACGAAAAAGTCCAGACCTATTCTTTTAAGAACATCGATAAGTTCTCTACTTCATCGATTGTTACCCGTAGGACCACGGATAGGGCCAATATCCAGTTTTCCTTTATGATGATCCTCCGCAGGGTCATCCGTGCTCCTTTAAGGATGATCTTCGCTAGGATCAGGTCTTTCGTCACTGCACCTAGCCTTGCTTGGGTTTTCCTTATTGTCATCCCGGTTCTGCTTCTGGTCTTGATTATTATCGCAAACTCTGCTCATAAACTATTTATTAAGATTTTCGATACCTATGATGACTTGAACCAGGATGTCCAGGAAGATGTCGATGGCATCCGGGTCATCAAATCTTTTGATCGGAAAGAATATCACACCAGCAAATTCAAGAAGATTTCTTCCGGTATCTATTCAAACTATATCAAAGCGGAATATCGTCTGGCCTTCAATGGTCCAGTCAGGAACTTGGCTGTCTATGGAACTAGGAGGTTCATTTCCTATTTTGGTGCGAAGAAGATTGTTGAAAGCGGAAATACTTCTCTCCAGATTACACAGTTAACGACTTTATTCACTTATATCAGGATGATTCTCAGGTCGCTGATGATGGTTTCTCAGATTTATGTCAGGATCATCATTTCTCGTAATAGTGCAGAACGCTGTGTTGAAATCCTGGATGAACAGTCTGATATTGTTTCTCCTTCAAATCCGATTAGGGATGTTGATAACGGCGAAGTCGAGTTCAAGAACGTCTCTTTCAGCTATGGAAAGGGAAAGAATGTCCTTGAAAACGTCAATCTCCATTTCAAATCCGGGGAAACCGTTGGTATTATCGGACCGACTGGCTCAAGTAAGACGACATTGATTTCCTTGATTGCCCGTCTTTATGATGCTACGGAAGGCGAGGTCCTTGTTGCTGGACACAATGTCAAGGAATACGATGTTGCCAGACTTCGTGATGCTGTCGCAGTCGTTCTTCAGAAGAACACATTATTCACTGGAACAATCCGTGAGAATCTGAAGTGGGGAAACGAAAGTGCCACGGATGAAGAAATCAGGAAAGCCTGTGATCTTGCCCAGGCAAGCGAGTTCCTTAAACGTTTCCCTAAAGGTCTCGATACTAGGTTAGTCGAAGGAGGCAACAATGTCTCCGGCGGCCAGAAGCAGCGTCTTTGTATCGCACGTGCTTTATTGAAGAATCCGAAAATCCTGATTCTCGATGATTCTACAAGTGCCTGTGATACGCATACCGATAGCTTGATCCGTGAAGGATTGGCTAAGGAACGGAATGATGTCACTAAGTTCATCATTGCTCAGCGTGTCTTATCTATCCGTGATTGCCAGACTATCATCGTCAGGGATGCCGGAGGCAAGATTGTTGCTCAAGGCAACAATGATGAATTAAGGCAGAACTGCCCTGTTTACAAAGAACTTTATGAGTCTCAGTTAGGAGGAGGTGATTTCGATGTCAAAGCGGACTAAAGCAATAAGGCCGAATTCCATGCAGGTTTCGGAAAAACATCCAGCCAAACGTCTTCTCTCTTATGTCTTTAAATACTATCCTTGGCTTTTCCTTGGTGTCTGTATCTCAATTCTCTTCTCAGCATTCGCATCAGTTGCCGGGAGCTACTTTGTCGGAAATATTCTGATTGATAAGTATCTGACACCATCTATCTTCGTTATCGATCCTTCTACGGGTAATCCGTTAAGGGAAGGCGGAAAAGTAGTCTTTCAGCTCGATCCTAAGGCTGCATTCTCCTCTCTTCGGTTCTGGAACCTGAGTTTCAACCAGGCCAGGCTTGTACTAGGCGCCATCTTCGTTGTCGGTATCCTCGGCGGTTTCTTCTATAACTATGGAAGGGCAAAAATCGCTCAGGGTGTGCAGAAGATTATCCGTGATGAAAGGTTCTCCCATAGGCTTGATCTTCCAGTTTCCTATTTTGATCAGCATACCCATGGTGATATCAGGTCTGTCTATTCTAACGATGTCGATGCTCTCCGTGAAAGGTTAGCCCGTGCTATTCCGATGTCCTTCTCTTCTCTTGTCTCTAGGACCCTTTGCTTAGTCAGGAGGATCGGAACAGATATCTATAGGACCATCCTTGTCATTGCCTTTGCCTTCATCAGGTTCTTCCTTAGCCGTTACTTTGCTTCCCATTCCGGGCTTTACTTCCGTGCTCAGCAGGATGAACTCGGAAAGATCAACGGATACATCGAGGAAAGGATTTCCGGCCAGAAGGTCATCAAGGTCTTCAATCACGAAAAAGAAAATGTCGAAGGATTCTCGAAGCATAACGAAGAACTCTACAATGATGCAGTCAAAGCAAACCGTTATGCCAATACGTTAAGGCCGATGATCAACCAGTTAGGGAACCTCCAGTATGCGATCATCGCCTTCATCGGAGGCAGGAGGATGATCTATAATGTCCGTGCTATCCACCTGTTCTCTTCTTCTAACATCTATGGATTCTACACAATCGGTATCATCTCCTCGTTCCTTAGGTATTCCAAGGCCTTTGTTCAGCCGATTGGCCAGATCAGCCAGCAATTGAACTCCATTTCTCTTGCTCTTGCCGGTTCCGGACGTATCTTCTCCCTCATTGATGAAAAGGCAGAGGTCGATGAAGGCTATGTCGAACTTGTCAACGCCAAGAAAGACGAGAACGGAAATCCGGTCGAAACTACGGAACGTACCGGAAGGTGGGCATGGAAACATCCACATAAGGACAACACTCCGACGAGCTATACCTGGCTGAAGGGCGACATTACCCTTGACCATGTCGACTTTGGTTATACTAAGGAGAAGATTGTTCTCCACGATATCACTCTCTATGCGAAGCCGGGACAGAAGGTCGCCTTTGTCGGTCCTACCGGTGCTGGTAAGACGACTATCACGAATCTTCTCAATCGTTTCTATGATATTGCCGATGGTAAGATCCGATATGACGATATCAATATCAACAAGATTAAGAAATCCGATTTGCGTCGTTCCTTAGGCAGGGTCTTCCAGGATACGAAGCTCTTCACCGGAACCGTAAGGGAAAACATCCGTTACGGAAAACTGGATGCAACCGATGAGGAAGTCGTGGCAGCCGCGAAGCTTGCCAATGCCGATACCTTCATTTCCCAGCTCCCGGATGGATACAATACCAGGTTGAAGGATTCTGGCTCTGGACTCTCCCAAGGCCAACGTCAGCTGCTTGCCATCGCCAGAGCGGCTGTTGCTAATCCGCCGGTTCTGATTCTCGATGAAGCCACTTCTTCCATTGACTCTCGTACGGAAGCTATGGTCCAGAAAGGAAGGGACGGAATCAGGAAAGGACGTACTGTCTTTGTCATTGCCCATCGTCTTTCTACTATCAAGAATGCAGATGTTATCAGGGTTCTTGAAAACGGACGAATCATCGAACGGGGCAATCATGAGCAGCTTCTTGCTGAAAAAGGCAAATATTATCAGCTTTATACTGGTAACGCCATTGAAAAACAGGACGACTGATTTCTAGGAAAATCGCATTCCAATCTGTCTTGAAAAAGACGGAAAGGAGTGCTTTTTCTTTTGCCTCTCTTTGGTTTTATGTTGTTTTATTGGTGAACATCAACTATCATAATCATATAATTTCTTCTTGTTTTGCTAAAAGAAAGAGGTATAAAGAATGAAAAAAAGCGCAAAAGTCGGTTTGTCTTTGTTGAGTGTTCTCATGTTGGCATCCTGCCATCATGAATTACCGAGCGATTCTTCTACGGTTCAGCCATCTGTCACGGAACCTGCACCAACTGTTAAACCAACAGAAAAACCCAACTGTTAAGCCGACGGAGACTCCTACCGAAGCTCCGACAGAAAAGCCTACTGAGAATCCGACAGTGAAACCAACAGAATCTGTATCGGTGGAAGCTGAAAAATATGATCTTTCTGTGGAAGCGGGTGAGGGCGCTACGATTTCCTCTCTTCCGAGCAAGGCCGAGGAAGGTGAGAAAGTCTCTTTCTCTGTTACTTTAGCAGCAGAGAAGGTCTTAAGTTACGTTACTATTGACGGTGAAAACACTTTGGATCCGGATGAAAACGGTGTCTATTCCTTTGTCAGGCCAAAGCATGCTGTGAAGATTTCAGCTATCACCGCAGACAAGACCTATGCAAATAATGTCATTCAAGTAGCAGGCGCTACTGTCGCAGTTTCTTCTACCAGTGCGAAGAAGGGTGCTATTATCACTGTTCGTGTGTCGATTGCCGATCCGAACAAGGTTTCTCCGGTTGTTAAAGCAGGTGAAGCCGATGTTGAGAGGACAGCTGTCGGCGATGCCTCCCTTAAGACTTTCCAGGGAACTTTTGCTCAGCCTGGAAAGGATATTGATATCACAACTACCTTGACTGCCGCTGCTGCTAAGTATGCTATTGTCGATAAATCTGGAGATGGTGCGGTTGTTTCCGGTCCGACCTCTGCTGCAAAAGGAGATAAGGTCACTTTCCGTCTTTCTCTGGAGGAAGGTGTCGAGTTCGCCGGTGATGTCAAAGTCTACAAGGAAGGCGAAGAAGCCACTGTCCTGGATGTGACGAAAGAGGAAGATGGATCTTATTCCTTCATCAGGCCGGATTATGCTGTTGTGATTGAACGTAAGACTGTTGCTTCTGTTTTTGCCATCAAAGTGGAAGGCGATGGCGATAAGATCAAGGCTTCTGCTGTAACTTGTCCAGAATACGCTGTTTATGGTTCGACGGTTACCCTTAGTGCAAAAGGAAACGATGAATATTTGGTCGATAAGATCTTAGTTGATGGAGTGGAAGCTGCTTATGATGCTGAACAAGCTTCCTATTCCTTCGTTATGCCTACCCATGCGGTTACGGTCAAAGTAGTTTCCAAGGTTCATTACTATCCGGTCACTCTTGTCAATTCAGAACATATTACGCTTTCTGCCTTTACCTATGATGATGAAACGAAGACTTATACTCCAATTACCGCTCAGGGAATCACTTATAAAGATCATGTCTTTGTCAAAGCCACAGCCACAAAAGGAGATGACGGAAAAGAATATGCGGTTGATACAAGGAAAACGAAGCGAACAAAATATGACTCTGGTTCCGAAAGGACACTTAATAGCGATGGCTATTATGCTTCTAACGCTACTACTCCTTCCAACGATGAATTTGGTGTTAAGATTGAAGTAACAGAAGGAGAAATGGTACTGAAAGAGGATAGTTTACTGCTTGGTACCCATGCTGGAATCTACAAGGATTACAGCTCTATTTCTACGGAATCTCTTACTCTAAGTCAAATCGGAAAGGGTAAGCTTGGTTATTCTGATGTTACTAGGTCTGACTATAACGAAACTGCAAAGACCTTTACTTTGAACTATGGAAGCTATTCCTATAAATCCGGATACTTCGATTCCGGACTGATTTACGTCAATGAGCAGAAGAGTTATTCTGCTAGCGTTACGAATGTCCACTTCTATCTCTCACATGCATCTTCTTTGACAGCTAAGAATATTATCCTTGATAATTCTTCTACTTATAATGCAAACAGGAGCCTTGCTGAGATTGGTGATGGAACCCGTACCATCTATGGATTCGTCGTGAAATCCGGAAGCAATAGGTCAGTCAAGAATGTGACCGTAGAATTTAAGAAAGAGTCCTCTATCAGCACCAAAGGCGCAATCTTCGAAATCAAGGAAGGAGAATCCTCACTTGGATACTTCCAGAATAAGGATGGCGTTCTTGCTTCTTATGAGGTGAAAAACGGAACTTATACTGGTGATGATGGATCACTTACCCTCGATGGATTTGGTAAGGCTACCTTAGTCAAGGATGATGTGACAAAGGAAGGCTCCTATATTCTTAGCGGCGATTATAGGGCGTTGACGATTGAGGGCAAGGATTTCTTCCTGAAGCTCGATGGCAATACCTATACTTCTGTGGATTATGTCGTTGGCGACTTCTATGGTGCTAAGATTGCCGGTGATAACGACTTTACCGAGTGGCATCTGCTTAATGACTTTACTTCTAAAGTAGCTTCTTCCTATGCGAATCCGGGATCTTTCAACGAAAAAGGCCAGTTTACTTCTACTTCCCGTACTTTGCTCTCTCTATCTCCGGATAAGAAGGCCTTTGTCATGAGCTATGCTAATGATTACTATCTGATGAGTTCTGATCCGGATGCTTCCTATTCTAGTCATATCGAATTCAAGAATATCGGAGACAAGACTGCATTTGTTGCTTCTATCTCTGGAACAAGCCAGGATAAGGTCGTGTCTTCTGTCTATTTCGATGGGAAGGACTTCCATTGGGGAACTATTTCTGATGATAAGTTCACTACGGATGGAATTTCCTTTACCTTCCAGGAATCTGCTGAAAAGGTATTCAGCCTGTTAAATAACGAAGGCAAGGTCGGCGTACTTGATGGCTTAACTGGTACCTATACCAATGAAACCTTAGGCAATCTTGTACTTGATGGCAAAGGTTCTGGTAAGTTGGGTGATACTGCTGTTACCTATGTGGTTAACGAGGATAAGACTCTTACTGTTACGGCTGGTGATACGACCTATATCGTCACTTTAGGCGAAGGTACCTATACCTACAAAGAAGAAGTTGAATCAGTTGTTCCTGCTTGGCTTGCCGGAAAGACGTTCTATTCTTCGGATGCTAGGTCAAGCTATGACGAGGAAAGCTATGATAGTTATGATGAACCAATGGCTATTGTCTTCTCCGCCACGGAGTTGAAGCTCTCTACATCTGTTGGATATGGATGTACTTCAGCTAAGCCTCTAGGTGGAAACAATATTCAGGCAAACGACGTTGATTACGCCATCACAGACAATATCCTTTCCTTTGAATTAAAAGGAAAAACACTCAAGCTCTCCCTTGATGAAGAACACAATACATTCAGTTTCTCTGAAACGATTGATGTTGCTGGCTTCACTACTAGGAAGAGCGGAACATTCAACGTTGTAAAATAAGATTCTTAAGGAAAAGAAAACCTCTCGCTACGGCGAGAGGTTTTTTGTTTGTGAAATTAAAGGAATTAAAGAAGAACTAGTCTTCGTACTGCTCAAAGTTATGATAATCAAGCTTTGTTCCGTTGTAGGCACGGGTGGCATAGTCTCCTTGGTAGAAATCATAGAAGCTGTTCCTGTTAGAAGCCATCTGTGCTTCGTTGTTGAGGAGAACTGCATTGACTTTTTCGACAGTGCAATGGGCGATCTTTCCATCTTTGAAGGCGATACCGGCGCTTGCCCTGTAATAGTCTGTCCAGAGGTAGTCACCGGACTGAGTGGAGATTGCATAGCCGATTTCGAAATTAGCACCTTTCTTATCCCAAGGATCGATGGTGGTTGGATCGACCTGGTCGAAATAATAGAAGTCTCCTTCTTTATCCTGGTCTTCGCTATCGGTTTCTGCACGATAGAATTCGTGGCCGGATTTCATCGAAGATAAAAGCTGACTTGGATAGCCTAAGAAATAGCTGGCGAAGGAAATGTCAAGATAGCTGGATGCCTGTTCCGCAGTGACCTTTCCGGTTTTTTCATAGCCGTCTTTTCGGCTGGCATCGTATTGCTGGAAGCCCTTATTGTACTGAGTGATAGTGTAGACGGCATCGTCTGTATAAGAGTCTTCCACCAAGGAAAAGTAGTTTTCGGTGTTGACCTGTTCGGCTGTTTTGCCTTTATCCTCTGGTTTGACCTGATAGTCGTTCTCTGCATAGTAAGGAGAGTAGTTTTTTGTCTGAACGAATCCGTTTTCATACCGGTCAGAGACAAAGCCATTGGAACCAGTGAATACTTGGGAAGCGGTAGCGTACTGGACACTATAGGAACTATCGCCAACAGTATGATTAACGGTTCCGGAAAGGTCTTTTAAGAGTGAAATGAAGGCATCAAGATATTCTGTATCGGTCTTATTGCTGAAGTCCTCCCACTGTGCATAAAGGACACTTGGCGTTTCTTTGCCAGAAGCAAAGTCCCACTTCTCGCCGCCAGTACGTTCTGTGTACCAGCCTTTGAACAGCTGTCCTTTGATGACTGGATGACTCGGCGCAGTGGCATCACCGGAAACACTTTCGTAGATTTCGTCTTCTCTGCCGGGAGCATTGACAACGAGTCCTTTCAATGTGTTTTCTGAAATATCCGGATGAATAACAGATTCGGAAGAGCCGGAATTAGAATCCGATGCCGGCTTGTTGCAAGCAACAAGCAGCATCGGAATGAGGAATAAGGAAAATTTGGATTTTTTCATTTTGAAGATTAGCCTTGGTATTGAATGGTAGCCTTTGTGCTGTTCGACCAATCATCTCCGAAAGTCCTCAGGACCTGATCCTGGGTCCAAGGGAAGGAAATAGTCTGAGTATTAGACCAATATAAGAAGCTACGATAGCCGATTGAAGTCACAGTGCTTGGGATTGCTAAGGTCTTAATCTTGCTGGAACAGGCAAATGAATACTCTCCGATGGTTTGAAGTCCGTTATTTAAAGTCACGGAGGTCAGATTCTTTGCACCTGCGAAAGCATAGCTATCGATTTCTTTCACGGTTTCCGGAAGAGTGATAGAAGTGATGGCACTATTGGATGGATAAGCATAGAGCTTAGTAAAGCCTTTGTCGTAAAGGGCAGTGTCCTTGACAGCAAACTTAGAGCCATCGGCGACTTTGAATTCCGTGACTCCGTTGGTGAAGTCGTTGTTTCGACCGGTAAATGCGCCGGAGCCGAGATTGGTGAGAGATGCCGGAAGTGTGATGGTTCCTTTTAATCCCGGGTTAGCTAAGAAAGCCTCATCTTCAATGGTGGTAATGCCTTCTTTGAAGGTGATGGAGGAGATTCCAGCATAGAAGAAAGCCTGGCGGTTGATAGATAGCAAAGAGGACGGGAAGGTGACATCACCGAGCGTGGTGCTGGAGAATGCACCGACACCGATGGATTTTAATCCTTCGTTGAAAGTGGCGCCATAGAGGTTGGAAAAATAGAATGCACCATCATCGATTTTTTCTAAGGATGCCGGGAAGGTTGCCACTATGCGAGAGGAGGAATCAAAGGCGGAACGGAAAGCACCTTCGCCGATTTCCTTGACGGAAGAGCCGAGATTCAGGCCGGTTGCTTTGACATAAGCGTAGGCAGAAGAATTGATTGTTTCAACCCCGGAAGGAATTGCGATGGTTCCGGTGAAAGTCGGAGAGCAGTAATAGACTGTCTTTCCATCGGCAGAAATCAATGTATTATCGATAACTTTTGGACCAATAGAACCGTTTCCTTTCACGGTCCTAGAAGTGATTTTTGCCATAGAAGTACTGCTTCCACCAAAGACGGAAGAACCAAAGCTTGTCAATCCGGTTCCAAACTTTACTGTAGTCAGACCAGAGCATTCCGAGAAGGCACTATCTCCAATGGTAGTCAAGCTGTTCGGAAGAGAAATTTCGACCAGTTTGGAATCTAAGGCAAATGCCTTTTCTCCGATTTCGGTTAAGCCTTCGTTGAAGGTGATATCGCTGAGACTTGAGCACTCTGAGAAAGCTTCTTTACCGATTTTCTTTACATTGGATGGAATCGTGACGTCATTTAATTTCGTGCATTCATAGAAGGCACCTTCGCCGATTTCCTTGACTTTATTTCCAATCGTGATGGTCTGGAGTTTTTCCATCCTCCTGAAGGCTTCATCGCCGATTGTCTCGACACTATTTGGAATATCAAGATCTTGGATTGCATAGTTGTAATGGAAGGCATCGTTGCCGATGATCTTCAAGGTATTCGGAAGTTCGACGGAAGTGATGAAACGTGCTTCGCTTAAGCAATGTGGCATCAGTTCGGTGACACCACTTGGAATAGTAAGAATATCACCAGACTGAATCAAGTTAGCCGTATCGCTCGGAACCCAATATAACTTTGTTCCGTCTTTGGACAGAAGCCTGTTGTCGACAATCTTGAAGTTCGGGTTAGAATCAGGAAGAGTGATGTTCTTGATTCCGTATCCATAGAAGAAGGCAGCATTGCCAAAGTATTCAAGAGATGCCGGAAGATTGACTTTCGTGATTGCACAAGGGGTATCTTCAGTTGAAGTAAAGGCATAGTCACCGATCTTCTTTAAGGAATCCGGGAAAGTAAGAGTATCTTTCCTATAGACTCCGACAAAAGCGGAATCTCCGATTTCTTCGAGTCCATCTCCCCAATCGATATTAACTGTGATAGTTGTAGAAGTAAAACGCTCGAAAGCATAGTCACCGATTTTCTTTAAGGTATCAGGGAAGCTGAGATTTGAAACGGCATAGCATTCATAGAAGGCGAAGGCTCCGATTTCTTCTAATCCATCATTGAAGACAATGCCGGTGATACCAGAATCGCCATGACCATAGAAGGCATAGTCACCAATTTTCTTTAAGGTACTTGGGCAGGTGTAGGTCGTAGTGTTCGTAGAATTCGAGTAGGCTTTATTCGGGCAGCAGACAAGGGTAAGACCATCCTTTGTGAACAAGGTTCCATCCGGCCTGCTCTTGTAGTTCTTGTTTGCGGAATCCACAGTAATCTTTTGCAGATAGCGTGTGCCCATAAAAGCCTTTGGGCTGATATCGGTAATGGTCTTTGGAATGTTGATTTCCGTAATGGAAATACGGCTCTGGAAGGCTTTGTCTCCAATCTTGGTGACAAGGTGTCCATTGATGGTTTCCGGGATATCGACAATAGCAGTATCAATCTTGATTAATCCAGTGATGCAGATGGTCTCACCATCATCATTGAATTCAAAACGATAATTGAAGGACTGCTTTTCATATAAGGCAATCAAGGTCTTTCCGACCAAATCAGAAACGACTAGTCCAGTCCAACGTTTGTCGGCCTCGCCATTGACATACCAGCCTTTGAAAACCATTCCCTCCTTCTTCGGAGTCGGAATGCTTGGATAGTCACCAAGGAAGGTTTCGACATCAAACTCTTTTTCTCCGTTGTTCGGATTGAAGTGAAGAGTTATTTTGTCGGATTCATTGACCTGCCATTTGGCTTTGAGATTGACATCACCCCTGATGCCTTGGCTGAAAGAGAATTTTGTATCATCCAAGGTATCGAACCAGCCTAAGAAAGTGCAGTGGTCCTTTGTTGGATCGACGGTTGGTTTCTTAGCCCAATGGCCCTCTTGGACCTTCTGTGGCTTAACCATCGATTCATCGATAATAGATCCGCCATCGAGGTCGAAAGTGACGGTATAGTAGGTTATCTGAGGTTGACTTGAGCTCGAAGAGGCAGACGGCTTTGACTCCGTCGGCTTGACGGTCGGCGTTTCGGTAGGACGGGCAGTAATCGGATTGATTTCGGATGGCTCTTCGCTCGGTTTAACCGATTCGCTAGGGTTTCCGGAACAGCCTGCAAGTAACATAAGCAGAGATGTTAAGGAAAGCAACGCCTTTTTGTTTTTCATATTGGAATAGACCTCCTGTGGTTATTCTCTTTCTCACTTCCTTGGCTTTGTAAAAGCATCAAAAGACATTTCGTCTTTTCTTTGCTGTAATAAAAAAGGAAAGAAAGTGATTTATGCAATCTAAATTATAGTCTATTCAGCCTTTCTTTTCTATCCTATTTAAAAAGAGAGGACCACTTAGCCCTCTCCTTAAATTCTGTTTTTAGCTTCTGAATAAAAAATCCGATTACTTATTTATAGATTGCTTTACCTCGGAATCTTTTGCTTTCTTAACAAACCTATGTGGTAGCAATGTCGATATTCCAAGATGATCAGCGACTTTCTTCAGAGAGAATGCAATTGCACTTCCGAACACAAGATTTACTGTGACTTCGATTCCAAAGTTTGCTGCTGAAGAGACAAAGGTGGCTGCAAAGAATGCCATTGCATTCCTATCGTTTCCGTTCCTAGAGAAGAAGAAACAGGCATAGAGGAAGAGGAAGAAGACGGTGTTGAAGAGAGAAACCGAGGCAGAAGCTACCCTAGAAGCAATGTATCCTTTCTTTTCGAAACGATGAATCAGATCATATAAGAATCCGGCTAAGAAACCAGCAAGCATGCGAGCTAAATAAACAGTAACTAGGAAACCGACAGGAGAGTACTGGAATAGGACAGGTCCGCTCGGATCCATTCCGGTAAGCCCTTGAATCCTAGAGAAGGTTCCCCAGACGACACCTGCTAAGGTTCCTCCGATTGGACCAAAAAGACAGCTGATGACTGCAACCGGGATTCCCATCAAGGTAATATTGAATAAACCTAAATTGATAGTGGATAACCCCGGCACAAAGGAAAAGATTGCCCTGATAGTAATCCTTATGGCAGCGACCGACATGGAATAGACGGCATTGTTTCTACGTTTCATTTTCTATTTACCTCATTTGTTTCGCTTATAGATTTCGGCCAATCCCTTAAAAGTCAGGTTCGGCTCATATTTAAAGTCAAAGAGCCTGTCTTTGAGCAATCCAGAACTATTGCCGGTTAGAATCGGAGTGAGTTCTTTGTTCCTCTCATCTTCCCTTTTCTTTTTCCTTTCCTTGCATAGCCTTGTGTATCCAAAGAGAATTCCAGAGTTCCTGCTTTCTTTGGTGGACTTGCCAATCAGCCGCTTTGGCTTTTCTAATTCAATATCGGTAAGCTGGGCAGAATTCTCCCACCTGTAGGAGGAAGAAGTCCTCCTGCCTGGAAAAAGAGCTCCTCCATAGAATTCCTTCTTTGCCGTACAGACAATGAAAGAACTGACCGAGTTCAAATCAGCAATGAAGTAATCTTTCAGTCCAAGGGTTAGAGCACCGACACAATTACAGAGCAGATCGCTTCCCACTTCACCGGGATTGTCCATTCGTATGGCAAGACCGGTCTTGAGCGTCTTGTTGACAATAAGGCACTCTTTTTTTATCAGTTTACTGACGGCATTCTTGATCCGGTTTGTCCTTGAAGGAACGACAGAGGACAGAATGGCACCTTCGATATCCTCTTCTTTGACATTTTCAAAGGCAAGGTACTGTTTCCTTAGTAGCAGATATTCTCCCTCGGATTTCCTCTTGTCTGTGTAGGTGCGGTATTTCTTCTCGGCTTTCGTATCAAAAAGACACCTGTTCAGGGATTCGTTCCCCAAATCGAGTAAAAAAATCATGAATGTCTCCTCCTTCTACAGTCCTATTTCTAGGTACCGTGCGAGCAAGTCATTTGAGACGTGAATGAGTTTATTCCACTCTCTATGGTTTGTCAAGAAAACTTTAAACGCCTTATAAGAAGTCGTGAAGAACGAAATTTTATATACTTCGCAAAAATAAAATTTATTTAAATTTGCGAAGTGTGATAGAATAGTGCCATGAAGCTTATTTCTCGAGAGAGTTACTTGAGTCGACTAAGAAATCTAAAAGGCACTCCTGATATTAAAGTCATTACGGGAATACGTCGATGTGGAAAATCAAAGCTTTTGGATGCCTTTGCTAATGAACTTTCCAGAAATGATGAAAATCTGAACCTCATTCGAATTAACTTGAATTTGAAGTCCTTTGAATCTTTATGGGACAAGGAAAAACTTTACTCTTATATCGAAGAACACTACGAACAGGGAAAGACAAACTATCTTTTTATTGATGAAGTACAACTTTGCAAAGGCTTTGAGAAAATCATCAATAACCTTTACGAAGAGGAGAAGTTTGATATCTATCTGACAGGAAGCAATGCCTTTCTGCTTTCAAGTGATTTGGCAACTTTATTCGGTGGACGAGTTTTTGAATTGAAAAGGTATCCGTTTTCTTTTTCTGAATACTGTCTTTACTATTCGGAAAATGATATTGACTCCGCTTTTGATCAGTATGTGATGGATGGCGGAAGGGCAGGATCCTATCTTTACCATACAAGAGAGGATGCTCTGACCTATATCCGGGAAATTGCAGACACAGCCATTACCAAAGATATCGTTACAAAATATAAGATTGAAAACGAAGACCTTCTTCTTAGGCTCTGCGAATATCTGATGGATAGCATCGGTTCAAAGACCTCTATCCGGAATCTTTCTCGCCAGCTTTGTGCAAAATCCTATAAAACAAATGATAAGACCATCGGCAATTACCTTACTTATCTTTGTCGCTCTTTTCTGTTTTATCCGATTCAACGATACGATATCAAAGGACATCGTTATCTAGAATCAGAGCGGAAATATTATCTTGCTGATCTTTCCTTCCGCTATGCTAAAATCGGAACGAAAAACGCAGATTATGGGCATCTTTATGAAAACCTTGTGGCTATTGAACTTCTACGAAGAGGTTATGAAGTTTATGTCGGCTGTCTTTATCAGAAAGAAATTGATTTTGTGGCAATCAAAAACGGAGAGAAGCTCTATATTCAGGTTTCGGATGACATATCAAGAGAGAGTACTTTCCAGCGGGAGATAAGTCCTCTTCTTTCGATTAAGGATGCTTACCCGAAAAGGTTGATAGCTAGAACAAAACATACTGAGTCCCAATATGAGGGAATTCGTATTGTCGATATTTCCCGTTGGCTGAAATCAGAATAAGCCGATTACTTCGCAAAAATAAATTTTATTTAAATTTGCGAAGTCTATCTCGATACCTGAATTTTTAATCAAGGAAGAGGATAATTCATGGTCATAAAATAACTGACATTTCTATCAGGGCATAAAAATATAGGTATCTTCTTTGTTAATTTTCGAGAAAGATTAGAGTAGAAAAAAAGGGAAGCACCCAAGGGTGCTTTCCATGTTTTATTTCTGAGTCGAATGGATATATCCGTTGATTTCGGAGACGTTCTCGAACTGATGCAGTCCGTCCTTTTCTTCAATCAGGAGAGTCGGAGCCAGCTGGATATGGTGTTCTTTTGCGAATTCTTGACCGCCTTGGTCTGCGACAATCACATCGAAGTCGATGCCAGCCTGCGACAAGAGCCGCTTGGCTACCTTGCAGTTCGGGCAAGTCGAAGTTGTGACTAGAATCGGCTTATGCGGTGCAGCACATTTCCTTGTCGGAGTCTCTGCTTTAGGACCGCACTGGTGAACTGTCGTCGGAATATCGGCCTGCGGAGTTTCCTTTCCGAAGAGCTCGTCCGGTGTATAGGTCTTACGTTCCTTGAATTCGCTGGCCTTGCCGTCGTTCCAGTTCTTGACTGGACGGTAATAGCCGGTGATACGGGAATAGACTTCGGCTTCTTTATTGCAGATTGGGCAATGGAAATGCTCTCCGGCAAGATAGCCGTGCTCTGGACAGACTGAATAGGTTGGAGATAATGTGAAGTAAGGGAGCTTGAAGTTATAGGCAATCTTCTTGACTAAGCTAGCAGCAGAATGCCAGTCTGGCAGACGCTCGCCTAAGAAGGCGTGGAAGACCGTTCCGGAAGTATATAAGACCTGAAGGTTGTCTTCTTTTTCTAGTGCTTTGAAGGGGTCATCTGTATAACCGACCGGTAAATGAGAGGAGTTGGTATAGAAGGGAGCGTTTCCGTTCTTTGCGGCAGTGATGATATCCGGGAAGTCTTTGACATCATGCTTTGCAAAACGGTAGGTAGTCGATTCAGCAGGAGTTGCCTCTAAGTTGAATAAGGCATTGTATCGCTCCTGATAATCGGAGAGCTTGTTCCGCCTATGGGTCAGAATTTCAGCGGCTAAGGCATTGCCTTCCTCTGTGGTCAAGTCACCTCCCTTAAACCAATGGGCATTTAAGAGAGCTTCGTTCCTGCCGACAAGTCCGATGGTCGAGAAGTGGTTCTTGAAGGTGCCAAGATATCGCTTCGTGTACGGATACCTGCCCTGATCCCTCAGTTTCGTGATGACTTTCCGCTTGATGTCTAAGGAACGGGCTGCGATATCCCTGTATTTATCGAGCCTTGCATAGAAGTCTTCTTTGTCCTTGCTAAGGTAAGCGATACGGGGGAGATTGAGCGTGACTACGCCGATGGAACCAGTGGATTCACCGGAGCCAAAGTATCCGCCGCCTTTCTTACGGAGTTCACGTAAATCTAGACGGAGACGGCAGCACATCGAGCGTACATCGCTCGGTTTCCTATCGGAATTGATGTAGTTTGAGAAATAAGGGGTTCCGTATTTGGCTGTCCTCTCGAAGAGAAGGCGGTTGTTTTCGGTATCGGACCAATCGAAGTCTTTGGTGATGGAATAAGTCGGAATCGGATACTGGAAGCCGCGTCCGTTGGCATCGCCTTCGATCCTGATTTCGATAAAGGCTTTGTTGACCCTGTCCCTTTCCTTCTTGCAGTCACCATAGGTGAAGTCCCTGTTCTTTCCGCCGACAATAGCAGGAACATTCTTCCTGTCATCTGGAACGGTCCAATCGAGAGTGACGTTGCTAAACGGAGCCTGGGTTCCCCAACGGGAAGGAGTGTTCACGCCGTAGATAAAGGACTGGATGCATTGCTTCACTTCTTTATAGGAGAGGTTATCGGCTTTGACAAATGGTGCCAGATAGGTATCGAACGAAGAAAATGCCTGAGCTCCTGCCCATTCATTCTGCCTGATCCCTAAGAAGTTGACCATCTGACTGCAAAGAGTCGACAGATGTTTGGCCGGAGCAGAAGTGATACGTCCGGTGACACCGCCGAGTCCTTCCTGAATTAGCTGTTTTAAAGACCAACCAGCACAATAGCCGGAAAGCATTGACAGATCATGGAGATGGAAAAAACACTGCTTATGGGCATCCGCGATTTCCTTATCGTAGATTTCACTCAGCCAGTAGTTTGCAGTAATGGCACCGGAATTAGAAAGAATGAGTCCGCCAAGACTCCTAGTAACAGTAGAATTCTCTTTGACACGCCAGTCTTTTTCGGTTCCGATGTATCCGTCAACGAGCTTCTTATAGTCGATTAAAGTATTCTCAGCTTCACGGACCTTTTCATGTTGGTTCCGGTAAAGAATATAGGCTTTTGCAGTCTTTGAATAGTTGCACTGCCTGAGGGCTTTTTCGACTTCGTCCTGGATTTCCTCGACCGTTGCAACTTTCCTGTTCTTTGCATTCCTTGAAGCTTCGACGATGAGTTCGATAGCTCTCGACCTTGTCGAAACATCTCTGGCTTCGATTTCACCAGTAGCAATAAATGCCTTTGCTACTGCGTTTTCAATCTTTTCTGCTTCAAATGCGGCTTTTTGGCCGTTTCGTTTGATAATGCTTTCCATAAGTCCCCCACTTCCTTATAAACCATAATCGAATGAAGAAATTTCCACAACAGATTTGCTCAGAAGTGATTTCTTGAGATCAATCAGCCGTTGGTTTGTCGATCCCCGGAAAAGACAGCTTGTGCTTTTCTTGTCCCTGATGAAGGGACCATCAACTAGAACGTCCAAGTAGGATAAGGCTTCTTTTGCAGCTTGACCTGCTTTTCCGTTCCTGATTTCTTCATACGTCCATCCCGTATAACACCATAAGCTTAATCCGGTTCCCTTTAGTCCTTTGATAATCTCTATTAAGGCTTCTGCCTGATAAAGAGGGTCTCCTCCGGAAAAAGTAATTCCATCTAGGTATTTTGTCTTCTTGATATCTTCAATCAAGGAAGATATCGCAAGAAGATGGCCTTTGTCTTCAGACCAGGTCTCAGGATTCTGGCAGCCCTTACAATGATGCGGACAGCCTTGGAAGAAGACAACATAACGTACTCCTGGACCATTGACGGATGAGTGTCTTTCCACCCCGGCTAAGCGAACATTTTCCATTGTAGATTGCCTCCTAGGTTCCTTAAGCCTAGGTACTATTATGGGTGCTGGATTATCTTAAATCAACAACAAAAAACTACTAAAAAAGGGCTGGAAAATAACAAAAAGAAACAATCCTATTCATCTTTAGAGGTTGAACAGACTGAAATGTATGGATACTCTGGCATTATCAAAAAAATGTGAAAATATTTTCATTTTGGTTTTAGCTTCAAATCAAAGCGAAAAAACAATAATCAGATTTTTGAACTATATTGAAGAAAATCACTACAT
This sequence comes from Caryophanales bacterium UBA4682, assembly GCA_002404995.1. Classification (GTDB taxonomy): domain Bacteria; phylum Bacillota_I; class Bacilli_A; order RFN20; family CAG-288; genus Enterosoma. Next base: position 69,156 of record DHKY01000004.1, on the reverse strand, counting down.
TATGTGAAATATTAGACTCGAATCCAGTAAAAAGCAGATTAGAGAAAGGAAATCCTTAAGAGAGCAAATTGGACCAAGGAATAAGAAAATAGAATGAATTCTTTTGGAAATATCCGTCAAAAATCATAAACTCTAGAATCTTCTCTCGATGATAGAAAAGGTACCCAGAATCATTTGACTTCTCATTAATTTTGGAATGAGGAATTAAATTTAAGTCAAATGTTTGATCTAAAAAAATAATTGAAAACAAAAAATAGATTCTGCCGTCCACATAATCTTCTTCGAAATCAAAGGCTCCGCCAGATCTTCAAACACGAACTTAAAAAGTAAGCGCTTTCCTAAAAAACAAGCTAATGTTTCTGGTTACTACTTTAAGAATGGGAATATGTAGTAGTGACAAACTATATAACATATATCTGTTTTTATATTGTCCCCTAACTATCTTTTTTTAGGGATAATTTGTATAGCTCTACAATTTCATAAATACGAATTCTTTCTGCGACATCTATTTTTGCTTTGATGGAGAGGCCTTTTTGCTTTAATCTGTTCTTTGTATTGACAGTAATGATTTTAAAACAATATAATTTCTCAAAAAAGGATTTCATGACATATGAACAATATTCTGTTATCGTTACCTTTATTCCTTATGATGAGCAATTTAGCTAATCGTTCAGCTGAATCTGTTTTTAATTCATCAAGCTGGCTATAGAGGAGTACAGCACAGTTTTCTCTTTAATGGGGCTCCCTAGACTTACAGAGAAAAAAACACTGCATTTATCACCTTTGAATTAAATTCATAAGAAGAGGAAAAATCTATATGAAAAAGAAATATCTGGTTACACTTCCGCTTATTTTATTGTCACTGACATCCTGCTTCCATGTCTGTCCAGTTGTAGTTGGCAAATATACCTTCAACTTCAACAAGGAATATATAGCAAGTAATGGATTCTGCTATGAAAGGAAGCTAGATTCTGCCAATGAGCGATATGACCTCAGTTTTCATAAGGATGATCCTAGAGAGGCATCGGTAGAAAGCGTTGGAGTTCCAATTATCAACTATAAACGTATGTCAATATACTACAATGGAGATGGAACGACTCTTCTTGATTATTCAAAAGGCATTGAACTCGAAGGCCTAAGATTTCTGCATAAAGATGGAACTGCATTCAATGAAGAATACGCAAGGGATGATAAGGATATCGTATACTTTTCTTTTTCGGAATGTTCCGAAGAAAATAGAAAACGCTTAATGGATAGTGCTCAGATTCTATTTTGGTTTGATATTAATAAAGTTCATTTCGGATACGGAAAGGAAATAGAAGACTCTTGTGAATGGGTTCCGTTTTGGAAGCTGGTGTGAACCATTTGATTCTTGGTGGAATTGCTCTAAATGTCAAAAATAGAAACACCTGAATTGTAAAATTATATCTTAGTTTGAATTGCTAGAACTATAATAACTAAAGAGGGGCTCGTTGTATGAATAAAACCTGCACGTTTTTTCTTATAAGGTCAATGTGCTGTTGTTCAACATCGCTGAAAGAGCAAACAAGGTCTGGACTAAAGAAAAGCAAAATCAAAAGATCTTATCAGAATCATGACCACATTGATGGATTTGAATGGACTTATGGGACCGATTATGGCGTTACCAATAAGACAGTAAAAGATTCTGATTTTGTAGGAGTTAATTCAACTGGTTATTTTTATTCTGATATTGATATTTATACAACACCTTTTACGAACTGCTCTAAGCTTATGTTGCTAAAAATGTCTACTCATTATTTTGCTGGTTCTTATCTTCAGAATACTCTAAATGGAGAATATAGATATATTGATGAAAAAGGCTGCACTGAGTCTTTCGATAATCATTTTGATTTAAACAAAGGAAAAATAGAAATTGTGGCAGGTCAGTATGTCGATCCTATGGTTGATGCTTCTAGAATTCATCGACATTCTAGTTCTATTGTTCAGAAACAGCATTGGCCGCTTTCTTCTCCAAGAACCTCTTCAGTCACGACGTCTTTTGGCACATCGTTGGAGTTGAAATCAGAGGTTTCTGCCGGAGTCAATATATCCGAAGGTGTCTTCGCTTCTGTAACGAGAGGAGGAACTCTTACTTTTTCTTATAGCAAAAGCTCAACGATTACTAATGATGAACCAAAAATCACTTCCTCACAGCCAGAGCCTGAGGCAGGGATTGCGGTTTATGATTACTCTTATGAGGGATATGGAAAAACGTTAGACTTTGTCAATTATGTTCTTTATGAAGTTAAAAATGATGCGAACATCGTTTCAGATCCTTACTATGTAAATCTTGATATCAGCTGGGAAAGGAACAATGTTGCATGGAAAAATGCTCCTTGGGAACGCCGTTATCCTGTGACTAAGACAACAAATATTCGCTTTGTAATTCGCTAATATGCTAGTTCTTGATAAGCTTACAAAAGAATTCGATGGTGAAACTATATTAAATAGTCTTTCCTTTGCATTCGATGACACTGGTCTTTATTTTCTAAAAGGAGAAAACGGATCAGGAAAGTCGACTCTGCTTTCAATTCTTGCTGGAAAAGATGAGGCTTATACTGGCAACCTTTTTTATAATGAAAGTCTAATTAATAAAAAGAATAAAAATGATTATGCAGATAATCATGTTACCTACGTTCCACAAAATAGTTTTGTGCTGGAAGATGAAACAGTTCTTGATAATGTGCTGTTACCTTATAGCAGAAAAGACAAAGCAAGAGCGATTCAGTTTCTTACTCAGCTTGGACTAGAAAACAGCATTGATCAGAATGCGAGTTCTCTTAGTGCAGGGGAAAAACAACGCCTCTCTTTTGCTCGTGCGGATTATGGAAGGAAAGATATTTTGCTTCTAGATGAAGTGACATCGAATCTTGATAAAGAGAGTGCTGATATCATTCTGAAAAGAGCGGCGGAACTTTCGAAAAACCATTTGGTAATCTTTGTAACGCATGAAAAAAGGAAGACAAGTACGATTCCGAATTCTGAGACAATTTTTCTATCTCAAGGAAAGCTGATAAGAACAAATGAATCGGAAGAACATGAGAATAGAAATAATTGTAATAAACAGAATATTTTAAGAAGAGATTCTCTCTTTCTACGTCTGAAGTCTTCATTTCAGCTTGATAAATTATCTCATGTTTTCTTAACCGCTTTTACCGCTGTCTTTTCCTTTCTTTTCCTTTTCTTTAATAGCTTAGGAAGCAGCTGGAAGCTGAGTTATGATTCCTCTTTTCGCCCTACTAAGACAGTTTTGACTACCACGATTCAGAAATCGTTGGTTGATTCTACGGATATTATTTTAGGGGATGATAAATCTGGATACGAAGGAGTGAAGAGTCAAGTTCGGATTGGCCGTTGTCAATGGAGAAACCTTACAAAAGGCACCTTCCCTAAGGATAACTATGACTATACCTATCCTTTTGGAAAGTATTTATCTGGTGTATGTGATTATCCAAAAGAAGATTCCTTTATAAAAATCGTTTCTGGAACCAAGCCCAAGAAGTCCTATGATATTCTTATCTCGGATTATTGCAGCCGTATACAGAAGATTAATGTCGGAGATCAAATTCAAATTAAAGGCCAGGAAGATGATTCCTTCCACGTTTCAGGTATCTACCAAGCCAAAGATTCCAAAGAATTTGAAACCCGTGTTTCGGAATATAAGAACAATTCTAGGAATTTTTCTTCTCCTTCGGTTATTTTCCGCTATTCTTATAGGATTGAAAATGCGTTTGCGATTTTCCCAGAAGGCTTTCAAACTGAAAAAATAAATGGGTTTGCAGAAAGAAATCTAATTTTTCCTAAAACCTCGAAAAACAGACAAATTTATCTTTCTTCTGTTGATACCACTTTGATTTATAGCAATGGTAATTATGTTCCTTATCTTGTTGGTAAGGATGGAAAGCCTGTAATCGGAGATAAAATCGATAAATTCCAGGGATGGTTTAGTTTTGGCAGGGCATCTTTTGGAGCTCTGCTTTTGTTTTATTTTGTGTTCCTATATGGAAGGTATGTCCGTAACCGACGAAAATATCATTTACTGCGATACAGGGGCACAAGACGTGATTCTCTGACAAAAGATGGGCTTCTTTCACATTTTGCGGCTGTTTTTCTTGGAGCTTTGATTGGGATTGCTGGAGTTGGTTTTACTATTTTAGGAATTAATCTGTATTATGATTCTCTTCTTCTAACTTCAATCCATGTTGTCCATTTTGATTTAATCAGTTTTCTTCTTCTCCTTGCTATATATCTCTTTTTCCTTCTTTTCCTTTCTGTTCTTCTTTGGAAGGTTTTAGCCAAGAATGATCTTACTAAACAGTTAAACGAGGCAAAGGAAAAATGATTACTGCTGAAAATCTTGCTAGGTCTTATCCGAACAAAGAACTGTTCCGGAATTTATGCTTTACGCTTGGAAAAGGTATTTGCCTAGTGGAAGGAAAAAGCGGATGCGGAAAGACTACTTTGCTTAGAATTCTTTCAGGAACTGAGAAATCAGTGAATGGAAGAGTTCTTTATAGTAAAAGAAATTTTTCCTTTTCTGCTTGTGGGCAGGATTCTTCTCTCTATGGAGAATACTCTCTTAAAAAGAATATCCAGATATTGAAACCGGACTATTGTCAAAAAGAAAGGGAAAAAGTGGCAGAGCAACTTGGCTTTTCTTTTTTCGATAAACCGCTTGTTTCATTGTCTGGTGGAGAAAGACAAAAAGCAGAGATTGCTTTCTGTCTTTCTAAGAGAGCAGATGCCTATTTTCTGGATGAGCCTTTTTCTTCCTTGGATGAGAAGGCAAAATCTATCTTGGTTAATATTCTCAATGAGAAGGCACAAAATTCTCTTCTTATAATTGTAAATCATGACAGGGATATCAAAGGATTGAAGGTATCTTCTTCTATCTGTTTCCACTCTGGAAATAGCCAAGAAGTCCAGGGATATTTTGAAGAACACAAGATTATTGAAGTAAAGAGTCAATGCGAAGATATTGATGAATTTCCATTATCGAGAAAACAATGGAGAGTTGTTCCGAACATTGTTCACTTGTTTCATAAAGCCAAAGGCTATTCTGTTTTTAAGAGGCTGCTTTCTATTGGATGCAGGATTCTTTTCTTTCTCGGATTAGCGAATACACCGAGAAGCAAAACGGATTACCGGGAATATCTATATGAAAGAGATGTCTTTTCCGAGCATGGTGTTGCTCTTGATTCGCTCAATGGCGATGTGCCAGATTTAGCTTTATGGGATTCCATAGAAAAAGATGGCCTTCCCTATAGGAATGCAGAGCTTCAAATAGGAGAGAATAATCAATTCCCGGTTCTGTTTATCGGAACAAAAGAAGATGAGGTATCCTTCTTTTCTTCTTTGACAGATTCTGTATCTCCATCAGGAACTGTTGGCTTTCCAAACACTTCTTATCTTCTGAATGAAAAGACAGAAAAGGAAATCAAGGATTGTTTTCCATTCGGAACACCAAAAATAGTACAAAGCGTACTGGATGGATATCAGAAGGAAGTCCTCTTTTTCTGTTCGAAAAGCATTCTTGAGGAGAGGATTTGTTATTCGAGTGATTCCATTCGTTTTATTAGTCATCCAGATTGGCGAATCAAGTTCAATATCGGATTAGAATATGATGACATTAGCAAAAATCTGTATCTTGGAAAAAAGAACCCGTATTCCGTTTCAGAAAGTAGTGATTATGCTCTTTCGATTCCAGGTGTTCCAAAAGGACAGAAAGTGCTTATCAGTGGAAATAGGTCACTTTCCGTCTCGGATGAAAGGGATGATGGAATTATCCATGTTTCGAGTCTGCTTAGGAAGACGATCCTTAGGTCGAATTACAGCCTTTATGCAGATGAATACCCAGATTTCGGTTATTTTCTAGACGATAAGACAATCACGGATTTAAATAAACGGTTTGATCATATTCTGAGCCCGGTGGATGTTCTTCATGAAGATGGGAATACGAATCATAGTTTCTGGTATTACCTGTCGTCAGCTGTTTTCTTCCTTGCTTATCTTTTCTTTGTCTTCTTTGCTTCCAAAGGGGAAAAGAAACTCTTACACTCTTCTCTTAGTGTTTACGAGAAAAACAGCTTTTCGAAGGCTTCCCATAGTTTTTCCTTGCTTTTAACGAACTTAATCGAGACTCTTCCTTCGCTACTGATTGGAATCAGGTCCTACTTCTTCCTCTTTTTGCCAAAAGTAAATAAGACTATAAGGATGGAGTCTTTTACAAAACCAGAAGGATACTACTATTATTCTATGGAGCCCGTCAATCCTTATTACGATAATATTCTTAAACCTTTCCAGTGCCATGCTTTCCATCCATTCTTCTTCTTTTCTTTTGCTATGTTCTTCCTGATGATCTTTACTGGATTTATAGCGTTGATGATTCATAGAAAGAACAAGAAAACAAGATAAGAAATAAAGAAGCAATTTCTTATTACGAATTGAAACACAAATAAAATCCGCTCCCAAACGGGAGCGGATTTTTATTCGACTTCGATGTTTTTGATACTAGCTTCGTTTCCAGAAACAAGATAGGTATCATCACCATTGCAGTAAGGACACTTTTTACCGGTTTCCGTCGTCGGGTAGGTCTTTTTGCAAGTATTGCAGTAGCTGATTGCCTTGATAACTTCAAGGTCAAGCTTACAGCCCTTCCTATGTTTGGATCTGTTTTCAACGGCCCAGTCCCAGCAGTCTTTCCTGTAGGATGGAACAATGCCGGATACTTCTCCGATTTCCAGGGTGACTTTCGTCACCTTGTCTGCATGGTTCTCTTCCGCAATTTTATCGACTTCTTTGATGATGTGGAAGACAATGCCTAGTTCATGCATCGTACTTTACCGAGTTTCCAGTGTGCGGATATTTCTTTGTGAATTCTTTGTTCTTTTTGAAAGCCTTACGTTTCTTACGCCTTTCCTTGGCTTCTTTCGAGCCGGAATTGGCAATAATCTTAAATCCACGTTTGATAGCATAGCCAGCAAGACCTGTGATCTTGTCTTCTGCCCTACGCCTATCAGTCCTTTCCGGATGATCACGGACAAGGTGGATAGCATCGAACTGGCAACGAGTTGTGCAGATACCGCAGCCGATACACTTATGAGGATCAACAATAGAGGCACCGCATTCAAGACAACGCGCTGTTTCCTTCTTGACTTGCTCTTCTGTGAAGGTACCATGTCCATCACGGAAGCTCCTCTTCTGGTCGAAGGAAGTGTCGTTGTTCTTGACCTCTTCCCGTCCAGCATGGTCATAGTCATCAAGCTTGATATCGAACTTATCGAATTCAACGAAGTAACGACGATCACGGCCGATGGTCAAGGAAGCATTCTCATGGACATGACGATGGAGGGATTCGGCTGCTTCATGTCCTGCGGCAATGGCATTGATAACGAACTTCGGACCGGTATAGACATCGCCGCCGACGAAGATGTCCGGATCAGCAGTCTGATAGGTGAACTTGTCAGCGAGAGGATAGTTTCCATGCCAGAAGGTGACCTTAGTATCTTTCAGCAAATCACCCCAGACGATGCTTTGTCCGATAGCGAAGATGATATGTCGGCAAGGAATCGTCTTAGTGATGGTCTCATCGTATTTCGGATTGAATTTCTTTGTTTCTGGATCAATGACCTGGACGCACTTCTTTAAGACAATACCAGAGACATGTCCGTTTTCGTCGACCAAAACTTCTTTCGGACCATAGCTCGGATAGATGGAGATATCTTCAGCTTCGGCTTCGGCAATTTCTTCCTTGCTTGCCGGCCTGATATCACGGCTTTCAAGGCAGCACCTAGAGACAGACTGGGCTTTGAAGCGATGAGCGGTACGGGCACAGTCGATAGCGACATTGCCACCGCCGATGACAACGACATCGCCATCTAAGACCTGGTTTTGGTCTTCGGTTGCCTTCTTGAGGAAATCGACGGCAATCGTGGTTCCTTCGGCAGTGTCGTTGTTGACACCAGGACGTTTTCCGCCTTGGCAGCCGATAGCGACATAGAAAGCCTTGTATCCCTGCTTCTTCAGTTCATCGATTGTGACATCTTTTCCGACTTCAACACCGCATTTGATTTCAACGCCGAGCTTGACGAGGACATCGATTTCAGCATCGATGACATTCTTTTCCAGCTTGTAGGAAGGAATTCCGTAACGCCTCCTTCCGCCAGGAAGCGGATTCTTCTCGAAGACGGTCGGCTTATATCCCATGGTTGCCAGGTAGTAAGCACAGCTTAATCCAGCCGGGCCGGCACCGATGATGGCAATCTTCTCATCCCATTCGCCATTGACTTTGGCAATGACCTTTTCCGGAATGTAACGATCTTTCTCGTTGATTTCCTTATCGGCAAGGAATTTCTTGACTTCGTCGATAGCGACAGCCTGATCAATGGTTCCACGGGTACAGGCGGCTTCGCACTTGCGGTTGCAGACACGTCCGCAGACAGCCGGGAACGGATTTTCTTTCTTGATTAAGGCAAGGGCTTCCTTATAGCGGCCTTGGCTTGCAAGCTTAAGGTAGCCTTCGACCGGAACATGAGCCGGACAGGCAGTCTTGCAAGGAGCAGTACCACTTTTATATGTGTTGTAACGGGCAGTATCACGATAGTTCTCATCCCAAGCATACTTGCCCCAATGGATTTTATCCGGAAGCGGAGCCTGAGGATAAGTCCTCGGTCCTTCTTTGGTGCAGAGCTTTTGACCGAGCTTGACAGCACCAGCAGGACAGGCTTCTACGCATAAGCCGCAGGCAACACAGTTTTTCGGATCGACTTTAGCCGTATAGGAAGAACGGCTCCTGTTCGGGGTGTTGTATAAAAGGGAGGTACGGAGAGCGTTGCAGATCTTGACATCGCAGTTGCAGATATCGAAGATGTGGTCTTCGCCATCGATGTTGGTAATCTGATGGACGAATCCGTTTTCTTCGGATTTCTTTAAGATGTCTAAGGCTTCTTCCTTTGTGATGTAGTGGGCACGGCCAGTTTCAACGGTGTAATCAGCCCTGTCACCGACCTGGATACACCAATCCCTAGGATCATCGGCACAGCCTTCGCCTAATTTCGTACGGGAATAACGGCAGGAGCAGATACCGGCAGAGAGGTGTCCTTCGTATTTCTTGAGCCAATAGGAAATCTTCTCGAGCTTGACAGCTTCGTTGTTGCTTTCGATTGCTTTCTCGACCGGGATGACGTGCCTTCCGATACCATCACCGCCCGGACGGACCATTGAGGTAATCTTTTCAAGCGGAAGGAAAGTCCTACGTTCGAAGAAGGAAGCGACGGCAGGAGCCTTATCGACTCTGTCTTTGGTGGAATTGAATAATTCGGCAGATCCAGGAACAAAATAGGAAAGACGGAAACGTTTTTCCTTTGGAGCATCTTTAATCGGACCATTATCATCATAATGGTCACCATAGTCGTACTCGATCAAACCATGGACGCAGAGCTGGTCTAATGTGTTCTTGAAATCGAGAGGTTCGAATTCCTTCTTGTTCTTTTCATAAAGTTCATCGAAGGTATACCACTTACGCTGTTTCCTTTTCAGAACGATATCGCACTCTCTCTCGCTGATGACTTCCCGTAATCCCCAGAATTCCGGATCCTTTGTTTTGACTCCGCCAAGCTTTGTGCTGACGTTATCGGTGATTTTCTGTCCTAGTTTGCAAAGCTTTTTGTAGTAACGTTCTTCGTCTTTGTTCTTAGGAACGGCGTTCTCGTATTTCGAAATCGTCTCCGGCTTAAGTCTGTACTGCTCTGGCATAGTTATTTATTCCACCTTTCTATTTTTTCTTTCCTGAGTTTAGCTAATTCATCCCTTCCTTCATTGCTCTTAGCAGATACTTTGATGATGATTGAATTCGGATTGCGTTTCTTGATCCATTTTTCGGCAAATCCGAAGTCAAAATCGAAGTATTCCTTGGTATCCCTCTTGGTGATGACGACCACATCCGCTTTTTTGAACCTCAAGGGATATTTTTCTGGCTTGTCATCTCCTTCCGGTATGGATAGGAGAGCCCTGTTCCTTGATGCTCCGGTATCGAATTCTGCTGGACAGACAAGATTTCCGACATTTTCGAGAATCAGGAAGTCGAGTCCCTTCCCGTCTAGCGCAGTGATTGCTTCTTTTGTCCTAGTCGCATCGAGATGACACCTGCCACCTGTGTGGACCTGAATGGATTTTGCACCGGTCTTCTCGGCAACAGAGATTGCATCGACAGAGGAATCTATATCTGCTTCCCTGACACCGATTTTGTATTTGGATTTCCTTCTGTTAATCAGGTTGATTAGAAGGGTTGTCTTACCCGCACCCGGAGATGACCTTACATTCAACAGGAAAATATGGTTCTTTTTCAGTTCCGCTCTTAAATCGTCCGCCTCTCTTCCGTTAGGGGCGAAGATGCTTTCATGTACATTGATTACCTTTGGCTGGTTCATTAAAATGATTTCTTCCTATAATCAATATACTTCTTATAATACCAGAATCAAAGAGCTTTCATAAGAAAAAGCCCATTCTAGTCGTGCTTTTCGACTATGAGTGGGCTTATGAGACTATGCTTTAAAGGTTAGCTATAACTAATTCTATTTAACTGCCACTTCGGATTCTTGATCCCACTTTGCAAAGGATTTTTTCTGAAGATAGAGAATAATCGGAATATAAATCAAGTCGATAAGCACCCATGAAATCGGGAAAGTGGCATAGAGCCAGATCCTGGTATGGAACGTTTCAATTGGGAATATGGTGTATAGGAACAGAATTCGGCTTCCTGTTGCACCAAAGAGGATGATAAGAGCAGGAGCCAAGGAGTGTTTCCTGCCTCGGAGATAGTTGCTATCGACATCCCTGATTCCGTTCAGCACTTCCCTTGTAATGACAATTTTCATTCGTTCCTGTCCAGCTAAGATGGCATGCTGTTGGTTAACGACTTCGCCATCTTGTGTCTTCGTAAGGAAGATTTTCAATAAGGGTTCTGAGAATCCCCTAGCGATAGCGACAGCAACCGAAGTGAAGATTGCCATCCAAATCTGACTGTACCAGAATACTTTCTTAACGTTCTCTTTCTTTTTGGCACCGAAATTCTGGCCGACAAAGGAGATACAAGCGGCTGCGCAGGAATCGGTGATAGCGAAGACATAGTTTTCGATGGTGTTGGCAGCTGCGCTTCCTGCAACGATTTCATCATCGCTGATAAGCTGTCCTGCTAGAGTTAGTCCATGAATGGAATAAAGCGAGGATTGAATCAAGACGTTTGGAATACCGAATCCAAGGCCCTGCAATCCGGAAGGAATACCGATTTTAAGTATTTCTAGGAGAACATCTTTCTGCGGAATGATTTCGTGGAGATTGAGACGCACAAAGCCTTTATGATTGAAAACAAGGAAGAGGGTAACGAAGAGAGCAGAGCAGGCTTCACTGATGACGGTGGCATAAGCGACACCAGCTACATCCCTGTGTCCATAGATGACAAAGAGGAAATCAGCGATGACATTGATGATTCCGGAAGCACCTAAGATAAGCAGCGGACGTTTCGAGTCGCCAAGTCCCATCCTTAGCTGGGCGCCGAAATCATAGATAATCAGAAACGGCCTTCCAAGAAAATAGATATGAAGGTAGGTGATGGAATTGGCTAGAATGTCTTTCGGTGTGTTCCTCCATCCGAGAAGGACTGGAGTCCTAAAGTATCCGAAGATAGCGACAATAATTCCAGCACAGATGGCAAGGAAGTAGGAGTTGCCCATGACTTTCGCGGCTCTTTCCTTGTTTCCAGCACCTCTTTCGTTTCCGATGGCAACGTTAGAGCCAAGTGCCATAGAGACGAACAAAGTAACAACTAGGTTGATTAAAGCGGTGTTGGATCCGATTGCGGACCTAGAGTTTGATCCGCCACCATAATTTGCAACGGTGAAGAGGTCGACTGTCGAGAAGAGAAGCTGTAGAACGGTTGAACAGGCCATCGGAATAGCAAAAACAGGGATTTTCCAGAATAGCTTTCCACTGGTCAGATCCCTTTCGGCAAAGGATTTCTTTTTTGTTTCACTCATAATAATAACAATGTAACTGACGATTTAACGTCAATTACTTTATTCCTTTTGCTCCAATCTAATTTAGAAAAGCGGTTTCAAATCCGTTAACGCAGTTTTCGCCTTGCAAGATGTAAGAACAGGAAGGAAAAAGCGGAGGTGATGGCTTCTGCTATAGGGAAGGCAGCCCAGAAAAGAAATCCGCTTGTATCCAAGGCGAGAAATAAGAAGCAGAGCGGAAGCGGGAACAACAAAAGCCGGAAAAACGAAATAAGAACCGGGGAATAGACTTTGTTGAGACCTTGTAGTACTCCTTGGATAGCAATTGAGATGCCCATGAAAACATATCCGGAAGAAGCAATATACAGGGCCATTTTGCACCTGCCGATAAGTTCCCCCTTTCCGGTTGAAGAAGTAGAGCTTACAGTCAAGGCAAATAGGGAACTGATAGGGCCGGCTAAGCATTCATAAAGGATGGTGATTATCAAAGTGACAATCCTAGTGGCAAAGATACTTTGTTTTGCACAATTCTTCACTCGTCTTAGATTCTTCCTTCCGTAGTTGTAGGAGACAATGGAAATTGTGGCATTGGATAATCCGAAAGCGGCGAACCTTGCTATCTGCCTGAGCTTATAGTAGATTCCATAACTTCCGAAAAGGAGGTCGTTAAGAGCGGAATCTTTACAGGTTCCAATGATTAATAGGACAGCAAACATCATGACGGAAAGCATAGCTTGCCTCAAAAAGGCAGGAAAACCAATCTTATAGACTTCTAAGATTGTTTTTCCATTTGGTTTCCTGTATTTTAAATTTCCATTGATTTCCTTGTTTTTGGTGTAGTGAATGACAAGAGCAAGAAGAAGAGAAAAAATCTGTCCGATGATGGTGGCATAAGCGGCTCCCTTAATACCTAAGTTCCTTGGATAGATAAAGACATAATCCAGAAGAATATTAATTAAAGCTCCGGAAATCTGGCAGATCCTTGAATAGCCTGTCTTACCGGTAGACATAAGAAAGCGTTCGACGACTGCATATCCGATGGATCCAATAGAAAGAGTGCAGCAGATTCTTAGATAGTCGGATCCCCTTTCGATGACTTCTGGATTATTGCTCCTTAGCTTCCTATAGGGTTTTGTAAGGAGCAGACCAAAAAGAAGGAAAAGAAGATAAAAGCAAAGCGCTAGGAATAATCCGTTTCCAGCGGTCTGATTTGCTTCCTCGTTTTTCTTTTCTCCAAGATTCCGGCTCAGTTTAGCGTTCAGACCGACACCGGTTCCGACGCCTATTGCAATCCTGAGAATCTGAACAGGAAAAGCGGCGGATAAGGCTAAATTTCCAAGTGTCCCTTTTTCTCCCCTGTTGATAACGAAAACCGTATCGACAACGTTGTATAAAGCTTGAAGGACCATGGAGACGATCCTGGGCAGTCCCCTGCTCCATATGAGTTTTCCTTCTTTCCTTGTTCCCCTTTTGTTTTCTTGCATGACGTGCCTCCTTTGAAAAAAGAAAATAGGCGTAAGAACGGCCTAATTAGCCGGACTTACGCCTATTAAAAGGCAGCACACTAATAATCTTATTTTAATCTCTCTTATTCAAAATACGCTCTTTTTAATAATGTGAAAGCGGTTTCTAATACAGCTACCATCCTGTGTTGATATAAGTAAAACTGAATTGGACGACCTGTTTTGATTATAGAAAAACGATATTATGGTTTTAAAGAAAAAAGAAACAACCTATTTTATAGAAATAAAATTTTACAATATGCTTTGAACAAACCAATTTTTTCTATAAATTCGATTTATTTCATGGTATTAAAATTTTCATGAAGCATGATTAAGGAGGAATGAACATATGAAGAAAAAAACAGATATTTTAATTAGTATTATGTCTTTTTTTGTCTTTGGTTGTTCGAATTCATGTCCTAGCTTTCCAATATTATCTTCAAACAATTATATAGAAAATTCAGTATCTTCTGCTTCAGCATCCTTAAATAATACTTTTTCTTCTGACATTGAAGTAGCAAATATATCCTTTGAGGAAATTAAAATAGATTATCCCATTGCAACTTCTAAAGAATCTGCAACATGCTCGTATCGGACATTTCCAGGAGAAAGAATTATTACTTCAAAACAATCTTTTGATTCTTTGAATGAACAATATCCTGATTTTAGGGCAGAAAGAGAAAATAGGATCGATTCTGCTATGGAGTGGAATAGTGAATGTTTGATTCTTTTTGATTATCAGACTTTCTTTAGGAAGCATGATTTGTTTGTCTCTGGCTTATTCTTAATAAAGAATAACAACAATGAACTACTTAGTAATTTACTTGTAAAAATATACTCTGAATCCGCATATCCAATGGTTGATACAGATATTAGAAGGAAACAAATGCCTTTGGAAAAAAACGAAATCTTCTTTATGATTAAATGTACTAAATCGAGTCCATTGTCGAACGCTAGATACCTTGAACTTGATGACCATATCGAAAAACTTTTTAAGAGGTAACATAAATGAAAAATATTTTTTCCTTTTTTTCTCTAACCCTTCTCTTTGTTTCGTTCGCTAAAGCTTCGGTGCCAGTCTGTAATAAACAATCAATTAATTTTAAAACAGGTTGTCAGGACGATATTTATTCTAATATTGAATCAGAAACAAAAGATTCTATTGATTTCAGTTATTCTCTTGTTCTTAAATACAACGATTTCTATGAGGATGGGGAATTTTTAAGCAGGAATAATTATGATACTCACCTTCAGAATCTGAAAAAACATTATGAAAAACAAAATGATATTTTTATTCAGGAATCTGGAGCAGATTCCTATCAGGAAATTTATAAATCAAAATACGGACCCTTTATCGAATTGAAATATTCTAATGAAGAAAATACTTCTAGAGATTTGGAAAGAATCAAAGAAAAATCGCTTTATCCTCTGATAAATTTATATGTTGAAAAAGAAACATATGTCTCTGATGCTGCTTTTCGAAATAATTATAGTACATATAATGGCCATGAATATGGATTTAAGCAAGCTCTTAACGATATTGGAATTCTTGATTCTGGTTTCTCTGGCAAAGGAATCAAGATTGGATCAATTGAAACAGGCATCCCGAACACTTCAATAAACTTGAAAAATACCGAATATTATACATTTGGCAATTATAAGACAAAGCATTGCTCATTAACATCTTCTATTTATGGAGGAAACTATGGCATAGCGCCAGATGCTGCTATTTATTTTGCTTCTTGTAAAGACAATGGGTATAGGAAGTGTATGGACTGGTTAATTGACAACCGTGTTAATGTGATTAATCAAAGCGCGACGTTTGGAGATGATAGCAAAGGGGAATACACATCTAAAGATGCCTATGCTGATTACATTGTTTATAATGCTGGGGTTTCTATTGTAGTTTCGGCAGGCAATAGTACATTTGTTGAAGCTGGGGCTTTAGGAGAAAATGTAATTTCTGTTGCTTCTAGTGATTCAGATGGTGGTGTTTCTTCTTTTTCTTCTTACAAAGTGGCGAAAAATGCTGATTCAAAGGCAAAACCGACCATAACTGCGCCTGGAGGAGGCCTTGTCGACTTGCCAAATAGGAAGAAAGTCTGTTCAAATGATAATGTTAGCGGTACTAGTTTTTCTGCACCTATGGTTACGGGTGTTATTGCACGACTAATGGAAGAATTCCCTTCATTAAAAGAAAATCCTCAAGGAGTGGTTTCATTGCTGACAGCTTCGACAACAATGGCTCATAATCAAGTGGAAACATTTGACAAAGATGCTGGATTTGGCCTTGTTAATTATTCTATGGCTAGAAAAAAGCAGTCTTCTTTGATTACGATGAACAATAGTATGAAAGATAAATCATCTAATGTGCTCAACACAGAAAATATTGAATTAAACTATAACGATGAGTTTACATTTAACTTGTTTGCAATTTTGCCCTTGAGTCAAGCGAATTTAATGGAAACCAGTACAACAATTAATACCCCTAATATTTCTGTTTTCATCCAGCCATATAAGTCAGATTCTGAAATCTGCATAGGAAGTATAAATGCAAACTTTTCCTTTGGAAAATTTAAAAACACTACTCATCTTACTGTACATCCGTCAAAGAACTTTTCAATAATATTTAGAATTGATAAAGATTGGATAGATACGATTCCTATTAACTATTCTTACCTTTTTTTCATTAATGCCGGAGAAAAGATTACAGAGCAAAATAAAGGTTTGGAAATCAAACTGAATGAAGTAGTATCATTTAAGGAATATGATGGCTTTTCCGGAACTATAGTTATTCCTAGTAATATTACTAGAATTTGCCAGGACGCATTTAGTGGTTGTGAAAAACTAGAGCATGTTATTTTTCTGCCAGATAGTCAATTGATAACGATTGAGGGCAATGCATTTGGAAATTGTACTAATCTGAAAACCTTTTATTTACCATCAAGTGTCACCAAAATTTTAAACTATCCTTTTCTCTTCTCGCCAAATGTTCAAATAGTCACAAGCTTAACATCAAGACCGCTATCTGGTTGGTCAAATTATTGGAATGTTTCTTATATGGATTATGATCAAATGACAAGTGATATTAAAAATGGAGTTGTTAAGGATGAGTCAGACTATTGCTTTTTTGCTCCTGTATATTGGAATGAAAAGTGGTAACGCGTATGATTAACATCAAAAAAATCGTTAGCCTTTTCTGTCTCCTATTCCTAGATTATACATTTGGGTGCCATCGACCGAATGAGAATGTTTCACAGGATACCTCCTTGATTGATACAGAGAGAAGGTCAGAGTCTTGTTCATCATCATCTTCTTATCTGGATACTGAAGAGTATAAAACAACGTCTCTTTCCTTTCGTTCAATTCGTATAGATTATAGCCTGCCGGCTTATAACGATGTTGGTCAAAAAGAAGAAGATAAAAGCCCTTCTTATAGGCGACAATTTCCATCTTCGGCTGTTCTGACTTCTTTAGATAGTTTTAATTTGCTTGATCAAAACGAATATGGCGAATTCCTAGAACAAGATAGATTTTTTCTATCGGAAAAAGTTAATTTCGTAAAAGAAAATCTGCTACTTTGCTCGGTTTCAATCCCTCATTATAAGCATGACCTTTCTATCCAAAACATCACTTCCGGATTTTCGAATCTTACTGTTGATATTGATTTTGGAAACTGGGATTTTGAATCAGAAGAATACCCAGGTAAAGATGCTAGTCAATTAAGGAAAGTCAATTTTTGTATTTCAATTCAAAAAACTGATAGTCATCCTTTGTTCCTGGTTTACCCTTTGTTCCGTTCTTTTAAACTGCAATGGCTATAATAGATTTAAAATTTGCTTTTTGCTTTCTAAATGATATGATTTATGCGAGTAGCCAATAGGTAAATAGTATCATTCTATTGGCATACTTTTTCTCTTTGGAAAGGAGCAGGAAAATGAATGACATTATCCGGATTGAACATCTGAATAAATCATTTGCAGATGTTAAGGCAGTAAAGGATTTAAGCCTTCGGGTTAGAGAAGGAGAACTATATGCTTTCCTTGGAGTTAATGGAGCAGGTAAATCCACAACCATTAATATTCTTTGCGGACAGCTCGCCAAAGATAGTGGAACAATCGAAATCGATGGACATGATCTGGACAAGGATCCGGATGAGATCAAGAAAGAGCTTGGCGTTGTCTTCCAGTCTTCCGTTCTCGATTCCCATCTTTCTGTTTACGATAATCTGGAATCCCGGGCTTCCTTATACGGAATCCGCGGAGAAGAGTTCAAGAAGAGACTTGAGGAGCTTTCTTCTCTCTTGGATTTCAAGAGTCTGTTGAAACGGCAAGTTGGTAAACTTTCCGGGGGCCAGAGAAGACGAATTGATGTTGCAAGAGCACTTCTGAATCATCCTAAGATACTGATTCTAGATGAGCCAACGACAGGACTGGATCCACAGACAAGAAAGAATCTTTGGGAGGTTATCTCCTCTCTTCGGAAGAAAGACAATAGGACGGTCTTCCTGACCACTCATTATAGGGAAGAAGCCGCCGATGCCGATTATGTTGTAATCTTGGATGATGGGAAAATAGCCGATGAAGGAACTTGTCTTGAACTGAAGAACAAGTACACTGGTGACTATATAACAATCTATAATGCACAAGAAGAAGCGGTAAAGAAGCTTGGGCATGATTATGAGACAAGAAAGGACTCTTTCCGAATCCTTGTTAAAAACACAAAGGAAGCGACAGAACTGATTTTATCCCACCCAGATGTCTTTGTTGACTATGAGATTACCAAAGGAAAGATGGACGACGTCTTCCTTGCTGTAACAGGCAAGGACTTAAGCGGAGGAAACAATTAATGAGTATCCTGTTCTCACTTAGGAAGCGGAACATCAAGCTCTTCTTCAAGGATAAAGGCAGGTTCTTTACTTCCCTTATCACACCTGCAATTCTTCTTGTTCTTTATAGGACATTCCTTGGAAATATCTACAAGCAATCCATTCCGGAGTCCTTAGGACTATCGGATAAAATTGTCTCTGGATTTGCCGGAGCACAAATCATCTCTTCGATGTTGGCAGTATCCTGTATTACGGTTGCCTTCTGCTCGAACTTCTTAATGGTTCAGGATAAGGCAAATGGTACAATCAAGGACTTCCGGATTTCTCCTGTCAAGCCTTCCATCATTGCTCTGGCTTATTATCTCTCGACGTTGTTTTCAACTCTTCTTATCTGTTATTGTGCAGCGGCCCTATGCTTCATTTATCTTGGCATAATCGGATGGTTTAGGAGTGCAGCAGATGTCTTTCTCCTTCTTCTCGATGTTTTCCTGCTCTCGCTTTTCGGAACTGCCCTTTCTTCCTTGATTAATTTCTTTTTGACTAGCCAAGGACAGATTGCAGCCATCGGTACCATCGTTTCTGCAGGATACGGATTCATCAGCGGTGCCTATAGGCCAATCAATACCTTCAATAAAGTGCTTCAGAATATTTCCGGTTTTCTGCCAAGCGTCTATGGAACAGTATTGATGCGGAACCATTCTTTAAACGGGGTGCTTCTGGCAAGGAAAGATGCGGGGATGGACGATAAATTCATTGAAGGATTAAAGAACTCTACGGATTGTAACTTCTATTTCTTTGATCATAAGGTATCTTTTTTGGCAAGGTATCTAGTTCTGATCCTTACGATTGTGGTTCTTATTCTTGTTTATATCCTTCTGAATTACCTTAAGCCGAAAAAGAAAAAGTGATTCTTTTTAGAAAACAAAAAGAGGTCCTTCCGAGATGAAGGACCTTTTTTGGTGACCCTGAAGGGACTTGGACCCTTGGCCCCCTGATTCGAAGTCAGGTGCTCTAATCCAACTGAGCTACAGGGCCGTTGCGGAAAACATTATAGCAAGGATTCCATCTTGTGAAAAGAAAATGCCTGAAGCTTTTTGCTTCAGGCATGATCTTTTTAATTCTTTCCTTCAATCTTAGAGCGGATCAGCTCGGCAGGCATTTCCTGGAACGTAATCCTATCGGCATAGTTGAGTGCGATTTCCAATTTGTCTTCGCTGTTGATGGTCCAGGAATTCAGAAGATGCTTCTTTCTGTATTTCCTGACTTTTTTCTCTTTCAGCATGACCCATTCGATATCGACGGAGTCAAAGAAGTGACGGAAGAAGAAGACGTCTTCTCTTTGCTTTGCAATCAATAAGGAAGTATGGATCGTTGTCTTCTTCCTACGGATTAAAGCACGTGGATCAAAGGCAATAATCCTGAAATTCTTCTTGTCTTTGATTCCACTGAGTTCTTCTCTTGCTCTTTTTGCCAAAGGAGCATTGTTTCCTTTATAGGTCTTCAATTCGACAAGCCTAGGGACTTGTTCATCCACTAAACGAAGTACTTCTTGGAAGGTTGGCAGCTGTTCTCCATCGAGCAGGCGGTAGTTGTCTTTGATTTCCTTGACTGTCCTAGTTTCCACAACGCCTTCTTTTCCGGTGACTCTCTGCAAGTCGGAATCATGGACAACAATCAGTTGATTGTCCTTGGTAAGATGAACATCGAGTTCGATTGCCCTGTTATGGTCGACTGCGTTCTGAAAGGCTTTCCTTCCGTTTTCGGTGAATTCCTTGTTGTGTAAGCCGCGATGGGCACATCCTTTTAGAAATAGTGGGTTAAGATCTTTGATTAAGTTTTCTTTTTTCATTCTTTAGTCATCCTGATCAAGGGCAGCGAGTCCTTTTTTGATGGTGGTTTTCTTTGTTTTGACGTTCTTGACGAAGAAGAAAATGACAAAGGCAACAGCCCTGCAGCAGAGTGCGTAGACAGGTAGGTAGTTCCATCCGAAGTTCGGATGGAGAAGAAGCAAGCCAAGGAGGCAGGGAGTAATCGTCTGGGCAGCCATGGAGGCAGCATAGTAATAACCGGTGAACCGGCCTATCTTCTTACTTGAGCAAAGCTCAACGACCATCGGGAAGGAATTGACATGGACAAGCGACCTTCCGAGTCCTTTGAGGAACCAGATGGCATAGATATAAATCGGGAAGGCATTGTATTCGCCTTGGGCAGGGACTTTGACTGGGATAGCAAATGTCCTGATAACCCAGAATGCTAAGGATAAAGCCGTTAAGCTGAGTCCAGAGACAATCGTCCATTTTCGTCCGATTTTCTCGGCGAGGAGACCACCAACGATGAATCCGATGACAGAACCGACACCGCCTAAGATGGTATTAACGGATAAAGCACGGGTGGAACTCTTGAGATAGTAAAGGGTATAGTTGCCCATAAAGGTTCCGATTCCGTTATCTGCCCTGAACCAGAAGAACTCAGCGACAAGAATCAGGATCAGCCTTGTCTTATTTGCCTTGCTCCTTGGAGCATCATCAGTGACTTTGTCTTCGACAGCGGCTTCTTCTTCTCCTCTTTTCCTCTCCTCTGCCCTTTCTGCCTCGATCTTGTTTTCTTTGATTTTGATAAAGAGGATAAGAGCAGAGATTACCATCAAGACAGAAGCAATGAGGAACGGAGCTTCAATAGCCCAGATATTTCCAATTTGCCAGGTAGTTGCTCCGTTCTTTCCAAGATACTGGGAGAGAACAAAGACCATACCGACAATAGTTGCACAGGCTCCGCCTAAATAGCCCATGATATTGATTAATCCGTTGGCACGGGAGCGGAGAGGCTTCGGAGTCCTGTCTGGCCTTAAAGCAACAGCCGGATTACGATACATCCTCCTGAAAAAGACAACGATTGCCATCCTGATAATTGTTCCGACAATATTGTTATAATGGAAGAATACAGGAATGAACGGGAATGCAAGAGCCGAGACAAATGTTCCAACTAGGATATACGGCCTTCGTTTACCAATCTTAGTATGAGTCTTATCGGACAAGTGTCCGAAGATTGGAAGCCTGATCAGGGCTGCTAAGTTATCAAGTGCCCTCCTGACACCGACTAGGTACTGGACGTCTTCTTCTTTTTCTGCACTGAGTGCTTCTTTGAAGAGCTCCGTGAGGAAAGTCGGACACCAGGAATCATAGACCTGCCAGAGTAAAAGAATACCGAAAAACGCAAAGCCGATGATCCTCGTACGTTTGTAGTTCAGTTTCATTGGCTTCTGACTGCTTTGTGATTGTTCAGCCATAAGAGTGGGATTTCCTTTCTTTTTCAATTATTATAAGTGCTAATCGTTAAAAAAGAAGAAAAATCAGCCTTTTGACCACAATTATCGGATACAACTATTCTTAGGAAAAACTATCCAGCAAGTTTTTTGTTAAAAACTTCTTCTACTTTCCTAGGAAGTTCTTCGATAGAATTGATTGGATTCCTATCTGGATCGATTTTTCCAAAGCCGTAGGCAGCATGAATGAAAAGAACCCCGGCATGAAGAGACTCTGTCCTGTCCTTCTTAGTATCCCCAATATAGATGACTTCTTTGATATTCTCTTTTTCTTTCAACACCTGAATGTTTCTCCACTTTGGAAGATTTGTATCTCCAGCACAGAGATGACCATTGAATACCTTGTTAAAGGAATAGGAATCCAGATAGCTCTCGATATATCCGACATCACTATTGCTGACAACATAAAGAGGATACTTTTCTTTTAGTTTCTTTAATACATCGATTTCTCCTGGATATAAAATACCAGGTTCTTTATAAAGAAACTTCACTTCATCTCTCACACAGGTGCGGAAGACCTCGAGTGCTTTCTTCTCCTCAAGTCCAGGGAAGGCAATCGGAGCTGTTTCCTCCGGAGTCAGACCCCTATGGCTCGTAATATCTTTTTCAGTAAAGAAATAAGGCAGGTTCAATCTCTTCCTCGTCCTGTTCCAGCTCTTTGTAATAGAGCTGACAGAGTTCCATAATGTTCCATCTAAATCAAAAAACAATGCTTTTTTCATTTTTGATATACACTCTTTTTCATTTTACACAAAATCAGGCAAGATAGAAAACTATTTTGCCTTGTTATTTAGACAAAGACTATCCATACTTTAGGATTTGCAGTCGGCGTTATCTGTTTTCTTCTTTGTTCCAGTTCCTATCTCTGTAATTGTCAAACCAGAGCTTACGGATGACACATAATAGAGAATCGAATCATTGATTCTACGGAAAGAATAGACAGATTCAGTTGAAGAAGTTCCATTGATTGAGAATAAAGAGTTGGAAGCTGTATAGCTTGCATCGGTAAGCTTAGTGAGCTTTTCATTCGCATCTGCAGTAACGAAGTCAAGCTTACTGATACTTCCCTTATCGGTGGTCGAACCACCTCCGTTTGCACCGATATCGATGTAATCAATGTACACATTTTTAGACAT
Source organism: Caryophanales bacterium UBA4682 (assembly GCA_002404995.1). GTDB lineage: Bacteria > Bacillota_I > Bacilli_A > RFN20 > CAG-288 > Enterosoma. Next base: position 46,336 of record DHKY01000004.1, on the reverse strand, counting down.
TGAATGAGCTTTTGTGATTGCAAATTCTATACCATTGTTAATATCGTTTTGAGTAACGGATACACCAAAATAATAAGGTATTAGAGTTTTACTAGTGCTTGACTGAGGCGGTATCGTGCAGGCTATAAGATGGTTAGAATCATCATACGTGACCGCCTTGAAACCGGAGTCATATTTCTTTGGCGTATTTCTTTCGAGTTTCCAAATCGCTAGCCAAGCGTTTGTATCATTCGGATTTAGAACAACGAATTCGAAATTCCCAGGCTTAATTGGAGCAACCCATATTGCTTCTGAAGGGATGAGAATATCTCCGTGATAGTTTCCTAAATATCCTCGTTTAATTAAAGCATAGCCATCTTTTCGCTTGATATTATCCGCTAAATAGTTTTGTGCTGATAACCTGATACAAGAATCACCGTATTTAGTTGTATCATCGACTGATGCCTGAATAGCATTTTTTACACTTTCATTCACATCAAGATTGGATTCTTTGATTTTTGTTAGGCTTTCATAGTTGATTTTGCCTTTGAATTTGTCTTTATATGCCTTTAGCTCCCCAGAGTAATAGCCGATATTATTTCCCATATCGGATGCGGTTATGGAATCTGAATACGGAATAGACAAAGTTGTTCCATAAGTGGAAACAGTTAGAGTTTCATTTGATGAGTTCTTATATAATGTAGGAGTTTGGCTTTCTTTAAATGGCAAGGCTTGCCCTTTCCCTACAACACCAGTGTCTTTATCCCTAAGCGAAAAATTATTTAAAGTTTGATAAAGCTGTCGAATATCAGTACTTGTGCCGTATCCGACATCCCCACCCGGTTTATCTTCCCATTCATAGCCGTCTTGGTTGTAATCGCCGATCAAGGTATAGGATGAGACATTATTGAAAGCATCAATCTTAGTGACATTCGATCCAATCTTGATGGTGGCATAGTGGACACCGCAATAGGAAATAGAGGCGTTCGCATAGCCAGCAAAGATACCACATAAAGTATTATTTGATGAGGTGCTGATTGTTACGTTGTTCAGATAAAGATTGGAGACAGAATTGATAGCTGAGGAATAAGAGTAGCTTAGTGTATTATGGGATCCGATGATTCCGAAAAAACCGACAATTTGAATATTTTCCTTATTAAACGAATCGGATGTCACATTATAAGGATGTTTGTTTAGATCATTGAAGTTATTGCTGACCGTGAGATTGCTGATAGTAACATCGTTCCCATCAAAGTTTCCAAGGAATGGATTACTCTCTGTTCCGATAGGAGGTAAGACAAAATCCTTCCTATCGAGTTCAGAATCCTTTAAAGAATCATCCCTCTTGAAATAATACTGCTTATCGATCTTAGTAGAATCCGTTTCTGCTTGGTTGAATTCACCTAAATACTGGAGCCAAGCCAAATTATAAAGATGACGTTGGTTTTTGATGAGATAAGGGGTTGTCTCGGATCCGTCTCCACCGCCAAAATAGGCACCCTGGGTGCTCCCTTGAAGAATTGCCGGAGTAAGGGTGGTCTTATGATCAAACCAAGCTATTGAGGAGGCAATGGCTGCTAAGACTCCACCGGTTACGATAATGCTGATAATGAAAGGTGCTTTATGTTTCATAGTTTTTACAGGGATAGGACAAAGTCGGATTTGTCAAACAGGATGATGTCGCTATTTAAAACAGGATTGGATAGATTGAGGGAGTAAAGGTATTCGATGATGTCGCTGTTGTAGGTGATGACCAGAGCAAGCGAGTTCCTTTTTCTGCTCCTTTTATAAAGAGAAAGAGATGGAGTATAGGTTATCACTGAAGCATAGTTTGCAAAAGAAGAGAATGTCCTGCCTTGATTGGATAAATCATAGCTATTCTGGAATTCAAAAGCAGAAAAAGAAATGATTGAGGATAGATTATTGCTCTCGGATATCTTGTTCACTGGATTTCCGTTTCCATCTAAGGCAATCAACGAATTTTCATAGGTTGTAGAAGTGACTGCTTTAAGTGTCAGATTGTATCTGTCCTCCGATTGGTCTTGACGGAAGTTGTAGACAAGAAGCAACGCTTTCTGAGAATCGGTAACGGAGTAAGTGCCGATATTAATTTTTCCAGTATCTCCTTCGGTCGTTGGCTGATATGTTAGGACATTGCTGCTCTTATCAGCGAATACATATTTTCCTTTGGCTTCTTCGTTGAAAATAAATGGGGAGGAGGCACCGTCTTTTTGTGTATGAATTTCAATTGAATCCAGAATCGAGTTTTCTCTTGACACTTCAAAACCATTGCCGTTCGCTTTGACACTACGACTGGCAGAGAACCAGGCTATGGAAGAGACGAAAGATGCTGCAAGAGTGAAAATAGCCCTAGAAGTGGAAATGATAATTGTTATACTTCTCCATTTGGTTTTCATAGCGGATTTCTGGCAACTGGCTGTCTAAGATAGACCCTATAGTTTTGCGTCATCAAATTGCTTTGATTTTGCTTTTAACGTGCATTATCTTATCAGATTTTCATTGGTATGATTCAAGAAACGCAATGTTATCAGAAGACAAATTATATGAAAACGATAACAAAGCAATCATTTTTATTTTGCTGATGTTGATTTAGAAAACGGAGCTCAAGGAGAGCTCCGTTTTTTGCTTCAAAACTATGAATAGACTAATCAATGCTTAGTCCGTTGATGTAGAAGTAGAAGAACAGTTTTCCGTAGATGTACTTATTAGATGCGGATTCGCTGGCGACAAGGACTTTGCCATTATGATAATCGAGATCTTCTGCCCTAGAAGGACCGACAATATCCTGCTTGAGATAACGACTGTCTAAGTAGATGACAGGAACATCCTTGTCTTTTGTATCGATCTTGTCCTGGAATCCGTCATAGACATAGAAGTGAGAAGGATTCCTTCCCCAGCTGGTATCAAGAACAATTTTGCCGGATGAGGTAACACACCTTCCTTGTACAGAATTCCGGATGGCATATTCAAGGACCGGAGTACCTTTTTCTTTCTCGTTTACATCGGATAGATTGTATTTAGAAATGATTGCCTTGGTGGTTTCTCCGTCGGTGTTCGTGAAGGTATTGTTGGTTTTATAGGAGTCTCCGTCATTGAATTCACCGGTATAGAGATAATTTCCGTCGGTGAAGACAAAGGAAGCTGCACAGTTGACGGCAAAGCTCTTTACCGCAACGGCTTTGCTGGAATTCAGAATATCGGATTTCTTGAAGGAGAAGATTTTGGAAGCGCTGGCGACATAGACATAGTCGCCTTCGCTTGCGACTCCTCCGCAATGATAGGTGAATTTCTTTTCGGCTCCGTCTTTGATGAAGTAAAGCTCTGCGTAGTGTTGCTTGTTGTCTTTGTCAACGGAATAGACACGGCTCGGGGATTTCTTGTCTTTCCTGTATCCGCTGGTTAGGTACCTGTCTTCTTCTTCAAGATAGCAGAGGCCTTGGGTAACGTATCCATCGTTCAGACCTGGATTGTCTCTCCTTCTTGTTGCAATCTGATAGTAGCCTTTGAAACGGATATGCTTGATTCCGTTATAGGCTCCGATTCCGATTGCAAAGAGGGCAATGATGGAAAGGAAGACGATAAGAATGTTTCGTAGGATGTGGTGCTTCTTTTTCGCACCGATGCTTTTTGTAAGTGTTTCTTTTTTTGACATGATTTGTATCGCTTTCTTTACAATTATACCCTTTTTAAAAGATTATTCTATTTGCTTGGTATATATTCTGACTTGGTTGGCTGCTTTTGTCCATAAATCACTGTCTTCTTTTCCTTGTTCGGATTTAAAATATGGTAGTATCGCAAGGCGTGTATAAACGGGTTAACTAGAAGATAGTATTTAGTGTATTTTAGAAGTCTTTTATGAATTGTAATGATTATACAAAATGCTAAAGGACAGCAAAACATTTTGTATCTTCACCAAAAAACAAGGAATATTTCAAAACAACAAAAAACATTGACATCGAAAAAAAGTATGAAGTAAAAGATATAAAAAGAAAACATGAAAAAGAAATTATTATATTGTGCTTTTGCCTTAGTGGCATTGACGGGATGTACGGATTCTTCCATTTCTGTTCCATCTTCAACTTGCACTACCAGTACTGAAAAATCTATTCCACTAAAATCTTATGTTAAGTATTGGACTTTTGAAAGCTTCTCTGCTTTTATCGAGAATGATTTTGTTTTGACAAACAATGAAAAATTCTATGCTATGGCTTGTGACCAAAGCAAATTAGCCCCGGCGATTAATCCTGATCTGTCTGCTGCTTGTTATTACTTGCGGTTTAATCCGACTAACAAAGAGAATGTATATGAAAATCCATATATTGAATGTCGACAGATTCTTTCTGATGATGATTTGAAAAGGAAGGATCCTATTTTATTCGATGGGCCTTATTATAATTGCACCTTTAAAGCTTTGTTCTATCCCTCTTCTAAAACAGATAAATCAGATGTTTCTTTTTCTTTTGAAAATTCCGGAGATGATACTTCTGTCTTTAGACATAAGAGGACTGTCAAGTCAAAAGATGAAAAGACAATCGCCGAGGTTTTTTATTCCTTTTTGAATACGGATATCGATGAAGAAAAGACAATCAAAGGCTATTTCCTTGACCAGCTCGTCTATTTGGGTTGATACTCTATTTCTTGGATAGTAGTGGTAATAAAAAATCAGGTAGATGCTTAATCGTACCTGATTTTTTATGATTTGGTCTTAATGAAATTATAGAAACAATTTCCTGATAGATCTTAGAATAGTTAGAGAAGTTCTTTCTTCTTTTTCTCGTATTCTTCCTCAGAGATAGCTCCTTTATCAAGTAGTTCTTTATATTTGCTCAGAAGCTCACACTTTTCCAATTGGGACATTTCTTTGTTTCCTTCTCTTGTCTGGAAGGAAGAGGAAACCGCGAGAACCGATGACTTCCTCCTGAAACAGCAGATGACATGGAAGATGGTAAATAGCAGCGAAGTGATTTCGTAGATGGCACTCCTAGCCCCCAAGGTAAGAGTGCAAAGACAAATGATATCCGCTACGGATGCAATCCTGCCAATGACAATTAGTATAATCCGTGCCACATTGGGATGTTCCTTTAAGAGACAACGAGAAGTGATAGCAGCCGCAAGAATCAGAATGACCATGATAAAAGTAGGAATTGATACCGCTCCATTCGAAGAACCAAGCAATACGATATCCGTAATCAGATTCGTGCCATAAATTGAAATGAATGCAATGCTGGAATAGAGCAGGACAACCCTTCCGGAATTTCCTTTGTCCTGTGTTTTCGCAAGAATCAGAGAAGCATAGATGATAAGTCCGATGCAGACAGAAATGGCAAAAATCTCAAGCCAACCAATGTATCCAAGTCCAGCACTGGCAAATGTTGACCAATCCACTATGGCAGAAATCAAACCAAAGGCGAAGTTGACAATGCAAATAATAAAGTAAGCTAGAAACAATCCTGGGTGAAGAGCGTATTTCTTTTTGTTCATTGTATATGTACTCCTTAGTTATAAGGAAAAAATATCATATTTGTTCCCTTTTCACAAGGCTAACAAAATCAATTGATATTGGTTAAATGAATTTACTAAGCAAGGATGACATTCTCTTGATGACGCTACCGAAAGCGAAAACCAGAATCATTTAGAATCTTTAGAATTCATTTATCTAGCTGGAGAGATGAATGAACTATCAAACGAACTAAAGATTGAACGAATAATGAACTAAGGGCTGAACAATTGAGCTTGGTTGTGTGATTAGAAAGAAAAAACAAATTTCCTTTATTCGGGAATAGGAAGATAGAAACAAACCTTTATTTTCTTCTGTCTTTAAAGGTTATGTCTTGGTCTGTTACAAAAAGGAGTCCTAATCATTAGGACTCCTTAACTTTTCGTGATGGTGACCCCAAAGGGATTCGGACCCTTGAATCCAGCCTTGAGAGGGCTGTGACTTAAACCGCTTGTCGATGGGGCCATGAAGAAAGCTTATTTAATATACAGGTTTTCTCTCCGTTTATCAAGATGAAAAATGCTGAAAAACACAACTTTATATATAATAAGGTTAAGTTGCCCTTGTAAAATGGTTTTTGCCTAGTATATAATTACCCTTGCGCCAAAGTGGCGTTATAACCATAGATGCGAATCTTGCTGACTAGTCCTCTATGTCTGTCTAGACTACTGTAATTGCAATCAAAGGCATATTGGGTTGGCATCTCGAAACATCTAGAAGTTCAACAAAAAGGAGGCTCAAAAAATGAGCGAAGAAGAGAAGAAAGTCGAAGCTGCTCCGGCAGAAGCCGAGGCAAATGTCAGGCAGACCATTGAACACAAGCCTGAAGATCCGGTCGTTTCTCCGAAGGCCCTGCTTGCTGCAGGATGCCATTTCGGACATCGCGTTTCCCGTTGGAATCCGAAGAGGAGCAAGTACATCTACGGAAAACGCAACAATCTCCATCTGATTGATTTAAACAAATCGGCTGCTCAGATGCAGACTGCCTATCTTGCCTTAAAGGACATTGTTTCTAAGGGCGGAAAGGTTCTCTTTGTCGGAACCAAGGCCTATGCACAGAAAGCAGTCACTGAAGAAGCTGTCCGTTCTGGCTCCTTCTATGTTGCCAAACGTTGGTTAGGCGGAACCCTTACTAACTTCCACACCATCTTAAAACGTATCGGTTTACTCCGTACCATCGAACAGGAAGAATTATCCGGCGAATTAGAAAAGCTTCCAAAGAAGGAAGCTGCTGAGCGCCTTAAACTCAAAGCCAAATTATCTGCTAACCTCGAAGGCATCAAGGAAATCCGCAGGCTTCCGCAGGCTATCGTTGTTGTCGATCCTAAGACCGAACACAATGCTATTGCCGAAGCTCGTCTGCTTCACATCCCTGTCTTCGCATTAGGTGATACCAACACTGATCCGGATTTAATCGACTACTTAGTTCCGGCCAATGATGATGGCGAAGCTTCCATCCGTTTAATTGTCGGATTATTTGCTGATGCTGTTGTCGAAGGCAAGGGCGGTGAGCCGGTCTATGCTTACAAGGATGCCGATGCTGCTGCTCAGACCAGGGCCGACAGGCTTAAGGGTGTCGATCAGGCTGAACAGATCAAGTCCATCCGTGCCAAGCTTCGTGATGATGCTATCGCAAGGCGTAAGAACGGCAAACGTGTTGCTCGTAAACGTTTTGTCAAGAAGAACTTCTACCGCTTCAACGACGGAAACAAACCGGAAGGCGAGAACAAAGCTGCTGATGCTGCAAAGCCGGCTGAAGCAACTGAAGCTCCGGCTGCTTCTGCTGAGGTCAAGGGAGAAGCCAAGTAATGTCTGAGAGGATTGAATTAATCAAACAGCTCCGTGAACGCACCGGTGCTGGATTAAGGGATTGCAAGAAAGCTCTTCTTGCCAACGGAAACGATGTCGACAAATCTGTCGATTGGTTACGTGAGAAGGGTATTGCTAAGCAGGCTAAGAAAGCTGCAACCCGTATTGCTGCTGAAGGTGTTGCCTGGCTTAGGACCGAAGGAAACAAGGCTGCTAGGATCGAAATCAATTCCGAGACTGACTTCGTCGCCAATTCGGATCCGTTCCGTGCTTTAGTCAAGAGCGTCAACGCTATTGTCTTAAAGTACAGGCCGAAGACTGTTGAAGAAGCTAAGCTTTTAAAGGATGAGAACGGCAAGACCATTGCTGATTTATTCATCGATGCTGGCGTCAAACTCGGCGAAAAGCTTGATTTCCGTCGTCTTATCACTGTTGAGAAGAGCGATGATGAGGTTTTCGGACCTTATATCCATAGGAACGGAAAGATTGCTACCCTTATTGTCTTAAAGGGTGGTTCTACTGAAAATGCAACCAGGGTTGCTCTCAATGTCTGCTCCAACAATCCGAGCTATCTCCATGAGAACGACATCCCTGAAGAAGTCATCGACAAGGAAAGGAAAATCCAGCTCGAGGCTTCTGAACAGGATCCGAAATTCGCAAGCAAGCCGGAAGCAATCAAGAACAAGATTGTCCGTGGCCGTGTCGAGAAGACTCTCTTCGAGTCTGTCTTAGACGATGAACCGATGGTCATCGATGAACAGAAGACTGTTGCCCAGTATCTCAAAGAGAACGGAGCTTCTATCGTTTCTGCTTATCGTTATGCAGTTGGCGAAGGCATCGAAAAACGTCAGGACGATTTCGCTGCTGAAGTTGCTGCTCAGGCTGGTTCCAGCAAGTAGTTCGTCAAACGATTGAAAGGCACTCCGAAAGGGGTGCCTTTTTGTTACAATAGTGGAGAGGAGAAATTTATTCATATGCCCAAGTACAAACGTATTCTGCTAAAAATTTCCGGAGAAGCCTTAAAAGGAAAAGAAGATATTTATGATAAGGAATATCTTGAATCCATTTATAAAATGGTTCAAGAGATTGTTTCTGCTGGCACTGAAGTCTGCCTCGTTGTCGGTGGTGGTAATATCTGGCGTGGAAGAGAAGCTGAAAATCTTGGTATTGAAAAGACTACCGGCGATTATAGGGGTAGGATGGCCACTATCAGGAATGCTATGTGCCTTCAGTCTTTCTTTGAAAACCATGGACTTGTGACACGGGTTAGGACGGCCATTCCGGTTGCCCAGTGCGGTGAACCTTATATTCGTCGCCGTGCTTTACGTCACCTTGAGAAGAAACGTGTTGTTATTTTCGCAGGTGGAATCGGTTCTCCGTTTTTCACTACCGACACTTGTGCTGCCCTCCGTGCCAAAGAGAGGAACTGCGATGGTATCTTTATGGGCAAGAATGGTGTTGAAGGTGTCTATGATGATGATCCCCGGAAGAATAAGAATGCGAAGCTTATCAAGAAGATTTCCTATTCGGAGCTGCTTGCGGATAATCTTAAGGTCAGGGATAATACGGCTGTCGGATTATTAGTTGATTCTTCTGTGGATGTCCGTGTTTTCAACAGGAACGATCCGGAAAATGCAGTCCGTGTCTTAAATGGCGACGATATCGGCACTGTTGTGACCAACAAGAAGTAAACTTTCCATCAGGCTCTTTTAAAGCTTAGGCCTATTTAGTAAAATAAAGATTAGTAGTAATCTCTGTTTAAAGGAGGAGATTTTATGTCCAATATTGATGCTTATACGAAGAAGAGGGATCAGTCCATTGCTTCCCTTAAAGAAACTTTCGGAACTCTCCGTGCAGGCCGTGTCTCTGCTGCTTTATTAGATAATGTCAAAGTTGATCTTTATGGAGAAAGGTCTCCGATTAAATACGGAGCTACCATCTCTGTTCTTTCTCCGACTGATCTTCAGATTCGTCCGTTCGATGTTTCTACCTTAAAAGGCAGGGTCGGCGGAATCAATAAAGCCGATCTTGGATGCACAGTCACCCAGAACGGCAATGCCATCATTTTGAAATTCCCGGCTCCGAGCGAGGAACGCCGTCAGGATTTGATCCGCCAGGCTAAGAAATGCGCTGAAGAGGGAAAAGTCGCTGTCCGCAATATCCGTCGTGATGCCAACAACGACATCAAAAAGGACAAAGACCTTTCTGAAGACAGGCGTGACAATAGGTTAGAGGATATCCAGAAAGCCACGGATAAACATATCGAAGAAATCGAAAAGCTTTTAGCCAATAAGGTCAAAGATATCGAGACCATCTAAATGCATAATCAGATTTCCGAGAAAAACAAGACTTCTAGGCTTGTCCGGACAATATCCGGAATCGTATTTGTCGGTCTTCTTCTGCCAGCTGTTACTTTAGGCGGATGGTTTTACTTTCTTCTGATTTCCTTCTTCTTGACCGTTGCCTGTCATGAAAGGCTTGAAGCTCCCGGAAAGAACAAGTTCCCTCTTTATAGGAAGGGGATTGTCTACGTTTTCAGGTATCTTTTTGCTTATGGTGGATTGATTCAATCTTGGATGAAAGGAAACAATCCTTTCAAAGATCCTTGGTATGGTTTTTCCATGGGCTCTTTGTATGTTTCGGTTATTGGATTGGTTCTTTACCTTCTGATTTTGTTCTCTATTGCTATTTTCTCTTCGAAGGTTTCTGTTAATGATGTCACGTATCTTTTTGCTAGGACCTTCTTAATCGGGTTTGGATTCCAAAGCATTTTCTTCCTTCGCTATTTTGGGAGGAGCAAAGAATTCTCGCCATACTATCAAAGTCATCCGAATCTCGACCAGCGTTGGTCGACCTGTTACTTGATGGTCTTCACTGCCGTCGGAACCTGGTTCTGTGATGTCGGAGCTTATTTCTCTGGAAGGCTCTTTGGCAAGCATAAGAGGAACCCGCGAGTTTCTCCGAATAAGACTTGGGAAGGCTTCATCGGAGGCTCTATTTTCTCTATCGGTTTTACTTTGGCTAGGACAGCTTTCTTCGAGTATGTTCCCTTCTTCTCTTCCCCATTGCTTCCTGGTCTTAGGCAGTTCAGCTATTCTCCGGCTTTGAAGGAAATTGGTGTCTTTGGTGGTCAGGCATGGCCGATTCTTCTGATTGCTTCCATTCTCTCGCCGATTATCGGAAACGTCGGAGGTTTCCTTTTCTCCTTGATTAAACGCACTGTCGGTATCAAAGACTACGGAAAAATCAGGCCAGGACATGGCGGTATCATTGATCGTTTTGATTCTCTTTTGACAAACGCAGCTGTCAGGGCGCTTTTCGTCCTTATGCTTTCGAAAGGATTCCGTCTCTTTCTATGAAAGAACCGATTGTTCTTTTGGGGGCAACTGGTTCTATCGGAAGGCAGACCTTAGATCTTCTACGTTACTCATTGAATTATGATCTTGTCGGGGTTTCCCTTTTCTCGAGATTTGAGAAGAGGGAACCTTTTCTTCTATATTTCCCGAAACTGAAATATGTCGGCATTGTCGATGAAGAGAAGGCAAAAGAATTCCAAAGACTGCATCCTTCCTATAAGGTCTATTCCGGAAAGGATGCTTCCATTGAAGTCATCACTGCTTCCGGAAACTCCTCTATCTTTAATGCAATCAGGGGTAATGACGGCTTGATTCCTTCGCTGGTTTCTTTGCGCCTGAATCATGATCTGATGCTCTGCAATAAAGAATCATTGGTTATTGGTTCTTCCTTGATCCATAAGGAAAGGAGGACCTCGTCTTCCCATCTTTATCCGGTTGACAGTGAACATGTTGCTTTGAACAAACTACTGAATGAACTGAAAAGTAGAAATATCAAAGACAACCAGATTAAGACACTTTGGATTACTGCTTCCGGCGGTGCCCTCCGTGATCATCCTATTTCCGAAAGGAAAGAAGCTACCCCGGAAAGGGTACTGAAGCATCCGACCTGGGCAAGGGGGAGCAAGATTACCGTAGATTGCACGACAATGGTCAATAAGGCGTTTGAAATCAGGGAGGCGAAAGCGCTATTTCCTATGCCGGACTCCGTGCAGTACAAGGCGGTTATCTGCAAGGAATCTCTAGTCCATGCTCTGGTAACCTTCCTGAATGAAGAAGGAAAAGAGGAGACAATTTATGAGTATTCCCCGGTGGATAGGAAGGTTGCGATTGCCTTTGCCTTATCTAAGGGAACCCTCTCTAGGCATGAAAACACCCTGGAAGATGAAGAAAATGTTAAGAAGTTACACTTCAGGAAACTTGATGCTCTTCGTTATCCTTGTTTCTCTCTCGCTCTAGAGAGGAACCGGCTCTATGGAAATACCGGAAGGATATTCAGGAATGCTGTCGATAGCCTAGCTATCCAAGAGTTTCTTTCCCATAAGCTTGCTTATCTAGACATACAAGAGTGTTTATCTTATACTTTAAATCACTTTCCTAAGACAAAGGAGCTGACCGAGGAGAATCTGGATTCGATTCTTCTTCAGGCAGACTCTTTTGCTCAGGAAGTCATCGATAAACAGAAAGGAAAAACATGCCACAGTTTTTAAAAACAATACTTTATATCATTCTCTTCCTCGTTTGCCTCTCTGCCGTTGTCTGCATCCATGAAGCCGGACATCTTGCAGTTGCTAAGCTGTGCAAAGTCTATTGCTTCGAGTATTCTATTGGATTCGGGCCGGCAATCTTCAAGCACAAATTCAAGCATAAGGTCAAAAAAGACGGAAAACCCGTCTTTGATGCCGATGGCAAGCCTAGGTACAAAGAGGGTGAAACCCAATTTGCTCTCCGTTGTCTTCCCTTCGGAGGCTATGTCTCCAGGGCAGGAGAAGACAGGGAAGGAACAGAGGATGGTGTACGGATTCCGGAAAGCCGGACACTGACCGGAACAAACCATGCAAAGCAGATCGCTATCATGCTTGCCGGTATCGCAAGGAACTTCCTTCTTGCCATTCTGCTCTTCTTCGTCTCTTATGTGACTCCTCATCAGGTCAACAACTATGAGACAAACAAAGTCAATGTCGTCGAAAACAATGAAGCCTCCAAAGCAGGATTGAAGAGCGGTGACCAGATCTACTATCTCTATCAGACCTATCACGTCCACAAACAGAACGGTGATGATATCGACATCGAATTCCCGAAGGCAGAGAACCGCCAGAAACTGACTTCCTATCTGGAATTCAAAGACGGAGCCGATACCGGAAGCTATGATGATGTCCTGTTCAACTCCATCAGCTATGCTTCTCTCAACGTCTATTCGACCAGTGCTAACAAACAGTTCACTCTTCCAAGCGAGTTTGAAGGAACGGAACTGAACAAGAACTCCTACCGAAGGTTCCATATCCAGTATCTGGAAGCCGGTGAAACCGATGAAGCAAAAAGGAAGACCATCGACATCAAGTCCGGTGTCAGTGAGAACATTACAGATGGCACTTACTCCCTTGATATCCTTGGCATCTCCAACTGGCAGGATACAATCCACTATTCCTTCTCACAGGCGTTTATCGGTGCCAACCAGACTTTTGGACAAAGGTTCGTCGGCGTCTATTCGGCTCTTGGCTCACTCTTCACTCCTAACGGATGGAAGAATGTCGGAGGCATTGTCTCTGTCTATCGTCTTACGACAAGCGGTGTGCAGTCAGGAAGCCTTGCACAGGTCAGGTTCCTCTGGGGCTATATCTCCCTGAACCTTGGATGTTTCAATCTTCTTCCTCTGCCGGGATTGGATGGCTGGCAGACAAGGATTGCCCTTGGCGAGAGCATCACAAGAAAGAAGGCACCTTCGAAATTCAAGGCAATTGCCAATGGAATCGGTCTTGCTGTCATGAGGATCCTTGCTGTTCTTCTGATTGTCAAAGACATTGTTATCCGATAGAAAAACAGGCCGCTTTTCAAGGAAAGCGGTCTTCTCTGTTTCAATAGAAGTTGGTTCATTAAAAAACAAAAAATCCGCCTGTCTTATGACAGACGGATTCTTTTAGAAGTTACTTGATTTCGATGTACTTCTGTTCATCGCTCTGCTGTGCGGGTTTCTTGATGCGGACAAGAAGAAGTCCGTTGTTCACAGTGGCATCGATATCCGAACGCTTGATATCATTGCCGACATAGAAGCTACGGGTGAAGGAACCCTCGTAACGCTCGGAATGGAGATATTTCCGTTTGCCGCCTTCCTGGTTGTTGTTCTTCACGATATGGGCATTGACGGAGAGATATCCTTTATCCAAGGAGATACGGATGTTCTTCTTATCGACTCCCGGAACTTCGATTTCGAGCTTATAGCCCTGATCATCCTCGATGATATCGGATTTCCTGACGTTGCTCGGCTCTTCGTCAGAGAAGCAGTCGTTGAACAAAGACCAGAACGGATGATATCCGTTTAAACCAAAGCCTTCGTTACTTCTCTGGACTTGGTTCTCCTTCTGCTGAACCTGAACATTCTTCTTGTTTTCGTTTTTAATTTCTTCAGACATGGTAACTGCCTCCTTTTATTTATTTCTTTAGCACTCTCTTTCTTTGAGTGCTAAGACTATTATATTCAAGAAATTAGCAATTTCAAGTATAGAGTGCTAAATAAATTTTATTTTTTTAAAAAAATGCCTTAAATAAAGGACTTTTAAAGAAAAAATATTTTTATACAAGATGGATTCGAGTCTGGATATTGCTTCTTTTTTGGAATGTCTTAAAATAGATAGGCGAGGATTTGTACCATATGGATGACCTTCTTCGGCGTTTCCTGACAAAAATCGGTATTACGGACTTAAAGCCTTTCGAGGATGGCTCTTTTTTAGATTGCCATTGTGAAAAAGAATCCAACCGGGTAATCGGTAAGATCCGTTTCCCGCATTATCTGGACTATTCTGCCTATACCTTATTCTTTGATACCGTTTCGTCTTTTACGGCAAGAGGCGGCTTTGGTATTGTTATTTCCTTTGATTATCCGGATGAAGATCTTTATTTTCCGCGTTTATTAGAGGAAATCAAAGAAGCCAAAGGGTTCACTAGGCTTGATGATCTCTATCTTTCTCCGGAAGAGAAGAAAGCAGTTTTTTTCTACACTTCGGCAGCAGGTGCTTCCGAGATTGATGAGGAGACCAGATGGCTGAGAAACTTCCTTGACTCCATTACTTCCTCTTATCATATCCTGACACAGGAAAAAGTGGATTATAATGACGACTTCGAGAAGAAACGAAGCGAGAACTATAAGAAGACCATATTGAACGAAGAAGCGAGAAGGGAACGCAACAAGGAAATCAACAGGAACTATCAGCCTTGTAAATTAAAGGATATCACCAATTTCCGGAAGGTTATCTGTACAGGAACAATCTTTAAGATCGAAGACCGCCAGACAAGAAAAAGGACAACAATTCGACGGATTGAGTTTTCGGATGGTTCGGATTCGATTGCTGCGAACTTATTCGAGGGGAAAAGAAGGTCCAAGGAAGAATTATTGAAATACGATGTCGGTGTCAAAATCGAAATCAAAGGACAACCGACCTATGATAAATTTGCCCATAACGAACTGATTGTCTCTATTGACCAGATTAAGGTTGTCCCGCCGGATGAACCGAGAAAAGACACCTATCCAAGAAAAAGAATCGAACTGCATCTTCATACGCGCAGGTCTGCTTTTGATGGTGTAGCCTCCATCGGAGACTATGCGAAGGCGGCCAAGGACTGGGGCTGGAAGGCAATCGCTGTCACGGACCATGGTGTCGTCCAGGCTTTCCCAGAGGCTCAGAAAGCAGCCAAGAAAACAGGTCTTAAGATTTTATATGGAAGCGAGCTTTTCAGGCTCGAAGACCATTTCAAGTACATTTACAATCCTTCGGACCGTGTTTTAAAACAGGAGTCTTTTGTTGTTTTCGATACGGAAACCACAGGGCTTTCCTGCCGTTATGGACGACTGATCGAATTCGGTGCAGTCAAGAGGGATCAATCCGGACAGATTCTTGATCAAATTGATTTCTTCATCAATCCGAACAGGAAGCTTTCCTCTTTCTCTATCAATGTTTCCCATATCACCCAGGAACAGGTCGACCACGGAAAACCAATTAAGCAGGCGTTGAATGATATCAAGGAATTCTTCGGAGACAGCATCATTGTCGCTCACAATGCTGCCTTCGACTTTGATTTCATCAATGAAGCCTTGAAGAACAATGGAAGGGAAAAACTGAAGAACCCGGTTATCGATACTCTTCCTTTGTCCCGTTATCTCTACCCGGAAAGGCGCAGCCACCGTGAGGAAGCCTTAGCACGTAGGCTGCAGATTGATTTTGATTCGACTGGTGCACATCGTGCAAACTATGATGCTGCCCACTTGGCCACGATTTTCTCTTCCAGGTTATCGGAGCTCAATATCCGGAATCCAGAAGTGAAGAGGCATAAGGATTTAGCGAACCTGCCGGTCACGAAGGAGAGGCTTCTTACTTCCCATCCTTATCATTGCACGGTCTATGCAAAGAACAGGGATGGATTAAAGGACTTATACCGCGTTATTTCGGAATCTTCGACCATCTATATCGGCAAAGACCAGACTCCTTATACTCCGAAGAGCTATCTTGCCAAGTACCGCAAGAACCTGATTATCGGATCTGGATGTCTGAATGGTGAAGTCTGGGAAGCAGCGAGGAACAAGTCAAAGGAAGACCTTGCCAAGAAGAGGGAATTCTATGACTTTATCGAAGTTCAGCCACCGGAAAATTATATTTACCAGATCCATAAAGGCGAAATCGGATCCAGGGATGAAGTCAAGAAGATTATCAAGGACGTAATCGAAACCGGAAAGGAAAACGGAAAGATTGTCTGCGCTACAGGTGATTGCCACTATCTCAATCCGCAGGATAAGATTTACCGTGATGTCTTTATCTCCGCTAAGGGACTTAAAGGTGCTAGACATCCTCTTTGTCTCCAGCCATATGATAATGCCTCCGAGGAAGTAAAACAGAAGTGGTATCATAATCCGCTTCCGAATCCAAACCAGCATCTTCGTACTACGGATGAGAGGATGGAATGCTTCAGTTTCCTTGATGATACAGCATTAGAAGAAGAAATTGTCATTGATAATCCGGAAAAGATTTCCGACAGGATTTCTGGTGACATCAAACCGACGAAGGATAAGCTTTATCCGCCATCAAGGCCAGGCTGCGAACAGAGGCTGATTGACCTTACTTATAAGACCGCAAAGGAAAGGTACGGAGATCCTCTTCCTAAGCTCATTGAAGAACGACTGAAGACAGAGCTGGATGGTATTGTTTCCAACGGCTATTCCGTTATTTACTGGCTGTCCTCTTTGATTGTCCGCTGGTCGAATACGCAAGGCTATCTGATTGGCTCCCGTGGCTCTGTCGGTTCCTCCCTTGTCGCGACAAGGTCCGGCATTACGGAGGTCAATCCTTTGCCACCTCATTACCGCTGCCCACACTGCCATCATCTGGAATGGATTGATGATCCGAGCATCGATTCTGGTTTTGATTTGCCGGCCAAGAAATGCCCGGAATGCGGAGAGGACAGGATCAGGGACGGACAGAACATTCCGTTTGCAACCTTCCTAGGCTTCCATGCCGAAAAGGTTCCGGATATCGATTTGAACTTCCCGTCCGACTTCCAATCCATTGCCCACGAACACAGGAAGGAAAGGCTGAATCAGACAGGTAACCGCTGCTTTAAGGCAGGTACGATACAGACTGCCCAGGAGAAAAATGCCAGAGGCTATGTTCTCGGTTATTTTGAATCCTTAGGCAAGGATACCAGCAAGATCCGCAATGCCGAGATTGACCATATTGCTAACGGATGCGTTGGAACGAAACGTTCTACCGGCCAGCATCCAGGCGGTGTCATTGTTATCCCTGCCGGAAGGGAAGCCTATGACTTCACTCCGGTCCAATATCCGGCTGATGATCCGAATTCTACTTGGATGACTACCCATTACGACTTCCATGCTATTCATGATAACGTCCTTAAGTTTGATAGGCTCGGCCATGTCGATCCTCAGGCCATCAAGAGGCAATGCGACTTCTGTGGCTTTTCCTTCAGGCAGCTGAAGGAAAAGGTTCCGATTTCGGATCCGGAAGCTCAATCCTTGTTCTGGTCTGCCGATGCCCTTCATTTGAAGAAGAACGTGCTTCAGCAGCAGACCGGTGCTTTGGGTCTGCCGGAATTCGGTACCGAGAATGGTCGACGTGTCCTTATTGAAACTAAGCCGCACTCGTTTGCCGACTTGGTCCGTATCTCTGGTCTAAGCCATGGTACGAATGTCTTCGCCGGAAATGCGGAGGATCTGATTACGGAACAAAACTTTGCCTTGAAGGACTGTATCTGCTGCCGTGACGATATCAGGAACAAGCTCCATGATAAATGGGGTGTCGACTACACCGATGCTTTCGCTATCATGGAATTCACCCGTAAAGGCTTCTATGGTAAGCCAGGCAATGAAGAGAAGAAGGAAAAGTTCGATAAGATCAGGAAGGAACACAATGTTCCGGAATGGTATATTGAATCCTGCCATAAGATTGCGTATAGGTTTCCGAAAGGACATGCGGTTGCATATGTCTCAATGGCTGTCCGCTGTGCCTGGTTCAAGGTACATCGTCCGTTAGCCTACTATGCGACTTACTTTACTCTCCGTTGTGATGGTTACGATATTCAGACGAGGAGGAAAGGACTTCAGGCTTCTCTGAATAAACGAAACGATATTCTTGGACGTCTTCAGCGAAGAGAGAATGTTTCTAAACCGGAACAGGATACTATTAATGGCCTTGAACAGACTATTGAAAGGTATGATCGTGGCTATTCCTTTGCTCCCCTGCATGTCAATACATCCGATGCCTTGAAGTTCACTCCGGATGAAAAACATGGAAAGATCATTCCTTCTCTTACTTGCATTGATGGTCTTGGCGCTTCGGTTGCGAACCAGATTGTCGAAGCACGGAAGAAAGGCGGTCCGTTCCAGTCTGTTGAGGACTTGGCTATCCGCGGACATGTCGGGGAGAAGCTGATTGAGACACTCCGTGATCTTCATGCTTTAGACGGACTTCCGGAATCGGATCAGAGGACATTGTTCTAAACATAAAAACCAGGAAGGATGTCCTTCCTGGTTTTTTGTGTTTTGGCTAAATTAAGGGCAAGAAATCTATGGAATAAGAGAACTGCATCTTTAGACTGCTATTGCTTTGAAACCGGATTTTCTCCAGATGTTCAATTCTATTGCTTCTTGAGCCAAGAATTGGCTAAGAGTCAAATCCTTTACAACCTTTGATTTAGCTTTCAATGTATTTATCAGTTCGTCAAAACAGCCGAATAGTGGGCCATTACTTGCTTGTATACTAAAACTATTGTTCTTGCGTTTGTGGCCGGAAATGTTGTTAAGCATTTCCGCTACTTGTTTTTTGATATCAATAATCTGATTTACGATATAGTATCTTTCATTTTTTCCTTTTGTA
Source organism: Caryophanales bacterium UBA4682 (assembly GCA_002404995.1). Lineage (GTDB taxonomy): Bacteria > Bacillota_I > Bacilli_A > RFN20 > CAG-288 > Enterosoma. The sequence goes on along the minus strand of DHKY01000004.1, from coordinate 27,578 downwards.
TTGTTATTTATATTTTTGACATAATCAGTAAGTGCGTCAATACTCTTATGCAGTCTGTCCATTTCCTATTTCCTTTCGGCGATGATATCAAGCATTTTCTCAATAGTGTCGAGCCTTCCGTCCAAATTCTTTTCCCTGTCCTTGACTTGTCCCTCGTAGTACTTGAAGTCATCTTCTTTTTGCATTGCTTTCCTAGTCTGAGCCATAGTTTCGACGCATCCTTTCGAACGACTGCACTCACCGTATTTTTCAATCATTCTTTTAATTCTTTCAATCATCTCTTTCTTTTCCATATTGATTATCTCGTGTTTTTTGAATCCTTTCTTATTATGCTCATCCTGCCTCATGCTGATCTGTTTGAAATACTGACCTGGAATGAACACAAGCTAGCAAGTCTTATTGTTTAACAGATATTAAGATAGAGAAGGATCTGTTTTTACAATACTCTCAAGCAAGCGGTCTGCCAGCGCTTCCCAGTTAGGCGATAGAGAAGGATCTGTTTTTACAATACTCTCAAGCGCTTTTGCTGATCAGCGCCTTAAAGAGCGCGATAGAGAAGGAGCTGTTTTTACAATACTCTCAAGCTGCCGTCACTGCCGAGATGAAGGGAGTGTAGATAGAGAAGGATCTGTTTTTACAATACTCTCAAGCGCAAAGCAAGGCTTCCTAGCTTCGCTGGAGGATAGAGAAGGATCTGTTTTTACAATACTCTCAAGCGCGCGTGCTGTTATAAGTGTACGGGTTTGCGATAGAGAAGGATCTGTTTTTACAATACTCTCAAGCAGACGACAGGAAAAGAAACGGATATGGTCAGATAGAGAAGGATCTGTTTTTACAATACTCTCAAGCAACGTTGTGCCTTGTCCGCTATGGCGCTGAGATAGAGAAGGATCTGTTTTTACAATACTCTCAAGCTTAGCCTTACAAATTCATCAATACTAATTAGATAGAGAAGGATCTGTTTTT
>DHKY01000004.1:25216-26535 GCA_002404995.1 Caryophanales bacterium UBA4682 | reverse complement strand
GTTTTTACAATACTCTCAAGCTCTACACGAGACGATTAGCCATCTCTCAAGGATAGAGAAGGATCTGTTTTTACAATACTCTCAAGCAAGCAGAGGAACCAGAAGTAGCAGAAGTCTGATAGAGAAGGATCTGTTTTTACAATACTCTCAAGCAAGTCTATTGTTATTCATTCAAGGACTTAAGATAGAGAAGGATCTGTTTTTACAATACTCTCAAGCAAAAGGTATGATTTTAGTTAATGCACGGAAGATAGAGAAGGATCTGTTTTTACAATACTCTCAAGCAAAAGGGCAAGGAGCGCTAGCCGATAAGCGATAGAGAAGGATCTGTTTTTACAATACTCTCAAGCATTCTTTGGGGGCAAGGAAAACGGAATTTTGATAGAGAAGGATCTGTTTTTACAATACTCTCAAGCAGGACTTCCTTGGACAAGGCAAAGGCATTGGATAGAGAAGGATCTGTTTTTACAATACTCTCAAGCCAATACCTACTAATCTCTCCATTTACCCAGATAGAGAAGGATCTGTTTTTACAATACTCTCAAGCATTCATTATACAATATATTTCATAGCAATAGATAGAGAAGGATCTGTTTTTACAATACTCTCAAGCTCATAAACAGGAAAATACCCCTTGTCTGTTGATAGAGAAGGATCTGTTTTTACAATACTCTCAAGCCTCGGATTCTCCGGAAGCTGTAGCTTGCTGATAGAGAAGGATCTGTTTTTACAATACTCTCAAGCGAGGCACTTATTAATCCCTGAGACCACTTGATAGAGAAGGATCTGTTTTTACAATACTCTCAAGCCTTTTTGGCAAAGTTAACAACATTGTTCATGATAGAGAAGGATCTGTTTTTACAATACTCTCAAGCTCGGAGCAGGGCGGAAGCCTAAGACTCTAGATAGAGAAGGATCTGTTTTTACAATACTCTCAAGCCCTTAAGGATTTGGCTATATCAGAAGATGAGATAGAGAAGGATCTGTTTTTACAATACTCTCAAGCGCTCTCTTCTCCGGATCCTCCAGCTGGTCGATAGAGAAGGATCTGTTTTTACAATACTCTCAAGCCCCGATATTTTTGATCCGCGATTGAAAAATGATAGAGAAGGATCTGTTTTTACAATACTCTCAAGCGCTTCCGCCAATCGAAAAAGACAGTTGCTAGATAGAGAAGGATCTGTTTTTACAATACTCTCAAGCCAGCGTCTCTATTATATCCTCAGGCTTGGGATAGAGAAGGATCTGTTTTTACAATACTCTCAAGCGATGCGCGTCTTGCCGATTGCCCTGGAAGAGATAGAGAAGGATCTGTTTTT
>DHKY01000004.1:0-25130 GCA_002404995.1 Caryophanales bacterium UBA4682 | reverse complement strand
GTTTTTACAATACTCTCAAGCGTCAGTTGACAGCGGACGGACTCCGTCGCGGATAGAGAAGGATCTGTTTTTACAATACTCTCAAGCTTTGGCGGGCAATCAGTTTTTATATTGTTGGATAGAGAAGGATCTGTTTTTACAATACTCTCAAGCCAGGCTTTGTCGTTTTCACGTCCATAGCCGATAGAGAAGGATCTGTTTTTACAATACTCTCAAGCCATCCGTGGCGGAGCAAGTAAGGAAGGATGGATAGAGAAGGATCTGTTTTTACAATACTCTCAAGCAATCAGGTTCTGGCTCATCAATTTCCGATAGATAGAGAAGGATCTGTTTTTACAATACTCTCAAGCCTAAAGCTCCTTTCTTTTCTTCAGTAGCTGATAGAGAAGGATCTGTTTTTACAATACTCTCAAGCATCGAGGCGTGTCCGAACCGCACGGTCGCAGATAGAGAAGGATCTGTTTTTACAATACTCTCAAGCTCAGTTCCTATTTTGATTTGGGAATAATCGGATAGAGAAGGATCTGTTTTTACAATACTCTCAAGCAAGGACGAATTCGACAGCGATTGGAATCGCGATAGAGAAGGATCTGTTTTTACAATACTCTCAAGCTTACAGACAAGGGAAAAGGTATGTTCTCCCGATAGAGAAGGATCTGTTTTTACAATACTCTCAAGCGTACATCAATGATTCCGAGACGAATGCAAAGATAGAGAAGGATCTGTTTTTACAATACTCTCAAGCCGCGCACGCCGTTCACGCGCACATGTTATTGATAGAGAAGGATCTGTTTTTACAATACTCTCAAGCCTCAAAACATATGCTTTTATCTTGATTTTTCGTAAAAAACATCTATATTTTAATCTTTTTCGTTTTTGGATTCAATATGAAGTTCACAGAGATCATTATCAATACGAATAATTGATTTATTGTCAAAATCATAGCTTGGCAGGTGCGAAGAAAGGATTAAAACTGACACTTCCATTTTTCTTAATTCATAAAAGAAGTTATTTAGTTCATCCTTTGTAAGAAAGTCGGCAAGGTTAAGTATGATGAATGTATTATACTTAAAAATGGAAGACAGAATTTTTATCTTTTCTAATATTGTTAGGAGAAAATTGTCTGTTCTTGTTTCGTAACTTATAGAAAAAGCTTTTAAGAAAGAACCAAGGTTCCTTTCAGAATCATAGGATAATTTTAGTGGATAGTCATAACTGATGGATTCGAGGTAATCATTGATTTCATTCCTTAAAGATAAGAACTTTTCATTTTCCTGTGTATCGATAGAAGAAGCAAGGTCCTTTTGAATAGAGGCGTTCAATTTCTTTTCATCCCACGCAAAACATAATGGGTCAGGAATAAAGCACAGATTCTTGGATATTTTCCTTTTCTTTCCATTTTCGAATAAACTGATATTCGAAGAATCATCATCGGTTGGTGATAGCACTTCAGTGATGAATTCACGATAAAACTGAGGATTCTCGATACTTAAATAATAATTTAATTCGCAATCAAATTCGAATTCCTTCTCGATACGTTTATGCTTGAGAATTCTCATAGTTCGATGAACCGGCTGTCTGAATCAATGATATCAGTTTCAAAGCTACCTACCATGTAGTCGATTCCGGCAAACTGCTTTTCCGTTACTGTCATCCTTGATACCATTCCTTCTGAAGGAACATTGTTTTTAATTGTTTTCGCGAGACATTTCACTGCTGCCTCATTAATGGAAAGTTTGACATAGATAGACTCTTGGAACATGATGAATCCCTGCTTCTTTAAGAACTTTACAAATTGTCTGTAAGCACGTCTTTGGTTCGCTGTATCGACAGGCAAATCAAACCTTAATAAGGATCTCATAAATCTATAGTTGTTCATCGAGGAATGTTACCTCTGGAATCAGGGAAGGATTTTTTGCGTTCAAGGCGGAGAAAACGGAAAAAGCAAAATTATGGATGGCATTGATCCTTATGCTTATTTTTCCGTCACATCGTATTTCGGAATTCAGATAGTTTACTAATTGGGGTTTATAGTTTGATTTGATGATTTCGTTTTTTGCAATTAAACGATCGACAAAGGGACGGAATGGCTCCCTAAGATCGCAACCTAAATTAAATGGGTTGTCTGGCCCAATATGATGAATTCCGATAGCATCAAGATATCCAGCACAGCTTACTTCCCGATTCCTTGCTGAGCAAATCATGGAATAGCCATAATCAAGGTATGTGTTTTCTTGAATATGGCTGTTTCGTCGGTCAAAAGAAGCGCTGAACAGAGAAGCAAAATAGTATTTGGCTGCTAGTCCTTCTCTGTTCGTTGTATCTCCAGGCGTTATTTCACTTTCCAAGCTTGTTATCCTTTCGTATGTCTTCCTATCCCCTAAGGACTTAACTAGCAATGCTTGATTGTGGATTTTTTGCTTGACGATATAAGACCAAATCAAATCTTTTGTTGATTGGTCCCAGCCGATTTGGAGCTTCCTTCTCTCATAAGTGTTATGCACGCCATGTTGTGGAACTAATTCGGATACTGGATTGTGCTTAGCGTCACAGAATACGACTCGGATTTTGTGATTAATGAGTTCGGATAATAATGCGTTTGTTATGCAGACTTGTTGGTTTTCGATAACTAGGATGGAAATATCGTCGAGGAGAACTCTACTTTCTTTGTCTGAACGGCAGACAAGGTAATTCAGTTGAGTTTCTAGTTTGCAGCGATGATTGATCTTGATTATCTGGAAAGCCATAGACAAGATTAATCCTCAGGAACAGTGAATAGTACTTTTTCGTACAGGCCTGTTACAGATGTCTGAATTAGTTTTGTGCCTTTGGAAAGATATTTTATCTTTTGTATATCGCCTACAGAATTTGATTTTTCTAACATTGGAGAGAATGAAGTCCCAGAAGCGCTCTTGCAAGATATTATCTTAATCCTGTTGGAAAGAATAGTAGCCTGGTCAATTGTGCTTAGCAAAACAAAGGCGGATGTGGAAGCTTTTAGCTTACTTATGGTGGCAGATACTTTTGGAATTCCTTCGAACTGAGGTCTGCAATAGACATCCTCAATCCTGTATTGGAAGAGTTTGTACAGCTCTTCGCGGGTTATTTTCCCATCAATGTCATTGGTTCCGTATTTGGTATAGACTTTGGTATCGACTTTGTTTCCAGCCTGATTGTTCAGTCCAAGAAGTTTGCTTATTTTCTTGACTATCTTCCTATATTCCATAGGCCTATGGAGTTCAGACCTGTTGATGCAGACCAGAGTATTTCCAGATTTTCCGGTGATTGCAATCCGTACATTTCCTCTTACACCTTTTTCTGTTGTGTAAGGAATCTGAATGATTGTCTTCCTCAGAAGCTTATCGATAATGATTTCTGGATTCTTTAAATTCTTTTCTTTTTCGAGATATTCCTTGATTTTTTCTTCATCGCCTTTGAATGAATTTAGGATAATTGCAGGGATGAATTCGATAGAATAGAGATGTTTTCCTTTTTTGTCTTCAGAACGTACTAGCCTAGAATATGGATTTGACAAGTCAGAATATCCGCCATATTTTGTAGCATAGCCTTCCTTGGCAAAAGGCCCAGTGGCCTTAAGCGGGAAGGAGGCATTTCCATCCTTGGCAGTGTGGATGGATATTTTGTTGAATAATCCTTGCTTTCCGACGTTGACATACATTCGCTGAGTAACCAAAGGATCCTGATAAGAAAGGTATTTGCGGATTTTGTCGATATCGCCTTCGGACTCTGGGATTTCCTTTCCTCGCCATCCACCCTCGTATTTTTTTGCCTTCCATACCAAAGTATCGGTATAAAGCCTGCGTTCATCATTCTTGAACCTGTATTCTGTGGACCTATTCCTAGATTCGAGGTAGTCTACTTTGCGCTTGATAATATGAGAATCTCCACTGGAGAAGACTTTATTGTAAACATTACCAACGACGATGTTTAGATAGGCATCATGAGCATGGTGGAAGTCATTTGCTTCACGAGATTTGGTCAAACCAAAAATCTGACGGAATTCTGATACATTGGATGCTTTGGAGTAGACGACTTTGGCATCTTTGTCAATTTTTTTCAATACCTCGCATACTGCTTTGACGGATTGGTTAGTCGATACGAGTTGACGTTGGACGAAGCCGGATAATTCGTCATTGGATAAGGGCTTGGTTGTCGGGCGCAGGATACGGTTCCTCTTTTCCTCTGGCATCAAGTCAGAATTGGCACTATGAAGGAACTTGACCCAGTGGATTCCTTTTTCGGTCAGGATTCCTTTAGGTATCGGATAATTATCCGATTTGACGTTGTTGACTTTCTTTTCGACTAAAACCGTATTGATGAAACTGTCATCTTTGACTTTTGCCTGTGGGATGATATGGTCGATATCATAAGCAGAGAAATCGTTAATATCAATCGGCTCTCCTGTATAAACGCTCTTTCCGCCTTGCCTGAAATAGAGGTAAAGCTTCTTTCCCTTTAGCTCGTTATCACTCTTTCCTTTTACTTCATTTGTGAGTCGGTCGATATCAATTTCGCTCTTTAGCTTTTTTGAAATCTCCTTATAGAATGAAATAATCTTCTTCTGGCGGCTTAGAGTGCGTTTCTTTTCACCATCCGAACGGGTGGACTCAACGAAATAAGAATCAAAATGGTCTATTTTTAGGACTTTCTTAAGTTCTAAGACAACATCTATGGATTGATGGAGAGCACGTTTCCTTATCGGAGAGACATAAAGATTGCTGATGATATCGTCTAATGTCTCCTCGCCTGCATCATTTAGTTTTTCGATTTGATCGGTGAAACTGTATTTGTAGTTTTTTCCTTCCTTTGTTTCCCTGATTTGCCTGAAGTTATCGTTTGTCCACCACATCAAATCCAGGATGGAATAGGAAGAGATTTCACCGGTATCCTGATTGACTAAATCGGTTGTCAGACCCGTGAGAAGCTTGCCTGATAGTTTTGCCCATCCTTCGAATTTCAAATTAGCCCTATATCGAATTTGGTTTGGTGTGAGTTTGTATTCTTTTAAACGGTCAAGCCTCAGTTCCTTGTCTTCAAAAATGGTGATATCGTAAATGATTTTTTCGGCAAGCTCTTGTTTGCTCGTATCCGTAAGGAGCGAATATCCAAAAGCACGATCGTCCATAAAGGCAATCCAGGAAGATAAGGAAGCATGCAGATCTTCGTTTGTGACTCCTTTTTCTCCGTTTTCCTTGGTCCCGGAGGATGTTAGACTGATTTTCTCGCCTTTATATTTCCTTGTTAAGGAGGATTCTATGGATTTCTTAGTGGCCTTCTTCTGCTTAAGATACACATTCTTAATAATCCATTCCTTATCTTCGACAGAAATATAGGATCCATTGATTTTCCATTTGTTCCTTTCATTAAGAAGGGTAAACCTCTGGAAGACCAGCGATTGCTTAGGAAGAGTTGGCTCATTAATCAGATATGTACAGTAGTTTTTGAGATTTTCAATGAATCTGTTTGCGGTTTCTTTTTCGTCTACTACATCATGGAAGTTCCATGGCGTAATCTTTTCGCCATTCTTCCGGACAATCCACTGGTTCTTTGCCTTTGTTGACAAAGGACCAACGTAATAAGGAATCTTATACTTTAGAATTGATTCAATCTTTGGACATTGTTTGCCAGGATTTCCGAAATCTTTATCCATTTCAGAAAGGAAAGGGTAATAAACAGATTGATTCTTTAAAATAATACGCCTTTCATTTAGATTCAGTTGATACGGGAGAACGCCATTCTCTTTCGAATTCTGACGTAGCAGATATTGCTTATTCTCAATCTGATTTTTAATCGTCAATAATTTCCTCTTGTCTCCGGCTTCAATTTCGTGGAAATCATCTGCGCTTGCTTTATCTAGAGGTAGGAGGAACTTAACAGTTGCGTATAAGTCATCTTGAGAAGCAGAGTGCTTGACGCGGATGATTTTTTTCTTAACGACATTATATCCGATATAACCGGCATAAGTTCCGTAAACAATAGGGTCTTTCTTTCCTTCGACTTTTATATTGATGGCAAACTTGCGGAAGAAAGCGGAATAGAAATCAGGATTATAACGTTTGATGAGATCTTTCAGGACTTTAAGTTGTTCTTGATGCTCATTGTATCGGTCAACCCTGGCATCGGAAAGATAAGCTTTTCCTTTCAACAGGCTGCAAATAATGCGGAGGTCATAGATATCCTTGGATTTAAGAAGAAGCTCAGTTCTTTCATCACCAATAATGGATGAACAGGAAGGCAAGGCTTTATCGAGAAAGTCATCGCTTCCGAAATCAATATCGGTTTTTCCAATTTCCTCTCCTTCTTCATCCCAATTGATTTCAGGAAATAATGAATTCAACTTTTTCTTGCTTCCTGAAATAAGACCAATAAGCTGGCGAATCAGGCTATTCGATTTTTTGTCATTAAGCTGGAATGCTGACGTGATTCGATCCGAAAGATCACCGACCTTGTTTACTGTCTGAAAGACGCCGATTAATTCTCTCGCTTTTGCCAAATCACAGCAAAAAGTTGTAGTAGTAGAGGCTTCCCCGACTTCATCCAGGCTCTTCAGGATATTGTCTAATTCGTTGAAGGAAGCGACAATTGTTTCCGGATCACTTCCGATGGCTTTCATTTCACCTGGATGAAGGAAATTTCCACGATATTTTATCCTGTGTGCGAGGACAAGATAAACCTCACGGATATCGAACTTGATTTCCGGATGATTGAGCATTGCTTTTCTTAGATGGAATATAGTCGGGTATTTCTCAAAGAATTCTCTATCGGTATATCCTTTATCATTGAAAAGGAGATGGTTTTGACGTAAGAGTTCATCTCTGTCCTCAAGATGAATTGCAGAATTGTTCAGTCGATCAAAGAAATAAGGATCGACTTTCTTCCTTTCATCAGAGAATATGTCTTGCAGATAAAGAATGCGTTGTTTTCTTCTTTGAAGGCGACGACGCCTTTCACGTGTTGAACGGCGAGATTTTGCATCTTGGGCTTTATCGAAAAGACGAGAGCCCCAGAGATGATTTCCGTAGTATTTTGTTTCATCTCCATCTAAAACAGTCTTATGTTTTTTGATGATGTTATAGTTTTCATCTGTAACGCAGAATCCGACCGAATCCGTACCGATGTCTAGACCGAGATAATATTTTTTATTTGGCATATTGCATTTCCTTTCTTTCCCAATTACAATATATATGTTTTTACAATACGAGTTCAAGTAAACGTATGTCTCAAATCAGCCTGCGTTGGCAGGCCTTTTTTAATCCCAGTTTCTTTTCTGGAGTGAGATACAAAATTATTTTCCTTTTTTTATACATAAAGCCACACCCATCCCTTTCTAATCAGATAATCCTATTATAGTAATAAAATGATACTTTCACAAGGTTATATTGTCCTTTCTACAATCGAATGAATCAGGAATCTCTCATTGTGAAATAATACATATTTATCAATGTTTGTTTTCATGTAAACGAAAAACGCAGCCGTTCGGCTGCGTTTTTCTATTCGATTTCTGCTCTTATTATGCCTTCAAAGCCTCATAAGGCCTATAGACGACTTCCTTTCCGATATAGTCATAAGAAGAAGCAAAGCTATTATAAGGAACACCATAGTAGCTCTCGCCGGCATGGTCTAATTTGCCCGTGGCTTCCCGGATTTCAGGAATCTCGTCATAGCCTTTCAAATCGCTGCTTTCAAGAAGACGGACATTGCTGTTGTCTGGACCTTCATAGAAGAGAGAGACATAGGTATCTTTCTCGCTGATGACAATCAGCTTCTTTGCCTTTGTCTTGACTGCTTCTGCTAAGGAAGAGACGGCTTTTACCTTGTATCCGTAAGCATCTGCCTGCTTCTGGAGGATTTCGCTTTGCTGCTGACCGCTCGCTGGATAGGAGGCATCATTTGCATTGAGACTATAGCTTCCGTCTTGGGCACGGAGATACTGCTGATTCCTGATCAGCACATCGTACGTATCGCTGGGAAGATGGCTTCCGCAGTTCTTGATGGTCAGAATCGCATAAGGGGAATTCCTGTTGTTCTTCAGGGTAATCCTTTTCCGGCTTTTCTGGTCCGTCTGATCCGGATAGGAATAGATGGTCTCTTCGATGGCGTTTTCCTTATCGAAGGAATAAGGAGCGATATCCTTCTTTTCCAGATGGCTTTCGCCAGAATAAGGATAGAAGAGATAATCCCCTTCCTGTACTGAGTCTAGGTCAATATACGGATGGTTCTCTTTGATGTTCGTCGAATAATAGGTGTTGTAAGTGACCTTGCCGGTAATATCAAGCAGGGCGATATCGTTTCCTTTGGCCCTTGAGACACAGGAATCCTGATAAATCGAAGGAGTGATCTTGTTCTCCGAAAGGTAGAGCTTGCTTCCGATGAAATAGAAGTCCTTCAGCTTTTTCTGATTATCCTGCTTGAATCCGTTGAGGATTTCCTTGGTCTCATTGATGTTCTTGTTCGTTAAGGTTAGATAGCTTTCCTTGGTGCTTCCTTCCTGGGAGCTAGACCTGATGAGAGAGACAACGGCATAGCAGGAAAGAGCAATCCTTGTCAGAGAGATGACGCCACAGCAAACCTTGCCAAGTAAGGAAAATCCCTTCTTAGGCTTGATAGCGGTGGTTTCCGTAACAGACGGAGCACTCGGAGCCTCTTTGCTATTTTCCGGCTTCGGAATGCTATCATCCTTCTTCTTAAAGAACATTTAGAACCTCATATCTTTATAGCAGCGCGGATAAGGAAGCGTGTCGCGGATATTCTGCCTTCCGGTGACAAGCCTGACAAGACGTTCGAAGCCTAAACCGAAACCGGAATGCGGCCTCGATCCGTTCTCACGGAGGTCAAGATACCACTCATAAGCAGGCCTGTTCCTCTTGAGTTCTTCCCTGCGGGCTTTCAGTTTCTCGAAGGAAACCTCGCGCTCGCTGCCACCGCATAATTCGCCGATGCCAGGGACAAGCAGGTCGGCAGCGCCGACAGTCTTGTTGTCATCGTTCTGCTTCCTGTAGAAAGCCTTGATTTCTTTCGGATAGTCGGTCAGGAAAATCGGGCCTTTGAAGACTTTCTCGGTCAGATAACGTTCATGCTCCGAACCAAGATCAAGACCGAACTTGATATCGGAGACTTCGAACTTGACGCCTTTCTTGACGGCGTCCTGGAGAATCTGGATTGCTTCTTCGTATTTAACACGGACAAACGGCTTCTTGACGAAATCATCCAGACGTTTCTCTAAGTCCTTATCGACGAACTGATAAAGGAACTTCCTGTCCCTCTTGCACTCTTCAATGGTGTGGGAGACAACATATTTCAGGAAGTCTTCCTCGATGTTGCAGAGATCTGCGAGATGAGCCCAGGCGATTTCCGGCTCGATCATCCAGAATTCTGCCGCATGGCGGGTCGTGTTGGATTTCTCGGCACGGAAAGTCGGACCAAAGGTATAGACCTTTCCATAAGTAAGGGCAAAGGGCTCGACATGAAGCTGACCGGAGACCGTAAGGTGGACATTGTCCTTTCCGAAGAACTCTTCCGGATGTTTCCTGTCAGAAGCAACCTGGAAGGTCTGTCCTTCGCCTTCGCAGTCATTGGCCGTAATCAACGGAGTATGGATATAGTAATATCCGTTCTCATGGAAATACTGGTGGATATAGTAGGCAAGAGTCGAACGGATGCGGAAGACCGCATTGAAAGTGTTCGTCCGCCTTCTCCACTGCGGATAGCCGCGGAGATATTCGAACGAAGTCTTTTTCTTCTGAAGCGGATAGGATTCCGTAACTGGTCCGACAAGTTCGATGCTTGTCGCATCGAGCTCAAACGGCTGTTTGGCTTCCGGAGTGACTTTCAGGATTCCCTTGACTAAGACTGCAGCTCCCCTCTTTGCCTGGAGAGCAGTCTCATCATTGCTTTTATAGACAATCTGGATATTGTTGAAGCAGGAGCCGTCATTCAGAGTAATGAATCCGATTTCGCCGAAAGTACGGTTATTGCGGACAAATCCTCCGAATGTCCTCTCGCTTCCATCGACGGAAGCAAGCTTATTCTCTTCGGCATACGCGAAGAGGTCTTTTACTGTGAGTTTTTCCTTAAGATCCATAGTGGTTATTTTCCTTCGTTTTCTAGTTTTCTGTTCGGCTCTGTCGTGAACGTCCTGTCAGTCGTCAGACCCATCTCAATCCTATGGTGGGCGACTTTGGCGATCCTAGCTGCATTGTCGGTCGTGCACCATAAGGGCGGTACAACGACTTCGATGCCGGTATCCTTGAACCGTGAAGCGACTTCGCTGCGCAGGTAGGAGTTCGCACTGACGCCTCCGCCGACCACGACTTCCTTGACTTTGTAGTCCAAGGCGGCTTTCAAGACCTTGTCGAGAAGCTGATTGATGAATCCGACTTCGGTTGACCGGGCATAGCGTTTGATGACCTCTTCCGGAAGAGTGCCATCTTGATTTCTTGGCTCTTTCTCAATCCTTCTCACCAAGTGGGATTTCAGTCCCGAATAGGAGAGATTGTATCCTTCGACCTTCGGCTTTGGAAGCTTGAAGGTCTCAATCGAGGGGTCGCGACTGACTTTGTCGATATAGACTCCGCCAGGATAAGGAAGTCCGAGTTCACGGGCAACCTTATCGAAGGCTTCTCCGATGGCATCGTCTTCGGTTTCTCCGATGATTTCAAAGTTCAGCGGGCTTTTGATCAGGACAATCTGGCTATTGCCGCCAGAGGCAATCAGGGCAAGAAGCGGATAATGGAAATCGGCTGCGTATTCGTTTGCATAAATGTGTCCGGCAAGATGGTGGACGGAGAGAATCGGGACATTCAGGTAGGTGGCAATGGTCTTTGCTGCCCTCGCGCCGATTTGCAAAGCGCCTGGAAGTCCAGGACCTCCGGTGACTGCAACATGGGTGATGGAATGGATGTCGAATCCTTTCAGGGATAAGGCATAGGACAAGATGCCGGTGATATTCTTCAGATGAAGACGGCTGGCAAGTTCCGGATAAACGCCTCCGAATTTCTGATGGTCTTTGATCTGTGTATTGACAGTATTGCAGAGAAGTTCGTTTCCGTTCTCCAGTATTGCAATGGCGGTTTCATCACAGCTCGACTCAATCGCTAAAATGCATTCTTCTTTCATTTTTAGATCTTCCTTGCGTATTCCGGAAGGTATTCCTCTTCCTTGTCGGAGAAGTCGATAAAGAGGTCTTTATGCTTCCTCCTTAAGGAAAGGACGTTTACGGACACGATATCTTTTCCCTTCAATGCTTCTTTGGCAACGCTATCGCTGTCCTCGACAGCGATTCTTCCCTTGAACGGATAGGAAGCGATATCCTCTTTCCTAATACGGATATGGCTTTCCTTCCTGCCTTTGTCGTAATAGAAAAGATTTCCGTTCCGATCGGAAAGAACGGCACTATCGGCTTCGGCAGAGAGAAGCTTCCTGGTTTCGATGCCATAAATCCGAATGCTTGGATCGATAGCGTAGACCGTGCGTGGAATCGTCAGTCCTAAGCGGATGCCGGTATTACTGCCGGGCCCTAAAAGACAATAGTATTCCTTGATTTCCGGCCTTGTGAAGTCCCTTTCTTCGCCGAGCTTCTGAATGCCGACATGGGTAAGCTCAAGAACCTTTTTCGGATTTCCTAAGTCAATCGTCTTTTCCTTATCGTCAACCCTTGCACCTAAGGCAAAGGTCTTGGTTGCTGTATCGATAAACAGCCGAATCAATCTAGAATCGCTCATCTTTTATTGCAATCTTTCTTTTCTCTTCGTCGATGTAAGTCCTTATCACCTCAATACGCGGATGGTATTCAAGAAGCCATTTGCTGGCATACCTTGGCCATTCGACATAGGTGATGACATCTTTGTCACCGACGATTTCGTCTAAGGACAAATCCTTCCTCTCTTCCTTGCAGTTCTCAAGACGATAGCAGTCGACGTGGTAGAGCTGCTTAGAGGTTCCGTCGTAGACTTTGATGAGATCGAAGGTCGGGGAATTGATGATTCCCTTGACACCGATGGCTTTTCCGAGTCCTTTGCAGAACGCAGTCTTGCCTGCGCCTAAAGGACCATAGGCGAAGATGACTTCTCCGCCTTGGAAGGTCTTTGCAAGATCTTCCGCTATCTTTTCCGTCTCTTCCTTAGAGCCGGAGAGATATTCTGTTTCTTTCATAATGGGTATTCGGATAGCTACTCTTTACTGGACTGAACGGAATCAAAGAACTTGAAGGCGATATCGATGGCGTTCTGATAAGCATCGAAGCATCCTAAGGTCTCGATTCGCTTCTGCGGGCACTGCCTGGCTTCATCGGAAAGGTTGAAGCCTGCTTTCCTGCCATAGGAGTTCAAGGAGAGGAAGACAGACTGGACCGTGATTCCAATCGGCATGGTATTCAGGAGCTCGACGTTTTCCTTTGTGAAGAACTTGCTGGACTTAAGCGGATTGGCGACATAGACGATGATGTTCTTCTTTAATCCTGGGACTTTCCTGGCTTCGAAACCAGTCAGGTAGCTTGGGAGCACGGTGAATTTTCTGTCGCCCCTGAAGGAGATAATCCTGCTTTCTTCCGAAGCAACACTCGCTCCGTAGGCGAAGAAACGTCCGAAGAAACCGGTCGTCGTATATTTCTGCTCGTTTTTCTTTGCTTTCTTTTCGTCCTTCTCGCGGGCTTTGACATTGCTGCTTCCGCTGAGCTGGTTGGCGATTTCCGTATCGATCCTAGTGACACTGGAAGAAATTTCCTGTGTTCCGAAGACGGTGGTCGTTCCGGCGTTAGTCGTGTCCTCGATGTAGGGAGTTCCGTCCCTGTTGAGATAATCGAGCGGGACTTTGTTGCAGTCTTCAATTGCGACCTGTGGGATGACAACAGCCACTTCCGCACAAGTGAAGGCATATTGATTGCGTTTTGCCCTAACCACGGCACGGGACTGAATCGAGGTGATGGTACGGAAATAATGGGCTTCGATGATTTCCTTGTCTTCGATTTTGGCTTCCGGAGCAATCTTGGCATCGTCAAGATGGAGGTTAGAGAGGGTGTAGCCGTTGACAGTATTAACGAAATCAACCCTATAGTTGCTGGTTGTTCTCGTGTTTCTCTTGTTGAAATAGAACGAGAGGACAAAGCAGACGATTAGGACTGCGACCATGAGGCCGAAGGAAATCCACCTTGCCCAAGGCTTGGCACCCTTCCACCTCGTGAAGACGATGAATAAGCCGAAGCAGATGAGGATCAGAACCAAGGAAACGACATGGAAGATTTTACCGGGATTCCTCTTTTTGACATATCCGGCACGGAGATTTTCGATTTCCTCATCGATGGAGATAGTTCCGTCGTTGATGTAATGAATTGGTTTGAAATAAGCGGAACTCGGATTGTTTCCGCTTCCGTTATATTCTCCTTCGATGCTGTCAGCTGGCTGCTCCCGAAGGCTTTCTTCGAGGGCTTTCTGCTTCTCTTCTTCGCCGTCAATGGCTTCCGGCTGCTCTAAAGGGGCTTCTGTTTTCGGAAAATCCTGCTGGACAGGGGCTTTTCCTTCTTCCGGATTTTCTATTTTTTTCTCTTC
This sequence comes from Caryophanales bacterium UBA4682, assembly GCA_002404995.1. Taxonomy (GTDB): domain Bacteria; phylum Bacillota_I; class Bacilli_A; order RFN20; family CAG-288; genus Enterosoma. The sequence goes on along the minus strand of DHKY01000004.1, from coordinate 11,568 downwards.
GTTTTCCATAATTTTACCTCACCTTTGTAACACAGATAAATTATAGCAAAGCCACCCTCTATTTGGTAGAGATAATTCCATTATGACAACAAGGAAAGGCAAAGAAAAAAGACGCGCATTCTTTGCGCGCCTATTCCTATTATTGTTGTTAGAACTGATTTGCGTTCTTTAGTAGAGCGGAGAAGGGGTGAGAAGTCCGAAATGGAGGAAGCTTGTCAAGGATAAAACCCATCCGATGGTGAGAAGGAAAATAACAATGTTCGTATTGTCTTTCTTTCCTTTGGCTTCATAGACGATGAAACCAGAAGCAAGGAAACAGGATCCGATGACGGATAGGGTGATGCCGCTTGCTGAATAGGAAATCGGATTGCTGAGAATGGCTCCGGTGGGGTAAAGGAGGAAGGCGAAGAGAGTGAAAACCACGCTCTCGATGATTCTCTTTTTTGTGCTCGGTTTCCTCACGAATTCAACGATGATGCCGGAAACAGCAAAGACGACAGCAAAGCAAAGAATAACAAGATAGGTATAGCCAAAGAAGTTGTTTCCAGACCTATTCCTTTTATCGATGACATCTTTGCGAATGATAGAGAAGGAATAAGAAAAGTATAAAGATAATAATGCGACTAAGGAAAAGCTGATTGCTAAGGATGAGAACAGACTTTTCTTGCTTTTCTTTTTCAGATAGAAAAGGACAAAGGATGCTGCTGTTAAAAGACCGGCAAGAGAAGAAAAGAGAATCGGAAGGATTCCGTATCCCTTTTCGGAATTGAATCCATCGTATCTCCTTCCGAAGACAAAGGCCAAGATAAGGTAAGTGATGCTGAGTGCAGCACCGATTCCGACATAGACAAGGGAGAGAATCCTGCTACCTTTCGAGACAGGCTCCTCTTCCTCTTTGTTCCTCTCTCTTTTCGGAGGGAGGATGGTGAACTTGGTTATATCATCGAGTAGGTCAACGTCTTTTTCAGGGGTTTCTTTTTCTTCCATAGGTATGATTTCCTTTCTTTATTTGTCGTCACCTGTCTTAGGCTTATAGAAGGCAGTATTGTTCCTCCAGAGGACCTTCCCGGTGAAGTTTCCTTCTTTGGTTCCCTCATAAGCGGTCTTCAGGCATTCCCTCTTGGCATCCAAGTCATCGAGGCAGTGAAGGACATACGCTTCGGCAGTCCTTGGAACCTTCGGGGAACCGAACTCGAGTTCTCCGTGGTGAGAGAGAATCCTATGCGTCAAGACATCGAGTTTTTCCTTGTCGGTCCCAAGGCGTTCACCAGTGGAATAGACTATCCTGGCTCCTAGGGCAATATGTCCGATTAGGTTTCCTTCGGTTGTATAGGATGCTGCCCTTGCTCCGGAAAGCTCTTTGGTTTTTCCGATATCGTGAAGCAGGGAACCGCTGACTAAATAGTCAAGGCTGAGCCAAGGGTAGTTCTTCTGAATCTGGATTGCCCTTCGGCAGATGGAGAGGGAATGGAAGAGAAGACCATGCAGATAGGCATGATGGACCGTGACAGCTGCCGGGTAGGAGAGGTAGTCATCAAAATGCTCTTTCAGTATGGTAACGACAAGCTCGTGGAGATCTTTGTCTTTGATAAGAGCAAGATCCTGCTTCAATTCATCCTTAAGTTCATCAATCGGAGTCGGAGCGACCGGTACGAATTTTTCTAAATCCGCATCGCCTTCCCTTACTCCTTCTAATTCATTGATCTTCCTTTGCGGATGACCGCGGTATATCTGCATCCTTCCACTGACGTGGACAAGGTTTCCGGCCGTGGCGATGACTAAATCATCATCGTCGATGGACCACCTTTTGGCTTCTACTGTTCCTGTGTTATCCTGCAAGGTCAAGGAGAGATAAGGAGAGCCATTGTTGGAAATCGCACGTGTGGCCTGTTTGACCCTGAAAATCTCATTGACGGGTCCTTCGTAATTCAGCAAATCTTTAATCATGGAATGTGTATCCTCGTTGAGAGAGGAAGGAATCAATGTCCTCTTTCAAAAATCCTTTTTCTCTCCTGGATGAGAGGAATTTAGATTTTCTCTGAAAAGAACTGAGGTTCTTCTTCCTGACCGCATTATAGCATTTCTCCCCTTCTTTTTTGAGATATTCCGCTTTTCTTTGTTCAGTTTGTTCATCCTTGGTTCTTGGAAGCGCTTCAAAATAATCTTCGATGAACTTCTCTGCATCGCTTGGATTGAATCCTCTCCGGAGAAGAAAAGCGAACAAGGATTCCTTTCGCTTTTGGATTGGTTTCCTCAAGTTTGGCTTGTCTTTCCGCTCGAGCAGAGAAAGAATCTTATCCCTGCTTGGACTAGACGCCTCTTCTTGTGTCCGAAGCTTTTGGATGATCTCTTCCGGAATGCCTTTCCTTTTCAGCTTTGCAAAGATGGCGTTCTCTCCGTATCCCTGTTCCCTTCTGCTTTCATAGAAGTCGAAGGCATAGGATTCGTCATCGAGGATTTTGTCCTCTATATAAAGCGAAAGAAGGAAATGAATCTTATCTTCGCTCAGGGCATATTTTATCTTCAGCTTGTCCGTGGTTTCCTTGATGGTATAACGATGGTTCCTCAGCAGGGAATGAAGATAGCCTTCGGCTTTGCAAAGACTGCTTTTTTCCTTTAAGGTCGATATTTCTGAATCGGAAAACTCTTTTCCCGGATAGAAGTATCCGGAAAGGTAGTCTTCGGTAGAAAGAAGAATCTTCCTCTTGGGAAAGACTAGCAGAATATTCTTGTCTTTCCTGACGACGTCTTTCAGTGTGTTAGTACTGATGCCGGATTGCTTTTTGATAGACATGGATAATCTTCTGATAGAACCTTTCCGGTGAGCAGAAGTAGGCATTCTTCTGCTTCGCCTTTTCTCGCCTTTCCTCTTTTTCTTCTTCTGTCCTTCGCAGGCAGGTATCAATTTTCTCTGCCCTGGTTTCCCTGTCATCGAAGAAGAATCCTGTTTCCCCATCTTTGATGAGATCAGCAAGATTATCATCGTAATGGGCAATCACGATTGCCTTCGATGCCCTTGCTTCATTGTAGGTGAGACCTTGGGTCTCGCTTGTCGAAGCGTTGACGAAGGCATTGCAGAGCTGATAGAAGAAACGGGTATCTTCATGAGGGACCGGACCATAGAAGAGGATGTCCTTTGGAAAAGGAAGAAGCTTGGCTTCTTCTTTGAAATCTTCTAGATGCGGACCGGAGCCGACTAATAAAAGCACAGTCTTTTCATCTTGATAACGTGTCTTATAGAGACAGAATCCTTCTAATAGTTCCCGTATATTCTTCTCCTGGCTGATGCGTCCTAAATAAAGGAGAATTCGTTTTCCGGATAGATCATGTGCCTTCTTGAAGCTGTTTTCACGCTCGACGTCTTTTTTCCTATAGAACGGAGAAAGATCCAAGGCGTTCGGAATTACATTGACAAAGCGCCTTAACCCATAGCTTTCCAAAAGACGTCTCGATTTCTTCGAGGGGGTAATGATTTCCCCTCTCCTAGTGACGATCTTCTTCACTAAGGAGACAATCGCTTTTTTCGCTAAGGCATCGGGAATCTTTTTTCCACCGGAAAGATAAGCCGAATAATCCGGATAGGAAGTATGGTAGGTATAGACGATAGGGACATGAAACTGGCTTGCACAGATGCGCCCGAAAATGGAAATACCGAATTCCTGCTGGATATGAAAGACATCAAAACGAATTTTCGAGAGTTCCTTATACGCGGCAGAATTATAGATCCAGCTCCTTCGATAGCCATAGAGGAAACCTAGTGTCCTTCCTGGAATCCGCATAATTCCGTCTTCGAAGCTGAAATCCTTCTGGTGGGGAAGACCGGTTGTAATCAGGATGACTTTATGGCCATGGTTTATCAAGGTATCCCGGAGGACTTTGGTTGCCGTCGCAACCCCGTTTAAATCCGGCTCATAAGTATCTGAAAAAATACCAATGACCATTACTGCTCCTTTGGATCCTTAGTCGGAGAAGTAGAAACCCTTTCTTCAATGTTCGGATTGTCTTTCCTCTTTTCCAGCTTCTTTGCAATGCGAGCCTGCTTCTTGTTTTCCTTTGCAATGGCTTTCTTCTCTTGTGCAAGAAGTTCCTTGTCTGCCTCTTTCTTGACTTCCGGGTCGACTGTTCCTTCTTTCCTTATTTTCTCGGCTTCCTTTTCGGCTTTGGCGAGATGATGCTTTTCTTTTTCAAGAATCTTTTCGAAGTCATTGTCGGTGATTTCCTCTTCCGGCTCGATGTCTTCCCTTTCGGAGTATTTCTGTTTCCTCTTATTGAAGGAAGCCTCGACTTCTTCCTTGCTCAGCAGAGCTGGATTCTTCCTCTCGCCTTTCTTTCGGACATCGTTTAGGTACTGCTTGGTCTGCTCATCGAACTCATCGTAGTTCCTGATTTCCCTGTCGTAAATCGTCCGGGTATCCCCAATCCTTGCCCTCCGTTTCTTGGAGCCTTGTACGACAAGCGTAGTGATAAGTCCGATAATAAACGGCCTATAGAAGGTGACGGCACGCCAGAAAATATTCGTGGCCGAAACAATTCCTTTCAGGTTTTCGCCTAACGAAGGAATCGAGGAAAGAAAATAGGTGAAGGTATCCTGGAAGACAATCTCCGGTCCTCCGACATTGATCCTTGAACCGATGATGTTCGTATAGGCAGTTCCGACAATGGTCTGGAAATACCTTTCCCTCGAGCAGACATCGTTTCCGGCAACTGCCCTTAAGGCAAAGAAAGGAATGGTACCGAAAATCCATTGCTTGATGAAATTGTCCAAGAACAGATGGAGCCTTAGTTTTTTGTTGTGGAACAGTCTTTTCCTCTCGATGCGATAGGAGACAAACTTCCTTGTCCATCTTTTCCGGAGCTCTTCTCCGTTCCGTGTCAATCTCATCTTGATGATCCTGTTGACTCCGGTGTTCAGGACAAACCGGTGGAGCGGACGCAAGAATCCGACTGCAAGAGCACCGATCAGCCATCCCATTTGGATGGCTAGTCCGACAAAAATCACCCACCTCAGTTTCCTTCCTCCGAACAAATCGAGAGGAACGTTCTGCCTGGTCGGATATCCGACGATAAAGAAGATAACGGAATAGACGAACAAGGAGAACTGGAACCTCAGGAAGTTCCTTGTCAGAATCGAAGCGGATTTTCCTGGAGGTACTTCCTGCTTGGAAAAGGTCTGGGTCTGAATCAGAGGGGCGGCGGATTTCCTGTAAACGCCAAGTGTCTGTCCGGAGAGGACATTGACAAAGGCCTCTCTATATTTGTAGTCTTTCTTGTACCTTCTGGTCAGAGAAAGGATGTTCGTTCCATCTAGCCTCAGAGTGACGAAGAAAGCGGCGACAGCATAAAGAATCGGCAGGAATCTTGCTTTGCCGAGCATTTTGAAGGTGTTGACCGGATCATCCCGGAGAACGTAATAGATTGCAAGAGCAGTCAGGGAAAGGAAAAGAATCCCATTGAAGATAATCTTCAGGAGATTCTTTTTCTTTGGCTGCGGTGTAGTAAGACTAGCCACTATTTTTTGCTATTTCAAAAGAGCAAGAACAGCGTTGACACGGCTTTCGATTTCCTGTTTTCCTAAGATCTTCAGGACATCGAACCTCTTCGGAGATTGTGTGGATGCGCAGAGTGCGATGCGGACAATAGAGATGCAATCTGCATACCAACCATTATAGGCGGAAGGATCTTTCTTATAGACTTTGCGGTCGTTTGCGAATCCATGACGGGTTCCAAGCTCTTTCCTGGAGTTGAACCAAATGGTCTCGTCCTGGTGTTCCAAGTCCAAGGAAGCCAAGAAGTCTTTCAGGACTTCGGCGATGACTTCTTTCTTTAAGGAAGGGTTGAACGGAAGCGGAGCGACTTTCAGAAGCTTCTCGTATTCATCATCATAGAAGAATTTAATCTTGGCATAGACATCCGAGAACTTTTCATAGTCTTTCCGGGGCTTTTCCTGATCTCGTTCGATGTTGATGATGGCTTCGAACTTGTTTCGGTCTTCTTCGATTTTGCTAGCTAAGACTGGATCGTTGTCCTTTGCCCACTCAAGGCAGTTGTCGGTAAAAGTCTTCTTATCGTAATTGGCCAAGACTTCCTTGGAAATGTTCTGGAGCTTCGGCCTGTCGAATAAGGCGCCATCAAGAGAGAATTTATCAAAGGTCAGCTTGAAGTCCTTGTAATCCGCTTTTGGATTTTCCATCAGCCAGGCTTCGAAGTTGGAGTTGGCAATCGTCCTCAGATACTTCAGGACACCTTCTTTTGGATATCCTTCTTTCAAGAAGAAGGATACAGCGGCTTCCGGATCCTTACGTTTGGATAATTTGCGCTTATTTCCGGTTTCCTTGTCATTGACCCTGATGACCGGAAGATGAGCGTATTTCGGAGCTTCCCAACCCCTGGCTGCAAAGAGTTCGAGATGAATCGGAAGGGAGGAAATCCATTCTTCGCCACGGGTGACAAGCGTCGTGTGCCTGTAATGGTCATCGACAAGATGAGCGAAATGATAGGTCGGAAGTCCATCGGACTTGTAGATGACAATATCCTGATCGTTTTCCGTCAGTTCCCTATCTCCGCGGATTTCATCATGTGCCTTGATATGGTTGAGGTGATTTCCTTTGGATTTGAAACGGATGACATAGGGCTTGCCTTCCTTGATGAGTTCGATGTCTTCGGCAATAGAAAGATGACGGCAGCGTGCATATTCGCCATAGTATCCAGGAATGACTTTGTTGGCTTCCTGCACTTCGCGGAGCTGATCAAGTTCTTCCTTTGTGCAGAAGCAGGGATAAGCACGTCCTTTCTTGATTAATTCCTTGATAACAATTTTATAGATATCGGCACGTTTGGACTGGATGTAGGGTCCATATGCACCTTCTTCCTTGTCTCCGAGATAGCCTTCATCCGGAACAATTCCGAAGTTGGCAAGCTGGTTGACAAGGTCAAGGCCGGTGCCTTTGATCTCACGTTTCTGGTCGGTGTCCTCTAATCGCCTGAAATAGATGCCATTTGTTTGCTTGGCGATTTTATAAGCAATCCTGGCTGTGAAAAGGGAACCGGTGTGAAGGAAGCCTGTCGGGGACGGAGCAAAACGGGTAACCTCGGCACCTTCAGGAAGATTGCGAGGCGGGAACCTCTTATCGAGATCTTTGACGGTCTTTTTTACGTCAGGGAAAATCAAATCAGCTAATTCTTTGTTTGTTGCCATATTATGAATGACTCCTTTGATTGAAAATTATGATTTATAACTACTCAAGAGGTTTGATGAAGAAACGTCCATAGACCTGGTTCAGGTCGGAAACGGTAAGGAAGGCTTCCGGATCGGCTTTACGGACAAGGGAGATTGCTTTCTTTTCTTCCGGCTTTGAGATGACCCTGTAGATGACAAGCTTTTCCTGCCCGGAATAGGCTCCAGTTCCTTGAACAACCGTTGCCGTATGGGGGAAGGCGCGGATGAGAACTTTTGGCCTGTCTTTGTCGTTTGTGAAGATGGTGAGCTGTTGCTTCCGGTTTCGGACATTGAGCAAGTCGATGACTTTTGTTGCCATGAAGTAGTAGACAATGCTATATAAGGCTAAGGTAATGACGTCGTTGGATGAACCAGTGTTCCAAGTAGGATTCGTATGTTGACCTATGACCGTAAACCTCCTATAGGAAACGATGATGATGGCATTAATGACAAAGGAGATCTTTCCGACCTGCGAATGCTTCTTTTCACTGAAGTAGATGCTTAGGATATCGGTTCCACCTGCAGAGGAATTAATGATCCTTGCCAGCCCGGATGAAATGCCGGTTGTGATTCCGCCGAAGATACAACGGGCAAGAGTGTTCGTATAGAGGTTGACGACGTTGTAGATCCAAGCGTCTGGGATGATGTAGTTGAAGAGAGAGACAAATCCAACATTGATCAGAGTAGAGATAGCAAACGATTTGCTGATTTTGAAGAAGGCAAGAATCAGAAGAGGAACATTGATGACAAAGTAGAGAATAGAAGTAATGACTTTCTCGTTTGCCTTGATATTGGCGAAGATTTCGACAAACCGGATGATGGCCTGGGATATACCAGAGGCACCACCTGCAATCAAATGAGTCGGGTCAATGAAATCACTTTGCTTTACTCCGTTGTAGAGAATGGATAACCCATTGGAATCAAAGTCAGTAGGTGAGTTCTTCGGAAACCATCCAGCTACGCACTGTACCGTTGGCGCAATGAAAGCACGGAATCCATAAGCAAAGATGATGGCAGATATGGCTGTAACAAAAATCTTCCAAGTCCAAGACCTTCCGATTTTGGTTTTTGGATGATCGTAGAGGAAGTCCATATAATTGCTTTTGAGTTTGTTGATTTTGACCATAGATAAACTTTATTTCTATACCTTTATATATAATCTATTTATTTTACCCTATTATTTTAAATTCTTTTTGTTCTTTTTCAATGTACAAGAGATAAGTAGGATAAAATCATTCTTTTGTTTTGTGTGGCTTTGTGTTTCTTGGGATATATTTTTAAAGCAGAAAAATAATTCAAAAAACAATAAATTGTTGAAATTACCTCTTCACCTTGCTAAAATTAAAACATCTGATACATTTCTTTTTGATAAAAAAAGGAGCGCTTGTTTATGTTTGCAAAATCTGCCTTAAGGCTTGCTTCTGCTTTGCTTTTGGCTTTCGGTTGTTCTGGACAAAGAAATAATGAACGCACTCTATCCACATTGTCTTCTTATTCAAAATCTAGCCAGAAAAATCAGATTTATGAGGAAGAAGAATTCGAGGAAAAGAATGTCGGCAAATGTACTCAGAAAGTTATTAATCAGTACACGGATGGCAGTGGTTACGAAAGGCTTCTGACTTTTGACGATAATATTACTAATTTTGAAATAGAAGCAGAAGGTTCGGTCATCAAAGAATACAATGTCAACTTTACTACTGTTTTTGTTTCCGTGAATGACTATGATAATTATCCTGTCTTTTATATTCGAGCACAACTACTCGGAGATGTCCAGGTCAGAAAAAGGATATTCGCTTATTTCTACCAGGATACAACCTATCTTTCTGATGTTTCCAAAGATGATGCATGGTATGAAGCAAGGAAGTCGAACTATGATGCTGGAAGTAGGACGGAGGATGATGTTTGGAAAGAGTTTAAAGAATATTGTCAATCGTTAGATTTTGAACAAAATATCACTGTGTCTAAAGATGAATTTGAAATTGAGGAGTTTTCATCATCTGGTAAAAAGAACAAATCCACCTATGTTAAAGGACATCTGAAATGGGAAGATTCTAGCAATCAAGAACATCCCCTCATCAACGTCAAGGTTGCCTTGTACGATAAAGACGCTGCATTCGATGATATGCTAAGTGAAACATTTACTGATTTTGATGGCTATTATGAGTTTGCTTTTGATAATCCCGATAAATGGTCGGATTTAGAAAACGGCGGAGCAGATCCCTACATCTGCATTTACGCAAGTTCGAACACTTTTGATGTGGGTGGTGACTGGGCTTTTCAATTTCTAACTTCCTATAGTTTTTTAACTGAGCCTGCAGAGAATGTAACTACAGGCTCTACGACAACTTTTAATTGTACAATCAAGGCAATTAAAAATGTATTGATATATAATGCGTTTGTTTTATCCCAGGGAAGGACCTATGGCTAGAGACTTGCCCATGAAGTTGGTGGTCTGGATTATGAGTCTGTTAAATCGCATTTGAAGGTCGCCTATCCTGGTTCGGAATCAACAGGTGCATTTTCCTATAAAGGTTTTGCCGGTATCGCAAAGCAGTCATTTAATAACTGGCTTGACGTAATTCATGAATACGGTCATTTCGTTGAACACACCTATGGACATGACTTGATTGATATCATTTGCTACGGAGCCACGCATAGTGATACCGAAAATCATTTTGACAATGACAAAGATAAGCAATACAGGATGACTTTGACTTGGACGGAATCATGGGCATATGTATTTGCCTTCATCTGTTATGATGCTTATCCAGAAATTAAAGCAAGCGGTTGCTCAAAAAAATTGTTAGTGAAATTGATAAATATTCTACTTTCAGGGCAGATAGACTTGGCGGCGAAGCCCAGGAAAATTCTGTCACAGCTTATCTTTGGAACCTTTATAAAGAACATCTAGGAGCACAGGTGTTCTGGGATGCGACCGTTGTTGCAGGAACTTATACGCTTACGGACTTCGCTTTGAATTTTGCCAAGTATAAGGAATATATTGATGGAAGCGGAAAATTGATGGAGCGCTTCCGAATTTCTCCAACGGATCTAAAACTTCGGAACAAGCCAGACGAGAACACACCTCCAGAATTCAACTGGATTCCACAAGGAAGCGAAAAATATCCAAATAACCAATTTGATCTTGTGTTCTATAGTTCTAGAGGGGACACGCTTTATTCGACAGAAAAAATCATGCTCCCTTCTGGTATATCTTATGCTGACACGAGGACCTATCGCTTGTCTCAGTCGGAGTGGAGCAGAATCTTGGCCATAATCGGTGACGCTGATTCCTGTCGCGTCGCCGTAAGAGGCTATCAGACCTACAAAGAGCCCGTATCTGGTCCCTATTCATCTTCGACGAATCACTTAGACCTGCCCATCAGAAGCTTGTTTCTTAGCACGACTTCCAATTATCGCTATTATGAAGAGACCATATCTATTCCTGCAGGCGGATCAGTAAGCTGCTTTGTGACTTTTGGACAATCAGGATACCGAATCTTTCAGACTTTTGGGACGCTGGATACCATTTTGGAAGTCTATGATTCCTCGAACAGAAGAATTGCTAAAGACGATGACGGAGGTTATTCTGAAAACGCCTATAGGAAGGTTTCTGTGACTGCAAACGAGAAGTACCGGGTTCGCCTGTCGTGCTACAATTCCTATTCCTCAGGAAAAGTGCGGCTCGCCATCGTTCCTGCCTGGGGTGCAAGACGTCATGATGTTACATCGTTTGAGACCTATGAAGACATCTGGCAGATCACCGACTACGAAAACTATACGCTGAAAACGTATCTGACGAAGGACTATTCGGAAGAGGTTTGTTACCTTCCGCCAACCAGTGGATACTACACTTTAGAATTGGAATCCCTTTTTGATTCTTATCTTTATGTCATCGATCCTCGGAGTCCTGATCCGATTCCATATGGGGATTATGATGACGATGAAGTGGATACTAGAGGTGATGCAAGCGTAACCAAGTATCTCGAGCAGGGTGTCTCCTACCTCCTTATTGTTTCCCAATTTGATAATTCGTGTGATTTTGCTGATTTGGACACTGGAGATGATGTCTTGGTGAAAATCCATAAGAACGGATGAAAGGAGACATGTATGAGAAAGCCTAGATTTTTAGTCGCTATTCTCTCCTCTTTGATGCTTGTTGGATGTATAGTACCATCGAATGGACGTGAACTGAGAACGAATTCTCATAAGGATTTGTTGGAAATCGGTTTTTATTGTGATCGGGTTACTGCAGTAGACAACAAGTTTTCTATGGAAATTGCTTATGGCCATTTCTCTAAGGTAAAGGAAAACCCTTTTTGTTTGAAGAAAAGGATAGTACCAGTTAAGTG
>DHKY01000006.1 GCA_002404995.1 Caryophanales bacterium UBA4682 | reverse complement strand
ACTTAACTGGTACTATCCTTTTTCATTTTAATCCCCCTTTATTTTCTTTTAGTATAAGTCTAAATCTTATAAAAAGAAAGCATAACATACTATCTTATTTGTCTTGCTCTTTGAGAAGGGATATATAATTTGTTATGAAATACAGAATAAGAAGAAAAAGCTCAACGAAAATCAAAAATGATATCGAATAGAAAAGAATCGGATTAACGACACTAGCATAGTCTGCTCCGAAGGCTTCCATCGCGCTTGTTCCCTGAAATCTTTTCAAGAAGATGAATTGATTCGATAGCTTCGTAAACCAAGAAAAATACAGAATAGCAGATCCAAGAAAAGCAGGCAAAATAGGAAGCAGAGCCTGAAGGAAGGAATATATTCTTCTGTTTCTGCAATTTTGATAGAAAAGAACATTATTGCGTTCCTTGATATAAGCTTTTTCTTTCGGATAAGAGAAGATAAAGAGAAGAATATATCCGAGCAGGCAAACACCAAAAGCAAAATAGAAGAATACCCTTTGGTCTATGCCTAAATAAGAATAGTCTTCAATGATATCAAGTGGTTCTAATGCGCTTTCGTTAACTCTGGAATAGTCTTCCTTCGATAAGACAAAAGAAAGCAAATGGTTATCGTTTTCTTTTCCTTGATGTAGAAGGATGTCTTGGTAAAGCCGAATGCCTACTTTTCCATACTGACCAGTGCCCTCCTCTGTTGTTTGCTTTTTCCCATAGTCTGGAATCCTGACGTCCCTTCCTTTTTTTACAACGGGAAAAGAAAGAATATCTGGATGTTCTGTATCTAAAACAATATTCTTCTGAAAGGAAGATACAGAGCTGATTTTCCTTTGAATCAAAGAAGAACTCAATGCATAGTCCAGGGTAACCAAAGGATTGAAAGTTCTCCAGCTATTTCCATCAACAAAATACAGAAGCTCCAACCCTTGCTCCAGTATTTGATTGAAAAAAGGAAGTGACAGGGAAAGCAGAGTCGTGCAATTGCTGTCTTGTTCAATATTTTTTATAACACGTGCTGTTTCCTGGATGGACATCCTTTCCTGATAAGAAGGATCTTCTTCCGTGATTTTACGGAATGAAACAGGTTTTTCATCGTATTCAAGAACAGAGTATTTTGTAAATGCAGAATCCTTGTTTTCTTCTTGAGCAAAGAAAAGAATCTCATTATCTGAAACGAAAGAAGAGGACAAGAACAGATACTGATTATTTCCCCTTGTTCCTTTCCTAAGCTTATGATAAGAAGGAGAGTTTTGAATCTTATCTTCCCTTTCACACGAAAGATAGTGATCTTCTTTCCTAGAGAGCCGGAAAGAGGAATAGGGATTGGAATCCATAGAAATCCGGTTTCGTTCCACCTCTGAATTACAATCTGTAAAAGACAGAGCCAAGGCAAAGAAAATACAAGCTAAAGAGAGAAACAAAGTTTTAATAAAAAACAGGCTTCCGTTTTTCTTAACGAGATGGGAAAGGACAGCGTGAAAATGAACCGAGCAGATACTCTCAGTAACCTGATTTGTTCCAGAATCCGATTGTTTCCCATCAATTTGGATATTTCCATCGTCTGAAAAAGCAATCACCCTATCTGGGACAATCTCAAGAGAAGAGTCATGATTAATCAAAACAACTGCTTTTTCTTTTCTAAGATCCTCAATATAGTTTAGGAGAATCTCTTTGGATTTCTTATCCAAAGAAGAAAAAGGCTCATCAAAGTAATAACAGTCGGCATTTTTTAATAAGCAGAAGATAATTTCCGCTTTTTGTCTCTCTCCCCCAGAAAGAGAAAGAAGAGGTGTGTCAAAATAAGGTTCAAAGGAAAATGAAGAAAGAAGACTGTTCAGTTTTTCTTTATCATAATCCTTATTAAAGATTGAAAGATTCTTCTTTAACGAAAAAACAGAAAACAGAGAATCATCCCTTCCACAATAGGAAAAAGACGAAAAAGGAATCACTGCACCTTTTGTCGGCTTTTCCTTTCCCCTCCTGATTTTCCTTAATGTGGTCTTACCGCATCCAGATTTTCCTTTAAGAATAAGTAGTCCTCTGGAAAAGGAAAAAGATAAGGAAGAAAAAAGAATTCTGTTTCCGAATGACTTTGAAATATCTTTGACTTTCATTTGGTCTTTAATTGATTTATTTCTTTCGACACGTTTATTTTAACCAAAACAAAACGGTCTAGCACAAAAAATACAATAGTAAGAAGGAAAGCTGCTGCAATACAAATCCAAAACGGAAGATAAGAATGAGAAAAGTAATACCTATTCATTGGAGTTGAAATGTGGGATGCAAACCCTTTATTAATTATCGCAAGAACAATTTCAGAAATCGCAAAAGAAGATAAAACAATAAATAAATAACTAGAAAGATGAAGAAAGACATCTTCTTGAATCAAAGATTTTTCCTTATAGCCCCTACTACGAAGGAGAAGATATTTTCTCTTGTTCCGGAAGACAAAAGAAATCCTCCTTATCAATGCAACTGCCAGGCCAAAAGACATCAATGGAACACCAAAAATAGAGATATCCCCCATTGTACTGAATTTGTTAAATGATGGGTATCCATCCTTATCAACAGGCAAAACAAATCCGGAAAAATCATTACCTTCAGCTATAGATCTCACCTTCACCTGATCCCTATGTTTTTTCCTAAAGGCACGGTTCCGTTCCGTGTTCAATAGGAAATATGTCCCGCTGGTAGCATCTTTTTCCACCAAAGGATCTTTGACGCTAATCCTAGTATCCTGCCTGAAGAAATAGAAGAGTCTCGCTTGTCCATTTAGAGAGTATCCGTTCTGAATATAATTGATTGCGGTAGTATCAAGTTCATTAAGTTCCAATCCCTTGTAGATCCCAACGACTTTCAAGTTATACATACGAACATTCTTCTGAAAATCATTTTGAATTTTTCCAAATAAATCTTCCTTTGAAAGCTCTGGTTCCTGTTTTTTATAATAATAATAAGTATAATCAGAAACCAGAACCTCATTTTCGTTTTCCGGCAAACGTCCAAGTGGCGCGTTATCTGCTACAGCTAATGAAATATTATAATCTTGGAACGAGCAGTCCATTGGCCTATAAGCAATTGTACTGGAACTGGATCCAATATCTGGATTCGAGCAAGAGATATCGCTGTTATAAGCAAAGAAATACTCGTTGGGAATTAGTTCCGGTTTTTCATCATCATGTTTGTCTTGCCAAGCATAAAAAAACACACGAGAATATTCTAAGTAGGTGTCCGTCCGGATTCTTTGACCGTAAGGATTGTTCCCTAAATACCCAAGAATATCATTGAATGAGTTTAAAATCCTTCCGCAAGTAAGAAAAATTACGCTGAGAATCGATAAAGTAAGAAAATACGCTCTATTTCGAAGAAATCCTTTTTTTATCCATCCTTTTCTTTTATATTCAGATTTTTTGTCTTCGTTTTCACTTTTAAAAAACGCAGGCGATTTAATAATTTGACCATTTTCGAATAGGATACATTCAGCATAGTCAGATAAAGTACTATTCTCGTGTGTTACAAATAATATTAAAGAAGTCGCAGCCAATTCTCGAATACAATCTTCAATAATATTCGTGCTTTCACTGTCCAAATTCGAGGTAATTTCATCAAGCAAAAGAATCGGACGATGTTCATAAAGGACGCGACAGAAGCTAAGTCTTTGTTTTTCACCCGAGGAAAGTTGACTTGCTTTTTGGTTTGCAAGTTTATCCAATTGAACTCGTTTCAGGCATTTCATGGCCTTATCTTTATCTGGATTATAGAAAGGAAGCAAGACATTCTCTAAGCAAGTAAGTTCGGGAAAAACAAGTGAATTCTGATGAACAAAGTGAATCTGGGTTTGCTGAAACTGAAGTAGCTCTTTGTTCATAAGAGTTTTCCCATCCACAGCAAAAGAGAAGCTTTCCGGTTTAATCCTCCCAGCTAGCACTTCTAAAAAGGTGCTCTTGCCAGACCCGTTTTTCCCCTCAATCAAAAATAATCCAGAGTCAGAAAGAGATAGCTCATTTACTGTAAGATAAAAAGCAGAGTCAAAATGAAGTTTTAAATTTTCTATCTTGATCATAGTGATCTTGTAGTATCCGGTTCAAATGTTTGCTTATACGTTATCGCTTTTTTGTTCAGATATGCTTGAACATTGAATACTATTTCTGTCGTAACATCAGTATAAATAGAAAAAGCATCCAGTTCGCTATCACGTTTAGATTCGAAAAGCATTCCAGTGGTAATAGAAATAGTTTTCTCTTCAATCTTTCTTCCACGAATATTATTAAGAACAATTTTATGTCCTTCTTCTTTCGATAGCTCAGCAGAATCTAAGCTAGGATAAGATTCCTGATATGTTTCGGAATAGCTAAATCCGATATTAAAGCTGGAAGTAAACGAATCTGAAACTTTTGCCCCAAAAGAGTCTGAACCCACGTAGCCTTCTGTTTTTCGAGTGTTACCCCAACTAAGGCCTGAATCAAATCCAGAAGTAATAGTTTTATATTGTGGGGCATTATTTGGCCATCCATATAAATAATTAGGAGAAGGTGCAGTAAAAGATCCATAATGATTATTCGTAATATGGGGTGCAATCGTAGTTTTAATAAGAGCATCATTTCCAACCCAATGAGCATCATATCCAGATTCTGCTTTAGAAGCAACTTTTCCAGATGCCATTTCGATACGTTGGTCCATTCTAAACAATTTATTCAATCCGTGAGAAAAATAGCTGATATAGGTATCTGCAATAATATATCCAATAGCCGTGTTATTGACCTTGTCTTTTTGGTGAAGAATTGTAACCCATCCCGTAGACTCGTTAGAAAATTCAGCAGTTGCCGAATTGCTTGGCTCGTTTAAAAATTTTTCGGCTGCTTTTTGATCAGTAGAATCAGAATAGTAATTTCGAATTTCTTTAACACCTTGGCTAAAAAATACTTTGTTCTCTTGATAATAATCTTTTTTTGTAGAACATGGTAAATCAAAAAGCCCAACAATACATAACAAACTCCTAAACTTATATCTCATATTAATTCTCCTATTTATCGTTATTATAGCTATTAGAATTTTGATTATCAACTTATTTTTAACTTTTTTATCTGTTCAAAATCATATTCCTGCAATACAGACTATAATTTTCCAATACACATTATTTAAACATAACACTAGTCATCTTGAGTTTTTTCATTTGGCACTTAAAGATTAGTTCTATGATATACTTTAGTAATTGTGTGAGGCACATCATCATGTATCAAGAATTACAAAAAGGCTGGATAGAAGTTATCTGCGGACCAAGGTTTGCAGGGAAAAGCGAAGAGCTCATACGAAGAGTAAAAACTTTATCCTATGCGAATCAGAAAATAAGGGCATTCAAACCTGCCATCGATAACCGCTACGATAAGACAGCTATTGCATCACACAATGGTGCAAAATGGGAAGCCTACGCCGTAAAAACAGTCGATGATATCGCAAAAACCGTCACAAAAGACACACAGGTAGTTGCCATCGATGAAGTTCAATTTTTCGGAGAAGATGTAGCAGACCTCTGCAATCACTTTGCAAACAGGGGAAGGCGTGTCATCGTTGCAGGATTAGACATGGATTTCCGTGGAGAGCCCTTTGGTCCAATGCCAAAGCTCTTAGCACAAGCAGAAATCGTAACGAAGCTGACTGCAGCCTGCACAGTCTGTGGCTGTGCAGCAACGCGGACACAGCGTTTAGTAAACGGATCTCCTGCTCACTATACCGATCCTGTCATCAGGGTCGGGGCAAAAGAATCCTATGAAGCACGTTGCCGGAAGCATCATCAGGTGCCAGGAAAACCAAAGGATAAATTCGAATGTTAGTAAAAAAGCCAAAGAAAAAAGAAGAGACAACCGAAATCGATAGGCTCAATCCGCTTTCGGATGAGCTAAGTCAGAATCCAGCCGAAGTCAAACCGGGTCTGGATGTAAAGCAGATTCCGCAGGAAGTAGAACGTTACAATCCTGATTTAAACAGGGGTCTGACCAACGAGCAAGTGCTGAAGCGGATCAATGATCCACATCATCTTGTCAATAGCGTCAAAGACAATTCCAAGACAGTCTGGCAGATAATCCGTGAGAACGTCTTTACTTTTTTCAACAGGCTTCTTGTCGCTATTGCGATTGCTTTAATTGTTGTCGGCCATTGGCAGGAACTTACCTTCCTAGTCATTGCCATCGTCAACACTTTAATCGGTATTATCCAAGAGCTGAAAGCAAAGAAAACTATTGCAAAGCTTAAACTGATTTCCAGTGAAAACGTCAAAGTCATTCGGTCCGGAAAAGAATCCGGAATCAATGTAAACGACCTCGTTCTGGATGACATTTATGAAATCAAGAACGGAGACCAAGTTCCGACCGACTCTATCGTCAGGGATGGCAAAATCGAAGTCAACGAATCTTTGCTGACTGGTGAATCTCTTCCAATCAAGAAACGAATCGGAGACAAAATTTTTGCCGGCTCCTTTGTTGTTTCCGGATCTTGCAAAGCACAAGCCATCCTAGTCGGTGAATACAATTATGCCTCCTCCATACAGAACAAAGCAAAAATCAGGAACAAGCCAAAATCCGAGCTTCTTCGCTCCTTGAACTCTATTATTAAAGTTATTTCCCTAATCATCATTCCGCTTGGAATCCTGACATTCATCACACAGTTCTTAAATAATTCCCATCAAGGATTAGATGCCTGGAACCTAGTCGGAAACACGATTTCCGCTACTGCCGGAAGCATGGTCGGAAGGATTCCAGCTGGAAGGTACCTCCTTGTCTCCGTTGCCTTAGCTAGTTCCGTTGTCCATCTTTCCAAGAAGAACAGGATGGTCCAAGACATCTATTCCGTGGAAAGGCTCGCCCGTGCCAACACGCTCTGTCTTGATAAGACAGGAACCTTAACCGATGGTACAAGGAAAGTCGATGAAAGGCTTTTGATTGACGGCACCTACAACAGGGATGATCTTGTCGGTTCCTATTTAAGTGCATTCCAGGAAAACAACCAAACTTCTATTGCTCTTTCTCAGCGTTTCCCATTAAAAAACACTTATACAAGTATCAACAAGCTTCCGTTCTCTTCTTCTCGCAAATATTCTGCTGTTGAGTTCAAGGATATTGGTGTCTTCATTCTCGGTGCTCCCGAATATCTCTACAAAGGACGAGATAAGACGAGGACATCCTACATCGAAAAGAAACAGCAGGAAGGCTATCGTGTCGTCAGGATCTGCAAAGTCGATGGCCAGATCAGGGATGACGGGGTAAAAGGAAAAATCTCTCCGATTGCAGTCTTTACATTAGAAGATCATATTCGCGAACAGGCACCAGAAACCATCAAGTGGTTTACAGATAATGGTGTCGACATCAAAATCATCTCTGGTGATAATCCTCTGACAGCTGGCGAAATTGCTAAAAAATGCAAAGTTCCTAATGCTGAAAAATGTGTCTCCCTCGAAGGATTATCCGATATTGAAGTTTCTCAAATTGTGGATAAATACACTGTCTTCGGGCGTGTGACACCAGAACAGAAGGCCTTGATCATCCAAACGCTTAAAAAGCAGGGCAAGACTGTCGGAAGGACAGGCGATGGCGTTAATGACATCTTAGCTAGGAAAACAGCAGATTGTTCTGTTGCTATGGCAAATGGATCGTCTGCCGCCCGCAATGCTGCCCATAGGGTTCTGCTGGATTCGAATTTTGCCTCTAGGCCAGCTGCTGTCGGAGAAGGACGCCGTGCCGTCAATAACGTCCAGCGTTCCAGTGCTTTGTATTTAAGGAAGACAAGGTTCACAATCATTTTCACCATCATTGTCTTATTCACCTATCTCAACAACGGACATGGCATTGATTATCCGTTCACGACAAAGAACAGGCTGATTCTCGAGTCGGTCTGTATTGGTCTCTCTTCCCTGTTCTTAGCTCTTCAGAAGAACGAAAGCGTTATCACCGGCCACTTCACACGGAACACACTCCAGCGTGCTATACCAGCAGCTATTTTAAGGGTCGTAGTTCTTAGCCTTAACTATATTCTCGCTTATTCTGGGAATTTCCTTGAACTAGAATGGAATACCAATGGTGTTAGGACAAGTAATAGCCAATTCAGGTTTACGACATTCAACGTGTTATCGCTGGCTGTTGTCGGCTTATCCATGTCCTTCAACTGCTTCTCTCCGATGGTCCCCTTAAAGGAACACTGGTATCGCGGATTGAGGTTCTTTATTGTCTTTATCGTCTTCAATTTTGCCGTTTTCGTCCTGCCGTTTATCCCAACCGGAGATACGAACAGGGCTGTCTCTTTGATTGGTATCGACTTCCGTACCAGGAGCAAGACGATGTGGTTAAGGCTAGGCATCTATGCAGCAGGATCCGTTTCCTGGATCAAGGCTCTCAGGTACGCTTTCGACTTCAACTTCAAAGAGAAAAAAGCAGTTCCTGAAAAGAAGGAAAAATGAGCTCTTCTTTTCTGATTTATGGTGCTGTTATCGGTGACATTTATGGATCTGCCTATGAGTTTTCCTCTCTGCCAAGCGAGAAAGCACCTTCTCTTAAATCTCCTCTTTTATATGAGAACAGGGACTACACCGATGATACGGTTAGGACAATTGCAGTCCTATCGGCACTACAGTCCAAAACAGACGTTGCCTCCTCAAGGCGTTCTTTTGCAAAAAAGTATCCTCCTAAAAAAGGCGGATTCGGAAACAAGTTCCAGCAATGGCTAGACCATCCCAATAGGGAATCTTATCATTCCTACGGAAACGGAGCCGGAAGGCGGATATCCCCAGTCAGTTATTTTTCCTCTTCTTTAGAAGAGTGTGACAGACTCGCTTTATCCATCACTTCCTTGACCCATGATTCCAGAGAAGGAATCAAGGCAGGCTGTCTCATCGCAGATTTAATCTACCTTGCATTAAACGGGTGCAGAAAAGAACAAAGGAAAGTCTTTGCTCTTTCCTATTATCCTGATTTTCTTTCCTTCCGTTTTGATGTTCTTCATGCAACCTATTTTCATACCGCCAAAGCAGAAGAAAGCGTTCCAGAAGCATTGTTTTGCTTCTTTCAGACAAACAGTTTCCAAGAGTGCCTGCATAGTGTCTGCTATATCGGAGGAGATGCCGATACCATCGGCGCTAGGAGTCTTGCAATCGCATCCGCATACTACAAAGAGATTCCAGAAGAATACCTTTCCTTTGCAGACTCAAAGCTTCCAAAAGAATTCATCTCCCTACTAAGAAAAATGCCCTGCAGGACAAACAAAGAAGGTTCTCTCTCCGTTTCAAAAGAAAGAATAGAACAACTTCCTTCCTATCAAAAAGCAGTAAAAGAAAGCTGATTCTTGGTGTTTCTGATAGAGAAAACAAAAAATTCCTTGCATTAGAAAATACAAAGCAATATAATTAACAAGCGCTAGAAATAGCTATTTGGATCTTTAGCTCAGTCGGTAGAGCAACTGACTCTTAATCAGTGGGCCAAGGGTTCGAGTCCCTTAAGATCCACCAGAAACAAAACGTCCAGGCAACTGGACGTTTTTTGCTACTAATTTCTTGCATAGAAAAAGGCTGCTACCTACACCAATAGCAGCCTTTTTGATTACTTATTCTTTTTCTTCTTCCGATGGAAGAAGTCCGACAGAATCAATAATCGGAAGCGAGAGAATAATTCCCCTTCCTTTCGTGGAAAGGCCAGCATCCTCATAGATCTGCTTCCTGACCTTGTCCTTGATTTCACTGTCCACGACAATAAAGACAATTTCCTTCTCTGGCTGAATCGAGATTCCGTAAGCCTCGACAAGCTTAGGATTGGCAGTTCCGCGAGCGCCTGTGATGGTCCCGCCTCTTGATCCTGCTTTTCTGGCAGCTTCCCTGACTAAATCCGTATTTCCTTTGTTGACGATAGCGAGAACAAGTTCTTTATTTTTCTGGGTTTCCATTTTCCTTCTCCCTGACATGATTATAATCGGATAAGAATTTATAAACGGCAAGAGAACTGACCGAATCAATCGGTGCCGCGAAGGCAACGCCTTTGGCAGCCTGTGAGATCTTGAAGCGATCCAAAGCAATCTTCTTCCTCTTCTCGATCTGGTCATATCGGCAGATAGTCCTGACGATTTCCTTCTTCCTGTTATCTGCCCCAAGGATATTCCTGACTTCCTGAGGTGGCATCGAATGAGCGAAGAGAACAAGACTCCTGGAGGCTCCTGCTTTGTTATAGGCATCTACAAAATAATTTGCCTGGTTCCGCCCGATTACCGTGAAAAAGAGAACCAGCGGAGCAACTGCATTCTGTTTTTCGAAAGGAATCTCTCCGGCCTCTTTTTTCTTAGCGATGGTTTTCTTCTTAATTTTGAAAATCATTTCGCGGCCTCCTTTTTCCTCTCCCAAGAGATATGGACAATCTGTCCATCGTCTTCTTCGCCGATTGTCTTGAGAGCCTTGGCATAGAGATACTTCTGCTTCCTCTTAGCAAAGATACCAACCAGTTCAACAGCGATAATCGGCCTGGTCGCCATAATGCCGACAACACCGAATCCGTTTTCCCTGACCAATTGTCCAAAGTTCGTTTCGTTCTGATAAAGATAGGCCGTATATCCGATAAACCTAGGCCTGAAGAAGCAGCTTGCCATAGTACCAGTTGCAACACCGGCAGCATCGATGGAAATACCGACATAGATCTCAGGAGTAAGGAAGGAAAGAGCAAGAGCAATCAGGTAAAGAACAGCAATCACAACCACAAAGGAAATTGAGAAGTGGACACGAATAATATTAATCAGGATTGCACCAGCAGTCGCTGCACACAAGGCAAGATAAATGGTCCGATGGGAAATAGCGCCTCGGCTGACTTCGCTGACATTCTCAGCCAAGACATGGACCGCAGGCTCAGCAAGCCTGGCAATGAATCCGCTCAGTCCGCCCCTGATCAAGAAGAGCCAGAGCTGATTCGGTGAAGAGGCGAAGTACTTGCCAAGCTGAACAGCGGCAGGCCTAAGTCCGGATTCTGCACCTAAGAAGAATAGAACTAATCCGATAAAGTCATAGGCAAAGCCGATGACAACGGAACCTAACGCCTTTCCTTTGATCTTGGCATAAAAATTGAAAATGACAAAGAATGCCATAATCGGAAGCATTGAAATGATAACGTTCTTCCTCGATTCCAGGAAGTTTGCAAGATAGAGTTTTCCCCTGTCTAAGTAGGTAGGAATCGTATGCCTGATAGAATCCGTACCATTAACAAGATTCCTCTTCTTCGCTAAGACATCCTGAATCGAAAGAATTCCTTTGTCCTGCCTTAACAAGGAGAAAATCCTGCAAGCTAAGACCGTTCCTAGAGAACATAGGCCCGAGAAGCCAAAAGAATCATCCTCTGCCTTTTCTCCGCCAAGAGTATTTGCAACCCCAACACCCCTAGAAATGATAAAAGGAACCGTCACGACACCAGTGGTCCTTCCTCCGGAATCAAAGCAAAGAGTAAAGAAAGACTTATTTGCCATGCATCCTAAGAGGAAGACAAGTCCGTAACCAATGGAAAGCCAGTATTTCCTGCTCTTGTCATAGACAATACGAAGGATTCCGATAAGAAGGAAAATGCCAACGCCAGCTGCAGAAATCCTAATCAAGGGCCAAGAAGGTCCGTTAGGGGAAATACGGCTAGCCAAGACAGAGAGATCTGGTTCAGCCCTTGTAGCAAGGAAGCCCATCAATAAGGCAACAACCAAAAGCATGACTAAGCTCTTCCGCTTGGTCAGAGTAGTTCCGACGACCTCACCGATCTTAGCGATAGATTTATCAACACCTAAGGAAAAGAAGGTTGTTCCAAGAATGAGCGGAACGGAAGATAGGATGAGAGACAAGGTAACAGGACCGAATTTACCTCCGTTTGCTCCTTCAAAGGAAAAACCGGGAATTGAAAGACCAAAAACAAGAATTAAGATAATCCTCGGGAAAATAGCCCTTAAGGATTCTTTGAACTTACTGAAAATAGCCTGATTCATATTGGTGTTTCGTCTTCCTTTCCTCAGGGGAGCGACGAAAAAGAGGAATAAAAGATAGGATTAGTCGCGTGCCTGATATAACGGTTTATTGTCGGATTGAGTGTTCCTCGGAGGGCAGATTTTATTATTAGCGAAAACAATACGCCTTAAGACACCGGCAATCAGGATCCTGTACCTATACTGAGAAGACCTGAATCCAAGGATCCTTGCGATAAGAGAGGGGGTAAACGTCCTAGCAGCAGACTCCTTAAGCGCATGATAGAAATTCGTATCACGATAAACGGAAATCTTACGACGATGCATTAAGAAGAGAATGAGAGCGCCAAGAAGGATAAGACCTCCGACAATACCGGAAGCAATGGCAATATTAAGCCAGGTTGCCTGAATCGTCGCATTGCGTCCAGAAGCATGGGCAAAGCCAATGAAGCCTTTCTCATAGATATCATCAATCGTCTTGTAGTCTTTGCTGATGACAGAATAGAAAGTATCTCCGCTCTTTGCGTTGATGCCTTCTAAGCCATCCGAGACATTTCCCTGGTAAGTAGCCGACCTCTTCGTAACAGATTTCGTAGTCTGAAGTCCGAAGAATCCGACATTCCTGAAATCCTGGCCGAGAAGCAGGAAAGAATGCGGATAACGACCGAGCTTTCCATCTTTGTCCCTGTCAAGGATGACAGAAGAAATAAAATTATTGAGATAAGAAGCATAGTCAGCTTCCGAGGAATTGAGTTTCGGGAAGTAGTAAGCTTCTAGGAAAGTCGTCTGCTCGGTTTCGTATTCGACAGTAGTAGAGGCAGAACTCTGGGAAACACTTGGTTTATTCCTGTTGCCGGTATTCTTAACGCCGATACAATCGAAATAATACTCGTAGCTTTTATTCGTGAAAGTCTTGATATAGGCACTGGCATCATGATCCGAAGAATCGTTGTAGTTTCCGCGGAACAGAGGCTTGATATTGTTCTGAAGACAATATTCAGTATTCCAGGTTGCTTCCGGGGAAGAGGCTCCGTATCCAGAAAGGGAATCCCTATCCAAAACAAGCTTTCCGTCGCTGTTTTCAGCAACCTTGATGGACTTGAAATAGTCTTCTTCGCTGATGACATGCTTCAATGCTTTGGTGACTTCGTAATTAGAAGTGGCAGCGAGTGCACCGGCAGCATTCGATTTGTATCCGGATGTCAGCATCGGGATCCAGACAAGGAAGACAGATAAGATAGTAATAATCAAAAACCAATACCATGGCCTTTTACGGCTTTCAATAGCCGCTTGGTTGGAATAAAGAGACTTAACAATCGTTACAAAAGGAACTTTTGCTTTCTTCTTGGCTTTGACATTCTGAGAATTGATATTATTCTTGTTACCCATGTTATTACCTTCTAAATTCAGTAGTCCTAAGAACTACAGCATTATATTATCTAATAAAGAACGTTTTTTTACAACATCAGCAAAGGCAAAAGAAAGCAATACAGGATTTTAGGAAGAAGAAAACAGCAAAGCAGGAAAGATAATAAAAAAGAGAAAAAAGAAAAAGAGTGAAAAAGCCCTTTGTTTTCGGCATTTTTAATAAGCAACCTATAAAAAAAGCAAAGTCGGAACAAGTATTTTTTCGTTTCTCTGATTGTTTTTCCTGAAATTCTCAATTATAATTGTCGTACAAGTTTTGGAGGAAACTATTGTATGGCTAAAGAAAGATCTACTCCCCGTTACATTAAGATTGCACAGGACGTCTGCGGAAAGATTCTTACCGGTGAATATCCGGAAGGAACACTCTTAAAAGGACGCTCCATCTTAGGTGCTGCCTATGGCGTCTCTCCGGAGACTGTCCGCAAGGCACTTAACATCCTTGAAAAGGAAAAAGTCGTCTCTTCGAAGCGTGGTGTCGGTGTCTTTGTCGATTCGGTCTTACATGCTCAGGAATTCGCTAACAAATGGAAAGCCGAAACCCAGATTAAGGACAAATACGCAAACCTCGAAAAACTCTTAATCGAACAGAAAGACCTTCAGGCAAAAATCAACGAAGCTATCGATGACAGGAAAGACTCTTTCACCTTCCAGACCACTGAAGCAGTCAAGTTCTCCAGTGTCGAGATTCCGCAAAACAGCTGGATCAACGGCAAGACCGTCGGCGAAGTCTATTTCTGGAACTACACCGAAGCAACGATTGTTGCTGTTGTCGGATCCGACAACATCACCAAACAGTCTGTCGGTCCGGATTTTGTTCTCCATGCTGGCGATAAGCTCATCTTCGTCGGCAAGGATAATCTCACCTATGACCGTGTCTTATCCTTCCTCACCTATGGTGTCATCAACCAGGGCGAAAACGCTTAGTCTTAAGCAATAGAATTTATGCCTCCCTCAAAAAGGGAGGCATTTTCTTTATAAACAGGAGGTTCAAATGAATGATGCTTTTCTTGTCTTAGGAATTGCCGTTTTGTTTATCTTATTCATTGCAGCCATCATCGTCGGCTTAATCCTCCTAATCCGAAAAAAAGGAAGAGAAGAAGGAGAAGAAGAGCTTCCTCTTTCACACAAAAAAGAAGAACTCAAAAGAGAACTTGCCGGTGAAGAAGGGGAAAAGATTGTCTCCTCGATGTGTGAAAGAATTTGCAAAGACTACGATGGCGGGCTTTTCAATTCTTTTTGTTTCTGTGACAGCCGTGGATACTCTAGTGAGATAGATCATATCGTTATTACTCGTGGTGGCATCTTTGTTATCGAGACAAAGAATTGGAGTGGAATCATAAAAGGGAATCCAAACGAAGAAACCTGGATGCAGATTAAACCAAACAGGGACCAGCAAAAGAAAGTCAAAAATCCAATTTTACAAAACGAAAAACATATCCAGCATCTGATGCATAGGTTTCAATCCAATCCACCGAAAAGGATCTCAAGGGTAGTATTTTCCGGCAGTGTCACACTCGATGTAAAAAACAATCGCTTATTTACTACTGAATCTGCCAATCAATTTATCCGGAAACGGACCGAAGAAGCTCCGTATAGCAGGCAATATGTCGAGAGAGTCTATAATCAATTTGAAGATATTCTGAATCACTACGGAATCACAAAAGAAGAACACTTGAAAAACATCCAGGAAAAAAACAGGATAATTTAAAAAGTCTTCGCATAGTACAACCAAATAGGGCTGCCCTAATTAGGACAGCCCTGTTTTTTTATTTAGACTTCTTGTATTCGATTGCAGCAGCAATCAATCCCTTGAAGAGCGGATGTGGATGGTCCGGACGAGATTTAAATTCCGGATGAGCCTGAGTAGCAACGAAGAAAGGATGAGACGGGATTTCAATCCTTTCGACAATATGCTGATCCGGAGAGAATCCAACCGGAACAAGTCCAGCTCTCCTGAAGGCCTCACGATAATCGTTATTGACTTCATAACGATGACGGTGACGTTCGGAAATGTTCTCAGTTCCGTAGAGCTGATAGGATTTAGAATTCGAATCAAGATGACACGGATAAGCACCAAGACGCCTCGTTCCGCCTAAGTTCTTAACAGAATTCTGTTCTGGCCTCAATGCAATCACCGGATGCCTGGTCGAAGCATCGAACTCCGTCGAATTGGCATCACTGAAATGCAAGACATCCCGTGCAAACTCGATAATCGCAGTCTGCCTTCCAAGGCAGATTCCTAAGAACGGCATCTTATGTTCACGGGCATACTTGATGGCTTCAAGCCTTCCAGGAATACCGCGGGAGCCGAATCCGCCAGGAACCAAAAGACCATCAGAATCCTTAAGAATGGATTCCACAGTTTCTGGTGTGACTTCTTCCGATTCAACCCAATTGATTTCGACTTTCTTGTTATAGAACCAGCCAGCAGCTTTTAAAGCCTCATTGACGGAGATATAGGCATCATGAAGAGCCCTGTATTTGCCGACCATCGTAATCTTAATTTTCTCTTTCGAAGACTTGACCTTCTCGACCATTGCTTCCCATCCAGAAAGATTCGGCTCCGGTGCAGGAATATGAAGAGTCTCACAGACAGCTTGGGCAAGATGCTCTTTCTCTAAGACAAGAGGAAGTTCATAAACACTCTCGACATTGAGGTTCGGAAGGACATGAGACGGTGGAACATTGCAGAAAAGGGAAAGCTTATCAATCACATTGTCCGGGATTTCATATTCACTACGGCAGACAATGATGTCCGGCTGAAGTCCCATAGACTGAAGTGTCTTAACCGCCATCTGAGTCGGCTTTGTCTTAAGTTCATCGCTGGCATGGAGATACGGAATCAGAGAAACCATGACGATGCAGACATTCTCACCGCCGATTTCATGACGGAACTGGCGGATGGCTTCAAAGAAAGGCTGGGATTCAATATCGCCAATCGTACCACCGATTTCAACAATCGTAATTCCAGTTTCATCAGTCTTGAAATTACGATGGAAACGGGATTTGATTTCATTCGTGACATGAGGAATGACTTGAACAGTGCCTCCTCCGTAATCACCATGACGCTCCTTGGCAAGAACGGTTTCATAGATTTTGCCAGTTGTGACATTGGAATGCTTATCGAGCTTTTCATCGATAAAACGTTCATAATGTCCAAGATCAAGATCGGTCTCAGTGCCGTCATCGGTTACGAAAACCTCACCATGCTGGATTGGAGACCTTGTTCCAGGGTCAACGTTCAGATACGGATCAAATTTCTGCCTGGTAACCTTATAGCCACGGGCTTTGAGCAAACGGCCAAGACTTGCGGCAGTGATTCCCTTTCCTAATCCAGAAATGACGCCGCCTGTAACGAAAATGTACTTTTCCATATCGAATGCCTATCCTTTCTTTTCTGTATTTTTATTGTTTTCAGCAAAATAGAGAATGATGCTTTTTCGGGTAATGATTCCCATGAAGATTCCTTTTTCATCCAGAACCGGAACAAAGTTCTGGTTGATTGCAAGATGAAGAAGATCATTCCTGTCCGCATCGAAACGAATTGATTCGATTCTTCTCCGACAGGGGACAGAAGATATCAGACTTTCTTCCGCATTCTTGTAATTCCAGTCTCTTTCGTTCTTGATGAACCAAAAAATATCGCCTTCCGATATTGTGCGAACGTATTTTCCGTCCTTAGACAATAGGGGGATGGCGGTGTAATGGTGGTAGGAAAGCTTCTCGACGACCTGGCGGATCGACGAATCAGCATCGGCGTAAGCAACCTGACTTTTTGGAATTAAAAAAAACAGGATGTTCATAACTAGTCTATTATAGCCAAAAAGGATCGAAAATCCACCGGAAAATCTGTTCAAGCGTGTTCTGAATGTCACTATCTCTTTCTGAAAACAATCTTGAAATTACTCATTTCAAGTATATTCTAGAAAAAGAAACCGGTATCCCCCTATCTTATCGGAATTTTGCTCTGTTTTGCCTTATAATATACAAGAATTGACTTTAGGAGGATTATCTTCACTATGGAAAAGAAAACGAACTTTTATATCACAACTCCGATCTACTACGCTTCCGGAAACATTCATATCGGACACACTTATTGCTGCGTCTGCGCGGATACCATTGCCCGTTACAAACGTTTAGCCGGCTACAATGTCCGTTTCAGGACAGGATCTGATGAGCACGGACAGAAAATCCAACAAAAGGCAGAAGCTGCAGGACTGGAACCCAAAGCATACGTAGATAAAATCGCCCAGTCCTTCAAGGATGTCTGGAAAGCACTGGATATCTCCTATGACTGGTATGTCCGTACAACCGATTCCTACCATACTGAACTTGTTCAGAAAGTCTTTACAGAACTCTTAGAAAAAGGGGATATCTACCTTGGCGAATACAAAGGTTGGTATTGCACTCCAGATGAGACCTTCTGGTCTGATAGTCAGGTTGTCGTCGATGAAAAAGGAAATCACTTCTGCCCGGATTGCCATCGTCCAGTCCACAGGGACTCTGAAAAAGCCTACTTCCTCAATGTAAAGAAATTCGTTCCATGGCTTCTTGAATTCTACCAGACCCATCCAGATTTCTGTGCACAGGACAAAATCAACGAAAGGGTCAATACCTTCATCAAGCCGGGACTTGAAGACCTTTGCATCACCCGTACTTCCTTCAGCTGGGGTATTCCGACCAAAGAAGATCCGAAGCACGTCATCTATGTCTGGATTGATGCACTTCTCAACTATATCTCTGCTTTAGGATACAAGACCGAAGATGCTCATCTTTTCAACACTTTCTGGGGAGATGACTGCGAAATTGTCCATTTGGTTGGACGTGATATCACCCGTTTCCACACGATTTACTGGCCGATTTTGCTTAAAGCACTTAACCTCCGTGAACCGGATAAAGTCATTGTCCATGGTCTTCTTCTGACCCGTTCCGGAGTCAAGCTTTCCAAATCCTTAGGCAATGCTCCGAGCCCGTATCCGCTGATTGAACGCTATGGTGTCGATGCCTTACGTTATTACATGGTCCGTGAAATCGAATTTGGAAAAGACGGAAGGTTCACGCCTCTGCAATTCGTTGATCGTAGGAATGCGGATCTTGCCAACACCTATGGTAACTTGGTCAACCGTGCCTTATCAATGATCAAGAAATACTTCAATGGTGTTATTCCGGAGTACAAAGAACCACAGTCTGACCTTACAAAGAAGGTTTATGCCGATGTGAAAGAAAAGGTTAACCAGTACAACATCTACAGGGAAAACCTTGAAATCACTAGTGGTATTGCAAAAGCAATGGAATTGATTGCCCTCGGTAATAAGTATTTCGATGATATTGCTCCTTGGTCTCAGGCTAAGAAGGGAAATACAGAGCTTCTTGCCGAGTCCCTCTACTGCGCAGCAGAAATCATCCGTATCGGTTCAATTCTCCTTTCTCCTGCAAGGCCGAATAAGACAAAGTCTGCCTTAGATCAGGAAAACGTTCCTGAAGAGCTTCGCACTCTTGCCTCCGTAAATGAAATCGGAAAGCTTGGGAATACCGTTCTCAATGAAACCTCCCCTCTCTTCCCCCGTCTCAAGAAGGAAGACGAAGTGAAGTTCCTTACCGATTTGATTGATTCCAAAGAAGGAAATTAACCCACGAATCAAAAGGGCTGTCGGAAGACAGCCTTTTCTGTTTTAAAAAAGCCTGCCCCATTAGAAGAGGCAGGCTTTCATTTTTCTATTTTTCGAGTGCAAGAAGGAACGGATTGCTGCTCTTCTCTCTTCCTAGATTGGTCCTAGGGCCATGGCCAGGGTAAATGACTAATGTTGACTTCAGAGATAGAAGCTTTTCAAGGGATGAATTCCTCTTTGCTGGGTCACTTGTCGACAAATCACTTCGTCCGACCGAGCCTGCAAATAAAGTATCTCCTGTGAACAGTGCATTGTCATCTTCGAAGAGATAACAGAGCGAACCCTCTGTATGGAACGGAGTAGCGATTACCTTGCAGGAATATTTTCCGATTTTCAGGGTTTCACCATCATGTACAGGTATCGGATTTAGATTCCTTGTAATGTTCTCTCTTGTCCTTCCACATCCATTCTTCCTCGGATCAGAAAGCAGAGGGATATCCTCTTCGCTCCTATAGACAGGAATATCGTACTTTTTCTTATAGTAATTCAGAAGTTTTGGAATTCCCCGGATATGATCGAAGTGTGCATGTGTGAGAAGAATACCAGCTACTTTTTCATAGTGGGAATCAATATAGTCCGGAATGTCCTTATCCGTAGAACCTAAATCCACGATGACACAGGGGCCACCGATTTTTCCAAGGACATAGGTGTTCGCAGCGAATTCTTTCTGATTTGGATCTGTAACAAATATCTTAACCATGATTTTGCTTCCCGTTTTTTATTATATAGCTTTTAAACAATTTGGCAAAGACACAGAGCTGATTTTTCATCAAGTTTTGAAAAAGAAGTCAAAATCAAACAGAACAAATCTTTTGCATATAATTCATTTAATCTTAGAATCAAGCATTCTTCTATAACTGAATAGAAAAATCGGTTATAATAAGTTTGTAAATACAAGGACATAAACAAAATGAATGAAGAATATGGAATCAAAGAAGAAAAAGTAGATGCTTGGCTAATTGTCATCCTCGTTTTCTTAGGATGGCTCGGCATTGATAAATTCTATTATGCAAAGAGCTTCAAGAATGCTTGGAAGTTCGCGTTAGTCAAATTCCTCTACACTTGCATCGGAATCGGTGTCTTATGGAATATCTTTGATATCATCAAGGCATGCAAAAAGAAATACGAGCTCGATGCACGGGAGTATTTCCATTAAGCCATAGCAGAAAGGAGATAGATCTATGGATGTCAAATTCTACAAAAACAAAGAAACAGGAAAGGTAACCTTATCCCTATTAGGCATAAACGATGACAATGAGATTGAACTCATTGCCAACACAACTGATGCCGCCAAGGAAAAACATGTTCCTGTCTTCACCATCAGCGAAAACAAGGTCCATGTCGAAGTCGGTTCTACGCTCCATCCGATGACTGAAGCACATCATATTGCTTTCATCGCTATTGTCACGGATCAGAAAGCCGAAAGGAAACAGCTTAATCCAACTGGCGAGCCGAAAGCAGACTTTGTCTTAGCAGAAGGCGAAAAGCTCGAAAAAGTCTACGAATACTGCAACCTCCACGGCCTTTGGGTCGCTGAAGCAAAGTAACAATTAAAGCCTGATGTCATTAAAAGCATCAGGCTTTTTAAATCGTCCCTTCTGTAACCGCTTACCTTTCTGTTGTTTTTTTTAACATTAGACATGTGATTTCCCATGGCTTTGGTCTTTTTTCTCATTTTTGCTCATTCTAGAAAATATTTTTGTGTTCGGAAAATATTAGATATTACTTTTTATCAAATGCTAAGGTATTTCCAAACAATGCATTGTACTGTTAGGAGGAAAACAAAAATGAAGAAACTATTATTAGTTATTGTTCTCTCTTCTATTGCACTTCTAGGATGCAGCAAAGCACCAATTACAGCTCAAAGCAAGAGGACAGAAGACGAGTCCTCTCATCTTTCATGTACTTGCCATCGGCCTACATCTGATATGGAAGCCACAAAAAAAGAAGAAAAGGCAGAAGGTACAGTTTCCATCTATTATTTCCAGGTCTATGTGGATAAGAACAGGAAACGGATTAACAATGATATAGATTACTGCTTTGAGCTTTCCTACCCCTATGGAACGAATCTGAAAACAGAAAATCTGCCATCGGATATCTGCTGTGATTTCAGACCGAAAGAGCTCTACACGAAAAGGGACTGTAAGCAGGTATTCTTTACCGACTTGAATTCCATGTCCTATAAAGAAGATAAGCTGAGTTCCCTAGAGCAAGATAGGGTAATCTATTTTGCAAACTTAGCACCAGAAGCAAGCATTAGCAGTAATAATACCGCAATCACGGAAACAGCAGAGAACACAGCCAATGTCTATTATTTCCAGATTTACGTGGATTACAGCAATGATTCTTTTGTGCGGATTCATAGTAATGTCGACTATCGTTTCTCAGAAGATTATGCTTACGGAACAAATCTAGTCCAAAAAGGATTTCCAAAGAAATGCGACGAATATGAACCTATTGATCATTTCGGAGACGGGGGTAAGGATCAATTCTTCTTCACAAGCCTGAATCCGTTGAAGTATGAAGAAGCTAAATTAACCGATTTAAAGAACGACACGATAGTTTATTTTGCAAACTTGGAATAGGATCCAAACAGACAATCAAAAAAGCTATCGGTATCGAAGAGAGCATCTTCGATATGGAAATAGAAAAGAGAGAAACCAAGCTGACGATTCAGGTAGCGGTTAAGCTCGTTCCTTCCTTGTCTGTCTTCCGGCTGAGGTAATAACAAGGATGGGAAAAGACCAAGGTCTTCCCATCCTTGTTTTTTTATCCTATAGGGATAACGGGAATCCGAAGTGTCCAAAATATAATCGTACTTTTTCTGGTTGTTTTTGAATAAGTCCAGCAGGTTCTCCGGTATTTTCTGGAAATCGATGACTTTTCTGTAAATACCATCATTGCTAAGATAAGTGTAATGGAGCCCTTGGATCCGATTATCCAAAAGAGAAACAGGAGAAAGAAGCAGAACGCTTTTTCCGACACGGATTCCGTTGATCAGGGATACATCTTTCCTAAACTTTGAGTTCAACAAGATGACTTCATCAAAACAGTTGTCCTCCCTTAAAGATAAATCTAGGGGAGAGGCAAGACAAATCGGATAACGCTTGGAGAACAAAGAAAACAGAGGATTTCCTTGCACATCCGTTAAAAGGGTTTCGACTTTACTAGAGACGAGTCCCATCTTCCTATCCCTGTACCGTACTTCTTTTTGGTTGTTCCTTTGATTTTCATGTAAAAGGGAAAGGAGATAAGAATCCTCTTCTTCGTTGCCTTTCTTTGCTTGGTCTGTCCTCTCTGACAATAGGAGACTGTAATCTTTCTGATAGGGAGTGAATCTCTCTTTTCCGGCCTGATAAAGGGAAAGATATATGGAATGGAAGAACTCTTCCTTGAAATGAAGCAAAGGACGATGCATCAGAATGTATTGTTCTTTCCTTGTCTTCTGCCTTAGATAGGAAGCGGACATCCTTTCTTTGTGGAAGAAAGAAAAATCCGAAAAGTCGTCATAGCTCCCCTGCCTTCGCTTCTCAATCAATCGACTGCATTCCTGTAAAGGAAAGCAATCCCTTTCTTCCTGGGGAAAGAAAAAGCGGTATTCTTTGGACAAATCGAGGAATTCTTGTGTCAGTTTTTCAAGAGAATGAACTATTAAGAGAAATTCTCTCCGATAATCTCCGTCCTGATAGAGATGATAGATGAATTCATTCTTGAAAGAGAAAGAAGGATTCTTCTTTTCTCTTTCTTCGAATTCATGAACATAGTTCCTCCGAGTCTCACTCTCCGTGACATAGCTCCTCGTTGCTACATTCTCGCCATAGATCTTCCTATACATCGGCCTGTTTTTTTGGAGCAGAGAATAGTTCTTCCAATAGTTCGAAAGCCTTTTGACCAAGGAATCATAATCCGGTTTCTTTTTGTTCTTCAGGTATTTCCGTATCCTCTTTCTTCCTTTTCTTCGTTCAAAATAGGAGGTGCTTTCCGCCTCTTTCACCCTATTGAGGATATCGCTGCTGAAAACCGAATCATCGAAGAAGTCTTTTACAATCAGCTTAATAGAAGAGACCGCCTGGAACCTCTTCTTGAGATTGCTCAAAGGATACTGTTGGGATTGATTAGCCGATAGAGAAAACATCTGCAAAGAGAAACCATCGTATCGTTCGACAAACTTCCTTTCTTCATACCTTGCAGTCAGTTGGTCAAAAGTGTTCAAAAGCTTATAGTACGAATTCCTCTTTGTATGAATAAGCAAAAGGATCTGATTCCTGATTTCTTTCCTTTGACTTAGAAGAGACTGCAGATCCTGGTATTTGTCTTTTTCGCCATTACTATCCAGTCCAAAAAAAGGATGGCTTTGTATATCGACTGAAAGAAGAGATTCTCTTTCTTTGATTTCATCCCTGACCTTATTGTCTTTCTCTACATCGGAGGATGAATAGGAAGTGGCATCCATAGGATAAGAAAAAGATTCCAAAGTATCTTTCTTAAATAAAAACTCCTTCCTTTTCTCACTGCGGAAGAAAGAAGGATAGACAAAACAGTCCTGCCGTTTGCTTTCAAACGACTCAAATCTCTGTTCCCACAAGGAAAAACCATCTGTGAAAAAAGACGACTCATTATTGTCTTTCAGAAGTCTTTTCTTATCCTGGAAAGAAAAATGATTCAGGTCCCTAACATCATTTTGAAGATGATGGCAGGAAAGAAACGCATCCCTTCCTTCCCTTTCTTTTTCGGGAACAACGAGAAGAACAGAGTGGTTCTTTTTCCTTGCAGATAAAACAGCACGGAAAAGAATATCATCCGCAACCTCTTGTTCATCATAGGAGACTTCACTTGCCTTATACTGTTCCCTCCGCAAAAGAGAACGTTCCTGCTTTGAAAAATAACCGACGTTTTCTTGGTTCAGGACCTTTTCTTTTTCCTCTTCCTTCACTTCCTGGAAAAGTCCGCGGTATTTATCCTCTTTCCTTTGCTGAGGCTGTCCTAGAAGAAGAAAAGGATAAATCGAATGATAAAGAAGAGCTTCCTTTGAAAAGAAGGAATAAGAAAAAGCAAACGATACCCGGTCTGCAAGCCTAAGAGAATCAATCAAACCAGACAGAGTATTCACAAAGCTTTCCAAAGAAGAAAAAGAAACATTTCCTTTTTCAATCAGGTTCCTTTTTCTCAGGAACTCCTTTGCCCTATTGTTCCTCTCTGGTTTCTCATCGGAAAGAGAAACATAGGGTTCTCCGTCTTTCCTTGAAAAGACAGGCAGAAAGAAGAAAACAGGATAATAGACCTGATTCACCTTATCGAGTACAAGAAGCGGAGCAAAAAAATCACCTTTCTTACCAGAAAGAGGAACCGCATCCCCATTGGAAAGATGAATGAAATCCAGTTGAATCCTCGGGCAAAGCTCATCCATCTGCCCCATCGGAAAAGAGAGCATCTGTTCTGCTTTCTTCTCCAATTCGATGAAACCAATCCGTTCATTCGTCAGCATGCTTCTATTTTACCAAGTTCTCTCAAAAGGTACAAAAAGCAGAAAAGAAAAAGCCACCAGAATCTGGCGGCTAAAGTTTCTTTTCGGAAGAGACTACTTTGCAGTCTTCTCTAACTTCTTGTTGAACTTGGCAACACGGCCAGTATCAGCAGCGAAAGTCCTCTTTCCAGTATAGAAAGAATGGCACTTGTTGCAGGTATCAACCTTGAGTTCCGGCTCAGTGGAACCAGTTTCGAAGGTGTTTCCGCAGGTCCTGCAGGTAACCTTGCAACGGTAATATTTCGGATGGATATCTTTCTTCATTTTCAGTTTCCTCCCTTAATCCGGC
This sequence comes from Caryophanales bacterium UBA4682, assembly GCA_002404995.1. GTDB lineage: Bacteria > Bacillota_I > Bacilli_A > RFN20 > CAG-288 > Enterosoma. The sequence goes on along the minus strand of DHKY01000006.1, from coordinate 188,669 downwards.
AAAAGCACGTTACCAAGCGTGCTAAGCATTAAAAAGCATACCACAGCAAAGTGAATTAAACAAGGAAAAATCAGAAATTCCGGAAATGGTTTCCGCAGTACTTGCAGTACTCAGCATCCTTGTCATTGATGCCTTTGCATTTCGAACAGATCTTCGTCTGATTTCCTTTCGGAAAAGGCTTCTTAGCAATCCGATACAGGCATTGGACAATCACTAAGGAAACAATAGAGAGAATCAGCAAGCAGATACAGAGAATCGCCCAGCTATTCAAATCCGATGCGTTTTTCCTGGAAAAGACAAGGCCGACAATGCTGCCGATAAACATAGCGAAGCAGGAATAGACTAAGACACGATATAAAACACGATTCATTGAATAAAAACCTCAGAGAAAGAGAAAAAGAGGGAGGTTAAGAGCCTCCCTCTCTTAGTTTCGAAACAGATTAAGCAGCTAAGGCAGCAGTGATGAGAGTATCGTAAGTGGACTTCGCAGTTCCGATATCTTTCAGAGAGAAGTCAAGCCTGGATCCCTGATAGTACTGACCATTGACATACCTAGCATCGAGCTGGATATTAAAGGCAGTAACAGAACCATCACTGGCAGTCTCCGTATTGACCAGAGTGAAGTAAGTCAGATCATTACGCTTCCAAGCCTGTTCAAGCTGAGAACCAGTGATTCCGAAGAAGAAGAGGGCAAAGGAATCATAGCAGTTCGAACTAGACCTGTAGTTGTTGTAATACAGAGTGTTATCGCCGCTCCAGAACGTAGAAGCTTCATCGGATAACCTATAGAGAGCACCAGTAGAATCAAGAAGAGCACTGAGTCCGCCATCGAAGATGTATCCGCTCGGAGCAAATTCGGTCCTAGAGTTGAGAGTGACATCCTGTTTAGTACCAGAAGTGGTCTGCGACTGTAAGACATCACCAAGTTCGACATGGGCAGCAACGGAATCCTTTTCGGCAACATAGGAGATTTCATGGACCTTGCCGTCTTTGGCGATACCATAACCGATATTCTCGACAATGTCTTTGGTTTCATCATCGCTTCCCCATTCATTGCCGGTATCGGCCTTATACTGGGTCTTAGAAGCTTCCGGAACCTCTAAGAAGACATAGTTCTTGGTGTAATGCCAATAACGATAGACAGTGCCATAAGTGGACTTTCCGTCTTTTGTCGTGTAATCGTACTGAACAGGTTCAGTGTAAGTATAGCTATCCGAAGCAAAAGCAGTTTTCCTAGCTTTCTTGGCAACATTCCTTCCAGGATTCTGGACCTGAATATCAGTGGCAAGATAGTTCCTGATATCAGTATCAAGAACAGTGCTTCCAACATTGGAGACCGTGCCAACCATGGCAGGATAAGTTGCTTCATCCGTAGATCCTTCGGAAACAATACGCTTTAAGCCAGATCCCTGGACAGGAGTAATTGTGATTTTGATATCCGTAGCATCAATGACTTCAACTGAGGTATCGATCCAAGTAGCTGCATCGACATAGGTATAAACCTGTTTGGCTTGCCTGTTGGAGATCATACCGGAAGGATCGACCATATTCCAAAGCCTGCACTCGAGAATAGCAAGATAAGTGGACTCTTCCGAATCAGAAGTTCCGCCTTCGATTTCATAAATATTGTCATCAGACTTAGCAGAAGGTCCCCAAGAAGGATTGATTAAGGAGAAGGAATCAAAGAGATAACTGCTGAAAGATTCAGAATCACCAGCAAAGTTGTCACCATCAAGGAAGCCCTGAGAAGAGCTGACAGCAAGGATAGCAGAAGAACGGAAATTCTCATCGGTCACGAACTTTTCGTTTACGGAATCGATATGCCTGTTCTTATCAATATAGAAGGCCTGATTGTCGTTGTTTACGGCAATACCATAACGTGCATAGTAATCAGCTGTGCTATCATCAACAGCCTTGGAAGTCCAAAGGTTGCCACTAGCACCATCCGTGACAGTAAGAGCCTTCTCGACACGTTTGGTAATAGTAGTAGTAGCATTGTTCTTAAGGCTTTCATCTTCCGGAGCACCTGTGAAGGTGTAGTTCTTAGCAGAAGCTAAAGCAGTAAGAGCCTCTTTGAGTGTTGGCTTAGCAGCAATGACAGTCAGAGTGAAAGTCTTGGAATTGCCGGTTTCAACGGAAGTGACCTTCCTGTTGAAGGTTCCAGGTTCAATACCAAGAAGCTTGACGTTGGTAACATTATTGGCATGATCATCGACACTGCCATCGGTCAAAGAGACACCGGCAACATTGGTGTTGTCGATTTCGACGTTGACGGTCTTGTTACGAACAGCGTTGGTAACATTGAAACGGAACGTAATGGTCTGATTGACTTCAAAAGTCGTGTTGCCACGCCTAGTGATGCTGCTGTCATCCGTATTGACAGTAGGAGTTTCAGATGCCGGGGGATTCGATGCAGGCTGATCAGAAGGATTCGTCTTGCATCCAACAAGTCCAAGGGCAGTGAAGGCGACAATCGTCATTAATAAACTTTTCTTTTTCATATCTATATACCCTCCAAAAAGTTATATTACTTAGAAAACTTCTCTATTTTACAGAGAATATTATTTTAAATAAGGATGGTAGAAGAACAGAAGAGGCTCTCACCAGTAAATGATGCAGAGCCTCTTGAGCTAAATCTGCCGTATTTATGGGAATATTTAGGATTTCAAATGTCTTATCATCTTACTCAATTTTATTGTTGTAAGCGGTAACAATCCCTAGTATTCGATTCCCTGTTTCTTCCGCAGTTCTTCTTTTTCTGCGTTTTTCTTGTCGTCTTCGATAATCCTTTCCTTATACTTAGCAAGTTCCGAAGAAGAAGCTAAGACGAAGTGTCCAGGAACGATTTCAACGAATTTCGGCTTTTCTTCACGATAGTCGTGTTCCTTCGCCGGATTATAGACAATACGTTTCCGCTTCTTTTCACTCAGCGGATCCGGTTTAGGAATGGCAGAGAGAAGAGCTCGCGTATAGGGATGGAGCGGATGAGCGAAGAGTTCATCGCTGCTTGCCATCTCGACCATCTCACCGAAATACCTGACTGCGATACGATCGCAGAAGTACTTGACGACGGATAAGTCATGAGCAATGAACCTGAGGGTAAGACCATGGTTCACCTTCAGATCGTTGAGAAGATTGATGATCTGGGCACGGATAGAGACATCCAATGCAGAGATCGGTTCATCGCAGATCCTGAATTCCGGATTCCTGATGATAGCACGGGCAATACCGATACGCTGACGCTGTCCGCCGGAGAACTCATTTGGATAACGGGAGCAGTAGTCCGGAATCAATCCGACCTCCTCCAAGACCTTGACGGCTTTCTCATGGTTTTCCTGACGATTGCGATAGCCTTGGATCTTCAATCCTTCCTGGATGATGTCTTCGACCGTCCTACGAGGATCAAGGGAATCAATCGGATCCTGGAAGATCCTCTGCCTCTTACTCCTCAGTTTCGGATCGACATGCCGGTTATCGTAACGGATTCTCTTAATCTTCTTAACCTGTTCCCGTTTGATCTCAGCAACATGGTCTTTGATCTTCTGGACTTCTTTTTCGTAGTTGTCCTTAACAGCATTGTACTGAATCTGCTCTTCTAAGGTGTTGTTGTTCCTTTCGGAGAGTTCGCTCTGTTCCTTCTGGCGGATGTCCTTGATCTTGGCATCACCCTTGATTTTGGACCATTTGATTTCTTTCTGGTTCCATCGTTCGCCAGCAGCAACACGATAGCCTTTGAAGTACACAGATCCGCTCGTTGGCTGATAAAGACGGATGATGGAACGTCCCGTTGTGGTCTTTCCGCATCCGGATTCACCGACTAAGCCGAAACATTCGCCTTTCTTGATATCGAAGGAAACATCATGGACAGCCTTCAGTTTCTTTCCGCCTCCCCTAGGGAAGAACCTTTTCAGATGACGGACAGAAACAAGAATATTCTGATCGACAAGCTCCTCTTTATAGGTAACCCCATGAATCTTCTTTTCCTTATTCGAGGAGATAAACTGCTGAATCGGATTATTTTTCGAGTTCTGATTCATTTTTCACACCTGCCTTAAGTAAACTGGCTTTGATACGCTGAGAAACAATCTTCGGTTTCTCGACATGGGGAGCGCGTTTATCAAGGAGCCAGGTCGACGCATAATGGGTTTCGCTGATCTTGAAGTAGGGAGGTTCCTGGACAAAGTCGATTGCCATTGCATACTTGTTACGGGCAGCAAAGGCATCGCCTTTCGGAGGATTGAGAAGATACGGCGGAGTTCCAGGAATTGCTTCGAGTTTCTCGTGGGAATCAATATCCGGAATAGAGGATAACAATGCCCAAGTATATGGATGGCGAGGATCATAGAAGATTTCGTTAGCCGTACCGACTTCGACGATCTTACCTGCATACCTGACGGCAACACGATCTGCCCTGTTAGCAACAACGCCTAAGTCGTGGCTAATGAAGATGATGGACCTATGACGTTCGGCTTTCAGGCGGTTGATCAGTTCAAGAATCTGAGCCTGGATTGTAACATCCAGAGCCGTTGTCGGCTCATCGCAGATCAGGATTTCCGGATTGGCAGTAAGGGCGATTGCGATAACGATACGCTGACGCCTGCCGCCAGAGAATTCAAACGGATACTGATTGAAACGGACTTCCGGCTGAGGAATACCGACTTCAGCCCTGACCTTCAAGGCGATTTGCTTGGCTTCCTTCCGGGTCAGTTTGAAGTTCTTCTTATATTCTTCGTTCTCTTTTTCTATCTTGCTAACAATCTCATCATAGCCAGCCTTGTAGGAAGCAAGTTTTTCCTTCAAAGAAGGACGGGACTTCTTATCCCTCTTCTGCCATTCCTTGAAGTCTTTTTTCGCATTTTCGAGATACTGCTTCTTCTCTTCATTAAGAGGAGCTAAGTTCTTAGCATGCTCTTCATCCGCTTTCTGCTTATAAAGGGCGTTCTCGGCTTTCGCCTTCTGCTTTGCCTGATCAAGATTTGCCTTTAACTGCGGATATTCCGCTTTATAGGCTTCATTCGCTTCTTTTCTGGCAACAGCAACCAAACCTGCCAATTGCTTGTGAGCTTCTTTCTTCTCTGCCTTGACAGCTGCAATCTGCTTCGCTGTCTCCGCTTTCAAAGCATTGTACTCCGCAAGCTTATCGGCATAGGCTGCATCCTCTTTCTTCAAAGAAGAAAGTTCGTTCTTCTTATCCCGGAGAGCATTCTCCAGAGTCGAAATCTTGTCATTGAAAGAAGAATCCGAAGCCAGGACTTTGTTCTTGGCATCCCTGATCTTACTCTTCCGCTTGACCTTGCAGTTCTTATAAGCGGCTTCTTCCTTGGAAATCCTCTTATCGAACCGTTCTTTCCTGTGATTGGAATTAACAAGCCTTGCTTCGGTAATCTGCTTACCAACCTTCCTGATCGGATTCAGGGAAGAGAGAGGATCCTGGAAGATCCTTCCGATTTTATGGCCACGGATACGATGGAATTCGCTTTCCTCGACCTTGGTCAAATCTTCTCCTTCGAACCTGACACTACCGTTTTCAATGATAGCAGAGGCCGGAAGAATACCCCTAATCGTCTTAGAAGTAACAGACTTTCCAGAGCCGGACTCACCGACAATACAGAGAGTTTCACCCTGATGCAAATCAAAGGAAACACCGCGGACAGCATGAACTAATCCCTCATCCGTCTTGAATGACACACGGAGATCCTGAACAGAAAGGATAACCGGAGACTGTTTCTTTTCGTTTTCCATGATTAATCCGTTCCTTTCAGTGATGGGTTGAAGGCATCACGCAAACCATTGCCAAAGAGGTTGAAGCAAATCATCAATAAGGAGATGATGATAGCTGGGACAATCCTTTGATAAGGATAACTCTGCCTGACATTCTGAACATCCGATAAGATGACACCGAGAGAATCAGCATTCTTAAGTCCTAGGCCTAAATAAGAAATCGTTGCTTCGTTGAAGATAACAGAAGGAATCCTTAAGACAGAAGAAGTAACAATCGTACCGATAGCATTCGGAAGAATGTGACGGAAAATAAGACGAGGCGCTTTAGCACCAAGAGTCTTCGCTGCCAATACGTATTCCCGGTTCTTATATCGGTAGAACTGGGAACGGGTAATGGATTCCGTTCCGATCCAGCCGGTTAAGCAGAGAGCGAGGGCAAAGACAAAGAAGTTCTGTCCAAGCTTAAGTGTAAGGACCGTCATCAAGATGATCCACGGCATACCGGAGAGAATATCGACAATACGTTCCCTGCCTAAGTCGACAAGTCCGCCGAAGTAGCCAGAGATAGATCCCCAGACCACACCGATTAAGATGTTGATGGCAGAAACGATGACGCCTAAGATAAGCGAAGTACGAAGACCAGAGAAGACATACTTCAGCCTATCTTTTCCTTGGGCTTCCGTGCCAAGAAGATGCTTCGGAATCGAAGTATAGCCAAGGTATTTATACCTCCTTACCGTACATTTCAAGGAGAATGTAGAAACACCTTCGATGGTCGTTGCAGTAGCAGAATCGACAGAGACGACATAGACATCATTCCGTTTGGATCCTTCTTCTGTGATAGAGAATCCTTTGGTCGGATTGGTCTCGTCAAAGGTGATATAGCCTTTTTCTTTCCAGTCCTTCCTTGTCGACCTGGCAACAGGCCTGTCGGCTTTCAATCCATAGGCAATCTGGTATTCGTCATAAAGGACATCGCAACGTTTGGTAATAACATCGCAAGGAGTGACTGCCGTATCGGTTTTGGTTGTCCAATAGCGCGGGTTGTCCTTTCCATCAACTGTTTTGGATTCTCCGACCATCGTGTTCGCATCATCAAAGGAACGATAGCCGAGTTCACGTTTCTCGACTTTGGAAGAAGAACTGGAAGAGAGCGCAAAATCTTTAAGATAAAGAGCGGTGCTCGATGTGTTCTTTGTATAGAACCTGATACCGAAGGAACCTTTGATTGTGTGTCCGCTGCCAAGAAGAGCTGAAACCTGTTCGTTCTTCTTGAGAACATCCGTCACATTTAAGGTGACAGTCTCATAAGTCGAAATCTTCTGTCCTTCAGCTGTTGCCTTTTCGGCAATAGCCGGATAGGAAGAAGTACGATCTAAAGCAATGAACTGGTTGTTCGTAAAGAAGAGAAGAGAGTAATCCGGCCTGACGCCATCTTGATCCGTAGACTGCCCAAGCGTATAGGATAAAGTATAGGTATTGTTCAAATCATAGGTGTAGGCATATGAATACCTATAACGGATTTCTTCGTTATCCTTCTTGTCACCGACAAGACGGACAAATCCGCCGTTTGCATCATCGGCATGGCCATCGCCATAGCCTTCACGAACATTGTCGATTTTGACAATATAGTCATCAGAAGCATACTGTCCGATATAGTTTCCGTCGTTATCATACGGATAAGCTTCGTTCTTATGCCAACGGGTTCCATCCCAGAAACCGTTCGAGGCTGCGGCAATCTTCGGAGGAAGATTCGTCTCATAGTTATGCTTAGAAGAGATATCGAAAGGAATGACACCATTAATAGGCAGAATCAAAGACAGGACAAAAAGAACACCTAAGATAATACCGCCAACGACAGAAGAGCGATTCTTGATGAACCGGTGCCTGGCATCCTTGAAAAAGGTCGTCGGTTTTGTCGTGAACTTGATATCATGGATGCTCTTATCCTGCTGGACAAGCTTAAAATCATCCGCAGTAATTTTCTTTCCGTTGAGTTCATCAACCTGCGTATTGGCAGGAATCCTGTTCTCTGTAGAAGAGAGCCGGAAATCTTCGTATTTGTTTTCTTCCATACTTTAAGCTCCCTTCGCACCCCTGCGGATACGGGGATCCACAATGCCATAGCTTAAGTCAACCGCTAAGTTGGCAACCAGTCCAATGACAGTGTAGACAGCCATATCAACAAGCAAGACATTCCAGTCTTTTGCGTTCAGTGCTTCAATGTAAAGACGTCCGATACCATTGATGGAATACAGCTGTTCAAGGATGATAGATCCAGAAAGAATGGAAATGAACTGGCCGATAACCATCGGAATAATCGGAACCATGGAGTTGCGAAGTGCATGGCGGATGACGCACTGACGCTTCGTTAATCCCTTCGTACGGGCAAGAAGCAGGAATTCGCTTGACCTGACTTCCGTAAGCTCCGCACGGGTATAACGGGTGAATCCTGCAATCGTACCGAAACTGATAGATAAGACAGGAATAACCCTAGCCTTCGCATAATCTCCGATAGAAGCCGAGGATGCCGGCCAACGGGATGGAAGCCATCCAGTCTTAAAGGACAATCCAAGCATCAAAAGAGAGATGACAACGAAAGACGGAACAGAGATAAAGACCATAACAAGGGTAGAGATGATGTGGTCAGTGGTCGTATTTTTCTTCAAAGCAGCCCAGATACCGAAAGCGAAGCCAAGTGGAAGAGCGATGAGAAGAGAGAAGACATTGACAAGAATCGTCGGTTTGATACGGGTTACGATAATAGCCCTAGCGGTACGGCCTGGATCAACTGCGGAGGAAGTTCCCCAATCCCATTTGGTAAAGATGCCTTTCAGCCAAGCACCATATTGCTGGACCCTCGGTTTCCGGTAGAAATACCAAGTCAAGCCAGCCGGATCCGTGTAAGGATTGATAATAAGCTTTCCAAGCCCCGACTGTTCGGAATTGAAGGCCACATAATAGCCTTTGGCAACTTGGCTTTGGCAGAACGAGAACTGCGCGGCTTCATTACCGGAGATAGCTGCATCCGGCAGCCTCTTGATCAGGAAGAAGGTGATGGTGAGGATGATGAAGGTCGTGACCAAGAGGAGCAGGATACGCTGTATTGAATACTTAAGTAAGTAAGGTACTTGTTTTTTCATGATAGGCTCTGAGGAACGGCTTATTTCTTAATTGCAGAGATATAGGACTGAAGTTTGATGGTTTCTTCACTATCGATAGCAATTCCATTCACCGTGATGGAGTAAGAGACAGTCAGGACAATCTGGTCTGTGCTGTTGCCATCATCGTCTGCATTGCAGACCTTGGTGAGAGTAACGTTGAGGTTCGGATTTGCGCTCGTGATAGTATTAACACCCTGTTCGCCGAAGATAGCAGCGACTTCCGCTTTATCGGTTGCACCAGTTTCGCTAAGACTTGCAGTGGAGAAGGTCTTAGAACCGACTGTGATGAAGAGTTCCTTGATAACAGCACCAGCATCGGTGAAGCCTTTGAAGGAGAGAGCATACGTAACAGCAAGGTTAGCCTTATCAATAGACTGATACTTCCTTCCGTCCTTGGTGGTTCCACCATTAGAGACGTTCTTAATCTGAGCAAGACGGCCTTCGTTGTCTAAGGCAGCAACCGTGGTTCCGGCTTTCCATAAGCCATCGAAGGACCACTTCTTTCCATCATAGACAATGCTATCTGAGACTTCGGAAGTATCCGGTCCCCAGTTAAGAGTGAAGCCAGAAGAGTTATCGGATTTTAGAACTTCGAAGAAGGAGAGCGGATCTAAGGCGTTACCGGAAATAGCACCGAAGCCAAGCTGGAATTCGCCACGTTTCCTAGCATCATAGACATCATTATAGGAAGCTGTACCATCAATCTGGTTGACCTGGAACTCATAGCTTCCTCCGTATTCAGACTTAAGGAAGTCGTTTGCAATCTTCGTCCAAGAATCAAAGACATCGCCATAGGACTTCACATCGCCAGAGTTCATCCATTTCCTGTCAAGGGTAATCCTATACGGGTTGGCGCTTGTACCAGCAACACCAGAGTTATTCTTTGTCTTGAGCTTGTCCTTATTGGCAATGATATCTTCCATTGCTAAGGCAAGTTCATTTTCAGCAGCATCAGCATTGTAGCCATAGGTGTCGTTATAACGATTGGCTAAGACAGCCTTGTGGGCTTCAGTAGAGTTGTAGGAAACAGAGTTCTCAGGATCAATCAAGTAGTTATCCGAAAGGTATTCCTGGGTCGGAGTCCTACCACGGGAAGCGCAGATGGTCTGACGATCCAAGCCGTAGCTTAAGAAGTTCAGGAAGTGCTTGTTGGAGAGATAGAAGACCGTATACTGGCTGGCTGTGACAGAAGAGTCATGTTTATAAACACTTCCGTTGGTTCCAAAGAACTTGTTCCATTGTTCTTCAGTCGTTGCGTTGACATTGATCTTGAAGTTGGAGTCGGCTTTTGTCTTATAGCTATTCCAAGACCTCTTGTCGCTGCTTCCACTCGGGTTAGCAACACCATTGGAACCGAAGGAACCGCTCTTCAAAGCATCCTTATCCGGAGAATAGGAATCCGTTTCACCATTTAAGAAACGCTGCTGGCTGATACTGTTCTGACTACCGATCAACTGCCAGTCAAAGCCTTTGATCTGATAGATTTCACGGGTCGTACCATCGGAGAAGGTATCGACTGTCTCATGATAGCCAGTGTTCTTTTCAAGATAGATATGATCGCCTGCTTTCCAATCCTTAATATAGTAAGGACCAACAGAAAGAGTGGTATCCGTTGCATTCGTATTCTTATCGTTCTTTAAATTCTGCCCGTAATCGGTACCGACAAGCTGTAAGAAAGCCTTCGGAAGCGGAGCATAGAGATTCGAAGAGAGATAGTACCTGGCATAGAACTGGGTGCAAGGATAAAGGAGATTGAATTCGATATATTCGCCTTTGTTATCCGAACCGACAAAAAGATTCTTTGTCTGAGTCCTGTACTTATCCCAAAGCGTATCATCCCAGATAGCATTCTCAGAAGACTTCTGGCTGGTATGGTTGTAGTAATTGGCAGCACCAGTGATACCAGAAACACCGGTGGTGATTTCAGCACCACGGTACCTTCCGTTATAACGGGTAAGCATGAATTTCAGACGGGTCAGATAATCTTCAAGTTTGACTTCTGTTCCATTGAATTTCTTATATTCGGCTTTCTGAGAACCAGAAGCATATTTCGGAGCATCCTTACCAGTACGGACATAGATACGCCAACGGCGGTTCAGAGTTGCATCGTTCGGTTCTTCGTTTTCGCCGATAGCAATCGGACGAGGGCAGTCTGCCTTCGCAAGAACCGGAACCCATTCGTAACCATCTGCCTGAGAATTCAGACGGGTTCCATAGTAGGCAGAAGAAATATAGGCATCGAAATCTGAAATATCCGAGCCGCTTCCGTTCCTAGCATTGGCATGCTGAGGAAGCGAAGAAGTTGCAATCTGATAATGCCACGCATCACCGCCAGAAGTCAGGTTCTGAATCGGAGCAGTAAGTTTACCCTCACGCCTTGTACCCCAGCCATAACCGGAGATGTATTCCTTCGGAGTCGGAACATAGCGGGAGTTATAGCAGACATAACTGCCGTTAGAGAACATGGTGATACCAGTCAGATAGTTATCAACGGCATATTTCTCAAGAGAGCCTAAGATCTTAGCACGTTCTTCAAAGCTCTCCGTTGCATAAGACTGGATGCCTGTTGCCAAGGAAACTTCCTTAACCGTGAAATTCAATGTGAGTTTGCCAGAAGCTCCGCCATCTATCGTGATGACCGCCGTTCCGGCTTTCTTCGGATTGAGAAGACCACTATGCTGGTCCACAGCAAGAACAGAATCATCGCTAGAGGAGAACGTTGCACTAGCACCATCGACAACGATTTGTCCAGTGGTCGAACCAACGGTGATTTCAAGATTCGCACCGTTTTCGACTTCATTTCCATCATAAGTGACAATCAAATCACTATCATCTGCACTTGTTGATGTGTTAGAAGACGGTTTGGAAGTAGAATCCGAAATTCCTTCCTTATGGCATGCGCCAAGAAGCAGAACACTTCCTAAGAGAGGTAGCCTAGTTAGCCTAATTGTTTTTTTCTTCATTTTCGTTTTCCTCCTAAATATAAAAATATAGAGTGGACGGCAATTTATCAACTTATCTTACCATAACAGAAAAGGGTATTCCGGAAAACCGGAAAAGAAGAGCGCATAGCAATATATGATACCGCTTTCTAACCTATAATACAAACGCTAAAACAATTCCGACAATCAAATAAGCGCCACCGAGAATCAGATAGGGAAGATAGTCAAACTGGCTTCCTTCACGAAGCCGCTTCTTTGCCCTCTTATAATCTCCGGCATTATCGTATCTTTTTGGTGAGCCTTTTCGGAAGGAGTTCACCAGGTTCTGGAATTGGTAAGTAAAGATATCAAACGTTCCCGCACGTTCGATAAAGGCAAGAACAGCAAAGATAAGATAAGCAGCACCTGGGATAATAAAGCAATCGGAAAGCCCCCTTTTCGCTACGAAGCAGCAAAGAAGGATGGAAAGTACAGATAGGAAGATCAGTACGGACCAAGTGATGATTTTTTTCTTTGTTTCTGGTGAAATCCTCATTGTGTTTTCCTTGAAAGAAAGGCCTAGCTGAGATTCAGCCAGGCCTTTTGATTAGCAGAAACGAATCGGATTAGTCTTCTTTCTTCTTTTTGCCAAGTGCACGGACAGCTAATCCAGCGGCTAATAAGCCAAGAGCACCAGTTAAGGAAGAAGCAACAATGACCGATCCTCCGCAGCCCTTCTTTCCGCTAGCAGAAGTCGGCTCAGAGCTCGGAGTAGATGGCTGCTGGCTAGAGGAATCATGAGACGGAGTATCCGCGTTGTTGGCTTCCGTAGCAGTCTTTGGAGCTGCATCTAAGGCAACCGGGCAATAGTTCCTGGAGACAGAGACAGCCTTCTTAGGCCTGACCAGAGTAACGAATCCGGTATTTGCGTCATACGTGAAGGCAGATTCCGCATCATCGACGTAAATTTCAAGATCATTTAAGTTCAGACCGGCACCGACATGGATCAGAATCGTGTAATCCTTGGTCGGATTGATATCTTCGTTCTTAGCACCAGTCAGAGAAACGTCGAAGTAGATGTAGTTGGAATCCAGATTGGTCTGCCTGTAGACGAAGTCATACTTATCGTTCTTTAAGTCCTCAGAGATCACAGAGACAGAGTAATCGCTCGGATGAGCAACAAATCCAGTTGTGTTGCCAGCATAGTTGGAAAGCTGGGCATAGATCTTGTCGTTCTTTTCCCTGGAGTCCGTGACATTGAAGGTTGCAACGCCTTCATTGGTGGTAACCGTGCTTCCGCCGGCAGAGACATAGTCGGCATCCGTATTCAAAGAAAGCTGAGTCGTTCCACGTTTCGTGGTAGCAAGCTTGTATCCAGAAGCAGTAGCAGTCGACTTATCGATGACGAGTTTGTAATCCTTGCTCTGCTGGGCAATGTTTGTTGCAAGCGGAGTGAAGGAGAAGTTCAGCGTGTAGTTACCTTCGGCTAAGGAAGAGAGGTCGATATCGATGAAGCCACGGCTGACGTTCCTGGATTCATTGAGCCAGGACTTGTAAAGCCTACCCTGATTATCGATAGCCTGGAAGGTACCACCATAGCTCCTGAGAAGCTTGATCTTACCAGTAGAGACAGTTGCTCCGCTAACATTCTTGATGGTGTAGCTAGAATCGGCAATCGTACGATTTACGAAGAAGGTGGCAACGATATGATCGGAATAACCAGCTGAACCAGCATAGATGGTATCAAGGTTATTTCCATCGGCAAACGGAACCTGGAATTCGGAGTTGATGGTCTTCCTAGCAGCAGTATCAAGCGAACCGATCTTGCTGATAACACTATCGGTGACTTTGCCACCATGTAAGGCCAGAGTAGAACCCGTGTAGGCTTTGCTCTTTGCATAGGTTCCAGTCAGGTTCTTCCTGCGGGAATCGATGAGTTCAGAAGTATAGACGTGGTTCTGTTCCTTCTCATCGGAGAACGGTTCGACCGCATCCCCTTTGGTGTAATCGCCATAGAATCCAAGATACGGAATATTGAGGTCTAAGTTCTTATCGGCAGTAGAAGCAGAGTTCTTGAAGGAAAGGAATCCTTCGACATAGCTTCCGCCTGCATTCTTGAAATACTTTGCGAAGTATTCGCGTAACGTACCAGAGAAGCTCTCCGTGAAGGATTCATCCGTTGTGAACTTACGTTCATAGTGGAGATTATCGATACGGACTTTCCTGGTTCCAGATTTCGTGCTGTTAGCGGCAACCGTAACCTGACCCTTGGAAGATCCCTGATAAGCATCATCGGTAACCGTCACAGCGTCATCGAGAACAGACCTCGTAATCTGATCAATCAAGCTTTCCGGAGTATCCTTGGTGTTTCCAGTGGAATCCTCTTTATCGTACTGGGCTTTGGTGACCTGAGTACGGAGAAGCGGAATCTGAAGATTAAGAGACGGAGTGTAAGTCTGCTCCTTGTCGCTTGTATTATGAATCGTATACGGAATCTCGATATAGGCTTCTTTGTTCTGAGATAAATCAGTGTTCAGAGTTCCATTGTTGGCAAGCTCAGCCTTAGCATCTCCGAAGGTAGTGCCATCGTCGAGTTTATTGAGCTCGGTCGTAACATAGTTTCCCGAATCAAGGATACGTTTGACGTTGATACGTCCAGCACCCTGGATACGGATAGAAGCATTCTGCTTTTCGGTAGAGGAATCATGGAGAGAGTCCGCAGTAGACCTAGCAATCCTAGAAAGGTTTTTCTTATAGGTTGCATAGTCGGCATCATCCTTATGCTGGCTCAAAGCAACAGCAAAGGCACCAGTAAGATTCGGAGTAGCCATAGAAGTACCATCGAAGTACTCATAGCCATAGAGGTAAGAAGTATCAATGGTAGTGCCATCGGAAGTCTGACCATGCTTATCGGCCTGGATAGCGCCGATGATCTGATAGCCAGGAGCGGAGATGGTCGGAGAGATATCAAGGTTAGCATCCGAGCCATCGGAGGAGAAGGAAGCATAAACACCGCCGGAAGGAGATTCCCTGACCGTATTCTGAGCAAGAGTAAGCTTACCTTCGCTATTAGCAGCACCAAAGTAAGAACCAGTGCTCTGGAAGACAAAGACAACCGGAATATCCGGCTTATAGCCGTTGAAATCCATATTCCTGTTGAAAGTAACACCAGGAACGTTGTTGATGATAATCAAAGCAGCCGCTTCGTTCTTAACAGCGAAAGTAGCCTTATCACGGAAGGTGGAGCTACCACGGTCGACAACCGCAATCTTGTCTTTGACAGAATGTCCAGCAGCTTCCGCAGCCTGATAATCGGTATCGTCGCCATAGCCGCCGATACGGACATAGGATAATTCTTTCTGCTTTTCGCCGCCTAAGAGTTCCGTAAGCGGATGCTCGGTCTGATATTTGTCTTTGTCTTCCCTGCCACGACGGTTGGTAACCTGATCCGAGAAGGAAACGGCATTTCCGCCAACGACCATGACGGAATCAAAGAAGGCACGTTCCGGGTTCGAAGCAGCGATGACATTGGTCTTTTCATCCCTTAAGGCATAGCTTCCTAAGATACCGGTTTCGACATCATCGGTTGTCCAATCAGAATAACCGGTGTCACCAGCATAGGTAGACTTACCGGCGTTTCCAGCAGCGAAGTTGACAATAACGCCAGCTTCTTCGCAGGCTTTGATTGCATTCTGGGTGGAAGTGCTAGTAGAAGAACGGAATTCATCCAAGTCAGAGCCTAAGGAAAGGTTGACAACATCGAGTTTCCTCTGGGCAGCGTATTCCAAAGCCTTGCTGACAGATGCATCGGTTGCACCGGAAGAATTATTTCCGAAGACTTTGAAGATAGCAACCTGGGCTTCCGGAGCGATACCCTGGAACTCATCACCATTGGAAGCAGCCAAAGAAGCAACATGGGTACCATGGACGTTGTCCTCGGTGCCGCCGGTCGGATCGACATTGTTGTCGACATCGGCAACATCGATTGCAAACGGAATTTTCTTATTGATATAAGTGAAATCCGGAGCCTTGACCGTTCCGTTTTTGTCTTTGAACCTAGCTGAGACTTCTTCTTTGTTATGCCAGCCATCAGAGGCGACTTCATCATCGCTTAAATCCTTGAAGGCAGCAGCATTCAAAAGACTCTTGCCGTTTTCCTTCGGCGGGTTCTGTTCTAAGGCAGTACGCTGGCTTGTTCCCTCGACCTGGTTGAGGTATAAACCGGTATCCATGATACCGATTTTGATGCCTTTGCCCCTCTTTGCATCAGAGCCAAGGATATCTTTGGTTACACGCCTGGTTTCCGCAGAATAGTTCTTAAGCTTCAGTTCCTTGTTCTGGTTGTACTGGCTTGTAGAAGCATCCTGAGCGGAGACTCCATTATCCTCTGTTCCATAGGAAGAGGTCTCTTCGGGAGCAGCATAACGATGAGAAAGCTCGACGCTTTTAACACCGGTGATCTGCTTCAGGATCTGAGAAGCGGCATCGTTCTTGACTTCAATTGCAAAGCCATTGAACAGAGTATCGTAATCATAGGTAATGGTGTAAGAATCAGCAGGGAGGCGGTATTTGATTTCATTCAGAACGCGGTTCTTTTCGATTCGGGCCTGGTACGGATTCTTCTTGACATCTCCGGCAACGGTAATCCTATACGTGCTTTTCTCAGCTTCCGGAGCAATCTCAGATAAATCTAAGCCGCTTCCAGTCTTGTAGCTGATGGCAGATAAGGCAAGCATCGTACCGAAAGATAAGACAGTAAAAAGTTTTTTCATCTTGTCATCCTCCTTAAACGGATAAAACGAAATAGTTTCAGTTTTTAATTTTAACTACCTTTTTGCCTGTTGAAAAGCCAAAGCTTCTTTTCTTAAACCTATTATATATAGGGCTTTTTGTTCGTTTTTCTTTCTTTTGTTGAATTTTCTTTGGGTTTTTAGGAAAAACAGGCAGTTTTCTTACAATTTTCTAGGTTTGTGTAAACGCTTCCAGCTTCTAGGCTTTCCTTAGTTCCTTAACAACCAGAGACCTCTGCTTCCTCTGGTCGATGTCGACATATTCATAAGGACCATGCCTGTTATAATCACCGGTTCCAAGATTCGGACAAGGCAGCCCCTTGAAGGAGAGCTGGCTTCCTGTGGTTCCGCCACGGACGGCAACTTCAATAGCAGGCCTGTTCAGCTTCTGATAGGCATCCTTCCTTTCTTTGACGATTTCCGGATACTTATCTAAGACTGTCTTCCTGTTGTGATATTGATCAGCAATCTCAACCTGGATGATTTCCTCTTTGAAGAGCTCATTCCTTCTCTTTGCTGTGAATAAGGCTAGATCAGCAAGACTCTTGATTTCCTGTTCGTTGAAGGAACGGATGATGTAATCCATCTCGGCATGTTCTTCATTCCCGGTCAAAGAGCAGAGATGATAGAAAGGCTCCTTGTTTTCCGTATGTTCCGGACGAAGATACTTCGGAAGAGCGTTCTGGAAGTCAATGGCGACATTGACAGCCGAGACAAGCTTGTCTTTCGCTTCACCTGGATGAATGGACTTTCCATTGATATGGACTTTCCTGCTTTTTGCCGTGAAGGTCTCGATATTGACGGCGCTGTTGTCTCCGCCATCAATGGTATAGCCATACTTTGCTTGAACGATTTCCCTTGAGACATGTTCGGCATCGACACCGATTTCCTCATCGGTAGTAAAGATGATTTCAAGCGGACGATGCGGAATCTTGTTCTCAATAATATCCGTTAAGCTATCCCTGATAATCGCAATACCGGCTTTATCGTCTCCTCCTAATAAGGTCGTTCCATCGCTATGGATGATGGAATGATGAAGGGAACGGGCTAAGAGCGGGAATTCCTTTTCGGACAGGACCTTTCCATCGCCTAAGACAATATCCTTGCCTTCATAGACATCGATTTTGGTTTTGACATTCGTATCGCTAGCTTGCGGTGATGTGTCCCTGTGGGCAAGAAGAGCAATCCTAGGCTTGTCTCCAATTCCTTTGAACTTTGCATCGACGATGCCAAAGCGGTTGACGGAAATCTCATCCGGATTCAGTTTCTGTAGTTCCTCTAAGAGCTTTTCGGATAAGTTCAGGATTTTAGGATCCGAAGCACTGTCTTCTTTCGGTTCTCCTGCTTTCGTATCGACTTCGACGTAGGATTTAAAGCGTTCGACAATATCCATATAATCTATTCTCTCTTTCTATTTCACGTGAAATTATTCTATTGTTTCTTGATTTCGTACCCGTAGTTGTAAAGGACGTAGTTCTCTTTGAAGTTGTAAATCAGGGCAAAATTGCCGTTGATGAACTTGGACTCTCCAAGCCTTTCCTTAGGAATGTTCAACCTAGGCAGAATCTCCGGTCCGATATGGATGGTCCGTTTGATTGTGGAATCAATCCTGGAAACCTGGAGAAGATGATAATAGACTGCTCTCCTGTCGCTGTCATTGGTTTCTGTAAGCCTGTTTTCGAACGTAAGGTGACGATAAGAGAAGGGAAGCATGACCTGGTCTAAGACAAGGATGGCATTGAGCTTTCTCTCTTTCTTGAAGGCATTCCGGTAGGAATTGATCAGCGTGGCATAGCTCAGCACTTCCTGATAAGCACCTTCTTTCCTGCCATCGAAGGTAAGGAAAGCATAGCTGTCCTTAGGAGAGCGCATCGAGCTCTTCCTCTCCCTGAAGGAAAGCGGACAGGCACGATGAACGGTCTTATCAAGGAGATCAAAGAAGTCCGAAAGGTCTTCTTTTTTGATTTCCTCTCCGCTGTTTGGTACGACCCGGACAAAGAGGTAAAGGACAGGAGTTGTCTTCTTCTGATTGAAACGGGTAATCTCCCTTGCCTTAGGAAGATCATAGATATCATAGACATCATCAAGGGAAGCGAAGCGGTATCCTTGTTCGCCTTTTTCAAGCCGGTAGGTGTATCCGTTAGTCTTGAATGGTTCTTTCAGGGAAATATCCTTCCTAGTCTGAAGATTGGCAATGAAGTAGCTTGATTTCTTGTTTTCGTCTAAGAGCGGATCATACCTCTTATAGTCCCAGCCATAAGGACTGTCTTCCCGTTCGAAATCATCCTTCTTGATGACACGTCCGGCAAAATCACAGGCTTCCTTCTTGTCCTTTCCGTAAAGATATTCAAAGACAGGAGCACTGAGTACCGATGCTTTCCGTTTCTTTTCAATAGAAGCGACATCTTCGTCGATGACTTCTTTCCTCTGTCCGCGGAGAGGATAGACATTCTTGTCTTCTTTCCGCTTCCAGAACGGATTTTCGCTGACTGCTTTGAGAACATGCTCTTCATCGAAAGGATAGGAGTGATCTCCCCTATAGAATAGGAAAGAGTCATAGTATTCTTCATCTCCGCCGGAGAAGTAGAAGAGATACTTCTTCTTCTTGTCATCGAGCTGACTGCTAAGATTGTCTTTGGCCTCTGTCAGAGTCGAGATTTCCTGGATATAGTCCTTCTTTTCCTTTTCCCATTGCTCTTTTTCTTTTTCATTATCGGAAAGAAGGTTCGTATACTTGGTGTTGTAATCCCTGGAAGTCTTCCTCCTATGATCCCGTTCTTCTTTCCTTGCATTCAAAGAAGAGGCAACCTGCTTGTTTTCCTCGGTCCTGTCTTTGATTCGGCTTTGATAATCCAAGATGGCCTGTTTGTTGTTCTCGTTCTCGTTCTTGATGTCATAGAGCTCATTACTGGTATCATGAAGGGAATCATTCAGATTCTTGATTTCCTCTTCCAGCTGGGCTTTCTGGTCATCAACAAGAACGGATTGGGCATCGAGCTGGGAGTAGTTCTTCTCAAGGTCATCGTAGCTCTTGTTTTTTTCATCCCTCTCCTTCTTCCTAGCTGCAATGCTATCGTTGAGAAGAAGGATTTCCTGTTTGAGTTTGTCATTTTCAGCCTGCAGGGAGGAGTTAGCAGCCGCGGATTGTGCTTCCTTATCGCTTGCTTCCTGCTCTTTCTGGCTTAAAGCAGATTCCAAAGAAGTAATCCGAGTTTCGTTTTCCTGAATCTTGGTTTTCAGCTCTTCATTTTCGTTCTTCAAAGAAGAAGACTGTTCCTGATAGGAAACAGAAACGAGATTTCTGTCTTTTTCGCTTTCTTCCTTATAGGTAGCGAAAGAAGAAGAAAGAGTTTCCTTCTCTTCTTTCAGCTGACTGAGTTCTTCATTTAGCTTATCCTTCTCTTGCTGATAACAAGTCAGCTGGCTTTGCCTCTCTTGGTTCTCTTTGAGAAGCTTTGTCTTCTCTTCATCATAGGACGACGATATTGCCTCAGTCTGTTTCAGGGCTTCTTCTTTTTCTTTCTTCCTAGTTTCTAATTGGAGAAGGATCTCTTCTTTTTCTTTGGCTTTCGATAAAGCCTCTTCGCTTAAAGAAGAGACCTTAGCCGATAGAGTATCATTCTTCTCTTTATAAGAAGCCGTCAGTTCCTCGTTCTTGCTACTGAGCTCGTTGTTTTCGTTTTCAAGATGGATGATCTTGTCCTGAAGAGCATCCAATTCATTCTGAAGCGAAAGAATCTCTGCATTCAGTTCATCGATTCTGTCTTCCTCGGCAAAGGAAATCGGCTGCTTTACACTAGAAGAAGGAGCCAACGAAGCCGGGGCTTCTTCCTCATTTAAAGAGACTGGTTGCTTTTCCTCTGCTACCGGAGCTTCTTTTTCTGCTTCTTCCAGAAGCTTTTCTTCCATCGGTTCCTGACTTGCCGTTTTTTCTTCCATGGCAGGTGAATTCCTAGAATCCTGGATAGGAGCTTCTTCCTTCTTTTCTTCCTGTTCGTGGATTGAATATTCTTCCTTCACTTCATTCAGAATAGCAGGACCATCTTCTTCCAAAGGCATCTCGATAATAGGCTGATCCGAGACAAGATCCTTCGTATTCTCCTTGAAATAAGCTTCGCCGATAGACGATGGATTCTTCAGATTGAATCTTTCCTGCTTCTTTCCATAAATCAGATTGAAGCGATTTCGGTTATAGAACTCGTTCTGATTGTCCAGGTTCGGTTCCCTATTGAAAGGATGATTCCGGTCAGTGACATCAAAAAGCGCATAGGTTCCAAATCTTTTCCCTTTCCGGACTTCAAAGATTGCGTTTCCAATACGGAAATTGGACTTTCCCTGTCGCCTATCATAGCTCGACTGACTTTCAATCCTGAGATTGGAAGGGACATTCCTTCCTCCGCTCGTCAGAGGACGGATATAGTCCTCTCTCCAGCAATAGAAGGAATCCGTATTCCTATAGTCTTCCTTATGGATTTCCTGTGCAGCGAAATCATAAGCAATCGTCTTCTCTCCATATAGGCTCTCCCAGAGCCGCAGTGCTTGATTTTTATCCATATCCTACTCCCTTGATGCAAACTCGTCATAGAGTTCCTTATTCAGCTTCGTCCTTGTCTCACTATCGATTTTCTGATGTGTCCGATTATAGTCCAGTAAGCCGTTTGCTTCCGTCTCACAGTCACTCAGTTCCGTGTAGATGACACCATTTAATCCTTGTTCCTTGATTTGAGGAAGAACATCTTTGTGATAAAGCTTCGTCCTCTTGTTCTTCAGATCCTCCCGATTCTTGGCATTGGAATGTCCGAACCTCTTCGGATAAGGGAAGCCTTCTTCTTTCAGTCCGATTCCGCCGATTTCGCTTAGGATGAAGAGACGATGGAACGTGTTCTTCCGTTTCCTGTTCGGTATTGTGTAAGTATGGATGGAAAAAACATCGGAACGATCTGCCTCATACCATCCAGAAGCTGTGTCAAAGAGCCTCTTCGGATCTATCTTCTTCGCTAGATCATAGTAATAAGAAGGATTTGCTTCGCCCCAGCCTTCATTGAAAATCGTCTCCCTGATGATAGAGGGATGATTGTGGAAGAAAGGTATCCATTCCTTCCTTTCGTTTTCAAATACCACCAAGGACGCATCGTCCTTCCGTCCTAGCTTTTCCCGATGGATGTGTTTTTCCTTCGAATACGATGGGAAAAGGCGGGGAAGAATGGTTGGAATGAACTTCGGGCGGTAGCCTCCGCAGGGGAAGTCCTGAATCAAAAGAATTCCGTAACGGTCAGCAAGATAGTAGAAGTATGGAATCTCGGTTTTCCTATGGATTCTAAGGCAGTTGAATCCCCTCTCCTTTGCTTTCAGGATATCATTCAGATATTCCTGATAAGAAGCAGGGGTCAGCCTGGAAGTACCATAGTATCCTTGATCAAGAAGACCAGATAGGAAAACAGGACATCCATTCAGATAAAGACGCTGGTATCCGTTCTTATCCTTGATTTCCATTTTTCTCAATCCGAAATAGGAATAGACAATATCGTCTCGATAGCTGAGCTTCACGCTATAGAGGTAGGGATCTTTATCGCTCCAGAGATGAAGTTCTTCGTTCAGATACAGGAAAGTCTCTTTCCCGATTTCGACTTCGTATTCGCTATTCAGAATCTGGACTTTGGCTGTTCCCTTGTCATTGGCTTTGACAAGGACTTTCACCCCATGATGGTCGATGTCTTCCATAAAAGAGAAGCCGGTCAGATGAAAGGAAGAGACGTTCTCCCTCCAGATTGGCTTATAGACGCCGGAAGAAGAGGAATATTTCCATCCGGATGGCTTAAGAGTCTGCTTTCCGTTTGTGTAATAAAGAGAGTCCGTCCTATCCTTAACCCGCAAGACAATATCAAGCGGGAAAGAGGATGGAGAGACTTCGACCTGAAAAGGAGTCCTACCGCCTTCATGTGTCAGAACAAGCTGATGATTAAGGAAGACAGAGCAGATCTGATCAACTCCTTCGAAATGAAGGATGATTTTATCTTTGGTGAAGTTTTCCGGAAGAAAAACGACTTTGTGATAATACCTGTAGTCATCCGGATTCACTAACTGGTTCACTAAGGAATCTATGGTTTCAACGGCAAAAGGAACCCTGATCTGTTCATCATAGGAAAGAGGAAGATAGTCTTCTGTGGACCTAGTAAAATCCCATTTTCCATTCAGGCAGACATAAGACTCCCGTTGAAACGAGGGATTGGGATGTTCCGTAAGCGGATGATCCGTATCGGGCTTGTATTCTTCGTCCTTCAAAAGATATCCGTTATTGATGCCTTTGTTTTTTACGCATTGCATGTTTTCTTTTCCTCCCGGAAATAGAAGCAAATCGGAATAATGCTCAACGCCAGGATGCCAAGTCCCCTATAGTATCCATAGCTCGATGGCGTCTGGTTCCTGACTTCCGGGAAAACCGGATCAACGAAGCTACCGCCATAACGGGAATTAAATGCATCACCGATAAACGGGCCGATGCACCTAGGCAAAGCAACGACAAAGAGCCTTCTGACACCCCTGAAGACACCTTCTTTTCCTTCTGGAATCTTTTCACGGACTAAGGCGTTGATGATGGTCGGTATTCCGACAAATCCGAAAATCATCAATAATCCGGAAATGGTTGCATAGACCGTACGGATTGTGCTTCCATCGTTTCCGACTTCAGGAATCAAAGCCATCCTGACAAGTGAGATGCCATACAAAGCAAAAACAGGAAGAATCCTCTTTTTCTTTCCTATTTTGTCTGAGATAAATCCGAGAAGGACGGTCAGAAGAGAACCGACTAAGAGGGCAATTGCCCTGACGATTGCAAAAGGAGTCAGAATTCCGCTTTCCGCCGTGTTGGCAATCTTACAGGTATGTTCAAGATAGACCATCAGGTAGGGGAAGAAGACATTGTTTGCAGTACCAAAGACAAAATAGATGAGAAGAACAAGATAAAGGGATTTGTTTTCTTTGATAGTTTTTGGTTTGAATCCTTCGACAAGGAGGGAAAGATAATTTTCGTTTTGATGTTTGTTCTCATCTTCTTTTTCCTTTGGAATCAGGAAAAAGGAAACAATGCCGGCAAGAATGACAACACCGCCGATCAAATAGAAGAAAAGGTCCCATCTTGCATCATGGACACCTGTCTTTGAATCCGTAGTCAGTCCGTTAAAGCCAACAAACAGAATCAGCCTGGAAATCAAAGGCAGAACCGAAAGTACGCCTTCGGCTTTTCCTTTGTCCTTCTGTCCGATATTCTTTGTGACATAGGAGTTGAAGGCAGCATCATTTGCGGTCGATCCGAAGAATGTCCTTGTGCAATCAAGGATAATGACCCAGACCGCGGCCAAAGCAGAGCCCATCGCAAGTGGAATTATTCTGTTTACCGAATTGACATTCAGCAGTCCAAAGCATGCCGTCGCAATGCCCCAAAGAAGATAGCCCCCGGAAATGAATTCTCTCCGGTGCCCGATTTTATCCGTCAAGGTTCCCCTGAAAATCGTCGTCAATGTGGCGACAATTGCGGAAAAGGCAGTCGTAAGAGCAATATACCTCGAATAATCAAATCGTTCTCCGACCGGAGAAGAGAAGTTGATATAGGTGATGAAGGTATTCAGATACCTATTTTCCAATGACCAGGCGAGTTGTCCGACAAGTCCGATAAGAATGAGGAAGAACCACCTGCGGAGGGAAATCCCTTTCTGCTTCATAATCGTTGTTCGTTAATTGTAGGAAGAGAGACGGATTGGAGTGATGATCTGGATATTCTCTGGATCCTTGTTCTTGGCCATGAACCTGCGATTAGGAGAAGAGAAGGTCAGCGTGATTTCATCGCTCTGAAGAGCTTTGACAGCAGCAGTCACATAGTCGACATTGAAGCCGACTTCAAAGACATTCTCGTTTTCAGGCCTGACTAGAGACAGAGGTTTGAGGGTTTCGGAAGCGTTGCCCATAGAAGTGGAATTTGCACTGATTGTCACGCCAGAGTCTTTGCTTAAAGTCAAGCGGACACGGTTGTTCCGGTCATCGGCATTCAGGATGATAATCTTGACACGGTCTGCCGCGACAAGGAATTCCTGTGCCTTCAGAGTGACCTGGTATGGGAAGGAAGGCGGAATGATGCGATCCGGTGTCGGGAAGTCGCCTTGAATCAAACGGGTAGAGACCCTGCAGTTCTTTCCGACAAAGAGGGCACGCTGATCATCAAGGTAAATCGTGACCCTTTCTTCCGGATTGAGTCCGGTAACCCTGTTAAGGGTCTTGACCGAGCAGGTGAAGTTGAATTCAGCAGCCTGGTCTTCGACAGAGACAGCATTTCTTGCCCTACGATAAGAATCCGTAGCCAAGAAGTAAAGCTTACCGCCCTGAGCACGGACATTGACACCGAAGAAGAGTGGTTTAGGTCCTCTCGAAGCTGCAGCATAAGCCGTGGTATCGAAGAGCTTTTTCCTGTCCTTCACCTGGACTTTGAATCCCATTTTTCCTTCGGGAACCGATAAAGCAACATCCGGATATTCTTCTCCGGCTTTTGTGATCAGGTTATAGTTCGAGACATCATCGGAGACATTCAGGAAGTTTGTGTCGACCCTGACAAGGGTAACAATGTCCGAAGATAGTTTGGCCCTGATTTCAAGAAGGGTCTTTGCCTGGACCTGAATCAGGCCTGGCTCTAGGCTGAAAATGATATCATTTCCTTTTTCGTCTTTCCTTGGCGAAGAAGCTTTGCAGGACCTGTCTCCGTCGCTGGCGATGACGGAAACTCCATCCTCTTTGACATCGATCAGATAGTTCCTGTATTGAGCTTCCGCAGAGCGGGAAGGAACAGCCTGGGCAGTAAAGCTCAGCCTGCGAAGAAATTCATTTCGTTTAATTGTAAGTTTCATGAGTATAGGCTCCCTTTGAATATATATATTATAAAGAAAATATATGTTTTATAAAAGACCTATTTAACGCGTGAAATCTGTTTTTCTTTTTCTGGATTTCCTTCAAATAGTTAAATTAGGAAAATAAGGACAACAATAAGGACCGGTGGATTTGTGGATAACTGATTATTTTATGAATTTTACTATATTTTAATTTTTGAGAAAATTGGCTTAAAACAGGAAAAAACACAGACAAAAACAGTAGAAATCACAGATACAAATATGTTGTGGATAAGCTGGTGCTTTTTCCTATTTTATCCACATCGGCGGTGGACAAGAAAGAACCAGTTTTAAGATTGCAAAAAAGATTAAAAAGAAAAAGGACCGCGCCTGCGGTCCTCTCTTGATTAATTGATAGCCTTCAGTTTGCTTATCAGCTCATCGACAGCGTGCTTCAGAGCCTGGTCGCTGTCATAGTTCTTCTGGATTTTCTGGACATTGTTCCTGACTGTCGTATGGTCTTTTCCAAAGGCTTTTCCGATTTCCTGGTAGGAGATATTCCTCCTTTTCCGGCTTAAGTACCTGGCAATCTGTCTGGCAAGTGCAATCTGGGAGGTACGGACCTTGCTCTTCAGCTGGGTTTCTGTCCTGGAATAGTAGTCAGCGACTTCCTTGATAATGAGATCGACATCGATCTTTCCCTTGCTTGTCTTTCTTTTTTCGTCGTTTTCAAAGACATGACGGACGAAATCAAGGGAAATTTTTCCTTGCGGCTTATGGATGGCAATAGCGAATAGGAGGTTTGTGAAGGCACCCTCCAATTCACGGACGTTTTTGGAGTAATTGGAAGAAAGGTAATCAAGGACTTCGGGCTCGAAGTCTTCGATTGTCCTATTGCTGATTCGGATTTTCCTTTGAAGGATTCCAATCAGGGTATTCTTTTCCGGTGGACGGATAGAAACGGAGAGTCCAGAAGAAAAGCGGGAAACCAAGCGGTCCGGAAGTCCTTTTAATTCACTTGGTGCCCGGTCCGAGGTCAGAACAATCTGTCTCTGATGGGAAACAAGGAAGTTAAAGATGTTGAAGAACCTGTCTTGGGTCTTCTCTTTGTTGGCGAGGGACTGGATGTCATCAACAAGCAGCCTATCGACGGTCGTGAAGAAGTCCTTCCTGTTCTTGCTTCCTTTGCCAAGAACGAAATTGACGTATTCGTCAACAAAGGCATCAGCAGTGATGTAGAGAACCTTGCGATCTGGATGCTTGGAGAGAAAATCGTTTCCAATCGCCTGCAGAAGATGCGTTTTTCCAAGTCCAGAGCGGGAATAGAAGAAAATCGGGTTAGCCATGCAAGGCTTCGAGGCGGCAGATAAAGCGGCCCTATAAGCATCCCGGTTGGAATCTCCGACGATAAAGTTCTCAAAAGTATATTGAGGTTCCAGACGGCTGTTCTTGAAGAAAGTCTCATCGGCCTGCTCTAAAGCATGGCTCCGCCTGAGGTAGTTCTTTTCGTCAATGACTTCGACTTCAATCGGGGTCTCCCTTAGTTCTTTTAATGCGGATTGGACAAGGGAAAGCCTTGTGTTCTTGAAGATGATGCAGTTTGTGGAACTCTGGCAGACAAAGAGTGCTTTGTTTCCAGAGATGGATTTCAGTTCAACGGCATTCGGGAACATGACATCGAAGAGCTTGGGATCAACGTTAGGTCTGATTTTTTCTAAGAGCTGAGAATAGAGTTCACTGACCTGATGGTCTTTCTGGGTTTCGTACATGGATGCTGTGTTCTCCTTTACGATAAATGATTATAGGGAAGAAACTGCGGTTTGTTAAGCATAGATTTTGACACGATAAAAGTTATCTACCATATCTTTCCGGTACAATCCAAGCAGAAAACAGGATGGATTTATCCACTATCCACCAAGAGGCTAATGTGGATAACCTGGGGATAAACTATAGGTGGATAACTTTCCCGGTGGATAAGTGGATAACTATCCACATTCTGTGAAATTATCCACATAAAAAATATCTCGATAGAATAGGCAATATTTTATATTTTCCACTGCTTTTGGAAACCGCAATCCACCGCCTGTTGATAACCTTGAAAACGGTGGATAAGCAGTGGATAACAGAGAATAATTATCCACAATAGAAAAATAGCGATGGTGGATTGTCCACCTATAAAAGAAGGAAAAATCAGTCCAAAACAGGTTCAAGCAAAATTTCTATTTTTGCCTGTTTTAAAAGATTGTGGATAACTTTTTCAGACCAAAGAAAAACACCTAGTTTTTCCTAGGTGTCTTTGGTGTTTTAGTAGTTCTTCCCCTGATGTTCTAAATTATCCGGAAGAACCCTGATGGTTACGTCTTTCAGATTATCGAAGTGTTTCCTAAGATCTTCCTTCCTTTTGTCAGAGAGATTATCGGCTTCTTTTAGTGTCTTTTCCGGATCTTCTAATAAGACAATATCGAGATAGAACTTCTCTGAGAAGATACGGGACTTTACTTCCTTGATTTTGTTTCGGTCGATGTACTTAGATAAGATGTCTTTGACCTGTTTCCTCTTGTCATGATCGATAGCATGATCGGTTAGTTCCTGCGTGGACTGCTTGAAGGTTTCGATTCCAATGAAGATGACCCTGATAGCAATCGGATAGGATAGAATCGGATCTAAGATGTTCTTTCCGTTCCTGTAATAGAAGCCAGTCAATGCGATGATGGCAGCAACAGAGCTGAGGGCATCGATGACCTGATGCCAGGCATCGGCAACCCTTGCTTTGGAGTGTGCCTTCTTAGCACCATACCTAGTAATAAAGAACCTGACAAATTTGATGACAACGGAGGCAATCGCTAGGGAGAGAGAAGCATAGAAGAAGGGAGAACCGACATTGTTGGAGGGATCCCCGTTTCCTTCTTTCAGAATCTCAGCTAACGACTGAGAAGAATCGAGGATGATTTCACCGGCAGTGACAAACAGGATAATGGCGAGAACAAGACAAGCAATCGATGCCCATCTTTCGTGGCCATAGTTATACGTCCGGCTGCTTTTCTTTGCGGCTACCCAGACGGAGATGACGGCAATGATGGTTGTCAGTACATCTCCGGTCGAATGAATACCATCTGAGAAGACGGCATTGTATCCCCTGATTTTTCCGATGATCCTTTTCGAAACACCAAGTCCAAGGTTCAATAGAGCTGTAATAATGCCGATTATGGTCGCAACCTTGACAGGTTCTTTTTCGCTTTGGACTAAATCGATTTTATTTCTGTTCTTTTCCATTTTTCCTCCTTTGGCATGATGATGACAAGTCGTCCTTTCCGGACATGGATATAGCCTTCTTTTCCAATTAGTTCATTGGAGCAGCCAAGGCTTGTCGAAGAAGTAAGCACTTTTTCACTGAGCGTATATTTCCTGTTTTGGATTGTCACGCCTGTACTGATTCTATTGTAACTAAAGACGGAGATGAAACCATGATCCATTGGAGAAAGGAGAACAGCTTCCTTTTCAATCCTGATCCTTTTCCTTTTGCCGTCATCGGAATAAAGGACAGCGCTGGCACCTTTGTCTTTCAAATAAGAGACAAGGTTCAGGCTCGCAATCGTCTGATCCCTTCTTCCTCCGTACCTTCCATACAGATGGAAGTCTGTATATCCTTCTGCTAACAGGACATTGACGGCGTGGAAAGAGTCGGTATCGTCTTTGATTGGATTCAGGGTAATAATTCTTTTTGGATTTCCGATTTCTTTTTTCGGAAAGGTATCAAAATCGCCGACAAGAAGGTCTGGCTCGACTCCGATCTCTTTCAGATAATGGTATCCGCCATCACAGCAGACAAGGAAACTGTCTTTTAGATCCGGCCTCTCATGCCTTGGTCCTGCTCCGAAAAGAATGACTTTTTTCATTCAATGTATCCGGGAAGAAAAATCCCGTCCTCCTTGGCTTTTTCGATAATTTCCAGCTCTCCTTTGAGATTTCCTTTTTCGCTTTGCCTGAGCAGCCTTCCGAAATAACCGCTTGGTTCATGGAGCAGACTTGCCTGATAGAATGCCTCATAGGCTTTCTCCCTGTTTTTCTCGAAGAGGATGCCATCATGGAGCAGATGTCCCCTTCTGGCATAGGCTTTCGGCCTTTGGTAGACACATGCCCTTCTTAGATGATTCCGGCTTTTCACTGGATCGGTATCCTGATAGAGAAGATGGAGATAATAGTGTCCTTTGAAGTTCTTTTCATCAATGGCAAGCTGTGCTTGCTTGATGGCTTCTTTTTTGCTGACATAGAAAAAAGAATTGTCTGGATTCAGATAGCATTCGACAAGAAAGAGATGATTCCTTCCCTTGAAGGAAGAGGAGGAAATCAGAATCCGTCGGATGTCGTTCTTCTGTTCGTCGCTTGTGAAGGGATTCCTTACCTTCTCAAGCAATCCGTTGAAGAGTTCTTCTCGGCTTAATGGTTTTTCCATATCCTATTTATTATATCTTAAACAGATGCTTTGAAATTTCTTTCGCTTCTTTTGAAATCCGCTATAATTGAAAGGATATTTTCAGACTGACTTTTAAGGAGCATAGAACTATGCAGGAAACAATCGTCCGTGCTTATGCGAAAATCAATCTTGCAATCGATATAAAAGGAAAGCGAGAAGACGGCTATCATGAACTCGATAGGATCACAGTCCCTCTCAAGCTTCATGATTCCATTGAAATCTCTCCTTTAGGAGCATCTAGCGGGAAGGATACCTATCTGTACTGCGATGATCCGACCATTATCTGCGATGAATCCAATCTTGCTTATAAGGCACTTGACTATAGGAGAGAAAACCATCAGGTCAATGGCTCCTATCAGATCCTGATTCATAAACGCATTCCAGTCAGGGCAGGACTTGGCGGAGGAAGTGCAGATGCGGCTGCTGTCATGCATGCTGTCGAACATTACAATCCATCGAAGGAAAAAGAGGATATCGAAAAAAGAAGGGCAGTCAATGTCTCTTCGGATGTTCCTTTCTGCCTTTTGAATAAGCCTTGCCGTGTTCAAGGAAAAGGAGAAATCCTGTCCCCGATTGAAATCAAGGATGATTACCACGTTTTGATTGTCAAACCAAAAGAAGGACTATCGACTAAATCCGTTTTCGAAGCATATGACCTGATTGGACAAGAAAACATTGTCCATCCTGATATTGATGCTTTAAGGAAAGGCCTGAAAGAGGGAGATGAGGAATTGATTAAGAAGAACAGGATCAACGTTCTCTCTCTTCCTGCTATTAAGGCACTCCCTTTGATTGCTGACATCCTAAAACAGAGGCAGGACAGGAAACTTCCTTTATGCGGAAGGTCTGGTACCGGAAGTGCATGCTATGCCTTGTCAAAAGACAAGAAGACAATTGAAGCGGCCTATCATTTCTTCGAGCAGAAAGGATACGAAGTTTATTCAACACAGTTCCTTTTAAGCTAATCTGTTTGGTTTTTCTTTGAATTTGAAAGATAAGGCGTAAAATAGATAACGTGTTTGGAGGTTATCATGAAGCTTGATAGTAATGCAGTCATCTTCGCTCTCTCCGCTAATGTCGAGTTGGCCAATTCCGTCGCCCACCTTCTTTCTACTGAACTTTCCCCCGTCCATCTTGCCCATTTCCCATCTGGTGAAGTCTTATGCTGTCCGGAAGAAACCGTCCGTGGAAAACAGGTTTTCATCATCCAGTCAACCTGTCCGCCGGTTAACGACAATCTTAGGGAAGTCCTGATTTTCATTGATTCTCTGCGCCGTGCATCGGCTGGCGAAATCAATGTCATCATCCCTTACTTCGGTTATGCACGCCAGGATCGTAAATCCAAGCCGCGTGAACCAATTTCTTCGAAATTGGTTGCCGACAGGCTTGTTACAGCAGGCGCAAACCGTGTCATCACCGTCAATCTTCATGCTCCTCAGCTTCAGGGATTCTTCTCCTGCCTTGAGGATGATAGGTCTGCTATTCCGCTCTTAGGACACGTTTTATATAATGATCCTGAGATTGACCGGA
Organism: Caryophanales bacterium UBA4682; assembly: GCA_002404995.1. Classification (GTDB taxonomy): domain Bacteria; phylum Bacillota_I; class Bacilli_A; order RFN20; family CAG-288; genus Enterosoma. The sequence goes on along the minus strand of DHKY01000006.1, from coordinate 157,199 downwards.
AGAATTTAGTCGCTGTTTCTCCGGATCATGGCGGAGTCACCCGTGCCCGTCAGATTGCCGATAAGCTCGATACTCCGATTGCTATTATCGATAAACGTCGTAACAACAAATATCAGCCGGAAGTCAGGAACATCATCGGCGATGTCGATGGCAAGGATTGTGTTATCATCGATGATAGGATTGATACTGCCGGATCTGCTATTGCTGCTGCCAAAGCTCTTAAGAGCCATGGCGCAAAGAGAATCAGGATGGCGGCTGCCCATGCGGTCTTTTCTGATCCTGCTTATGAACGTCTGACTACTGAGAAAGTCTTTGAAAAAATCTATGTAACGGACTCTATCCCGCTTACTGAGAAATTCAAGAACAGCAAAGATATCAAGATTCAGGTTGTTTCACTTGATACCAGGCTTGCTGACGTCATTCAGTCTATCTCCCACAACAGCTCTATCTCCGAAGTCTATTCTCGTTTCGTCGACTAATAAAATAAAAAAACTGCCACTAATCTAGTGTATCAAACCCTCTTATTGGACCATTGAGCAAGACAATGATGCCTGAAGGATCCTTCAGGCATCGGCGTCTGTTTAAAGCCATAAGAGGTTTTTTTAATGTTCTCTATATAGGGAAGAAATGACGCCAATCAGTTATAGAGAAGCCCCCCCCAAAAAAAAGCTCAAAACATTAGATAAGTGAGAGGGTATGAAACACTTTGAAAAGAGTCTTAAGAAAAAGCAGAATTCGTTAATAAAAATTATCACATGAATACCCTGTGAAATGCGTTGGAAAAGGACTTTATCTGATATAGGTTTTATCTATAGAAGTAAGAAACTGATGTCGAAAAAGAACAATAAAACTGAAAACTTGTTGCGGTATGTTTTGTTTAAAGCCTAGCATCACATGTTTGATATGAATTTATCTACAATTTCACTAAATGACTATGAATCGTCTCTTTAAAAAATAAAACCTAATTGATTTTACATTCATTTGTTATTATTTGAAGAAACTCTTTCGGCGTATAGACGGGAATTGCTGAATTTTTGTAATCGGATGTATTACGGGTCACAATGCAATCTAATTTAGAGCGTATGGCTGTTTCTATCCTGACACCATCTTCAAAGTCTGGAATTTCAGACGATATCGCCTTTTGAATATCAAGACCTGTTGTATCCAATAAGTTGAATAGATTGCATAATGTTCTTAGGATTTTTCTTGTTTCTGTATCACTATGCGTTTGGCGATGGGTAAGAAAATAAATATCCGTAATGGCCTTTGCACTAAGAAAACCATCAAATTTTAAATTGGCACAAAGAAGGAATATTGATTTTGCGTCAGAAAAAAACGGTTCCCGTTTTTGAAGGGCATCCACGATAACGCAGGTATCGATAATAGCCTTCATATTTTACTGAGTCTTTCTTTTTTAGATTCTTCCAAGGTCCTATCATCTGAAAGGATACCAAATAGAGATTCAGCCATTTTTACTCGATTTTGATTTGGATTTGTGAGCTTGGCAACTACTTTACCATTGCGTGTGATGAAAATATCAATTGTTTCTGCGAGTGAAAGATATTTTCCTAGATTGCTTTTCAATTCTGTAGCAGTTATTGACATATCATTTTCTCCTTCTTTTACTTTTATTCTATCTTAATCGAACGATTAAGACAATAAAAAAGTACGAAAAGCGAAATAAAACGTACGATTTATTTTGGTTCTTTTCATCACTATTGTTCCATTTGTATGTTCTACATTCGCTCTAAAAAACTAAAATAAACAGCTAGTTGAGAGGAAACGATGCTTTCTGAAGAAATTGATGCTTTCATTAAAAGTGGATGTTTATTGAAGCGACTTTCCATAAAATGCAAACCTTCGCTATTTGCCTTAGACTATAAAATGAGCTTTTCAAATGAGACTTACGTGAGCTGAGGAGCGGAGGACAGTCTCTTTGACTCTAAAGTCTGATGGAAGAGTAAACTAATAATTCGTTTATTTGTCTTTCTTGAAATTAATCAATGTTTCTTTCTGTTTACAATATTTCAATTCTGAAAATGAAAAGGCATTCAATTACATTGTAAAAAATGTGTGCTTTTTTGTGTGCACTTTGTGACAAATGGACAAAATATCACTCAAAAGTTCTTTGAAAAAGAAAAGAACACATTTATGAAAATGATAAAAAAATAAGAAATAACAGGAAAAAATAGGCAAAAAATATCAAAATATAAAGAAATAATTTGAATTTTTTATTTTTTTGTAATTTAAATAGAAACATCTTTAAACTTGACACAATATTTAAGAAAATTTACAATTCCATACATAACGGAAGCGCTTACAGGTATTCTGAACCGTTTCTGGTTTTGATCATTCTAGAGCATTTAAAAGGAGGCTCATACAATGAAAAAACATTTTGGTCTTACTCTCTTACTCTTGCCGTTATTAGTTGGATGTGGTGGAACTTCCAATAATCCCTCTGCTTCTACACCTGCAGGCGGAAAGGATACTGGATCGGCTGTTACTGATCCATTTGTCTTAGGAACAACGAGGACGGATGCTGAATTACTAGAGAAAGCAAAAGCTGAGACTGGTAAATTCAAAGCTTATGGTAATTCTTCCCGTATTGCGGATGCTGTTAAGGGCTTTATTGAAAAGTATCCTGATTTGAATCTTGATGCAAAGAGTTCTACTGGTACTAAGATGAGCGACTCTGAAATCTACACTAAGATTACCAGTGAATATTCTGCTAAAAACAACTCTGATGGTGCATCTTTTGTTTTAATCCAGGACTCTGCTAGGTTAGCCACTTATCGTAAGACTGCCAACATTCTGACGAACTATGTCAGTGATACCTTCAAGGGAAACCTTGATGAAGGCGACCTTGTTCCGCTTGTCGATCAGTATATTAATAAGCTCTTTATCTGGAACAATACTGGCGAAGATGTTCCGAGCATCTCCAATGTCTGGGAACTTACAGAAGAGAAGTTCAAAGGAAAAGTTTTCTTCAAGAATCCGAACTCTGAAATGGTCAACAGGAACTTCTTAGTCAGGTTAACTAAGGATACCTGGGTTACAAAGATGACTCAGGCCTATAAGGATTATTTCAAAAAGGACTATGTTGCATCGGATGGTTATAAGAACGCTTCCTATGAGTGGATTGGAAAATTCTTAGCCAATGCTGATATTACCTCTTATACTTCTGATACAAAGTTAGCAGCCGGTGTTTCTAAAGAAGACAACGCTGGAAAGATGGGATTATTCGTTCTTTCTAAGCTCCGTGATAGCTCTGTTACTGCCTCGAATTTAACTGTCGGTGCTTGGCAGGACAAAGGAATTGCTCCGTTCTCTGGATTTGGCTATGCCTTATATGCTCAGTTAACAACCAAGGCTCCGCGTCCTTACACTGCAAGGCTCTTCACTAACTATAGGAGGACTGCAGAAGGATTCAATCCTTGGGGACAATCTATCGGATGCTATTCTTCCAATCATACGATTGCCCAGAATGCTGATGATAAGAAAGATCTTGCTTTCTATAAACAGAACCTTGTCAGGGAAGATGGCGAATACATCAACACTGTCAAAGTCGAAACGGAAGACTGGATCAACAAACTGATTGATAAGAAGACGGCATAAATATTCGATTCTGAATTTGCAGAAGGACGGAGATACTCTCTCCGTCCTTCTTCCCCATTAAGGAGATAAAAATGGCAAATAGGGACTTAATCATCGACCATAGGCCAAAGAAAGAAGGAAAAATCAAACACGGCTTGAACAGTGTTCGGCGGTATTTTTCTGTACCTGCGAACGTTCTGCTTGTTATTTTTACAGCTGTTCTTCTTGTTTTCACGATTTATCCTTTGGTTTCTCTTGTCCAGTCAACATTTACGGTCAGCATCAGTGAAATTACTTTTGGACTCATTCCCGGATCGTTTACCACAGCATGGTGGAATCGTGTCTTTGCAAGCAGCAGGTCAAAAACATATTTCTGGAAGCCTTTATTGAATTCGTTGGAAATGTCGCTCTTAGCGAGTGTAATCGCCATTCTGTATGGTGGCATTGTCGCTTTTTTGATTACCCGCACGGATATCAAGGCAAAGAAATTCCTTTCCAGTATCTTCGTGTTCCCGTATATCATGCCTTCTTGGACTCTTGCTACGTTCTGGCAGAACTTCTTCCAGAACCCAGATATTGGAACTGGTGTCGGTGGTATGCTCTATAACTTGTTCCATATTTCGGTTCCGAGCGGAATGGTCTATGGAATCGTCCCCTGTGCAGTTGTGCTAGGCATGCATTATGCTCCATTTGCCTACATTCTTATCGGTGGTATCTTACGTAACATGGATGCCAACTTGGAAGAAGCGGCAACAATTTTAAAGACAAACCGTTGGAAAATCACACGAAAAATTACTCTTCCTATCGTTATGCCTTCTATCATTTCAACCTTCCTTCTTGTCTTTTCTTCTTCAAGGTCTGCCTATGCTGTCCCTCAGTATCTTGGCGGCGGACAATACGTTCTTACGACCTATAGGAAACAGTTCACTAACAAAGGATACTATGGCCAAGCCTATATCTTTGCTATTGTCATGATTGTCTTAGGCGTCGGTATTCTTCTTCTCAACCAGTGGTTTACTGGCAAACGTAAGAACTTTACGACTGTTACCGGAAAATCAGGACAGGTTTCTTATATCAAGCTTCGTGGATGGAATTATCCGATTGCTGTCATCCTTGTCTTCTTATCTTTGTTCTGCTCCGTGCTTCCTTTGATTACATTTGCCTTAGAATCTCTCTGTGTCCGCTCTGGAGACTATTCCTCTAGGACACTTCAGTACTGGATCAGCCGAACGGAAACAGATGCCGGAAATGGATTAGTCGGTATTTTATTCGAACCACAGGTCTGGCTTGCTTTCCGTAATTCGATTTTGCTTTCCATCTCCTGCTGTCTGATTGCTGGTACTTTAGGTATCTTAATAGGATATGCGGTTGCAAAACGTCGTGGAACTGTTCTGTCAACTCTGGTTGATAACCTTGCCTTCTTACCTTATCTTAGGCCTTCTATGGCTTTAGGTGCTGCTTTCTTAAGCATCGGAACAACGCTCGGTATTCAGAACTCGATTGTTCTTCTGATTTTAGTCGGAGCCTTCAAGTATCTTCCGTTTGCTTCTCGTAGCGGTATCTCAGCGAGGATGCAGCTCTCAGGAGAAATTGAGGAATCTGCTGTCATTCAGAATATTCCCTGGTGGAAACGTATGCTTCGAATCATTGTTCCTATCCAGAAATCAACGGTCATCTCCGGATACCTCTTACCATTCACCTCCTGCAGGCGTGAATTATCTCTGTTTGTTCTTCTCGCTTCCGGACAGACAGTGTTAAGGACTACCTTGCTTGATAGCTGGATGCAATGGTGGCCACAGTCCGCTAATGCTCTTAACCTTCTCATTATCTTAACGGTCCTTCTCTTCAATTTGATTGTCAATAAGCTTACGGGTGCTTCTATCGATAAAGGCGTCGGAGGAAATTAACTATGCCAAGTATTGTTTTAACGGATATTGTCAAACGCTGGAAAGATTTCTATGCAACAGACCATGTCAGCTTAGATATCCCAGATAAATCGTTCATTACTCTTTTAGGTCCTTCCGGATGCGGAAAGACTACAATTCTCCGTAGGATTGCGGGTCTTGAAACGCCGACTTCCGGACAAATCAAAATCGGTGACAAGGTTGTCTTCGATTCCGAAGCTGGTATCAATGTTCCTGCGAATAAGCGGGATGTCGGATTCCTTTTCCAGAACTATGCTCTCTGGCCAAATAGGACCGTCTATCAGAACATTACTTTCGGTCTAAAGAATGTTAAAGAAAAGCTTCCCGTCTGTGACTTCAAATACAAGACCCGGAAGGATATCATTCGTGTTCTAGAAGATCCGAATAAAGTCATTAAGCTTGTCAATGATGCGAAAGACAAGAAAGGCCGTATCATTGATAGCCGTGCTATCATCAAGATTATTGATGAATTCACAGTCAGTCAATACACTGCAAAAGAAGTCTTTAAGCTTCATTTAGAAAATGGCGATGTCGAGAATAAGGTCGCTTTGAAAATCTCAGAATGTAATGCTGCTTTGGATCAAAGGAAAGCAGCTTGGATGCAGAAAGATATTCAGGTCTTAGATGATGGTCAGCTTGTTCAGATTCCAGGCTATAACCAGGCTAGGGCAGGTGACGGAAATGTAGACTCCTTCCTCAAGCAGGCTTATGCACTTGAAAAAGCAGGAGATACTCTGAAAGAGGAAAATCGTCTCTTTGGTGTTGAGAGGAAGCTTTCTGAGAAGAATCAACATTTAGCGAATCATATCGAGAAGAGGAAGGAAGCTAGGAATCTTCTTCCTTTGAGCGAACGTGAAGTTCTGAAGAAGGATATCCAGATCAGGGAAGAGAATATTCCTGCTTATCTAGAAGAAAAAGATAAGATTAATGCGTTCTTTGAAGAAATCAAGGATTCTCTTTTCTTCCTTGGAGATGACTCTGTTCATAGGACGATTCTTTTGCTTCAGCAGAGGATGGTAGCTTATGCAACCAATGATGAAAAGAAAATCAATGCCCAGATGGTTTCGAACAATAAGACTATGCGGAACTATTCTTTGCAGATCAGCGAGGGTATTGAACCTTATTTCGATAAACTTGTCTCTGCTATCGGACATGGAACCCTTGATGAATTCTATTCTTCACTGAAGAAGGAAATCTCTTATCTCCCGAAAGAAGAACAGAATAAGATTGTCAAAGCATTCGAATACGTGGAAGGGGCTAGTTACAAGGTTGATCATAAAGCAAACAAAGCGGCTAGGAAACGGTTCCTTGATCAGGCAGAACGTGTTGTTCCGGAAGCCAAAGCCAATGTCCTTGACTTAGTCAATCACATCGATGAAGCCAAGAAGAACCATGCCATCAAAGCTTTCTATGAAAAAGCAGATGATGCTTGCCTTGGAACAGAAGAAGCTATCCGTAATGGTCTTGTTGAATTCTTGGAAGAAGTCGTCGAATCGGTCTCTCATCCGAATAAGAAAGAGTACAAAGAAGCTCATGATAGGATCCGCGAGGCTGCTGCTTCCCTTGTTAAGAGGACTTATGCTGCCTTAGAGCCAAAATACAAGACTCTGAAGGATTACTCTCTTGAGAGGGAAAAATACACTTCCCTTATCAATTCTGCCCGTGGCGAGAGGAATATTGCTATTTCCAAGATTAATGGAAAAGCCTGCCATCTTTCCAAAGTCCGTGCTTTGGACAAAGAAGAAATCGAGTTGAAGCTTCGCCATGCAGCCCGTATTGTTAAAGTCGAAGAATTCAGGGATCGTTTCCCGAATGAATTATCTGGTGGTCAGCAGCAGCGTGTTGCTATTGCACGTACGTTAGCTCCTGGACCGAAGGTTCTCTTCAGGGATGAACCGCTTTCCAACCTTGATGCAAAGCTTCGTCTGGAAAGGCGTTCTGAGCTTAAGCGTTTGCACCGGGATACCGGAGCTACCTTTGTCTATGTTACCCACGATCAGCTCGAAGCAAGGACTCTTGCCACCCACATCTGCTTATTGAACAATGGTGTTCTTCAGCAGTATGATGCACCATTGACGGTCTATCGTCGTCCGAATAATCTCTTTGTTGCTGACTTTGTCGGTAATCCAGCGATTACCTTCATTGAAACGAAGGTCAAGGAGAGAGAAGATGGTTCTTTATATAGGACTTTCTTTAATAATCGGCATGCAGTCTTCTATCCGAATGCACCTATTTCCTTAGAAGAGGAAATCAAGACACGAGATTTGGAAGCAGAGAAGAAAGAAGAAGAACTTCTTCGTTTAAAGAAACTTCGTTCCTATGTTGAAAAAGGAAACAAAGATACTCTCTTCAACTATCACAGGTTAACTGAGGATGGTGATAAAGAACGCCGTGATGAGAAAGTCATTGAAAAAGATGATTATGTCATTGGTATCCGTCCTGAGTTCTTCACGATTGCTGAACAAGGAAAAGGCATGGAAGGAAAAGTCTATTCCGCCATGCCTTCCGGCAGGGAAACGACCATCCGTCTTTCTGTCGATGGCTATCTTCTGACTTCTGTTATTTTCGGTGATTCTGACTATAGTAGGAACGAGACTTTGGAGATTAATACCAAAGGAAAAGGCATTCTTCTCTTTGATAAGGTTTCTGGAAAGAGGATTTCCTCTGGCTTACTCGAAATTCTAGCGGACTAATCAATGAAATATAATTCCGATTTCATCGGCGCGGATAGTGCTCTCTCCTCTTTTGAGGGGAGAAGCCACCATCCGTATTTGCTGACCATTCAGCGCGGGGATGAGATCTCCTATACTTATCACGGACTACATAGTGATAATAGGGAAGAATCTTTTTACTATATAAAGAAGATTCTTATTACTTTAATGTGGCTTGTTGGTGGTACGGAATTTAAATTCAATGGCGATGCTTTCTTCTTTGATTTTAGGAAACAGAGAATTCGGAATGATGAGGAGATGAATACCAGCATAAAGCGGATGGAACGTATCTTCCAGACACCTTTTTCCTTTACCTCTACGAGACAGATCTATAAAGACAGATGTTCTTGGACAAGATTAAACGGGGAGAGCAAAGGGTGCCGGATTGGTTTTGATGAGGGCGGCAGTGATCGTAAAGTCACAGCTATCATCGATGGAAAGGATGTCTTTTCCGAAGAAGTATTGTGGTCTCCTAAGTGTGAAAAAGACTATCATTATCACTACAATGGAATTCTAGAGAGTCTTAAACACGCAGCTAGTCATCTTCCTCATGTGGACTCTATCGGAATCTCGACGGCTGGTGTTGTTTCTCATAACCAGCTTCTAGAACCGACTCTATTCAGGTCTGTTCCTCAAGAGGATAAGGATCGCTATGTACGGTCCATTTTCATGGACATCGCAAAAAAAGAATTTTCGAATGTTCCTGTCCTTGTACATAATGATGGAGATATATCTGCCTTTGGAGGAAGTCTTGTTTTTAAGAAAGACAATATTGTCGGACTTGCTTTTGGAACAGGGCTTGCCAGTGGATACTGCTGTAATTCTTCCTTCAATGGATGGATTAATGAATGGGGTAAGATTCCGCTAGACTATTCTCCGTCCGCCTATTCTCATTATGATTTAGGCACTAAAGGAGCAGGTACTGAATATCTTTCTCAGAAAGGAATTATCCGTCTAAGCAAGAATGCTGGTATTTCTTTTGACGGTACGCTTCCTCAACAACTTGTTCAGATACAGAAAGAAGCAGATAAGAATAATCCGGTTGTTCTTGAATGCTATAAGGAAATGGGTACTTATCTCGGTTCTGCTCTTGCTTTCTTCCATCGTTTTCTTCCTTTCACATCTGTTCTTGCTTTAGGTAGAGTCAGGACAGGAAAAGGAGGCGAATACTTGTTGCTTGGTACAAAAGAATATCTTCAGAACAAAGGTCTGTCTTCTATTGAAGTGTTTACTTCGGATGAGCATTTCCGTCGCCTTGGGCAATCTTATATTGCCGGACTTAGGTAGTTTTAAATCAAATCATTATTTCCATTTTAACCAGGACCCGTTTTGAAAGGATAAAGCGGGTCTTTTGATTTGTTTAAGAGAATCAAATCCTTAATCTAAGAATCCGTGTTCTTGCTTTATTTCAAAAGAAAACAGCTTTTTTCGATGTGCTTGAATCAAACTATGGTAGAACAACTCTCTTATTGGATTGTTATACTGGTTTAAATCCTTCCTTGATCAGCTTCTTATAATGAGAAGTCTGATCTCCCTGTACATAGGGTTTCCTTGTTTCTTTTAAAACTGGTATTTTCAGGTCTGAAATCCGGACGAATTTGCTGTCTTCTCGAACTGAATCCCTATAATCCTGATTATGGTAGAGTGTAGCATGTCTGTGAAAGAAAACAAGTCCGTTCCTCAAATAAGAATCCACTCGTTTTCTGTCCTTTGAGACAACATATTCTGTAACAAAGAAAGGCTCGGTTTCTTCTACCATCCTGTACCCAGTAGTAATATCTAGATAATGCCTTCCGTCTTCTTGCTCCTCTGTGATGCAGAAGTGGGTAATATCCCCTATGTTACGATCATAGATGAAATACCCGATATCAATCGGAATGTAATCTTTTGCTAAGTCATCATAATTTATTGAAATGACAGGAATACAGAAATTGACTAATAGAGGTTTTCCATCTTTCCTGTAATATTTCCAGTGGACGGCATCTTTTGGCTGTTCGGTAAGGAAATTCTTAGGATGGAATTCTTTCTTAGAATAGGCATAATAGAAAAAGTTATCGAATCTTCCAAGCTTTGGAAAGGTTTCCCTATATGCCGGAGCTTCATCGTAAAAGACTTCTCCTTGCTTATAGGATGTAATTTGGTTTTTGAAGTCTTTGATATAGTACTTCTTCAGAATCTCCCGACAATGGTCCCAAACATCTTTGTAATATTGAAAATTTACCACGATCTATGCTCCTATTCGTTTTCAAAAACTATTTTCAAAGAGAACTTGCTATAAGTCGAACAAACATTGAAATAATAGAAACAATTCTAACCTTGAATGCTAACATGCCATTGTTTTGCTAAACTTGTTTGAACCCTATACTAAGAAGTACTTCTATTTGATGACTAATTGAAGTCTGGAACCTCTGAACTATATGTTCGTTACCGGGTTTAGCCTTCCAAGAGGCATAGTCTTTTTTCAAATATTTCGAATCTTCTGTGACTTGAAAGTAGTGAGAATTATCTTCACCTAATTCAAAAATAGAATGACAGTAGCAAAAACCAGCTCTCTGGTAGTAATCAAAATGTTTTTTGTCTTTGGATACGATATATTCGTTTATAAGTTGAGGCTCGTTTTCTTCAAGATACAAAGGTCCTAGCGGAGTTGCCGAAACATAGCGCATGTAGTCTCCCTTATCCTGAATGACAAAAAGATTATTAAGGTTTTTCTTATCCACTTGAATGTAGCCATCCTCAATTGGGACATAAATATCGGCTACTGGCTTCGGCTTTTGTTTTTCCCATATTTGGTAGAATTCAACATATAGTAGATTCCCCTTCACAAGATGGTATTTCCAGTACTCATGCTTGCTTGGCGCTTCCGTGATGAGCTTACCAGGCTTATATGGCTTTCCATGAAAGTTCCAATAGAAGAAATTGTCATATCTTCCTAGATGTTGAGGTATTCTAAAAGATTTAGGACGGACTTCGTATAGAATCTCTTCTCCTTTGAGACTATGGCATTCCTTCCAGTAATCTTTCTGTTTGTATTTGGCAATCAGCTCTCTGCATTCTTGATTAAGTTTTTCAAAATAATCAAATTCAACCATGTTAGAACGGCGCCTCCTTATTTAAATCAGCAAGAGCTATATTTATAATGTATAATGCTTTTATAACCATTTCCTCTGCGTTGTCGTTCCAAAGTCCGAAAGCATAGGCATTTATTATATCTATGTTAACCGCCCGGTAGTACTTCCCTGTGTGTAGGTGGCGGTGTAGTTCATAATTCAAAGAAATTACATTTGGACTATCATCAATTTCTTTGTAACATTTGTTTAACCAGATGTTTCTTGCTGGATAAGCTCTAATTGCCTTTAGGGCTATGATGTGATGATTTTCTGCTGTTCGATTTCGTCTAATCCATTTTGCCCAGGAAGACAGTGTTACTGCTGCTGTAGTGAAGATAATAATTTCCCCGACTTCCTTTATCACTCTATATAGGTCCCATTTTGTCTTGTCCACAAGTTCTGTCAGGAGTACATCCGATGGGAAGTTATCCTTGCAGTAGGAGACAATCGCCTTTAACAGGAAGATGGCAAGCACAGTTAATGCTATACCTGCTATTACCTCATAGATTGATGCTGCAGCTACCTCTACTGCGAGGCATCCGCTCTTGTCGGAAAAAGACAACGGATTGTCCAGTGCATAGGCGTAAAGATTGTAGCAGGGATCATTCAGTCCGTTTTCGGATATTCGTATAAGGTCATCCCGGGAGATGAAGCGCATTAGTTCTGGAGAGTAATATCTCGTCATTAGATAATAGAGGCCCCTATCCCAGTCATAAACATAATCCTTATAGAGAATCTGGTTCGCTTCGGCAAGCTCCATGTTATAAACTGCTTTTATTTTTGGAACTCCATAGGTCGAATAGGAGTACTCGACCGCAGGGGCTCCATGGGAATCAACGAGTCCTTCAATATTTCCTTGTGGGTCATGAACGAAGAAATAGAGTTTTCCGTTATAGGACAAAGCTTTCGGTTTTCCGTTTCCATCATAGCTGTAGAGTAATAGACCTTTTCTAGTGGAATAGGAGACAAGCAGCTTGCCTTCGCAGTATCCGTAGAAGGTGAGTCCTTCTTTGTCCGTATTTTTCAAAACTCGTATGCCATCCGGGGTGTATCCGAGAAGAACTTCCTTTTCCCCGTCATAGTATTTCTTTAAGATGTTTCCGTCAGCCCATTCCAGTGACATGTTCTTATAGGAAACGAGGTTTCCGTAATCATCGTAAAGGGCAGGACTTGAGTCAGCTGAGGTCATCTGGTTCTGGTCATCACTGTTGGAATATTGGTAGGAATGAGAAATCCCCAATTGTGTCCTTGAAACAATGTTCCCGGCATTATCATATTCGTAATGTTCTTCTTCTCTGCCACGACTGTCCTTTATCCGGCCTATTGCATCGTACTCGTATTCCGTTTTGGATCCGTCGGCATAGTCTGTTTCTGTCAGCTTTCCGGTTTCATCATAGAAGAAGGTCTTTTCTCCGAACGGGCTGGAAAAGGTCTCTGATCCATTTTCCCTTTCTGAACTGTCTGTGACCATCAGCTCATTTCCGTTGATGAGTTCGGTATCGACGGCCTCCTCAGACTGTAGTGTGTATATGGCGCTGTCGGAATCCGTGGAGTATTCTTCGCTGATTGTTTTCCTTTCATCATCTTCATCTGTCATTATTTGCTTCAGGAAGCCTCCGTAAGCGGAAATCGATGTGTTGCTCCGAGAAGCCTCATAGGAGATGTCATCTGAAATCCATGCTGTCGTATTTCCGTTTTCATCGACATTGTAGGAATAATCTATTCCGTTCTTTTCGTCTGTCCTATGTAGGATATTTCCATCCAGGTCATGCTCAGCGAATCCAGAAATGGCTTCCCCATTTGCTTCTGCATAATCGTCATTTGGTATGGTGACTTCAGAACTTGTTCCGTTTGCATAGGAGTATTCCGCTTTTCCATCGGAGCTGTTTACTGATATCATTTCTTTTCCATTGAGGACTACAGATACCAGATTCCTTTGATCATCGTAAACGAAATCAATAGACTGGTTGTCAGTTTTGATGTTGCTGATATGGTCATCGTCAATGTATTCGACTATGGAATCAATAGTCCCTTCATTGTATGTCTGTCTTTTTCTTTTTGTCTTATCCAAGAAGTCTTCGCTTTCTTTCGGTACGATTGAAGTATGTTTTCTTTTTCCGTTTTCCGAGACTTCCAATCTGGAAACCATTTTTCCCGTATCTAACTCTTCATAATCATTTGTCTTCTGATAATGGTATCCCCTTCTGGTGAGGATTTCTTTTTCCCAGTCAAAGGATTCTGCTAATTCTTGCTTTTTCCATCCTGCACAGGAAAAGAAAACAAGGAAAGCAGTACACAGTCTTGCAATTGTTTTCTTGGAACTCATAGTAACTCCTTTCACTTAGTAATATACATTTTTAAATTATACTCTTGAATGTAGGAAAGACAAGTACAGAAAAGTGTCATATTGCCATCACATGATTCATGATTGATGAAGAACATAGTTAGTGTCACATATTAAGTTTGTTTCTTTTCCTGAATTAGTTTTTTGAATATGGTTTATAACTTGTTTCAAGTGATTTAATTCAATTGCATAAATGAAAATAAAGAAGAAATTCAGTTAACTTTTGAGAACATCCTATCCTCAATGGCCGTGATTGAGGAATTAAATAATGATTAGAAAATGAATTTTCTAATCATTTTTATCTACTTTTTTTGTATTTTTCTCTGTGTTCTTGTACTTTTTACAGTTATTCAAATAAGAGCTAATAGTCATGATTTGACCATCGTATTCATCAAACCTACAAATGATAGATTAATTCAAATGTGTTATACTAGCATTGCCTATGAAAGGGAACAAAGTAGTTCTATACCAAATCAAAACTAACTCTGATTAAACCAAAAAGAACACTATCAAAATGAACAAAACTGCTATCGAATTGTTTGCCGGCGTCGGAGGATTCCGTGTTGGTCTCAACCATATAACAAAGATTAACAAAGAAGGAAAAGCTATTGAACGTGGTCCTTGGTCTTTTGTTTATGCAAACCAATGGGAACCAGCAACCAAAGCGCAGGATGCATTCTATTGCTATAAAAAACGGTTCTTTGCAGAGAATGAGAAAGAGTTCAGTAACCTTGATATTTCAAAGGTAAATAAGGAAGATATTCCAGATCACACCTTACTAACTGGTGGCTTTCCATGCCAGGATTATTCTGTTGCCCGTTCCTTAAAGAATGAAAAAGGAATCGAGGGGAAAAAAGGTGTTCTTTGGTGGCAGATCAATGACATTCTAAAAGCTAAGAAACCAAAATTCGTGCTTTTAGAGAATGTAGACCGCCTTTTAAAAGCCCCTGCAAAGCAACGTGGACAGGCGTTCGGCATCATTCTCCGTTGTTTTGCAGATCAAGGCTATGGTGTCCAATGGAGAGTCATCAATGCCGCAGATTACGGACATCCTCAGAGACGGAGAAGAACCTTTATTTTTGCCTTCCATAATTCAACGAAATACTATCAACGCTTTAACAAAAAAACATCAAAACAAGCTTCCTCAATCACGGCCATTGAGGATAGGATGTTCTCAAAGCCTTTCAAATGTCATAAAGCCGAAAATAGTTCTTTAAAGATGTGTGACATCGGAACAGATGATTATCCTACTTTGGCCGATGTGTCAGAAAAATTTAAGTTTGGTTTTGAAAATACTGGTTATTGTCTTGACTATAGAATTTATACTCTGAAAACGGACCCCTTTTCCAAAAAGAAAGCAAAGACTTTAGGAGAATGTTTAGTAGATAAGGATATCCCTGACTACTGCTATCATTTGAATTTCGAAAAATTCAAATACTTAAAAGGTTCTAAGCATATACAAAGAACGGCAAAAGACGGACATAAGTATGTTTATTCCGAAGGTGCCATTGCTTTTCCGGATGCACTGGATAGACCAGGAAGAACAAGGCTTACTAGTGAGGGGACTGTCAATAGAAGTTCTCATTATATCTGTGATCCTATCAGCCATCGTTATCGTATTCTTACTCCGATTGAATGTGAAAGACTGGATGAGTTCCCAGATGATTGGACAAACACTGGAAGGAGTAGCAAGCGTCGTTATTTCAGGATGGGCAATGCGCTTGTGACTGGCCTTGTCCGTGATAGGGGCGATACGATTTCCTTGATTGTGGATAGAGAGGATTAATCATGGATTCTTTTGTGGATATTGCGAATCTTCTTGTCTTCTTAAATAGATTCAAAGGATATGATGATAAGCAATTATCCTTTTTGCTTGGTTTTGATACAAATGCGAAAAACAGACTTTCATTAAGGATGACCAGACTTGCGGAAAACTACAAAGGAAAAGATTTTTTCTCTTTTCTTTGCAATCAAGAAAACATACAGCTTAAAACCCTTCAGTTGAATGAAAATGAAAAAGTCAAAGAGGCTATGTCGTTTCCAAAATTTGACTATGAATCTCTCGATAAAGAAAACTGGGAGTCTTCCGCTATTTATAAGATACTATCAGGATACTTTATATTTTGTGCGTTTAAAGACAATTGCTATTTAGGCTCGTTTTTGTGGAAAATGCAAAAAGAAGACCTATATGGCGAAGCTAAAGATGTTTGGCAGAAAACAAAAGATATTATTCAGAGTGGAAATGTTGTGAAAGAGACGGGAGATAAAACAAAACTTGGTTTTCCGGCAGAAGCAGAAACGAAAATCTGTCATGTTCGTCCACATGGAAGAAATGCGCTGGATTTATCTAGATTGCCCGTAAAAGATGCTAAGACTGGATGGGAGTATTTACCAAAACAGTCTTTTTGGCTGAACCACTGCTATCTCAATAAGATTGTTGAAGAAAACAGAAAACTTCTATTGAAATCAGGAAATAAAAAAGGGGAACAAGGTAAATGAAAATTGATACGATTAATTTAAAAAGAGGACTTAGCAAACGTCTGACAATCGGCCGAGAAGGTACAAAGGAATATCAATCTTTTTTTGTTCCGATTGACCAGCTTTTCTTTAATGACCAGAACGGCCGTATTGCAACCTATATTGAAGAAGATGGCGGAGAAGCCAGAGGATGTCTGGAAGCAGGAGACTATGAAAAATTCAACGACATTATCGCTGGATATATCAAGGCTTCTGCTGATGATAGCGGAAAATCATTTGAAGCCACGAAAGAGGACATTAAGAGCAAGGGACAGAGGATTCCTGGTGTTATTCTCGATGATGGCAGAATCATCGACGGAAACCGAAGATTCTCCTGTATCCGAGAGTTGAGAAAAGAAACCGGAGATCCGAAATTCGAGTATTTTGAATGTGTTGTCCTTCCTTCTCCTAAGACAAAAAACGAGGTTCATGATATAAAGCTTCTTGAGTTGAATATTCAGTTCAACGACGATGAAAAGAAAGACTATAACCGAATTGATTTTCTTGCTAGCTTTTATAATGACACCAGGAACACAGATTCTCCGAATTGCATTGATAAGAATACCTATTGTTATGCTGCTGGAAGGAAGTCATCAAAATATGATGATAATAAACGGGTCGTAGAGACAAGGCTTGATTATCTTGAGTGGATTGGTAAGCCGAAGGCTTTTTCTTATCTCAAAAAAGATAAATTGGATGGTCCTCTTGAGGATATTGCAGGAGGAAGAAAGAAGATGTCTCAGGAAGAGTGGGATGAAAAGAAAAACACTATTTACTCTTATAGGACATTCAATGGGCAAGGAGATCGTACAAGAGATATCCGTGCTGTGATTAAGGATGCAAAGCAAGATGGTTTACTCTATCAGTCAGTTAATCAAGCAATTGAAACCCCTGAATTCATTCAGAACCTTCCGACTTCATTGGCGATAAAGGACCAAAAGCCAACAACACCAGAAGAAACTGAAAAACGTGCTTCTTATCTTAAAAAACTGCAGGTAACCCTTGATAACGCATTTCTTAAAGGAAGCCAAGAGCAAAATGTAAAACGGTATAGGGACGGGCCGAAGAATGTTCTTGATGATGTACTAGATAAAATCAAGGACATCCATCCGATTGAGTTGAGGAATCTCCCAGAGGGTAGTAAGAACGAGATTCTGAAACAAATTGAAAGGATTGAAGGAAAACTAGAAGCAAGGAAAAAGGTATGCGATGATGACCTTGCGTGATGTTCGCTTGCAGAGACATTATGATCCTGCCCATGATGGTACAGATCTGATAAACGAATTCTATCTTCCTTGTCTCTCGGTCTCCAATCGATATGATCGGATTTCGCCTTACTTTTCTTCCGCGTTGTTGAAGTCTTTTTCCGTTGGACTTCATTATCTCTTTGCGAATGGAGGAAAAATACGATTTATCTTTTCCTATCAGTTAGATCAGAGCGACAGGGAGGACATCGAAGAAGGATACAGAAAGAAAAGGAACCAGAGGGCAGAAAGCATTGATACAAAATCAGCTCTTCTTGCCTCTGACTTTGAAGTCGCAAACCTTGGCTATCTGATTGAACATGGACTTGCCGATGTGAAGATAGCTTTCAGGGTACGGGAAGAGGCCTCCATTCTTCATATTAAGTCTGGTTTGTTTTCCGACTGCGAAGGAAACAAAGTCTATTTTAGTGGTTCAGGAAATGAGACAATCAAAGGTACTAGGCTTAATGCAGAGGAATTTACGATCTTTGCTTCCTATCTATCCGAAGAACAGAAACAGGATACGGAGTTCGGCGAAAACCAGTTCAACTTAATCTGGAACAACGAGTACTCCTCTTCTGTCCGTACTTTTTATCCTATTGGAAATCTATTTGAAAAACTGAAATCGTTTAGCAAAGGAAAAATCTTTCTTAGCAGAGAGGAATTCTGCAATGCAAACGACTGTGTTTTCATTGATATCGATAAAGAAAAAGGCAATATTCTTTTATCGGATCTTACGATTAATAAAGTTTTAGGAAATCGTTACGTTTTGCAAAACTATGTTGGTGGTAAATGGATTGAGATATCTCAAGGACAATACAGGATATTTCCTCTTTCTCTTCATATCCTGCGGGATAAAGTCATAAGACGGCTGGAACAGAACAAGATTTCGCTTATCTTATCTTCTTTGGCTGAAGAATACCTTAATATCCATAATCTAGAAATTTCACAGCGGATTAACCTTGGCCTTGCGATAAAAGAAAACCGGGAACAAGAACTTTGGGGAAAGAGCTACTCTGAATTTGCAAGTGTAGTAAACAATGAAAGGCAGGCTCGGTTAAAAGACAGACAGAGGCAGAACGCCTTCTATCATTACCAGATGATTTCTTCTATGGACTTCTCCGTTCCGGGAACTGGAAAAACCTATATTTCGTATGGACTCTTCTCCTACCTATCGTCAAAGAAAATAAACAAATGCACAAACCTTGTTGTTTTCGGTCCACTCAATTGCTTTAAAGCATGGAAAGAAGAAGGAAAGGCAATCTTTGGAAATAAAAGAGAACTGCTTATTTTTGATATCACCCAGCATCGGTATGATTATAGAAAAGCCTTATCGCAGAACAAATATTCTCTGTACCTTTTTAATTATGATTTTCTTGGTAACGGCAACGAACGTATAAACGAAAAGATAAAGATTCTATCGGAAGAGGTTTTGTCTGAGAAGACAAGGCTTGTTTTTGATGAAATTCATAAACTGAAATCATTGGAGGGAGTTACCTCTAATAATTTCTTTCGGTTGATAAATGATTGTAAAGACAAACCTATTTATCGCCTTGCCTTGACTGGAACACCGCTTCCGAATTCCTTCTGTGATCTTTATAACTATCTTAAATTGCTCTATACAGATGATATCGAACAGTCTTTTTCTATGTTGTCACCTAGCCGTTTGAAAGCATCGGATGGAAATCCTATATGTGCTGAAAAAACAATCAATTCTTTGCTTCCTTACTTTGTACGGACAACGAAAAAAGAACTCAACGTTCCTCTCCCTGATCCTGATGATTTTGATTCTCTTTGTGTGGCAACAACAGAAGCCGAAGACAAGCTCTATCAGCTGATTTGGAAGTATATTCAGAATCCCTTGCTGAAATATATTCGTTTGATTCAAGCCTCTTCAAATCCGCTTCTGTTGAAAAGAAAGATATCGATTGAAGAAATGGAAAAATTATACGATGAAGATAATAAACAGGACTTCGTTTCTTTAAATTCGGAGGAATCTTCACTGCCGGAGGATAAACTGGACCAGATTCTAGAACAAGTCAAGATCTCTAGCAAAAGGCAGGCAACTATTTTGAAAATCCAAACACTGGTATCGAAAGGAAGAAAAGTTCTCGTATGGTGTCTTTTCATTGGTACGATTGATTATCTTTCTTCTGCTCTTGCTGCTTTAGGCATTCGATGTACAACAATTTGCGGAAGAGATGATGTTTTTATTCGAGATAATAAAATCAACGGATTCAAGTATTCGGATATACAGGTATTGATTACAAATCCAAATACCTTAGCAGAATCTGTATCTCTTCATAGGGTCTGCCATGATGCCATCTATCTTGAGTATGGCTTCAATTTGACTTATAGGCTGCAATCTAAGGACCGTATTAATCGTGTAGGTCTCAAACCAGATATTCATACTCATTATTACTATTCAATTAGCAAGTCCAGTTCTTTCTTCGGTCCGATTGATAATTTGATTCTCGAGCGTCTCAACAGGAAAGCCGAACGTATGCTTTCTACTATTGAATCTGGCAAGTTAGCTGTTATTGGAGACCGAGAGAGTAGGATAGAGGATATAAAATATATTCTAAGAAAAGAAATATAAAACCCATTAGCGCTTCTTAATGAAAGTTTAAGAAAGGTTACAATCGAAACTGCCAGAAAAGGAGGAATGAACCATGGCAGACAGTTTTGAAGTTGTCGTGAATTCGTTTTTGGATTATAAGAAACAGTTTGTTAAGAAGTCGACTTTGTGTATATATCGAGCAATCATAAAAAATCATATTATGCCAACTTTCAAAGACTATATGCAAACGGAAGACGTGAAACTCCAAGAATTCGTGAAGGATAAAATTAATAGCGGACTTAGCAGGAAGATGATTAGAGATATAGTGGTTGTTTTGAAAATGATTCTCCGGTTTGCACAGAGCAATCATAGGAGGAAAGTTGATATACAAGAGATTCATTTCCCTTCCAAAGAAGAAAAAAAGAAAACCCAGGTTAGGTCGAAAACAGATGAACGTAAGCTTTTTTCTTATTTGAAAGAGAATTTCTCATTTGAAAATCTTGGAATTCTTATCTGTCTTCAGACGGGAATGCGAATTGGAGAAATCTGTGGATTGAGGTGGAAAGATATTTCATTGGATTGCAATGAAATTTCTGTTAACCGTACAGTAGAAAGAATTTATCTGAATGAAGAAGGAAAGAAGACGGAATTGATTATCGGTGAACCAAAGACCATTCATTCTAAGAGATGTATTCCATTGACATCATCTCTTTTGAAAATCATTAAGCCATTGAAAAGAATTGTCAATGGTTCTTTTTATCTTCTTACGAATTCGGATAAACCAATAGAGCCTAGAGTCTATCGAAATCATTTTAAAAATCTTTTGTGCAAGCTTGGCATCAATCCGATAAAGTTCCATGGGCTCCGTCATACCTTCGCTACCCGTTGCATTGAAAATAACACGAATTATAAAGCAGTCAGCTCGATTCTCGGCCATTCAAGTATTTCGATCACTTTGGATTTATATGTTCATCCTAGTAACGATGAGAAAAGAAAATGCATTGAGAACAGGAGGAAAGACATTGAAGGAAGAAAAGATGCTTGTTTTTAAGAACTGATTATTATAAATTTCGGTATTTCCGTTCCCTATTAGATGAGACCTAGAATGGAGGATATCAGTCCACATGAGGTCTTACTCTGATCACCGCCAGGCCATCAAGGCAAAGCCAGGGTGAAACTAAAAAAAGCTGCAATGATCCTCAGGTGTGTCCTAGACATACTTTCAGATCTTGCAGCAATCATAACTTTCATTCTTAGTTTAGTCGGTTAGTCACTGGATTTCAAGGGCCCGATTGGCCTTGATTCCCTAGGACTAGCTCTTGGCCTGGCGGCCTCAGTCTTACACTTAATTTGCAGGGACGTCGACAAATGTGACCTTATAGGAGCAGGAAGCACCAGAATTAAATCCATTTCCGTTGAACTGATTCGGGAAGGAAGATAATGAGAATGTTTTGTTCTTTGTGAAGAGGTCGTTTAAGGACAAGGTATGACTTCTTGAAAGTGGGATATCATAGTATCGGTTTCCGACACCCCATCCAGAGATAAGACGAATTTCGTCAAAGGCGTCTGCACTGGTAGATAGACCATAGTTATGCTCGGCGCGTTCTCCTGATTCCGTATTAGAAATTGGATGCAAGGCATGTGGCTGTTCTTTTAAACCACCTGCAGTTTCTTTCAAAGCAAAAAGATCACTTGGATCATTTGTCAATTTCATCGTATCAGAATCCATGAGTCGGGAATCGACATGGAAGACTCTTCCTCCCTGTCCATTCAAAGGAGTCCTTTGATAGATATCCCATCCTTCTGTATTCCTATTGCGGTTTGCAAAGCAGTCCACAACAAGATATTCATCGAATGGATTGAAAAGAAGCTTTCCATCTGAATCAATCTCCGGAACATAATCGTCAGAAGGAATCACCACCATTGCATCATCTTTGTGAGAGGAGGTGTACAAGCTCCTATCATCGACAGAGCCAGTGACAACATTTGGTGTTACCCATCCGAGCAGCCTCTTCGAGTATGGATTATGATCAAAGACATTGTTGTCCATCCTGTCTTTTCCGCCAAGAGGAGAATAGGTCTGCTGGCCATAAGAGTAATAATCAGTAAGACCTAGCCTATGTCCAGTTTCGTGAATGATGACATGGGCATCATTGATATCCTCGTGTTGATAAGTATAGCAATAGTCATCTAAGAACTGAGTCCCTGCCCATCCATAACTGTTGACACATGGGTTGTCCTTTGTTCCGACTTTTCCGGTTGTAGACGTGAAACCCCAGTAATTGCTTGCAGAATTAATATCATGAAGATAGATAATCCACCTTCCATCGATTGTTCCATCCTGATCGGTATCAAAATCTTTTGCGTTCAGGTTGTATGTTTTCCTAGCCCAGTTGAAAGCAAGTTCTGCAAGTTTGGCAGTATCATCACTGGAAATATTCTCTGTATTCCTGGAAGGAGCTAATTCAGCAGCATCGACATAGCCAGTCACACCACCAGTCAGATTAAGCTGACCAAAACTGGATTTATAGTAATAGGAACGAAGGGATTCAAAGGTGGTATTGGAAGAGTCTCCGAAGAAACAGGAATTGATTCTTTCCCATGTTTCATTTGTTGCATCGTTTTCGTATCCAGGCATGACAATTGGAATGACAAGCAAAGGCACGTTTCCTTTGGATGGCATATAGTGCCAGTTATAAGCATTTGCTAGGCTATAGTCTGCCATTGTATAATTTAGTTTCACTTCGTCCGAGGTATAGAGGTTTTTTTCGCTTTGCTCTCCATTCTCTTTCTTTCCAGAAGAGATGGATAATTTCATCTTTTGGTTACTATCCTTCCATTCTACAGAATCATCAGAATAAGAATTTTTTGTAAAATTATTATTCTCAGCTGTTGCTGATAAGGAGATATTAACGCTGATAGGACCATCATATCCTTCTACAGTTACTTTCAATGTGTGCATCTTATAGTCATTGAAAACGTAGTTTTCAGCACTCTCACCATCAATGGTCCTTGTATAATCTGTAACGGCAATTGCTATATCCTTCGCTCCTTCTTCTGTTTTCCTGTGTGTCTTTAAGGTCATCATAAGTCCATCAGAAGAGAAAGTTTCACCAATTCTGTATCCTGTCTTTGGGTAGGAGGTAATTCCTAGCGTCTGCTTGAAACCGGTAGAAGGGTAAACCTCAACGGAAAAAGTGCAGGATGTGTATCCATCCTTTGAAATTGTGTAGATGAAACTACCGGTATTTTTCATCCTTTTTCCATTCTGGATGATGTTTTTCTCTTCGTCTGTCATCTGATAGTCTGTGACGATTTCCTTTTCTCCGACTGGTTTGTCGTTGACATAAGTAAGAGAAGCGACAACAAGGTCGGAAAAATCCAGCAATTCATATTGGTAATAAGCAGTGAGCGGATAATTCTCAATATATAAAATCTTTTCCGTTTTTGCTTCCGTAGAGGAAACGGTAGGAACTTCCGTCTGAGATGGAAGATTCGTCTTTTCGCACCCTGCTAATGGTAGCAGCGATAAGAAAAGGAAAAGTGGCAGTGTTCTTTTTTTCATAGTCTATTACCTGTTTATGATGCCGTATATGGCTTGCCATTCATTGTAACGCCTCTTATTAATAAGGGTAACGAATTTTGTTTTTTGCATAGCAAAATGAGAAAGATAGCGGTTTTAAAGCGATGATTTGCTGAAAATTATGTTTTCTGGTTCCTTCTCTTTGAACTTATCGATATATGTAGGCGTTTTCAGAATAGCTATGACTTGGAAGTGCCTATAATTTTTCTGATATGGTTTTAAGTTTATCGATTGTCTGCGTAACGATTTTCCTTTTTCTTCTAACTGCACTCTTTTTTCCTTCAATCAAGCTGGGTAAATTCCAATTATCGACATTCTGGATGGTCACGCTTCTTGGTGCCATTATCCTGTTATCTTGCCGTTGTGTGGATAGGAAAGAGGTCGTTTCTTCTTTCACCTCAGATAGTGGAATCAATCCGCTGAAGATCCTTGTCCTTTTCCTTTCTAGGACGATTCTCTCTATTTTCCTTGATGAGCAGGGATTCTTTTCTTTTCTCGCGGAAAGTTTTGCTAAACGGTTCCGAAAAAACCAGCTTTCTTTATTTCTTTGCCTTTATCTTTTGATTTCTATTCTGACTGTCTTCACTTCCAATGACATCATCATCCTCACCTTTACTCCTTTCCTTTGCTATTTCTGCAAACGTTGCAAAGTTTCTCCCCTTCCTTATCTGATTATGGAATTTGTGGCTGCCAATACCTGGTCAAGCTTATTAATTATTGGCAATCCAACCAACATTTACTTAGCCTCTTATGAGAACATTTCGTTTTTTACTTACTTTGAAAAAAGGAGTCTTCCGACCATTGCCGGAGGCGTTGTGTCTTTATTAAGGCTGTTAGTTATTTTCCATAAGAACTTAAAGGATCCTCTTCTTTACCAGGATGATTTACAATTAGCTAAGCTAAAGAAGCTTCCGATCATTGTCGGCCTCATTCATCTTGGCGGAGCAACAATCCTTCTTTCTATTTCATCCTTCCTTAATTGGCCGATGTGGCTGATTGCACTATGCTTTGCTATATCACTCTTGCTTTTCAGTCTTGTTTATTCCTTGGCAACTAAGGAGAATCATATTGTTCCGACTCTGAAACGGATTCCTTATAATCTGATTCCTTTTGTTTTATCTATGTTTATTCTTGTGTTGGCTATTAATGAGACAGGAGTGAGTCTCCATATTAGCCAAGCCTTGCAAAGCACAAACCAAGTCTTCTCTTATGGATTAAGCGGATTATTGACCGCAAACCTTATCAACAATATTCCAATGGCAGTTTTTTATTCTACGCTTCTTACAGGAGCACAGACGAATGCTATCTATGCTTCTATCGTTGCATCGAATGTTGCTGCTTTCTTTACTCCTATCGGTGCCTTAGCGGGCCTTAGGTGGAGGAACCTATTGAAAAAGCAGGACATTAAAAGGAACTACCTTACTTTTATAAAATACTGCGCTCCCATCTGTATTCCGACTGTTCTTTCTATGTTGATGGTTTTGAATTATCTACCGTATTAAAACCTGTTTTTGAGGTATTCTTAGCTATAGAAGCTATGAATATATGGATTGGCTTTTCTTTAAAATGGTCAACACAATTAACAAAAAAAGATAATAACGGTCAACAAACTGACCAAAAAGCACAAAAAAGTAGAAGGTATGATAGACAAAAATGTGCAGGAATTATAGAATATAGTTGATGGGAGAACATTAAAAATGAACCATGAGACTTTAAAGCAAATCATTTATGATCAGCATGTCATTATTCGAGAATCGAGAATCATAGATCGCAACTATTTTTTTGAAGAAAATGGGAACTATGTTCTTATTGGATTAAGACGTGCTGGGAAAACGACTTTGCTTTATAAAAGAGTCAAAGATTTAATTAAAAAAGGTATTGATTGGAAACAGATTATTTATATTAATTTTGATGACGAACGCCTTCTTGGATTTACAGTAAAGGATTTTGAAGACGTTTTATTGACTGCTGAAGAAATCACTGAAAAAAAGAAATATTATTATTTCGATGAAATCCAGAACATCGATGGATGGGAAAAATTTGCTATACGTTTGGCAAATGCGGGAAGGAAAGTGGATATTACCGGTAGCAATGCCAAAAGGTTATCTCGAGAAGTGAATGCAAAACTTGGAGGACGATATCTTACTAAAATAGTTTATCCTTATTCTTTTGAAGAGTATCTTGAAGCAAATAAAGTCGATATTGATGCTTATTCCTCTACAAAAACACAAGGAAAAGTGGCAAATGCATTAGAAGGCTATTATCGATTTGGGGGCTTGCCTGAGTCACTTCGTTTTACTGATAAACGTGAGTATATTTCAAGTGTTTATGAGAAAGTGCTTATTGGAGATGTTATTGTCAGAAATGGTGTTCGAAACGAGAACGAAATTAGAATGCTAATGAAAAAAATAGCCGAGACTGTTTGCAGTAATGTTACTTACACAAGTCTTAGCAATACATTGAAAGCAATTGGCTTTAATCTTTCCAGAAATTCAATAATTGATTATTGTTCGTATGCTGTCCAATCCTTCTTGCTATTTGGATTGAAAAACTACTATTTATCCTTTGTCGATAAAGAAAGTAGTTCTAAATTTTATTTCGCAGATAATGGAATTCTTTCGTTGTTTCTATCAAAAGACGATACTGCGTTGTTTGAAAATATTATTGCAATCTTCTTACATGAAAAGTTTGGTGATAAGCTCTATTATTTGAAAAGCAGTAAGACGAAGCTAGATATTGACTTCTTTATACCAGAAGAAAATGTTGCTATTCAGGCATGCTATTCATTCGAAAAACAAGAAATCTTTGATAGAGAAGTGAATCAGCTTGTACGATTAAACGAAAAGGAAAATGGAAAATATAAGCTTTATATTGTAACGAAAGAAGACAAAAGAGATCTTTGCGTTAAGGGAAATAAGATTGAAGTTGTTTCTTTGGCTGATTTTTTGTTAGGACGGAAATAAAAAACAGGGTCAGAGTTTTGCTCTAGCCCTGTTTACTGATTATCGTACGATATGATGGTCGACGTCTAAGCAGATCTTTTCTAGTTCCTCTGCTGTTAATTGGCGTGCCCGGTAGGAGAGCCTGTTTCTAGTGTCTTCAGAGAGGCAAAGCGGGAATTCTTTCCCATAGACATTCTTGAGACAGTTGTTCCTTGTCTTGTTTGGATCCCGGAAGAGAGCTGTCAGAATGGATAAAGCACGGATTGTGACATCTTTCTTATGATCGATCCGGATAAAGGCGGAGTCGACTTTTGGAACTGGATTAAAGCAAGAACGATCGACAAAAGTCAGAACAGTAATTTCACTTGTCCTTTTTAGATAAGCCCCCAGAGGAGTGTCTGTTTTCTTGTCTGGTTCATAAATCAGTTTATCAGCGACTTCTTTCTGTACCCTGACGCCTGCGCTTTGGAATCCTTTTTCAAGCCTGTATTTCAGAAGCTCGGAAGTGATGTTGTAAGGAAGATTTCCCATCCTTAGACGGGATTCCTTCTTTGAGCAAGTGTCTGGATCGAAGCGAAGGAAGTCGGAGTTGATGATGGCTGTGTTCTCTTTGTCTTTGAATAAGTCTTTTAGGACTGCGACCCTGTCTCGATCTGCATCGACACAGACCAACTTTTTTGCCAGTGGTTGGATACGGGCAGTCCTAGAACCTAAGCCTGGTCCGATTTCAATGACGGTATCAAAAGAATCTACATTCCTTCCTTTGACGATCCGGTTCAGGATGCCTTCATTGATTAAGAAATTCTGTCCGAAGGACTTCTTCGGAGAGAGTCCATACGTATCGAGTAAGGACTGTATTCTGCCTTGTTCTGTCATCCTTGAATATCCTCCCTGAGTTCTTCTCTGGTCTTGCAAAGCCTTAGCCTTGCATCCTCAACGTTCTTTCCGGATGTATAGATCAAATGGTATTTTTCAACCAGCTTCCTTCTTTTTGCTTTGCTTCCAGCGCCAGTCAATCCAAGTTCTTCGAATGTTTCCTCTTCAAAGGAAAGGTTCTCATCGACTGTGATATCATGCCGGATATAAGGACGAAGAAGCTTCTTGAGGTCTTCCCTTTCCCTTTGTGCAATACCGACTTTTCCTTTCTTTATAGCATCTTTTTTCTTCGCTTCTATGACATGGCAAGGACCGACTTTTTCCTCGATATAGTTCTTGATTTTTTTTCCTGGGCCATCGGGATCAGTAATGATGACAAGCTCCCGGACTTTATAACAGAGTTGAAGGAAAGAAATAATATCTTTCTTTATAAACTTTCCTCCGGTTTTGACTACAAAAAGACAGCCAAGCTTCTTTAGCTTGTCTTCATCCGTTGCCCCTTCGCAGATATAGATGTAACGCCGGTTTTCCCGCTCCATCCATTCTTTTTCTGTCCTATTTCCTTCCATAGAATTTCACTCCGTTTTGATAAATTTGTTCTGCTGTTTCTTCAACGTCTTTTTCTTTTAACCTTGCTATCTGTTTGATGATTAAAGGAAGATAGCAAGGCTCGTTTGTCTCACCACGATGAGGAGTTGGTGCAAGATAGGGACAATCTGTCTCGCTTAGGAACAAGGAAATGTCATGTTCCTTGATGACTCTCTGGATTGTCTTAGCATTCTTGAAAGTGGATACTCCTCCGATTCCAATATGCATCTTAAGTGGTAATCTTAAGTATTCATCTAACAATTCGGAACTTCCGGAATAACAATGAAGATCAATACTATCTGGCTTTTCTTCTTTAATAATCTGAAAAGTATCATAGTCAGCATCTCTGGAGTGAATAACAATCGGAAGATTCCATTTTTTGGCTAACCGAATCTGTTCGATGAATCTCTGTTTCTGTTTGCAGACAACAGTTTCATCTTTGGAATAATGGTAATCCAATCCGATTTCACCGATGGCTTTTATTTGATCCTTTCTTTCTTCCCTCTCTTTGTAGGCAGTTAAGAAATAGTCATCATTTTCCAAAGCAAATTCTGGATGAATTCCAAGAACCGAATAACAGGTTCCTTTGAAATCTTCCTCAAGCATCAACACCCGTTCAAATGATGGCAGGGAATCTGCTGTATTAAAAAGATAGGTAACACCTGCTGCTTTTGCTCTTTCAACAACATCTTTTGCAATGCTATAGAGCTTGTCATCGTCAAGATGGCAATGTGTATCAATTATTCTCATTCTACTTTCCTAAACAGAATTTACTAAATAATGTTTGATAGATGTCTTCCCTGGTCTTGTTTTGGTTATTTCCTTCTAGTTCATTCAGAAGAGATACCGACCTACGAAGAGTATCACAGATGACATCGACATCCTTGGTCTCCCTAGCTGTCAGTGTATCTTTCACGTTCTGATTGACTTTTTCGAGGAATTCTTCTTCTCTCTTACCAAGGAACTTTGAATCTTCCTTTTGATTGAGATCCAGATAATCAAACCTAAGATTCCTTAAGGGAGTCAGATCGTCATTCAAGGAACAGATGGAGATATCCGCGTCTTTCGCTGCTTTACTGATATCTTTCTTTGTTGCAACAAGAATGACCTTCTTGCCTTTCAATGCGCCTTGTAATTCTTTGTTTCTCTTCCTGTCATCGAATCCATTATCGGAAGCGAAAAGAACAAGGTCGGCTTCTTTAATCGTCTTAAAGGAACGATCGATTCCAAGATTCTCAATTGGATCATCCGACTTCCGAATACCAGCGGTATCTTTGAAGGAAAACTTGATTCCATTGATTTCCTTTTCTCCCTCGACAACATCTCTTGTTGTTCCAGGTATTGGAGAGACAATGGCTTTGTCTTCTCCGACAATAGCATTTAAAAGAGTAGATTTTCCAACGTTTGGTTCACCAGCAATTGCGATTGTGAAACCTGAGTATTTCTGATTGGCTTTCTTGGTCTTTTCTATTAAAAGGCTAAGTTCCTTTTCATCTTCCTCTAGTCTATCTTTTACATTTTCCAGCGAGGATTCATAGTCTTCTTCGCTTTCATCATATTGGTTTTCAATATAGTATTCGAGATCTGCTATGGATTCCAAAAAACGGTTTTTCAGATCTTCTACGATTTTGGTATTTTCTCCGCTTAGCGTACGCCTAGAGATATCCTTTGCCTCTTTGCTGTTTGCATTGATGAGATCATTAATGCCTTCTGCTTTCAGCAAATCCATTTTTCCGTTGAAATAGGACTGAGCTGAAAACTCTCCTTGCTTTGCTCTTCTTGCTCCATATAGGCAGCAAGCATCCCTGAGCTCTTCTGCGATAATCCTTGATCCATGGATGGAAACATCAGCAGAGTCAAATCCAGTGTAGGACTTTGGTCCTTTGTAGAAGACAAGTACAGCTTCATCGATTTTTGTCTCTGGGTTTTTCTTGTCTTTATAAAGCTTAACGAAATAAGCTTGGTTCGGAAGCAAGTCATTCATGTCTTTTTTAATAAGATGCGATAAAACTTCCTTAGTTTTTGGACCTGAAATCCGGATTAAAGCTAGTGCCGACTTATAGGGTGGTGTTGCTAGAGCAACAATTGTGTCAAAAATAAGCATATAAAAATTATATCAGATTTAGTATTACACTAACTTATTCTAACGAGCGAATATGTTTGAAGGATGGAGATAAAATCCAAGGTGCAAAAAAAAACTTCTAAGAATATGATCCTATTATATATGTATCTTTACAATAGAATTTAATGGTTCTATAATCAAAGCACATATCATTAAGAAAGCAACAAGAACATTGAGGGGGAAATTTAAATGTCTGTATCTGTTCTTCTTATCACGATTGTCAGTTCTTTTATTTCGTATCCTATAGATACAGTCAGCCAAGTGAAACATATTGGATGGTTTAGCACGTATGAAGATGTCGACTTCACGGGTCGTGTCTATATCAATTCTGAAGATGTGAATACAGTCAGCAAGGTTCGTGTGGTCGATTGCCAAGTCTCTGTAACGGGTGGCCATGCAAACTATCAATACTATTACAACGTCAGTCCTAGCCAGGGTAAAGTCGATGCGGTTCGGGAAATTAGGAATGATGTCGGCTCCTTTACGTTTATCATGGATAACCTTGATTCTGATTATAGTACCTCATCGAAAGAATATTGGGATGGTCTTTTAGGCTATGTCCAATCCTTCAATAAGAACTATAGCGATGGTGCAGATAGCATTTATAAACAATTCTGGACTGCAGGTGCTGGAGCAATCGATGACTATTTTGTAAAGCAGGAGAATCGTAACCTTAGCACTCATCTCAAATACGAAGACTATTTCTCCGCTTTCCTTCCTGATAGTAATTTCGATACTGATTATCATCCGGGTTTGACGAAAGGCCTGACAAAATACAATCTGATTGATCCAGTTGATCATAGTAAATCAATTGACAGGATACACAGGGCAGCCACAATGGATGGCACACAAAGAAACACTGGTGGTCTATATACGGATAGCGAAGTGCGTGCTCTGTTTGGCTGGGCGGGAGATTTACAAACCTCTCCTTACTACTTTTTAGACTATGATAAAGCAGTTAGTGAGGAAGAATTGTTCTATTCTTCTGATACAAAGTTTGGTTGGGCTGATTTGGCTGCGGATCTTGATGGCTTTAATATTGCCAGAGATAAGAAAGATACTGGGTTAATTGGTCAGCAGATGAGAAATTACTATGCTAGCGTTGCCTATAATACTAACTATCGGTATAGTCATTTCTTTGATAATGTTGTTAAGGATTTCTATCCTGACTCTGTTAATTGGAGCATGGATAAGAAATTAAGTTCTTTTGAAAAAATAGTATTTGATAGGATGGCACTGGCTTTGCATGATGACGGCAGTGTATCTGATATTGGAGGCTTACATCCGATTAAATATCATTTCTTAGACAACAGCAATAATGTAGATAGCCATGCGGGAAGACCTTCGATTGGTTTACGTAAGGAACTATCGAAGATATTTACTCGCTTTATACTACGCCAATCTGGATTAGAAGAGACTATTCCATTAGGCAAATGAAGGAAACATTAGAAACTTATGAATAAAACAAAGAAAATACTAAACCTTCTGCTATTGCATTTTTTTCTTACTGGTTGCTTTCCTGAATCTGATTCATTAAAAGAAGAAGCAACCCTAGATGCTCTAATTGAATCGGCCAAAGATAATCCAGGAAAAACTTTGAAAATCGAGGATTATACAAAAGAAAATCAGGGATATACTCTATGCAATCGGTATGATACTAGCAATCTGATTTTACCTGTATTGAAGACGATTCATTTCAAAAAACGAAATAAGAATGATCCAGGTCCAGCTGCTCACTCTAGGAATCTATGTGCATTTACGGACCATCATTACCATTCTTTTTATTTATCCGATGATTTAATAAATGTTCTGTTTTTCTCAGACAATGGGCTTGGCTATGGAAATAATAGATATTCGAACTACAGGAAAGTCTCCTATGAAGACGGTGTTAAAATCCGTGATACGATAAAGAGAGCGTACAGAGAAGGAAAGCCGGTCGAGGATAGCTCCTACTGTGAACTTCAGGATGAATACTGGAGCAGTCTTGCCCAAGGCTGATGGGCTATAGAAAAAAGGGAAAAGGAGGAGGTTTATCTGAATTGCATATGAAGAAATGTTTCATTATTGATTGCGTGGCACTTTTTGCTTCGCTTACAGGCTGTTTTCCAAAGTCTAGTGGCGTTAAGGAGGCAGCTACTTTGGATGGACTTATAAATGCTGCTGGTGCTTATCCGGAAACTACCTTGGGGATTTCAGACTCAACAAAAGAAAACGAGTATTCCGGCTGCACCCGGTATGATTCTGAGAACCTAATCCTTCCTATGTTGAAGACGATTCATTTCAGGAAGCTGGATAAGAACGATTCTAGTAATGTGTCTCCTTCTTGGAATTTAGATGTCTTTCTGGATGACAGATTAAGTTCGTTCCTTATTGCTGATGATCTGGTAAACGTCAGGTTCTGGGCATCAAACGATGGTATCATGTCATATGATACATATTCAAATCACATGAAAGTCTCCTATGAAGATGGTGTTAAAATCCGTGATACGATAAAGAAAGCATACAGACTAGGTAAGATGGTTGAGTCTGATTACTACTCATGCCATCTTCAGGAACAGGCGTGGAATATTCAAGAACAATCAAAGAAGTCTAATGAATGATGTAATCAGATAATGGATAGTTTATGGTAGGATGCGCTTGCTCCTAGGAAGGAAGAGACTATTCCATTAGATAAATAAAGGAAAGCAGATAGAGAATTATGAATAATGCAAAGAAACTGATGAGTCTGTTTTTATTATCTTTATTCCTCACTGGTTGTTTTCCTGATTCTAGCTCGTTGAAAGAAGAGGCAACCCTAGATGCATTGATTGAAAACGTAGGGGATCATCCGGAAAAGCTATTGAAGATTGAAGACTATACAAAAGAGAATCAGGATTATTGTGAATGCATTCGATATGACACGAATAATTATATTATTCCTGTGTTGAAGGAAATTCATTTCAGGAAGCTGGATAAGAATGATTCAAGAGCCGCTGATCATTCGTGGATTCTCTGCGCATTTACGGAGCATTATAATAATTCCATCTCTATATCCTCTGACTTAGTCAATGTTCTGTTCTTCTCGGACAACGGACTTGGATTTGGCAACAGGAGATATTCGAACTATAGGAAGGTCTCCTATGAAGACGGAGTCAAGATCCGGGACACGATAAAGAAAGCATACAGAGAAGGACAGTCGGTCGAGGACAGTTCCTACTGTGAACTCCAAGACGAGTACTGGAGCGGCAAGGAAGAATTCCAACAATGATGAATAAGGGGAAGACAAACTAAGCTTCCTATGCTTTTCTGTAAATTAGGACGGAGAAAATCGACTCCGTAAGGATAGAGAATATCGTTTCACCGATGAAGAGCAGAAGGAATAAGGCATTGAAATAGAAGCCGAATCCGGCAATATGTTCAAAGATAATCCTGAAGATTGCATAGATGGTTAGGCAGAAAATTTCCGAAAGGAAAAGTGACAAAGTAATCGAAGTGTTTTGTACAAAAACAAACTTGGATTCGTTCATTCCAAAAATTTCCCTCCTTCTTGTTTCTTCTAGATGATCGGACCTCTTGAGATAATCGGTTAGGAAACTTGCAAAAAGGGAGACAGCTAAGATGATAGTACAGATATAGAGAAGAATACGAATCGTCCTTTTGATTGGAATATAGGAAGCATAGAAGTCTTTTGCTGGGTGTAGAAAACATTGGAATATTGGAATGATCCTTCCATTGCTTCCTCCCCCTAAAGAACATAACCGATTAAATTCAGAATCTTTGAGATCCCTATCTAAATGATAGGTGTAATAGATTGAATAACGCAGGTTCTTGTTCCTATAAGACTTCCTGTAGGAGAGAGGAAGTATAAAAAGATTTGCACGGGTGGTCGGATTGAAAGGAATCATGCCTCTGTAGTCATTAGAATCGTAGTATGCTATATCAAATTCATCATGGAATAAATCTGTATTGTTTTTTATTGTTTCTGCCTGTGATTTTTCTCTAGAAATCAATAGATTCTTGCCATTTTTGATTTTGTTGACAATCGAGTCTGGAAGATAGCCAAGATTCCGAACATTAAAGTCTTGTTCTATGAAGAGATAACTGATTTCTAAAAGATCAGAAGTAAAGTAATATGTGCAGTTATAGGACACACATTTCTCTTTTAGCTTTAAGTCAGCTAAGTCTTTTTCAGCATTTTGTTTTGCAAACGAATAAAGAACATCTTCTGAGTCAAATGAATTGATTTCCCCAATCGTTTCCACAGTAAAGGTATTCTTATCCCTAAAATTGTTCTTATGCTGATAATAAGGTCGGAAATAAAAATTCATCGAAAGAAGAAAAATTAGGAGAAAATTCAAAATGGTTCCAATCCAAAACCATTTGGAACGGCCCTGTTTCTTTTTTAGGTGCCAGTATAAGGAAATGCTATCTTTGCTCACTTAACTTGCCTCCACCGACTAGAAGTACTTGATTGAAAAAACCTGTCAGGCTTTGATCATGGGTTGCCATGATGACAAGCTTCTTTTCTTTCTCACATGCTAGTGCAAGCAAAGAAGTGATTTCTTTTCCAAGCTCTTCGTTTAGATGGGCAGTCGGTTCATCACAGATTAGGACTGGATTGTCGAGTAACCTGGCACGAAGAATCGATACTCGTTGCTTTTCGCCCTGGGATAAGGAAGAGACCTCCTTCCGCCCAAGAAGATCTTCTGCTTTCCTCTGCTTGGCAAGAGACAGAAGATGTTCCTCACTATATTTTTTCTTTTGGATAACCGAAGGAAGGATAATGTTTTCTTTTATTGTAAGATAATCAAAAAGGCGAGCATCTGAGAAGACATATCCAAAAGTCGAAGTACGGATTCTTTCTTGTTCTTTTTTGGAAACATTTTTCCTGTCTTGACCATTGATTCCTAAGACTCCGTTGTAATCGTTATCCAAGAGAGAAATAAGACGGAGAAGAGTTGTTTTGCCAGAGCCAGAGTCACCGATTAAACCATAAAACAAATTATCTTTGAATTCGTAATTGACATTGTCAAAGACTTTCTTTGACTTAAAGGATTTTTCAAAGTTGCTTAATTGGATCATAAAACAAGGCCTCCTTTTTGCGAATAGGCTTTCTTAACCTCAGAGTTTGACTTAAGCAAAACAACCAGAACAACATAAAGAAGGGTAACGGTGGAATAAATAAGAGTTGCTCCAATCGAAAAATGATATGCGAAGATATAAACAGGTAAGAAGAAAATGCTAGAAACTAAGAAAGAAGCAAGAACCTCAAGCAGTCTTTCTGCCATTACAAGTCCAAATGAATTATGGCGTTTCCTGCCAAATGCACGAAACACAGTAATTTCATTCCTGCTATCTTTCTGCATGCCTGCGATAATCCTTGTGAAAGAAAGCGTACAGAAGGTAAAAGGTACAAGAAAACAGACATAGAACAAAGGAAGATAGATGTTATATCCGTTTTTTACCTGTTTGTTCCTTTCGGATCCTTTATAAACGTCATAGTAGTTGCTATAGTCATTTTCTCCATTGTCTTTGAAAACAATGGAAGAATTGCCGCTGATTTCCGAATAAGACTGAGAAGAATCCACAATCAATGTGACATCGGTATGATTGATACCATTGAACTCTAAGATTGTTTTTGTGTTCCATGTTGGAGCTAAGGTGATTTTTCCAGTTACTGGATATACTTTTCCGTTATAACTAACTTGTTTTGCAGATTCACTGGACGATAATGCATAGCATCCGTTCTTATCTGATATAGGTTGGTTTGTGCTCAAATGGTAATAAACGCGTTCTGAGATAAATAACCCATTTTCGTTTTTGGTTGACCAGTTTTGGATGTATCCTGTGTAAGAAATCGTGTTCCCATCTACTTTTGAATTAATGCCATAAAGAAAACAGGCATCGTTTGAAATTGGTTCATTCTGGTCTTTTCCCGAACTGATAAGACGTGTTGTATAGTATAAATCATTATCAAAACCATCAGAAAAAAGATAGATGTGGCTAAAAAAAGAATAGGTTAAGCAGAATAAAATGTTTAGTGTACAGAAAAGGAAAAAATAGACAACAGAGGATAGAACACATCGCTTTGAGTAATATTTAAGGCGTTTTTGAAAAAGTCTAGGCATGGAGATAATATACTGGTTTGCCAGATTCTCCTTTTTTGTTATAGAAGGTTTGTTGGTATTGCCCTTCTGATTTTGAGTAATAGCTCAGTTTGTCTTCATTTGTGAAGGAACAAAGCAGGAAAAATGATGCGATGATTGAACAACTTTTTTTGATAAGGAATTCATATTATTTATCTCTTTTCATAAGTATTTTAGCACTATAATTAGTTTGTAGAAGTTAAATGTTCATCCTTCTCAATGTTTAGGTAGGCGTAGTAGTACTTATTTCCTTCGCTATCCAAGATAGAAGAAATTGTTAAATTCTCATCAACTTTCTTTAGCTCTGATAACGAAGCAATCCCGGTCCCAATCCTTTTCAGGTATGCTTCTTTTCTGACCCAGCAGGAAGTAAAGAAAGAAGGCTTATCTTTTGATTCAAGGTAAAGCAACCGTTCACGATGCGATAACACACGTTCTGACCTTGAATCAAAATCCTTGTTTTGTACTTCTTGGATATCAATTCCACATTCGCTTGATGAAATAAGTACAGCAATCCTGTTTCTGCTGTGACTTATGGAGAAAAAGATGCCGTTTTTCCTGTAAGGTTTCCCATGCTCGGAAAAGAAAATACTGCCCACTGGAATATTATTATCTTTCCTATACCGGAGCAATAAGAAATAAGCAGTCCTTGAATTCAGTTTATCTTCTTTTAAAGAGTAAGAAAGACAGTGTGCTAAAACAGATGGAGGAAGTGTATTCCTCATTTCTTCTTCGCTTAACGATGATTTAGCACAATCATAGAGGATGATTTTTCTCATTTCGTAATAAGATAACAGAAAAAAGAGCAAAGAAAAAGGCAGGAGAAACCTCCTGCCTGATAAAGAAACTACCTCTTGTTGACAACGTCTTTCAGCAAGTCAGCATCACTCGGAGAGTCAACCCACTGGATAGTGACATGACGTTTATGGCCAGTACCTAAGGACTGAGTCTTGATATGCGGCCATCCGGTGAGAACCTGGTGAACAATACGACGCTCATCGCTGGTCCTAGGATCTAAGATAGCAGTGATATGGGTCTGTTCGACTTCTCGTGCATAGTGACGGGCCATGGAAGCGAACTTAGAATATTTAGCTTCCTTATAACCATCACAGTTTAGAAGGATGCGGTAATGTCCGCCAAAGCGGGAGAAGCAGGCAGAACGAGTCAGCTCATTGATGGAACGGAGAGTATCTCCGTTTCGGCCGATGACATTCTTGTTCTGGTTGGTAAGGATATTCCTGCTGATTACCCCATCTTCATATTTGGCTTCGGTAGAACCTTCTAGACCAAGGGCATGGAGACAACGTTTGATGTAGTCGTCTGCGAAGACAATGACATCATTGATGGAATAGATGCCAATCGTGACAACAGAACCGAAGAGGTTCTTCTTCACGGAGATGACCTGGTAGTTCAAGGTCTTCGGGTCAGTGACACCGAGTTCCTCGCAAGCCTTTTTTAAGGCTTCTTCTTCTGTTTTTCCTTCGTATTTGTTCATCGTTTACTTCCTCCAAAGCGGCTTTTCAGATGACTTTTTTTCTTTCTTCTTGCTTCCCTGGTGATGGGCAGAACGACGGATGGCTGCTAAAGTAGAACCATCTCCGGTATTCTTCCTGTCATTATGACGGCTACGGGCAGCAACGGCTTCCCTGATAAGAGTCTGGGCAATCGAGATGATAGCACCAAGCCTCCAGTAGATACCAAGGCCAACCGGGACGGACCAACTCATGAAGACCATGATGACCATCCTACCGATGGACCTGTATTTTGCAGTCTTATTCGGATCAACGATAGTTCCATCATCATTTTTCTTAACTGGGCCTTGTGAACCGAATGTCTTTGTCTTCCAGCTCGTGAACCATAATCCAGTCCTGGAAGAGAGGAGGTTTGCAATCGTCCTGAAGACAAAGAGGACGATTCCGAACCATGCACCTTCTGTAGTACCGAACTTGGTGAAGCAGTTGGAATAAGGTACAGTCAAAGATAATCCGAAGATTGAGCCGGAAGCCAAGGCTGCAGAGCCTTGCAATGCTGACCAGACACAGATGAAGACCGGGAACTGAAGAATCCTGACAATCATCGGAAGCCTGGGATGAACTTTGGCTTTCTTCCTTAACTGAGCCTGAGCCCTAGCGAGCTGCTGGCGCTGCTCTTTATCGGTAGATGCTTCCGGATAGAGCTGCTGCAGCTGATTCAGCTGAGGCTGAAGCTTTTGCTGAGCGTTTTGCTGTTTCGACTGCCTTAAAGCAGATGCGATAGCTAATAAACGGGTGATTAAGGTGATGACAACAATGGCTAAGACCTGTGCCCAGCCACCCCTGCCTAATCCCTCGGAAATCACATGGACAATGTAAGCGAAGGGATAAACGAATAGTCCTTCGAGGAATCCGTATTCTTTGAAGGCCTGACCCCAAGTCTTGCCTTCAATATAGACTTTTGCATGACCTTGGACAAAATTCTCACTGACTGGAGTGATGCAGGCAGTGTTTGAGGTGATTGCTTTCTGCCTAGTGTCTTTCCTGGAAGAAAGAACAGCAGAAGACGGAGAGTTCAGAATTCCGATAGAAGCATCGGCCCTGGCGTCTTTTGTCCAATTGTCCCTGTTTTTCCAAAGATCTGAGACCTTGACCGGAGTGACGTTATCGACATCATAGTCGATACCAGCAAAGATACCAACATGATAAGCAACGGCTTTTGCCTGCTTACTGTCTTCAATCTTTCCTAACGTTCCATCGGTCCAGTAATGATAGTTATCATTTGCAAAGGCTTTAGCCTTGCTGTCCCTGTAATTCAGGTAGACGACTTTAAGCGATGCAATATTGTTGCTTTCGCTGATTGTCGAATAAAGGGTGGCACGATGCTCGTTCTGGGTCTTAATGACTTTCTCGCGGTCATATTCACCGGTCTTGTCATCCGTGTAGTCGAAGTCATCGGTGAAGGAATCATCGATAGCTTGATTATCCGAGTAGATATTTCCGTAGTAAGCAAAGAGCTGGTTGGCTTTGTCTTGGTTTGTACAAAAGCTTTTTGTACAAGAAGTCA
Organism: Caryophanales bacterium UBA4682; assembly: GCA_002404995.1. GTDB lineage: Bacteria > Bacillota_I > Bacilli_A > RFN20 > CAG-288 > Enterosoma. The sequence goes on along the minus strand of DHKY01000006.1, from coordinate 117,919 downwards.
AACCAAAAACAGCGACGATGCCGGCTAAAGCAATCCTGACTCGTCTAATCCATTTGTTGGGTGATTTACTCATTTTTGCTCCTCTGTGGTTTTCGAGGACAGATTTCCAAGACATGACCGGAGGATATTTGTATTCTCGTCGAATGAATTCCTAAGGTAACCTGGGCGGGCAATGATGACGATATCGAATGGTTTTTCCAGGATGTCGGACAGATTAATCTGAGCTCGAAGCTGTCTTCGGACACGGACGCGAGTAACCGCGTTCCCCATCTTCACGGAGACCGATAGTCCTATGCGGGCGTATCCGACTGAGTTGGCAGCATAGTAGACCGACATTGACTTGTTTTTTCCGGCGCAATGTCTCTGATCGAGAACGGCTTTGAAGTCACTCGCTTTCGTTAAACGGTTGGCTTTTTTCATCTCTCGCCGAAAAATGGCCTAAGGTTTAGGCCTGAGTTAAACGAACGCGGCCTTTCTGACGACGACGGGCTAAGACTTTACGTCCTCCCTTGGTTGCCCTGCGAGCACGGAATCCGCAGGTGTGGGCGCGTTTGATTTTGCTTGGCTGATAAGTACGTTTCATAATGGTATTTTCTTCCTCCCATGAAATAGATGTGTGCAAAGACACATGCAACATATTATAAGCATCTAAGGGGTTAAAAACAATAATTTACAATAGTATTTATATTTATAAATTATCCTTATATTTGCGAAGAAACAGCACTATTCTTCGACCTTTTTTCCTGTTTGCTTTCTTTTATTATCAAACAGACTTTCTTCTTCGGACTTTTTCTGATTTTGATGTTGGACGGATGGAAGATACAAGCCTTGAATATAGAATAGAGTTGGGAAATCTTATAAAGCCTATTTCCTTGTAATCAATTTTGCTCTATTTCCTTTGACAACGTATTCTTTTGTTTTGACACCTTTTATGGTTTCCTCTACCGCTATTTTGATTCTTTCCTTGTCTACAAGAGTATAATCTGAAAGGACGTCCTCAATTGCTTTGTCATAGTCGTTCTTGAATTTTGTGTTTTCCTTTTTCCAACAGATATTCTTCCTTAATGGAAGGATATCTTTTGAGTATGGAATCCTGTTTTCGTACCTCCTGACCGCTAGGATAGGATAGCCAGCATAATGCTGCCAGAGGGTTGCGTTGTCATTGCTTGAGAAAAGGTTTTCTTCTCTCTTTATAGTGTACTTCTTGGTGTTGTCAGAAGAAGTGACAAGATAGAGAGAATCGTTGATTTTCTCTATTCTGTTATCAGCTAATGCAGTATAAGCTTCATATACTTTTGAAATCCGGGTTTTCATCTTCTTTCTATGCCTCAATTTATTCTATAATAATCTATAGTTTGGTTTTAGGGGGTTATATAAAATGGAAGAGAAAGAAACAGCAAAAATAACCATCGATAAAGAGTCTGCTGCCGTATATAAATGGATTAAATTATGTCAGTCTATTATCCTCAGGGTCTTGGGAGTCATTTTCTTTGTCCTTGGAAGGAGGAGTAAAGACGGAGGCATTAAGGAAGACGTTCTTTCCTATTCCATTGGTATTGTATTTGCAGTCTATGGAATCAGGAATATCTTATCCGGATATCTGTTGAATCGTAATGTTACCAATAGCGATGTTCTATTCGGACTTAGGAGTATTTCCTTTAGCTTGGTCCTTTTCTGCAAAACAGAAATTATTACGGTCAGGTTCCCGATTTTCCTGATTACTTTCTTCTATGCACTCTCTGCAATGAGGATTGTGACAGGAGTCGATCATATTATTGGGAAAGGAACGAAGAAAAGCATCAGCCATGGTGTCTGGGATTTTATTGGAGCAGCTGGTCTGATTGGCGGAACTACGACTTATCTTATCTTTTACATTAAGAAAAATCCGGATCTGTTCCGTTTTGTTCTTATGATCTTAGGCGTTCTTGTCTTTCTTTTCGGCATCGTTTCTGGAATTATGCTTCTTGTCCGTGTTCACAATACAAAGAAAATCAGGAAAGAGGAATCCTTCACTCAACCAGTTCAGGAAAACAGGTCTACAGAAGTCAGGAATAAAGACGTCCGCGTTATTAATCTCTCTGATTTGAAGAAGAGCGGTCGCAAGAGCACAAACAAAGCAGGCTACAAGCCATTAGAGGAAAAAGAAAAAAAGATGATTGAAGATACGAAAGAAGACAACGAGGAAAAGGGAGACCATGAAGACGATAAGGGAAATGACGATTCTTCCTCAACAGCCTCTTTTGAACCAAAGGACGAAAATAAATCAGATAAAAAAGACCGGAAGAACCGGAAAAAATAAAAAATATGGTTTTTAAGGAAATCCTTAAGGCAGTTAGGAAAACGTATTCGGTATCCTGCTGCTTTATTGCTGACCACATGGAACTGCCAGATGAAGTGGTTGAAGACTGGTTGAAAGGAACATCTTTCCCAGATGAAAAACAATCAAAGGATTTTTCTGCGAGGTTTGCAATTCCATTGAATACGATTCTGAATTCTATAGAAGAAGGAAAAAATGAAGCGAATACTGACCATTCAGGATTATAGTGCCAGGGGACGGTGCTCTCTGACTGTAGCTCTGCCGATTCTATCTGCTTGTGAGGTCGAGACCATCGGTCTTCCGACTGCGGTTTTATCCAATCATACTGCCTTCTCCTCTTTCACTTATCACGATCTCTCATCGGAAAGGTTCAAGAGCGTCGAGAACTGGAAGAACTATAATCATCATTTCGATAGGATCTATACGGGATATCTTGGAAACGGACAGGTCCCGATTGTTTTGAAAATCATCCGAGAACTAAAGGAAGAGGATACTTTGATTGTCGTAGATCCTGCTTTCGGTGAAAAAGGAAAACTTTATTCTGGATTTCAGCAAGATCATGTTCTAGCAAGGAGAGAACTTGCTATGCAAGCAGACCTTCTTCTTCCAAATCTGACCGAGGCCTGCTTTCTTACTGGCAAGGAATATCATGAAGGCTTTTCACAGGAAGAATTAAGAGAGCTTCTTCTTGGGATCGTACAATTGAACCAAAAGGATGCCGTCTTGACTGGTATCCGAAGCAAGGAAAAAGTCGGTGCCTTATGGATCAAAGGCAAGCAGCAGGGTTCCTATTTCACGACAGCGGTCGATGCGATGTTCCATGGCGGAGGCGATACCTTTGCATCTAGTCTCTGCGGATGTCTGCTGAACGGACTTAGTAGGAAGGAAGCAGTGAAAGTCAGTCATGACTTTACCCATCGTGCCAGGCTCGATTCCCTGAAAGACCATATTGATCCGCTTCTCTATGGACTTGAGTTTGAAAAGGAACTTTCTTATCTCCATAATCGGATTGCCTTCTACAAACGGAAAAACAAGGAATAAAAAACTTCCTTAGGGGTGCCCCTAAGGAAGTTTTCATTTTACTAATTTTCCGATTTCCGGATTGCAGGCGCCTGGATAGTTCAACGTCCTTTCAGAGACTAAACTTCCGAAGGCAACGGCTTCTTTCAGGCTCTTTCCTTGATGGAGAGAATGAAGAATTCCGGAGAAGAGTGCATCTCCTGCTCCGTTCTCGGAAGCAATGTCCTTCCTAGGAACGACTTTCCTCTGTTCGATGGAATCCTTGTTTCCGAAGGTAATGGGTCTTGGGCCATTGGAGATGACAACGTTTTTGACTCCTCTTTCGAGGAGATCCTTTGCTAATCCGATGGGATCCTTTTCTTCGTTGAGTGCGTACTTGGATTCAAGGACGTTGCTTTTGAAGAGATAAATCTGGGAGAGATGCGGAACAAATCGAGATACTTTATTGGCCGAGACGGTTTCGACTAAGAATTTCTTATCCGGATAGTTGTCAAAGAGATAGTCGATGACGTTCTGGTTCCTATTGGCTTCCAGTACGATATACTCGTGTCCTTGAATCAAGGAATCGAATGGCTTCCTGTCTTCTCCACGCAAGTGGTCAAGGAAGGACGTCTCGCAGATAGCAACGAACCTGTTTCCGTTGCTGTCTAGGATGACATTATAACTGCCAGAAGGGTAATCGAGATCCGGAACATAGGTCTTAATACCCATCTGTTCCAGGCTCTTTTTCCTTTCTTGGCCCCTGCTGTCTTTCCCGATTGCCGTGATAAAGGAAACGGAATCGTGAAGATGGGCAAGGTTTTCACAGACGTTTCGACCGACACCACCGAAGGAAATCGTCCTCTTTCCGATGTTGGAGTCGCCCCTGATCAGGGGCTTATCCGAACGGGAAGAGAAATCGATGTTGCTTCCTCCGATGACTAAGATGTCCGACATGGTCTGTAATCCTTATAGAAAACTAAAGGCTGTAGTCCCTCGTATCGTCTTCGTCTGCTTTCTCGATATCCGAGAAGCTGGCCGGAACGAACGTTGCACGTCCGAAGAGCGTAATCTGAATACGGACTTCGCCCTTTGTCGTATCGATATCGACAATTTCGCCCTCGGAATCCTGGAAAGTGCCATTGAGAATCTTGACCCAGTCTCCGACTTTGTATTCGGAATACCTTTCGGGATCCTCGATATGCCTGCGCTTTAAGACCGGCTCGATCTCCTCACGCGGAATCGGAAACGGCTTTGCACCTTTACCGGAAGAACCGGTAATACCAGAGACGCCTGGAGTGTTACGGACAACGAACCAGGTCTCATCGGTCCTGATCCTTTCAACGAAGATATATCCTGGATAGTAGTTCTTTGTCTTGAACTTCGGTTCCCTCTTACCGGTAACCTTGTTCTTAGACCTCTTCTGCTTTCCGTTCTCATCCAAGACCGGTTCCTGATAATCAGCGCAGATGACACGGAAGATTTTATCTTCCATGTTGAAGGATTTGGCACGCTTTTCTAAGGAATCCTTGACCTGATGCTCACGCTGGGAGAAGGTGTTGATGACATACCAAGCTTTCTGAGGGAGTTCAGCAGCCTGTGCTTCGTTCGCTTCCTGTTCTTCTTCGTCATCATCTTCGTCATCAGGGTTATAAACATGCTGATGGACAACCGGTTCCGCCTTTAAGGCTTCCTCAGATAATTTCTTTTCTTCGTCTTCCATTAGAATAATCCTCCTTTGATTTTCCTTGCTAACCTGGCTACTTCACCGGATGTAGATGCACTTGAAGAATCCTTCGGATAAATTCCAGCGAAAGCTTTCATGATCTGCATTGCAGCCCAATCAAAGAGCGCAATCCTGCCTGCAGTGATAATAGCAATAACAAGAACAACGACCACCGACTTCCAGAGCTGTTTGGCGTTCGGCCAGCGGACACGTCTTGCTTCCTCGCCGACTCCCCGGAAATAACGTTTCCTTTTATTCATTCCTATTTTCCTTCCTTGTGGATGGTATATTTTCCACAGCGTGGACAGAACTTTCTTGCTTCCCTGCGTTTGGAATCCCCTTTTTTCTTGGTTGTTTCATAGTTTCTTGCCTGGCATTCCGAACAGACGAGCACGATGTGTTCACGCATGGTTTCTACCCTCCTTAATCCAAATAAAAAGCCCTTTTGTAGGGCTGACAATATTATAGATGATAAATAGAAGAAAGAAAAGAGGAAAACAAGGTTTCAAGATGTGAAAAAGGGTCTTCTCTACTTAGTAGGTATAGAAAAGGCCCTATAAGATCATCTGATGTTACCCGTTGATGATTTGCTGTGATATATCTCCGTTTTCAGAAATGGTGATATTTAATCCAGTACGATATTGTGGCATCCTTGTATAGTGCTTTTTAAATAACCACCAGCCTTAATTCATCCCCTGCTTTTATAGAACCATATGTATAAGGCTGTTAGTGAGTCGCAATCGATATTGCTAACCACAACTGCAATTCTGCTTGCATGATATATAGCATCTGCATCGTAAATGATACAACCATCATCTGGTAGCTCTGCAATAGTTGGATTTCTAGCATGGATAAGAGTGGACGATGATCAAATCATGTTCCTTCCCGAAAGAACTAAACAACTAAGAAATAGTTTTTTTATTTTTCTATCCATAAAAAACTCCGTTCAATATAATAATTCGTCGTCTTTCCAATTCCATCTGAATCAACTAAATCAATGGGGGTAAAGTACCCGCTTACACTAGTCTCTGTCTTTTTCCATACTCCGTTGGTGTAAAGATAGCACCCAGAATTGATAGAAGTAGTCCATTCATCGTCTACAGAAATCGTATCTGCTTTTTCAAGATTAAATCCAGGGAGAGCACCAAAGAAATCGAAAAGGTTCACTCCTGCAATAGCATTCACTGTATCGTTTCTTTTTAACTTGTTGATTTGATAGTTGCCTTGGGTTAGTTGCCTTTTCCTAAAGTCTTTGTTTCCTTTGTTATCCACATAAGACCTGTCACCATTCAGAGAACTTACTTTACCATCCTCATCTAATGAAATCAGCCAAGTGTTAGCTAGGAACCTTCGTTTCCTTGTTAAGTCTTTCTTTTCGAACTCTTTTTCTAATCTGCCATAGCAATTCAGATTTTCGTAAGAATCAAAATCAAAATGGAGAACATCGCCTTTGTTTTTTCCTATTGCATAGAGTGCGACAGAAGCAATCGTCGTAGATAAAGCTGCAATGCCAAGGCAGGATCCGACAATAATATTGATTAACTTACGTTTCATCATAAAGCCTCCTCTTTTTTCTTTGATTTACGTGAATCATAAAGCCTAAAGGCTGCAATACCAATCACATCGATCCCTGCCTGGATAAATGACAAGATGAAAATATCATCGCTTCGTAAGGCAAGAGCAATAGAGCAGGTGATAATCAAGGGGATTGTAGAAAGATATCGGGGCTTTAGAAAGAGTAATCCAATTTGACAAATAATGCCGAGAACATAACACACAATAATTACAATGTTCGATAGTCCATTCATAATAGGCTTTCCTTTCTTTTTCAAAATAAGTAAAACCATATCAAATTAACATTGAGTAAGAAAATTACATTTAAAACATATTTGGCGTTTCAACACCAATTCCTGTTGGGTAATATTACCATTAATATTATTTCACGCAATTTTTCATCTGATTTTAGAAACGACTAGAAATAAAAAAAACATCTATGTAAGCGATTACATTAAAGCTAAACTAAATTCCCCTTGTTTGGATAAACAAAAAATAAAAAGTTTTGGAAAACATTAAAAAACTGCCTACTTTCGGCTTTTTTTGATTTTTTTGGTTTGATTCCCCGAAGAAGTAGTACTTTATTTTCTATCTGTGGTTAAACGAGATGGATGGAATCGAACTATTTTATCCGCCAATATAGTCAAGGATCCTTTTTGGAGTCCAGACCGAGATTCCGTTGAATAATGCTTTTTTGTACCTGTTTTCCAGGTTTTCCTTCCGATAGCCGGAAAGAAGCGGAACAAAGGAAGATTCCCTGTTTCTTTCTTCCAATTTATAAAGGAAAGGATTTGGTGCCAGTCTGTTGTTCTTCGATTCATTGCATTTCGGGCAGGAACAGACAAAGTTCCATAGGACATCCTGCTTATAAAAAGACCAGGGGATAAAATGATCCAGATGGCAGGAATTCTCAAGTTTCTTTCCACAATAGAAGCACCGATGTTCTCCTTCTGCCTGGTAAATCAGTTTTTTGAATCTCTCCAAGGATGAACGATCACTCTTTGTCGATTCGTCTAACCTAGTACTGATGCCGTTGACGGCCTTTGATTTCGATAGTCTTTTTTCGATGAAGAGCATCCATTGATAAAAGGTGAGCTTATCATAGATGACTTTATTTTCTTGAAGATAGGAGACAAAACAGGGATTAAAGACAATCCTTTCCTCTTTCTTGTCAAAGCCATAGAGTTTGCCTTCGAAATCACCATAGAGAGCGCCTAAAACATACCTGGAAGGAATCTTATTTGCTTTATTTAGGTATTCTTTCTGTATCCTAGGAGACAAAGAATCGAATGGAATGCCATCAATCCTTGGATATTTCTTAGTAAGTGCAGACACAACTCGTTCAATCGAAGATACACCGTCTTTCCTTTGCGGAAGATGATCCACATTGATTAGATTCCAGTAGATTCTGGAAAAGTCATGTTCGATGATCCGGATTGAAAGGGAAAAGCCGCTCAAGGTAAAGATGTTATCGAGGATCACCTTGAACAATGCGTATTTGTAAGTCGAAGTTTTGTATTGGTCAGAAAAAAGAAACCCATTGATCAGGCTAGCAATCTTCTGTGTTTCCAGATAAGAATCGTCCAGTAATCCAGACTTGAGTTTCCACCCTTCCATAACTAGATAAGACTATACCACAACCTTGAAAGGAAAAAGCCATCTAAGGCTAGTTTATTCAACTAGTTCTTAGATGGTTCTTTTTTCAATGAATTGGAAGGACCTGAGATGCTTTTCAATAGTTTCGAAATCATCACAACGGTCGGAATCCTGACAATGAGACAGGAGACAATCCATGTGATTGGATCTGCCAAGCAGACGGAGATATAGCTTGCTAAGCTTGCATTAGCGTTGATTGGGCCATGGTTGACAAGCTGTGGCAGGAACAGACAGACCAGAGTACGAGTAATCAGCTCTGCGATTCCACCGAGAAGCGGGAACCTCGGCTTTTCCAAAGCCTGGATGCAGTTACGTCCGAAGAAGATACCCCCAAGGAAGAAATAGAAAGGAAGAATCGTATAGAGATAGGTGTTTCCGAATTTGATAACATCGCTTGTGACCTTGTCGGTGGAAAGGAAGAGGAACAGGTAGCCTCCGTTGATTGATACAAGATATCCGAATAAGATTAAGAGGGCAGTCGTGACAATTTCCCTGATGCCTCCGACTTTGAATCCTTCTTTGATTCTGTCGTATTTCTTGGCACCCCTGTTTTGGCTGATAAAGGAGAGCCTTCCGGTTCCGATGGCACTTTGGAACCTCCTCCTGATACCAGAAAGTTTATTGGCGACTCCGTATCCGACCTGAGCCGGATTTCCGTTGATGGTGCCTCCGTTGACCATCCTGTCAAAAGGAATGACAGAGGATGACCTGATGATAACGCCGATGGAGAGAATCGAATATTGCCTGCCAAGGGGAAGTCCCCTTTTCAGGTTATAGCCGATTTCTTTGAAGTCGAAGTGCAAATCCTCTTTATGAAGACGGAATTGCTTATATCGAACGATGAAGTAGATTGTTGCAATTATTGCCGTCAGTGCCTGACAGGAAACTGTTGCTATTGCAGAACCTGAGACCCCCAAGGGGAAGACAACAATCAAGAGGAAATCACCAAGGATATTCAGTGCTGTGCCTCCGACAAGGAAGATGAACGGGAAAAGGGAATCGCCGATGGCACGCAGAGAAGAGACAATCAGGTTGTACAGCCTCTGGCTGAAGAAACCAAAGACGAGGTTGATGAAGATATAGTTGAATCCTTCTTTGTAGATTTCCTGCCTTGCAGGATCAGCAGAGTTCTTATCGATCTTGATCCAAGATAAGACGGGATCAATCAGGAAGTAGCAGGCAACGGTAATAAGAACTGTCAGGACGATCGAGAGGAACAGCTGAGCTGTGAAGGCTTTCCGTGCCTTGGTCTCGTCTCCTTCGCCGGTTGCTCTTGAGATGACAACGGAGAATCCGGCTGTGCATCCGATGGCAAAGTTTGTGATCCTTGTCACAACTGGAATCGTATCATTGACGGCAGCGACCTGGTTTGCGTTCAGGTATTTTCCGACAATGACAGCATCGGTCAGAGAATAAATCTGCTGGAAGATCCTAGAGAGGATAATCGGAACCCTGAACTGCCTTAAGACAGGGAATATTTTTCCTTTGGTCAGGTCCCTCTGATCGAAGAGGGAAACAAATTTCTGCCAAAGGTTCTTTTTCTGTATGTTTTCTTTGCCCATAAAGAAACATGCGCTCCTTTGAAAAACCTACCTATTATAAGGAGATAGGACACAAAAACAATGCATCTTCTATCGTGAATACGCTTACTCTAGGGAAAAAGAAAAACCGGCGGTTTGATCCGCCGGTTCGTTTTTACTTGATGACGTCCCTCTGCCTATACGGACGTAAGACTTCCGGAACGGTGATGGAGCCATCTTCGTTCTGGTAGTTCTCGATAATGGCAGCGACAGTACGTCCGACCGCTAAGCCAGAGCCGTTGAGCCTATGGACATATTCGGTCTTGCTGTCCTTATCCCGTTTGAAGCGGATGTTCCTTCTCCGAGCCTGGTAATCGGTATCGTTGGAACAGGAAGAAATCTCCTTGTATACCGGAGACTTGCTCTGCCAGATTCCGTCCTTTTCCTCATAGTCGTTATAAGACGGCCTGAAGACTTCGAGATCGTAGCACTTGGCAGCTGAGAATCCGACATCGCCGGTGCTTAAGCAGACACGGCGGAACGGAAGCTTGAGAAGTTCAAGGATCTTTTCGGCTTCTTCGGTCAAGGATTCAAGCTCATCCCAGGATTTCTCCGGGAGGCAGAGCTTGACCAATTCGACTTTCTGGAACTGGTGCTGACGGATGATACCACGGGTATCTCTTCCAGCGGCGCCGGCTTCGGCACGGAAGCAGGAAGAATAAGCGCAGAACCATTTCGGAAGATCATCGGCAGAGAGAATCTCTCCGCGATAATAATTCGTAACCGGGACTTCAGCCGTCGGAATCATCCAGAACTCTTCGCCGGTGTTGTTGGTCCTGTAGGCCTGATCAGCGAATTTCGGGAGCTGTCCGGAACCGGTTAAGGAATCGGTGTTGACAAGATACGGAGGAAGGACCTCAGTGTATCCGGCCTTGACATGGGTGTCGAGCCTGAAGGAGGCAACGGCACGTTCAAGATGGGCAAAGGCACCGAGATAGAACGTGAAACGGGAACCGGTGACTTTGGCTGCACGGTCGAAATCGAAGCATCCGAGTTCTAAACCGAGTTCCCAGTGGGATTTCGGCTTGAAGGTGAAAGTGGTCGGTTTGCCGACATACTTCTCCGGACGGTTGTAGGTATCATCAATACCGATCGGAAGGGAATCATCCGGAATATTCGGAGTCTTGAGCATCCTTTCATGGATGCTTTCGTCGACTTTGCTGATTTCCTTATCCAAACGGGCGATTTCCTCTTTATCAAAGGAGACCTTCTCTAAGGCTGCTTTTGCTTCTTCGTCTTTATGCTGTGCTTTGAGCTTTCCGATTTCTTTACTCTGGGCATTACGCTCGGCTTTGAGCTTGTCGCTCTGCCTGATGAATTCACGGCGCTTCTTATCTAACTCCGGAAGCTCACGGAGGTAGGAATAGTCTCCGTTACGGCGATTGAGCTTCGTGATGACCTCTTCAAGGTGGTCAATGACATATTTGACATCTAACATGGGATTCTTGTCCTTTCTGATTTTCTACGTAATCAATTATACACGCTTAGAAGATGGACTAATCATTTTCTTCTGAACCGGAATCATCATCTCCGCTCTTATCGTCGTCCTTCGTGGCACGATCTAAGAGCCTCTGCCTGGCTTTCTCGTCGGCTTTGGCCTGGTTTTCATTGGCCTTGGCCTCTTCGAGGGCATCCTGTTTCTTCTCTTCTTCTGTTTCTTCGTATTCCGATTCACTCGGAAGGACGGAGACAGAAGAGATATGTTCCTTGTTGCGGAGAGTGATCCTCTTCACGCCGATGGTATTACGGGAGGATTCATTGACCTGGCTTAAAGAAGTACGCCTTGTCGTGCCATGGTCGGTGATGATAAGGATGTCCTCATCGCCTTTGACGTTCTTGATGACGCAAAGACCGCCGTTCTTTTCTGTCTCTTTGATGGTCTTGACGCCTTTGCTTCCACGGGCCGTAATACGGTATTCATGGACATCGGTAATCTTTCCATAACCATTTTCGGATAAGGAGAAAATCTTGTTTCCATCCAAGGAAGTGACAAGTCCGACAGCTTCGCATCCTTCTGCTAAGTCAATGCCTTTGACACCAGTTGCAGTACGTCCCATCGGACGAACATCGGTTTCATTGAAGGAGCAAACCTTGCCTTCACTCGAGCCAAGGGAGATGATAGCCTGGCCATTGGTCTGGCGGACATCCCTTAATTCATCGCCTTCACGAAGCGTGATGGCAATCTTTCCGTTGACATTGATGTTTTCGAACTCTTTTGCCTCGCAGCGTTTGACAACGCCCTCTTTCGTGGCAAAGAAGAGGTAGGTGTTCTCATAGGTATCCCTAGAGATAATGGCATTGACCTTTTCGTCTTTCCTTAAACGGAGCAGGTTGACAATCGGAATGCCCTTGCTTGTACGGCTGCCTTCCTGGATTTCATATCCACGGCAACGATAGACTCTTCCAAAGTTCGTAAAGAACAGGACGTCGGTCTTCGTACGGGAATGACGGAGGATATCGATATCGTCGTTATCCTTTGTCTTCCTGCCGGTTACACCGATTCCGCCGCGGTTCTGAGTACGGAACTCATCCGGAGAAACGCGTTTGACATATCCGCCTTTGGTAAGGAAGATCAGGATTTCCTTGTTCGGAATCAGGGATTCGTCATCATCATCGATATCGAAATCGCTGATTTCCGTTCTACGGGCATCGCCATAGTTCTTCTTGATGATTTCCAGTTCTGCAATCAGCGTCTCTTCCAAGATCGAATGATCAGAGAGGATGGCGTTATAGTGTTCGCTGTCTTTCACTAATCCGTTCTTCTCGTCGAGATACTTCTGCTGATCAAGTCCGGTCAGACGACGTAACGGCCTGTCTAGAATGGCCTTAGCCTGGACATCATCGAAATTAAAGCGCTCAATCAACCGTGCAGAAGCCTCTTCGTAGGTCTGGGAGGAGCGGATGATATGGATGGTTTCATCAATAGCATCGGCAACCGTGAGGATTGCGTCGATGATATGGATACGATCCTGTGCTTTCTTTAAGTCGAACCGAGTACGACGGGTGATGATTTCTTCCTGATGGTCGATGTAGATCTTCAGTGCCTGCCTCCTGTTTAAGACACGGGGGACTCCGTGATCAAGGGCAAGCCTGTTCACGGCAAAGGAAGACTGAAGCGGAGTGTAGTGGAAAAGATGGTTGAGGACAAGATCGACGATGGCATCTTTCTTTAATTCCACAACGAAATAGGTACCCATTTTCTGGGAAGAATAGTCGGCAACCGAGGAAATGCCTTCGATTTTCTTGTCATCGGCAAGGTTGACGATTGTTTTCGCTAGCTCACGCTTATTGACCCTATAAGGGAATTCCGTGAAGATGATCTGCGTACGGCCGTTTTTCTCTTCCGTGTGATATTTGGCACGGACTTTGACAGAACCTCTTCCGGTCAGGAAGTAGTTCTTGATTCCGTTTCGTCCCCTAATGACACCGCCTTCCGGGAAGTCCGGACCCTTAAGGACCTGCCTTAATTCATCGACCGTGATATCCGGATTCTTGATGACAGCTTCGATTCCGTTGATGGTCTCAGTCAGATTGTGCGGAGGAATGCTGGTTGCCCTTCCTACGGCAATACCGGAGGATTCGTTGCAGAGGAGGTTCGGGAAGCGGGAAGGAAGAACAACCGGCTCTTTTCCGTCGGCATCATAGGTGTCGACGAAATCGACGGTGTCTTTTTCGATATCCCGTGTCCTCTCGAGAGCGATTTTGCTCCTTCGTGCTTCGGTGTAACGGGCAGCTGCCGGTTCATCGCCATCGGTGGAACCGAAGTTACCATGTCCCTGGACTAGCCTGTAACGCCTGGCAAAGTCCTGTGCCCTGCGGCACCTAGCCAAGTAAATGGAAGAATCACCATGCGGGTGATATTTACCCATGACGTCACCGACGACACGTGCCGATTTCTTAAACGGCTTATCCGGCGTGATGCCCATCTCCCACCTGGCGTAGATGATACGACGCTGAACCGGTTTCCTTCCGTCTCTTGCATCCGGGATAGCACGGCTCGTCAGCGTAGAGACTGCATAGTCAAGGAAGGAATTCTTGATTTCCGGTCCGAATTCATCATCAGTAATGCCGGGAACAATACCTTCCTGCAGTCCGGGAATTCCCCCGTCCTTTTTCTTTTCTTCGGCAGGAAGGTTCTCTTTGTTGTTTTCTTCAGCCATTGGTTATTCCTCCTTTAGATATCCAGGTTCTTGACGAACTTGGCATTGTTGGAAATAAAGTCTTTACGCGGTTCGACATTCTCGCCCATCAAGTCGATTAAAGCATCATTGGCTTCCTGGGCATCTTCGATGGTGACCCGGAGCCTACGGCGATGGTTCTTATCCCTGGTTGTTTCATCCAGCTGGCTTGGATCCATTTCACCCAAACCTTTGTAACGCTGAAGCGCATAACGCGCATTGCTAGGAAGCTTGGATTTGATTGCTTCCAGCTCATCATCATTGAAAGCGTAATAGAAATGCCCTTGGTAGGTAAGACGATAGAGCGGAGGCTGAGCAATATAGAGGTGGCCTTGTTCGACAAGCGGACGCCTGAAACGATAGAAGAAAGTCATCAATAGAATACGGATGTGGGAACCATCGACATCAGCATCGGTCCTGATGACGACTTTATCGTATTTGATCTTGCTGACATCGAAGGCTTCGCCTTGTCCGGCACCGATAGCCGTGACCCTGTTATAGATTTCCGCGTTTTTCTCGATACGGGTTGCCTGAGCTTTTTCGACGTTGAGAATCTTGCCTCGTAATGGCAGGATGGCCTGCGTTCTTGCATCACGTCCTTTCACAGCGGAACCGCCTGCAGAGTTTCCCTCGACGATGAAGAGTTCGCGTTCTAACGGGTTCTTGGAAATGCAGTCGACAAGCTTATCCGGGAGTCCGGAGCCTGCAGAAAGACGACCCTGGGCAAGTTCACGTGCGCGTTCGGCAGCACGCCGTCCTTTGAAAGCAGAGATGACACGTTCATACCAGGCCTTACCTTCATTCGGATGCTCTAAGAGCCATTCCTTGAGATAATCTCCGACAACAGAAGAGACAACACGACGGACTTCATCGTTGCCGAGCTTATCCTTGACCTGTCCTTCGTACTGCGGATCCGGGTGCTTGACGGAGAGAACAACGGTCAGACCTTCCAAGCAGTCTTCGCTGCGGAAGTTATCGTCCGTATCTTTCAGCCAGCCTTTGGAACGAAAATAGGCGTTCAGTTCACGTCCGATAGCGAGACGGAAACCTTCTTCGTGGGTTCCTCCGCCATTGGTACGGATATTATTGCAGAAGGAGTTCCTGTTGAGGATACCGGCCTTAGTCGGCTGGAAGGCAGCTTCCACGATAATGGTAATGGCCTTGTCAATCAATCCACCAGGATTGACGGAGCTTGCTCCGTTGACATAAGGAATCTCTTCGAAGACACGTTCCTTTGTCTCATTGATGTAAGAAACGTATTCCTTGATGCCACCATTGAACTGATAACGGACATGTTGGATATTTTCCTTGTCCCGGACATCATCCAGTGTGATTTCCAGTCCTTTCGTCAGATAAGCAGTCTGACGGAGATAAGATGCGATAGCAGAGAAATCAAATGTCGTGGTTTCCTTGAAAATCAAAGGATCCGGGCAGAATTCGACAGTGGTACCGGTCTTTTCAATTGGACAATCTCCGATAATCTGAAGACCCGGAGCCACGGTTTTTCCACCGTTCTTGAAATGAATCTGATGGATCTTGCCTTCACGGTAGACCGTGACGACAACATCGGTGGAAAGGGCGTTGACAGCCTTGACACCGATACCATGGAGACCGCCGGAAATCTTGTATCCGGTCTTATCATTGAATTTGCCGCCGGCATGGAGAATGGTATAAACGGTTTCAACGGTGCTTAAACCGGTCTGCTTATTGGTATCGCAAGGAATGCCACGCCCATCGTCTTCTACCCGGACACGGTTAATCGGATTTTCGCTGGTACCTGGCAGGATCGTGACATGGATGTGCTTGCAGAAGCCGGCCATGGCTTCATCGACACCGTTATCGACAGCTTCCCGGACGAGGTGGTGGAGACCACGGCTTGCCGTGCTTCCGATGTACCTTCCCGGACGTTGACGGACAGCCTCTAATCCCTGAAGGATTTCAATATCGGCACCAGTGTAGTCACTCTTGGCTTTCCTTTTCTCTTCTTCCTGTTCTTCTGAGAAGCGGACAGAATCAACGTGCTTTTCGCTGAAGTCTTCTTCTGCCGGTTTTTCTTCTTTCGGCTGTTCCGGCTTTGGAGCAGAACTTTCGTCGTGAGCAACCTTTTCGACCTTTGCCTGCTGCTTGCGGTATGCTTCTTCTCTGGCTTTTCGAATCTTTTCTTCTTCGGTCAGAGTCTCTTTTTCTTCATCAGCCATTTTCGTTTTCCTCCTTTGTGAGTCTGTTGTCGGCTACTTTGTATATTTCATAATTCTGGAATCCGTCGGCGACTCTGGTTCCGGTGACGAAGACCTGCTGGTCTTTTTCGCCGATTAGTGTGAGCAGGTTCTTGGTCCGGACTTCGTCTAGATCGGATGTGATGTCGTCAAGTAAGAGTATCGGAAGCGTCTTAAGCTTTTCCTTGTAGAGGGAAGAGACGGAGAGTTTTACACTTAGGGAAGCCAAGCGGTTTTCGCCTTGGCTGCCATAATGGGAAACGTCTTTTCCGCCAAGGATAGCAATCCTGTCGTCTCTATGAGGACCAATCCTTGTCTGGTGTCGGATGTTTTCGTAGGATTTTGAACGCTCATAGAGTTCTTTCCTGTGTTCTACGAAGCTTTTCTGGTCATCATCCAAGGGGCAATTGGTTTTATAGAGAAGCGATAGATTATTTTCTTTTTCCTGCCCGAAGAGCAGGTTGTAGTAATTCTCTGCTTTGGCACTGAGTGTTTTGACTAATTTCTTCCGCTCGTTGCTAATCCGGTAGGATAAGTTGATTAATTCGTCTCTGAGCACGTTGATTACATCCTGGTCATAGTTCTGTGTCAGAGCACAATTCCGCTCTTTCAGGAGCTTTTTATAGCGTCCTAGGGCATAAAGGTATTCTTTGCTGAGCTGGCTTAGTGCTTCATCCAGCAGTTTCCGTCTTCTTTCCGGTTCGTCTTTGAAGAAGAAGACAAGAGAAGGATCGTAGACGATGGTTAATAGCTTGCCTAGAATTTTCGATAGGGAAGCTACCTTTTCGCCATCGTAAGCGAAGACTTTGCCTTCTTTGGATATCAGGCAAGAGAGGGAATGCTTCTCCTTCTCTTCGTTTTCGTATTCGATGTAGATGGAAGCTTCCTTGCACCCTTCCTGTATGAGGGATGAAGTATCCAGCGTACGGAATGATCTTCCTAAGGAGAGGAAGTTCAATGCTTCCAGGATGTTTGTCTTTCCCTTTCCGTTGTGTCCCAGAAGGTAATTCTTGGTGCCAGGAAATGTGATATCTAAGCTATCGTAGGAACGGAAGTGGTGAAGAACTAACCGGCTTAGGCGCATATCGTGTAGGTGACTCCCAAGATAGTGACTTGGTCTTTGTCACGGAGTTTTTTTCCTCGCCGTTGTTCTTTTTCACCATTGAAGAGGACATCATTTTCCATCAGGAAGACCTTTTCTTCTCCTCCGGTACTGACAAGGTCTAGGAATTTCAGCAGTTGACCAAGGGTAATGTATTCCCCGGTAATCTTTATGTTGTTACCATTTTTGACCATAATAGACCCTCTTCTTTCCTCCTATAAACATACATAATATTATATATATAAGTATAATTTTTAACAATAATATAATGCGTGAATATCGATGTTTTTCCTCTTTTATGGAAAGGAATTTGAGGTTATAATTAGACCATATGGAAAACAACACGAATCTTGAGGGAAAAGATATCCTTTCTATCCAGAAAAAGAGGCTCTCCTCTTCTTCTTTCCAGACACTTTCGAAGTTCTATTCTATCTTTGCTGATCCTACTCGTCTTACTTTAGTCTATCTTCTCTCGGAACATGAACTCTGTGTCAGTGATATTGCTCTTATCAGGAATAGGTCCCAAAGCCGGGTATCCCATCAACTAGCAATCCTACGGCAGAGGGATATCGTTACCCACTACCGGAAAGGAAAACAGGTTCTCTATGCACTCACGGATAACCACATCAAAGATCTCTTCAAAACCGGATTAGAACACGTCTCCGAAAAAGATATCAGCCTTTACCAAGACCGGAAGAGAACTGAGAACGGATAAGTATCAAAGCAAAGAGCAAGTCTGCAAGGATCCTTTTTGAAAGTTTGAAAGATTGTATTGTTCCTTGGATATCTCATATAATAAATATATGGAGGAATACCAATGAAAAAGAATCTTATATTATCTTTATTTTCTCTTGTGGTCTTAACAGGATGTTCCAATGGGAAATCCTTAAACAGTCTTTCCTTTTCCGATAGGAAGAAGAGGGCAACGATTATTGATGAGAAGACCGATAAGAAACAGAATATAGAAACAGTCAGCAGGGAAGAAATCGAGGATTTCACTTCCTATACTACTGATGGTAATATCAGGTATAAATCCAATGAAAACAGTACAGGAAGCACAAAGACCTACACTATCCTTCTGATTTCTCCTTCTGTCACACTCTCCACCTCTGCACTTGAGAGGAATTCAAGTAATGTGGGCGATGGTTTTAATAAAAGCAAGTGTTACTTTACTTTTGGCTTGAATCACTTCATTGGTATCAATGAAGGAAGCGCAGATTTTAGCATTTATAGTACTCTGACTGGTAAAAAGCTTTGTAATATCAATCGCGGAAGCTATCGGTTGGAAAGCAAATCAAGGAACTACTATGGAATAGATTTTTATAAGATAACAAAGAGTACAAACCATGAATCATATTATTTCGCATCTTATACTGACAATGATGGCAATCTTAAGTCAGAAGTAATCAATGAAGAACAATACAACTCCAATTCAATAAGTGGAGTTGTCAAAAATCCAGTCAAGTATCATCATCTCTATGAAAGAGGATTTAATAGTGAAAATTATGTCAGTGATTCTAGCTCGAGGATCTTTGATAAACACTTAAATAGGATTGGTGATAGGAACAGTTCAGCCTTTCCTAAGAAAAACACTTCCTTGATCACTGGGAACGGAAAACTTTTCTATTACGGATTCGAGGAGTACACCTCCGAAAAGGACAGCCGGAATCGTTATCACGCTTATTCTTATGAATTGAATCTCGATAGTGGAAAAATAAGTTACCATGATAACCTCGATTTCCTAGTCAAGAACGTCTATCCGGTCTATGAATCAAGGAAGTTTGATGGAAAGGATTATAAAGTCGTTACCGGAAGTTATTTAGTTTATTATCCATTAGGCAAAGAAGGAATCGCGGAAACTAGTAAGTGTCAGATGGCTTATGTGTCAGACAAACTAGCCATTCGGAAATCCAATTACTGTGATTCTAGGATAGATTACAAAAAGTATCTAGTAAATCCTTCAACTATCTATCTCCAATCCGATTCGAACTGCTTTGTAAGGAGAAAAGATGATAATCGTACGTTGCTGGATAATGTCAATAGTATTGTCAGCTTAAATACTACGACCATTCTCTACAAAGACAAACAAGGCAAATATCATGAATGCGACCATTCAAGTATTGTCAATGATCCTTCTCAAAGCTATGATTTCATTTCCGATTTTACTTTCAATGGATTGAGAATCCGTGCAAATAAGTATGGGGAATCCAAATATCATCTGAATGATGGAAACGCTGTTTCCTCAGACTACTTATCGTATCTGAATCAAGGAAGGGTTATTACTGACAATAGGATTTATCCGTTCAATCAGTCAACCTACGTTGCTTCTTTCAGCGGAAAGAATCCATCCAATGTAACCTGTGAGGAATATTCTGACATCTATGATACCCAGAACCATTCGAAAACAGTTCGTTATCTCTATAAGGTATCACTGGAAGACACAAGCTTATTCCGCTCGGAAACACACGCATACCTTGTCACCAGGAAGTACTATTACGACGAAGATTAGAAGATAAAAGTCATCCAGGCCCACATAGACCTGGATGATTTTCTTATTCGGGATTTATTGGAAAAGCTGGAAAAATGAATAATTGAGGAATTAATGATTGAAAAAACAGGGAATAAACAATTGAAAAAACAGGGAAAATATTGACAATAATGTGATTTAATTCTATATTTATTTACATGGATAAGCCAAAATACTACACACGATATATTGAAAAATCAATCCAATCGAAACTTCAGACTTCTGGAGCTGTTTTAGTTACAGGACCAAAATTCTGTGGGAAAACGACAACTTGCTCTGTATTTGCAAAGAGCATCTATCGTATCAATACTAGGAATGCTATTCGAAGGGCAAAATTAGATCCACGGATTGCATTGTCAGGGGAAGCCCCGCATTTAATTGATGAGTGGCAGAAAATCCCCGACATATGGAACTACGTGAAGGAAGATCTTGATATCAAATATGAATTCGGAAAGTATTTGCTTACCGGAAGTGCCACTCCGCCAGATCGACTTGAAATCCAGCATACTGGAGCAGGGCGTATCGTCCCTCTCAAAAGGATGCCAATGTCTCTGTTTGAGTCTCTTGATTCAACTGGAAAGATTTCCTTAGAATCTCTCTTTGACTATCCAGACCAAGATGTGCTTGATTCAAACCAGGACTTCACAATCCAAGATTTGTCCTATTTACTTTGTCGAGGCGGTTGGCCTTTATCATTAGCAGTCACGGATCGGCAGTCTGCTCTTGAAGTGACGAAAAACTATTTTGATTCGCTGTTTACTTTTAGCGAAAGTGATAATCCAGAATACCGCAATAGGAAAACCGATACACTTCGGATGGTTTTAAAATCCTATGCTCGGAACATATCTACCGAAGCTTCAATGAAAACTAGGATCAATGATGTGAAACAGAATGATGAAAGAGCAATGGATGTAAAGACGTTTAAAGAGTATCAGTCGGCCTTGAAAGATCTTTTTATTCTGGAAGATAGGGAAGCCTGGTGCCCGGAAATCCGTTCCAAGACGGCGATTAGGTCCTCTCCGACTCGGCATTTCGTCGATCCTTCGATTGCTTGCTGTGCATTAGATATCACCCCACAGGATTTATTATCGGATAGGAATTCCTTTGGATTGCTTTTCGAAGACAGGGCAGTTAGAGATTTGCGTGTTTATAGGAATACCATTGGCGGAAGGATTCGTCATTACCGAGATAATACCGGACTAGAGTGCGATGCGGTTATCCATCTCAATGATGGCAGATGGGCACCAATTGAAATCAAACTTGGCGGGCTCGACTTGACAGAATACGGAGCAAGTCGTTTGAATCGCCTTAAAGAAAAGCTTGCAACTAAGAGCAGTGTATCGGCTCCTTCCTTTAGGAGGATTCTTACTGGGTTTGGGCCTTTGTATCGTCGAAAAGACGGAATCTATGTCGTTCCCATCAACAGGCTCAGAGCCTAACGTTCATCGGAACTTATTCAAATAAAAGCACGGAATAGAATCGAATGGTTCGAAGTTGTTCCGTGCCTTTCGGCTATTTTTTCCAGTTCTTTATTTTCTGATAAGCCAGTATCCTTTTTTGTTGGATCCTTGACGAACGAGTTTCTTTTCTTTTACAAGGCTTTTGATTTCTCGATATATGGTAGACGAGGATAATCCGGTTACCTCTGCCAGTTCTTTTCTGGTAATAGATGGATTCTGTTTGATTAATGCAAGAATCTTTGAACGATTATCCTGTTTTTCGTTATCGTTTTCTTTTGGATGATAGAAAGGAACACTGACACGTAGGAAACTAGGAGAGAAGTAGAAAATCTGTTCCGGGTAAAACTTAAGAACACGGCGAATTCCAGTCCCTAATCGTTCGGCATATCCTAAATCACGGAAAACACGGATTAATTCCGGATTGGTCGGTAATGAGTATCCTTCGAAGAAATCCTTTTTTGTGAATCCTTCCGGAAGACCGCCCAGAGAGGAAATCTCAAAGCGGTTTGAGAATTCCTCGAATGTTGGAAGGCCGTCTCCTTTATAGTCGTTATGGACAAGTGCATTGACAATCAGTTCACGGAGAGCAATGGAATTAAACTTTGATTTATCTTCTCTTCCAGTCGGGGTGATTTGTGTATAAGTCCTGTTACGAGACTGTAAAAAGGAGAGCAATTCAGAAGAGGTTTTGATTATAGACTGATTTACAAATGTTTTTTGCTCTACTAAATCAAAGACATCATCTCCGGAATATTTGGCATATTGAATCGGAGAAGAGAACTGGTCCGATAAAAGAAAAGCTAGGCGATTAAAACGTTTCTCTTTTGTATAAAGTTCTAATTGGTATTCGAAATTGTCCCCTACATCAAAACCAGCCTTAGCATATCGATCTCTCAGATAGCTAAATGTTAGATTTTGGTTATCGGACTCAATGCTTGTTAGGGTTCTTTTTTCTCTTTTCTGAAAGAGAGAAAAAATCCTTTCTTCATTCCTTTTCTCAGCCGATGACCCAATTCGTATATAACAGCCTTCTGGACACCTTCCATATTTTTTGATGTAGTATGGTTTCTGATTCCCGCTGGAAACTATGATTTGAATATAATCTTTTTTCCTAGATGTGACAATTTCGAATAATCCAGTCGTATTCGGAGAGATATTGTTTTTAATTCGATCTTTAATCTGACGTTCGGTCAAGTCGATGTTTTCAATTCCTATTGGTGTGCCTTTGTCATTCATTCCTATATATAATTCTCCGCCTTTCCTAGAATTTAGGAATGCTACGATTTCTTTTTCAAATTTATCGTTCAAAATTTCCTTGAATTCTATTCTTTCTGTCTCTGTCATACCCCCTCCTGATTCATGCCTATTTTACCATGAAGCAATAAATGAAGCAATAAATGAAGCAATAAATGAAGCAATAAATGAAGCAATAAATGAAGCATAGAAAAGCGATGGAAAGCAGTTTGGACAGAAAAGAAAAAGCTGACCAGCCATGATGCTAGTCAGCATTCGATGATACAGAATTGAATTTATTTTTCTGTCTTCTGGTTTAGATACTTTGGCTTGTAGAACAGCATTCTCAGTGCATTCAGGACAGAGATAATCCTGACACCGGTATCTGATACACCGGCTACAATCCTTGCGTAGTCACCCCTGACACCTGTTAAGACCAAGATCATCCTGAGGACCTTTAATCCGATAGAGAGAATAATACCAAAGATCCTGACACGCCTTGTTTTCTTCGAAAGGTGCTTTGCTTCACTGACTTTGGTTAAACTGTCATCCATGATGACGACGTCGCTTGCTTCGATGGCAGCATCGGAGCCAAGGGCTCCCCTGCTGACACCGACATTTGCAGCTAAGAGAGAAGGAGAGTCATTGATTCCATCTCCGACATAACAGACTTTGCCATTGGAGGCGAGTTCTTTCACGCGTTTCAGCTTTTCTTCTGGTAAAAGCTCTCCATGTCCTTCTTTTACCCCGGTTTCTTCTA
Organism: Caryophanales bacterium UBA4682; assembly: GCA_002404995.1. Classification (GTDB taxonomy): domain Bacteria; phylum Bacillota_I; class Bacilli_A; order RFN20; family CAG-288; genus Enterosoma. The sequence continues at coordinate 94,611 of DHKY01000006.1, read as the reverse complement.
AAGAAGCAGTCACGATTTTCTGGTCGTCTCCGGAAAGAACGATACTTCTCTTCCTTCCGTTTTCCTCTAGTTCTTTCCTTGCTGTTTTTGCCTCTTCTTTTACTTCGTCTTTGACGATGAAAGAGGACAAATAGTCGCCGTCTCTGATTCCAAGATAGAGGACTTTATATGGAGTCTCTTCCTGTCTAATGTTCTTTACATTGTTTTGCTTGAGATAATCAATATTTCCAATAAGGTAGGCGATACCATCAATCGTTCCTTTGATGCCATGTCCGGGAATATTCTGGAAGTCCACGACTTCAAGAATGTCTCCGTGATAGGCGTTGGAAATTGCCTTGGCAAGAGGATGTGTGGATTTCCCCTCTAAGGAAGCTGCGATTTTCAGATAGTTTTCTTCTGGTTTGTTGACTAAGACAAAGTTACCTTTGGTTAGAGTTCCGGTTTTATCAAAAATAAAGGTATCTGCTTTTGACCTGTTCTCAATGGCAACGGATCCCTTGAAGAGAATTCCGTATTTCGATCCGGATCCGATTCCGGCAAAGAAAGTGATTGGGACAGAGATAACAAGGGCACAAGGACAGGAAATAAGAAGTATCGAAAGAGCTTCATAAAGCCATTTCTCTCCTCCTTCTGCCCAGTTGAATCCGGATAATCCGTACCCGGTGATGAAGGTGATAAGAGCAATCAGAATAACAGCAGGAGTGTAGTATTTAGCAAATTTGGTAATGAAGCGTTCGCTTTTGGCTTTCTTTCCTTGTTCGTTTTCCACAAGGTCCCTGATTTTCGAAAGCGTGGAGTTCTTGAATTCTTTTTCGACTTCTATGACGATAACAGAATCGAGATTGATGGAACCAGAGTAGACCCTGTCTCCTTCTTTTGCATCTTTCGGAAGAGATTCTCCGTTGATGGAAGAAAGATCAAGTGAAGTGATACCATGAAGAATCTTTCCATCCACGGAGATTTTCTCTCCTGGACGGACTTCTATCCGGTCGCCGACTTTCAGTCTGGAAGGATCTTGGTCGAAGAGAGTGCCATCCTCTTTGATCGTGTGTGCATACAGAGGCCTATTATTGACCAGCTTCTTGATGGATTTTTTGGATCTGTCGCTTGCATAGTCTTCCAGCCTCTCTCCGATAATGGAAAAGAGAATGACAAACAGAGCTTCCGGATATTCGTTGATTCCATAGGCACCAAGGGTTGCAATCAGCCTTAAGGTGTTTTCGTTCAGAATCTCGCCTTCCTTCCTTTCTTCTATCCTTTCGTGACCGATTTTGATCAGAAGAGGAAGATATCCGATGGTATAGAGAAGGAAGGAAACAAATCCTAAGGAATGATAGAAATCCGGATTGGAAAACCTGGCATAACTGATATCAGAGAATTCACTGCCTTGTTTCTCTCCTACTTTTTGTAAGATAAAAGCAATAAGTAAACAGATTGCTCCGAAGAAAAACAGAATCAGATTGATTCTTTTTTCTTTTTGTTCTTCTTTTTCTTCTCTTTCTTTTTCACACTCGCAGGTATCCATAAACCACCTCATTTGAAGATGCGTTCATATGATAATATGTTCATATATTAAAATCAACAGATTTTCCTTTATTTATCCTTGTAATTGCTTACAAAACAAAAAATATCGATAGAAAAGCCAAGAAAGCAAAAAAATGTAAGGGATTACAGTTTACAAAATCGAAATGTAGGCATATAATTTTCTTCGTGGCAGTACAAAATCTTGGAATCTGCCCGTGAGCAAAAAGAATTTGGCGTTGGAATTATTCCAGCGATAACTGCTGGAAAATAGCGAATACGTAACGTATCGCTAAACCGAAAACACTGAATCTTTTTGAAAGGCATAGATTCTGCTAAGAAAAAGATTGTATTTTTCTTTGAGAATATCCTTCTGGAAAGAGAAGGAATTTTTTATTTTTCACTAAAAAACCCGGAACAAATAGTGCTTTGGTCCGGGTTTTCTAGTGAATTATTGATTAGCTAAGATAGACTGCCTTATCTGTCAAGGAATGTAAGAACGAATCTTTGTCCCTTTCTGTCCTGCTGTATCCGAAGGAAGTCTTTGCATTGAAGAGCTCTGTTTTGTCATAGTAGAAGATATAGCTGTCTTTCTCTTTTTGCTCATAGGTAATCTTCGTTGAATCGAAGGAATCGATGGTATTAATGTTCTCTATATAGAAGGAGATTTTTGCTGAAAGGTTTCTTTCAGCTCCATTTGCTTCCTCATAGTGCTTTTTTTCAAAGTCGAAAAGGAACCATGCCTTTTCATATTCCTTGTTTTGGATGGTGTTTGTCTTATCTCCACAGTCAATGACAGATATGGAATATTTGCAGGTATAGTCATCTTCTGAATCACAATTGAAGGAGATGATTTTTCTCGGATTCTTCTCTTTCAGAACATCAAAGCCTTCTTTGAACTTTGAAAATTTCTGATAATCAAAGATGCGCTGAATACATTGCCCGTCAACGCTTCCTTTCGGTACACTTGATTTGATTTCTTCGGAAGAATTGTGGACACAGCCTGTTAGAAGAAGGATAGATGAAAGCAAAAAAAGCGATTTTTTCATTTTTGTTTCCTCCCTAACTATAGATTAACGTTTTTCCGCATTTTGAGCAATAGGCATAAGTATGCCCATCGCTTCTATACCTGTTTGAGAAGTAATGAGTTTCATATTTCCAAAGGCCACACGAGCATGATGCAATATGAAATGATTTGTTTTCCCCATCTGGTTTGATTCTTGAAAAAATATGTGAATGATTTTGCACCCCATTTGGATGAATGCTAGAGTCACAGGGACAATGTGTGTGTCTGTAATAATTTTTTGTAAATAAATAATTGTTTGTACAAGAATGAGCTCTTGAAGGAATGATTGCTGTTGCATCCCAAATTTGTGTATAACCGGTTTCCTGTAAAGACCTATGAGTTGAGAATCCAATCCATCCCGGATGTACGTAAATAGTATCTGTCGTTGCGTTATAATCGTAAGCAATCATCGCGTGCCCAGATCCTGCATTGTTTCCGCATCGGATTTCAACGGGTATGCCTTTTTGAATCCTGTTTATTGCAAACTGCTTTGGACTATTTGTTTCGTATTTTACTGAGAACTTTGAGGAAAGATTATTGGTCTTAATATAATATTGTGATAACTCTATCAGTTCACTTAATGTTAAACCACAAGGTGAATCCGTATTATCAAATTTGTATTGCTGGAATTTTTCTTTTCCCATTTGAATTAATTTTAATTGGAAATAGGAACCACTATGTTGTTCGATAAAATTGTAGTATTCTTGACTGCTCAAAGATTCTAGAAAAGGCTCTTGATAAATTCCTGGAGAATCCAGACTTAATGAAAATTGATCATCACTCAATATAGTCGACACATCATAAGATTCCGGTATTATTGAATCATCCCAATAAGTATCCCTGAATGATAGCATCCTTCCTAGTGCAACATAGGTACAGGATCCTTTGTCGTTTCAGCCATAATTTGTTGTGAGATTTTTGAAATAATAGGAAGAAAAATTGTTTTTCAGCTGAATTTCTTCACAGGAAGGCTTTATAGCCAAAACAGGTTGGCTTGCTTTGCTCCTATGAAGTTCTACGTTTGGAGAGGAGTGTTTTGGACATACCGCAATTAGAGAAAACAGTAGAATAAACTGAATTTCCATATATGGTATATTCTCCTTTTTCTGATATTTTAGTTTATCATACAAAAAAACACAATATGTTTTTTTGAACATTTGTTGAATACTAACTATAAGGCGATTGCTCTTATATCTTTCGTTTTTTTATTTTTTATTGCATGATGTAACGCTCGTAAAATGCTTCCTATTCAATTAAATTGGAATTTCTTCTTATTATTATCCTGCGTTTTGTGTAGCTTGTTTGTTATGCATACCGAAAAAACAGGGAATACAGCACTGAAAAAACAGGGAAAATTGACAAAATCTTTTTTTCTTTTAAAATAAAAATATGGGAAAAAACAGGTACTTAAGAAGATATATTGAAAAAGCATTCAATCAAAACTTGAATCTTCTGGTGCTGTCCTTGTCACTGGACCCAAATTCTGTGGAAAGACTACTACCTGTTCAGTTTTTGCTAAGAGTATTTATAGAATCAATACTAGCAACGCAGTACAGAGGACTCGACTAGATTCAAGAATTGCCCTGGTAGGTGAAACGCCGCATTTGATTGATAAATGGCAGAAAGTCCCGGATATCTGGAATTATATAATGGAAGATCTTGATATCCAGTAAATTTTTGGAAAATATCTTCTTACGGGTAACGCCACTCCTCCAAGTAAATCGGAGATACAACATAGCGGTGCCGGTCGTATCATTCCATTGAAAAGGATGCCGATGTCTTTGTTTGAATCGTTGGACTCGAAAGAAAAAGTATCCTTAGAAAGTCTTTTTAATAATCCAGAGCAGGATATAGTAGAACCAAACTAAGAATTTACTCTTTCGGAACTTGCATATTTGATTTGCCGAGGAGGCTGGCCATTGTCTATTTCTATTAAAAACAAGGCCATTACTTTAGATGTGACTCGTAACTACTATGACTCTCTCTTTACTTTCAGCGAAAGTGTTAATTCAGAATACAGAAAAAGGAAGAGCGAAACGCTTCGCAGGGCTTTGAAGACTTATGCACGAAATATTTTTACTGAAGCATCGATGAAAACAAGGGTGAATGATGTTAGACAGAATGATGAACGCATCAGGGGTGTTAAGACCTTCAAAGAATATCAGAAAGCTTTGAAAAACTTATTTACTCTTGAAGACATGTATGCCTGGTGTCCGGAAATCCGTTTTAAGACTGCTATCAGGTCTTTTCCTACTCGGCATTTTGTGGATCCCTCCATTGCCTGCTGTGCTTTGGACATCACTCCGTCGGATCTGCTATCGGACAGGAGAAACTTTGGCGTATTCTTTGAGGATAGGGTGGTCAGAGATTTAAGAGTGTACAGGAACTATATTGGCGGAAGGATACGCCATTACCGCGATAATACAGGACTGGAATGCGATGCTGTCATTCATCTTGATGATGGCCGCTTTGCCTTGGTTGAAATCAGACTTGGCGGCCTTGATTTGACGGAATATGGTGTGTCAAGACTGAATCGTCTCAAGGAAAAACTTGTTTCAAAAAGTGATTTACCTGCTCCTTCCTTCAGGAGGATTCTGACTGGGTTTGGCCCTGCTTATCGACGAAAAGATGGAATCTATGTTGTACTGATTAATAGGCTGAAAGCATAAAGCGTTTGTCCTCAAGAATAATATCGAATGTTGAGTGAATTTTATCTGGTTTGCAGAGTATTCGCTTACCCAGACTATCTCGAAAAATTATAGTTTTATCTTCGGCTATAGTGACTCCTTTTGGATAATTTCTTTTTCTGCTTTCTATTTTCTCTTATCTCGGAAAGCTAGACCTTTTCGCCCTTGTTTTTTTAGTTGAAAACTCTCTTTCGCTATTTATTGCTTTTATTTTTAGGTTTATAATAGAAAACGAGAAATTCAAATTGGAGGTTGTCATGGAAAAAGAGAAGTTCTCGTTCAAGTCGGTCGATGGAAACACCGCGGCTGCTTTAGGATCCTATTTGTTCTCTGAAGTTGCTGCTATTTACCCCATCACTCCGTCCAGCCCGATGGCTGAGAATGTTGATGTCTATGCGTCTCAGGGAAGGAAGAACCTTTTCGGTGAAACGGTTAAGGTCAGGGAGAGGCAGTCTGAAGCTGGTGCTTCTGGTGCTGTCCATGGTGCTGCTCAGGGCGGTGCTCTTGCTGTCACTTATACTGCTAGCCAAGGTTTGCTTTTAAGGATTCCGAATATCTACAAATGGGTCGGTGAGGAATTACCGGTTGTCCTGCATGTTGCAGCGCGTTCCTTAGCTACCCGTTCCCTTTCCATTTTCGGTGATCATGGTGACGTTTATGCTATCCGTCAGACCGGCGCTGCAATGATTTGCTCCCAGTCTGTCCAGGATGTCGCTGATTTAGCCCCGTTAGCTCACTTAGTCGCTATCAAGGCTTCTTCTCCGGTTGTCCACTTCTTTGATGGTTTCCGTACTTCGCACGAAATCCAGAACGTTGAGTTCGTCAATCATGATTTCTGGAAGTCTATCCTCGATACCACTGCCGTCGAGAACTTCAAGAAACGTGCACTCAATCCACATGGCCATCCGGTCACTCGTGGCGGTGCTGAGAACGACGATATCACCTTCCAGGGACGTGAAGCACAGAACCTTCACGAAGAGAAGATTGTTGATATCGCTTGCGAATACTTTGAAAAGGTCTCTGCAGCTACTGGCCGTAGCTATGCTCCGTTTGTCTACTATGGTGATCCGGAAGCCGAGCGTGTCATTATCGCTATGGGTTCTGTCACTGAGACTGCAACCGAAGTTGTTGATGACTTAAGGAAGAAAGGCGAGAAAGTCGGCTTACTTAAGGTCTATTTATATCGTCCGTTCTCTGTTAAGCATTTATTAGCCAGCTTACCGAAGTCCGTCAAGAAGATTGCTGTTCTTGATCGTACCAAGGAACCGGGCGCTGCCGGCGAGCCGCTATATCTTGATGTCGTCGCTGCCTTAAAGCAGGGCGGACGCAATGATATCTTCGTCATCGGCGGACGTTATGGTGTTTCTTCCAAGGATACTGCTCCGAAGCATGTTAAGGCTGTCTATGACTTCCTGAATGCTGAGAAGACCTGGACTGGTTTCACGGTTGGAATCGAAGATGATGTCACTCATCTTTCTATCCCGGTCGATGATTCCTATGTCATCCCGCATGACTATACTTCCTGCCTCTTCTGGGGTCTTGGATCCGATGGTACTGTCGGTGCCAACAAGTCTTCCATTAAGATCATCGGCGATGAAACCCATCAGTATGCACAGGCTTATTTCGCCTATGACTCCCGTAAGTCCGGCGGTGTTACCCGTTCTCACTTACGTTTCGGTCATAGCCCGATTCATTCGACTTACTATGTCGAGAACGCTGACTTCATCTCCTGCTCTCTTGATTCCTACATCTTCAAGTATGATAGGCTCTCTTCCTTAAAGGACGGCGGAACCTTCTTACTCAACACGAACAGGAGCGATGAGGAACTTGCTAAGACTAGGCCGAACCGCAGGAAACATCTCTTAGCGGAGAAACATGCAAAGTTCTATGTCATCGATGCAAACAAGATTGCCCTTGCCATCGGTATGGGCCGTCATACCAACACCATTCTCCAGTCTGCTTTCTTCTATCTGAACCAGCAGATCAGGCCTTACAAAGAGGCGAATGAGTGGAGGAAGAAGTTTGCTGCTAAGACCTATGCCAAGAAGGGTCAGGATATCGTTGAGCTGAACTACAAGGCCATCGATTCCGGAACCGAAGGCTTACGTGAAGTCAAGGTCGATCCGAGCTGGATTAACCTTCCTTCCAAGAGGGACCGCGTCAAGACCGGTGACGAATACTGGGATGAGTATGTTGCCTACATCGGCAACCTCGATGGTTATAACCTCCCTGTTTCCACTTTCCGTAAATGGGAATTAGAAGATGGTACCAGGGAAGAGAACGTTACCCTCAAGGAAAAACGTGCTATTGCTGACCGTGTCCCGGTCTGGCATAAGGAAAATTGTATCCAGTGCAACCAGTGCTCCTTCGTCTGTCCGCATGCAACCATCCGTTCCTTCTTACTTGATGATAAGGATATTGCCTTATTACCGGAAGAAGAACGTGCTGATGTTATTCCGGCAGTCGGTGGTGCCAATGTCAAGGGATTAAGGTTCCGTATCCAGGTCTCTCCGAGGAACTGCGTCGGATGCACTCTTTGCGTCAACCAGTGCCCTGGCAAGAGGACTCCGAAGAAGGATGAGAACGGCAACATCGTCAAAGATGAGAACGGCAAGGTCGTCAGGGAAGCCCATAAGGCTCTTGAGATGGTCGATGCCAAGTCTCAGTTCGACCGCGAAGAAGCCGCTCAGATCCTTTACAAGAGGGAACCGAAGACCGGTTATTATCCGGCCGGCACCTTAAAAGAGGTTGCTTTCTCTAAGCCGTACTTCGAAGTTTCCGGATCCTGTGCAGGATGCGGTGAAGCTCCGTACTATCGTCTTGTTTCCCAGCTCTTTGGAAAAGACAGGTTAGTTGCTAACGCAACCGGCTGCTCCTCCATCTACTGCGGATCCACTCCGAGGAGTCCGTTTGTTACCAACAAGAACCACGAAGGTGTTGCTTGGGCGAACTCCTTATTCGAGGATAATGCTGAATATGGTTATGGAAGGCGTTTAGCTACTGACTTCAAGCTTTCCACTATCTGCCAGATCATCTTAGACAACGAGAAGGATGTTGAACCTGAACTCAAAGCTGTCTTAGATGAATATCTTGCCAACATCAAGAATAAGGAACACATCCGTTCCATCCTGCCTCGCAGGCTTGATCTCATCGAGAAGAGCAAGAATGAAGGCATCAAGGCCTTACTTCCGAGGAAGAACGACTTACTTGATAAGTCTGTCTGGATCATCGGTGGCGATGGCTGGTCCTACGATATCGGCTTCGGCGGTCTTGATCATGTCATTGCCTCTGAAGATGATGTCAATATCCTCATCCTGGATACAGAAGTCTACTCCAATACTGGTGGACAGGCTTCTAAGTCTTCTCAGACCGGTCAGATTGCCAAGTTCGCAGCTTCTGGTAAGAAGACCACTAAGAAGAACATGGGCTTAATCGCTATGGCTTACGATCACGTCTTCGTTGCTTCTATTGCCTTAGGCGCTAACCCGGCACATGCTATCAAGGCCTTAAAGGATGCTGAATCCTACAATGGACCGTCCTTAGTCAGGTGCTACTGCCCGTGTATCGAACAGGGTATCCGTGGCGGTCTTGGCAATGCCATCAAGCAGGAGAAGAGGGCTGTTGATTGCGGTTACTTCTTAACCTACACTTATGATCCGCGTCTCCGTGAACAGGGCAAGAGCCCGCTTGTCAGGGCCGGCAAAGCTCCGGACTTCAACAAGCTTCAGGACTTCTTACTCACTTCTACCCGTTATTCTCAGCTTCCGCGTGTCAATCCGGATCACGCTCAGGAACTCTTCGATAAGAACCGTCGTGCCGCTGAACAGCGTTATCACGATATTCTTCGCTATGGCGGATTAGAGAAGTAGTTTCTCTGAATCAAAATCCAAAAAGCAGGCTTCGAAAGGAGCCTGCTTTTCTATTTGTTTAGGAATTTGTAAATTCTTTCACACTGGAAGAATGTCTACTATCTTTTGCTTTTCGGTCTGCCCAGGTGCTTTTCCTTTTCCTCTTCCGCCTCTGTCTCCTCGATGACCTGCTTCGGGATCCTCGTCCCCCGGCCGCAGAACGGGCATTCGGACACCGGAAACGGGCCTTCGTCCATTTCCCAGCACTCGAAAACTATGTCGGCATCGGCGTCTTCCGTCCCATGGCACGACACGCATTCCATCCGTACGACTTCCTCCCCGTCTATCCTCTCCGTCTTCAGCCTGAGTCTTTTCTTTTCCATTCCTCGAATTCCATCCCCGGAACTCTCGGAAGTATCTCGCATGGTCCGTTCCGCTTTTTCGGCACTTGGAAGATACGAATACGGCAGAAGGAGAGATGAGTCGATCAAGGTGATATACGATCCTGAGCCTGCGGAATGCCCGCACTGCCACTCGAAACGGTTCATCCGCTACGGGCATGTAGGCTCGAACAGCCGGGAAAGATACCTCTGCAAGGACTGCCGCCGTACTTTCGTGAGCTCGGAAGGGACCGTTTATTACCGGGGACGCCTCGGGCAGCACGACGTCCGGAATCTGCTCGATCTCCTGAACGCGGGCACAACGATAAAAGGCGCGGCCGGGAGGGCACATATCAACAAGAACACTTCCCTGAGATACCGGCACATGCTGCTCCGGTTCATGAAAAATGCCAGCAGAAAGCCGGTTCTTTCGGGGAAAGTGGAGATAGACGAGACCTACAGGGGAAGGACAGGGAAGGACACGAAGAAGAAGGGAATCTCGCGGCAGAAGGAAGGTATGGCCATCGGGACCGACAGCAGCGGCAAAGTCGCACTCTGCGACTTGAAGGCCGGCCATCCGACTCTGAAGTCGCTGAGACGGGCATGGAAGGGCCGTATAAAGGAGGGAAGCACAGTCGTTCACGACAGCCTCCACGGATACAAAGGCCTGTTCTCTCCTTCCGACGGAAGGACGGAAGTCTGGGTCAAGTCGAAGGTTCCGGAACAGGAAGCGATGCTTTCGGACCTGAACAAGGCGTGTTCGGGACTCAAGTGGTTCCTGAGGAAGCACCGGGGCATCAAGAAAAGGTATCTGAAGTACTATCTTGCCTGGTACGAATTCGTCCAGAACTTCAGTCCGACGAACACGGAGTTCGAAGAACTTGTCTTCGGGAAATACCTTCAAAAACAGCTAACAACACTTAACTAGGAATACATTTTTTCTCATTTAACCTCAATTCTCTATTCATTCTTTACGCCGTCTTATATGTTAGATATCTTAAGTAATTTTTCACCATATCAATGTTTTGGTGCTATACTATCAGAAAAGAACGGGGCAAACAATGAAAGGTTTGAAGAAATTAGTTGCTTTAGTCGCATTGAGCAGTCTTAGTTTTTCCTATCTATCATTCCAGTCTCTTAATTTACCTACATGCACCAAGCTTACCAAGAGGAACCATCCAAAAATAGATGGCTTCACTTACGAAGGCGGAGAGGAAAAGGATGTCTATGTCAGCGGAGGATCATCTGGATACAGGAACTATGATTCAGACTATTATTATTCTCAGGTGACGGATGTTTCTAGACTATACATCATCCATGTTCAAGTAAACTTTATTCCCGGATGCATTCCGCACTATAGCGGCCACAGTGAGTACGATATTAATTCCAAATTAGTTCACGGCTATATCCATATTTTACCCTACCAGAAGAAGGAGAATTACTTCAAGAAAAGCTCATCCTTCACCTATATTCGTTCCTGGCCATGTGAAAACACTAAGTCCCTTACTTCCCAGACTTCCTCGAGCTACAGTACCTCATACAACTATTCTAGCAGCCTTGGAGCAGGGGTCGATTTAACAGACGGTGTCAAGTTAACAGTATCGGCATCTGCAGGAATAACAACAACTTTTTCAACTCAAACGATTATAACAGGTAGTGAGCCAAGAGTTTCACATGTTGATAGTCCAGGTGAAAGCACACAACAAGAGTGGATTTTTAATTTTAATTCCTACTATGGAGGAAACTATCGGATGGATTGCTACTACAGGATGGAAGTCAAAAATGACGGGATCGTGTACAGCAGCTATTCATTCGATTATCAGATAGATTATTCGAGGACCACCTATTCATCAACAACAGGCGTATTTACGACAACGAACCAGACTAGTTATGGATTCTATGGAACCTACTAAAGAAAACAGATTCATTGTTCTCGATTCTCTCTCGAAAAGCTACGATGAGCAGACAGTACTCGATTCCCTTTCCTGTTCCTTCCATTCCAATGGACTCTATCTCCTGTTAGGAGAGAACGGATCCGGAAAGTCGACCCTTCTGAACATCCTATCCGGAAAGGATACGGACTACGAAGGAAAGGTCTTTTATTCCGGAGAGGAACTGACCGAGAAGGACAGGGAGTCCTTCTCGGACAGCTGCGTTTCCTATGTCGCACAGGATTCCCTCGTCTTCGAGGACAGGAAGGCAATCGATGACTTCCTTCTGCCGTATGAGAAGAAGGACAGGGAGAAGGCGAAGAAGATCCTTACGGATCTAGGACTGGGAGATGTCCTAGAGGAGAAGTGCAAGGAGCTGAGCGAAGGAGAGAAGGAAAGACTCTGTTTCGGCCAGGCCCTGTATGCGGACAAGGAGATCATCTTGTTGGATGAGATCACGGCCAACCTCGATTCGGTCAGCACGGAGAGGATCCTGAAGAACATCCTTGCCCTTTCGAAGGGCCGGCTTGTCATCTTCGCCACCCATGACGGGATGCCGGACTGGTTCACTAAGGATGCCTTCATCCTGAGAAGGAAGGGCGGGAAGCTGGCAGAGGAGAAGGAAGGGATGCCAAATGCTATGGAGGTCACTTTAAGAAAAAACAGAAAGCATTCCGTGCAATATCATTTTCTGAGCAGCTTCCATACAGACAAAAAATATCATTGGCTGCTTGCCGCAATCTGTACTCTTTTCACGATGTTCTCTTTCTGGTGCATTTCTGTATCGGAATCGATAAAAGTAACACAGTCTCTTTCAGAAAATGGAACAATATCTGAAAAATATCCGTTCGAAGATGTCTGTAATCAAGTGTTTATCCAGACTGCACCAATTCTGCCGACCTATGAGCCACTTCCAGATGAAACAATCGTATATCCAGTGGTCCATGCCAGTTGGTTATGGATTAACGAAAACACCCAAGCAAGCGGAGAAGAATATAAAATTCCAGGAAAGACCTTCGAAGGAATCTGTATCTACCAAGATAATGATCCAGACAAAGTGAAACTAACGGAAGGAAAATATCCTACCGAGCAATTCGAGTGCATAATTCCTGACATATGTCAGAGGAATAATCCTGAACTTAGAATCGGTTCAAAGATAAAATCACGGGAGCAACAAGGTACCTTTACTATTGTCGGAATATATAAGGCAAAAAACGCTGATATGATAGCTAAAAAATACCAGGATTACGATCTGCGTGATTACAACATGCCTATGGATCCAACAATTCGTATCATCTATGGATTTCAAACAGAAACGATTTTTTGTGGAAAAGGAAACTATAAAAATACAAGTAGACTTTTTCTTATCCCGAACACTAGCAAAAACAGAGAGGCTTTTCTGAATTCGAATCCTTCACAGTTCTTCGATATCGCAATTTATTCCCCAATCTGTACAGATAAGAAAACAGGAAAACGGTTGTTCACACGAGAAGGTTTTATGTCAGGACAATTTCAATTGGAAAAAACAGAAAAGCTCTTCTTCTATATCCTTCCTGTCTTTCTGATTCTATATATCCTTGGCTACTTTGCTGCCAACCGCCGGAAATACATTCTTCTTCGCTTCTTAGGAACAAGCCGGAAGAAGCTACTAAAGGACAGCCTATTTGGAAATCTTTCTTCCTCCTTCCTCGGCTTTGCCTTAGGTATCATCCTTGGCATTCTCAGCATCGTCTTCAGGAACCTCTATTACAACAGTCACTTTGGAACCACAGGTCTTGTCTTCTTCCACCCTTATTACAAAGTCGGAATTGCTTCTTTGGTTACCTTTGCTTCCTTTGCAATTCTCTTTGTCCTTTTTTCCTACTTCATTCTCTTACCGAAAAAGAGGAAAAAAGAAGAAATCAAACGGAAATGAGCCACAGAAAAGATAATTTTCTCATTTAACTAAAGGTTTCCCAATCGAATTGACTATACAAGGCCGAGAGTCTCAAGCAGCTCTCGGTCTTTTTTGCTTAGAGAACACAGTTTCCAGCTGTCTCTTCTTTCGTCTGTGCTAGTCTTTATACAATCGTTCAATCTTTTCATCGCATCTTTGAAAGTGAACTTCTTGAAGACTTCACTTTCTCTGATTCTGTTTTTCATTCTGCATACCATGATCTCGGACAGGTAATTGATGAATTCGCTTCCTATAGTCGAATAATTATCATGTTCCCGCGTGGTGTTCAAAGACAGGATCCCCTTATACATTCTGAATACGAGCTCGATTTCCCATCTGAGTCTATAGTATTCATATACGTCATTCAGATCCAGATCCATATTGGAAACAAAGCATATGGTCCCGAACGTCTTCTTTCTTTCGCTGTATTTCTTGCTGTCAAACCCCTTATCCTTTGTCCCTGTGAATTGTAAAATGAAATGAGAATGGAGGGACAAACAAAAACTGATTTGTAAATCGAAATAAGAATGGAACGGCTACTCAAGGAGGAAGACGTCGCGCTTTCCTAGCCGAAGATCCCTCTCAGCTTATCGTTGATCTTCCTCTTGATCCTCTCCGTTTTATCCCGGCATATCTTCCTGATGTCCGCCCCATTCTTCACGTATCTCTGTATCAGCCTGTTGAAGTTTTCGTTGCTTCCTCTGTCCATGGAAAGGTAGGGACGTCCGAAGTAGATCTTGGCCGAGTGCAGGCTTTCCATACCTTCTCTCCTGTTTATCGCCGGTAACTACTTCTGCTACTTCCTCTCTAGTATATATAGGGCGTGCCAATGGAGGTATAAATATGTCATTTCATCCCGGATGTATTCAGGATGGAATGACACACCCACTTGTCTATCCTGAAGATTATGCTATGGTGCGTAACCCTTGGGCTAGCTTGTTCCTCTATTCTCATTTCATTTTACAAGAGAAGTTTATTTAACAATTTAGAAAAATAAAACAACTAATTCATTTTGATGTATAATATTAGTACGAGGACAAATTGCTTTATGAAAGTAACAATTAAATTGATGGCTATTGCTGGGTCGATTTGTGCTATGAATGTATTTTCTAATTTTGGTTTCTCATCTTTTTCTGAAGGTAGAGCGCGTGTATTGGAGTCTAATGCTGATCATTTGAACATTCAAGGCTTTACGTATGCTGGCGGAAGTCAAGCAAAGAGGAAAACGGTTTCATCCTATGGCTATTTTTACTCGGATACTGATTATTATTATTCACAGTTTACGGATGTCTCACGTTTATATTTGATCCGTGTAAGAACAAATTTCACCCCTGGAAGTGTTGCTTCGAAGAACAACGAATCTGGATTTGATAATCATTACGATCTTTGGAGTGGAGATATTCACATTCAACCATTTTCTAGAACAGAAAATAATTTCAAAAAGAGCTCTTCTTATCACTACATTAAGTCTTGGCCATTTTCAAATTCAGATTCATTATCTTGTACTGTAACTTCTTCTTTTAGTACGAACTATTCCTTTTCTAATGGTGTTGAGGTTGGAGCACAACTGCCAGGAGGTGCTAGCATTATTGCTAAAACCGGAAAAGAACTGACTTTTGGGTTCTCCACCTCTACATCAATTTATGGACCTGAGCCGAGTATTTCTAATCAAGATTCACCAAGCAATCCGAATATGGCTCAATGGAATTATCAGTTTTCAAAGCCCCTTACTAGTAGCTATGCAATGGATTGCTATTATCTTATGGAAGTCAAAAACGACGCAATTGCTTATGAACACTATTCCTTTGGATATCAAGTAGATATTAAAATGACAAATACAGCATGGGAGATATTTGCTTGGAAGCAACACAAAGATACAACAGCGACTCATTCTTTCGTTTGTGGTTTGTAGTCTAAATATGAAAACATCATTTCTTGTTATTGATTCTTTAGAAAAGTCTTATCCAGACAGAATCGTGTTTTCCTCTCTTTCTTGTTCTTTTGCTTATAATGGACTCTATCTGCTTCTTGGCGGGAATGGATCTGGTAAGTCTACATTATTAAATATTCTTTCTGGGAAAGATAAAGAATGGAGTGGAAAACTTTGTTTTTCTAATAAAGAACTTTTAAAGAAAGACAGGGATTGGTTCTCGGATACTTATGTATCTTATGTGGCACAGGATTCCCTTGTCTTCGAAGACGAAAAGCTAATCGATGACTTTCTTCTTCCTTTTGAGAAGAAAGATAAAGAAAGAGCAAAAGAAATCCTTACAAGTCTTGGACTTGAACCAGTATTGGATGAAAAATGCAAGGAACTAAGTGAAGGCGAGAAAGAACGTCTTTGTTTCGGACAAGCTATCTATGCTGATAAAAAGATTGTTCTTCTAGATGAGATAACTGCAAATCTAGACCCTCTTAGTACTGAGAAGATTCTGAGATATGTTCTTGAACTCTCGAAGAATCGTCTTGTCATCTTTGCTACCCATGATGGTCTTCCTGAGTGGTTTTTAAAAGACGCTAATATTCTTAGAAGGAAGGATGGAAAAATCTCAAAAGAGAAAAAAGTTATCTGCAAAGAAGAAAAGAATACTACAAAAGAAACAAAGGAAAAACATAGCTCCTTCCTTTTGGATGCTTTCACAGCAAGGAAGGAAGAAAAGAAAACACATTGGCTGCTTGGAACGCTTTGCTGTTTGTTCAGTTTCCTTTGTGTTCTGCTCTTTTCCTTTTATGGGTCTTTTAAGGATACCAATCAAATCGGTGCAGATGGAAGTACGGTTATAGTCAATCCGTTGGAAGAAATTTCAAAGGATGTCTTCTTTGAAACATCACCTGTTTTTCTCACTAGAGAGAAATGCGAAGATTCTTATACTGCCTTAGATTTGCATTACTATCCGAACTGCAAGGATGGGGATTATCGCAAGTCTGGTTCCTTGTTTGCAGGTGTGCTTAAGTTTGATGAAAAGGATTCCGATAAGCCAGTTTTGGTGGATGGTGCTTATCCTCTTAATCAAGGAGATGCTATTATTTCCGACGTCTGCTTTTCTTCTATGACTGGCTATGCTCTTGGAGATGAAATTGATCTTGGCTTAAAGAAATATAAGATTGTCGGTGTATATAAAGCAAAGAATAAGGATGGAATTGATAGCAGATATTCACAATATCCTTTCAAGGACAATTCAATTGATATTAATAGAAATGTTCGTTTATGCTACTCCTTTATGACGGAGAGTGTATTCGTTAGAGATGATAGCCAAAAGCCTGAATTCTATGCCTGTAAGTCTATCAAGCAGAACAAAGATATCTTCAGGAAGGATAACTTTATGGATACGGATTTCTCTTTCACAAGTATTTATAGGGGTCGATATGCTCCTGTTTGTGTGGATGGTAACGGAAAAGAAAACTTGACTTTCTTTAGAGGCTATCTAGGGCATCTTGTTTTTGGTATTCTCTCTGCTGCTGTTCTGCTGATCTTTCTTGTTGTGCTGGCCATCTCTGTCTATAGGAAGAACAAACGGAAATATATTCTTCTTCGCTATAGGGGTTCTTCGCGGAAACGTTTGATTCAGAATAACCTTCTCTCTTTCGGATTCTCTTCTTTTGTAGGTATTTGCCTCGGTATTGGAATCAGTGAAATTGCTCTTCTTATTAGGAATAGGGTCTATACGCAAGCACTTGGTGCAGCTTCTTTAACTCTTTTCTTTTCATTCAATTACTCCATTCTTATCTTGTTGGGTGTCTTCTTGGCTTTCAGGATTCTCCTTTTTGTTGTTTTTAATTATCTTCTCTGTCCGAAGGACAGGTCTCGTTTAATTGAAGAGGTGAAAAAGAAAGCATGATTAAAGCAGAAAATCTAAGTATTTCCTTTGGAAGCCGTGTTTTATTTTCTTTTGTTTCCTTTACGATAGGCAAAGGTATCTTTCAATTCAAGGGAGATAGTGGACAAGGAAAAACCACTCTTAGGAATATTCTTAGGAAACAGCAGATTCCGGATTCTGGAAAAGTCTCTTATTCCGAAGACAATCCTTTGTTTTCTTATTGTGGTCCGAAATCCACTCTTCTTTCTGAATATTCTTTAGAAAAAAACAGGAAGATATTAAAGAAACCGATAGACCAGAATCGATTTGATGAAATCCGAAAAGGACTTGGCTTTCACTATCTTGAAAAAAACCTCCTTCAGCTTTCCGGCGGAGAAAGACGCAAAGCAGAACTGCTTCTTTGCTTATCGTATGATGCTGATTACTATTTCCTTGATGAACCGTTTGCTTCTTTAGACAAGGAATCAAAAGACTTTTTGACAGGTTACCTAAATGAATTCGGAAAGGAACATCCGATTATCCTGATCAGTCATGAAGTCAATCCGAATCTGGTCCTTTCCGGGTCCTTGGATTTGAATCATACGGAACAGATAAAGCAGACAAAAGAAAAAATGGTTCTTCAAAGAAAAGGAACGTTTCACCTGCTTCCTGCTTTTTTGGATGACCAGAAGAGCAATCGTAGGTCAAATTTTATCTGTGGATTGCTTGGAATCCTGAGCTTTATTGCCTTTGCTTTTGGTGTAGCTTTTACTCAGAGGAAGTCCACAACGGATAAGACAAGGATTGCAAGGCAGGCGGATCCTTTCTCAGCTCATTATTTCAATCCAGTTAGTATTCCTACGCTTCCGGAAGATAACGAATTCTATGAGATCCTAGAGGATAAAGGCATTACAAAATTAAATCTGCATTCAAGGAAGAATGGTAGAACTCTTTCCTTGTTTGGATGTTTAGCTGATTCCGAACCTTCTTTTTATTTTTACAGCCATGGACAAAATCAGCTTAGAATAAAAGAAGATAAGAATGTCACAATAAACGGAACGGATTATCCGGTTAAGGTAATCGATAAAGGTCAGCTTTCCACTTTGAATCTTCCGGATTCCATAGAAAGGAAAAAGCTCCTGGATGACAAAATCGATGGAGAGTATCTTTTCTGCAGCAACTCTTTTATCAACTGTGTTATTTCTTGTCAGGCAAAGGGTCTGGTGTTTTCATCCGACTCCTTTTACCCTTTGGACTCTATTGTCTATGATTCTCTTCGTGGTATTCTGAACACAGAATCATCAGAAAGAGCAAACTGTGCTATTGAAGACAAAGAAAAAAGACTTCTTGCTGTTCCTGGAAAGAAGAAGGGGGATACTGTTTCCATTTCGCAGAAAAAAGAGTGCGTTGTGAATGCGGAGTATGATGACAATATCGTTCATCTTTCTCCTACAAGGTATAAGATTCTTTATCTGATGAAAGATCTGAATGAGAACGATATTTCCCTCTTAGTCAAAGACAAAGACTTCTCTTCTCTTGCTAAGTTCAGTTCCGAGCTTCGAGGTAAGGATCTGATCTATAGTGCCGATTTTGGAATCTATCCGATTCTTTGCTATATCATTGCAGCAGCTTTCTTTTTGGGAGAAGTGCTCTACTGTTTTGTTTCTTATACCGGAGCGAAACGATGGCGGAACTCTCTCTATCATCTCTATCAGAACAACGGTTTTTCTTCTTCCTCTTTCCGAATTGGATTATTGCTTAGCAAGATTGTCAACTTCTTACCAAGTCTTCTTCTTTCCTTCTTGTTCTATTTCCTTGGCTGCCTTCCTTTGGCAAACCATAAGGAAATGACAAGGGTATATGATAAAAGAAGGAACGGGCTCTATTACTATTCTCAGCAGCCAAGGAACAATTATTATGACTCTGTCCGTCATCCGGTTTCTTTTGAAACGGCTCTGCCTTATATTTACCTATTGTTTGTCTTACTGATTGCCTTTGTTCTTGTTCAATGGTCGTTCCTTGTTTTTTCTGGAAAAGAAAAGAGCAAGAAATAAACTTCTATTGCTAGTGTAGTCTCGATGGTAAGTAGTAGAATAATACTATCTTTTTATCTGCCTATTTATTCTAAAAAATAGGTGCTAAAAAGATGCCTGTATGAAAAGGAGGCAAGAACATGTTTTGCAGAAAATGCGGAAAACCGATTCCAGACGGAGCTAAGTTCTGTCCATATTGTGGAGCAGATCAAAACTATAAGGAAGTCTATACAAGGAAGAAAGTAGATTATAATGCGAGCAAGTACTCCCGGACTCTCGCATTGATTTTTGCTTGTATCGGTTTTGTCGCTGTCGGTGGTATCCATCGTTTCTATGTCGGTAAAATCGGAACCGGAGTCATCTGGCTTCTTACGGGAGGCCTCTTCGGACTTGGAACTCTTATCGATGTCATCTGTATTGCGAGTGGAACTTTCACAGATGCGGATGGCAAAGCTATTACCAACTGGGACTGGGACTAAATTTTCGCACACATCAGACACCCTTTGAAATAAAATAAATCCAGAGGGTGTTTTTTTATGACAAAACTTGAACAGGATAGTCAGATTCTTCAATCCCTGATTGATGAGTCCAAGAAAATTGTCTTCTTCGGAGGCGCCGGAGTAGCGACAGAGTCTGGTATACCAGATTTCCGCTCTCAGGATGGGCTCTATCATCAGAAATACAAGTATCCACCGGAAACCATTATTTCTGCCCCGTTCTTTGAAAATAATCCAGAGGAGTTCTATCGGTTCTATAAAGAAAAGAGGCTGCTCCTAGATAAGAAACCAAATGCCTGTCACTACTTTCTTGCACAACTGGAAGCCAAGGGGAAGCTTAGCGCCATCGTGACTCAGAACATTGATGGACTTCATCAGAGGGCGGGTAGCAAAGAAGTCATTGAACTTCATGGATCGATTCATCGGAACTACTGCAGGGATTGTGGAAGATTCTATTCCGGGGAGTTTGTGAAAGAATCCAAGGAAAGGGTTCCGCATTGTCCTCATTGCGGAGGCATTATCAAACCGGATGTTGTTCTTTATGGAGAATGCTTGGATGAAAATGTCCTAACAAGAGCTAGGATTAAGATTGAAGAAGCGGACTTAAGGATTATTGCTGGTACGTCCCTGGTTGTTTATCCAGCTGCTGGATTGGTTTCTTATTTCCAAGGGAAGCATTTGGTGCTGATTAACAAAGACGAAAAAGCCCCTTCTGCTGGTGCAGATGTTGTTATTCACGAAAAGGTCGGAGAATTATTCTCCTTATTACATGTATGAAAACTGAAAAAACAATTTTAGAAGGAATAAAGAAGATACAGAATCCGGAGACTGGATTCTATTGTGGTTCTGCTGTTTATCTTAGGTTGCTTCCTTTGATTTCGCTTAGGAAAGAAGAAATGAAAGAGAAAGATTCTCTTTATCCAGAAGAAGAGAAGTCTCTTCTCTTCTTATTTGAAAAAGACCCTGTTATCTTTTCTAGGACAAAAGAAAAAGACGGAGAAAAGATCCCTTGGGATGATAGGGCTGACTTCTTTAATGAACAGGCAGTGTTTTTTTCTGAATTCCGGAACAGGGTGGAATCGATTCCTTTTTCTTTCCGGAGTGAAAGCAGGAATAAGATTCTTGTCTCTTCTTTTGATATTCTTGCAGAAGAAGCAAGAGAAAACCTTTCTGTCTTTTTTGATTATGAGGAAGCCAGTGATGAATTCAAACAGGCTGGCGTATTCGTTCTCCGAGAGATAGAAGGTCGATGCCTTCCCTATCCTCCCAGAAAGAAAATCAAACTGACGGAAGAACAGGTGGAAGAAAGGAAGCTTTCTGCGTTAGTCCCTGCGGTTTTGCTTTGGAAACTGATTAAACGAAAACAGACGGGAAAGAAACCTTTTCGTTCTTCTTTTGAAGCCGATAAGAAAGAAGAGGAGATACAGAATGCTATCCGGAACGGAATCGATAAGAAGGACTGCCTTGCTATTTCTGATATTGCGAAAGAGGCAGGACAAGAGATTCTTAACGTTGGGTTCCAGCAAGACTTTTTGTTTGTTTCTTCTGTCTTAGAAGCGCTCTCAGAAATACTTCCGGAATAGACGAAATAACTAGGCTGAATCTTATTCAGAATGCCTATAATGGACATAGTTATTCAAGGAGAAAAGAAAAGGATGGAAAAAAATCGTTCAGACGGCAGGACGGAAATCGTTAGGACAGTTTGCTCCAGAATTTGCACATTATAACGATGATGTCCTGTTCGGAGAAGACTGGAATAACGAGGATATTGATTTAAAGACTCGTTGCATCATCACTGTTGTTGCTCTGATGGCTTCTGGTATCACAGATAGTTCCTTAAAGTATCATCTGATGAATGCGAAGGAGCATGGCGTTACACAGAAAGAAATGGCTGCTATTATTACTCACTGTGCTTTCTATGTCGGATGGCCACAGGCCTGGGCAGTCTTTAACAGGGCAAAAGAAGTCTATTCAGAAGAAAAATAAATTTTTCTGTGAATTGTAAAATGAAATGAGAATGGAGGAGCAAACAAAATGACCCTTGGGCTAGCCCAAGGGTCACGCGCCATGGCATAATCTTCCGGATGGGTCTAAACATCGGAAAGGACATGCCTATGGCGGAAAAGATTATACGTAAGAAACGGAGAAGGTTCAAGCACCTCCGGAGAGAGGAGGTCGCGGAAGTGGTGACGGCGATGGACAGGACGGAAGGACGGACCCTTGAGAAGGTGAAGGGAATCGCACGCAAGGCCGGATGCTCCGTAGCCACGTGCTACCGCCTGTACGGGGAATCCCGGATAGAGGCCCTGGGCCCCTCCGGGCAGAGGCGCGAGGAGCGCCATGTCTCCGCCGTCCTCACCCCGAGAGAGACGTTCCGGAAGCGGAACAGCAGCGGGAACGCCCGCAAGGCGGAGAAGGCGGCCGGCTTCCTCCGGCTCGTCTCGGACTACGTGCGGGAGGACAGGATGCTGCGGACGCTCGAGGAGGCATGGCATGCCATAAGGGGCGCAGGATACTCCGGCCCTTCCGTCTGCGTCAAGACGCTGTACTCCTACTGCAGGGAAGGGCTCCTGGACGGGATACGGCCCGTGGACCTTCCGCGCAGAAAGGCCTGGAAGACGCGGCAGAAATGGAAGACGTACACCGACAGAAAGGCCAGAGGGACGCCGGTCTCGGAGCGTCCGGAGGAGATAGGATCGCGGAAGACGTTCGGACATTGGGAGGGAGACCCCGTCGTAGGCCCGAAGGACGGGATAAGAGGCGCGTACCTGACCCTGGTCGAGCGGAGGACGCGGTTCCTTGTCAGGATACCGGTCAGGAGCAAGAAGGCATCGGACGTCCTCTCGGCCCTTGTCTCCTACAAGGCCTGCCATCCGTCCTTCGGGAGGAGGTTCCGCAGCGTGACGTTCGACAACGGATCGGAGTTCTCGCTCTGGAAGGAGAGGGAGCGGCTGCTCTCGGTCAAGACCTACTTCGGACGTCCTTACCGTTCCGGGGACAGAGGAAGCAACGAGAACTGCAACGGGCTGATACGGAGATACGTGAAGAAGGGAACGGACATCGGGAAGATAGGCCGGAACGAGACGGAGAGGATCAACCGGAAGATCAACGCCAAGCCGAGAGGGATCCTCGGCTGGGAAAGCGCGGCGTCTTCCTTCGAGAGCATGCTCTCGAAGGAAGGGATACCTGTGGAGGACATGTACCTCCTTGAGTAGCCGTCCCATTCTTATTTCGATTTACAAATCAGCAAAATAAATTTTTCTGTAATTTCGATTCGCTTAAGACTGATATTAGGTAGAAAGGAGAACTATCGCTTCTTCTTCCTCTTTCTTTTTTCGGAATTGTAAAAACGAATCTTTGATAGGTGAATGGTATAATAAACAAGGAGATATCTTTATGGCAAAAAATTACCCAGAATGGTCTGATCGTAAGATCCTTATCGATAGGCAGAATCGCTTTGCAACCTGCTATCAGAATGATGATGGCTCAATCTTTTATATTGAACCTCAGTACTATACTTATTTACAGGGCTATCGCAGGCATCGTCCGGAACGTTATCCAGAGATGCTGAAAAAGAGGGACGAAGTGGTTCGCAAGAACAGAAAAGTTGTTTTCGTTGGAATGGAAGACAACCCTCTTGTTGAAACAGAAGGAGCTATTTATCTGACGGCAGAAGACATTGCCAATCTGATTGGCTGTTTGATTCAGCCGGAAAGCCGTGGCTCTGATTACGGAGATTAATCAATGAAGAAAAAGGCATTATCTCTCTTATCGGTCCTTGCTGTAACCTGTACTCTTTCTTCTTGTCTTTTCATTCGGCATCCTAATATTTTCATCAGCAGAAACGATAACTCCTCTCACGCCCCGTCTGGTAAGGATATTGCCTATAAGACACCGAATTATACTAGTGAGTATTCTACTGACAATAGGACATTCGATAATATCGGCATTGGAAGGGGATATCGTTATTTACCATCCAATGGGAATCGGAAAATCCTGGTTGTTCCAATTGACACTACAGACCATGAATTCACACCAAAACAGGTTCAGAATATCAACACTGCCTTCTTTGGAACATCGGAGGAGAACGGATGGGAATCTGTAGCGAGCTTTTACGAGAAATCAAGCTATGGAAAACTGCACATCACTGGAGACGTCACACCGGTTGTTCACACGAATAAGACATCATCAGAGCTCTCTGCTACTGCAAAAACATATTTAAATAATAATAAGCAATGGACGGACTATCTTTTAGAAGACATTCTTTCTACGCTTGTTAAGAACGGATATGATTTGAGCGAGTATGATACCAATGATGATGGTTATCTTGATGCTATCTGGATGGTCTATTCCGTTCCTTATGATCAGTCCAGCGATCTTTACTGGGCATATACAACCTGGGTCGATGACACATCCGCTAATAAATTCAGTGGAAAGAAAGCATGCCTTTATTCTTGGGCTTCCTATGGCTTTATTAATCAGAACTATGGCTTTAACGACTTTAGGAATCCTTATGTCGACAGTCATACCTATATCCATGAGACTGGACATAGGCTTGGTTTAGATGATTACTATTCTTATGACTATAGGAAAAAGAACTCGGATGGAAGCACGAATTATGACACTCCTATCGGCGGCCTTGATAGGATGGACAGGAATATCCTTGACCATGATGTTTTCTCTAAATATCTGCTTGGATGGAATAAGCCCCGTGTGGTTACTAAGGATTACCTTTCTGCCAACAATAATAAGCTGACTCTTAATGCCTATCAGAATAACGGAGATGCTCTCCTGATTCCGATTTATAAAGACGGAAGCAGGGATTACAACGGCACTCCGTTTGATGAATATCTGCTTTTGGAGTACTACACTCCGACCAATCTGAACCAAATGGATGCGAATACTCAGTACTATACGGCTCCGAAAGGATTCTCTCAGAATGGAGTCCTTTGCTTCCATGTTGATGCACGAATCGGAAAACTTATTCCGAATAAGGATGGCTCTCCTATCTGGAATGAGGAAGTCTACGACAAGATTCAGAAACCGAATTCGGATTGGGGACGTCGGTATCTTTATACTTTCCTCTACTCCAACACTTTCAGCTATTCTTATGATCAGAGCCGTGATGATTCCTCTTTGCACTATTATCGGGGAAGACTGATTTCCTTAAGGCCTGCCAATGGACAGAGAATCAATGGAAGAGCTGTCCGTGTCGGTAATACGATTAAGTATGATTACGCAGACAACACGTCTCTGTTTACTTCTATCAACAAAAGCTTTGAAGCAAACTATTCTGACTTTGCCTTTGATGATGGAACCAAGGCTTCCTATTCTTTCCAGGTGGTATCGACTTCAACAAGTAGCTGCAATATCGAGTTTACGGAGCTTTAGAAATGTCTTATCTGTTTTTTAAAAATCCAAAGACGGAAATCAGTTATTCTAAGTATTATTCTTTTGCAGTCTTCGGGATGAATCATGCTGCTTTCTTTGGAAATGATCATATCTATTACCTTCCGGTCGAAGACAAGGAATCAATAGAAGCATCTCTGAACTTCTATTATGACTTTGTTATGAATGATGCTGTGTTTCCTGTTTTTGATGGTGCAAGTTTTTCTTATGTGAAGAGCGATGATAAAAGAGTTATCGGCCAGATTCTTGGTCTGCCAGATGAACTCTTTTCCTCTTTGGATAGGTCGAAGGATATTCTTTCTCAGCTTCATTTTGCAAATGATCTGAAGCGGTTAAAGAAAACTGTTTATCAAGAGCAGTATCGTTCCTTGGAACGGAAATACTTCTGCGATGACTTTCGTAGGTATTGTCTGACAAAAGGTATCTTTTTCCCTTATGAGGAGACGAAGCCTTTTGTTTTGGATGATCATTCTCTCTTCCCTGTCTATATCGATGAAAAACATCTGCCAAAGAATCTGAAGGCTTTGATTGAGGAAGGAAACAGCGAACGGTTTTTGATTGATTTCTTTTCTTTCCACTATGATGATGCTTTTGCACGGAACAGGAAAGCTTTTGATTCCTATTCTTTTAGGAGACGTGTCTCCTACTTTGTGAATGGAAAGTTTGATTCCGAGCTTTCGGATTTGAATAAAGAGGAAAGTTTCCGGAAGAACTATGCCCTTGTTCTTCGTCGTTATCTTGCTTCCATTATCAATTATCTTTATGACCAGTATTGTTTTGAGGTGCTGAATAAAGTCACTACAAAAGTGTCGTATCTTACTCCCTGCAAGGTGTTTGGAAAAGAAGGCAACCTTTATGCTATCTCTTCCTTTAACGGGGAAAGGTATACCAAGGACTTCAAGAACTATTTCTTCGATAAGAAAGACTATGATCTGATTTATTCCTTAAGGAAGAAAGAATACTATCTTGGAGAAAGTCTTCTTTCTCTTTATGCAAAGCTTGGTCTTCCTTATCAAGGCTATCGTTTTCTGAAAGAGAAAAAGGCTCAATCTGTCGATGACATTCTTTCACTTCTTCCGTTCCGAGAGAGGAAGACAGAGGAGAGCAACTATCTTTCCGTAAAAAGATTTGATCTTTTTTATTCCTATCTGCCAGAAGAAAAAGAGCATCGCTACGTGTTCTCTTACCGAAGGCTGTTGAAGAACGGTGTTTTCTGCTATGCATCCAAACCGCTTTTCGAATACTCTCCTGATAATCAGATTACGATTGTCATCGATGATAAAGTCAATCGGGAAAACACATCCCTTGGCTTTCTAGATAAAAAAGATGAGAAGCTCTCTTCTTGGCCTCTTTCTTCCTATCTCATAGCAAGAGAAAGGACGCATGATTCCCTCCTTAAGGAAAAACTGGTTCAGATGGATGAACGAAGCCATAATTCTGCACTCTATGAATTCTATCGTCTTTTCCATCAAACCACTTTAAGGCAGGCATTATCGATTCTTTCTGCCGAGTATGGTCTTTCTCTTGCCTTGGATGAAAAGAGGAAAGACTTCTTCTTCTATCTTCTTTCTTATCCTTTCCTTGCAGTGGAACCTCTGTTCCGGAACGAAGCAAGGGAAAACAAAGATATTACTTCCTTAAGGCAGCTGGATGGCAAGCCAGATGCAAAAGACCGATATGAACCGAATCTTCCGTATCCTTATGTTTCTTATGGAAAGCTCTGCTACTCTTTCCGCAAGACCCGTTTTGGAAAAGCCTATCTCTGCTCCTGTAGCAGAAAAGCTGTCGAGAACAGGATTGATTATCTTTTAAAGACAATCAAACCGAATTCTGTTGAGAAATACAGCAAAAGGATTTCTCAAATCGGACTTCCTGATAACATCATATCCCAGCTCAACCCCTTCAATCCAGATCTCAAGTCCCAGATTCCGTATAAGGATGGACTCTGTCATCTTTGCAATTCCTCTACCCCTTCCTACTATGAATGCAGGGATGAAAAAACAGATGCCCTCTATAATATCTACTTTACCTATATCCGTGCAAAAGCAAGCGAGCATGGCGTCTACTGGATTCCAACCCTGAATGAGGACTTCGATAAATACGAGGATTTCCCTCTCAAGATGTTCCATCTTGATAAAAACAAAATCGAACCGATTCTGAAACCTTATATCCAGAAAGACCGGAAGTCCCTTATTTCCCTACTGAGTTCTTTCTTCGGACCAGACTTCTTCTATTCTTCTAATTTCGGTGCTTTTTCTGCTTTCAGGTCAAGGCCGGAAGGTTTAGGCAGGAATCAAAATCTTTTATCTTTGCTCGGAGGCCTTAGTACGATTGGTCCGGTTGTCTTACGTCTGTTCTATACTTATGCAAAGAGGGCAATGGCATACGGAGTCGAAAGGTCTTCTTCCTTCCTATCTTCCGATGAGACGCCATTTGCAAGGAACATCGACTATAATCCAAAGCTTCCACATCCTTATGTTTTCCTAGGAAGACACTATAACGCTTATGCAGACGATGCCTTTGGAAAGAACCTTGCTTTCTGCTTATGCGAAAAAGAAACGAGGCGGAAGGAGAGGAAGTATTCTTTAAAACGCTTTGACTTTAGCGTGATACCAGCCGAGTTCCGTGCCAGTGTGCTGCTCGGATTAGTCGGACTTCCCTATTCTGTGGTTCTTTCTCTGCAGGATGTCGACTTATCTCTGACAAGCGTGGATGAGCTCCTGGAACGGATTCCGTTCAAGGAGAGCATTTGCAGAAGATGCTTAAATATTACACATTGTGCGTATCTTGACGTCTTCACCAAAGCTCTTCCGCTCAAGGAGAATTCAAGGGCGGAATATACTTTTGCAGTCAATGGAAGGCTGCGGGATGGGTTTGCTTTTGTGACAAGCAACCCGATTTCCTATCTTGTCTATCAGAAGGACCATCACTATGATTTGTCGAGTGATTATGATCCTCTCCTTCCTTGTTTGAATAGGCTAGATGATTCTGTTCCGGAAGCTGTCTTTTCCTTTTTTGTTCCTGGAGAAGACAAACTGAAGGACTATCTCTATGATTATCAGAAGAAAGCACTCGGTAATGCTGAAATCAGCGCTTATGCTTCCGGTATCATTCTTGACACTTATAAGAGAGATAATAAATGTATTCTTAAGTTTATTAACTCAATATCGGAAACAAACTACAGAGACAATCTTATCACTTGTTTTCCGGATGTCTCCAATATCCGGTCAGAAATTCAAGAAAATGTATTCCAGAGCAGGATTGGTTTCTTCACCTTCCTCTACGAGAAGCTTGTTCTGAAGTATGTGGAAAAAGAGAAACGGATAGGTAGATAGTATGAAATATTCCTACGAATTATTTGTAACGGATAAGCAGGCCTGCGATGATACGAAATACGCGTATCTTCTTTCTGGCGCTTTCTATGATTGCTATACCGATGATTTTGAACACTTTTATAGGCCGCTTAGCAACAAAGAAAGCTTGCTTGCAAGAAGGGAATTCTATCAGACTTATCTGAAGAAAGCTCCTTATCCTGTTTTCAACAATTCCTATCAGATTACGAATGGACAGAGTGTTCCTGCTCAAGTATTGTTCCAGGTTCTTGGTCTTCCTATCCAAGTAAGGACGAAACCCGGAAAAGAGAACAACGTAGTTCCTCTTACCTGTGATGAGATTATCAGCCGGATTACCTTTGATCCTCTTCTTTCCGTGGATAGGAGACAAGGATTATCAAAAGGGGACTTCCACGAACTCTTTACCAATGACTTTGCTTTGATTGAAGGAAGGAACTATTTGATCAGCAAAGGAATCTTCTGCCAGAATCCAGAACTGATTTATGATCCGGAAACACGTCCTTATCCGTATTATCCGATTCATATCTTAGAGGACCGGATTCCAAAAAAGTATCTTCAGGAAAAAGAAACTGGAGCCAAGCTTTTCAGGGACTTTGTTTCTTTCAAGGCTCTTCCTCTCCGGAATGCAGAAGACTATCAGAAATACTATGCTCCCTTGGATCATAGGTCTTTAGAAGAGATGGCACAGCTTGCCTTTCATGTCGATTCGGATAATACCCCAGAAGCGGAATACGAAAGAAATAGTGCTCTTCGCCGCTATTTTGCGGGTCTGATGGGGCGCATCAGGAATGACTATTTCCGTAGGTATTTCCTGAACAGCAATATCTGTGGTTTCACGTCTCTTGATCAGGACCTTGGATTTGACTTCACCTCCGGTAAGCATAGGGCGGTTGGATTGAACTTCACAAGGTATGCTGGTGAGAATAAACGTATCCTTCATACGGAAAACGGAAAAGTGAGGGAAGAATTCCTCCCTGTTTCCTATTCTTTCAGGAAAAAGGACAAGAAGTTGATTGGACAGCAGTTTGATTTTGCTTTTTCCTACAGGGACAAACACATTGATCTTGAATTTATCCCTGCCTATTTCCTTAAGAGGATGGGAAGGCCATATGCATGCTATCCGTTTGTAAAATACTTTGATTTCTCAAGCGGAGACAGAGAGAGCTTCCTCTCTTTGCTCCCTTTTAAGGACCATATTCTGACAGTGGAGGACTTTGGATATCCAAAACCTTACATAGGAGAATACGGACGTCTTTTCTTTGATTTCGTTGAATGCGAGGAAGAAAAGAATTTCTATCATCAGAATAAGAGGAGGAAGGCGGGTCTATCTTTCTTCGACCTCACTACGGAGGAGGGAGGAATGGATTTTGCACTCCACTATGATTCCAATAACAAGGATGTCCTTGCTCTTGTTTCCGGAGATTATGCTTTTTACAGGAAGAACCAGCAAAAGATTTTCGATGAGCCTTGGTATTCAATCTGGGCAGACTATATCTCAAGTCATATCAGCAAGGCTGAAAAGATTACGCCTATTACGGAAATCTTCCATGAGAGGAACAAAGGACGTACTTTTTTAGAGGCTTTTACCATTCTAAAACTTCCAGAGGCAGATAAAGATATTCTTCTCAAAGGCATCTATTACCGAATCAAGTATAGGTTCCTAGGGAGTCTAAAGCACGAGAACTATCATGAGGATTTCGTATCGAAGCAAATTGAACCTGTTGAAATTCAGACCGATGATCCAGAATATCCCTATCTCCGTGCCTATCCTTTTGGTCTTGCTTATTCCAGAGATGGATTCCACTATGAAATCGATGGTAATCTAGCTGAGAGGTTCTCTTACTTAAAAAAGAAAGAGTCTTCTCTTCTCTTTGGTATGGCTATTTCTTCTTATACGGGCGACAGCTATCGATATGGACGTTGTCTCTTTGTTGATAAGCTAGACAGGCTTTTGAAGGATGAAGTCAAGACGATTACTGATGGTCTCTATGATAAGCATTCTTCTTATCTTTATCCTATCTTAGCCAATGATTCTTCTCTTCTTTCTTCCGTAAGGCAATGCTTGGCTAGCAAAGACGGCTACTTTTTGTTCTCCAATGGATATGCAAACCGTTATGGGTTTGGAATCCATTTTGACAAGATCCGTGATGAGGATAAGAAAAGGTTTGACTTCTATCATGCAAAGAGGTTTTCTGGGAATCTTGATGCCTTTTTGGATAATCGGTTCTGGACTAGAATCAGGGACGAAATCAATCAAACTAGTTTTCTTCCTCCGCTCTCACAGGGAAGGGACCTGGATCTCTGCTATGTCCCGTTCTGGAAGGGCATTTCCGCTGCCTTGCAGAGGAAATACTGGAGACGGGCTAGGGGATTTACTTTCGATCAAGGATATCTGGGTTCGCTGGAATTTGATGGGCATCAAGTTGCTATCGGAACACGGTTCTTTGCGTTTAAGAGGCCAGATGGCGGATATGCCATTCCTAGAAAAGATAAAGAGGCAGTTGAGTTCTCAGCTCGAATTCTGAAGAAACGTTTCTCTTCTTATGTTTCAAAGAAAGAACAATCGGATAGGTTCCTTCTCTCTGCTTTAGGTCTGCCGCTTATCAGGGATGAACCAAGGAAAGACTTCGATGAGTTTGTTTCTAATATCCGCTATGAGGACATGGATGCAGATACGAGCGATTATCCGACCTATTTTTCTGCTTTTGTCTGTCGAAGAAGCACATTAGATTCCCTTCCTTTCACAACGGAGGCAAATCGTCGCCTGGCCCATAGGGGAAGGTTTATTCTTTATCCTCCTCTTGCGGAAAGTCTTCGGAATTATCTCAATCGGTTTCGTCAAGAAACAAACCCGTATGACTGGGTCTGTATTGAGAATCCAACGAGTGTTGTGAAAGATTTCTTCCTTCCAGATGATGTTTCGATGCAGAGGCTGATTGATAACTTCAGGCAAAAGAGCAGCTATGATTCGGATAGTGCCTTTTTCTATAAAGAGCTTTTGCTTTACCTCTATCATGTCTGTCCTGATATTCTAATCCAGATAGCAAATAGCAGGGGCAAGGAAGAGGATCTTTCCAGTACGGAGCTCAGTGCACTTCTCCAAGGATTCCCAAGGAAGAAACCAAGCTTTGTGACTTTGAAGACAGAGCGTGCTTTCTTGAAAGACTTTACGGAAGCTCTTCTAATACGTATTAGGTGGACTGTATCCGATGAAGCCATTAAAGAAAAACACGAAAAAGAGTTGAAGAAGAAATAAACCAACTTCATTCAACATAGAATGAGATTGAATAAAAAACAGGGCTCTTTCTGAGCCCTGTTTTCTGTTTTTTATTTCCTGTCTTTTCGAAAGAAAGCGTAGTTCCCAAGAGCAAGAAAGCTAGAAGCGAGAAGAAGGTTGACGATGACGGTCTTTGTGACGAGCGGTGCTGTTCGTCCAAACACAATCTTGTATTGTATTTGTCCGTTGACTAGTATGGCACGCTGGACCTGATCGTAATCGCTTGTATTTCCGAATACTGAGGTAATCCTGTTCCTGGTTCCTCCTCCGAAGGCACTGTTTTGATAAGTAGGGAAGAATTCAAGGAAAGGATAGACGTTCCAAGGAGTCGTTGCGTTATAAGAGTAATTATGGATACTGACAACTCCGTTTACGATGCTTGTGAACCTTGTTCCGATGAGGAAGACGCCAACTGGAATCAAGAAACCAGCACGGCTCTTGACCCTGTAAGCGATGGACATCCTTAAGGAGAACCTAAAGAGAAGGATTAGGAAGAAAGCAAAGCAGATGAGGGGCAGGCTTCCTGTTGGTTTCCTTGTGTTTGGATAGTAGTTCTCCGCATAAGGGAAGGCGTATCCCATAATCAGGACGATGAGCATCCTGATGATGTACCTTCCAAGGAAGAGGAGGAAGGAGAAGAGGATTCCGCTCCAGTAAATCAAAGTGCGTGACTTTCCAGCCAAGCACCTGTTCCGGAATGTATGGTTGCTCCAATCGGTTGTGACGAAGAAATAGAGAAGTAGCAAAGTGATGAGCCAATACATATTCGATGGAGATAAGAACCTTGTGAACCTGGAACGTCTTGAGAATAATCCGGTATATTCTACTGTTGTGCCTTGTCTTTTGTAAGCGTTGATGGTTTTTACGTTCCTTGAACCAATTCCAATGGTAGCAAGGAGTACAAGTCCAATCCTGACAATCCTGACAATCCAGATGGCTTTCGTCTTCTTCAGACGGAAGAGGTATGTTCTCAGTAAGTCTTTCATTTCCTGTCTCCTATCAAGCGGAGGAAGTGGTCTTCCAAGCCGTTTTCCTTGCTTTCGAATCTTGTCAGAAGAAGCTGGTTCTGAATCAAGAGATTCAGGAACTCGGTCTGGTCATTGACGTTATAGATATCTAAAGCATCGTTGTTCTCCGTGACAGAATATCCTTTGTCCAGCCTGAGCTGCCTTGCTTTCTTATTATCATTGGTGCTGATAATGTACCGATGATGGGAGGAGTTCTCAAGACTGGTGGCTGAGATTTTTTCAAGCAGCTGTCCTTTATCAATAAAGAGATAGGAAGTCGCGAATTTGGATAGTTCCGATAGGATATGAGAAGAGATGATCCTTGTTGTCTTCTGCTCCTTGTTCCTTTTCAATAAAAGCTCACGAATCTGACGGATGCCTTCTGGATCAAGTCCGTTGGTCGGCTCATCTAAAATCCTAAGCTCCGGTTTTGATATCCTGGCTATTGCGATGCCAAGACGCTGCTTCCTTCCTAAAGAATAGTTTCCGGCAGCTCTTGGAGAGTTATACCTTCTGCCTAATCCGACATATTCCATCTGACGCTGGATGTATCCAGATTTGTCGGCATCTAGCCTTCCATGAAGGATGCATGCTGCCATCAGATTGTCTTTTCCGGTCCTAGAGTTGTAGATGGCAGGATGCTCGATCCTTGCCGAGACTCTGCCAAGGTTCTTACTCAGATTTGTTTCTCCGAAAAGAGTGAAACTGCCTTCGGATGGTTTTGCAATGCCGGTAAGCAAACGAATCAGGGTTGTCTTTCCCGCTCCGTTTTTTCCAACCAATCCAACAATTTCACCTTTTTCGACGGAGAATGTTGCATTGCGGAGAACCCACTTACGGCCATAGCACTTTCCAAGCTTCTGTGTCTGGACAATTGCTTCCATATCTGTGCCTCGCTTTCTTGAAATTATAGCATACAAATACTTTTTCCATTCTCTGTTTCCATTGCTTTGTGCTGTCGCTGCTCTAAGCAAAGAAAAAGGCTCCTTTTTTCATGAGCCTTTTCAATCGTGTTTAGTTCCTAAGTTCTGTATAGGAGTGCCTGTAATAATCGCAGGCGTTCCGGATTTCGTTTTCATAAGTATGGTTGTGTTTATCATAAACACCGACCACTGTGAATCCGGCTTTCTTAGCCGTTTCGATAGCAGGAAGAATGTCTTCGAAAACCAGGGTTTCTTCTACTTTCGCATGCCTTTTCTCAGCTAGCCTTAGATAGATCTTAGGCTCCGATTTTTTGGAATTGATATCATTGACGTTCCTAGCAAAATCAAAGTAACCTTCCCTCTGGTTCCGAATCAGACACGGCCTATAGAGTTCTCTTTTGTTTGTGGTCGCCAAGGAGAGTATGTATCCTTTGTCCTTAAGCTGTTTCAGGAACTCTTTCACATTTGGCTTAGCCAGGATTTCCTTTTCGTAAGCCTGTCTTGACCAGTCTAGCCAGAGAGACGCAATCTCTTCTGGGGTTTCTGTCAAATGAAATCTGTTTTTGGTATAAACTGCCCTTTCCATGAAGGAAAGGTGAGAAATGCATTCTACATAATCGGCGGGCATTTTCCTGTTATGGAGTGCAAAGAACCGGTTGTCAATGTCACCCCACATTCCAAGGGAATCGACAAGGGTTCCATCCCTATCGAAGATAACTGCTTTTTTGTTTTTGAATAATTCTGTTTTTTGCATACGATAATTATAGTGATTTTTATCAATTTTCTGTATTTCTTCGTAAGATATTTGGTTTTCGTTTTATAATCTAATTGTTATGAACTACGTTTTCTTTGATATTGAGTGTGCAAACTGCATCCATGGTGAAGGAAAAATCTGTTCTTTCGGTTTTGTAAAAACCGATGAGAACTTCAATGTTATTCAGGAACACGACCTATTAAGGAACCCAGATGCTCCTTTCCTTCTTGGAAATGCCAAGACAGGAAAAGGAATTACTCTCGCTTATCCTCTGTTCCGTTTCCGGGAATCTCCGATTTTTCCGCATTACTATAAGCAAATCCGTAAGCTTTTGACGGATCCAGATACTCTTTGCTTTGGTTTTGCTGTGAACCAGGATGCTTCCTTTATTTCCTATTCCTGTGCTCGTTATCATCTTCCTTACATTGATTTTAAGTTCTTTGACATCCAGGAATTTGAAAAGCGGTTATTCCATCGTAAGAACGCGAGCGGATTGCAGTCTCTGATTGAGCAATACGGAGAAGGTGCCTTTACCTATCACCGATCCGAAGATGATGCTTTGAGGACTAGGGAAGTCTTTAAACATAGGGCTAAGAACCTAGGTCAGACAGTAGAGCAGATCTGGAATCGATATCCGGAATGTATCAATGATACAAGGACTCTGAATGCTCATATCCTGGAACAGAAAAAAGCACGTCTAGCAAAACAAAGAAGGATCCTGCGGATGAACAATTTCTATTCTTTGCCTTCGCCGAATGCAAACATTAACTGCTATTCCAAGCTCCTGTGGGGAAAGAAGTTCTTTTTTACCACAAAGGTTCTGAAGAATCAGAAATGCAGGGATATCCTTTTCCAGAAGAGAGACAGGTTCTTTAAGAAAGGTGGTACCTTGGTTAAAGATTATCCAGACGCCGATTATGTTGTGCTTCATTCCAGTGCAGATAAGGAACGGGCACAGAACGAACATCCAGAAGCCTCATTTATAACTTTTGACGAAATCAGGAAAGAGATAGGATAAGGCATAATATCCACCATTTGTTCTTTTCTATTTTGCCTCGAATAAGAGAATTATTCTGAAAAACAATTTAATTTATTGCCTTGTTGCGATAAAATACTACCCAGACAGCGAATTAAAGAATAGGAAGCTGTCTTTGGATTCAGCGTGATTTCGATGCCTTTACTGGTTGATATTTTTTCTTTAAAGGTATTGTAATCGCTTTCAATTCCATTTATAATTTAATTGCAAGGAAAAATCTTATGGCTACATTCAAAATCAAAGTTACCAATATCGGCGGTCTTACTTCTCGTTCCAGCGCAGAATTAGTCGAAGAGGCTAATCACCATAAATGCGAAGTCATCAGGAAATTAGAGGATGGCGAAGAATGTGATCTGAAATCTATCAGGAATGTCTTCGGCGTTCATCCAATTCAGCAGGGTGAGATGCTCACCATTGTCTGCACTGGTGATGACGAAAAAGAAGCTGTTGAAGGATTCCAGCGTCTTTCTGAACAGTACAGCTTCTAATACACTGACTTCCATTGGCCAAGTGGAATAGATGATTCGGTGCCGGTCAGGGATGTTGATGGGAAGAGATGAGAAGATATGAGATGGTTGATACGATAAGTTGTGAGCCGAGATGTTGTCTGTTACGAGCAGTAGACGAGGTCTAGATTAACCCCCTACTTTTGTTTCGACGGAGGAATATGGGAAGTACCCTTTCGAATCCGATGACGCATTGGTTGGCGCGCTAACCTCACCTTCATCTTAATCAAAATAAAGGGAAGCCGACGGGCTTCCCTTTTTGTTAGTTTTCTAATAACGGACTGAATAGATTATTGATTACCTGGTAGTTTTTCTGTTTGAACGGATACCTTCCTTTTATCGCATAGTAAGTGTGATTGCTGAACTGGATGTTCAAGAAGAACTTGAGGGAATAATCGTTCTGCTTATCCTCATACAGGAAGGCACGGAACTCATCATCATCGATGCTCCTGATTTGATTTAATTCCTCTTGGAGCTGCTTGATTTCCTCTTGAGAAAGGGGACGCTTTCCCTTTTTGTTGTCTAAGATCCAGTTCTTTCCTTGGACTTCAATTTCTAAGAAGTCAATGGTTTCTACTGAATTCGGATTCCGTTTCCAGAAATCAATACAACTAATCTGCGGCATTTCCATCCTCTGTTTCGAAGAATTGATCAAAGATCCTTGGAAGGATTTTGAAATAAGGCGGGAAACGATTTGTGCCAGTAAAGGTCTTTCCGGGCAGAACGGCGAGCGAGAAGCTAAGGCGGATCTCGTATTTCTCATTTCCGCTTGGGAGCAATAGTCCAAGAAGTTCTTTGTCCCAGTCTAGGATATATAGCTTACGGAAGAGAAGGGTCTTAAGTTCTGGATAAATGGATGCAATGTTCCTTGGTTCATAAGGTTGCCTCCTTCCGCTCTTGTCGATGGTAGAGGCTTTTAACCAAACCTTATCATCACTCTCCTTATGGATCGTAATCTGTTTGGTGAAGCCTTCTTTATCGGTATGGGTGAAGAAAAAGTCGGTGAGATTGTTTTCGTATTCCTCTAAGGTTTTACCATCATCGACTCCGAAATCCTTATGACAATCTAAGCATTCAAAGCCATGGGTTCCAAGCTTCTTGTCCCTGAATGGCTGAGTGTTGTCTTTTCCACAACGCGGGCATATTTCGTTCATAATTGATCCTCCTTTTTCCTATGACAGCTTTCTAAGAGCTGATTGGTTTCCTCTTCGGTTAATAGGCGTGTTTCTTTCCTAGGCAGATCTTTCAGCTCAATCGGACCGAAACGGACACGCTCTAATTCGGTCACATCATAATTATAGTGCCCGAAAAGACGTTTGACTTCATGGTACTTACCTTCGTGTACTGTCAGGTAAGCATGGTAATCATCGATGATTTCCAGCTTGCTCGGTGCTGCGATTTCTCCTCTGCCGATATCAATCTCCCGGTTGAATAAATCCGGCAATGTCGGTCTTAGAAGATGGTTTACCGTAACATAGTAGGTCTTTTCGACTCCGGTCTTTGGAGAGGATAGTCTTGCGTTTAAGACTCCGTTATCGGTAAGCAGCAATAATCCAGTGGTATCCTGGTCTAATCTTCCGACCATTCTCAGTCTTTTCCGGTATTGATCTGGAATCAGGTTCCTGACAGAAGGATAGTTTTCATCAATCCTTGAGCACCTGTATCCTTGGGGCTTATTGATCCTAAGCACCATAAAAGGAACGTTCGGAATCTCGAGTCCGTTGACTTCAATCCGATCGTTTCCGCTTATTTCTGTATCGTATTTTGAGACAAGGACTCCATTGACTTTGACTTCCCTGTTCCGGAGGTATTTCTTAACGGATCTTCTTGAACCGTATCCATTGATGGAGAGGAACCGATCTAATCTCATATGGTTGATTTCTTTCTTTGAATTAATTCTTTGGCCTGTGGGATGACTAGAATGATGGAAATGAAGAACCTAGTAAGGGGAACGCAGATCCTAGTTATGATCTGAGCTGTTTTGGAGATATCGGAGGCGAAGGCGTCTCCTTTCAGCTGGAATCCGAAGCTAAAGATAAAACCTGCTAGGAGAATTGCGGCTTTCCTTGCCAGCTGTTCTGGCTTTGCCTCTGTTCTTGCCTTGGCTAGGTATCCGGTTGTACTTCCGACTCCCCTTGCGATAAGGAGGAAGATAGAATAAACAATCCTTCCTTTTAGTCCGGTATAAACACCTTCACGCCTTATGTTTCCTAATGGAATCAATGTGGAAGATAGATAGAAGAGACTGGTTGTACCAAGTCCAAGATAACTAAAGAAGAAGAAACCGATCGTAAAGAACCCGAGAAGAATATATTTTCCTGATTTTTCTGTTTCTCCGAAAGTTGGTTCTTTGACAAACCTTAGTGCAAGACAGAGAGAAAAGAAAACAACGAATAG
Organism: Caryophanales bacterium UBA4682; assembly: GCA_002404995.1. Taxonomy (GTDB): domain Bacteria; phylum Bacillota_I; class Bacilli_A; order RFN20; family CAG-288; genus Enterosoma. The sequence continues at coordinate 56,253 of DHKY01000006.1, read as the reverse complement.
GATCAGAGAATTAATCAGCTCTTTCTTGTCTTTTTTCTCAGAGAAGAACTTTATGATTGTGATTCCGAGAAGCGGGATGGTAAAAACACCAATTCCGATTGTGATAGCAAAGTGGAAATTATCGTTTAGATAAGTGAATGGAACTGCAAAAATCAAAAGAGAAGAAATGGCTCCACCGAGATAATAGGTCCAATTGCTCTTTAGGTAGTGGAGTTCTTTGTGCTTTGCACCAGTCTCGACTCTCAGTTCTGTTTTCCTGTCTTCTTTAAAGGTATCCACGTCCCTGAAAGGGAGGATGGCAAAGACATAGATCATCCTTCCTTTGAGAAACAAGAGAATATAGTCTCCGATGGTTTTCTTTTCTGTATTATTCATTTGTTCTATTATATCGGATTTTCTTACTTTTGACTTTCTAGTCCTTTATTCTTTTCGTATTTCTGCTAGAAAGCCCTTTTCTATTCTTCTTCGTAAGGTAAAGGATAACGCTTGTTCAAATCGGCGACTTCTTTTTTAACCTGATCTTGGATAGAAAGAGAGTCTGGATTCTTCAAAATGAGTCCGATGAGATGACCGACTTTATCAAAGTCATCCTCTTTGTATCCACGGGTTGTCCTTGCCGGAGTTCCAAGACGTAAGCCAGAAGCATAAGCAGGCTTTTCTTTATCTCCGGGGATTGCATTCTTGTTCGTGGTGATATTGACTTCTTCTAGTAGCCTCTGTGCTTTTAATCCGGTAATATGGCAGGTTCCCCTGACATCCACCAAGATAAGATGATTATCGGTTCCGTCGGTAATCAAGGAAAATCCTTCTCTCTTAAGGGATGAAGCTAAAGCTTTTGCGTTTTTGAGAATCTGATGGGTATATTCTTTGAATTCTGGTTTCAGATCCTCTCCGAAGCAGACTGCTTTGGCTAGAATCGTGTTTTCCAAAGGACCGCCTTGCCTTCGTGGAAACACGGCTTTATCGATTTTACTTCCTAACTCTGCATCCTGAGAAAGAATGAGTCCTCCACGAGGACCTCTGAGTGTTTTGTGAGTTGTTGAAGTGACAACATCTGCATAGGGAAGAGGGGAAGGATGATCGCCAGTTGCGACAAGTCCTGCAATGTGTGCCCTATCCACAAGGAGCAAAGCATTGACTTCATCAGCAATTGCCCGGAATTCCTTGAAATCGATGAATCGAGGATAGGCACTTGCTCCGCAGATAATCAGCTTCGGAGAAACTTCTTTGGCGATTCTTCGTACTTCATCGTAATCGATGAGACCTGTTTTCTCATTCACGCCATAGGAAAAAGAAGTGTATTCTTTACCGGAAAAATTGAATCGGTATCCGTGACTAAGATGGCCTCCGGCATCGAGTGCCATGCCTAGAATCTTATCTCCGGAATTTAATAGAGCACTATAGGCTTCCCTGTTTGCTTGGGTTCCGCTGTGTGGCTGGACGTTTGCATAGGCACAGTGAAACAGTTCCTTGGCGCGGTTTATGGCAAGCCTCTCTCCTTTATCGATATACTGGCAGCCACCATAGTATCTTTTTCCTGGGTAACCTTCTGCGTACTTGTTGGTGAAGATAGAACCATTTGCTTCTCTTACTGCATTGGATACATAGTTTTCGCTAGCAATTAGTTCAATGTTTTCTTCTTGACGTTTTCTTTCGCAAAGAAGAGCTTCATAAGCTTCTTTATCCTGCCTTAATTCTTTATTATCAATCATCTGTGTATACTCCTTCTTTGTCTTTTAGTTTATCATAGAAGGCAGAAGTTATAAGAAAGAGGATAGAATTAAATGATTAAGAATATCGGAAAAGAACTCTGGAACAGAAGGAAAAACAAACAGGCTTATCCTTGTTATCTTCTTTTTGCCTTTTCTGTTTACTTTCTTTTTTCCTATTTTCTTCCTTTTTCGTATTCTTATGGAAAAGGACATCTGCAGGATATATCCGGATTCTCTATGTTTACCTTCCGGCAAGCCGAAGGGTATCTAGCAAGGACTGCGAATAGGAGGCTTATCTCTTATGTGGCAGCAGGTCTTATCCTCTTTGTTTCTGTGTTAGCGGTGTTATCCAAGATAGAAATCAAGAAACGCGCGAATATCCTTCTTGTTCTTCTCTTTCTCGTTCTGATTGCTGGTCAGATTGGAAGGATTACGGAGAGGAATGCCTTTGGAAATACGAATGTCTATCCTCATTTCAATAGGATTATCCAGATAATCCTCTCCTCGCTTGTCTTTGTCTCCTATCTGGTTTGGGTTATTCTTCTAAAGAAAGGCAGAAAAGAGTAGTTTTATATCTTCCTAATGAGTATATGATTAGCAAAGGAGCGTTTTTATGAAAGCATCAAATTCCTATCTTCCTGCCCTATCTTAATTTACTTTCTGAAATAGAAAGTTGCCTTGCCTTTTTCTTCTTTACCGATAACACCTTCTCGAACCAACACGTTTGGGCGGATATTCGCCTGTTTTTATTTTGAATTAGGCGATTTATGTTGATTTTAGGCGAATGCACTAAATTGTCATCTTATTTTGCCCGACAACAATGTCTTTCTCTTTTTTGCGTATCAGAAAAAGTCTTGCCGTCAAGTTAAAAAATATCTACTTCTGATTTCTTCTTTAATTCTTCAATATATTCTTCATTGCAGCATATCTTCTTCAAATTTTCTCGTTTTACAATCCTTTTAAAGTTTCCTTTCTTAAACACCTAATAGGAGAAGGAATGACTAGCGATACAAGAATTCCTTCTGCTTAATCAACAATTAAATGATAATGCTTAAAACATAATCGGCAATATGTTTAAGAAATTGTCTGTTTAAATAGCAAAGTGATTTTTCCAATCATCTGGGAAATTTAGCCGTTTAATATCAATAGAAGAATATCGGGATACAAGATTAGTTAGCTTATGTGCAAAATCATGCCAAACTTCATCAGATGGTCTTAGATACTTTATAGCTAATATTGTTTGATAAACCCCATTGTATTTTGGAGCAGGAAACAAGCGGTCAGCTTCTAATATTTCGGGTGTCGTATTTAATGCACGATTATATATTCTTCCATTGTGTGCACAAATATTTCTTAAAACAACACATGATCGAATCCAAGAAACCAGACGATTTTTAGATGGCTTGACTTGATTTCCAGATTTGGCTGAATACGTATAGGATTCGGCGATTTTAGAGAAAGGCAAATCAGGACCAGTCTTTAGGTTTTTTATCCTTTTGGACAAAGTCCCAAACGACATAATTTCAGCAGCTGCCCAAACAGGTATGTTCCCCTCATGTTTATCAAAATTATGTTTTATAAACACATCACTGGAACGAGCGATTTCTTTAGAAAGAGAGCTAATATTAGTCCAATAGTTCCTTTTATCTTCAAATATTGCTGGATCATATAGAATTAATGCATCGTCTTTTTTATAGGTGAGCAAAGCGTTAACAAAACGGCTTCTTAATGAAATCTCAATTGCTGAAAGAATACTAAACAGCAAATGAGATAGTTCAGCATCAAAATTATAAATAGATACAATGTCACTGAATTTTGTTCCTTTTTTATACTCTTTTTTACTATTGTCGTAGAATTGGAAACAATATCCACGAAACCGATAATATTCTACTGCTGACAAAAATTCAGTTGCCTCTTCTTCGGATTCAACCACCCTTTTTGCCGACTTTAATTCCTCAATCTGCTCATTGATTGAAAGAATATGTTTATTGTAAGACCGCATTTAAAATTCCTCTTAAATAAAAAAGTCTCACCGGGTTGCGCAAGCTATAAGGATAGCTTTAAGCGTGGTGAGCTCTGTCACGTATATAATACAGAACAAGTCTTACAAAAACAAGAGGAAAATTAAAAAATGTTCTGTACTTCGAAACCTGGATCGATTAGGGATATATTATCAAAGAGGACCGGAATTGAAAAGAGCCAGAAAATCTAAAAAACCTTGGTTTGCACATGGGGTCAGCAAAACACTATGAATCAGGGCTTATTTGACATCAGTTCTCGATAGCTAATCACTTTGTGAGTCGTAACTGCCATTTCAGGCAGGCCTTTTATTGCCCCTGAACTTCGTTATAATGATTGAACATGAAAGAAAACAGTTTGCACCAGTTCTGAAGTTTGTCTTCACTGTCGAATTTTAAAGACATGCTCTGCAATGTGTGCGGACTCGAAAAATAGTTTCTGTCTTGCTTTTTTGTTCTTTTTGGTGGTTTGTCTAGATTGGCGGGAGAGCGATGACAAACCACGTTTAGAAATCAATCTCCCGCCGACACATATTCTATTGATGCTAGCTGTCTAACTAGAATATTTTACTCATCTGGCTAAAGTTACTTCATGTGCAAATCAGTATTGCAGAAAATTGAAAAGAAGGCTTATCGCCTTCTTAGTCAATCTTTGAACGAACCCAATTTGCAAAGGAATCATAGCTGATTTTTCCTGCGGCAAGACCTAAGAACTCTCGTATCGCCTCCTCATCATCGAAGGAAAAAGGAATCCCGTTTAGCTTAAGGCCAACTGTGAGGACATAGGCCCCAATCCGCTTGTTCCCATCGAGGAACGGATGGTTCTTTACTAATCCGAATGAAAGACGGGTGAGCTTGTCAGCAGGATGTCTTCCTTGCTGAACCAAAAGCTCATTTGGCCAGTTTCTTGTAAAGTTTTGGATGTTCGTTATAGGCTTCTTCCGCAGCCTTCATGAGTTCAGAGCGACTTGCATATTTCATTTCCTGCTTCTTGGCGGGTTTGAAAGGGATTGCCTGCTCCGCAATTGCCTGATGGAGGAACATGTTGATGGCAGAACTCAGGTTGAGTCCTAAATCGTTGAAGAGAACTTCCGCCTGCTTCTTGACATCCTTATCGACTCTTACAGTGATGTTTACGTTATTCATTTTAAAAAACCACCTATGGATATTATATCTTAGAAGGAAGATACACTAAAGCTAATACACATACAAAATATGTGCAATGTAATGCAATAATAATTTTGAAACTAAAACAGGATACGGAGCTGGCGCAGTTCGCCTCAACTCCTCTCCGACCAAGGCCGGTAGCGGGAAACCCACATGACGATTTCAGACGCGCAGAAAAGGGAGATTACTTAGATGCCGGCTTAAGAATCGAGATGTATCTTCTCAGACGTTCAGTTAGGTATTTGGCGAAAAGCTTTGCCATTGCCTTTGGCGAATTCGTTCTGGCGTATGAGTCAAAAGCATCGTAATAGGCTTTTCTATCCGTGAATTTGATGTCAATTGGAGGGTAACCGAGTTTCATGAGCTCTAAGTTCATTAAAAGACGTCCGGTTCTTCCGTTCCCGTCGATGAAGGGATGGATGGACTCGAAACGCAGATGGAACAATGCAATTTTCGTAAGAAAGTCATCCTGATTGTTCGCCTGATACCATTTGAGAAGCTCCTGGACTTTCTCGGGAATCAACACGGGCTCTGCCGTCTGAGTCTTAGCACCGGAGATGTAGATCGGAACGCTGCGGTACACCCCTCTATGTTGGATGTCTCTTCCCAGAACCAGGAAATGAATCTGCTTGATAACCCATTCGGAAAGAGGCTCTTTGTCCTTCACGAGTCTGGAGACGAAGTCGAAAGCTTCTTTATGTCCGACGACGTCGAGATGGTCTTTCAGAGGCTTCTTGTTGATAGTCAGCCCATGCAAGACGAGATCCGTTTCATGGAGAGTAAGAGTGTTACCCTCTATGGCATTGGAGTTGTAAGTGTATTCGACGGCGAACTGGTCGTTTAACGCTTTGACTTCATCAGGGGTGAGGGGATGAAGCGAATCGAGCTCTTGCTTCAGCTCAGCGATGGTGGAAAGAACGCCTTTGGCGGATTCTCTCCCATCTACGGGCTTCTTGGCGTCGCTTGGGATTCTCCACGTCTTGCCCTCTAGGACGGCTCCGTCAATCTTGCCACTGCGGCAAAGCGTTCTGATTCGTCTTTCAGAGATTCCCCATCTTTCTGCAACTTCTTTTGTTCCGTTATACATATATAACCTCTATCGGTACTATTATATGGCATCATCGGAACAATAATAACTATCGGTATAGCTAAATAGAAGATATCGGAACAAATATAAAAGGAGGAAATGATTTGAACACGCTTGTTTTGACTGACGTTGATTTCTATCCGGTCATCTAGCCGATACTCGGAATCCTGGATGCCATTCTATGGCCGACCCTCACGCTTGTTGTTGCTATAGGTATGGTCTATTGCGCCTTCCTTGGGGTGAAGATCTCCAAGGCTGACGAACAAAACTCGGGAGAGAAAACCTTGAAGGCTTTAATAGGCGCTACCATCAGAAGCGATTCCGTCATCGCCAATGCGATCATCGACAGGCTGGTACATCATTCCAAGATAATAAAGATAACCGGCCGTTCCTACTGAATAAAGGGAATGATCGAAGAGGGCGACATCGGTTCCGCCAATCAGAAAAGCCGCGCGAACACCTAGGTGTTTTTCCCTCCTTCTCTTTAGTTCTTTATCCATAAAAAAATCAGGCAGAGCGTGATTGGCTCTGCCTGATTTTGTTTGTGTATGATTTAGAATTTACTTCTTCTTCCAAGTATAGTTGGTGAAGACATCAACTTCCCTATTGATGTAGTTGTTATCGTCTTTCTTGCCTTCGTATTTGGTATAGGCATGCTCTTTGATGAGTAATCCATCAGCGTTGTAGCTGAACTCATATTTGATTTCGCCCTTGAAGGAAGTATATAAAGAATCGACCTTGAGGCTCTTTGCTAATTCCTCATCCTTGATGGAGTAGGAATAGCTGATTGCCTTTCCGTTAAGCTTGAAGACTCCATCGCTGGAAGCGGCAGAGATAGTAGCGGAAGAGACAAGGTAAGCAGCCGGATCAAGGTTATCTTTTTTGGCAGTGTCTTTCTTCGGATCTTTGGAAGTCTTGACGCCGTGAAGGCAAACTTCGGATTTACGAGTATCGGTTGTGGTTTCAGAAGAACCGACAAATTTGTCTTTGACATCGGCAACTTTGAATTCACCAGCTGCTTTGACGGCTTCATCCTTGGAGACGGTCTTTGCGCATCCGGCTAACCTTAAACAAGAGAGGGCGAGAGTTAGAACACTGATTTTCTTTTTCATTTGAATTCTCCTTTGAAAATCGCTGAAGAATTGAACAAAAGCCTAATTCTTCGATGCAAATATTATAGTTTATCTTGATATTGAGTTCAACCAAGAAACTATGTGAAATGTATTTCCTTTTTCTGCTTAAGAGTATCTTTTTGATTACTTTTCAAAAAATGTACACTCTTGCCTGTAAGCGTTTTCTATGCTATCTTCTTTTGACGTTTGGGTTATCGCTATGGAAAAAAAGACGATGAAGCTAAAGTCCGTATTAATAGTTACGATTATCGAAATTGCACTGATTCTTATCTCAGCGTGTATTTCGATTGTAATCCTGAATTCTGATGTTAAGAACTATCAGAAAGAAAATCAGGTTTATATCGAACACACCTTTGATGAATATCAGAAAAGGATACAAGAACGTGAGGAAGCTTTCACTTCAAATTGTTTGTCAATTGAACAGTCACGTAGTTTTAATGCTTTGAAAAGCGGAAAAGATGAAGCTGATTATCTGCAAAAAGCACAGGACATTAACGATGTAGAAAATAGGCTTCTCTCTTTGGTTCAATTTCATCCCATTGCGAGAAAGGCATCCATCTACATTTCATCTAAGGCTGAGGATATTTATATCACCACAGATCAGATTGAATCGGAAAAAGTCATTTTCCGCACCTTTCTTTCGGAAGCAAATAATCGTGTTTCCTTCCGTCTTTATCAGTCCGATATATATTTTGTGTACGGAAACAGAAACAGCGGACTTTTTACCATCCAGGTAGATGATTTTTATTTACTTGATCTTTTCTCACGTATTGGAACCCTTTATGATAAAAATAATGCCTTTAAGTGTGTGGAAAACGGGAAAGCATATTTTGTTACCACCAATAGGAAAAGGAGTGATTCCGAATTTCTTTCTTCTCGGCCGAAGTACTCTTCCGGAATTCAGGGTAATCATATTGTCTATATCTCGAAATACTTTGACTTAGTTGATCTTTATGTTCTTGTTTCTCTTCAGAATCAGAGGACAGAACGGATTCTTCCTCCGCTAGTCCTTAGGATTGTCATCTGTCTTTTTGAAGCGGTCGCTAGCGTTTTCCTTACCTATCGGATTGCCGGACGTCCAAGGAAAACAGTGCTTTCTGCAAGGAAAAAAATAGAGGATGGAAATTTTGATGTCCGGATTGAAGAAAAAAGCAGTATCAAGGATTTTTCTAGGCTGTATAACGGCTTTAATCAAAGGACATCCTCTTTGAATCAGTATGTGAACGAAAACTATATTCAACAGCTTCAGATTCAGGAAAGCGAGTTCCGTTATCTTCAGTCTCAGATTAATCCCCATTTCCTTTATAACTGCTTTGCCAACATTTCCTCTCTTTGTCAAATAGGTGAAATCCAGAAGGCTGGTGAGAGGACAAACGATTTATCAAAGTACTATTATTACATTACGAACAAAGAACCGGTTGTTACACTGAGAGAGGAATACGAGAACAGGAGGCAGTTTATCCGAATACAGGAAATCCGTTTCGGTGACCGGGTAAGCTTTGATATTCAGCCTCTTGATGATACTGTTTCCGAAATTAAGGTTCCAAAGCTGATTTTTCAGCCGATCTGTGAAAACTCCTATAAATATGTATTCTCTAAAATCGCAAAGGGAGGACATCTCTTTTTCCATTATTCTCTGAAAGACGGACAACTGATTGTGGAAATCGGGGATAACAGCAACCTACTTGATGATTCTCAAATCGAATCTCTGAATCAGCGTATTTCCTCTTCTAGTGTGATTGGCCAGCATGGTCTTACCAATATCTCTAGACGGCTTCAGTTCTTTTCCTCTGCGGAGGATAACGTTGTCTTAAAAAAGAACGAAAAAGGAGGACTTTCTGTGATTCTGAAAATCAAAACCGAGGTAAACAGATGAAAAAAGCGAATGTTGCTTTAATTGATGATGAAAAGCATATCGCGGATTTTTATTCTAAGATTATCCGGGATACTTTTTTTAAGGAAGCTGAGGTCTTTACTTTCTATTATTCAGAGGATCTTCTTGCGAGTCAGATTTCTTTTGATTTGATTGTCTGCGATATCGATAGGCCTGCAATCGATGGAATCGAATTAGCGAAAAGAAGGCGAGAAAAAGGGAAAACAGAGATTATTTTTCTGACTGGAAGGAATGACTTCTCTCATTCCTATCAGGCTTTGCAGATTCCGAATGTCTCTTATATCCTGAAAATCGATGCGGCGGATAAGCTTGCAAATGCTGTTCGCGAGAAACTCTCTCAAATCAATGAGAAATGGGAACTTCGGTCTTATTATCGGAATATTGAAAACGAGAACCAGAAGCTTCAGGAAGAAAAAATCACTAAAGAGTTGAAGAAGGTTTTAGACGGCAACGAGGTTGAAAAAGGAGTGCGTTTTGATGACTCCTACCTGTTTTTGGCGAAGCTTTTCACTTCAAAAGAAGACAATACCTCGCTTCTGAGAAATTCTTTTTCCCTTCGCACGGGAGAAATCCTGCGCTTAGCGGATGATCTCTATTTTTTCTTGAAGAATTCTTTGGAGCCCTCTTTTTACGAGAAGGCATTGGTGTCTAGGAATGCCATTTATCAGAGTACAAAGGACAGGTGCAGGCTTGTTTATTTTGATCATAAAGTGAAGAGGGAGGACTTTGCTTCCGTCTACGGAAGGCTTAAGGAGTATCTTCTTTCCCATTCCGAAAACGGGAACAGGGTCTCCGTTTTCCGTCTATCTGATGACAGGGACGAGTTCACTCAAAGGGATAACGATAATCGGTTCCTAAATGAAATCCATGAGTTTGTTCTAGAAGAGAGGGAAAGAGATGCAAGCCTGAATTCAATCGCAAAGCACTTCAACTACAATCCCTCTTATCTTTCCCGTCTATTTAAAGCAAAATACAACCAGAATATTAAAGACTATATTATTTCCATTAAGCTGAAAAAAGCCAAGCAGCTGCTAAAGGAGACGGATTTGCTTACGAAAGAAATCGCGCAGAAACTCGGTTTCTATTCAATGTCTCACTTCTTCCGCGTGTTTAAGAAAGAATTCTCTAGGTCGCCAAATGAATTCCGAGAACTTTCCCGCAGAAAGTAAAAGAAGCACATAAATGTCATTTTTTGAGAATTGAAACGCTTTCATACTGAAATTATGATAATTTCAGGAGGATAGAATATGACAACCATCAAGAAAAACAGGATTTCGGCACTTGCATTTGCTTCAATTTTCACAATGACAGCAGGATGCAAACAGAAAGAAAACGAAAGCGTTTCTGTCTATAAGGATCCGGAATACCGCCCGTTTGGCAAATACGATGAACCGGTAAATATCAAAGGGGTCAGGGAATATCTTGACCATAATGATAGCCGTGTTCCTTCATCAACAACACCGGATAACCAGAAATTTATTCAGATCCTGAGAGATGAGCTGAATATCAATTTTGAGTATAGGTGGAAGGTTTCTCCAGCCCAATATGAAAACAAATTAACCTCTTCTATCTTATCCAAACAATATCCGGATATTCTGAAGGTAACCGCCAGTCAGTATGCAGACTTTAAGAGTACCGGACTTTTGGCCGATTTGACGGAAACCTATAAATATGCATCACCGGCAGTCAAGAAATTCCTTGACCGTGATTCAAGTGTCATTGAATCCCTGAAAGACGAAGATGGGAAAATCTATGCTATCCCTCAGTATGATGATTATAAAAAGGAAATCCCGGTAAGGTATTATCGCAAGGACTGGCTGAATGAACTTGGGCTTTCGGAGCCGAAGAATCCGTTGGAACTGACAAATGTCCTGACACAGTTTAAGACGAAGAAAGGGGCTACTGACGGAATCGCTTTGTTCAAGGAAAGGAAGTCATCTTATTTTTCCTTCGATTATTATAGGCAGAGGTTTGGCTACCAACCCTATACCTGGATTGATGATGGAACCGGCAATTTACAAAGTGCAGATGTTTCTCAGGATGCAAAAGATGCCCTCACTTACTTCTCCGGACTCTATCAGGATGGACTGAGGCCGAAGGATTATGCTTCCCGGGATGCTTCTCAGGCAGAGAGTTCTGTCAAGTCTCAGAAAGCCGGCGTTGTTTTTGGACCTTGGTGGCAATACGAATATCCAATTGGTTCTCTCCTCCAGACTCAGGAATGGGGATGCTGTCCGATTCCTCTTGCTGAGGGGAAAAAGGCAACGGTTTCCAGACAGAATATTTCCTATTATTATGTTGTTCTGAAGCAGTGCAAGCATCCGGAAGCACTAAGGAAGAGGATTAACAGGTATATTGACGCGGATGGCAAGCCGGGATGCAATGCGTCCGATGGGTACGTCTGGTCCTGGTGCCCGACACAGTTTAACGATCCAAATGACGTTGATGAGACCTTCCTCAAAATCAATGCACAGCTTAAGACGGATCCTACGGCCAGCCAACCGGCTCCGGATACCTTTACTAGCCATGAGAAGAAGCTTTGGAACGCTTATCCGAACTATCTGAAGTGGAGCGAAGACCATGGTTCGACTAAATTCGAAGAAAATAACTTTGCCAATATCATCGGCCGTATCAATCAGGATGGCGCTTGGGCTGCAATCCGGAAGACAGATGACGACAAAAAAGTTAAATTCAATGAGTTCTATGGTATCCCGGGAGACCAGAGGTCTGATTTCGGAAGCCAGATAACAACACATACCGATGTCTACTTCTCTGAAGTCATAACTGGAAAGAAAAATCTGAATTCGACCTGGGATGACTATGTTAAAGAATGGAATAATCTTCACGGAAAACAGATTTTGGAAGAAATCAACGCTTGGTATAAGTCTACTAAGTCAGGTAAATAATAATGACTGCCGCTGGCATTAATCTTAGACCAGTCTCCAAGAAAGAAAAAAGAAGGCAATTTCTTAAATCACAAGGAGTCTGGTGGGCTAGGCTGCTTCCTGGTCTTCTGCTTACCCTGATTTTCAAATATGGATCGAGGTTTGGCATTGTCATTGCCTTTGAAGATTTCAATTATGCAAAAGGTGGATTTTTAGGACATAAATGGGTTGGTTTAGATAACTTCATCTATGTTTTCCAGCTTTCCGGATTTCTTCAATCGGTAAAAAACACTCTGATTAGGCAAGCCTGGAAGGTCAGCCTTGGTATCATCGTCCCTTTGGTTCTTGCTCTTCTGATTAATGAGGTTGGTAAAAAGTGGTTTGCAAAGTTTGTTCAAACGACCTTCTTCCTTCCCTTCTTTCTGAGCTGGGTTATCTTAGGTGGAGTTATTAATCAGATTTTCTCCTATAACGGAATTATCAATGCGGTCGGTTCTTTCTTCGGTGCTGAAAAAGTACTATTCCTGACAGACAATCGTGTCTTCCGGACAATCAGGATAATAACGGATGTCTGGAAAGGAAGGGGATATAATAGGGTAATCTTCTTAGCCGCTATTATCGGTATTGATCAATCCCTTTATGAAGCAGCTGAAATCGATGGAGCGAATCGTCTTCAGCGAGTTCTCCATATCACTCTTCCTGGCATAAGGCCGATGGTTGTCAGGCTTTCGACTTTATCTTTAAGTGGATTACTTAACGGCAACTTTGATCAAATCTATATTCTCTATAATCCTCTTGTTTATCAGACGGGGGATATCATCGATACTTTCATCTATCGTATCTCCTTCTCTGGAAAAAGGCAGATGGATGTCGGCGCCGCAATTGGATTATTGAAATCTCTGCTCTCGATTCTTCTGATTGGGTCCACCTATTTTGTTGCTTATAAGAAATTCGATTATCGTATTTTCTAGGAGAAGACATATGGAAAAAACGAACAACACCATTACACGCAAGTTTTCTCTTTTTGCTAGTACGGATACAGTATCCCGAAAGATTTTCGTTGTCTGCAACTACATTTTTCTTGCGATTCTTTCTCTCATCTGTATTGCTCCTTTTGCCCATCTTCTTGCACTTTCTTTTTCGGGTGATGCCTATACAAGTGCGGGACAAGTCGGACTTGTCCCTAAAGGATTCACTTTAGATGCCTATATCCTTCTTGCCGGAAAACCGGAATTCTTCCGTGCTTTCGGAATCTCGGTCGCCCGTACAATCTTGGGAACTCTCTTCTCTTTGCTTGTAGTCATTCTTGCTGCCTATCCTCTCTCAAAAGGCAACAAACGATTTAAAGGACGAACAGCACTTGCCTGGATTCTTGCTTTTACTAGGTGGTTCAGCGGAGGATTAGCAGCAACCTATGTCCTCTATGGATCCTTAGGACTGATTGACAACTTCCTGGTATTCATCATTCCGAATGCCTGCGATGTCTACTTTGTTATCAGGCTGATGAATTTCTTCCGTAAGCTCCCCAAGGACCTCGAAGAAGCTGCAAGGAGGGATGGATGCTCTCAGCTTCAGATTCTCTTTAAAATCTTTGTTCCTCTTTCGATTCCTGCCATTGTTACCATTGTTCTCTTTACTGCAGTCGGACAGTGGAATTCCTGGTTCGATGGTATTCTCTTTAGGAATGATCCGAAAAATTATCCGCTTCAGTCCTATCTTTACAACAGGATCAGGTCTACCGATCCGACCAAGAGGGTATCGGCAGGTGGAAAACTCACTCCTGAGCAGCTTGAGCAGTTAAAGAATATCGGTTCGAAGAATATCCAGTCTGCTCAGATTTTCTTAGGCAGGCTTCCGGTAACTATCATCTTCCCGTTTGTTCAGAAGTACTTTGTCAAAGGCCTGACCTTAGGAGGTGTTAAAGAATGAAAAAGACCTTGTCTTTTTTCCTTTCAGCTTTTGTTCTGACTTCGTGCGGAGTCACTTCTGTTTCTCCTTCGGTTTCTGTTCCTACACCCGAAAAAGAATGTTCTGTTCTTGTTTGCTTCTCTGGAGATGGAGAGGAAGGAAAAAGTCTGAAAATAAAAGAATCTTTCCGGGAAAGAAATAAAACATCTTCTATTAGCTATGAAAGGCTTCCTCTTGGAACAAATGGAAGCAACTATTCTTCGTTAGTTGAGAGTAAAGTTCTGTCGGCTGATTATGCCAAAGTTCTTGTTATCGGTCAGAAAACAGGATTTTATTTACAGGATACCTTTCAACATCTGCAGGGAATCGATTTCGTTACCATCGATGCTGAAAATATTTATTCCTATTCCAATGTCAGGAGCTACGATTTCATTCCGGAAGAGATTGGATATCTCGCTTCGGGTTTGAGGAAAGAAAACAAAGTCGGCTATTTTTCTTCCTTTGATGATCAAAACGATAAAAAAAGACTATTTGGTTTTCTCCAGAAGCAGAAGGAAATCTCTGTATCTAAGCACGTCTATGTTCACCATATTGAGGAAACCTCCAATTATGAAAAAACAGTTGCTTATTATAATGACTTAAAGGAAAAAGGAGTTCAGGCACTATTTGAATCAATCGGAGATAATTATGATTTTCTTCCTGAAGAAGAGAAGAGGAAAGTTATCTCTGTTTCTTCTTCGGATTTTCTCTACAAGGACAGGGAGGCTGTTTACGATCGGATTGAAAAGGACATTCTTTCCCAAAAAGTTAAAAACACAGAGTTATCTTATAAGGATGGGTATCTGAAATTCAAAGACGGACATCAGGAAACGGTATCTTATCTTCCTTATGATGAAGGACAATTCAAACAGTTATCCGAGGAACTGATAGTCGATTCTTCAAATGATTATGGTCCGAAATACTCTGTCGATATTCCCTATCATGAAGGAATCCCCGAATGCGGTGAGACCAATGATTGGAAACATGCTCCACGTTATGGTGCTGATCATGGACGAAAACCATCTGGATGGACAGCCATAGGCGCCTGGTCGACCATCTATAGCCAAGAAGGGTTCAAACGGGCAGAAAATACCGGAATTGAATTCAAGAACAGGAGAATCTGGGGGTACACTGAGCAGACCGGTTGGAAACTGATTGAATGGGCGAACCCGGTCGGCTCTTTCTACGACAAAGACTTCAAGAATGATTATCACAAGGATTTCCCGCTCTGTTTCAGAAACAATCCAAGTAATAAGACGACTCAGATTAAACTGGATGGAACAAACAAGGGTTTCAATTATCATCCTTTTTCCAGCCAGAACGACCTGATTCCTGCCGGACTCGAAAATCTCACCTATGTTATCTCCACAATGGATATTCGTCTCATTGTCTGGGATAAAAACAAGGAATCCGATATTGACAATGCAAAATACGTGGCAAACATCGGAGCAGATTACTGGAGTAAAAAAGGCGCTGTATGGCAGCCGGACTGGTCGACAAACCGTGATGTCTGTGTTGGACAATTTCGGACAATTACAAAAAAATGGAAAACTCTCTATAGGACTAATATTCCCATAGATCAATACGATTCCGTCGTAAAGGACGGAAAGTTCTTATCTGAATTCGAGTAAGATACGGGACGGGACTTGGTATACCAACAAAAGACGAACTGGCAGTCCTTAGTAAGGAGAAAGTACAAATGAGGACTGGCTGTATGTACTTATTTTTATGCGGAACAAATTCAAATGTTTGATGACAATCTTAAGTGCTCTGGCACTGACTGGATGTGGTGTTAAGACGAGTGAATCAGGAAATATTCCTTCTGAAACTGGTAAGAAGTCTTCTGTTTCTCAGCAAACCGGAAAAATAAACGGAATTACGATGAGGAAGGAAGGAGTCGCCTGTGAAACTGTGTCGGTTGGCGCAGGATACACGGTTCAGCTTTCTGCTGAGGTCAATGCAACCGGAAATCCGGATAAAACCATTTCTTGGGAAACTAGTAATCCAAAGATTGCCACAGTTGATACGAACGGACTTGTTACTGGTGTTGATTTCGGTGATTGTGAGATTAGTGCAAAAATCGGAAAAATCAAAGCAAGCTGCAAAGTCTCTGTCACTGACTATCATCGTTCCTCTTCGGTGTTTGAAAATATTACCCGATTGGCAAATAATCCTTACAATACGCAGAACGGGCTTTCTGATTATGTGATTGATTGCTCATCCGAGGACTATGTTACGGTTAAGTTTGATCGTGGTGCTACGGATAAGTGGGCATCGATTATCTTAAATTATGATGCCAAAATCTATGACTATACTGATTTCCAGTTAGGAGTTGAGCTGGTTAGCGGACATCTTTCAACGTTCGGTGTTGAGTTCCAGGGAACGAATGAATTCAAATCATTTTATAACGTTTCCTTGGAACAGGGAAAAGAAGCCGTTTTGAATGTTCCGCTTACCGATTATATTATCGAAGATTCTGGCAGCTGGTCTTCTATTGCTTTAGAATTCAATAATCCGACAGATGATAATGATTCTAATCGCAAGGAAAACGAAAATGTTGAATTACGAATCAAGAAAGCAAAACTTGTGAAAGGAGAAAAGAAAGCGCCTGGAAAAGTCGAAGGCCTGAAATTCGATGAGACTCTTCAGAAGCTCTCTTTCAAGAAAGTCATTGGGGCAACAGAGTATAAGGTCGAGGCGACAAAAGATGGTTCCCCCCTTGAATTAGATACTGCTTATACCCGCTTTGCTTCTATTACAGAGCCGATGACCGATATCCGTACGGTTTTCACTCCGAAGAAGACAAAAGATATCAATGAGAACTTCGCTGAAATCAAAGGTGTCTATACTTTCCAGATTACAGCAAAGAATAGTGTCGGATTTGGAACGCCTAGCGAGAAAATCACTGTCAAAATTGATCAGAATGCTAGTGAGGAGAAGTCCGGATTCACTTGCGTTGGATTTACCGATGGAACGATTAGTCCGAATCAATGGAATGGAGATAAGGAATCGTATTCTGCAGAAAAGAAGGAAGACGGATATCATCTGAAGTTTACAGGAAATGATGGTCATGTTTGGGATTCCTTTACTGCGAACTTTGGTACAGCCCAGGCGTTTAAACACTTCAAAATGAAGTTCTCCGTTCTTAAGGGGACTCCTGTAGAGGCAGTTGCCGAACTTAGCGGTGCTACCGATGAAGGAAAACAGCAGCATTCCTTTACCATCACCGAAGGGGAAAATGTTGTGGCGTTTGACATTACCTGCGATACCACAAAAGGCTATGGTGTTTTAAGCCTTCAGTTTGGTCATTCCGGTGCCGCCTGCGGAGAAACCGAAATTCTTCTTACCGATTTAGAAATTACGGAATAATTTCCAGAAAGGAGACAAAAGGCTGCTAATTCTTTAGCAGCCTCTTTATTTCATTATGAATGCTAAAGAATATATTATTTCTCATCTTCATGATACGCTACGAAAAAAGGGACGTCAGGAAGGCGCTAGGAGCCTGCCGTATTCCTACACCGCTCCTTGTGCAAATGGACTGTTTGATGATCTGTACTATTGGGATACTTATTTTTTTAACAAGGCACTTCTTCTTGAAGGAGAAGAACAGAGGGTTCGTGATAATATTCTTGACTTCTGTTTCCTTATTGAACAATACGGCTTTATTCCGAATTCGGCTAATTTCGGAATGGTGAATCGCACTCAGGTGCCCTATTTTATCTTGATGTGCGATGAGTATCTTTCAAAGTATCCAAGCGTAGCAAGGCAGAAGAGGCTTTTCCCTTACAGGAAAAAAGAATATGAGTTCTGGATGGCAAATCGTTTCCTTCCCTGTGGGCTAAACCATTATTCCGGACATGCCGATGACCATTTCCTTGAAGAATTTTCTAAGGTATTTACGCAGCGGGTTCATACCCTCAGCCATCCGGAATTTGATTTGAAAACAATCGGGCATAATGCAATTGCGGAATGTGAATCTGGATGGGATTTCTCTGCCCGTTTTGATCAGCGCTGTGTTGATTTCGCCCCTGTTGATTTAAATGCCCTTCTTTATATCAATGAAGGAATCCTTGCCAAATACTCCAATAGTCCAACAGAAAAGGAGCAATACCTTTTTGCACAGAAAAAACGCAAGGAAAACAGGATGAAGTATAGGTATAAGGATGGTCTTTTCTTTGATTATGATACAAAGAATAAAAAGACATCCTCTTTCTATCATTGTGGAATGTTCTATCCGTTCCTTGCTGACTTTACCTTTGATAAAAATGCTTTTGAGAAACTATGTTCTAAGTTGATCTATCCAAAAGGAATTGCAGCTTCAGAGAAGATAGACAATACTCACAATTACCAGTGGGGATTTCCGAACAGGTGGCCGAATCTTGCAATGGCTTCTTTCTTTTCCTGCCTAAACGTCAAGGAATACGAGCTTGCTAAGGAAATTGGACTGAAATACCTTTCGACTGTAGAAGAAGCCTATTTGGAAACAGGATGCCTTTGGGAAAAATATGATGTTCTCTTTGGCGGAAAGAGCCGGAAAAACGAATATCAGGATACGGAGAGGATGGGATGGACGGCAGGTACCTATCTTGTTTTGGAGAGCGAATGCCGTAGAAGAGGGTGGATTCATGAATAAAAGGGAACATTTGACTTCTTTTGGTTCCTGGGATATTAAGGATAGCAAAGGCAATTTATATCGCTGCAGTGATGGACCGAACGGAATTCGTGAGGTCATAAAAGAACAGAACGGATATCAGATTGCTAAGGAAAGCGATGCCTATCCCACCTTATCTTTTCTGGGAAACACATTTGATGAGGAAATTGTCGAAAAAATTGGATATTGTCTTGGCCAGGAATGCCGGGAAAAAGGGATTTCTCTCCTTTTAGGACCGGGAGTCAATATTAAACGGACTCCTCTTTGCGGTAGAAACTTTGAATATTTTTCTGAAGATCCTTATCTTTCCGGCCGGCTCGGGTATTCCTATATCCAGGGAGTACAAAGACATCATGTCGGTTGTGCTTTGAAGCATTTTTCCTGTAATAATCGGGAGTATGATCGCTTTTTTCAGAGCAGCGAAGTGGATGAACGGACACTTCACGAAATCTACTTCCGTCCGTTTGAAATCGCTCTGAAAGCCCATCCCTATGCTTTGATGTGTTCCTATAATCCGGTGAACGGAATTCTTGCCAGTGAGAATTCCTATCTTCTGAAAGAGGTTCTTCGACAGGAGTTTTCCTATCAAGGACTTATTATTTCGGATTGGGGAGCTGTCCGAAATCGGGCGATTTCCCTGAAAGCAGGAATTGATGTAGCCTTTCCTTACAATCCTTCTTTTTCTAGTCAGCTGGAAGAAGGATATCGGGATGGATATCTTTCAGACAAGGAGATTGACGCTTCCTTGAATCGGATTGATCATTTTGCAAATCAAGTAAACAGGAATGAACCGACAGAAAAAGCGAATCAATATCAGGTCATGAAAGAAGCATGTCTTTCTGGAATCGTCCTTCTGAAGAACGAGGAAGGGATTCTCCCTTTATCTCCGCTGAAGAAGAATATTCTTCTTTTGGGGTCCATACTGGATCATCCGATTCTTGGTGGCGGCGGTTCTTCTCAGATTACTCCTAAGAATGAAGTAAAAAGCTTATTGAATGCTCTAACGGATATTGATCAAAGCCATAACTATTCCTACGAACAGGCTTATAGGATGCGTTATTCCTTGGTAACTCCTTTTGGATTTAAGATTGCTAGGGAAAAGGCGTATTCTGCTGATGTGGTTATCCTTGGAGTGGCAGATACGATTCTCGAGGAAAAAGAAGAGACCGATCGGACAAGCTTATCTCTTAACCAGGCCTATCTTGATCTGATTGATAAAGTAGCAAGAATCAATCCGAATATTGTCTTAGTCGTTCAGTCCGGGTCTGCGGTTGATCTTTCTGTTGTTCAGAGCAAAGTAAAAGCAATCCTTCAAATTGGCTATGCTGGTGAAAGGATTTATCCGGCACTTGCTGAAATTCTTCTTGGCAAAGTATCACCGAGCGGACGTCTAGCGGAATCCTATCCTCTTTCTTTAGAAGACACCTACACGAAAGGAAAGGTTGGGAATTCCTTCAGGGAACGTTATACAGATGGAGTACTTGTCGGATATCGTTATTATTGCAGTGAAGAAATTCCGGTTCTGTATCCGTTTGGATACGGACTTTCCTATCTAAATGTCTGTTATTTATCTCTTGAGGTAAATGATAACTATCAAGTCAAAGTGCTAATCCGTAATGATTCGGATAGGCCAGGAAAAGAAGTTGTCCAGCTTTATATCCGGGAAGTCTTTCCGTCTGTTTCCCGCCCTACTCGTGAATTGAAGGCCTTTAAAAAAGTAAGTATACTTCCACACGAAACAAAAGAAGTCGTCTTTTCTCTCTCTAAAGAAGATTTCAGGTACTATTCTGTTAATCTTCATCGTTATTATCTTGAACCAGGAAGTTATGAGATTCAGATTGGCCGCAATGCCAACGATATTGTTCTGAGTAAGAAAATCAATATTCAGGTAGCAAAATGGGAAGGATATTCAAGATATTAATATGACAATTGAGATACAGATTCGGCAAGGAGAATCCTATTATGGCCTGGCCTGTAATGAAGGCGTTCGTTTTCCGTTGACTCAATCCAGTAGCTATGAATTTGATTTGAGAACCTATCATAGCGGAAATCAGGCGAGTTCTGTTCTTCTTTCGACAAGGGGAAAGTATATCTATAGTGACTATCCCTTCCATATCCTTGTGAAAAAAGGAATTAGGACACTCGAAGGAAAGGATATTCTGGTTAAGGAAAACGGACAGACGCTGAAGTCCGCTCACCAAGGTCTAATCAGAGACTTTTTCCATTCCGACCATCGCATTCCAGATGAGAGAAGGTTCACCAGGATTCAATACAATACCTGGATTGAAAGGGGATGGGATTGCACGGAAGAAAAAGTTCTCCAGTATGCATCATCGATTCTTGAACATGGCTATCCTGCCGGAATTCTTAGGATTGATGACTGTTGGTGCAAGGACTATGGAGAATGGGACTTTGATCCTAGTAAGTTCAAAAACCCGGGAAAGAGGGTTGAGAAGCTTCATCAGAGGGGTTTCCTTGTCATGCTTTGGTGCTGTCCGTTTGTTTCTCCGGACAGTGCTCGGTTCCGTTCGCAGGAATCTCTCTTTTTCCGGAATAAAAAAGGAGACACCGGTATCTCTCATTGGTGGAATGGCTATTCTGCTGTCTATGACAGGACTCTTCCCGAAGCAAGAAGTGCGTTTCTAGCGTCACTTTCTTTCCTTAAGGAAAAATACGGAATTGATGGCTTTAAGCTTGATGCCGGAGATCCGGAATATTATCCAGATGATTTTGAATTCCATGGAATCGAACGTTCAAGGCAGGCTAAGGAATATGCGGCTCTTGGTGAGAAATTTCCTCTTTCCGAACTCCGTGTTGCTTTTAATAATAATCTGAAAGGAGTTGCCCATCGTCTGAGAGATAAAAACCATTCCTGGAACGAGGATGGCATCAACACATTGATACCTGATGGAATCAGGGAAGGCTTGCTTGGCTATCCTTACTTCTGTCCAGATAGGATCGGAGGAGGTAGGCTTTTAGATTTTACCAAACCGGATTTTGTGTTTTCGCAGGACCTTTTTGTCCGCTATGCCCAGGCCGCTGCATATAGGCCTAGGAGGCAGTTTTCTCTTATGCCTTATAAAAAATTGGATGAAGAACATTTAGAGGCAGTAAAAAAAGCCGTAGATATCCATCTTAAAAATTCCGGCCTTATCGTTTCTTTAGCCAAACAGTCTAAAGAGACAGGAGAACCGATTGTAAAGCCTTTGAATTATTTTTACCCAGGTTCAGTATATGATTCGATTAAAGACGAATTCGTTTTGACGGAGGATTTTCTTGTTGCGCCAATGGTGCAGGAAGGAACAAGCAGAGAAGTGGTGATTCCCGATGGAATCTGGGTGGATGAAACCGGAAAACAATATTCGAAAGGAACATATCAGATTGAAGTTCCGCTGAATCGTATCCCTGTTTTCCGTAAAAGGTAAAAAAAGAGTATTGACCTATGTTTTTCACAATTTCATGTATGTAACCGGTTTCCTATAATGGAAATGGTGAGGTATGCCATGGAAAATTATGAAAAGCTGACCATCGGAAAAAGATATCTGACAGGAAGGATTAATCTTGGCCTTGTTTTTCTTTTTACTCTTTTCCTCTATTTAGTGGGAGGAATCGGGATTGGAAAGAAAATGGTGGGTTTTGATCAGGAAGTCCTACACCAGAAGAAACTTACCGGTGAAATCTATAATCATAGGTATGATACCCACCTTTATTGCAAAGATAAAGATGGTAATGCAAGGGAAGTGGATGAAATTTTCAAAAACTATGTTCAGAACCAGCTTGCTGGGGAAATGAAAGATGCAGATGGTAGTTATCTTGATCCTCTTGCTTATTATTACATCAGCTTTGATAAATCTAGGTCAGTCAATGAATTCAATCATCAGATTCTTCTTGTTGGAAACGAAGATTCGTTCTATGAAGCAAAGGATAGGGAAAGCCTAGGATATCTCAAACTTGAAGTGAAGGAAAAGCTGTCTTCTTATTTTGATGGAAAGATGACGGATTCGAACAAGAAAACATATAATTCATTTTCTGATTTTTTCTCGAAAGCCTGGTTCAATGCCGTAGAGAAAGAAAAGAAAGGACCAATCATCACTTCATTAGTGAATCAGTTCAATCAATCGGTCCTACTGCAGGGATTGGGTTTAGGAATACCGGCACTCTGCTCTTATCTGATTGTAAGGATTCTCTTTGAATTTATCCTGCCTCTTTCCTGCAAGCAACGGACAAGGGGAAATCTTCTTCTTCATTCTGACATCCGAAGAAAAAACGGCAATTTTCGCCCAGCTTGGTGGCAGACACTGATTCGGTTTCTTGTCAATCTTATTCTTGATTGCTACATTCCTTTCTATGTTCTTGCCCTTGTTACTGGTGTAGAGAACGCATGCAAGGTTCCTTTGCTGAAGATTGGTTCTTTCTCTCTCCCGCTAGCAACCGTAGGATTTACCCTTACGATTTTCGCTTTAATCAATCTTTTTGTCCTCTCTTGTAGTAAATCCCATCAATCTTATGCTGATCTGATAACGGCGACTTATCACGCAAAGCGTGTCGAAAATCAAACGGAGGAAAAAACAGATGGCAGACGTAAAGCTCATTAATGTCAATAAGATCTACGATAATAAGGTGCAGGCTGTCCATGACTTCAACTTGGATATTAAAGACAAGGAGTTCACGGTCTTTGTCGGTCCGTCCGGATGCGGAAAATCGACAACACTGCGAAGGATTGCTGGACTTGAGGAAATCACGACGGGTGAATTATATATTGACGGTGTTTTCTGTAATTATGTACCTCCAAAAGACAGAGGGATTGCAATGGTTTTCCAAACCTATGCCCTTTATCCCCATAGGACTGTCTTTGATAACAGGGCTTTTTCCCTAAAAATCAAGAAATTTCCTTTCCCGGTTTTTGAAGAGGAAGATAAAAACCGTCTTAAGGAAATCAACAGAAAGCTTGATGCGCTCTATGATGTTTTAGATAAAAAACTTCAGAAAAAGAAAAAACTGGAAGATATTAAGAACGAATATAACGAATATGTCCGTTTCGAAAAAAGCAAGAACAAGGAACCTAATCCATCCAAGAGGGATAAGTATGAGCAAAAACTTGCGGGCTTTTCACAATTAGTTGAGGAATGCAATCATCTTCAGGATCAGATTGATATTGTTCAGGATGAATTCAAACAGGCTAAGACCAATGCAAAAATCTGCACCGCCATTGATAAGAAAAGAATCGCTCAGCTTTCCAAAGAGATTAGCAAGCTGAAAAAGAACAATAGCCCAGAGGATATTATTTCCAGGAAAGAAGAACAGTTAAAAGAAGCACAGACGATTCCTAGTCCGGTATATAAACTCAAACATAGGAACAAAAATGAAATCAAGGAACGGATTCATCAGGCCGCAAAGATCCTTGATATCGAGAATTATCTTGGACGAAAACCACGGGAACTTTCTGGCGGTCAGCGGCAACGTGTTGCCTTAGGACGTGCAATTGTCCGCAATGCTAAAGTCTTCCTGATGGATGAACCTCTTTCCAATCTTGATGCAAAGCTCCGTGTTTCCAGGCGAAGCGAAATCATTAAGCTACATAAGAAAATAAATGCGACGACGATTTATGTCACCCATGATCAGACAGAAGCAAGGACAAGGGCAGATAAAATCGTGGTCAGGAAAGACGGCTATATCCAGCAGGTCGGAACTCCAAAGGAAATCTATTCTCATCCGGTGAACAAATTTGTTGCCGGTTTTATCGGAGCTCCTGCAAGGAACTTTATCGAAGTTCTTTATCAGGATGGAAAAATCATCCATGATGGTGGTGAAGAACAAGTTGATGCAGAAAGGATAGAAGCTTTAAAGGCCTATAACGGCAAGAAAGTCATCCTAGGTATTCGTCCGGAAGATATTCAGATTTCTTCGGACAAAGGAAGCTATCCGATCTCTATCGATGTTTCAGAACTTCTTGGCAGTGAACTTCTGATTCATTTCTCTTTCTGTGGGGCAAATCTGACAGCAAAGTGTGAAGCGGACTCCATTTCCCCCGAAGAGAAGACAGCATGGATAACTTTCAAACAGAATAAAATCCATTTCTTCGATAAAGAAACGAAAAAGACAATTCTTTAGATAGTTAGTTAAAGCAAATTATTCTAGATGATAAAAAGTGCCTGTAAACCATGAACCATAGACTAATTCATCTTAATCAATTATATCCTTTGGATACTGACCCAGTGCTAGAAGTGTTCCAGCCTACTTATTTTGACTTTGAGAGGAAACAGCAGCCATTAACAAGAGCAATGGTTGTTCTTCCCGGCGGCGGCTATAGTTTCTGTTCACATCGTGAAGCGGATCCGATAGCCTGCCGGTTTGTTTCTGAGGGATATTGTTCCTTTGTCCTTTGGTATAGCACCGGCCGACAGTTCCCGACTCCGTATCTAGAGCTCTTTGCTTGCATTGATTATCTTCAGGAGCATGCAGCTGACTTGCATATCAATAAAGAAAAAATAGCAAGGATTGGTTTTTCGGCAGGTGGCCATCTTGCTGGAAGCTATTGTTCCCTTTGGGATGATGAGTCAAGGAAAGCCTATCTTGGAATTGAAAATCATCAGGTGCATGTCAATGCACTTGTTCTATCTTATCCGGTGATTACAAGGGATAAATGGACTCATCTTCCGACGAGGAAGGTTATTACCGGGGGAGATCCATATCTCCGGGAAAAACTATCAATCGAGAAGCATATTACAAAAGACTATCCGCCTACATTTCTATGGGCTACGGAGGAAGACAATGTCGTTCCTGTCGTGAATTCTAAGAGGATGGATAGGGCTCTTAACAAAGCATCGGTTGAACATTGCTGTATTCTTTATCCGCATCTAGGCCATGGGTTGTCTTTGGGGAAAAAATTTCTGAACTATGATATTAAGGGACATGAAAAAGACAGGGAGGAGGTTTCTTCCTGGTTTGATGAGTGCGTATTGTTTCTGGATCAAGTTCTTGATTGAAAAAATAGCAGAAAACGATGCTGACTTGTGCATCGCTTTTTTCTGGATGTAATTGCTTGATATATTCGAGGAAATTTTTCGCTTTCTCTGCCTTTCTCAGATTTTGTTTCTGATAGTGCAGATAGAACATGCAAAGAAGCTTTTCAGGCAAAGGATATTAAAAAAAGTCAAATATCTCTTTTACTAGTTCTTATTCTATTTAAAGACTAAAAATGATATATTAAACAAGGTTGAAGAAAAAGCCTCTTTTTTAAATACTTTTTTCTTCGTGTGTGATTCATAGGAACCAAAGGAGACAACAATGAGCTTTCTCGATAAACTATTCCGTATTGATGCCAGAGCCTTTAAGAAAATCCAGAAAAAGGCAAGCCGTGTTTTCAGCTATGAAGAGGAATTCAAAAAGAAAACTGATTCCGAGCTTCAGGCAAGGACGCCTTATCTGAAAAAGAAATTCGCTGATGGCTATACTGTCGACGATCTTCTTCCGGAAGCATTTGCAACTGCCCGTGAAGCCGGACGTCGTGTTTTAGGTCAGTTCCCGTATCCGGTCCAGGTCTTTGGTGCTACCGTCTTAAACGAAGGCGATGTCGCAGAGAGGCGTACCGGTGAAGGTAAGACCCTTACTGCTACTAGGGCTGTTTATCTTAATGCCTTAGAGGGAAAAGGTACTCATGTTGTCACTGTCAACGAATACTTGGCTCAGCGTGACTCCGAATGGATGGGAAACATCTATCGTTTCTTAGGCCTTACCGTCGGTGTTAACCTTCGTGAATTATCCACACAGCAGAAACAGGATGCCTATAAGTGCGATATCACTTATACCACGAACTCCGAAGTCGGCTTCGACTACCTCCGTGACAACAGGGCAAAGTCTGTTCAGAACCGTGTTATCCGCTCTCCGAAAGACGGCGGACTCCATTTTGCCGTCATCGATGAAGCAGACTCCATTTTGATTGATGAATCCCGTACTCCGCTTATTATCTCTGGTGGTAGCGGAATCACTGCTTCTAGTTATGTTACAGCGGATCGTGCTGTTAAGAGTTTACGAAAAGACCGCGACTATACCATCGATATTGAAAAGAAGGTCGCTAAGCTGACCGATAGTGGTGTTGCTAAAGTTGAAAAAGCCTTCGGCATTGATAACCTCTTCGATGCTCAATGGGCTGACCTCACCCATCGTGTCCAACAGGCACTGAAAGCAAACTACATCAGGCGTAATGGTGTCGAATACATGGTTGGCGATGGAGACATCCTTTTGATTGATGGCTTCACCGGACGTGTCAGGAAGGGCCGTGAATACTCGGATGGTCTTCAGCAGGCACTTCAGGCTAAGGAACATGTCGAAATCAAACCGGAGACTGTTACTTTGGCAACGATTACCTATCAGAACTTCTTCCGTCTTTATGACAAGCTTGCGGGTATGACCGGTACGGCTAAGACCGAAGAGGAAGAATTCCGCAAGGTTTATAACAGGCGTGTTGTTACTATTCCGACCAACCGTCCGATTGCCCGTATCGATGATGCGGATTCTATTTTCGGAACAGAAGAAGCCAAGTACAACGCTATTGTCAAAGAGGTCGTTGCCCGTCATGAAAAGGGACAGCCAATCTTAATCGGTACTCCTTCTGTCGAAAAATCCGAAATCGTTGATCAGAAACTGACTGCTCTTGGAATTCCGCATGAAGTCTTGAATGCCAAGAACAATGCGAAGGAAGCCGCTATTATCGCTAAAGCCGGACAGAAAGACGCTGTCACGATTGCTACGAACATGGCCGGCCGTGGTACCGATATTAAGCTTGGCGAAGGTGTCAAGGAAATCGGTGGTCTTGCTGTTCTTGCAACTGAACGTAACGAATCTCGTCGTATCGATAACCAGCTCAAGGGCCGTGCCGGCCGTCAGGGTGATCCTGGTTATTCGAAGTTCTATGTCTCTCTGCAGGATGAAATCTTTGTCCGCTTTGCTCCGCAGTCGAGGAAGAATCTTTATGCGAAGCTTGGCGATGAAGCCTTTGAATCTGCAAGGAGGTCAAAAGCCATCACTTCTGCACAGAAACGTGTCGAAGGAAGGAACTTTGATACCCGTAAACAGTTACTGAACTATGATGATGTTCTTTCCCGTCAACGTAAGATTAGGTACGATCGTCGCGACCATATCTTATATAGCAAGACTATTTCCGAAACAATGCCTGACTATTTCCGCCTTACTAGCAAGACTCTTTGCAATCAAGCAACCTATGTTAAGGATCAGGAAACGATTATCGATGCTAAGAAATTAACTGAAATCACTGCTAAGGCTTTGTCCATTGATCCTGCAACCATTCATGTTGAAGCTCTTGACCAAGCTAATATCAACGATGCCATCGAACTCTTCTCTGCTGTTCTAGAGAAGAGGTATAAGGAACACAGCAAGGATTGGACACAGGAAAGGCGTGACTTTGCGGAAAAGACCGTCTGCCTTGACTGCATCGATCGTCGCTGGACGAAGCATATCGACGCAATGTCGAAGCTTCGTGATGCAATCTGGCTCCGTTCCTATGCTCAGACTGATCCGCTTCAGGCTTATACCAATGAAGGTTTTGCTAGGTTTGATGAGAGGAACAGCAATATTGCAAATGATGTTGTCCGTACAATTCTGCATGTCAGGTTCCGTAAGAATCCGGAAGTCCAGCAGAATTTAGCAAAAGCACCTATCAACCAGACCACCCCGGCTGCCGAAAAGAAGGTCAAATTCAACCCGGATGCTGTTAGCAACATTACTCCGGATGATGATGGAATTGACCGTAGCAATCCGACCGCTAAAATTAACTAATTATCTGTATTTATAAGGAGCGCCGAACAATGAAAGAACTATCCGATCTCAATCGTCTTCATGATACGATTGCAGAACAGGTCCTTTCTTTGCAAGGCTGCCTTTGACTTCCCTAAACTAGAAGAAGAAAAGGCAGCTTTAAGTAAGCAAAGCGAAGACCCTTCGTTCTGGAAGAATCCTAGCCTAGCTGCTAGCGTTAACCGTAAGCTTGCCGATATCGAAAACAAAATCAACTCTATTGAGTCCTTCAAATTCCGTTTGTCCTCAATTCAGGAATCCTTGGATTTCCTGAAAGAGGACAGGGACAAGGACATCTTTGATGATGCTGACCAGTCCCTGAGCTCTCTGAACAAGGATTTCAATGCTTTTTCTAAGTCTATTTTCTATTCTGGTCCCTATGATGAAGCAAATGCGATTCTTGAGTTCCATCCAGGTGCTGGAGGTACGGAAGCCCATGATTGGGCACAGATGCTTTTAAGAAGGTACGAACGTTACTGCGAGGCCAACGGCTACCGCTATAAAATTGTCGATAGGATCGAGGGTGAAGAAGCCGGTATTTCCTCGGCGACCAGGGTTGTCGAAGGAAAGATGGCCTATGGCAACCTCCGCTCTGAAAATGGTGTCCATCGTTTGGTTCGTATCTCGCCTTTTGATGCTTCTGGCTCCCGTCACACCTCTTTCGCATCGGTGTCTGTTATTCCGGAAATCGATGACTCCATTGAGATTGAAATCCGCCCAGAGGAACTTCGCATTGACACTTATCACTCCTCCGGTGCCGGCGGACAGAACGTCAATAAGACAGAATCGGCAGTCCGTATCACTCATCTGCCTACGGGAATTGTTGTGTCCTGCCAGATTGAACGTGATCAGCTTGCCAATAAGGAAACCTGCAGGGAGATGCTTCGCTCAAAACTATTCCAGATTGAACTGAAGAAGAAACAGGATGAGCTAAATAAAATATCCGGACAGAAGAAGGATATCTCTTTCTCTAGCCAGATTCGTTCTTATGTTTTCTGCCCCTATACCTTGGTGAAAGATCATCGGGATGATTATTCGGAAGTCTCTGTTCAATCCGTTATGGATGGCAAAATCAATGGGTTCATTGATGCCTATCTCAAATGGGACTTTAGGAGAAATCATCAGAAATGAAAAGGTCTAGGAAACAGTGGGCCAAGAAAGAAATTGATATTGTAAAACGCGAGTTTACGAGCGAAAGTCCGCGTAAAATAATACAAAACATCCTTTATATTTTTCTTGGAGCTTGTATCTCTGCGTTTGGCGATTCTCTCTTCACGATTCCTAGGAATATTGTCTCCGGTGGCATTGCTTCTCTTTCCATCATCTCTCATCAGATTCCTGGCAGGAGCGCAATAACGACGGATGTCTACGTTTTGATTTATACTTGGGGATTCTTTTTCCTAGGTCTGATTCTGATCGGACTCAAGTACTCTTTGAACACGCTTGTCTACACGATTACTTATCCATTGATGGTCAGGCTCTTTACTTACAGGGTCAATCATTGTGTCATCGATGGCAAACATATCTTCAATCTTGTCGAAATGGCTGCTGATAGGAATCCTTCCTTGACAACTCCAAACGGGAATATGGTTAATGCAAGAGACTGGCTTCCCTTAGCTTATCTTGTCGGAGCTATTTTCGGAGGCAGGCTCGTTGGTATCGGCATCGGATTTGCGTTTGTCGGAGGTGGTTCTTCTGGTGGTACGGATGTCATAAATGTCTTAGCAAATCGTTATCTTCATATCCGCATCGGAACGTCTACCTTTATCTGCGACTTATTGATTATCACCGGCGGCTTCTTTGCGAACGGATACCAGCTGATTCCGACCTTGGTTGGTCTTCTTTCGGCTTTCCTTTGTTCCTTCAGGATTGATAAGGTTTTCTTAGGGAACAGGCAATACTTCATGGCATTAGTCTCCTCGGAGAAAATCGATGAGAGGAATGAATTTATCAATCAGGACTTAGGACGAGGAACCACTTTGATCTCCTGTCGTGGGGGATATACAAAGAAAGAAACTGAAAGGCTAGAAGTTTGTTTCGATAAACATGATTATTCTGTCATCAGGCAGGCCATCAAGCAATTTGATCCGAATGCCTTTGTTTCGGTTATTGCAACTAAGGAAATTCTTGGGTATGGGTTCACAAGATCCACACCGAAGGTAAACAGGAAGGATATTGCCATCTCTCCGGAAGATGCACGGAAGCTTACTGTAAAAGCACATCGTCTGAAAAAGAAAAACAGGGCGGAATAGACCGACCTGTTTTTATTTAGTAGGAAACCACAGGTTCGATGACAAAGTCTTCCCCGCTTGTCTTGAAGACGAGTCCGAAAGAGAGAACGGCGGTCTTCCCGTCGAGCTTGATTTTCTCTTCGTATCCTTTCTTGAACAAGGTCTTATCGGTTTGGTTTTTGATAGATAGGTAGGGACCGATAAGCTCCTTATCCTCATCAGAAATAGCTAGCCATTTAAGGGAAGGGTCATCATAGCGTAGCTCTGTTCCATAGGGGTAGGAAAAAGTAGTCTCTTTTAAGAGCTTATTCTTGATAAGTCCCTTTCCTTCCTGATAGGCATATTGTCGGAAAGAGAGAAAGGATTCGCTTGTTTCCTGATGACAGCTTGTGAAAGAAAGAAGAAACGGAAAGAACAAAAACATTCTCTTTTTCATAACTAGAATGAATCAAAATAGAAGACCCTGCCTCTATTTAGAACGATTTCCTTTTTTCCATTTTCGTCTAGACTGTTTTCGAGTTCTGGGGAATCAAAATCAAGGTAGAAGGGAGTGCGGTAGAAGTAGCAGCCGGTGGCGGTTCCTTGGATATTCCGAATTCTGTAATCATCATAGCGAAGCACATAATCTTTTCTGAAAAGATAACTTTCTTCGTATTTCCTTTCGCCGGAAAAGAAAAACTTTGTGTCGGTTTCGGTTTCTAATGTGTATTGCTTGAAGTAAACGACAACATAATCGGCTGTTGTCTCACCTTTTGAGCTTCCGCTGCATCCGACTAGCAGAAAAGGAAGCGCTGTTAAGAAAAATGCTTTGTTCATACTAAATGGCCTCTTGTGTAATCAATTGCATGTCACCAATACAAATGCGACCAAAATTTCTGCCAATGGTAGTGGAAACGGAAGAGCTGCATTTAAATTTTGTTTTTCGAACCAATGTTGGCTTTTTAGACAGGCGCCAAATCGGAAGGGGGTTCTGACTCTGAATAATTATAAAGATTGTCTTCTAGTGATTGATGAATTTCGGAGATGCGTTTACAAATCACAGCATTAAATATAAGCATCAACATGGATTGGAGGGAAACAATTATTCAGCTGTTTCTTTTCATATTTAGCCTCCTTTTTTCCTCATTATAGTTTCTTAATCGTTGAAATGCAATACAGAAACACTGCAAAAAACATTTAATGAAAAATGATTAGTATAGCGATTCCATAGGAATAAGCGGGCAATAGTCTATGAAAAAAGTTTTATTCGCAAGAGCTGATAAATTATTAGGCTTTTTCTCAAACAATCAAAAGAGAAGTTGGATCTAAATAATAGGAAAATGAGCAAACAAGCTTCTTAATATTCTGTAGACACGATGTGCTACTTTGAAAGAACAATAAAGAAAATTGATTATCTTAAGAAGATGCATCAAAGTATACGATTTTACAATTCGACTCAACTGAAAGAATTTAAATGGAGAAGGTTTCTTTCCTCCAAATTATTGTTTTCGTTTTAGGTTTTGTAGCACAAAAAAGCTATTCAATCATCAGGATCTAAAATAATTTCGGATTAAATAAGTGAAGAGCGCGCTTTGTGTCTTAGCATCGGGCAGCTCTTCGTTTTTCGCCCTATTCAGAAGCTGGTTCCTTGGAATAAAGGAACAGGTAATTCTTTCTTCTGCATCAAGATGAGTTTCTTCTTTTCTTAGTTTCTTTGCTAAGAATAGATGCCTGACTTCGTCCGAGGAACCGACCGATGGATAAATAACTCCTAGGTCTTTCCAGTCTTCTCCGATATATCCGGTTTCTTCTTTCAGTTCTCTTTTTGCAGCATCAAGCCAGGTTTCTCCTTCTTCCTTTTCACCAGCGGGTATTTCAAGAATTTCCTTACAGTAAGGATACCGGAAGTTTGCTTCTACCAGTACTTCCTCTTTATCATTGATTGCTAAAACACAGCTGCATCCATAGTAATGAATCAGCTGCCAAGGAACAATGGATCCGTCATCCCTTTCGGTTTCGGTGTTTTCTATTTCAAAACCGATTCCATGGAAGACATTTTCTTCCTTGATTCTTTTTCCTTTAGCCATCTTATTTATTCAGAAGCAGGTACTGTAGGATTCCAGCCAAAGTCTTTCCATCCCGGATTTTATCTTCTTTTACCATATTTTTAACTTCTTCGAGTGGGACGAAACGATACTTTAGTTCTTCCCCTGCATCAAGATGTTGTCCCTTGAAAGTCAGCCCGGTGGCTAAATAGATCTCAATGACTTCATCGGTGTAGGCAACACTAGGATAGAAGGTACCAAGCTTCTTCCATTCTTTTGCCTGGTATCCGGTTTCTTCTTCGAATTCCCGCTTTGCAGTTGTTAAACCGTCTTCTCCTTTTTCTGCTTTTCCGGCAGGAAGTTCAATCCTGACATCATCATATGGGTAACGATACTGTTCTTCTAAGATGACTTCGTTCTTTTCGTTGATTGCAAGAATAGCAGAAGCATGGCAATGACGAATGACTTCACGATGTGTTTTTCTTCCGCTTGGAAGAGTGACATCATCTACATAAACATCCAGAATATGTCCTTTATAGACTTCCTTGGATGCTGTCTTCTTTTCTCTTACTTCATCAATATTCATGGTTTTATCCTCGCAATTTTCTTTCTTTATTATACTCTTTGTCCGTTATGAGAATGAATAAGCAAGAGCTTGTCTATCCTTTCTTTCGTTATGAGGCAATAATGCTTCATCCTAAACTATACTTTTCTGCTTGCATGTAAAGAGAAAGATTTAATACTAAAGAACAAATGAACCGCTTACAAATAATGTGCAAATTAGCCAATAACCCTTTAAATAGGGCAAAAAATAACAATTGATTGTCCCCCCGAAAAAAAAGAACTATTCCAAGACTTTTACGATTTCTATAATAAAACCAGGACATAATATATTGTCATTTTTGAAAGGAAAAACACATATGAGAAAAGACAAGAATCGGTTATTTCTTCTTTTGTTTCCACTTCTGTTTTTAAGTGGATGTTCTAATAAGAATTCATCCAATAGTTCAAAGCCGGAATATACAATCACTTATCACTATACCGATTTTTACTCAGATGCGGATAAGAAACAGTATGGCTTTTCTCAGCCTGCTAGAGTGGATAGGAAGTTTGATCAAGCCACGACAGATGACAGCCATATTTACCACTCGGAAAGGTATGCTGGAATCTTTGATAATCAAGTCAAAGAGTGGGAAGGATATCTTCCTGTCCTTACTATGTTCGATAGTCAACATAACTATGCTTTCTCAAAAGAACTTCCAGTCATTGAGGAAGACAACTATAGCTTGGAATACTCAGGCGACTATACGACAGACACCTATACTCTTACCTATCATCAGAATTTTCCTATTGATATCGATTTTTCTTATTTTCAACAGAAAGAGAAAAAGAATACTGGTTCTGTATTTATCGGACTAAGAAGGTTTGATAAGACAAAGAAGACATTTGCTTCTTTTGAGTCTGGTATTGGGAAAGAATATGTGTTTTCGAATGAAGTAAAGCTTTTCTGGCAATATGAATCTTCTAACTTTCATCTCAGTAAAAGGGATTATGTCACGGATGCCTTCTAATAGGAAAGGAGTTAAAGATGAATAAGAAAATCACTTTTGTTTCTAGGGTTCTTCCATTAATTGCTAGCTGTTCGACGAAGACATCTGTAGTCAACTATTTCCATGACGATAACAACTTTCCATACACGGAAGAAGAATTAAATCGAAAAAACACCTTTCATAATCAATATGAGTATGTCTTAGATGATGAATATAGTGGAAAATCAAAAAGCCCACTTCAGTTCGATGTTAAGAAGCCAGGAGTAAAAAAGAAATCTGGAGCCTTGTTTCCTTTCACCATTGGAATCGGTTTGTTACGTGATAACATAGAAAAGCAGTATCTCGATATTGCTCCGTATCTTTATTGTCAGTTTAGTTTTGAGGATTCCGAAAAAGACTTTGGATATAAAGTTTTATCTTTCCCTGCGATAGGAGAAACCTCCTATCATATGTTCTCCCTTTCCATCCATAATGAAACATACAATATTTATGATATCTGCCTAGATGCCGATATTGACTTTACCGCCTGTTATTCAATTCTTGGCGATAATAAGGAGGCAACGCTGACCTTTGTTTGCTTAGCCCCGAGTGAAAACCAAGTCATTGATTTCAACAGTAAATTCTATGGAGATGATTCCATTCTCTGCTCAAAGAAAATCAGTTACAAATTTCAATTCCGGAATAACGGAAATGAAATATCCATTGATGGCAATGGATATTATCATCTGTGATTTCGGACAATACATTAGCAGATAAATTTTTGCTTTTATTTGGGCAAGGTCTGTTTTAGAAGGCGTTTTCTTTTTTTAGCTGCATCTGTTTTCCTTTTTTCGTTTCTGATTCTCAACTATAATGGAACAGGTATGAACAAGAAAATTATTGTATTTGCAACGTCGAATCCGAACAAAGTCGTTGAAGTGAGAGACATGCTTTCTCCTTTAGGATATGAAGTCCTTTGTTTAAAGGATCTCGGACTAGAAGTCACGCATCCGGAGGATGCTGAGACTTTTGTCGGGAATGCGAAAATCAAAGCAGAAGATATCGCATTAAAATGTGATTATCCGATTATCAGCGATGATAGTGGACTATCAATTGAAGCCTTGGATGGTTTCCCTGGCGTTCACTCAGCACGCTTCAGGGAGGGACATCCTTATGAAGAGAAGAATCTTGCGATCCTCAAGAGGATGGAAGGAAAAGAAAACCGGAAAGCGGCTTTCCATACTGCCAGGGTTTATCTGGATAAGAAAAACAAGATTGAAAAGGTGTTTGAAGGCATTGCTCCAGGTGAGATTGTCAAAGTCTCGGATGGTAAGGCAAGGCATGGCTTTGGATATGATCCGATCTTCTATTCTTATGATTTGAAGAAAACTTTCGGTGAGGCGACTAGGCAGGAAAAGGATTCTGTCTCTCATCGTGGCCGTGCGTTGAAGCAGACCATGGAGTTTATACAGAAACTCGGTGAAGAAGGTAAATAGAAATGAAGATTATTTTAGGCATCGGAAATATTGGACCAGAGTATGACGATACACGGCATAATTCTGGATTCCAGGCAATTGATATTATCAGCAAAGATTTTCATATCGATAGGGGAAAGAAGAAGTTTGATTCCTTTGTCGGAAAAGGAAGTATTTACGGAGAAGATGTCCTTTTAAGGAAACCGACTACTTACGTGAACTTGAGCGGAAATGCTTTGATTCAGGCAAAGAATTTCTTTAAGGTGGACACTTCCGACATTCTGATTCTTGTTGATGATAGGGATACCGAGCCAGGCTCTATCCGCTTAAGAAGGAAGGGAGCCGCCGGTGGCCATAACGGGCTGAAGTCGATTATCTCCGTACTCGGCACCGATACTTTTAACCGAATCCGCATCGGCATCGGAAGACCGGAAATCAAACACACTGACGTTGCTGATTTCGTTTTATCTCATCCGAAAGACAAAGATATCTATGAGAAGTGGAAAGATGGAATCAATAAAGCGGCAGCGGCTGCAGAGTACTGCAGGAAGTTCTCCTTTGATAAAGCGAGGAACAGGTTCAATAAGTAATGGGAATCCTTGACCATCTGTCTCTTTTTTCTTATCTGGACGAAAATCCGGAACTGGAGAAGCTGAATCAGAATAGTGATCTTTCCGTCTCTTCGCCGGAAGCTCTTGCTCTTTTAGCTGCTCTTTCCTTTCACGAAAGAAAGCGGAAGAGGTTTTTCCTGTTCCCGACAATCGGAGATGCCGAGGCTTTCAACCAGTTCCTGAGCGACTATGTTAAGGAAGATGAAAGCTTTCTTTTCCCGTTTGACGAGATTTTCAAGACAAGTGCAATCGGTGTCTCTCCAGAGAGGGATGAAGAGCGTCTGCTTGCGCTTTCTTCTATCGTTTCGGCTAAACCCTCAATTCTAGTCGGACATAGGTCTTCCTATCAGATACGGATTAGGAGCAAAGATAGATACAGGAATTCAAGGATTGACTTAAAACAAGGGGATAGGATTCTTCTTTCGGATTTGGTAACTAAGCTTTCGAGACTCGGCTATCAGAGGATGGACCGTGTGACAATGCCAAATCAGATGGCCATGCGCGGAGGCATCTTAGATGTTTTCGATACAAGCTATGATGATCCAATCCGAAGGGAATTCTTCGGCGATGAAATCGATGATATCCGCTTCTTTAAAGTCAATGATGAACGTTCTTTCCAGCATGTGAAGAGTATCACTCTCCATCCGGCATCCAGGCGTCTTCTTTCCGATGAGGAAATACAGGATGGATGCTCTAGCAGGGACACCTTATTAAAAGAACAGGAAAAGAGACTGGACCGTATTTCTTTTGATGGATTAAAAGAGACATTGGAAGAAGTAAAAGAAGAAGCGAAAAAAGGGTATCTTTCCGAACTTCATGCCCGGTTTTATCCGTTTTTTGAAAAGGAAGAACATTCTTTGTGTGATTATCTTTCAGACTATGAATGCTATCTTTTTGATGAAAAGCAGATAAGGAGTGAATTAGAAGACTTAAAAAAGAGAGAAAATAATTTCTTTTCTAAGTCTATTAAGGAAGGAACATCTCTTGATGGTGAAAAAAGGTTTGCTACAGATTGCCAGTTTTCTTCTTTCCATAAAGCAAAGAACAGTGAAGAGAATTCTTTTGTCCTTCGGAATAATTCCTTCAAGGCGATTTCCTATGCTCAATCCGATGATAGGCTGAATGCGTATCTCCAGGAAGGGTATAAAATCCGGATTGTTCTTCCGGAACCTAACTATAGCAATTACCAGAACTATCTCAATGAAGCACAGATTTCCTATAGCTTGTATCCTCTTCATTCATCCATCAGGTTCTTGGAAGGAAAACTGACCCATGGGTTTGAAATACCAAAGGAAAAACACGTTTATCTTTCGGCTAAGGAAATCTATGGTGTCAGTAGTCAGCGTTCTCGCTTCCTTTCGAGATACAAGGAAGCAAAAGTTATCCGGAGATATGAGGATTTGGAAGTCGGCGATTATGTTGTCCATGAAGTCAATGGTGTGGGAAGATACTTAGGCGTCAGTGAACTCAACGGGCTAGAATACCTTAAAATCCAGTATGCGGAGGATGCTTTGTTCTACCTTCCTCTTGCCCAATATAAGAGGATCCGGAAATATTCTTCTCGGGAAGGTTTTACTCCTTCCCTTGATCGGCTCGGTGGATCGACTTGGTCGAGAAAGAAGAGCCGTATCCGAAGTAAGATTTCTTATCTTGCAGATCAACTTCTTGCACTTTACTCAGAACGCTCCACCCGTCCAGGATTTTCTTTTTCCAGCGAACCGGAAAGGGAAGAGGCTTTCAGGAGAAGCTTCCCTTATCCTTATACCGAGAGTCAGAAACAGGCGAGGGAGGACATCCGTATTGATAGGGAAAGCCCCCATCCTAGGGATCGGCTTGTTGCCGGTGACGTCGGCTTCGGAAAGACTGAGATTGCTTTCTATGCCGCCTTTAAATGTATCCTGAGCCATAAGCAGGCTGTGTTGCTGTGCCCGACTACCATTCTTTCAAGGCAGCACTTTAAGGTTGCAAGGCAGAGATTCCATGATTTTGGCATCCATCTTGCTTTATTGAATCGCTTTACGACCCCGCAGGAGGAAAAGTATATTAAAGAAGGATTGTCTGATGGAAAAATTGATTTTGTGATCGGTACTCATGCCCTTCTTTCCGATTCTGTTGTTTTTCATGATCTTGGTCTGCTTATTATCGATGAGGAGCAGAAATTCGGTGTTGCACACAAGGAAAAAATCAAAGAAAAGGCAAAGAATGTGGATTGCCTGACTTTGACTGCGACTCCGATACCTCGTACGAGGCAAAGGTCTCTTCTAGGCGTCCGCACTTTATCTTATCTGACAGAAGCTCCTGTAAACCGTAGGCCGGTTAAGACCTATGTAGCCAAGCAGGATAAAGAACTGATAAAGGAAGTTATCCAAAAAGAGCTTGACCGGAGAGGTCAGGTTTTCTATCTCCATAACAAAATATCCGATATTTTCGAAGTCGCAGGAAGACTTGAGAAGAGTTTTCCAAATGCTAAGGTTGCCGTTGTCCATGCGAAGAGGGATGCAAGCGAAGTCGAGGAAATCAGGTCCGAGTTCTATGCTAAGGAAGCCGATATCCTTGTCTGTACATCGATTATTGAATCTGGACTTGACCTTCCGAATGTCAACACGATTATTGTTGAGAACGCAGATCATTTTGGATTATCTTCCCTTTATCAGATCAAAGGACGTGTTGGACGAAGCGACCGCCTTGCTTATGCTTATTTCTTCTTTAAGGATTCAAAGAATCTAACGGATGATGCCAGAAAGCGTCTAAAAGCTTTGAAGGATTTCACTGAGCTGGGCTCTGGTTACAAGATTGCAATGCAGGACCTGAATATCCGAGGTGCGGGAGATATTCTAGGAAGCGAGCAAGCAGGTTTT
Organism: Caryophanales bacterium UBA4682; assembly: GCA_002404995.1. GTDB lineage: Bacteria > Bacillota_I > Bacilli_A > RFN20 > CAG-288 > Enterosoma. The sequence continues at coordinate 17,218 of DHKY01000006.1, read as the reverse complement.
GTGGATTCTCTTGGTTATGATGCTTACAGGGATTTACTGAAGGAAGTCGTCAGTGAGAAGAAGCTTAGGAAAGAAGGAGTCATTAAAGAAAACACAACTGATTTTGAACTATCTTTCTCTCTGGACGCCCATATTCCATCTGAATATGGGAATGAGTCCCAGCGTATATCCATGTATCAGGAACTATCGGATTGCCACAATGATGAAGATATCAAAAACTTTGCCGCTAAGTTGCGGGATGTCTATGGGCCGTATCCTGAAGAAGTCGCAAATCTATTAATTAAAAGAAAAATTGAAATCAACCTTAATTCCGGTATCTTTCAATTCTTTGAGGAAGGACTTGGAAAATACAATAGGGAGAGGACAAAAGCTTTTTCGTTAAAGCCTAAGGCATATAAAAAGAGGGATGAGGAACTGCGTCCTCTTATGGTTAAACTTCACAGGAAAGTCACTTCGGATCAGCGCTTTTCCTTTGTTTTGACGAAAACCCGTGATTATTTGCAGGATAGGCTTTTCCTTACGGAAAATCTTTGTCAGATTTATAACAGTTAGATGTCTTCTTTCGGTTCTTCTGCTTTCTGATCGGAAAGAAATGCACGGATATTTTCTGCTTTCCTTTGGCTTTTGAAACTGACAGGCAATGTATAGTAGAAAGAAAACACGTTTTCGGATGCTTCTTCATCCTTGACTACATCAATATAACAGATGGATAATTCAGGTCTTGAACGATAGAAAAAGAAATTATCAGTAAGGAGGACCTTATCTCCGTCTGTATTTAATGCTTGGATATTATTTCGTTTGAATGCCCGGTATCCGTTTGGAATCTGGACAAAGAAATAGAGCACCATGGTATTTGGATCAAAATCGATTTTATCAGGCTGATGATTTTTCCATATCCTTGTTTGTTGGAATGAAAGATAGTCATGCTGATCCGAAAAGCTGCTTACCGAAAAATAATAGGAATCCAGGGCCGTATCTTTCAAGTTCCTGTTAAGTTCTTTTTCGTGGATTGTTTCAAAGGCTGGCCTGGCATTGGATACTCGCCTTGATCCGTAGTAGCACTGGTAACAGGCTGCCTTGGTTTTTGTGGTGCAGGAAGCTAGGCTCCTTCCCAATGCAAGGCTAAGAAAGAGGTTCTTTTTCATTTCTGAATCCATTATAATCTTTTCAGAAAATAGAAGAAAAGAGGAACACGATGAGAGAAGTTATCACTCGGTGTATACTTTGCAACATCTGCAGGATTGAGGATGGAAAAGGAAACGTTCTTGTCCAGGAACGGACAAAGAAAGACTGGCCTGGATTGAACTTCCCGGGCGGTCATGTCGAAAACAAAGAACCATTGGATGATTCTGTCCGTAGAGAAATCAAAGAAGAGACAGGCCTTTGTCTTGGAAAGGTCACTTTCTGTGGAATCAGGGAATGGCCTTGGAGAGATGATATCCGGTACTTTACCTTTGTTTATAAATCCAAAGATTTTTGCGGTAATCTGAAAAGCTCTGAAGAAGGAAATGTTTTCTGGATTCGCAAGGAAGAACTGTTCCATCATCAGTGCTCTCAGGATTTAGACAAGATTTTCGCAATCTGCGAAAATCGTCCGTATAGGGATGAATAGGAGGCGGGAAAATGCGTATTAGGATTATTCGTCATGCAGAACCGGATTATGCTATCGATGGTTTAACAGAAAAGGGAAAACGGGAAGCTGAACTGCTTAAAGAACGTCTTAGGAAAGAGAAAATCGATGACATTTATCTTTCTCCTCTAGGACGTGCTCAGCTGACTGCAAAGCCGTATCTTGAAGCATGCGGAAAAACAGGCAAGACCGTCGAGTGGCTGCATGAGTTCAATAATGTTACGATTGAACGAGAGTACCGGCCAGGTATCTGCTGGGATCTGCTTCCGACGGAGTGGGAAGACAAGAAGGAACTTTACGATGAAGATGAATGGTACAAGAATCTGAAGGAAATCAAGGGAAGCTTAAAAGAAGAAGCAGACAAAGTTGCTAAAGGACTTGACGGTGTTCTTGCTTTTCATGGCTATGTGCGGGAAGGAAAGCATTATCATGTCGAAAACGGAAATCATGATACGATTGCTTTGTTCTGCCATTTTGGAGTGGAGTGCATTCTTCTCGCACATCTTTTCTCGGTGTCGCCAGAGCCCTTGCTTAGGCACACTGTTGCCCTCCCATCTTCGGTTACTGTTCTTTATACAGAAGAACGCCGGAAGGGAATTGCTTCTTTCCGCAGGACAGAATTTGGATCATTAGAGCATTTGTACCAAAAAGAACCGGCCTCATTTGCAGCTCGGTTCTGTGAAACATTCGAAGACGATAGCCGGCACGACTAGTCCCTGTGAATGATTTCTTTGGCGTGATACCTGTTTTCGTCTGCTTGTTTTAATGCATCCCTAGGACTTGAAGAACCAGGGGTGTATTTTGCTTTTCCAATCGAAAACGTAGGATAGAAAGGATGCTCTTTGATTTCATTCTGCCACTCTTGATAAAAGATTTTTTCTGCTTTCATCAATCGGTCTTTGTTTTTCTTGATGATGATCACAAATTCATCTCCGCCGTAGCGGAAGATATGACCAAGGGAAGAAAAGGAATCACGCCTTATTGCTGATATTTTGACAAGTACTTGATCTCCGACCCTGTGACCATAGCGATCATTGATGGACTTGAAATTATCTAGGTCTAACCTGATTATAAGAGCATCTTTGTCCATATGTGAAAGGCTGTCTTCTAGAGTTCTTCTGTTCCTTAGAGATGTTAATCCATCTGTTTCAGAATTCACTTCGCATGTCATAATATAGACAAACAAAGAAGAGAGTGTATACGCGAACCAGTCAATGTGGAGCCCTTGGAATAACATGTGGATGATTAAAGAGACGAAAATCAATAGCTGTGCAGCAATAAGAATCGGCCAACAGCGGTACTGCCGTTTGCGCCTTGAAATAAGCAAAGATAGGGCAGCTAGTGTTAAAGATGCAAGTACGATTGCTTGATAGACCCAATACCTGCTTCGGCGTTCTACGATTTGCGTTTCCGGATTGTAGCAGATCCTGAGATTGGATGGCATCCTGGCAAACTGGAAGATGATATTGCCAGCACATAAAATCATGTTTCCAATGGAAATGCGGTTTCTGTCCATCACCGATCCAGCAAATAATCCGATAAAAGGTGCGAACCTGTATTCGATGTGACGGAGCACTTTCCTTGCGGTGGTGTTTCCCCAGCTGTAAACCACCCTGCTTGAAGAAATCCACTCAAATGACAACCCTAGGAAAATGGAAAGGAAGAGAAGGATAAAGGCTCTCTTTTGAGCAAAACTCAAGGTCGGATTCCGATAAGCGAGATAGGAAGAAATCAAAAGCGAGAGAACCGAAAGCAAGGATATTGCAGAGTAATATAAAAACCAATTCATGCTAAAAATATCCTATCGCTTTTACTTTGAAAATGAAAGAAAGAAACTTTAGAATTATTTCTTTAAAAGGCTTGCTGCTTCTTCGTCACAGTAAATTGTTGCATCTGGATGACGATTTAATAAGGAAGCCGGTGTTGCTTCGTCGACTTTTCCGAAAGTCTTTTCGATTGCCAATGCCTTATTCTTTCCAGTAGCAATGAGGATGATTTTCTTTGCATTCCTGATGCTCTGCCTTCCCATGGTGACCGCCTGTGTCGGAACATCTTTGATGGATGCGAAGAAACGTGAATTATCCTGGATTGTTTTTTCAGTGAGATCTGCAATATGGGTAAGGGAATCAAAAGGAGTGTTTGGTTCATTGAAACCGATGTGGCCATCAGCACCGATTCCTAAAAGCTGGAGATCGACGCCGCCCGCTTTCTTGATTTCCGCATCGTAGGTTTTTAATCCTTCGAGAGACGGGAAGTGAGTGTTTTCCTTCTTGATGTTAATGAAGTTGAAAAGATGAGTATCCCTGAAATAACGATAAGATTGAGTGAAATCCGGATTGTTGATGTATTCATCCAAGTTGAAAGAGGTGACATTCGAGAAGTCGATATTTTCCTTCTTTGCTAATTCGATGACTTTCTGATAAGTCTTGATCGGACTGGAACCAGTGGCAAGTCCTAATACTGCATTCGGCTTCTCTTTGACAAGGGAGAGGATTTCCTTTGCAATTGTCTCTGCCCTGACTTCCAGATCGTTGATAATAACTAACTTCATTTTATTTTTCCTTTCTTTATTTTTTTATTTATGATACACGATTTCTCCGCCGACAATCGTAGCACAGACATTGATATCCTTGTCTACGATGACAAAGTCCGCTTTCTTTCCTGAGCGGATGGAACCAATCTGATCATAGAGTCCCATGTTCTTTGCCGGGTTCTTGCTTGCCCTGTCTGTAGCATCCTCTAAGGACAAGGAGAGAAGATTCTTCCTGTTTCGTACTGCTTGATTCAGATGAAGGATAGAGCCAGCTAAAGTGCCATCTGCTAGTCTTGCCGCCCCATCTTTGACATAGACTTTCTGACCACCAAGCTGATATGTTCCATCTGGCCTTCCTTTCGCTTCCATGGAATCTGTTATCAAGGTAACTTTGTCTTTTCCCTTGCAACGGTACATCCTCTTGATGCACTCCGGACAGACATGATGGAAATCTGCAATCAATTCACAGGACACTGAATCAGAGATCCTTAACGCTCCAGCCGTTCCCATTTCCCGGTGTTTGATTCCGGTCCTTGCATTGAAGGTGTGTGTGCCGATTGTTACGCCGTTCTTAATCGCCTCTAAGGCAAGCGCACAGGTGTTGTTTGTGTGTCCGATAGATGCAGCTATATGGTTCTCAAGCCTGAACTGGAGGAATTCCTTGTGGTTTGGATCATAGGAGAAAGTGACTTCCTTAATATGCTTTCCAGAGAGATCATAGTAATGGCTAAGAAGGTCGGCATTGAGAGGGACGATATCTTCTGCATTCTGTGCACCACAGAATTCCTTTGAAATGAATGGCCCTTCTAAGTGAATTCCCATGACACGGCTACGTCCGGTAGGATTCTTCCTGTATTCATTGATGGCAATGAGGGCGTTTTCAATATGTTCCTTGTTCCTTGTCCTAGTCGTGAAGTTGAAGGTGGTGGTTCCGTCTTCTGCTTCCGCATCGGCAATTGTCTTTAAGGCTTCCTCTGTAGCATCCCTGGCGTCTGCATTCTTAGCGCCATGGATATGTTCATCGATGAATCCGGGAAGGACGGTGTATCCTTCGGGAATCGAGAGATATCCTTCCTTGTTTTCAATCACCCTATGGTCATCGATGGCACTGATGGTGTCACCAAGAACCGAGAGGCTTGTTTGCTTAATTCCGGCTCCTTCGACATAGATATTCGAATTCAGGATTCCATTGATTTTCTTCATTATCTGTTTTTACTCCTGTTAGATTATTCTAGCATGCTAGAAGCGGATGAATGAGATGCACAATTTTAGGAACGAAATTTGATTAATGAACATGAAATGTACAATCTCATTTCTGAGCACCAAATTCAATTCAGATAAGGGTAAAATGATAAGTGGGAGGAATTATACATGGACCGAAAAGCTAATTCTTACCCAGTACTAGATGATGTGAAAGCAGTGTTCTTTGATTGTTGGGGAACACTACTTCATGAGAAAAAAGATAGAAAAGTATACCTGAAGCAGATTTATGATCATTGCCTGAACAAGGATGAAATTCCTTGGGACACGGCATACAAGCAGGCTTCACAGTTCTGGGATGACTATCAAAGAACAACGCGTAATGATGTGAGAATTGACGCATTCGTAAATCTTTTCTGTCTGATGTATAACGTTAGACTTGATTCTTCTGTAGAAGTTGTATCATCTAAAATCATTGATGATATAGCAGGAGAACCAATGGATGGAATCGAAGACTTTCTTCATGAACTTAACGAACGCAGTATTTTTCATGGGGTCATTAGCAACACTGTGTTTGATGGGGAAGAGACAAAGAAGATTATTCAGGACAAACTCCCGGATAATGGATTCAAGACTTTCTTCTTTTCAAACGATTATGCTCTTCGAAAACCATATCCATTGATTTACCAGGCTGCTTTGAAGCAGGCAGGAAGGAAAAAAGAAGAGAGTATCTTTATTGGTGACTCTTTCCTTGATGACGTGGTTGGTTCCTTCCGCTTTGGATTTGCAAAATCGATTTTTCTCTCTCATCGTCCTTCACAGGAAGCTTTGGCTGGAAAGGATGAGTACAGAGATGCAAAATATATACGTATTCATTCTTACCGGGATTTGAGTCGTTTACAAGACATTTAGGAGGTTAAAATGATTCATTTTGGTACAGGCGGTTTCCGTGGTGTGATCGGTGATGATTTTACGAAGGAAAACGTAAAAAGGATTGCGCAGGCTATCAGTGATGTTATTCATGAAGAAAACTCAAAGAAACCTGTCGTTATCGGTTATGATTTCCGCTTTGGTTCGGATGCATTTGCCATTTATAGGGCGAATACATTGGCTGCCAATAATATTCCTGTTATCTTAGCGAGTAGTCCGACCCCGACTCCGGCTGTTAGGGCAGTAAGCAAGGCCAGGGATAACGATTTTGGTATAAGGATCACTGCTAGCCATAATCCGTATTATTTCAATGGTGTTAAGTTATTCCAAGGACAAGGCAGGGATGCTGAGGTTTCTCTTACCGACAAAGTCGAACATAAAGTCCAGGCCTTAAAGGAATACAAGACTAGGAATTATGAAGATGCCTTAAAAGAAGGAAGAATTGTTAAGAAAGACATTCTGACTCCGTTCTTAGAGAATATCCGCAATTTCCTCCATCCTACCAAAGAGCCTTCACATCGTCTACATGTTCTTTTTGACCCAATCTATGGTACTGGTGCTTTGACTCTGAGGAGCATTGCAAAAGACCTGAATATCGATGCAGACAGGATTCATTCCGAACATGATGCATTCTTTGGTCATCGCCTTCCGAACCCAATCGAGGAAAACTTGATTGAAGACAAGAAGCTTATTCTGGAAAATCACTATGATTTGGCTATTGGAACCGATTCCGATTGTGATCGAATTGCTATTCTGGATGAAAAAGGCAATTATGTCGATGCCAATGAAGTCATGGCCTGTATTTACTATTATCTCGTTAAATATTTAGGCAGGAAAGGCGATTGCATTAAGAATATTGCCACGAGTAACCTGCTCGATGCAGTCAGTGAAAAACTTGGATTCCATTGCCATAGGGTTGATGTCGGATTCAAGAACATTTCGGCTGGAATCAAGGAACATGATGCTCTCATCGGAGGTGAATCATCCGGTGGTCTTACTATCCGCGGTTATATCTTCGGAAAAGATTCTTCTTTTGCTTCTGCTCTTTTCCTTGAGAGGACCAAAGCCATGGACAAACCGGTCAGCGAGATTGTCAAAGAAGTTCGTGATTTCGCTGATTTCCATTCTATCATGGTAGAGGATAGCTATACTTTCCGCTATCGTGAAAACGTTTTTGCAGCTGGTCAGCATCAGATGCCAAGCTTTGAATCTGCTCCAAAAGAGAAAATCTGCTTAAATAACAATTTCAAATATTTATTTGATGATGGTGGATGGGCGTTAATCCGTTTCTCTGGAACTGAGCCGCTGTGCCGTATCAGGGCAGAATCTCCTGATATTGAAGTCACTAAGAAGAGAATTGCTGTTCTCAAGGATTTCTTAGCCAAAGCAGATCACGAATAAAAAGTCAGTCTATTAAGATTAAGGTTGATTCGAATCCTCCTTTTTATGGGACCCAATTGGGTCCCTTTTATATTGCTATTGAATGGGTCAGCATTTTTGATGTTCAAAAATATAAAGTTATGAAAAGAAAAAGTGACCATCGGCAACACAGTTGCATCACAGTCACTTTCGTTCCATAAGACGCATCAAGGGGCATATTTATCATATATTCGTTGTAGATTGAAAATCCTGGCTTGTACATGAGGTCAAGGACTTGTTTTTTCTTTATTTAGCAACGCAATACCTGAGTTTTATCTTTTCATCCAGTCGCTATTTAGTCTTTTTGGATTACTGGTCATATAGAAATTGCTTTCTCAGAAATCTCGTTTGATTCAGTAGCCCCTTTAAGTATTGGTTTTCACTATCTTATTTATTATCCAGACACAGGTCCTAAAGAAAGGTGATATAGAAGTAATCTGAAAAATATTAAGAAAACAAAACAGGACTGTCTTTTGGCAGTCCTGTTTACTATTACTTGAAAAATCCGGCTAAGTTATCAGCGATGACTTGATCTTCTTCTTTGGCTTTCTTCCTCGTCTCCTTTGTGACGGAAATGTAGGCTTTTAATTTTGGTTCTGTTCCGGAAGGACGGACAATGATAGAGGATTCATCTTCTAAGACAAATTTGAGGACATCTGCTTTCGGAAGTCCATCGAGTCCAGGGAGGTAATCAAAGGTCTTGATGACTTTCTTTCCGCCGATTTCGTCGATTCCGGACCGGAATTTCTTCCTGATGGCTTGCCTCTTCTCAAAGCCAGAGGAACCATCGAACTCATAGTTATGGAGTGAATTGTTCGTGTATCCGTAGGTCTTATAGAGTTCTTCGAGCTTGTCTAAAAGGGAGATACCTTTGGACTTATAGTAGGCGAACCTTTCGCAGATCCTGAAGGCACCATCGACAGCATCCTTATCACGGACATAGGTTCCTGTCAGACATCCATAGGATTCCTCGAATCCGAAGATGTAGTCGGATTCTTTTCCGTGCTTTTCAAGAAGACCGATCTGTTCTCCGATGTATTTGAATCCAGTTAAGACATTGATGGTCTTAACATGGTAATGATCAGCGATTTTTTCTGCCCTATCGGAAGTAACGATGGTTTTAACAAGTACCGGCTCATCTGGCCTGATTCCTAAAGCGATGCGACGGCTGCAGATGTAATCGAAGAGAAGCCTTCCAGTCTGGTTGCCACTAATCAGCTGATAGTCGCCCTCTTTATTCCGGACAGCGATTCCGACACGGTCACAATCCGGATCGGTTGCTAGGAGAAGGTCTGCGTTATTTTCCTTCGCATATTTCCTTCCTAAGGCCATGGCTTCCTTGATTTCCGGATTCGGGAACGGGCAAGTTGGAAAATAGCCGTTAGGGAACTGCTGCTCCTTAACGACGGTGATATTCGTATATCCGGATTCTTCTAAGGTACGAGTGACCGGAATGAGCCCGGTTCCATTTAATGGAGTGTAGACAATGGCAACATTCTTATCGATTTTTTCTTCTCCTAAAAGGGACTGGCTCTTCACTTCTTTAATAAAGGTAGTCAGGACCTTTGGAGGAATATAGGAAATCAGTCCTTCTTCGAAACCTTCATCATAGGAGACAAGCTTGATATCCTTGAAAATATCAATGGATTCGATTTCAGATAAGACTTCGGCAGCCGCTTCTGTTGTAATCTGGCAGCCATCCTCTCCATAGACCTTGTAACCATTGTATTTGGAAGGGTTATGGCTTGCTGTGACCATGACACCGGCAGAGCAATGCAGGTAGCGAGTTGCAAAAGAAAGAGTCGGAACAGGCGAAATCTGAGGATAAATATGGACTTTTATTCCATTTGCAGCAAAGACGCGAGCTGCGATTTTAGCAAAAACATCACTTTTCAGACGACTATCCCGTGAAATAGCGACAGACCGCTTTTCACTCGGATAATGCTTACAGATATAGTTCGATAAGCCTTGGCTTGCCTTAGCAACAGTATAGATGTTCCTTCGATGCGTGCCGGCTCCGATAACTCCGCGCAGACCTCCGGTTCCGAATTCCAAGTCCCGGTAGAAGGCATCTTCGATTTGTGAATCATTCCTTGCCTTGAGTTCTTTGGATAAGTCAACATCATCGACTTTCTCAAGCCAAGTCTGATAAATGCTTTGATAGTCACGTTCTGCCATGTTCAATACCTCTTTTTCAATATTAATTCTATTCCAAATCTGCTGATTTTGGAACAGGTACAATAAGAAAACAATTAAGAGAGTTGTTGTCTTCCTTACCTATGAAAAAACAGGCTGCCAGTGTTTCTGGCAGCCTGTTAATCTAATGGAGTGTGATAATAATTAGAGGAGTTTGAGTGAACCAGCGGAAATCAGTTTCTCGCTGGTCTTATCAAAGAGTAGGATGTCGTTTCCTTTGAATCCGACTTTGATATGCTCGTTGACTTTGAAGTCGTTGGCACCGAAGATGACACCGGTGACGACATAGCCGTTGATATCCATCTTGATGGTGGTTTCCCTACCACTCGGCCTAGCGGAGTAGACAATCGCATCCCTGCCTTTTCCTTCTCCTTCGGCAAGGGTGATGAACTCCGGACGGACGCCTAAGATATAGTCTTCATCCGTTGGATCATGTTCTTCTTTCCGCTCATAGATGCCATCGGTCTTGGTAATCTTGTAGTTGAAGGTTGTATCCTTGTTGAGCTTTTCAACGTAACCTTTTTCCTGTTTCCTGGCCTCTTTTTCAGCCTTGGCCTTTGCCATTTCCTCATTGCGAAGAGTGATTTCCTCACTGAGATTGAGAGGCTTGCTCGGCTTGAAAACAGCGTGAACAGAATCAAAGAAAACACATTCGATGGTTCCGTCTTCTTTCTGGTGAACTTTGGTTTCCCTCAAAGTCCTAGCCGGATTACCGACAAAGTCGGCAACGAACAGGTTGTTCGGACGGCTGTAGACCGTCAGAGGTGCATCATACTGCTGGAGTGATCCATTGTTGATTAAGCAGATGCGGCTGGCAAGGGTCCTTGCCTCGAGCTGATCGTGGGTAACGTAGACAAATGTTGCACCTGTTTCGACATGAAGACGCTTTAGTTCCGAACGCCTTTCAAGACGAAGCTTGGCATCCAGGTTCGAGAGAGGCTCATCCATGAAGATGACCTTCGGTTCTGGTGCTAAGGTACGAGCAATGGCAACACGCTGCTGCTGTCCGCCAGAGAGTTCATTCGGATAACGCTTCCTGAATTCTTCGACTTTGACGATACGGGCAACACGGCGGATAGCCTGTTCGCATTCTTCTTTGGAAAGTCCGCGGGTTTTGATCCTGACTTCCCCGTTCTGGACAAGCTCGCCTTTTTCGTTGATTGTGATGCCTTTGGCTTTGTATCCTTCGACAATAGAATTGATCTTTGCTTCGCATTCTGCAATCTTGGCAGCTGCTTTGTTTTCTTTGTCACCTTCTTCTAAGTGTAAGGCATAGATTTCCTTTGCAGTGAACCTGGAAATCGTGAAGTTGTCGATTAACTTGATTAAGGCAACATCTTCATTGATTTTGCCTTTCTTATCGACAGAATCTTTGACAAAGTAGATGACGCGGTCTGCTTTTTCTTTCAAAATGCGGATAATCTGCTGGCGTGTGACAAAATCAAAGTCGATTTCCGGCCTTTCCTGTTTGATGTTCTTCAGACCAAACTGGATGTTCTGATAAACAGTCCTGTTCGGCCAAAGAGCGTAGTTCTGGAAGAGGAAGCCGACATGGCGTTTGTTCGGAGGAACGTTGATTCCCTTTTTGGAGGAAAAAACGATTTCATCCCCAATTTTGATTTCTCCGGAAGTCGGAGTCTCTAATCCGGCAATCCTACGGAGCAGAGTAGTCTTTCCGCAGCCGGAAGGACCAAGGAGGACAACAAAGGATTTATCCGGGATGTCCCTAGTGATATGGTCGCTTCCGTAGAAATCCTTCCAACGTTTGACAACATCCGTGATTTTAATTTCTGGCATAGTTTTAATTCTCCTGAATGGATTTATTTGCTTCTGCTGGCAACTCCGCCATCAAGGCGTGAACCAGTCGTCCATTGTACAAGCAGGTTCGCGGCTAAAACGAAGATGATAATAATGAGGTTGCAGGCGGAAGACCTTGCGTAAACACCAATCTCATCATAGTGGTTCCTTGCTAAGGTCAATAAGCTGGAGGAATTGGTAGAAAGCATGACGAACAGAGAAAGCTCACGCGTACAAGTAATCAGAGGTAGCGTATATCCGGAGATGAAGGAGGATTTCTGAATTGGAATGATGATCTTTCCCATACGCTTCGGCCAAGAGGCGTTTTGGATGACTGCTGCTTCTTCGATTTCACCAGAGAGCTGGCTCATTGCATTTAGCGATGAACGGGAAGAGAACGGGATATATTTGATGGTTCCAACAAGGACGAATAGCGCGGTGGTTCCCATCCTGTTCCTCTTTCCGCCGATGACGGCAAAGGCAGCACCAAAGCCGATGGAAGGAAGCAAATAAGGAATGAAAGCCATGGCGTTGACATATTGGGCAAACAAGCTCTTCCGGTTCTTACTTACTGCATAACCAATTAAATTGCCGATTGTACCAGCAAAGAGAGAACAAATGACACCGATTTTGACTGTATTGCCGAATGCTGACCAGATAGTGGGGTTGAATAAGATACCAAGTTCGTTCCTTGTATCAGAATTGCCTGGATCTCTATTTGTCCACCATAGGTTAGTGAATCCCATAGAGAAGTCATTAGGATTTGGAAGGAAGGTCTGTAGTGCGAAAGACACAATCGGATAAATAGCTGTACATGCGGTAGCGATGATAAGGAGTACAGCGGCAACCCAGCGTCCGACTTTGCCAAGATTGACTGGCTCAACCTGGCCGGCTTTTCCGGTGACAGTCGTGTATTGCTTACGGCTTCGGCTTGACCTAGTGTTGAAGAGAAGAATGATTAATCCAATTAGTGTCATGACAATTGCAATGACTGCTGCCATGGAAGGATAATCCTTCTTCTGAAGCATGTATTCAACAGCTAGGCTATCGTATTTCAAATAATAAGGGATCGGATAAGAACCAATTGCATTTGAGAAGACAAGCAGGATAGTAGAAAGGATAGCAGGGGTGATCCTCGGGACAGTGACACGAAGGAATATCTTCCATTTCGGAGTGTTGAGAATTGTAGCAGCTTCTTCCAGGTTAGAATCCCTATTCTTGAAGACGTTTCCAATCCTCATGTAAGCAAAGGCTGCGTAGTGGATTCCGAGAATCAGCGAGGTAGGAAAGAGGCCTTCGGTTAGCCATTTTGGACAATTGATGCCCCAGTTGGCAAGGATGCCATTTGTTTCTCCAGGGTTCTGTGCTGTCCAGAACAAATATTTCCAGATTAAGGCTAATGTCCATTGCGGCCTGATATACGGGAAGATGAAGATGGTGGAAATATAGGATTTGCACGGCCTGTTGGTACGAGTAACTAAGTAAGCAGTGATTCCACCGAAAATGAGAGCAAAGACACAGGCTAAGACGCCAGTAATCAAGGAACGTCCTAGCGGTACCCAGAAGACCGTTTTTGCTAATCCGAGGTAATTCTGATTAAAAGCGGCAAGCCATCCAAAAGGATAAATTGCTCCGATTGCCTTTTCTGAGAACCTATTTTCAAAGCCTGCATGGATAGTAAAAGAATCGGAAACCAAAGAAAACATCGGAGCTATGATTCCGATAGTAAGAAGGATGCCGAAAACAATCAAGATAATGTGGTCTGGTTTACGGCAATAAGTGGCGATTTTATTCCAAGTCTTTCTTGCTGAACTGATTTCATCGTTTTTTTGCGGTTTTGGACTTGGATTTGCAGTATTAATGTTTGTGTTGACCATTAATTCTCTCCTATGGATATAAAGCCGGATAAACAGATTTTTAATAAAGAATAGCGAGATGACTCCTCATCTCGCTATTCCAATTACTGATTTTGTGTTAGATTACTTTTTCAGTGTGCCAAGCCAGACAGAGAGTCTAGCATGTGCAGAAGAGTAAACAGGATCTTCTTCGACTAATTTATCCTTCCAATAACTCCATCCCTTATCATTCCTGGTTTCGGCAGTGATTTCCTTATCGACTTCGCCGGTTGCTTCGTTGTAGACCTTCCAGCCTTCTCCGCCGTGAGAATGATCGACGCCGACTGAGGTGTTGATTGGGTAGCAGCCCATATCTTTACCCCAGGCATAGAAGCCATCCGGGTTGCAGGTGATGAAGTGGCTGAAAGCGCAAGCAGCATACGGGTACGGAGCATCTTTGAAAATCTGGCAATAATGCTTGTAGGAATATCCGCCGACACCCTTATAATCCGTGTTGTAAGAGACGATATCGACATTATTGACGGAGGTATCCTTGGTTTCAGTAATCTTACGAAGCTTGGAATAAACAAGCAAGCCATTCCTTCCAGCATTGGATTTCTTGGCTAAATCGTTCCTGATCGGTCCGTCATCCGTTGCATAGGAGTTGTTCTTTCCGACAAGGTAGTCCCAAGCTAAGGCATATTTTCCGTTGGTAGAAGTGATGCCATAGATTTTAGCAATGTTATTGTCTTCGACATATTTGATAGCAGAATCCGCAGTTGCTTTTAATGTAGTGTCCTCAATTGCATCATAGGCAGCTTTAACCTGATCGGCATATTTGTCCTGAGTGAGCCTGATTAAGAAATTACGGCCGACAGTTTCGTTCTGGAAATTCCTGAACTGGAAGTTCGTTCCAGTAAATTCCCACCTGTTTTTGACCTTCTTGCCATCGGCGTTGTTGTGCCTGAAGACCTTAGCGTTACGTTCCCTGCCTAATGGTTCATACGATTCGTTTGGAGCGGCCTGCTTATATTCTTTAGGAATATAGTTAAGAAGGTTTCCGGTATCGATTTCCTTCGCCTGGAGATCGTTTGCGTTCTGGATAAGGGCCCTATTTAATTGCTTTGCACCCTTAATATCATTGTCAACATAGTCATAAATCTGGCCGCCAGTCTGGTTGGACCAGTTGGAAGTGACAGAGAAGTTCGTGTTGTTGTAGGCCTTCAATGCAGCATAATTAGCATCAGTGGATTCAACGAAATTCTTGTGGTCGTCAGCGTATTTGTTTCCTTGTAAGCACTGGATAAAAGCATCCATAGCTCCTTGTCCACGTGAAGTATTTCCGCAGGCATACCAGGTCTTTCCGTTTAATTCATCCTTAGCTTTCTTATAAAGGTCAACCCAATTTAAGGTCTCGGCTTCTTCGATTGCTTTCTGAACACGGGTCTTTTCAACCGGTGCAACAGTTGCCGAATCTCCCTTCTTGCAGCCGATTAATGAGAACAACGACAGAGCAGTCAAACTTAATGCGACATACTTTTTCATCTTTAAAACCCTCCTTTGTGGTTTTATGTGGATGTTCACAACTGCGTATATTGTAGTTTGTAACCCCTTTCTTTTCAAGTGGGAGTGTAAGTGAATTAATACAATTCATATCAAATTCTACAAAAAATGTATAAAAAAGACGAAAATATAGAAAAAACCTTGCTTTTTCTTTACTTTTCAATAGTTTCTGATGGGATCACAGCTGAAAATTGCTTGTTTCTGACAAATAAGCAGGGAACGGACAAAGAAAAAGGAAACCCCTCTTTTTTCAAGTCCTTATAGAAAGGCACACATTGGATTCTTCCACTTTGTATAAATACTGGATATATCGGAATGAGGAAGGAGGGGACCCCCTGTTTTCTTAGAAAAACAAAAACGTCTTTTTCAACTAAGTCTGTTCCTAGTTGATCACCGTTGTGGTAGTTTCTCACTATTACAGGAAGGAATTTCCTATTGAAGGCAGAGGGATCTTTTAAATCGATTCGAAAATATTTCTTCCGGTAGATTTTCTTTTCTTTAAATATATATTGATAAGAAATCTTGTTCAAATCCGAATAAAGGAAAAAACCTTCCTTCCAACGATACAGAAATAAATTTTCTGTCAGCTTGAGAACACCCCTATCTCTTTTGCAGAGAAAGGAGTACCTTTTTTTGCCTAGACCATAGCTGAACCTCGTTTTATTTAGTGATTTTTCCAGCAGGTAGAAGCAGAATCGCTTTCTTTGATTGATATTCCTTGAATAATAGTCGGAAAAAGAAAAAGGCGCTTTCCTTTGGCTAAAGCAGGAATAAAGAGAGGAGAGATAAAGGTTTTTGTTTTCGGCTTCTTTGATTACTCTGTCCCTGTCCTGTTCCTTGATTTCCTGACGGATACGGTTTCGGCTTTTTTTCCTATTGTAATTGGTGATGTCATCATAGAAGAGCTTTCTGGTTTCTATCAGTTGTTTGGTCAGGGATTCTTTGCTTATGGATAGCCTTGGCCGAAGAATAGGCATACCTTTATATAAAGACGTCTGACTTAATCCGTAATGTTTTGGCAGATTGTTTCTCTTGAGCTGAAGCAGATAAGTTTCTACGAAATCGGTTTTCTGATGGGCAGTAATAACTCCCTCATAATGATAGGAGGAACATAGTTTCTGAAAATAATCATATCGGTATTTTCTAGCCCATTCTTCAAAATTTCCGTAAGACTTCCGGTAGTGGACGTCTTTTTTGAAATAGGTTAAACCGAAAAGAAAAATATAATGGAAAAAGATGGCTTCTTCCTGTGCTACGAATGGAGAGTCATGATAATTGATGTAGACTAAAGTGATATGGTCTTTTAGTTTTTCTTGATAAAAGAAATGAAGCTGAAAAAGAAGAAAAACTGAATCCCCTCCAGAAGAGAATGCGAGAAGATACCGATTCTTTTTGTTTAATAGATCATTTAGGGATTGTTGAACCGATGCAATCGGCTTAAGGTTCATATTCGATGATGACATCCTCATATGGAATGAAGATGTTGTTTCCTTCAAAGTAGATGTCTGCGTAATCCTGGTCTTTAATATTATTGTTCTCCTGGGCTACGTTCTTGTACTTTTCTACGATTTCAGCTTCCTTTGCTTTCAGGAGATGATTCTTCTGAATTTGCTGGGCAGATAGAATTATCCTTATGGCAAGAAGAATGATGCAAAAGGCCATGATGGAAATGTAGATGATGGACCTAGTTTTTTTGTTTGAGTAACTACTTCCTTGTTTCTTTTTCCTCATTCTGCATTTCCTCCCTGATTTCGTACCTCTGATCGGCATCATCGATTTTCGAGACCCTTCGAATCTGTTTGATTCTTGCACTCACTGTCTTTCCGACAGGAGACGAGATTTCAATGACATCATCTAGTTTGACTTCACTGGATGGCTTTGCTATTTTTCCGTTCAGCTTTACATAGCCTTTGTCGATGAATTCTTTCGCCGCATTTCTTCTTTTTATAAGCCGGCTTACTTTCAGATATTTATCAAGTCTCATGATAATAAATCCTATCCTTTCTATTATCGTTATTTCAGACAGAAAAAGAAAGAAGCAGATCGATAATATTTCTTGATAAACACCAAATCTTCTCTCTCACTTTATTTGCAAAAAAGGATAGTACCAGTTAA
>DHKY01000002.1 GCA_002404995.1 Caryophanales bacterium UBA4682 | reverse complement strand
AAAGCCAGGGTGAAACTAAAAAAAGCTGCTTTGGTCCTAAGGTATGTCCTAGACATACTTGCAGGCCTAGCAGCAATAATTGAAATCATTCTTAGTGTAGTCGGTTAGTCGCTGGATTTCAAGGTCCAATCGACCTTGATTCCCTAGGATTAGCTCTTAGCCTGGCGGCCTCAGTCTTTACCTTTGCTTTAGAATATCCAGATAATCATTCTCTGTTTCTTTCGTATGATCTTTTCCGCCATGGGCTTGTTTAGACTTATGTCATGGCACATGGCCCTTGGCTAACCTAATGGTCTATTTGTTTGCTCTCCCATTCGCATTTCATCTTATAATTCAGGATAGATTCAAGAAAAGTGTTCTTCGAAAAAAATACAATCTCAGGTATTGTTTTTGAGTTGCCTATTGATCCTTTTTGAGGCATCATTTCTATAATAGAATAATATTTTTCTGTTAAGTGTTGATATCTCTTTCCTGTGCTATAAAGGATCCGCTAAATATAAGTGGTCCGGAATCCGAAGAGGCAGATATTTAGCGAAACTCCCGCTTCCTCGAATTCCGGAACCCTCGGGAGCATCGCATATGACAGTCACCGCTTTTCCCGCGCTCGGAAGATAACGGTCATTGACGGAAAAAGACGGATTCCTTTCTGTTGTCAACGGCAGGAAGCCGAACTTGTGTCCCTACTGCCATTCGCACAGGGGCATCCGCTACGGGCAAATAGGAACCTACGGCTGGGAGTTCCCGAATTCGAGGAGGCGGCGTTCGGAAGATTCCTACAGAAAATGGTCACCAACACTTAACTAAGAATATATTTTGCAAAGATTTTAGGGCATAATACGGTTTGTAGATAATCCAATAGATCTTCAGACTTTTGTCAGTCGTTTTACTTCAACAAAAATATGTCGCAAATACGATGATTCGTAGAATCAATATCGGCTCTTCTTCAATCGGATGTTGAGTCTGGTATCTGTTGATAGTGAGCTGTTCATTGGCCTTAATTTCGGTCAATCTTTTTTGATATGATTTGCGAATCAAAATAAAATGTAAATAGGGAATAAGTGATTTCCTTTCCAATTTATGTATGCTAAATTAACAATCGGAGTGTTTTTTATGGTGAATCGATTCGGAAAATTAATCTGTCTTTTCTCTGCTTGTCTTGTTTTCAATTCTTGCGACCCCAACGTTGTGCTAGGAAAGACATTTAATCCGCAGGACTACCCAGGGGACTACACAAATACACAAGACTCTGGCCAGGATGTCGTGTATTTGAGAATGCAATCCCACTTTTATGTCGGCTATCTAGAAATCAATAGTGAAAAATACTATATCAAATGGGTGCCGTATCCAAGTGTCCAAGTCGATTTTCAGCTTTATATAGATGAGTGTACTAATGCGGTTAAACCGATTTTCTGGCGTTGTTTTCTTTCTAAGGAAAAAGGCTACTTTCGACTGAAAGTCTCAAAAGATTATTATTTTGATGGACGCTATGACGGGAAAGTCTACAACCTATATAAGATTGCAGAAGATCAGAAAGCAGATTTTTCCTTTAGGAGAAACTGTTTCTGCGAAGTGCACTGGGAACAATCTTCTGCCTGTTCAGAGCCAGAGGCTTCTTCCGATAATACAAGCAGCGAATGATTCCAGGCGTTTTTTCAGTTGAAAAACTGAGTGTTTGATGAAGCTTCCAATGAAAGAAGTACCAAGTGCTGTCTTCTGCTGGTCAAGGAATCTTTTCTATATTCTTGATGCAGTTGTTTTGGTTGTTCTTCTTTTTACGGCCTGTAATTGGTGCGTGGCACTTAGCAAAGACGTATGGGAGTGCCAATAAAGGAAATTGAAAAAGCATTTAAAATGAAGCGAGATACATGATTCTTGAAGAAAAAACGTTCAGAAGGTTTCACGTCTTTGATTAAATCGTATTCTTTCCTAACAGAAAGGCAAGATAGTAAGGAAGGGTGAGAATGTTGTTCTCGTATCCAATGTTATAGTCTCCGAATTTGATGAGCTTTGTTTGTCCGTAGTGCTCTGGATGGGACCTTACTGTTTTGCTTGACTTCGTAGCTCCACTTTTTGCTTTGACTTCAATTAGTGTAGAATAACCCTGGTAGGAAATTACAAAATCTATTTCCAATCCACTGCTTTTGGCAAAATAATAAATTGGAATGTCTGCTTTATAGAACGAGTCTGCAACTGCCGCTTCAAAAAGTGGTCCTTTGTTCCTTCCAAGCTTGTCCTGCCTTAACGCACGGATTGTATCGAGTCCGCATAAAGTCGTCATCCTTCCAATATCGGCATAATACAGACGGAATTGTGACTCTATTTTTTTGATAGCAAGAGGTATTGATGGATTCTCTACGTTATTTGCTTTGAATACTATCCCTGCATTGAGAAGATAATCGATAGCATCTTTTCTCTGGTATCCGTTTCCGCTGATTTTTGAAGCAATAAAGTTTCTTTTGTCAGAAAGTGCAGAAGAAAGAACAAAATCAAATGCTTTTTGGATTCTCGATACTTCTGTGGCGGTATAAAGTGGCTTCCCTTGCCTGTCTCTTCTTTTTACTGGATCCCCCTTAATATCAAAAAGGAGACTTTTATTCTTGTTCCATGCTACAGAAAAATTCATTGAATCGAGATACTGTCTGACTGTTTCTGGGTAACCGCCAACACACCTGTACTCCTTGTAGAGTGATTTTAGCTTTGAATGAATAATATCTGGAATCTTTTCTTTATTTTGGAAATACTCAAACAGGAAATCAATTTGTTCTTCAGAAAAACCTGTGGCCCAGAGGAATTCTTCAAAATCAAGGGTTTTCCTGCAGAAAACGTCTTCGGAGCCATTTGGCCTAGGAGTACTATCTCCAGTTTGTGTTAGGTTGAGACCTATATAAGAACCGCTTGCAATGACATCAAATCTACCATCTTCTTTAAAGCTCTTTAATGCTAATCTAGCGCGAGGACAGTCTTGTATTTCATCCAAAATCAAGATGGATTTGCCAGGGATGAATTTAAAATCCGTGTTCCTAAAAGATAGCTTGCGAATGATATCATCAACTTCCAGGGAATCTTCGAACACCTGCTTAATGTCAGGTGTTTTCCAGAAATTAATCAGATTGATGTTGCTGAAGTTGTTTTTTGCAAATTCAAGAATACTTCTTGATTTTCCGCATTGTCTGATACCATAGACCAAGGCAGGAGAATGATGTTTGTTTTGAAGCCATTCTTTTAACGCTTTATCAATCTTTCTTTTTAAATACTCAACCATTTTATATGTAACCCATCTCTATTTTACACCAAAAACAAAGCGAGTGTAAGAATGGGTTGCACCAAAAACAAAGCGACATTTGTACTAAACTGCACCAAAAACAGAGTGAAAAATGAATTAATTTGCACCAAAAACAAGTCAATATTCTTTCACAACTTGCTCTTTATATCACTTAAAAAGATACGAATAAAGCACTTTTTGTCTATTTTTATCGGATAATTGATGCTTTTATTAGAAAATGGCAATTGTAGTTGCCCCTATTATTTGAAAAAATAGATGAGAAGGATAAGCAATAATGTTGCCGACTCTCACCTATGGTAAAGTTAGTATGTTGCATTGCTGAAGCTCCGGGACCAGTCACAGGGGAAAGCTGCTACATCAGCTTGTGTCTGGCCTCGGAACTTCAGGAAAGGACCACTAGTATGTTTTTCATGATGAACGTATGTTCCCCGTCAAGGTTATTATTGATGATCTCTTATCATTGCCTGAACCGGATCCAAGAAATATCAAAGAAGTGTTAGAAAAAGAGCTTTTTGTTTGTCGCAGGCTGAAAAGCGAAGACCGCAGTATGCATAATAAATACCGACGATTTAAAAACGGCGAGGAACATATTCCTGCAATCGTTATTGATGGAATTTATAAGAAAAATAGAATACTTGTTAAGGGGTGGCATTATTCGAATTAAAAATAATGAGAAAGATTTAGCGACTTTTGCCAAATAATCCCTTGATACAATCCTCACGCTTTTTCTGAGGTGCCCAAACAACCTGTATTTCATTGTTTTTCTGTAATAAAATAAATCACAAATCTACGGGGGCTTATCTTTATGGCAATAGATATTCAGAATGCAAAACGGATTGTAAAGCGGATTCTTCTTTCGAATCTGGTTGAGGATAAGTCAATCTATCTGACCCCTCTTCTTTCTGGTCCCCATGGTATTGGAAAGTCTACGATCATCCATGAGATTGCTAATGATCTTCATGGAAAAGCCATTGTTGTCGACGGAGGACAGCTAAAAGAAGGAGAGATTACCGGCCTTCCTTATCAGTACAGCGATTCGGAAGGAAATGCATCATTCCGCTTCCTTCCCCATTATTCCGTCAAGAGGATTCAAGAAAGGGAAAAGAGAATCTACCTGAAGTCCCATCCGGAGAGGGATGGCCATCTCTTCCAAGATATTCAGAACCCGTATGCGAGGAACTCGCTTTCTCCAAATGAAAAGATTCAGAAGATCCTAAGCGGAGAGACTCAGCCGGTTGTCTTCTTTCTTGATGAAATCAATCGTACGGAAACCGGTGTTTATAAGGAATTAAGGAACCTGCTTTTGAACCGCAGTATTAATGGATATGTCTTTCCGTGGTGGGTTTTCTTTGTCGGAGCAAGGAATCCGTCCACTTCTTCTTCCTATTATCAGACGATTGATAGGGATCCGGCTCAGCTCGACCGTTTCATCAAAATCGATGTGAAAACGAATCCAGGCTCTTTCCTGAACTACGGAAAAGAGCATAATCTTTCTCCTATTCTTCTTGAGTACATCAAGAACAACAAGAAAAACCTTAATGCAAACGATGATAAAGGAGAGGAAGAAGTCCTTCCTTCTCCCTCTCCTCGAGGCTATGACAGGCTTGATACGATTAGGAAATCCTTTTCCAAGCTAACTCCTTTCTTTACAGCTAAGGAAAACGATATCCGTCTGATGAACCGGGACTTTGAAATCATCTGCAAGGCAAAGCTTGGGAATGAAGTCGGAGAGGATTTCTTCCAGTACTATAGGAGTCACAGCTTCGATGTCTCCGTCGATGATTTCCTTTCGGATGATCAAGACCTGAATCTGACTCTCGGTCTCCTTAAGCTCAATGATAGGGAAAAAAGAAAAGAGCTCTCCAGGCAGTTGATCCGTTATAGGCAGGATCAGCCAAGTTCGATCGGGCAGAACTGGAAGTGGCTGAGCGAATTCGAGAACAAGCTCTCCCTTCTTCTGAAACAGCTTGATAAGACTTCCCAGATTGAATTTGCCCGAGCTTTCAAGCAAACAAAGAACGTCAATGGCTTATCTCTTTCTTCTGTCTATCATGATATCTATCTTCATTTGGTTCTTCCTATCGACAAAGAAGCCGATGATCTCTTCTCGCTCTTTGACAGCCAGAAATGAGCACCTTAGACTATTACCAGAACCTCCGTTCCCTTGTCTCTTCCTCTGTAAGGGATAATCTTCCAAAGATTGAAGAAAACCTAAAGGGTCTCTTTGAGGATATCTCCACTTATTTCTACTTTCATGGAGACGAAGAAACCTTTCTAAAAAGGAATGGGATGGCTGTTAAAGCGGATCTTTCGATTCAACAACCAATCCAGCTTCACTTAAACGAAGAAGGAATGCTCGTTGCCTCTTGCCAGCCAGTTTTGCTTAGCATCCTATCCATCAAGGAAATCAGGATGCTATTTAAGAGGGATAGCGAAATCTATAATCCTGAAAGCCTCAGCGATAGGGTGCAGTATGGGACAAATCCTGCCGATAATCTAGGAAAGGGAACGTATAGGCAAAGAGTCCTTATGAATCTTTTCGAATCTTTTAGGAAACTGTTTGGAAAGGATCCTTGTCAGGACTATAAAGTGCTTTCCGAGAGACCTGGTGATTTTTTTGACCAAGCCTCTGCTTTTGAAAAACGTAAATCGATTCCAAAAGAGAAAGATACCTTGTCTTTGTTTGATTCCCTTTTCATTGCAGAAACAGGAGAAATCGATAAGGAAGCTATCTACAAATTCGCTTCTTACAGGCAAGAGAACCTCTCTTCCTGTTCCTCTTCTAGTGGAAGAGGAACAGATCCTTGGGGAGCATTATGCAAACTGACAAAACCAAATCAGATTATTCCAAAGTGGGTAAAAATCCTAACACGCTTCTCAAGCGGAAGGACAATGGAAGTCAGAAAGACAAAGACAAGACTCAACCGTCTTCAGCCTCAGCGCTTTGATTTGTCCGGTGAAATCAAGGAGAGAAGACCAGAGGTCGTCTGTGCTATCGATACTTCAGGAAGCATGTCTGCAGAAAGGATCAAGAAAGCCTTAGGACAGGTTCTTGCCCTCAAAGTGAAGTTCAATTACTCCATTACCTTAATTGAGTGTGATGCAGAGATTAATAAGATTACGGAAATCAAGAAAAGAGGGGATATCCCAAATGAATACCATGGCAGGGGTGGGACTTCCTATCTTCCTGTCATTGAATATAGGAATTCCCATCCGAGATACCGGAATGCGCTTCTCATCTACTTCACGGATGGATTTGGGGATGGTGAAATCCCAAAACCGAAAGTCAGACAGATTGTCTGGGTTCTGACAAATGGAACCCATCTGTCTTTGAAAAAAACATACGGGGATGTGGTTCAAATCGACGGAGACCGGGTGCTGAAGAACAGATAGAATTCATCCAACAGAAAAAAAGGGGGAGCTACTCCCCCTTTTTCTGTTCGTCTTTTTTCTTCTGCTTGTAGTAGTCTTTGATCCTCTCTTTGGAACGTCTCGAGAGGTGCTTCTTATTTTTAAAAATGACGGGGTAGAGCTTATAGAAGAGAACACCAAGAAGGGCAATAGCGACAAAGAGGCAGACAGTAAAATCAATCCAATTCATAATCCGATTACTCCATTAAATCCGTTACATGCCCAGGCGATGGTTCCGATGATGGTGGATATCGTATAGGAAATCAACAGTTCCCTGCCCATGGCAGCAAAGAGCTTCTTATAGGATTGAAGCTCCCGCTTTAAGGCACTGACGGCAGAGACACAGGGAATCGAGAACAGGTTGAAGCAGAGGAAGGAGAATGCGGTCAGGACTCCGTTGGCATCTCCGGTTGCTAAGAAAGCAAAAGGCGAAGTGGAGGACAGGATATTGTTTCCACCTCCGGCGATGACGGAAAGGGAGGAGACGACTTGTTCCTTTGCAATTAGTCCCTGCCTTGCGGAGACGGTAAGTCCCCAGGAGTAATGACCTCCGAAGGCTGGAATGAAAAGGTAGGCAAGTCCTTTTCCGATGGTGGCTAACCTGGAAGAGCCGACATCCCTTGTATCGATGTTCTCAAAGCTTCCGACTGGGCCGACATATTTAAAGGTGAAGGTGTAGCGGGTGAGAAGCCAGACTAGGAAGGTGCAGATGAAGATCGTGGTACCGGCACGGTTAAGGAAGTCTAATGTCTTATCTCTGGCATCCCGATAGACATAGTAGGCGTTTGGCATCTTGTATTCTGGAAGCTCGGAGATGAAAGTATCTCCGCTCTTCTTATAGAAGGCCTTCTTCAGAATCAGGGCAACGACGAGGATAATAAGTATCGAGAAGAGATAGCAGATAAAGGAAATCATCCAGCCTGCTTTAGGGAAGATGACAGAGGCTAAAAGAGACCTGATGGGGAGTTTTGCATTGCAGGGGACAAAAGGAACTAGCCTAGCAGTCCTTTCTTTTTCTTTCGGATCTTCCACGGTTCTAGCAGTCCTGATTCCGGGAACCGAGCATCCGGTTCCGACAATGAAAGGAATGATGGACTTTCCGGAAAGACCGAACTTTTTGAAGATTTCATCCAAGAAGAACGCGATGCGGGACCTATATCCGCTTGCTTCTAGTAGCGATAAGCAGATAAAGAGCCTGACGAGCTGAGGGACAAAGGAAAGAACGGTCGAGATGCCACCGATGATTCCGTTGGCGAGCAAATCTGATGCCCAGACGGATCCCCCGGCATTCTCAATGGCTTCTCCTAAAAGAGGACCAAGTCCCCTGATTGAGAAAGGAACCTCGTGGAAAAAGACATTAATCGTCTCGGAACCATTGAATAAAGCATCAATGAAGTCACTTGTCAGCGAACCGACGAAACCGACAGAGATAAAGTACCTGAGTCCGATAACGACAAGGAAGATAGGAAGAGCAAGGAAACGATTCAAGACAACTTTATCAAGTTTGTCTGTGATGGATTCTGGCATTATCTTCTGAATACAGCAATCTTTTTTGACTGTTGTGACGAACTGATATCGTTGATCCGCGATAATCTGCTCACTATCCCTGTCATACTTTTTCTCTAAGGCGGAGATTTCCTCTCTCGTTGAGGAATTGTCCAAAGCTTTGTAATAAGGATCCCGTTCAAAGAGTTTCACAGCTCCGAAACGGGTGTTCTTCGATTCTTCTAGCTCGTTTGTCAGATCTCCTTCTAGATGATCGATTTCTTTCTGCACATCCGGAGCATAGATTTTCTTTCTCGGATTCTTCCGGTATTTCTTTTCCTGAATGATTCGGATAAGGTCCGGAATGCCTTCTCCTGTTTTTGCCGAAATACGGACGACGGATACACCAAGTTCCTCTTCCAGCTTCTTAAAGTCGATGGTGATTCCTTTCTTTTCTAGGATATCGGCCCTGTTCCTAGCTATGATGACATCGCAGTCAAGCTCCCTTAACTGGGTTGTCAGATATAAGGAACGCTCCATCGAGGTGGCATCCACAATATTGATGATTAAATCCGGATTTCCTTCCAGACAGAAAGAACGGGTGACTTTCTCTTCACTTGTATAGGGGGAGAGAGAATAAACACCAGGAGTATCGACTAGCTTCCTGCTCTTGTCTTTCCCGGCTTGGATAATTCCTTCGCGTCTTTCAATCGTAACACCCGGCCAGTTTCCGATAGTTGCATTCTGACCTGTGAGCGCATTGAAAAGAGTCGTCTTTCCTGCGTTCTGATTGCCTACCAATCCGATTAACATCGTGTCACTCATGTTCATTCTCCAGTACGACAATATCAATATTTTTCAAATCTTCGATTCGCATGGCAAGCTCGTATCCGCGGAGTTCAAGATCTACGGGGTTACCAAACGGGGCCACTTTCTTGACCTTGACAATCACCCCACGGGTGATGCCCATATCCAGAAGATGACGTTTCAGAGCTGCATTATCATTATGAAAGTCTAAAACCTTGGCGACCTGCCCTTTTCTTAGATCGGAAAGGTGTCCGTAGTCTCCGGGTTTTAGATTCTGTCTTCTCTTTGTTGAATCGTTTACGCTCATAATCCGCCTCCGAAAGCCTTTCTATTATAGTTATATCCTTTTTAAGTGGAGAATAATTACACTTCTATTGTTTTCTAGAGGTTTTAAGTTCCTTACGGATCTTCCGGAAACGTGCAGGAACTTCTTTTTCTTTCCTGTTCTTAGGAACCTCGATTGTTCCGGCTTTTTCTGCGGTTTCATAGAACCAGCATTTGTATTCGATCCTTTCCCTTGTGTGCTGCAGTTCTTCCCTCTGCTTTTCCAGGACTTCCTTTTGGTGCTTGAATAAGGCAAGACGGAGGTCTATCGTGTCATCTCCTTTAAGTGCTAGCTGAATATACTTCCGGATATCTTCAATCGACCTTCCTGCTTTTTTCCTGCATCCGATGACCTGCAGCCATTCGATATCGGAGTCCTTGAAAATACGGATTCCGCCATCTGTCCGACTGACGAAAGGAAGAAGCCCTTCTTTATCGTAATAGCGTAGGGTTGAGGCGGGCACACCGATCCTCTCTGCCCTTTGTCCGATGGTATAGTTCATATTCTTTTCCTTTCTCTTGAAAAATACTATTGACTTAAAGTTCACTTTAAGTTGTACCATACAGAAGATTTGAAGTCTAGAGGTTAGGAGGACAAGAAAATGAAAATCAGGGATAAGGAAGAATTTCTGAAAGCCGATAAATTCGGTGTCGGAGAACCCAATGCTGCTTATAGCAGGTATTTTACTGGTAGCTCCTTTTTAAAAGCACTGACAAGTAAGGATGCCTCTATCCATGCCAGCAATGTCACATTTGAACCAGGATGCCGGAACTTTTATCACATCCATCATTCTACAAAGGGAGGAGGACAGCTGCTGATCTGCACAGCCGGAGAAGGCTGGTATAAGGAATATGGTAAAGAGGCGGTCAGCTTAAAAGAAGGTAGGGTGATGTATATTCCTGCCAATGTGAAACACTTCCACGGTGCAAAGAAAGACAGCTATTTCAGTCATATTGCTATTGAGATTCCAGGGGAGAACTGTTTCACTGAATGGTGTGAACCTGTTTCGGATAAGGAGTACAACGCTCTTTAAAGGGGGAATAAAGAATGATTATTGATGAAACTTATAAAGCCGGAAAGGATGTTATGGTTCCAAAGCTTGGCTTTGGAACCTGGAGGATTCCAGATGATAAAGCAAAGGATTGCGTGAAAAATGCCATTCTTCTTGGCTATAAGAGGATTGATACGGCACAGGCTTATGAAAATGAAAAAGGGGTCGGTGAAGGAATCAAAGCATCAGGTGTAGATAGAAAAAAACTGTTTGTTGCTTCAAAAGTAAGAGCCGAATATAAGACCTATGAAGAGGCGAAAGCCTCGATTGATGAAAGCCGGAAGAAACTTGGCCTGAGTTATCTTGATCAGATTATTATTCATGCTCCGCAGCCCTGGAAGGAGTTTCGCGGCGAAAAAAGATACTTCCAGGAAAACCAGGAAGTCTGGCGTGCCTTGGAAGACGCTTATCTTGAAGGAAAAGTACGTGTAATCGGTGTGTCGAACTTCCTTGTCGATGACCTTGAAAATATTATCTTTAACTGCCGAATCAAGCCGATGGTCAATCAGATTATCCTGCACATCGGAAACACGAATTCTTCTTTGATTGATTTCTGTAAGAAAAACAATATTTTAGTGGAAGCTTATTCTCCGATTGCTCATGGGGAAGCCTTGAAGGATGAGAGGATTGTTAAGATGGCTGAGAAATATAAGGTGTCTCCTGCTAAGCTTTGCATTCGTTATGTCTTACAGCTTGGTGCAATCGCTCTTCCAAAGAGTTCGACTATTGAACATAGGAAAGACAACAGGGATGTTGACTTTGCTATTTCAGAGGAAGACAGGATGAAGCTGAAGCAGTGGAAGGATTTCACCGGATATGGTGAGTTTGGCTATTTCCCTGTTTTCGGTGATAAGAACCGCGCATAGGAGGATGATTTTGTGAAAGCAATCATTGTTTATTATTCTCTTGGAGGGAATACGGAAAATATTGCTAAGGAAATCCAAAAGGCAACTGATGCAGATATCGAAAAGATTGAAACTAGATTTTCTTACGAGGGAAGCTATGATGATATTGTTCAACAGGGACAGGATGAAGTTGAAAAAGGCTTCTGCCCTGAAATCAAGCCACTGAAAGCAGATTTAGATGAGTATGATACAGTTATTCTAGGAACGCCGGTCTGGTGGTATACTTTTGCACCTGCTAGGCATTCCTTTCTTAAAGAACAGAATCTCTTCGGAAAGAATGTCTATCTTTTTGCAACAAATGGTGGATGGCTTGGACATACTAGGAAAGACTTTCGTAAGCTATTGAAGGGTTGTGAAATCAAAGGGGAAATTTCTATCCGGTTTGATGGGAAAGAACTAAAGACAAGTAGGGAAGATATCCAAAACTGGATTCACCAAATCTGTTGATTCGGAAGTTACATTTGGTTCTTTGGTTAATCCTCGAATCAAAAGAAGAAACTATCGATAGAACCGACTACCTGTTGCTACCAGGTAGTCTTTTATTTGCTTATCCTATTTTTCTTGTCCGAGGAATTCCACTTTAGGTATATAGTTGAGAATACAAAAAAAGAAAATAAAAAGCTATAATATATATAATTAGTATTAAAAATATGTTGAGCTATATAAAAAAGAAAATAGGAGGTTGGAAATGTATATTAAAAGAAATTATTATCTCAATCAATTGATTTCATCCCTCGGAAATGGCATGGTGAAGATTGTAACTGGTCCAAGACGGTCAGGAAAATCTTTTTTAGTCTTTCATCTTTTTAAGGATTATCTATTGAATCAAGGCGTAAGTGAGAATCATATTATTGAAATGAGCTTGGATTCAGCAAAGAATGTCAAATATCGTAATCCACTATCTTTAGCAGCTTATTTTGATGAAAGACATCATTCGGATGGGAAGACATATTATTTTCTTATTGATGAAATACAATTTGCTAAGAATTGCCCAAACCCTTTTCTTACAGACCAAGAAGTTACATTTTACGATTCTTTGAATCAGTTTCTTGGATACCACGATGCTGAAATAATTGTTACTGGAAGCAATTCAAATAGGCTAAGCAAAGACATTGCGACTGAATTTAGAGGACGGGGATGGCAGATTCGAATGCACCCTTTGTCTTTTGCTGAGTTCAAGGAAGGCAGGGTATCACTTGACTTGGATGATTTTTCCTTATGGAATCTTTATAGGCTTTACGGAGGACTTCCAGCAATCCTGAACATTCCAGATATTCCTTCTAAGAGAAAATATCTGGAAGAAGTTTTCAATATAACTTATAGGAAAGATATTATTGATCGCTATGGTCTTCGATCTGATACATCAATTTCTGATATAACCAAAATCAGGGCTTCCTCTGTTGGTTCTTTGGTTAATCCTCGAAAAATATCGGATACTTTTCTTTCTACTGAAAAGACGAATATCTCTTGCCCGACGATTAAACGCTATCTGGACTATAGGGAAGACTCTTTTCTATTATCGAAAGCAGAACGCTTTGATATTAAAAGACGGCGATTTATTCAAGCGAATTGCAAGTACTATTTTGAAGACATGGGCTTAAGAAACGCGGCGGTTCGATTTACCGGAGATGATCAAGAGCCTCATTTCATGGAAAATATAATTTACAATGAACTGATTCGGCGCGGCTATCAGGTCTCTGTTGGAATAGTATCTGGAATGGAAAACGGGAAGAGAAAGGACTATGAAATCGACTTTGTTGCAGACAAAGGGAATGAAAAAGTCTATATCCAATCGGCATTGCTGATGCCGGATGAGGAAAAGATGAATCAGGAAAAACGGCCATTAAGGAAAATAAAAGATTCTTTTAAAAAGATTATTATTACGAAATATTCGGGGAATGGACTCTATGATGAAGACGGAATCCTGCATCTGAATCTATTTGATTTCCTTGAACATCCTAATCGGATTGAATAACTATCTCATAGTGATATTTTTTATCTTGTGATAAACTATTTTCATGGAAATTTACCAGCACAGACAAGAAGAAAGCAAAAAAGACCAAGAACAGGAAGAAACCCTGGATGTGGAAGCATGTCAGACCAAGCTTGAAAAAATGTGTCGTGACAAGAAAACGCCAGAAGAGCTTGTTCAGGCCTTCCGTGATTTCTCGAAGATTCCGGTCTATAGCAGAGAAGATGAAATCCTGATTGAGGCGAATGCCGGACCTGATAGGGGCGACAGGGATGAGAATTCCATCCAAAGTATTGAAGACTTAGAAAAAAACAAAGTCAGGAATCTGACCTTGATTCGTCAGTTGGACGGTGGTGAAGACGGATTCCTTCAAGTTACCCTGAATCTTGTCTTTGAATACAACGAAGAATACGGGAAGAAGTATGACCTCTTCACTTCTGGTGGGTTTTCAATGTTTTTCCAGAGGTTGAGGGGCTCATCTCACTCCATTTGGATTAAGCATCCAAGCGATAACCGGAAAGCCAACAAGAGGATTGAGGATGTTGTCTCCCATTTTAAATTCAAGGAATACCACGTTGTCGGAGACGTTACGGATTAAAGAGGAAACTCTAACACTTAATAGACTGCTTTCACAATGCTTCTAAGCAGTCTTTTTTCTTTCTTCTTTTTCACTCCTTTTAATCCGATCCTGAATTCTTAACTGCCTATCCTTCTCTGAAAGGATAGCAATGTTCATTCCATGATAGAATAATGAAATAGGATTTCCGAAAGGAGGCCAGAGTGTTATGCAAGTCAAAAAAGAAAAAAGCACAAGCGATTGGAAGAATATCTGGATTGCAGTCTTAGCGGTTGCCTGTCTAGGAACTTCCTGCTTTGCTGTTTATGAACATTTCAGTCGAACAAAGTTATCAAGCGATGAGCAGAAGCTGATCGCTGGTTATCATCTTCTTCAAGATGAGTGGTTATACGGAAACGAAGAGTCTTATCTGAAAGATGATGCCTTGGCTGGACTTATCAACGGCCCAGCATCGACCAGGAACGATCCCTATACTTTCTATACGAAAAACAGGGATGAACAGGGACTATCCACGGATGGAAAAGGGTTCGGATTTTCTTCTCATAGTTATGATGGAGGACTCTATATCAGGGGAGTCGAAGTTGATTCTGCCTCGCAACAGGCGGGACTTAGGAAGGGAGATGTCCTATATTCGATTTCATCTCCTGTTACCTATACATTCAAAGAACACACTATCTCGGAAATCCGTAGTTATTTGAATGAACTCGATTCCTCCACCGAGTATACCTTTCAAGGACTCCATGCTAATCAGAAAGAATTCAGCTTAAAAAGGACAAAATCTTCTTATTCCACCCGTCTGATCGATGTTGTAGATGTTCCAAAAAGCTCAAACGGAAACACAAGGACAATCAAAATCAACACCAGGCTTGGAAATCCGACTACGGCTTTAAATGCTGTGCTTGAAACCTACAAGAACCAGATCGAGCATCTTGTCCTTGATTTCCGCGGAAACGGAGGCGGATATCTTGACCAGGCTTCTGCAAGGGCATCTCTCTTCGTAAAGAAGGGAACCCTTCTTTACGAAAGGAAGAACAAAGACGGCAAGACCATCTCAAGTGTCTATCAGACAAAGGATCCTGTTTATCAGTTCAAGAAGTATTCTATCCTCCAGGATGGTGAGACTGCGAGTGCAAGCGAGACTTTTATCCTTGCTAGGAGAGCAGGCGCTAATGCCAAGGTCTATGGTTTTAAAAGCTATGGGAAGGGCATTGCCCAGAACTTCCTCCGTTATTCGGATGGATCAGTCATCCGTTATACTTCTGCCTATGTCTATGGCCCAGAAAGAGAAAACGAGACCAGGTATGACGAAGGAAACGATGATGATAAAATCAGGTGTATCCAGAAAAAAGGAATTCTTCCGGATGTGACGTATTCCTACGACTATCAATATCTTTCTGCAAATTGGGAACTTAGCGAAACTACAGGAATCAGCGAATACGGACAGAACCTGTTCTTGTCTGCTTTAAAGCAAATGGATTCTAGTGTTCCTGAGAGCTATTCTAAGACCTACCATTTTGATGATGCGATTGAAAGTTACTTCAATCTTGTACAATCAAAGTATGGATTAACAGAGGCTTTTAACGATAAAGGAGCTAGGGATAAGACATTGAACCAGAAATGGGAAAAGGATTGCTTTGATTTGTATTTAGAACACTATGATCGACTGACTAGGAGGTGCTATGACTGATCCAGAACATCGTTTCGAACTGATTTCTCCTTATCAGCCAACTGGTGACCAGCCAGAGGCAATCAAGGAACTAGTGGAAGGCGTTAAGGGAAACAAAAGATGGCAGGTCCTTCAGGGTGCCACTGGCACAGGCAAGACTTTCACTATGGCTAATATCATCCAAGCCTGTCAGCGGACGACAAGGGTCCTTGTCCACAATAAGACTTTGGCTGCCCAGCTTTATGGTGAATTCAAAGAACTCTTTCCGCATAACCGGGTGGAGTATTTTATTTCAAACTTTGATTTCTATCAGCCGGAAGCCTATATTCCGAAAACGGATACTTTTATCGATAAACAGGTTGTCAGGAACCAGGAAATCGAAAGGAGGCGTGCCTCTGCTGTCAATTCTCTTTTGGAGCGGAAAGATACGATCGTGGTCTGTTCGGTTGCCAGTATTTATGGCCTTAGTGATCCGGATGAATACCGGGACCTTGCTTTCACCTTGCATGTCGGAGAGCCTTTCAATGCAAAGGAAATCGGTCAGAAGCTGATTGCCGCACAGTATAAGCGCAATGATAGGAGCCTTGATCCGGGCTGTTTCCGGATCCGCGGCGATGTCAGGGACATTTATCCCCCGAGCGGAGATAAATACATTATCCGTGTCTTTTCGGATTTTGATGAAATCAGTGAAATCGATCAGATCCAGCCGACGACTGGAGAGGTTGTCCAGACACTGGAGTACTATCCTTTCTTCCCAGCTAGCGAACATGCTTCCGGAAAGGAAAGAATCAGTCGTGCCTGCAAGACAATCCGGGAAGAACTCAATGAGCGTCTGAAATTCTTTGAAGACCAAGGAAAGCTTTTGGAAGCCGAACGTCTCAAGCAGAGAACGGAACATGACCTCGATTATCTAAGCGAATTCGGAAGGTGTGCAGGCATTGAGAACTATGCCCGTCATTTCGATGGACGAAAAGAGGGGGAGACTCCTTATACCTTGTTCGATTATTTTCCCCAGGATTTCCTGAGGTTCATTGATGAGAGCCATGTGACTATTCCTCAGGTCGGGGCAAGGTACAACGGAGACCGGAGCCGGAAGCAGACTTTGGTTGAATACGGATTCCGTCTTCCCTCGGCTTTGGACAATCGTCCGCTGAAGTTCGATGAATTCGAAAAGAAGATTACGAATGTCATCTGTACCTCAGCAACTCCAGGAGACTATGAACTTGAACAGGCCGGACATCATGCCGTGGAGCAGATTATCCGCCCGACCGGACTTCTGGATCCGATTATCGAAGTCCGTTCGAATGAGAACAATCCTGTTTATGATGTCAGGAAGGAAATCGAGGAACGTATCAAGAAAAATGAGCGTGTCCTGGTGATTACTTTGACAGTGAAGGATGCCGAGAATCTTGCTGAATTCCTGGAATCCAGAAACTTTAAAGTCGCTTATCTTCAGCATGAGATCCTGACAAGGGAACGAACAGAAATCATCTATAAGCTCCGAAAAGGTATTTACGATGTTCTAATTGGTATCAACCTTCTGCGTGAGGGTCTTGATATTCCGGAGGTCTCTCTGATAGCTATTCTGGATGCGGACCGGGAAGGATTCCTTCGTTCTGCACGTGCTTTGACTCAGATTGCGGGACGTGCTGCCCGTAATGCAAATGGAAAAGTCATCAGGTATTGTGACAAGATTTCGGATGCAAGGGCAGAGACGATCAAGGAAACAAAGAGACGGCGCTCGATTCAGGAAACGTACAATAAGGAACATAACAGGGTTCCTAAGACCATCATCAAACCGATTGAGGAACCGATCCATATTGTCGGCAAGAAGCATGAAAAGGGATTTGAGGGCGGAAAGCTGACGGCAAAACAGACGGAGAGGATGATTCGCAGACTGACGACGGAGAGGAACAAAGCGGCTAAAGCATTGGACTTCGATCAGGCTGCTTTACTCCGTGACCAGATTTTTGAACTGAAGGCAACACTGGCGAAATAAACATTCCAATGGACAATGAAGATGCTAAAAACACAAAATCCTTCTGATTGTCTAAACTTAGGCGTTTCTAGATAAATATTACGATAAAAAAGGCAAAAAACAGAAATAGATATTTTCTGATTTCTAGATGTTTCTAGATAAATTTAGTATATTCTGAATTCATTCGATACCTAGATTAGAAGCATTGCACTTCTAATTTGCTTTGCTCCATGAAATTAATGAAAGGCAGGTTCCTAGACAAACTGCTTTTGGTATGAGCTTTAGGGTATTTTCTTTTTCCTTTGTAGCTTCTGAATCGTGCCTGATAAGTATCGCTTAAAAAGAGGAATGAATCGCCTCCTTTACATAGCTTTCTTTTCGTTAACAACGACAGAAAAATTTAGTATAATATCCCCGGATTAATCAGGAGGAGATTATTCAATGTCCAAAATCAGTTATGTTCATGCCCGTGAAGTCTTAGATTCCCGTGGCAATCCGACTGTCGAAGTCGTTGTCCGTCTCGAAGACGGTGTCCAGGGTTCTGCAATTGTTCCCTCTGGTGCTTCTACCGGTGAGAACGAAGCTCTTGAACTCCGTGATGGTGACAAGTCCCGTTTCGGTGGCAAGGGCGTCTTAAAGGCTGTTGCCAACGTCAATGAGAAGATTGCTCCGAAGGTCATCGGCTTAGAAGTCACGGATCAGTTAACTGTTGATAATACTAGGCTTAAGTTAGATGGCACCGAGTTCAAGAAGAACCTTGGCGCAAATGCTATCCTTGGTGTTTCCTTAGCTGTTGCCCATGCTGCCGCTAATGAACTTCACTTACCGTTATATCAGTATATCGGTGGTGTCAATGCCAAGACCTTACCGACTCCGTGCAGGAACGTCATCAATGGCGGAAAGCATGCTCAGTCCACAGTCGATTTCCAGGAATTCTTCATCATTCCTGCCGGCTTCAAGACCTTCCATGAAGCTCTTCGTGCCGGTGTCGAGTGCTTCCACTCCTTACAGAAGGTTGTCAAAGCCAAAGGCTATGAGACTGGTGTCGGCGATGAAGGCGGTTTCGCTCCGTCCTGCAAGCACGGCAACACTGAGCCGCTCGACCTCATCTCTGAGGCTGTCGAAAAAGCTGGCTACAAGCTTGGCGAGCAGATCTTCTTAGGTATGGATCTTGCTTCCAGTGAATTCTATGATGCACAGAAGCAGAAATATGTCAGGGCCCGTTCTGGCGAAGGCGAGTTCACCACGGATGAGATGATTGCCTATCTCGAAAAGATGGTCAAAGAGCATCCGGCTATCATCACCATCGAGGATGGTCTTGCTGAGAATGATTGGGATGGATGGGTTAAGCTTACCAAGGCTATCGGTGACAAGGTTCAGCTTGTCGGCGATGACTTATTCGTCACCAATGTTGAATTCGTCAAGAAGGGAATTTCCCTTGGTGCAGCCAACTCTGTTCTTATCAAGGTCAACCAGATTGGTTCCTTAAGTGAAACCCTTGATACTGTCCGTCTTGCTCAGACCCATGGTTATACCTGCATGGTTTCTCATCGTTCTGGTGAGACCGAAGATACCACCATTGCTGATCTTGCAGTTGCTGTCAACTGCGGTCAGATCAAGACTGGTTCTGCTTCCCGTACCGATCGTATGGCTAAGTACAACCAGCTTCTCCGTATTGAAGAAGAACTCGGCGAGAATGCTCGTTTCGCTGGACTTTCTTCCTTCAAGAACCAGAAGTAGTTCTCTCCCTTTTTAGAGAAAAAGCTGTTCCTTCCTCAGGGACAGCTTTTTTGATGCTTTTAAAAAGCCGCCCCTTTGAGAGGCGGCTCGGATTACAGATTCTCTGTAAGGATTTTCTTTTTTCTGTGAGTCAGGTCGGATAAGAATAGAATCGGAAGAAGGCTGAGGAAGATGAAGAAGATGCAGTTTCCTTCCCTGAGGAAGAGGCCTCTTGGCTCCCTTGTGGAATAGATGATACATCCGAGGTAAATAAGGATCCTAGTAACGGACAGCCATTTATCCTGTTTGCTGATTTTGAAGCAGAGTACAAGAAGAAAGATAGAAAGAATAATGGTTAAGAGAAGGGAGAAGGCACCCTGCCTGAAGAAAATGTCTAAGAATGCGTTATGGCTGGTACAGTAGACATAATCAATTAAGGCGATTGCGTTCCGGTAGGCATCAATCAAGTAAGCGAACGGACGTTTTCCAAGTCCGGTCAGAAGATAAATCTCTCGTTGATGGAAGAGGTCTAAGGACGTGGTGATTAATGTGAAGCGGCTTCCGACGGTTCCTTTTTCAAAGAATGCTTTGATCCTTGGATTGATCTTATCTGCCTTGATGATGTAGGTCGAGACTAGGACTATCAAGATCAAAGCAGTGAGGATTATCAGTGCAACGGAATATCCCTTGTTTTTCTTGAAGTTGAAGAACGGATAGAGAAGTCCATAGAGGAATCCGCAGACTAATAGGAGGAGAAGCGATGTTCTTGATTGAAGAATGATCATGTAAGGAACCATGATGAAGTAGATGATCCTATAAATGTAGCTTGGTCTTCTTCCGAAGAGGATTAAGCAGGAAAAAGCACAGACAAGGATGAAAAAGCCAGCAACATTTTTATGTGATGTAAAGGAGTGTACATCTGTGAAAAAGCTGAAGTCTGCGTGGATAATTCGTTTTATTGATTCAATAATCTGTGGACGTTCAAATGCAACCGAATAGAGGACTACCCTGACTCCGAGAGCAATGAATGCCTTCAGAATGAGAACAAGGATTTTCTCAGCAAAGGTGGGCAGTTCTCTTGCGTAGCTAAAGACAAAGAGGAAGTAGAGGGCAAAGAGTCCTTCATAGATGAATTCAGCGATGCGGTCATAAACGGAGAAGCCGGGGAAGAGCAAGGAGATATCGTCGGCTCCGTTCTTAGGATGGACAACGAAATCGAGTTTTCCATAAGGAAAATAGAAGAGGGATACAAGCCGGTAGGCGACGAAGAGAGAGAAGACGATGATTCCAAGTTTAGGTATCCGTTTTGTGTCTCTCCTTAGATAAAAGAGAAAGAACAGAAGGAGAGACCTGATCAGGACTGTCAGAATGAAGATAGGGACTGACGGGGATTCTGCTGGGTTGAAAGTGATTCCACGGAAGATGCTGATTGGATTGTCTTCCGAAGCGGAGATTTTTCCTATGACAAGAGAAGGAAGAAGGAGAGTAGTTAGATAAAAAAGAATGGTGATAAGGATATCCTTATTTCTTTTCTGTTTTTGGAGTTCAACCTGATTGCTAATGCTATAAGCCATGTTTTTATTTGCTCTGCTATTCTACATTTTCTCCCTTTTAGAAACAAGGAGAGCAACAACGTTATCGTTTTTGTTTCTTTTTCAAAAGAAAAGGAATATAGTATTGCAAAGATACCCCCATGGGGTATTTAAGAAAGGATGTCTTTCGATGGAAAAGAAAGAAAAGTATTTGATTACTGGAAGGACCTGCTCTTCCTGTGCCAGCCATATCCAGAAGGCAGTCAACAAAGTAAAAGGCGTGAAAGAAGCGGATGTGAATCTGAGGACCAACTCAAGGATGGTGACGTATGAGTCTCCTTGCAGTCCCGATAAGATTACCAAAGCGGTGTCGGGTGCTGGCTATGGAGCTTCCTTAGAAAATTCAGGGAAGGCAACCCGCGAGGAAAAAAACGAGGATCAAGAGACCAATCATCTTTTCTATCGGATGGTTTTCTCTTTTATCCTGCTGATTCCTTTGTTTTACATCAGCAGGGCCTATAGGTTCAACAGGGACTATAACCATGTGGTCTGGCCTCTTGGTGCCTTTGGCGAGAGTCCATTGCTCATCGGTTTCACGGAGAGGTGTTTAGCCCTTATTATCAGGATTATCAATAAGGAGTTCTATATTTCCGGAATCAAATCTCTCTTTCATGGCGGACCGAACAGGGATACCCTTGTTTCCGTCGGATCCGGTGTCGCTTTTCTATATTCTTTGATTATCTACTTTCTCAGGCTTGGATCGGTCCAGGGGAACAGCTTTAATTCCAGGCGGCTGATGAGATTGAGCAGGAACCTTAGTTTTGAGACATCGGGCAGGGTGCCTGCCTTGATTACAATTGGCAAATTCCTGGAATCGTATTCCAAAGGAAAGACGACCAGTGCTATCCGCTCTTTGTTGAAAATGGCTCCGAAGAAGGCTTGCCTCCTTATCGACGGAAAAGAGAAGATTGTCGATAGTGACGAAGTCAAGACGGGAGATATCTTCTTAGTCCGTCCAGGCGAGACGTTCCCGGTCGATGGTGTAGTTCTTGATGGTGTGTCATCGGTGGATGAATCCTATCTGACCGGAGAATCCCTTCCGGTCGACAAAGGTATCGGAAGCAGTGTTTCCTGTGCTACGATCAATCAGAACGGAACGTTGACCTGTAAAGCCACCAAGGTCGGAAAGGAAACAACTCTGCATCAGATTGTAGACAGGGTCGAACAGGCTAGCGGTACGAAGACAAAACTCTCCAGAATGGCTGATAAGGTTTCTGCCGTCTTTGTTCCGGTGGTTATTCTTATTGCCCTTCTTGTCTTTGCAGGATGGATGATTTTCGGAAAAGACTTTGTGGAGGCGAACTTCTCTGGTCAGGTCACGTTGCTCTCCTATTCGTTGGAACGTGCTATTTCGGTTCTTGTCATTTCTTGTCCTTGTGCTCTTGGCTTAGCGACTCCGGTTGCAATCAGGGCTGGTAACGGACGAGCTGCCCGGAATGGTATTCTTTTCAAGACAGCGGTTGCCAGGGAATCCACGGGTCAGATCAAATTTGCCCTCTTTGATAAGACCGGTACGATTACAAAGGGAAAGCCAGCAGTGAAGGAAGTCGTTCTTGCTGAGAATATCAAGGAAGCGGATTTCCTTCTTCTTGCCTGTTCCTTAGAGAAGAAGAGCTCGCATCCTCTTTCTAAGCCGGTAGTTCTCTATGGTGAGGAGAAGGAGATTCCGAGGAAAGAGGTCTCTGATTTTGCTACTTTGCCTGGAAAGGGAGTAAAAGGAAATCTCGATGGAAAGGAAATCCTTGGCTTAAGCAGGAAGGCAAGGCTGGAAGAAGGATACAGGGATGAAAAGAGGAAGAAAGAAGCCGAGCGTCTTTCTTCGAAAGGAAGGACGATTCTTTGTTTCTCCTATGATGGTAAGAGGATTGGACTTATCGGTATCTCCGATGCCATAAAGGAAGAAGCCAAAGAAGCAATCGGCAAGCTGAAACACAGGGGAATCACTCCGCTTAGGCTTACCGGAGATAACGAAAAGGCAGCCAAACAAGTCGCAGAGGAAGTCGGCATCGATTATTACTTTGCGGAAAGGCTTCCCCAGGATAAGCATCGTGTGATCGAGAGCCTGAAGAAACAGGGAAGGGTTGCTAGGATCGGAGACGGAATCAATGATGCCCCTGCCTTAGCGGCTGCCGATGTCTCCTTAGCTGTGAAGTCCGGAAGCGATATCGCCAGGGAATCTTCGGATGTTGTCTTAAGGAAGTCTTCCCTCAGGGATGTTGTGAAAGCAATCAAGATTTCAAACAAAACCCGTAGGAACATCAAAGAAAATCTTTTCTGGGCCTTTATCTATAATATTATCAGGATTCCGCTTGCCTCCGGTGTCTTCTCAGCAGTCGGACTTGCCAAGCTTCGCCCGTGGATGGGTGCCGTCGCTAGGGCCTTGTCGAGCTTCACGGTTTGCAGGAATGCGCTGCGTTTGAACCTTGTCTCGCTTGAGAAAGACGGAAAGAAAAAGCAGAGGCTTCCTCTTCCTCCATCTCTGAATAGGAAAAAACTGGA
Organism: Caryophanales bacterium UBA4682; assembly: GCA_002404995.1. GTDB lineage: Bacteria > Bacillota_I > Bacilli_A > RFN20 > CAG-288 > Enterosoma. The sequence goes on along the minus strand of DHKY01000002.1, from coordinate 80,895 downwards.
TGAGAAAGAAAAAACCTTGTCTCACAAGGAGAGGAAGGTTCCGGATAGGATGTGCAGCCATTGCGTGAATAAAATCACAGAGACCTTAGCCTCGCTTGATGGTGTCTGTAATGTCCATGTCGACTTAGCAACTAAGGTGGCAGGATTCGATTTAACCAAGGATGTTCCGGATTCTAAGCTGCTCGATGCAGTAAAGGAAGCCGGTTATACACCAGAGATGATTCAAAAATAGGAGGAAAGTAAAATGAGTCAGGAAGTCAAACAGGTGATTGCAGTTACGGGAAGGAAATGCTGCGGATGCGAGCACGAAGTCGAAGAGCAGCTGAAGAAGATTCCAGGCGTTACTTCCGCAAAGGCCGATCATAGTAAGAAAGAAGCGGTTGTTCTTTCTGCTGACGGTATTTCCGAGGAAGATGCCAAAGCTGCCATTGAAAAAGCAGGATTCAAGTTCGAATCAATCAAGAAGTAAGATGCAGGCGGATAAAAAGAAAATTTCCCGTCAGCTTTCCATCGCCAAAGGACAAAGGGATGGCATCGAAAAGAGGATACATAACGATAGCTATTGCATCGATGTATCCAACCAGCTTCTTGCAACCATCTCTCTTCTGAAACGCGTCAATCAGGAAATCATTTCTGCTCATCTGAGCCACTGCGTCAGGCATGCAGAGACAGAAGAAGAAAAAGAGCAGAAACTGAAGGAAATCGATGACGTTCTGAAAAGAATGTCAGAACTTTAAAAAAGGCAGAGCCCGTAAAAGCGGACTCTGCCTTTTTCAATTTGTTTATTTATAAAGCAACTTGTTAGAGTGCAGAGAAATATCAGCTTAGGCTTTTTCTTTCTCGTTCTTATATTCTTTGACTTGGACCTTGATTTGATTGGAGAGCTCTTTCCTATCGCATGGTTCAAGATACCTTTCGTCGATGTCAGCCATCTGCTTGCGGAAAATATCCTGCCTTCTGTATTCGCTGATCCTTGCTCGGATGGTATAACGGCCGAGAAGGTAGGTCCTCGCTCCGTTTCCAATGAACTGAGCACCCCTGTCAATGACAGAACCTAGCCTTTGCACCCTAGCTGAACTGGAATCTTTCTTGAAAATTTTGGAAGCCAAGGAAGCACCTCGGGGCCTCGAGCTGAGTCCGAGCCCGACACATGCGCTGGTGATGACCTTGACCCTGATTCGGTTCCTCTCTCCATCGCTCGGACGGAAACCGTAGAGCCAGATGATATCTTTGATCCTTTCCCTGTTCTTGATGACGATGATGCCGGCATCGGCTAAGGTATCCGGTGTGACAGCTGTCAGGCTTCCGCAGAGAATTGCTTTTTTCCAGATGATTGCCTTTGCTTTCTTATAGATGACTCCATTCTTTCTCCTCCTGATGGAGAGATTTTCTGCCAGTGTCTTGGAGTCTGCAGACTTATAGGATGGGATTCTCTTGCCATATTTCAGGACGGCCTTTTCGATTTCATCCAATGCCTGGTTGTTATCTTTTTTCTTTGTATAGAGATTATGGATAGCACCATTTTGGTTGACGATGTTTTCTGCCCTTTCCCATCGGACTCGATTGTTTCTGTGCTCAGAATTTTTGGAATCCGGCTTCGAATGGAAGTCCAAATCAAAGGAATGCTTGCTATAGATATCCCTGAGAATCAGGATAAAAAGAATCGTGTAGAAGACAGTCAGTAATCCACCGACGCAATAACCTGCGATAGGGTTGAGTTCATAGATGTTCCGTGTAATCGAAGCAAACAGACCGACACCGACAAGATAACCCATCAAGGTCAGTAAAATCAGAATCCAGCGGCTTCTTCTTTCTTTCTTTGACTTGATGTGGTTGTCCTGGTATTCTTTGAAGGACCTTTCCCTGTCATTATCGACAATCTGGATATCTTCTGGTTTTACGTCGATGATTTTCGGAGCGTCCTTCTGGCTTTTCGCTTGGACAACATCGGTTCTTTTCTCTGGTAATTCGTTATTATTCATCCTTTGTTTCCTTTGACGATATTTTATCGTAAACGGAATAAAAAACCAAATCGATGCATGATTTTATATAGAATAAAAAATTTATATTTCTGTAAATAGATAGTGAATGTTTTTTAATAAACGATGTGTTTTAGAATAACCAATCTTGCAATAAAAAAGAGAGGCGGTTTTACCGCCTCTCTCTATTTGTCTTTTGGATAGATGCCTTTTTGAATCAGTTCTTCGATTGCATTATGGACAACAGGAAGGTCTTCTTTGTAGGTCCTTCCGTACCAACGGTCTTCATTGTAGTAGACACGGACTGTCGCTCCGGATTGGATTCCATCATTGATGCCATCCTGGATCAGGTATTCGTCTTTCCTGAGATCTGCGTTTTTCAGGAAGGATTCGTATCCTTTTTCAAGATAATTGAAAATATCCGGAGTCAATCCCCATAGATTCCTGCTGACTGGGGTATTCAGAGCAAGAACAACCTTTTTCCCTAAGGCGATACCATTGCCGTCTTTATCGATATCCAGAGTCTCGATTGTCTTTTCCAGGTATCCGTTCTTGATGGTGCAGACACCACGATTGACGGTTCCGTTATCGCTTAAGGTCTTGTCTAAGCGATAGGCTACCCTTGCGTATTCTCCATCTTTGGCATGTGCCAGATGATCATGGATTTGCTTGAAGGCGTGCTGTCCATAGTAGTCATCCGAGTTGATAATACAGAAAGGATTCTTGACTATATTCTTGCAGCTGAGGATGGCTTGCCCTGTTCCAAGTGGCTTCTTTCTTTCAGCAGGTTTATCTTTCCTGCTTTGGATTACGTACGTCACTGGCCTTGTCTGACTGATCCGGTTACCGATCCGTTCCTTGAATTCTTCTTCGATTCCTTCACGGAGAATGAAGACGACGTCATCGAATCCCGCTTTTTTTGCATCGTAGCAGGAGAAGTCCAGGATTCCTCTTCCATCATCTGTAATAGCGGCTGCTTGTTTCAGTCCCCCAAAACGGGAGCCCCTTCCAGCAGCCCTGACAATCAATGTTGTTTTCATAAATAAAAAACCTCTTGCCACTATTATAAGGTGCAAGAGGCTTTAGTCAATCTGTTATTTGCTCTGGTATCCGTCTGGATTCTTTGTCATCCAGTTCCAATCATCCCGGCACCTGTCTTCCAGATTATATTTCGCTTCCCATCCTAGTTCCTTCTTTGCTTTCTCAGCCGAAGCATAGCAGGTTGCGATATCGCCAGGACGGCGGGCAGTGATGACATACGGAATCTTCTTTCCGCATGCTTTTTCAAAAGCATGGACCATTTCCAGAACAGAATATCCGATTCCGGTTCCGAGGTTGTAGATGTAGATTCCAGGTTTGTCGCAATGCTCGATGGCGGCAATGTGTCCTAAGGCCAAATCGACAACGTGGATATAGTCACGGACACCGGTTCCGTCTTTGGTCGGATAATCGTTTCCGTAGACATTCAGATGGTCAAGCTTTCCGATGGCCACATCAGCCCTATAAGGCCTGAGGTTGTTCGGAATGCCACGTGGATTCTCGCCGATTTCTCCGCTTGGATCGGCGCCAATCGGATTGAAGTAACGTAAGAGGACTACATTCCAGGAAGGATCGGCCTTTTCGACATCGGTGAGCCTGCGCTCGATCCTGACTTTGGTCTCTCCATAAGGTGAGGGAGAAGAGGCAGCTGCGCAGCTTTCATCAAGCGGCAGTTTCTTCGGGGTTCCATAGACTGTTGCGGAAGAGGAAAAGATGATGCTTTTTACATTGTGACTTCTCATGACTTTCAATAAGACAATGGTTCCATTGATATTGTTATCGTAGTACTCGATTGGCTTGAGGCAGGATTCTCCAACGGCTTTTAAGGCTGCAAAATGAATGACGGAGTCGATCTTGTTTTCAGAGAAGATTTTATCTAATGTTTTCTCATCTCGAAGATCCGCATTGTAGAATTTCAGCTTCCGAGATGCGAGTTTCTCGACACGTTTGAGGCTCTCTTCGCAGGAATTGACGAGATTATCGACGACAACGACATCAAACCCTTTCTTTAATAGCTCAAGGCAGGTCTGGGCTCCAATGAATCCAGCTCCACCGGTGACAAGAATAGTCTTCATGCTTTTCTCCTTTATTTAACCGCCATTAGTATAGTACTTTTAGGTATTCAAGAAAAAAGAAAAAGCTTTTAGAAGCATAACCTGAGGGAAAATGGACAGGATTTGAAAAAATAGGTTCTTTCACCCTCGTTATAATGGACAAGGAATTTTTCTCCGATGCGGACTTCCTTCCTGTATTTTGCCCCGATTTCCTTAATCGGATGGTTCCTTACGATAGCGTTCGGAATATGTCGAAGACATTCTTCAGCGTATCTGGTATTGTTGATGTGTCCGTTTAAGTCGCAGTTCGAATAGTCGGCTTTCCTATAGAATCCTTTGCGGGATGGTTTCCTGTCTGGAACAGAGAAAAACGGAGGAATTTCAGTTCCTTTTTCGCTGCCTTCAATATGGATTCCGATTTCACCGGGCTCTAGGATTTTCCGGCTGTCTTTCTTGATTAAGGTCCAGAGGGTAGTGCCTTTGACAAGCCTGTTTCCGTTTTGGTCTAATATTTCAAGATATCGTGGCAGAAAGAAGCTCCTCTGTTTTCCAGGGTAGGTAATGATGCTGATTTTTTCGTCATAGACAGGGAGTCTTGTAACCTGAAAATGCTGGGCTGTGATAATCCAGAGATATCCTTTGTCTAAGGTTTTCTCTTTTCCATAGCCAAGTTCTTCGGTGTGATGGATTGCCCTTTCCTGGTTGATTCCTAAAAGAGAGGGAATACTCAGATTTTTATTGATATCGACCTGGAAAGAACGGATTTGGATATCGGCTTCGAGCTGAGACATGGAAAGACTAGGCTTTCTTTCTTAAGGCGTTTTCGATGGAATTGACCCTGTCTTCAAGAGTCTGCCTTTTTGCCCATTTCTTTTCCGGAATGTGGATATCGAAGAAAGATTCAATCTTGCACCTGACATAGATGAAGGTCCTGCTGTCGAGTCCTTGGGCTGTGTTGATCTTGGTCTGGTCCTGAAGATTCCTATTTTTGAACTCCGGAAGGTTTTCTTTGATTATCTGAATTGTTTTTTCTTTGATTTCATTTTTTGTCATCATGATTCATTTCCTCGATTAATACATACTTCTTTATTTTACCAGTTGCTGTCTTAGGTAGAGGAACTAAAGAGAAAATAATATTTCCAATCTGTTCTCCACGGGCATAACCTTGATTGAATTCGCTGACTTTGTTCTCGATTTCTACTTTCTTTTCTTTTGTGTGGATGTACAGAGTGATCTTATTCTCTTTGCTTAGAAGAACAGCGAATTCGCTGCCAGGAATCAAAGCAGCAAGCTTTGCCTCGTATTCCGGAAGGAAAATCTTTGTTCCGGTAGGAAGAACAAGAATTTCTTTTTTCCGTCCTATGAGATGAAGCCTTCCTTGCTCGTCAAGGCTTCCGAGATCGCCGGTCCGGTAATATCCATCTTCCAGTGCAGGAGGAATCAGAACTCCATCCTGCCTATATCCTTTCCTTAATAGAGTCGGAGCATTGATAAGGATTTCCTTATCCTTTGAATCGATTTTGATTTTTACTTCTGGGCAGATTGTCCTTGTTCTTACTTCGTTTCCTAAGGACAAGGCGAGTCCAGAGGATGTTTCCGTCCTTCCATAGCCAAAGGAAACCGTGATGTTTCTTTCCTGGTATTGATGAATGATGCTGTCAGGGCAGTCACCGGCACCAATCAAGACCGTTTTCCTCTCCGGGTTGATTAAATGAAAGCGGATAAGCCTTTGAGCAAGTTGAGGGACTAAGGAGACAGCAGTTGGTTTAAAGGAAGCAAAGTCCTCTTCGATGTAACGCCTTCCTCTTGGCAAGCAGATTGTAGAGTGGCATTGCCTTGGCCAAAGCAGGGCACAGACAAAACCGAACACATGGAAAAGAGGAAGAAGAGTAAGGAAACGGTCTTGCTCAGAAAGAGGAAGACAATAGGATCCGTTATAAGCGGATGCACAAAGATTCTCCTCTGTCAAAACGACTGCTTTAGAAGACGATGTGGTTCCGGAAGTATAGAAATAGAAGTATGCTTCTTTATTATCATTCTCTTTTGGATTCGGATAAGAAATCATTTTGTTTCCTTTGATCCTTCCGTCAAAGGGAAGACTGTCCATTTTTTCTTTCCTTAATTTCTCATCTTCTAGAGGGTTCAATAAAACAATAGTTTTTTTCTGATAGGCGAGAATAAAAAGGAGAAGTATCGAAGTATAACTATTATCCCCAAGGAAAGCAAATGTCTTTCCTTTGATTTCGGGATAGGAGCGAATGGCATCGAGAAAAGCGCCATAACTGATATTGCAGCATGAGTCTTTTGAAAAATAGGAAAAAAGAATCTTATTGATGTCTTTAGACCCTAGTATTTCAACAAATGTCTTATATTTGTTCACTTTTCAGGAATCCCCCTGCTCAATTGTACGACTTTTTCTATGAAAGAGGTTACATTTCAATAAAATTGTTTTAGAATATTTTAGGCAATTATTCTTAAAGGGGGAAAATGTATGGATAAGAATGTTCGAATTGCTATTATTGGCGGTGGACCGGCTGGTCTTGCGGCTGGTAGGTATTTAGAGCAGAAAGGCTACCAGAATTACACAATCTTTGAGCGCACTGACCATGTTGGTGGAAAATGCCACTCTCCGAGCTACCATGGAAAACGTTATGAAATGGGTGCAATCAGGGGTGTTCCGAATTACTATGCAATCCAAGATATCAGGGATTGGACCGGTGTCAAGCCAGATGGACCGGTCTTATTCCGTAATTATAAGTATCCGGATGGACGCAGGGATTATCGCTGGAATACAGAAGAAGCAAGGAAATCTCCTGTCAAATATTTCTTCAAGCATCCGAAAGATGCCCTTCACAGGAAGAAACTTCAGAAACAGATTAGGAAGTTCGGAAAGATTCTCGAGACCAAATACAAAGGATATGATGTCACTGGACATATCGGCGTTGCTCAGGGTAAATACCAGGGCTATGCCGCTACTCCTGGACGTGAACCGGTCTCTGGAGAGAACCCGAACCTGAAAGACCTTTATAGGCCGTTTGATCAATTCTGCAAGAGGAATGGCTGCCCGCTCGTTACCGAAGTCTGGGTTCAGCCGTTTACTTCTTTCGGATATGGTTTCTTTGATGAGATCCCGGCTGGTTATGTCTTGAAGTATCTCGATTTCAAGACCAGGAGGAACTTCGTCAAGATCAACCTCTGGACTTGGAAAGACGGAACCCAGTCTATCTATGAAGCCTTAAATGCCAAACTTAGGCATCCGGCAGTCTTGAACTCTGATATCACGAAGGTTGTCCGTGGAGATAAGGTCACCATTACGGTCAACGGCAAGGAAGAAGTTTTCGATAAACTGATCATTACTTGCCCGCTTCAGGTTGAAACCGAAAAGAATCCGCTGAACAATCCGACTACACTTTCGCTTGATAAATGGCTTGATGTCACGGATGAAGAGCGTGCTCTGTTCTCTAAGATCGACTATGAGCGTTATGATACCCAGGCTATGACGATTGAAAAAGGAAAATATCCGGATGTTTCCTACTATATCGTTGACAACATGGTTCCGGAAAGAATGGGTCATGTTAGGGTCTACTACCGTCGCTGGGTCAATGAACCCGATAGGCCGATTGTCACCTATATCTTACGTCATCATAAGACTTATAATGGCGGCAAAGAGCTTGACTATGAAGCTACTCTTCCGCTTGCTTATCAGGACAGGAAAGACTTCGATTGCCCGCCGGAAAGGATTGATGGCAAGCCGAATGTCATTTACAAGTTCCAGCCTTATTACTTCCCGCATGTCTATTCCGAAGACTACAAAGACGGCTGGTATGATAAAGTCGAAGCCAGGCAGGGCAAGAACAACACCTACTATGGTGGTGAAATCATGTCCTTCGGCGATAGGGATGAAACCTGCGAGTATTCTCGCGATCTTGTCTCCCGTTTCTTCGCTGACTAATCATTTGCTTCTGATTATGAGCTGGCAGGATTTTCCTGCCAGCTTTTTGGTTTACTAAAATCAGTATTGTAATTCTGAACTATTCAGACTAATGAATTTGGTTTTTTGATAAAATTGTTTCTATAACAAATACTTTAATCTAGTCAGATAATCAAAACCAAGAAATGCAATCTGAAAATGGAAACTGATAAAATAATATCGAATTTTATTGTTCTTCTGGAAGGAATCTTTAACAATTAACTGATTGTTTTTTATTCAAACAAAATGAAAACTTAAACTTATTTTGTTAGATATTTTCATGTTTTTTTCAGAAAAAACAATGAAATGATATTTATTTTCATTAGGCGGAAAAAGTTTACAATTTATTTACAAATTTGTTTCTACTATATTCAAATTACCTTAAATGTGCTATGTTATTAAGCTGAGAGGTAAGAGAAGTGCAAATTCAGGACAAAGAAATATCTATAACCGTAAATCCAAAGGGTGGAGCACTTTCCTCAATCTATGATTTACGGAGAAAACAAGAACTGCTTTATCAGCCGATTGAAAATTCCTGGCAAGGACAGGATGTCATCATCTTCCCTTTTGTCGCTCGTCTAAAGGACGGAAATTATCAATACAAGGGTAAGACCTACGAAAGGAAAAACCATGGGCTTATCCGATATAGGGAAGGAAAAGAAACAAAAATCAGTGAACAAGAGATGGTTGTTGAGTTCACATCTAATGAAGAGACGAGAAAAAATTATCCGTTTGACTTCGTTCTGACAATTGATTATCGCCTGAGGGGTAAGCGTATTGCTATCTCTCGTTCGGTAAAGAATCTGTCTGATGAGCCTCTTCCTTACAGGAGGGGAGCTCATCCAGCATTCATGCTTCCTGGGGTCAAGAAAGAGAATGAATTCGATATTTCCGGAAATCAGATTTTCTTGCCAAAGACAAGGAAACTGACTCGGATCACCAGGGATAAGGACTATCATTATGTGACTGGAAAAGAACCGTTTGGCAAAGGAAACAGGATTCCTCTGTCGAAAGCACTCTTCCGTCATTATCCGACTTTGATTCTAGATGCCTATAATATCCCGTATGTCGATTTAGTGAAAACGGATGGTTCAGGTATCCGTGTCTATAAAGACGGCATTTCTTATCTTGCCCTTTGGTCTGATGAGAAATGGGGAAACTATGTTGCTATCGAACCATGGCAGGGACTTCCGGATTTTCTTGATGCGGATAAAGACATTACAAAAAAGAAGACGATTCAAAGGCTTGCACCGGGACAGAGCGATAATTCTTTCATTAGGTCAATCGAAATCAAATAAAATTAGCTGCATTGTAGTTTGGTGCTACAGTGCAGCTCTTTTTGATTCAAAGTGAAGGAAGACTGAGGCCGCCAGGCCAAGAGCTAGTCCTAGGGAATCAAGGTCAATCGGACCCTTGAAATCCAGCGACTAACTGACTACACTAATTATGAAACTTATTATTGCTGCAAGGTCTGAAAGTATGTCTAGGACATACCTGAGGATCATTGCAGCCTTTTTTAGTTTCACCCTGGCTTTGCCTTGATGGCCTGGCGGTTATCAGAGTAAGACCTTATGTGGATTGAACTCCTCCATTCTAGGTCTCACCTAATATGGGAACGGAAAGGAGGTTTTTCTATTGATTCTAAAAACTTTTTATTCTAGCCATTGGCGGAACTGGACTTCTTTTTTTTCCGTTTCGGTTATCAGTGAAAAAAGAAAAGTCAATGTCCTGTTCGTGTCGGGTACTTCGATTGGGCAGGCAATCTGTTTACGGATATTTTTTGGATAAAAGATTTCACTGAAGTAGTTTTTTTCCTTGTCTTTTACCTGGATTTTTATTTGATACGGGGAAGTGGACTTTAATTCCAGGACAGAAAAATAAAATGAATAGACTTTGTGCTTATTATCATAGAGCTCTTTTGGTATCTTGACGGTCTTCTCCAGAATGACTTTGATCCTATGACCTCCGCTTTCTAGAAAATAGGACGGCTTATCTTCTTTAAGTTTATCGCTATCAATGTCTCTCCTATGAGAGTCATAGAAAGAATAGGATAAGGCAATCTCATCTTGATTCGATAGGATGCAATTCTTTTTGTAAATGGCTCGAAGGAATCTGTTATAGAGATTTATCTCTTTTTCTGTCTGCTTTTCATTGAATGCTTTTTCCTGCTCGGAAAAGAACTCTTTCCTTTCTTTTTCTAATTCCTTATTGGGGAAAAAGAAAAAGAGCAGAAAGACAGCTTCTTTATTAGGTTTTCCGTTCCTGATTGTATCTTTGCTTTCTTTGAAAGACAGGCTTTCCGGGTCTTCTGATAACACTTCCAGAGTTTTAAGATAGCAATTTGAAAGATAAATCAGTAGTTCCTTCCTTTTTTCTGTTCCCGGAAGGTGATTCTGGATTAAGGATAAATAGTTCTGTTTCTTTTTCTGAAAGGAAGAATCTGCACTCCTTTTTCTTGCGAGCGGATTTAGACCGAAGATCAATTTCATTCTGCTTCTGGATTTCCTTCTTTCAGAATATCCGAAACGACTTTATATCCAATGAGATAGCCTGCCACGGGCGGCACAAAGGAGGCTGAGCCGGGAACATCCTTACGTCTTTCTTTTGCTTCATTGTCAATGTATTTCTTCTTTTCTTCATCGGTTGGCTTACATGGAAGCTCAGTCGAATAAACAACGGTAAGATGTCGGACGCCTCTTTTCTTCAATTCCCGTCTCCTGACTTTGCTTAACGGATCATTCTGTGTCTTATAAAGATCAGTTACGACTAGCTTTGTTGGATCTAGCCGGTTTCCGCATCCCCTGGCAGAAATCACAGGGACATGGTTTTCCCTAGCTTCCCTGATGATGTCTATTTTTGATGTTATCGTATCGATGGCATCCACAATATAGTCAAAAGAAGAGAAATCAATTTCCTTCTTGTTTTCTGGAAGATAGAACCTGTTTTTCCTAATGACCTTTGCTTTTGGATTGATGGCAAGGATTCTCTCCTTGGCTACGAGCGTTTTTTCTTTTCCGATGGTATCTGAGACAGCTAAAATCTGTCGGTTAAGGTTCGTCAAGGAGAAACAATCGTTATCAATCAGCGTAAAGGAGCCAATACCCCTGCGGGCTAGGGATTCCACCACTGCTCCTCCAACGCCACCGAGTCCGAAAATAGCAACGTTTGTGTCGGTGAGTTTCTTCCTCTTTTCCTCCCCGATTAAAAGCTTAGTTCTTGCGAATTGATCCATAACGAAAACATTTTTGCACGGAAAGGAATAGAAATCAATTCTTGTCTTCCTTTCCTTATACTTGTAAAATAAGTTTGAAAGTTGAGGAATTTTATCATGGATCTTCCTTATATTCTAACGAATCTTGCTTCCCTGACGGGTATGCCTGTCCGAAGGATGGAGGATGGGATTCTTTCTCAAAAGAGGTATAGTGTCGTTCCTTTTCCTTTTGATCCTTTTTCCTTTCATTTGAATGAAGTCAAGAAAAGCGATTCCCATGTGTCTTTCTTCTTTACGAAGGATTCTTTCTATTACGGCAGGGTCAGAAGAGGAAACGAGACGATTGTCATCGGCCCTGCTTTTCAGGTTTCCTATTCCCCATCGAAGCTGAGAGAAATCCTTTTCCGTTTAGGGGTTTCCAACAACGATATTCCGGAATTCGTCCAGTCTCTTTCGTCTAGGTCTTCTTTTCCTCTTACTGCCAGGATCCGAACCCTTTTGATGGTGAACTACATCTGGAATGATGAAGAGCTTTCTCCTTCGAGCGTTATTATCCAAGGGGAAGAACAGAGTCAGATAAAGGAAAATAGGGCCAAGGAAACAGAACAAGAGGAAAACATCTATCCTCATAACACCTATCAGAGGGAACAGAAGATGCTGTCTTATGTCAAGGAAGGTGATTTACCGGCCTTGAACCGGCTCTTTGAATCCGAAAGGCCTGTCCGTACTGGCACGATTGCCCAGACACCGATTCGGCAGAGGAAGAACAGGTTCGTTGTCTCTGTCACTTTGGTATCAAGAGCCTGCATCCAAGGAGGAAGGACTATTCAAGAAGCGTTGTCCCTGTCGGATAACTATCTTCAGCAGAGGGAAAGGATGAATTCGGCCGAAAGCATTCAGAATCTTACTTATCATAGGATCATGGATTATTCGGAAAAAAGGTCTTCGATCAGCGGAAAGGACCAATATAGCAAAAGTACGCGGGAAGCAATCAGGATTATTCAGCAGAACGTCAATCAGCGAATCTCTATTGATGATATTGCCGACAAAGTCTATTTATCGAAGAATCGCCTAGAAGTCAAATTCAAACAGGAGACGGGGAAGACTCTCCATGATTTCATTCTGGAGAGGAAGAGGAAGGAAGCTAAGAATCTTCTTAGAAACACATCCCAGACAATCCAGGAAATATCGGATTACCTTTGTTTCTCCTCTCAGTCTTATTTCCAGAATGTTTTCAAGAAAGAGTTCCATATCACACCGAATCAGTATCGTTCGGGAAAAGAAAAATAGGATAGGATTGGGTGAACAGAAGAAAAACAGCAGAACTTCTGACTCTATAGAGCCGGTATGAAAAAACCGGCTCTTTTTGATGAACAAGAAGAAAAACAGAAAAAATACAAAACAAAAGTACAACTAATAAAATAGAATCACAAGAAAAGCGCTTCCATTGACCCTATAATTATTCAAAAGGAGACGAGTATGGATAAATCAGAATTATTAGAGAAGACAAGTCTTCTAGGAGGGTCCAAAAGCTGGATGAGCCATGCAATTCCTCAGAAAGGACTCAAGGCCTTAGGAATCACAGATGGGCCTCATGGACTGAGAAAAGCATCGGCATCGAGCCAGACTACTGGACTTAGCGGAGCAGAGCCCTCGACTGCTTTCCCTACCGGAAGCTGTCTGGGCAATACGTTCAATCCGGAACTCGCCTATCTGGAAGGAAAGGTTCTGGCGGAGGAATGTCGGTATTATAAAGTCAACGTTATTCTGGGTCCAGCGGCCTGTCTTCAGAAAAATCCGCTCTGCGGACGGAACTTCGAGTATATCAGCGAAGATCCGATTCTTTCTGGCAAGACGGCTTCTTCTTGGATCAAGGGAGCGCAGGACTTAGGCGTCGGAACTTCCTTGAAGCACTTTGTCTGCAATAATGAAGAGAACTATCGTTTCAGGTCGGATTCGATTGTTGATGAACGTGCACTCCATGAGCTTTATCTTCGGAACTTCGAGATTCCGGTCAAGGAAGCCAAGCCTGCGACTATCAGGTGCTCCTATAATGCCGTGAATGGTACTTTCCTTGCCGAGAATAAATATCTGCTTACGGATGTGCTAAGAAACGACTGGGGATATGAGGGGGTCGTCAGGACAGACTGGGGTGCCAACCATAATCGAATCGAGTCTCTTAAGGCAGGAACGGATTTGGATAGGCCGGGTGACTATACTGCCAACCGGAACAGGCTGATTGAAAATGCTGAAAAAGATCCAGAGCTAAGGAAAGCTATTGATGTTTCCTATGGCCGGAGGGAGAAACTGGTTCGTAAGTATCAGGATACGGAGCCTATAAAGGAGCTTGATAAAGACGGACATGCTCTTGCTTCTCTTTCGGTTGCTTTAGAGGGAGCTGTCCTACTAAAGAACGAGGATCATGCTCTTCCTTTGGATCATAATAAGAAATACTGTGTGATTGGTGAATTCTTCGAGAAGAGGAGATATCAGGGAAGTGGTTCTTCTCTTCTGAATCCGATTCAGATGGTTTCTCCGAAACAGGCTTTTGATGCCCATGCGGTTTCTTATGAATATGCTCAGGGATTCTCCTGTATTTTCCCGAAGAAGAACGAAGAACTGAAGACAAAAGCCTTAGCTCTTGCTAAATCCTATGATTCTGTTCTTTTGTTCCTTGGATTGGATGAGATTTCCGAAAGGGAAGGACATGACCGTTCGGACAGGAAGAGGAAAGACTGTGAAAGGGAACTTGTCAAAGAACTGCTCGCCCAAGGCAAAGAACTCAATATTGTTCTTTATGCAGGCAGCCCAGTGGAAAGGATTGAAGACAATAGAATCAAAAGCGTATTGGATAGGTTCCTTCCTGGAGAAAGGGGAGGAGAAGCCACCTATCAGCTTCTGTTTGGTAAAGCAAATCCGAGTGGCCGCTTAGCCCAGACTTGGCCTAAGAGCAGGCAATCTATACCTTTTATTGACGGATATTCGAATTCTCGTCAGGAATTATATAAGGAAGGAATCTTTGTTGGCTATCGTTATTATCTTTCTCATCCTGAGGAGAGGCGTTATCCTTTCGGCTATGGATTGAGCTATTCCTCCTTTGCTTATTCTGATCTGAAAGTTTCGAAGGAAGAGGATGGAAGTCTATCTGTCATTGTCAAAGCGAAGAACATAGGCAACTATCCAGGCAAGGATGTCTGCCAGGCTTATCTTTCCAAGAAAGATAGCTGTACTTATCGTCCGTTGCGGGAACTGAAGGCTTACCAGAAGACAAAGCTTCTTCAGCCGGGAGAGGAAGAAGTCCTTAGGAGGAAAATTGATTCAGAGAGGAGGAAGTATTATGAGTCCTCTCTGCATAAGTTTGTCCTTGAAGGTGGAGAATACCAGATTGAAATCGGAAGATCATCGATGGATATCCGGATTAAGGAATCAGTTAGCATAGAAGGAGAAAAGGTTGATTCCCCTTTAACAACCCCATCCCTAATGAAAAGAGATGTCAAGTCGATAAGTAACGATGAGTTTGAATATATTCTTGGAAGAAAGATACCTCCTGTAAAGAAATATACAAAGAAAGACAAGCTCACCATCGACACCAGAATCGATGAATTCCATGGCTTCATGGGACGAATCAGGCGCTTCTTCAGGTTGAGTGTTCCAAGGAGCAAAATAAAAAAGTCGATGAGAAAGAAAAATCAGTTAGGACTTAGGGATGGCTATTGCATCTATCATATCAGGAAGAACAGCTCCCTCCGTTCTCTGTGTATGTCATCCGGCGGAATAAGGCAGGAACATAACAGGTACGGAAGGCTGTATAGGAGTCAAGGACACATCTTCAAAGGAATTCACTATTTCCTGAAAAAGGAAAAACCTTATCCGTATCCGGATGGGTCGGAGAAATAACAAGAGGAAATCAAATATGGAAAAAACAGAAACGAAAGCGTTGTCGGGAAAAAGGTTCTCATCCCGTATTCACTCGAACCATGTCCAGGAAAAAGAAAAGTGGCTTGGCTATCTATTAGGGCCTAGGGGAGCCTTACTTCTCAATGGTGTTCTTGGGACCTATCTTAATGTTTATTATACCGATGTCCTTGGCTTGACGACGGTCTGGGGAGGTCTCTTCCTCAGGCTCTTCCCTATCATTTCCAAGATTATCGATGCCTTGACCAATGTCTTCATGGGATGGAGGATTGACCGGACAAAGACAAAACAAGGAAAAGCACGCCCTTGGATACTTCTTTCTTCCTTCCTTGTCCCGATTTTCGGTTTCCTTCTATTTGTTTCGCCAAGCAATGAAACAGGAAAAATCGTCTGGGTCAGGCTTAGCTACAACCTTTTCTATAGTTTTGCCTATACGATTTACAATAGGGCTCATTCCAGGATGGTTCCTCTTTCTACCCGTAATACAATCGAACGTGGCAGCCTTTCTGTCTTTACCCAGATTTCGACAATTATGGCAACTGGAATCATTGTTGCCCTTGTCTTCCCAAGGCTCATCAGGCCTTGGGCAGCCGCTGAGCCTTCCCGTTGGCTGTTGGTTAGGGGCGTTGTCTCAGCATTGGCTCTTCCTCTCACTCTTCTTGAATATTACTTTACCAAGGAACGTATTACGGAAGAAAAACAACGTTCTTCGGATAACACAAAAAAGGTTCCTTTTGTTGCTCAAAGGCGTGCAGTTTTGACCGATCGGTACAGGGTCTTACTTTTGATTTACACTTGTGTCTCTTTTATCGCTACCCAGTTGAAGAATCAGTCTCTTGTCTATTACTGCAACTATGTCTTAGGCACCTACCAAGATGGCAGGACTCAGACTCTCTTATCGGTCTTGGGCGGTCTTCCTAGGGGTATCGGTATCTTTGCTGTCTGGCCTTTGGCCCGGAAATTCGGCAAGAAGAATGTCACTGTTGTCGGTTTCTTGATTTTTGCCTTAGGTTCCTTTATCTGCTGGATGTTCCCTCGGAACAGGTATAGGGTCTTGGTTGGTCAGTTCATCAAGAACATCGGCGGTCTTCCAAGCTCTTATATCTTTATGGCTCTCTTTGCTGATATCCTTGATCATGAGGAGTGGAAGAACGGATTCCGTGTCGATGGCTTTGCTACCTCTTTCTATTCGGTCATCACCACAGCTTCTTTAGGTATTGCCCAGGGTATCTTCAATTTCGGCATTTCCAAGGCAGGTTATCTTGCTCCTGTTCAGATTAAGGGTACGACGGAAGCTGTTCTGAAAGGCTATCAGACAGCTGGTGTTTATGAAGGAATGTCTGTTCAGAAATATACGTTTGCTGCTGAATCGGCAAGTGGTAGTTTGATTTTCAACCAACCGGAATCGGTCAAGAATACGATTACGTTCTTCTTTGTCGGATTAGAAGCTATCACTGGTCTTATCTGTGCTCTTCTTATTGCCTTTATCACGGTTGAGAAACGAATCCAGAAAAAACAGCTTCAGATTAAGGAATTTGAGAAAGCAGGTGTTGAAGCAAATGGCGGTGTCTACGTCGATCCGGAAGTGTTAGCAAAAGAGGAAAACGAAAAATTCGAAGCTGAGTTTGAAGAGAATTTCCTTAAGAATCTTGAAGCCAAATGCCAGAAGAAAGGAATGGATTTCGAAACCGAGAAGCAGAAACACTTGGACCAGAAAGCCCAGAAGAAGGAAAAAGCAAGACTGAAGAAAGAAGCTTCGGATAAGAAACTTGCAGATAAAGAAGCGAAAGCGAAGAGGAAGAAAGAAGCTAGACTCAATAAGATGGGCGAGGAAGAGAAACAGGCCTATCTTCAGAAACAGAAAGAAAAGGCTGAGAAAGAAGAGGCTTCCTGGAAGGAAGAACAGGAAAAAGCAAGAATCCATCGTGAAAAGAGGAAGGCAGCCTTCCATCTTGCAGACTAGGAGTGAAAATGAAAGCTATTGAAATCAAAACCGAATATCTAGAGAATCCAATAGGGTTATCAATCTCTCATCCGCGGATCAGGTGGAAAGACTTGGGAGGAGAAAAACAGACCGGATTTTGCATTCAGGCTGTTTCCTCTCAGTCCGGGACTTATGACTCTGGGAAGATTCTTTCTTCTTCCATGCATTATGATTTTCCCTTCCGGCTTCATAGCCGGGAAAGAATTATGTTCCGTATTGCTATCTATGATGAGAAAGGTGAAACAGAAGGGTATGGAGAAGAACATTTCTTTGAGAGGGGATTGTTAAAGAAAGAAGATTATTCGGCTTCCTTTATTACAGGGGATTACCATCCGAAGAAAGGAGTCGATTACCCTGTTGATTATTTCCAGAAGGAATTCGAACTGAAGGTAGTAAAGAGTGCCCGGCTTTATGCGACAAGTTACGGACTCTATCGTATTTTCCTCAATGGGAAGAAAGCCGGAGACTTTGTCTTGGCACCAGGATCGACCGATTATCATCACCGCCTTCAGGTTCAGGCTATGGATGTGACTTCTTTGCTTAAGCAAGGAAAGAATATCCTTTCGGCAGAGTTAGCCTCTGGCTGGTATCGAGGCCATAATGGTGCGAAAGGAAGAAGGAACACTTACGGAAAAGAGACCAAGCTTTATTATCAGCTCGAGGTCGAGTTCGCCGATGGCACCAAGACAAGGGTGAAAAGCGATGGAACGGAAAAGTGGTCGAATGACGGACCTCTTTCCTTTGCGGATCTCCGGAATGGAGAAGTCTATGATTTCAATAAACAGCCGAGCTTAAAAGGAAAGGCCAAGATCGCCAAGTGCAAGGATGCACCCTTTGCTTTCAGCAATAATTATCCGGTAAAGGAGAGGGAGTACTTCTCCCCTAGGAAGGTAACAACAACTCCCAAAGGAAAAAGGCTCTGCATGTTCCACCAGAACATTGCCGGCTATCTTGATTTGACTATCGTTGGAAAAAAAGGACAGAAGGTTGATATTGTCCTTGGAGAGTATGTAGGAGAAGACGGAGAACTTACTCTTAAGAATATCCAGTGCAGTTACAAAGGAAAGCCGACACCTTTACATGAAATCCATCTGGTTTTGAAAGATGGTATGAATCACTATCATTCTGCTTATTTCTTTGGTGGATTCCGTTATGCCTCTATTTCGGGGGACGTGCTTCCAGAAGCAGAAAACATTCAAGCAATTGCCCTCTATTCTGCCTGTCCCAAGGTTGGAGAGTTCCATTGCTCGAATGAACTTGTCAATACTTTCTTCCATAACACCATCCGTTCAAGGAGAGGAAATACGATTGATGTACCAACAGACTGCCCGACCCGTGAACGCAGGGGATGGACTGGCGATAGCCAGGTTTTCTTCAATACAGCCTGTTATCTTACCGATTATGCTCCTTTTGCAAGAAAGCATCTGCATGACCTTTTTGATGAGCAAAGAAAGAGCGGAAAACTCGGTCAGATTGTTCCTTTCTCAAATGAAGATTGGTTCATGTTCCCGATGAATGGATCGGTAGGATGGGCAGATGCCGGAATCCTGATCCCTTATCGGTTCTACAAAAGGTATGGAGATGAACGTATCCTGAAAGAATTCTATCCACAGAGGAAAAAGTATGCTAAGTTCAGGATTAAGAGAATCGGCAAGTGGGGTGGTATTTACCAGAAGCCGCTTCATCTCTCTCCTAAGAGGAGAAGATGGGCAGTCGGCCGTGGACAGTCGTATGGTGAATGGGCCGAGCCGAAGGATGTCTGCAGTTTCAAATGGACGGACTTTGCTTCTCCGCATCCGGAAGTCTCGACGGCGTATACTTCCGCAAGGCTTTCCATCAGGAGCGAGATTGCGGCTCTTTTCAAAGAGGATGACTTAGCTAAGAGATACAAGGATATCTCCGAAAAGGTCAAGCTTTCCTATCAGGCCTTGCGTCACACGAAGGCCTATCCGCTGGATACGGATCGACAGGCTAATCTAGTCCGTCCTCTTTATTTCCATCTTCTGAATGAACAGGATACTGCGTTCGCGAAAGAACGTCTGATCAAAGCGCTTGAAAACTATCGCTTCCGGCTTGGAACTGGCTTCCTTTCGACTCCGTTTATCCTCGATGTTCTTTCAAAGTATGATGTCCCTGCCTGCTATAAGCTCCTTCTCAATGAAGAAAGGCCGGGATGGCTGTTCAGGGCCAAGAATGATACCACGACCATTTGGGAAGGATGGGAAGGAACACAATCTGATAAAGGCATTGCTTCTTTGAACCATTATTCCAAGGGTGCTAGGGTGGAATGGTTGTTTAAGGGAAGGTGCGGAATCCAAATCGATGGTGAAAATCGTTTCTTGATTCATCCGATTGTCGGACCTGGAATTGACTTTGCATCTGCTAGCTATGACAGCATCTATGGAAAGGTCTCCTCTTCCTGGAAGAAAGAAGGAAACAAAATCATCTATACGTTTGAGATTCCGAGCAATACCAAAGCGGATATTCTCATCGATGGCAGAAAGGAAGAAGTAGGTCCTGGAAGCTATTCGTTGGAGATATGACCAGAACAGATTTCAATCTGTGTTTGACTAAGAAATCCGATTCTATTGCTTTCTAATACAGAGGCAAGACAATGAAAGTTATTTCTATTGATCTCGGCGCAACTTCAGGCCGGGTTATGGTAGTCAGCGAAGAGCAAGGGAAGCTGTCTTACAAGGAAGTTCATCGTTTTCCTAACCGGACATATCGGAATGAGCAAGGAACGCTCTGTTGGGATTTTTACTATCTTTTCAATGAAGTCGTGGACGGAATCAAGACTGCCCTTTTGACCGATGATGATATTTCTTCTATCGGCATTGATACTTGGGGCGTTGATTTCGGATTGATTGGGAAGGACGGAAGACTTCTCTCTGATCCTACTTGTTACCGGGATGGGAGCACGATTCAACGCCAGAAAGACTTTCTTTCGAAAATTTCCTATTCTGAAATCTACTCTATCACAGGTATCCAGAACAGGCATTTCAACACTATCTACCAGCTGTATGAATCGGGAATCGATTTTGATTCTGTTTCCTCGCTTCTATTGATTCCTGATCTGATTGCTTATTTCCTTACAGGGGAGAAAAGAAGGGAAGAGACAAATGCTTCTACAACTGCCTTGTATAACCGCAAGGAAAAGAAGATTGATTCTAATCTTCTTTCATTGCTTCGGGTTCCAGAACGCATCTTTCCAAAAATGATCTATCCCGGTGAGACTTATGGATATAGGAAAGAGGAGCTCCTGCCAAGGGGAAGGGAGAAGAAAATCCCGGTAGTGGCTGTCTGTACTCATGATACTGGAAGCGCAGTATTAGGCACGAATGGGGTGGCGCCTTTTGCCTATTTGTCATCTGGAACTTGGTCCTTGCTCGGAACAGAGCTTAAGAATCCTTTGAGGAACGATAAGACATATAAAGCAAACTTCACAAATGAAATAGGATATGGCTCTACAATCCGCTTCCTTAAAAATACTATGGGAAGGTTCCTCATCAATGAGACAAGAAACGACTATCGCAAGCAAGGCATTGATATACCAGTATCTTCCATCGCTGACAGGGTTCATCAGGCTGGGGATATCTCTTCCTTGCTGAACGTAGACGATCCTTGCTTTGAGACGCCCGGAGACAGGCTTGGGAAGATAAATGCCTATCTTGAAAAAACAGGACAGGAAAAGCCAAAGAGCCCAGGAGAGATGAGGAAGAGGATTTATTCCTCGATGGCCCTTGCTTATCGTCATATCATTGAATCCTTGGTTCAACTGACCGGAGAAAACATTGATTCCTTGATTGTTGTCGGTGGCGGAAACAGGGCTTCGGTATTGAATCAATATACTGCAAATGCCACGAAACGGAAGGTGGTGACCGGAGCTAGCGAGGCGACGGTCCTTGGAAATGCTATCTGCCAGTTTATTGCCTTAGGTGTCTTCTCTAGCAGGGAGGAAGGAAGACAGGCAATTTCTAAGTCGATTGACGGCTCTGTCTATTATCCTCAAGAAGTTCATATCTGGGATGAAAAATACAAAAAGTTTATTAACCTTATTCGGAAAGGAGAATAAGAATGAATAAAGAACAGATTGAAAAAGATTATCTGGATGCGAA
The DNA here is from genome assembly GCA_002404995.1 of Caryophanales bacterium UBA4682. Classification (GTDB taxonomy): domain Bacteria; phylum Bacillota_I; class Bacilli_A; order RFN20; family CAG-288; genus Enterosoma. The sequence goes on along the minus strand of DHKY01000002.1, from coordinate 59,625 downwards.
GAAGGAGTATGCCGAATTCGGAATTGATACGGAAAAGGCGATGGAACGCGTTTCTAAAATCCCGGTTTCGGTGCATTGCTGGCAAGGTGATGATGTCTTAGGATTCGATGGTTCTGACTCTCTTGCTGGTGGAATTCAGACCACGGGAAATTACCCGGGACGGGCAAGAAATCCTGAGGAACTGAGGGAAGACATCAAAGAAGCTTTCTCTCTTAGGCCTGGTGTGAAACGTCTTAATCTCCATGCCTCTTATGCTCTGCTTGGCAAAGATAAAGGAAAGGTCGACCGGGATCAGTACACGATTGAGTATTTCAAACCTTGGATTGATTTCGGAAAGGGAATCGGACTTCAGGGATTGGATTTCAATCCGACCTATTTTTCTCATCCGATGGTCAAAGATAACCTGACTTTGTCTTCTCCAGAAGAAGAGGTCCGCGAGTTCTGGGTCCGTCATGGTATTGCCTGTCTGAAGATTACGCAGGAATTAGGAAAAGCATTTGGCACTCAGTCTTTGATGGATATCTGGATTCCGGATGGTTACAAGGACGTTCCTGCCAATCGTCTCTCTCCACGATTGAGACTGAAAAAATCCTTGGATGAGATTCTTGCTTCTGGATATGACAAGAAATATGTCCTTCCTGCTGTGGAATCGAAGACTTTTGGTATCGGTCTGGAATCCTTCACGGTCGGAAGCAACGAATTCTATCAGAACTATGCGGCAAGGAATGGCATCTCCTGTTTAAGGGATAGGGGACACTATCACCCGACTGAATATGTCTCCGATAAGATTTCGTCTCTTCTTGCCTTCCATGACAAAGTCGCTCTTCACGTTTCCCGTCCAGTCCGTTGGGATTCGGATCATGTTGTTCTTTTTGATGATGAACTGAAGGAAGTGGCTAAGGAAATCATCCGGAACAATGCGGATGACCGGGTTATCATTGGATTGGATTATTTCGATGCCTCCATCAATCGTATTGTTGCCTGGGTGACCGGACAACGTTCTAGGCAGAAAGCTCTTCTGTTTGCAGCCTCTCTTCCGAATGAGGAGAGGAAGGAACTACAGGACAAGGCTGATTTCACGAAGCTGATGTTCCTCCAGGAAAGAGCAAAGAGGCTTCCTTTCTCTGCTTTATGGGAAGAGTATCTCCTTCGTCAGGGATTAGATGATGATTACTATACGGAAGCGATGCGGTATGAAAAAGAAGTCCTCGGAAAGCGTAAATAAAATGAAAGATATTTTAACTGCTAAGTTTTTAGTCGAATTCGAAAAGACCTGTTCCAACAGGTATCGTCTTGGCTGGGATGAACGCAACGGAGGCAATGTCTCCTATCTTCTCAAAGAAGAAGAAATCAAAGAATACCTTGATCTCAACCATGTGATCCGTGTCATTCCTTTTGCAGGCGTTAACCGCTCTTCTCTTGATGCTAAACCTCTTGCCGGAAAGATTTTCCTAGTAACCGGAACGGGAAAATACCTGAAAAACGTCGAGAGCGATCCGGAGACGAATCTAGGTATTATCCGAATTGCCGAAGACGGGCAGAATGCAGAGCTCTTATGGGGATATAAGGACGGAGGGCGATTCACGTCCGAGCTTCCTGCCCATCTGATGTCTCATAGGGTCCGTCTTGAAAAAGACCCTGAAAACCGTGTAGTCAGGCATTGTCATCCGACGAACCTTCTTGCCATGACCTATGTCCATCCGCTGGACGAGAAGTCCTTCTCGCACACTCTCTGGCAGAGGTCAACTGAATGCATTGTTGTCTATCCGGAAGGCGTCGGTGTTCTTCCATGGATGCTCTGCGGAACCGACAGTATCGGACAGGCAACGGCGGAAAAGAGGAAACAGTTCCGGATTGTTGTCTGGGCCGGACATGGTATCTATGGTGCTGGTAAGACTTTGGATGAGGCTTTCGGATTGATTGAAACGGTCGAGAAAGCAGCACAGATCTATAACCTGATCGGAGAACGGAAGATTATCAACACGATCACCGATGAAAACAGGCTGGAACTGATTAAACTTTTCAAGCTTGAAGGTATTGTCCGCTGGGATTTCCTGTCCTTAAAAGACAATTCTCGGTAATACGGAAAGTAAAGTCAAAAACGGCTTAGGGTTAACATCCTAAGCCGTTTTTTGTGTCTAATGATCGAGATTCCTTAAATCGTAGTGATAGTATTTTGCTTTTCTTTTCTCTTTCACGGCATAGATGATCTTTGGAAGATGCCTGACGAGAAGAGCTAGAATCAAAAAGGCAAGGATAAGTAAAGAAGTGATACCAAGACTATAATAGAAGGTGGAAGCATGATATTTTTCCTTTCCTATAATGTCAAGGATCAAAACCAAAACAAAATTCAAGGCAAAAAAAGCCGCAGAAAAAAGAACTGCTTCCTTTATGCTAAATGGAGTGTACGCTTCTTTATGCTTTGTAATGAGGTAAACGACAAGATAGGCAACGGCGAATAGAGCAGATACAAGGGGAAGAATATTTTCTGCTGAAATTTGAAGCCATAACAGCGGTCCTGTCTGGCTTGGAATCTGAATTGAATAAACGATTTTGACATTCTTTCTTTTATTCAAAGATATGAGCTGCTTCTTGGAATTGACTTTAACAACGGCGGCACAGGGCACAAAAAGGCGATCGAACTCGTTCTCTGTGAAAATAAAAGAATAATCGAGGTAGTTTACATTAGGATCGTAATTGCTCCCCGATTCTAAATGAATCAGGTCATAGCGAATATGGGTATCAAGAATTCCACTGATAGAATATTCATGCTGTTCAAATTTTATCTTTCTACCGATAACGGGCAGATCTTCCGAGTTCTCTCTCCTATGGAACCTTTTTGTAACAAGGATTTCATTATCGCTCGATGGATAGTTTCCTTCGACTAAGCCGGTTTCGCTTTTCAGGCTGTCTGTAATCGGGGAAGCAAAGTAATGCCCAAAGTACTGGTTTTCGGGCCCTATTATTCCGGGAAGACCAAAAACAGAAATTAGGTAAGAATCCTCAAGTGAAGATAAGACCTCTTTCTTTCCTTCGATGTTAAAATAGGGTTGATTTATTGTTTCGCTCCATTTCCAGGCTTCATCCACAAAGTAACGACTATCATTGATACACGAAGTTTCGAATATTGTAACCCAAAGTAACGACTGGAACAGGATAAAAGAGAAACAATAGCTTAATATTTTCACTATTTTTTCATTTTGTAATAGTAAGCTCCATTATGTAGCTAGAAGAAAGAGGAGAATAGATTTCTAATCCAATGATAAAGACTTCATTTGATTTTGCTTCTATAGTTAGCATCGTGTCATCCCACATTCTAGTGTTTTTGATTTCATTAAAACTCGCATCGTAGATGTAAACATATCTTACCTCACTGTAGTATGGATTGTATATTGTAAAAGTACAATTGAAATCAAAGCTGACATAATAATAGTATGATTTTAGAATAGAGCTGTTAGCTCTTATTTCCATCTTCTGTTCAGCTGTTGCTTTTTCTGGATTGAATTTCGGCCTCCATTGAAGATCACTTACTGTTAAAGTAAAGTCTCCAGATGATGTTGGATTTCCGATGCAGAGATTATTTTGGCCATAGTAAAAAACAGAATCATCCGTTTCGCTGTATTTATAATTTGAATGTTCAACTACTTTAATAGTGATAATGTCGGTCGTGGTATCGGTTGCTTTCAATTGAGCAATATCAAAAATAAGGACTTGTGAGAGTAAAGAATTATCCTTATTCTTTATGGTTTTAACATAATATCCCCATTCCATGCCTGCTTTATATTTTATCCTTCACTTGTAAAAATTGATTTTGGCAACAATGCTGTAATTGCCGAATCGAGACTATAGTGAGTTGGATTATTTTCATCTGGATAGGCAAAGGTTGAATAATCAAGATAAGTTTTCTGTATTTCCTTTGTCTTTAAAAAATAATCAAGTGGTGCTTGGCTATTGATTTTCGGTTCTGCTGCGTTGTTTCGGACTCTGGATGCCTGATTGGTTGTAATATTTGAAAAAGAAGTATTCGAAAAGTAAAAATTGAAGCTAGTTGTGAGTCTTTTTTCAATTTCAGAACCGCTGTTTGCTAGTTTAGCATTCTTGATTATCGACTGGCTTGTAGAACTATCTAATTTGTAATAATCTGCTTTTGGCTTTCCGTTACTTTGTGTAATGACTTCTAAACAGAAACTATTGGAATCACTTAAATACAGTGGAGGAATTCCGTCATTTTCCTTTGCGTTTACAATCAAGCGCATTTCGAAAAGGGTTGAGTCAAAAACAGTTTGATTCAAGACGTCTGCTAGATAATAAGTCTGATTTTCAACAGAAAAAGCAAACCAAGAGTATAATGATATGTCATAGCCAAACCCACATGGCTTAGTAGCATCTGCAAGCTGGACCTTTTGTGCAAAAAGCCCTTCGCCTTTCGAATTAAACTTTTTATCTACACGTGTACTCGGAAAAGTAAGGAAGAGGAAAGATAAAAATGATAATATTAGTTTATTCATAGATGAAACCCCTTTCTTTTTGTGATTATAAGCTACGCCAAAGACGTTTTCAAGGACAAAAAAATTAATTTTTTGTATATTATATAGCCTGATAAGAAAAAGATTGTCATATTAGCCTCCCTCGTTGGGTCAACTTGGAAAACAGTGGCTTTTAGAGGATTCTTTTAGAGGATTAGTACCTTAGGTATCGGCGAATGTCTTAAGCGTAGGAGAGGCCCATCAGATGAAATACGAATTGAAGAAGAAGTGCAGCAGCTATCTGACTGTATGCTATGCCCAAAAAATTTAAGGTCAACCAGAGATGTTCAAGGATCTATCCCGATGTGGTGATGGCAGAAGAATAGTAAAGGATGCTTTAAGATTCTCATTGGATTGATGAATGATATTTTAGGAAGTTTGCAAAAAGATAAGGCGGCAATGCTGTGATGACATGCTTGGCAGGCTGCACGAGAAGTTTCTCCAGACTCATGTGTTCCGACCAGCGCTGGCAGTGTTAAAGGGAAACTTAGCAAGTAACCTTCGAAATCATGCAGTCGGTGTCGAGAAAAAAGAAAATGCTGGGCAACAGCAAGACCAAGAACCTTTTTTCTCGAAGATAAATAAAGAAATGTGCTTCAATCACAAAAAAGTTCCGCGTGTATCGTGGAACTCAAACAATTCATCAATGAATACGAGAACTGTTTCAGTGAGACAGGAGAATAATCCAAACGGATTGACAGTGCCTCTGTTTCTAATGATTTATCCTGTTGCTGTGCTGTAGTCTTACTTACAGTCTAGAATTCGGGCTTCCGTCTATTTTAAGAACAATCTTTTTTAGAAAACGATATGCCTATATTTGATTTACGGATTTGATGAAGCGCTTGACCCCCTCATATCCTTCTTCGTTCTGCTTATAGACTCCTGCACATTCAAGGACATACTGGAAAGTGTGACCGATTTCCTCTTGTAAGATAGAATTGATTTCTTCTAAGGTCGTTTTTTCGTCAAAGCGGTTTTCAAAGTTCTTAAGCCAGGCAGCGTGTTTTGAGACAGCGGGATTTCCGTTAAGGTCTTTTCCGTCTTTAATCCTCAAGGCTACCGTTTCCCTCTCCTTCTTCAAACGGGAAGGGAGGATAGCACGGCCCATGACTTCAATAAGGCCGATGTTCTCTTTTTTGATATTCCAGTATTCCTGATGTGGATGATATACACCTAATGGATACTGATCTGTTGTGATGTTGTTTCTTAGAGTTAGATCCCTGATGAATTCCTTTCCTTCCTTGTGGAGAATCGGAGTGATGGTATTATGCGGGGTGTTCTCCGTTTCTGCTAGGACAAAAGACTTCTCATCCGTATATTTTCGCCAGCAATTCAGAATCTTATCGGAGAGATCGATGAGTTCTTCTTTGTCTTCTGCTTTCAAGCGGATAACGGATAAAGGCCAGTAGAGGTAGCTTGCCTGAATGTTCTCATATCCTTTGAAAGTGAAAGTGAAGACGTCTTTTGCCTTGAACCTAGGGAAAGTATATCGTCCGCCTTGGTAGTGATCATGAGTAAGAATGCTTCCACCGACAATCGGAAGGTCTGCGTTTGAACCAAGCCTGTAATGCGGAAATTCGTCCACGAAATCGACTAGGTGTTCAAAAGTCTTGCGATTGACAACCCTTGGAATATGTTCTTTGTTAAATACAATGCAATGCTCTGGATAGTAAGAGTATGGTGAATACTGGAGGTAATAGTCTCCACCGGATAGTTTGAGAGGAATATAGCGGATTGTTTCTCGTGCTGGATGCGTCAGTGTTCCACGATATCCCCTGTTTTCCTTGCAAAGGAAGCACTTCGGATAAGAAGTCTGCTTCCTTAGCTTCGCGGCTGCAATTGCTTTCGGGTCTTTCTCTGGTTTAGAGAGATTAATCGTAATATCAAGATCACCATATGGAGAAGCAGTCTTCCAATGAAGATCTTTCTTGATTCTATAGGACATTACATAGTCAGAATTTATAGAAAGATTGTAGAAATAATGAGTTGCCTTTTCAGAACCGATTTTTTCTAATTCTTTGAACTTGCGTATAACTTCATCTGGCCGCGGAGTGAAACAGTTCCTGATTTTAGCTGTTAATAAATCACGATAGACCACACTGTTCTCTTTGATAATCTTCTTTTCAAAAGCAAAGTCTAGGATTTCATCTAGTGTCTCTTCGAGAGAAACATCCTTATAGTCTTTCCCGTCATCCCCGAATTCGTCTAAATCAAGTACATCAAGAAGGAGGTTGATGCTATAGGAATATTCCTCTTCGGTAATCAGCTGCTTTTCTAACGCGTAGCAGGCAAGCTTTTTTATACTCGATTGGATATTCATTTAAAGTCTTTTTCCTCCGTCTCCGACATCAAGCGGATTGAAATCGGCATGAAGGCCTGTTTTCTCAAAGTAGGCGTCTTCCACGTTCTTCCTGAACTGGGCGACTTTGTCTTCTTTGACAATGGAAATCGTGTTTCCGCCCCAGCCCCCTCCGGTTTCCCGGGAGCCTAAGCAGCCTTCTTGTTTCCGTGCCTCTTCGACAAGGATATCAATCTCCTTGCAAGTTGCATCATAGTCGTTCTTTAGCCCATCCCCGGAAGCATTAATAAGCTGCCCGAATAAAACGAGGTCATCATTCTTTAAGGCTTGGACTGCTCTTTTTGTCCGTTCTTCTTCTTCTACGGCAAAACGGGCGCGCCTACGGCAGATGGGATCCTTGATTGCGTTTTCGTGTTGCAAAAATTCTTTTTCGGATAGTTCACAGAGGTTATGGATAGGGAGTTCTTTCTGAAGATCAGATAGTGCCCTTTCGCATTCTTTTCTTCTGTCGTTGTAATGGGAAGTAACTAAGGAATGCGGTTTATTTGAATTTGTTACGATGATTTTATATCCTTTGAGATTCAGTGGGACATAATCGAATTTCAGAGTTGAACAGTCCAAGAACAGGGCCATGTTCTTTTTTCCGTTTGCAGAAGCGAACTGATCCATGATTCCGCAGTTCCTTCCACAGAATTTGTTTTCTGCTTCCTGTGAATAACGGGCAATATCGGTTCTGCTGATTCCAAAGGAAAATGTATCATTGAGGATTGTGGCAATCAGGACTTCCAAAGCTGCACTTGAGGATAATCCTGAGCCAGGAATGTTTCCTTTCACATAGATATCGAATCCATGAGGGATTTCAAATCCATGTTCCTGGAAGGCTTTGATGACTCCTTTCGCATAATTCGACCAGCTGTCCTCCTTCTTATACTTGATTGAGTCAAGTGAACAAGATAAAACCCCGGATTCTGGGAAGTTCTCGCTGCAGAAGCGGATTTCTTTATCTCCCCGATCGGCAGCGGCAGCGTAGTTTCCTACGCTTAGTGCACAAGGAAAAACATGCCCTCCGTTATAGTCGATGTGTTCTCCAATTAGGTTTACTCTTCCTGGTGCCCTATAGCAACGAGGCTTTCTTCCAGAATGAAATGTTTTTTCAAACGAATCTTCCAATTCTCTCAAATCCATCGAATGAATCCTCCGGGTAGAATTATAAAATAGCCCTTTCATTTTTTCCTGATTATTGTCATATTGTGTATTTTTATTGGCAAGATTAGATGATTTTCAAATTATCGTTACTTAATGCACTTATTAGATGATGCTAAAGGCTATTTAATTTGCTTATAATAATTTAGAAAGGCTTTTCAAACCAGGGGAAAAACATGTACCGCGTAATCATTGCAGATGACGAAGAGGCTATCCGGAATCGACTGAAATCCATTCTTCTCAAAAGGAGTGATTCTTTTGAAGTTGTCGGATGCTTTGAAAATGGATATGATGCACTTGAAAACGGCCTGTCCTTATCTCCGGATATTCTGATTACGGATATCCGTATGCCTTATATCGATGGGATTGATTTAATCAAGCATTTCACAAGAGAGTTTCCTCTTCTGCAGTCCATCATTGTTTCCGGCTATGATTCTTTTGATTATGCCAAGGAAGCCATTTCCTTAGGCGTTGTCGGATATTTGACAAAGCCGATTTTTAAAGATGAGCTTGTTGCGACTCTGAATAAAGCAAAGGAAATCCTCGATAACCAATATCATAAGGACAGGAACAGGAAAAGTCTGGAGCAGAAGGCAAGGGATTCTGCTCGTTTTCTCCAGTCGGAAGATTTGAATCTCTTAATCAAGGTAAAGGAAATTAGTGAAAATTTTGGCGGAAAGCTAGTGGAAGATGGAATCGACTTGAATCATCCTTATCAGAGAATCATTGTATTTGATTCGGATAAGGAAGATTTGGAATATGAACAGCAGGACCTCTTCTATTTCTTTCTGAAGAAAAATATTGAGAAGGAATTCGGAAACGAGTCTTTTGTGTACTATCAGTTTCTGAATGACAATCAGCTTGTACTGCTTCTTGAAAGCGATAAGAGGTTTGATAACGAAAAACTGAATTTGGCTTTGAATAGTATTCTTGCTATGGTCAAACGCGGAGTCAAGATTTCTGTTTCCTGTGGTGTCAGCGATATCAGGAAGCAACCGATTAACTACCGGAAACTCTATCGGCATGCAAAACGTTCTTTGGAATACCGTACTGTTCTTGGACAGAATAGGGTCTTTTCGTTTCCGGATCTTGAGAAAGAAGACGTGGAAAACCAGACTGGCGGCAAAGTTGATGAGAACGAGTACCGGAACCTGACTTATCTTCTTTCTTATGGAAAGCAGGAGGAAGCAAAAGAGAAAATCAAGAAACTTATTCTCCGCATTTCAACTCCTCAATATAAGGAAAACTATAGCTACATTCTTTCTAACATTTTAGATGCTCTGCTTAAGGCATGCATCTCCCTTAATGACTTCTATCTTGGCTTTGATTCTCATATCGAAATCAGGGATACCATTTATCGAACGAAAACCCCGACCTCTTTAATCGAATATTATTATCTGATTTCAGATCGTATTATCAAAGTGAATGAATCCAAGCGTCTTTCTGGCTTGGAATCCTCTTATGAGCGAATCCTCCAATATCTAGATGCTAACTTTACTAACTCTAGCCTTTCAGTTGAAGATGTAGCAAAAGAATTGTCCTATTCGGTAAGCTACATCTCTGTTATCTTAAAGAAAAATGGAACGTCATTTACCAAGATTACTACAGATTTGAGAAGGAAAAAGGCTCTAGAGCTTTTATCCAATGCCAATAATCGGATTATCACCATTGCAAGAGATGTCGGCTATGCGGATCCCTACTATTTCTCACACTGTTTCAAAAAATATACAGGAAGGTCACCGGATGACTACCGGAAAAAGAAGCTTTCATAATCGTTTGTCTCTGAAGAGTGAGCTTTTCAGTGCCTTTGTCTTAGGTTTTGTCTTTTTTCTTGTGGGAAGGCTTTTCCTTGTTTCTAGGACCTATTCCGGTAATGTGGAGCGGACCTATATCGAACAGGTCGTCGCAACTTCGGAACAGGCGGTCTCGAACTATGCTATTTATACAAATGATGTTGTGAACGTATCGGATGCTATTCAGAAAAGACTTGTCAACGAAAACAGTTCAACAATCAAAGAAAAGGCAGGTGACTTCTTTGATGAGACGAGGCTTCTTTCACCCTCGATTGGATCGATTTCACTTTATGATGGACAGGGTTTTTTTATTGCTGGAAACAGCAGTTATCAAAATAATCTGTTACCAGCTTCTGTTGTCGCCCAGCCCTGGTTTTCTTCTGCGTTGACGAGTCCTTTGATTAATGTTTTCTCCCGTGTGGATTCTGCTTCTTTCTTTTCTTTATCAAAACTATTTACTTACGGCGAAGGACAGAATCAGGCTGTTCTGAAGATTGTCTATGATTTTTCTGGAATCGAATCAAGGATTGATGAGACCAGACTTGGTGAGGGAGGACATGTCTATATCTTCGACAATGATCTTCATCTGGTTTATTCCTCTGGTTCTATCGGAGAAAAAGAGCCAGAGATTATCAAAGAGACCATTATCGGAAACAAAATCTATCAGGAAAACGGAAATTCCTATTTCCTTTTTCTTTCTACGATTCCTAAGACCAGATGGCGGGTTGCAATTGTGACGAATATCAACGAACTCTATCTGACAAAAAAGAAATTCTTTATTAACTGCATTGTTTTTTCTGTCATTGTCCTTGCTTTGTTCCTGTTTGTGTTTTATCTCATCGCATCTCAGATTTCCACTCCTCTTGTACGCCTTCAAAAAGAGAGGGAAAATGTCGAAAATCTCAATTTCAGGGTCAAGAAGAGCAACAATATCGGTGGAACAAAGGAAATTCAGTCTCTGAACAACTCTTTTAATACTAGGAGGAAGAAAATCCATGATCTCGCCCAAGAGGTTGTGGCCGAACAGAAGGAAAGGACAAAATCGGAACTAAAGGCTCTCCAGAACCAAATCAATCCTCATTTCCTGTATAACACCCTAGATTCTATTATCTATAGGATCGACGAAGGAAAAAATGAGCAGGCCCAGGAGAGGATCGTCGCTTTATCCCGTTTCTTCCGTATTTCAATCTCTAGAGGAAAAAATATTATTCCGGTAAAGAGCGAGCTTGATCACGTCAAGTATTATCTACAGATCCAAAAGATGCGATTCGGAGAATCCTTTTCCTTTGATATTCAGGCGGAACCGGAAATCCTATCTCTCCCGATTATCAAATTGATTCTTCAGCCAATTGTCGAAAACGCCATTGTTCATGGATTTGGGGAAACTGCCCGGGAACAGGCAGCCATTCATGTTCGCGGAGGAATTCATGACGATTTCCTTGTTTTTGATATTATCGATAATGGCAGGGGCAGGCTTCCTGAAAAACAGAAAGAACTTCTCGCTTCTTTTAAGGATAAGAACGTTCATCAAGGCGTTGGATTAGCCAATGTCTATCAACGGATTCATATTTTCTATGGGGATAAAGCGGATATCGGGATTGAATCTCATCCGGACTTAGGAACCAAGGTTGAAATCCGCATACCGTTATCGGAGGTAAAAGACAATGAAGAATAGATTTTTGGCCAGGGTTTCAGCTTGTTTTATCCTTCTCCCCTCTTGTGCAAAAAAGAAGCTGGTTGCCAATGTCTTTGTCTACGATGAATCTGATACGTTTATCCGATCTAGGAGTGATTCTCTGCTTTCCGGACTTGAAGAGGCGGGATATTCCTATAAGGTTTCCTATGCCTCCAATTCCCAGATTAAGCAGAATGAGGCGATTGTCAGTGCTATCGATGACGGGAATCCCGATAGGAGGTTCATCAATCCCGTGGATCGCATGTCTGCTTCAGCAATCATTGACAAAGTCTCAAGGAAGGACATTCCGGTTATTTTCTTCAATCGTCAGCCACTTGATGGCGATAGGATACGAGGAAGAAAGAAAAACGGAAAGATTTTCTATGTGGGAACAGATCCTGTTTTCGAAGGAAAAGAACAGGCAAAAATGGCAGAAGCCTTATTTCAAGCCGAAAACGGCTTGAATCCGGTCTACGATAAAAATGGTGACGGAAAGATCCAGTTAGTCCTTATCAAAGGAGAAATCGGACATCAGGACACGGAAAAGAGAAGCGACTCGGCTCTATCTGCTTTTTCAGCGGATGGCTTCAAGACAGAAACGCTGAATTCTGTTTATTGCAATTGGAGCAGAAGCCGTGCTAAGGAGAGCAGGAAAAACATCAGGGAACAGTTCGGAAGCAAAATCGAAGTCGTTCTCGCCAACAATGACGATAGGGCGTTAGGTGTCATCGATTATTTGAAGGAATACGGATATACCGATAAGGATGCGGGCAAGCTTCCTTTCCCTGTTTTTGGAATTGATGGTACGGATGTAGGATTAGAATCCGTTCGGGAAGGCTACCTGAGCGGAACTGTGAAAAATGAAGGCAAAAGCCAAGCAGATGCTTGCATTAAGATTGTCAAGGACTTGCTTTCGAATGGCAAGCTATCTTCGGACTTCCCTTATCCAAGGACGAATGATTACACGATTTCTGTCGAAGGAAAAAGAATTACTTTCGATACGATAGAAACAGATTGACAACGCTTTCTCATTTAAATAGCTTTAAAAAAATACACTAGAAACCCCTTTTTTTATCTAAGAGTAGAGAAAATTCAAATAATAGTGTATTTTTTCGCATTTAGCTTCTTCTCCATATATTCTAGAATGTAAACGCTTAACAAAATTCTTACGCAAATTTGCTAAGCAATTCATAAAAATCCAAAAGGAGGATGATTTAATGAAAAAGATTTCTGTTTCTGTTCTTTCTTTAGTTAGTCTGCTTTGCTCTTGCGGCGGAGCTGCCAAGAAGTGGGATGCTGCAAAAGCCTTCGGTGATAAAGAACTCGATTATTGCTTATTAATCGGCCAGATCGACCACAACGATTCTGCAGCTCGTACAGCTGGCATCCGTTCTGCACTCAACACTCGTGGAACTACAACGACGAATGCGAATACGGAAAAACCAGTTGATGGTAAGCTTACCTTAAACGGAACTGAATACACCGTGAAAGAGATTGAACACCAGGAGGCCAAGAACACTTCCGGCGCAACCTGGGATGCCCAGACTGCAACTTCTCTCGCACAGGGATGGTTCAACTCCTACGGCGATAAGATTGATTTCATCGTTTCCAACAACGATGGTATGGCAGAAGGAGCTGTTGCTGCATCCAACTATATTGAAGGCACTCCAATCTTCGGCTACGATTCCAACTCCACTACTTTAACTGCCATTAAGGAAGGCCGCGTCAGGGGTACGGTTAATCAGAACGCTCCTGCACAGGTTGCTGGTATCTTAAGGCTTGCCCGTAATGTCATCGATGGCGTTGCTGATCCAATTGCAAGTGGATTCACTGCTGCCGGTGACTATGGAAAGATTTCTTCTAAGTTTACCTACAACGCAGAAAGCCACGCTTATCTTGTCGATAACTTTGCCATTACGAAAGACAATGTCGATCAGTATGCTGGCAAGGGTGCTGCTGATTTAGTTGACAAAGGCGTTACGAAGAAGGCTGGTGTTACCACCAAGGCAAATGTCTTCCTCAACTACTACAACTCTGCCGATACCTTCCTCAATGCTACCGTCAAACCGCTTGTTCATGCTTATGCAGACACTTTCAACAGGGACATCAACGACAGCAATGCCGGTGATGGCAACTCCGATAGCTCTGTTCTTGATAAGATTACTAGTAAGTATGATGCTTACATCCTCAATACTGTCAAGACCACTGCTGCCTCTTCTTACCTTGATAAAGTTGCCACTGTCGAAGGCGCTACTGCAGCCAATCCGTGCAAGAAGCCGGTTATCTTCTATAACCGTCAGGCAACGAAGGCTGACAACACAGTCGATACTGAGGTCAGGAAAGATTCGCGTTTCACTAATATCTATTATGTCGGATTCGATGCCATCCAAGGCGGAGAAGTCCAGGGCAAGATGATTGTCGATTACCTGACTGCTCAGGAAAAGGCAAGCAAGTAACCTAACAGTTATTCGAATTAAAAAGGATTTGGGGGCTCTTTGCCCCCAATCCTTATTTTGTTACTAATGGAGGGAAATCAATGGAACAGGAAAAGTATGTTCTGGAAATGACCGGCCTTTCCAAAAGCTTCGGAAAAAATCATGTTTTGAGAGATGTTTCCTTAAAAGTACGTCCTGGCACTGTCAGGGGTCTTATGGGCGAAAATGGTGCAGGAAAATCCACGATGAGGAAGTGCCTCTTCGGCATTTATTCCAGGGATTCCGGCGAAATCAAGCTCGATGGCGTCAATGTCAACTTCAGTTCGCCTAAGGAAGCGCTTGAAAATGGTATTGCAATGGTTCATCAGGAACTGAACCAGTGCTTGGATCGGTCTATCATCGACAATATTTATTTAGGACGTTATAGGACACGTGCCGGCATCATCAATGAAAACGCAAGGTATTACAAGTGCCTTCAGCTCTTCAGCGATCTTGGCAGGAACTACAATCCGAAGACAATCATGAGAACTAGGTCAGTCTCTCAGCGTCAGATGGTAGAGATTGCCAAAGCTGTTTCCTACAATGCAAAGGTGATTGTCTTAGACGAACCGACTTCTTCTCTCTCGGAACGAGAGGTGAAAAAACTATTTGAAATCATCAACCGCTTAAAGAAAGAAAAGAATATCAGCTTTGTCTTCATCTCGCATAAGAGGGATGAAATCTACGAAATCTGCGATGATATCACGATTCTTCGGGATGGAGAAGTCACTCTCCAGGATTTAGTCAAGAACACGGATTTGAACATCCTTGTTAAGGCAAGGGTCGGACGTTCCCTTGATAATCGTTTCCCACCGATGACAAATAAACCTGGAGAAGATATTCTTCTTGTCCATAATCTCTCAACAAAATACAAACCATATCTCAAAGACATTTCCTTTAACTTAAGAAAAGGTGAGATTCTAGGTATCTATGGTCTTGTAGGCGCTGGCCGTACGGAACTCTTGGAGTCCTTGTTCGGTATCCGTACGATTGCTACTGGAGAAATTTTCTTCAACGGAAAACGTATTTTCTTCAAAAATGCCGGTGAGGCCAGGAAAGCGAACTTTGCCTTCGTTTCTGAGGAGCGTAAGGTTCAGGGGCTCTTCCCAAGGGATGACTTGACCTTTAATACCTGTATCGCTGATCTTGACAAATACAGGAAGTTCGGAATTTTGTCCAATGCTATGAGGCGTGATGCTGCTAAACGGGAAATCTCTCTTAGGCACACCAAATGCAATGATGAAAACGACAAGATTTCTTCGCTATCCGGTGGAAACCAACAGAAAGTCATCATTGGACGCTGGAGGGAACGCACTCCGGATATCTTCCTATTAGATGAACCTACCCGCGGTATTGATATCAGGGCCAAATATCAGATCTATGAATTAAGGATTTCTCTCGCCAATCAAGGAAAGTCTGTCATCATGGTTTCCTCGGAAAGGCCTGAGATTCTCGGCGTCACGAACCGAATTCTGGTAATGTCCAACTATCGAATGGCTGGCATTGTCGATACGAAGAGTACGAATCAGACAGAACTCAGGAAGCTCTGCGCAAAATATTTGTAAGGAGAAAGGAGATACACAATGGCAAACGAAAACTTATTGTCTGCAATGGATGATAGTCCGTATTCAACAAATGAGCATTTTGGCACATATATTGAGGCATTAACCGAGCTTCGAAAAGATGGCGAAGCAAAAAGGCGTGCTATCCGGAACGAAAACCAACAGCTTAAGCTGAATAAGCAGATTGATGATGAGTCGAAAGCGGCTAGGCTTGAGGAAAACAAAAAGAATTTAGAAATCGCTTCCCAGATAAAAAAAGAGAAAAGAGAGGAAGTTCGATTGATTTCCAAAAAGGCACTTGCAGAATCCTCTGCTAGCTTCAAGCCGTATTATCAGAAGGTAACAAGGGAAGCTAAATCGCTGATTGCCTCTGCCCGTAAGGAATATGCGGATGCTTACGAAGAACTTAAGGGTGAAAATGCAAAGAAGATTGCTGTTATCAAGGCAAGGACTCCGAATGACAATGAGCCGTTGGAAGACAGGAAGAAACGGCAGAAAGTCGAACTTCATGCCCAAAAAGTTGCCTTCAAGGCCAAGTCCCTAGAACTTAAAAACAACCGGGATGATGCTATTTCCAAAGCAAAAGACGCCCGTTTCCAGGCTTACATGGAGAAATACGGATATGAAGGCAAAGTCCGCTTTGATAAGCATAGTCCCTTAGAAAGGTTTGAATTCAAATATCGTCATTACCTCTATACCTTTAAGGCGAGTGACTACTTCCTCCGTAATGCCATTTACTTTGTCCTTCTGCTCTTCTTTATTATCTGCATCTGTAGGAAACCGAGTCTGTTATCGAGGAACCATCTGATTGGTATCCTAGGACAGTCCTCCACCAAGGTCTTCTATTCTCTTGGTGTTGCTGGTTTGATCTTAATTGCCGGTACGGATTTGTCTATTGGACGTCTGACCGGAAGGTCTGTCTCCTTGGTCTGCTTGATCAGGTCTCAGCAGACCTATCACTTCAATCAGTCTGTCGGATACGGAACTTTAGACTTTACACACTGGGGCTTAGCAGGCTCCTTCATTGTCGCAAGGCTTGTCTCTATTCTTGCTTGTGTATTCTTCACTTCGATTGCTGGTTTCTTCACTGCTAAGTTCAAGAGGCATCCATTCATCACGACTCTTGCGACTCAGCTTGTCTCCTTCGGTCTTAGGATGGTCCTCTTTGCCGATACTCCGGCCTTCAACAGGAAATCCACCTGGGCAAAGTCGATTCAAGGACAGAACTCTGTCAACCTTATCATCTATGCGGCCATAGCCATTGCCATCGTCTGGTTCATCTGGAATAAAACAAAATTCGGAAAGTATAGGTATGCGGTCGGCGGTAACGCAGAAGCAGCCAATGTCTCTGGTATCAATGTCTTCTGGGTCACGATGGGAATCTTCATCATGGCTGGTGTCCTCTACGGTCTTGGCGGTTTCTTCGAAGCCACCCGTGTTGGATTAGGCAATCCTTCTACTGGTACTGGAACCGAGCTTGATGCAATTGCAGCCTGCGTTGTTGGCGGTATCTCCTTCAATGGCGGTATCGGAAAAGTTAAAGGCGCTGTTATAGGTACTTTGATCTTCACTGCATTGACCTATTGCCTTACGGTCTGCAAGATCGATACGAACAGGCAATTCATCTTCAAAGGTGTCATCATCAGGGCAGCTGTCTGCTTAGATAGCATCAAATACCTTAAGAAGAAGTAAACGGAATTCGTCATCAAAAAAAGATTGCCAAGCCTCTGGCAATCTTTTTTTGTGCTTTCTTGTTTATCCGACCAAATCCCTTGTGTTATAGGCAAGGTTTAGACAGGCAGCAATCCCGTTTGGAGTCGTATCCTTTCGGACAAGGACGATATTTTTTTTGTATCCATAGAGAAGCCTGCCTCCGGAAGTTAGTTTCTTGTCGACGGAGGCGTTGAAGTTGTTCCTGAGCTTTTTGATGAAGAGACCACCAAATTTGAACTGGAAAGATGTATCCCTTCCTTTTTCTAGATATTCGTTGTAGATAGTGACGCCTTGGTTAATTCCAGATATGGTGGACTGAATGACCATGGGATCTCCGATGAGGATATCGCAATCAGCTTCCAGCCTCTTCACAGAACCGATTTCGCCTCGGAAGGAGGAATCTTTCTTCCTTTCGGCAACAACGGATTCCGCCAGTTCGTTCTTGCCTAGTCCAGAAGGGAGAAGAAGCTTTGAGGAAGGGCTCTTCTGACCATTTGTCTTTTCTAGGATTGCTTTCCTTTCCGATAGGTAATTAAGGTAATCTTCTTTGGATGGATTGATTTTGTATCCTAAGTCACCGAGAAGAGTGAACTTTCCCGTGTATGCGTTAGGATAAGAGGAAACAATCAGCGGAGAAGAAGCGGAAAGCTCTAAGCGTTTCTTAGCCGCATTTGCCATTTGGGTCTTATTCCGGAAAGTAAGAATGCAGGAACTTTTCTTTTCTTCAGCTGTTTTGAAAACAAAATCTAAAGTTGTTTCTTTATGTTGTGTTTCAATTGACTCGATAATTTCCACATCGTTCATTGAATCAATTGTTAATAGATTCTGACTTTTTCCAAGAATATGGAGGATAACCTCTTTCTTCTTGTGCTTGAATAATTTTATTCCTAATCCGGCCTGATTCTGTTCTTCGTCTGTTAAGTCAGTTAGATCAATCAGAATATGGTTCATTTTCTTTCTCCGAAGAAGAGAAGCATATGCTTCTTTTCTTGTTTCATCCTTTATAATATTAGCATGAAAAATAAATTAATTTATTCTTTTCTTCTCACCGGATTCTGCTTCCTTTCTTTCTCTAGTTGTTCTAAGAACGCAAATTCCCAGACGGAGAATATTATCAGCAATTCAGAACATCTGAAAGTAGATGACAGTGCTTTTCAGAAAACCTATGAAACAGGGGAAAGTGTAGACTTTTCCACTCTTAAGGCGACTTTTGACTCTGCACCCTTAAGCTATGAAGAGACAATCAATGAAGATGCAAATCATTTTTATGTCATCGACAATCCAGCAAATCCAAGCAGTGCGGTTAAGAACGGGGCTTCGGTCCAAACGAATAAGAAAAGCTCAGAGACTCCAATCTTTGTTGCTTATCGGACTGAAAACAACGGGGATGTTGTTTACTATATCAGCGCTCCCATTACTTTGACCATCACCAATAGCAACGCCCTTAGTCCTTGGGTCCTCTATACAGTCACAGGATTGGTGTTTGTTGCCTTGATTTGTTTTTCCTGTTGGAAGAGCAGTAAGATCAAGAAACAGGGCCAGACGATATCGTCTTCATCAAAACCAACGGAACCAAAGAAACCTATTCCCTCTCAGGCTGAAAAGAAAGAAGACAAACAGGACTCTTCATCGGATGATGAGGAAGTCTAAATAAGCCAAGAATGACGAAATATAAAGTACACGGAATCCGTTTCAAGAAAGAAAAAGAAGATACTCTTGTTGAAATTCAACAAGGGGGTGTTAATTGTGTTTATAAAAGGAAGCCATCCTCTTTCTGTAAGCCAGTCCGCTATGTCAGGATGGATCTGGATGGAACGAGTGTGAAAAGCGAAGAGTTCTGGATTTCTAGGATTGAAAGAACAATACAGAGCGCTTCTCAGAATCCTTCCTTTCATTTTGCCAAGGAAGACATTCCGTTTGTTTCTGGGTTTACAACCCAGGAACATCTTTCTTATTGCTTGAACAAATACAAGATTCCTGTTTCGGTTCATGATGCGCTTGAGAAGTATCATGAGCTCACAAAAGGAGAACTTTCTGATATTTTAGGTGGAAGAAAGAAAACTGATGCTTTTAAGCCGCGGAATGGATTAAAGGACTTCCTTCTCTTTCTGAAAAACAAAAACATAAAGGTTGGATTAGCGACAAGCGGCCTTGACTATAAAGCGAGGGGAGAAATCGAATCTGCTTTCTCTCTGCTTGGGCTTGGCAAACCTACGGATTTCTATGATTCTATTGTTACCGGTGGAAGAGAAAAGAAAAAGGGAAGGTATGGGACTATGGGAGAGCTTGTCAGTAAACCGCATCCCTGGATTTATTCAGAGCTTGCCTTAGGCTTATCAATCAATGACCCAAGTTGTGCAATTGTCATTGAGGATTCTTCTGCCGGTGTGATTTCCGCACGTCTTGCCGGATTCAATGTCATTGGGTTCAAAGACGGGAATCTCTATGCATCTGGACTTGATGATCAATGTGTCTTAATGGTCGATACGTTTGATGAGATAAAAAAATTCATTGATTAAAAGCAAATCAGTCTGACAAATAAAAAGCGGAACAATAAAATCTGCTTCAAAAAATTATTTTTGCAATTGATTAAGCCGAATGTTTGGTGGCAACGAGATTAGGGGATCCTATTACTGAAAAGCCTGCATTTGAAATCTGTTATTGCATTTATTATCCATAATTCTATAATTAACAAATGCAAATCATTTCAAAACAAGGAGTACTTTTATGAGTGCGAAGAACAAGACAGCTAGACTATTTGCTAGTTCTCTCATCTTCTTTCCTTGTACCGGATGGAAGAAGCAGGAAACGATTGAGCCTTTTAATTGGAAACAGGAAGTGACATCAAGAAGGGGATATGACTACGAAGAAGGAAACGGGTACGAAGAACTTGACACGGGTAGAATCGTTTCACGACTTACGACCTCTGAAGACGGAAAAACGAAGCATACCACTATAAAACAGAAACGAAATCAATCAGACTATCGAAAGCAAAAAGAAAAAAGACAAACGTACAAGGATAATTTAGTTGAATCCAAGGTTGAATATCTTGATGATGAACATATCAGCAAGATTGAAACGGAAAATCAAACAATTAACTTCACATATGATTCTGCTAGGAACTTGACTTCTGTTCTTCTCAATGGACAGGAGAGGGTTTCCGTAACCCATGATGGTAATGTTGCAAGATACGAATACGCAAATGGAACCAATACAGAAGTCACGTTCCCTGATAATACCCATGTTATTGTCGAAAGCGAATCAAGGAACGGGACTGCACAACTTGATGGAGACGGAAATCTTCTTGGGAGGAGCGATACGGAAAACAGCATTTTCTATTCCTATGGTTTGGATGAATACGGCAATGCCGCTTCCTGGACAGCGGAAAACATTTCTTTTAAGCAGTCTGAGGAAGAATCGCTTCTTACTGCCTATGGAGGTAGCCTAAAACAGATCTTCCGAGATGACAAGGAAGACTATAACGAAAGCAAGACGGATTATTCCACAGATTCTGATAGTGCTACTTATAAAAGGCGATACTATGATGCCAAGGAGACTAATCTCATCAATGAACAGATTCTAACTGAAACGGATAGTTCGGAAAGGGAGAGCGGATTCGAAACCTTCAACAGTCCTTTTGGAGAAAAAACTTATTTCTATGATCAGGCTGGAAGGCTGATAGAAGAACGAATTGATAATCAACGCCGGATGTTCCAGTATGATGAGATGGGACGGATTACGGAAGTGATATATGGCACGGGAGACGAGCGCTATGAATACGATAATGCGGGAAACATTGTCTCCAGGGTTTCATCTTCTGGTACTGAATATTCTTATGGCTATTCCAACTCTTATGACCGGAACCAGAGGACCGCAGCTGATGGTCAGATGCTGTCTTACGATGATTATGGAAATCTTGAAAACTACGGGAACAGGTCATTTTCCTGGGATACAGGAAGCTTTAGGAAAGAATGCTACAACGGTGAAGAAAACATTCGCCTTGGATACACCCCCGACGGAATCCGTGCCTTGAAACTCTCTGATAGCGGCAATCTGACTTTCTATGGTTACAATGAAGGAAAGCTCAGGGTTTCTTATTCGACGAAAAAAGGCCTTCTCCTTTATGGCTACGACGGAAACGGCATCCCAAAAGCAGTTTCCTACAATGGCAAGTTGTTCTTCTTTGTCCATGATCCATTAGGAAACATCGAAGGATTAGTGGATTCCCATGGAGAAAGAGCAGTAGAGTATTCCTACTCTACTTGGGGGGTGCCAGAAGTCGCTTATGCTTATAATGAAGGGCTGGCTGAAGCGAACCAGATTATCTATAAGGACTATGTCTACGATTGGGACAGGGGACTTTATTACCTATCCACGAGATACTACTCTCCCATTCTGAGGCGTTTCATTTCTCGGGATGATTTAGTCCGGATTTCCGGAAATGGACTCAATGATCCTTGCTATAATCTATATGTCTACGCGTTGGACAATCCAATCTCTTTTTCAGATAAAAGTGGATGTCTTGCAGTGGAGGTAGCCGCAGCCACGATCTACGAAGCAATTGCCGGAATTGCCTTGGCTGTTCTAGCCATCATTTTGTTAGAAGCGGTCATGGACTATAGCAGACAGAACTTCCCTTCCAGTGTGCTTTCTACTGGACTTGTCGATAAAACAAAGTGGGACCTTTATAGAGCTATTAAGGAAGTGGGAGAAATCATAATCTTTACCACCTCTTTGGTAACTCTGACTTCTTGGTCAAAGTGGATTCGCCGAAATCGTAACCCAGAAAAGCACCACATCATAGCCCAGCATGATTTCCGCGCTTTTCCTGCTCGTCATGTATGGATTGGAAAGTGTGACAATAAAATTTATACACCTCCTAATGTAATTCCACTCAAATATGAGCTGCATCGCCACATCCATACCCGTGAATATTTTCGGGCCGTCAATCACGAAATTGTATCTGCTTACGAGATTGGCTTTTGGATTAAAGGCAATCCTGAAAATGAAGTATACTATGCTCTTTTTGATATATATTGTGTTCTTCAGGTATTGAATCAAGAGGCACCCTTCTAGCATGGTTGAGCTTGAATATTTTGAAAAGCTGGATCAGGAAGGCAGAGACCTGATTCTGAAATACAGACAGAAAGACTTTTGGAAAGAATGCCATAGCCTTAAAAATGATGAGGTCCTATACGAAGTCTGCTCGCGATTACTGGATTTTCCTCCTGGTTTCGGACGATATGATGAATTCTTCTACTGGAATATAAAAGGCAAACGATATAAGCCTGGAAAACTCCTGGATAAAGAGCCAAAACACCACGAATACTGGAAATATCATCTAATTGATGGAAAACCAGTTTATGTTGAGTACTGTCAGAAACTCTGTGGCATGAATTGTTTTCGTTTGGCCGGTTCAATTTATGTTATGGTGGAGGATGGGTATATCGAGGTTGATCATAGCAGAATTCTTAATGTATATGGCATTTGGGACAAAGGAGATTACAGGCGATACTTTCTCGTATCTCCTCGTGGACCTTTATATTGTGATGAAAACGAACCTATCTCCTTCCAGGAATATATTGTATCTAAAGACAGAAAGTCCTTTGATGAATATGAAAAATGCAGTTTTTTCTATAATCATACTTCCTTTGAACAAGATGAAAAAGATGGCTTTTACTTTCATACGGCAGAAGACTCAAAATATGTCAAGAGGGATAGTGTGAATCCAAAAAGGAAACCGGAAGAAGAGGTCTTGCACAAGAGAGAAGAAGCCCGCTTCCGTCAGATGTGCGAGAGACTCCTTAAAATCGGATTTAAAGCTGTCTAGGAAATTTTATCAAATAGACTGATGTAAAGAATCTGTTTTAGGTAATTTTTAAACAACAATCTCTTGAATGCACACAAAAGATTTTTTAATTTAGTATTAATTCTTTGTTTGTTTTCTCTTTTTGATGATAAGAAGGATAAGGTAGACAAGTCCTCCGATAAGGAGAAGAAGTGCCCAGAACTGACTAGGACTGATTCCAGGCAGGAAACTGCCCCGGTGGTCTCCTCTTAGGTATTCCATCAGAAAGCGGAAGATTCCATAGCTGATCCTGTAGATAGGAAGGGTATAGCTACTATGTTTCTGATAGACAAGATAAAGAAGGATAGAGGCTAATAGGAGAAGGAAAATGCATTCGAAGAGATTTGTTGGATAGACTTTGACTGAGGTGGTATGGAATTTGATCCCCCTCCAAGCAAACGGAGATCCTTCCGGTATTGGCTTTCCATAACAGCATCCATCGAGCACACATCCGATTCTTCCGATTCCATGGCTTAAGGGAATTAAGGCACCTGCTAAAGAAAGAATCGGATTAATCGACTTTGGATATTTTTTCCGGATAACGAAGAAATAACCAAGGAGAAAGCTTCCAGCTCCAAAAATCAGGCCTCCGAAAAAAGTCCTTGCCCAAGTAAAACGATAGGTATGCGGGTTTTCGATGAAATCATAAAGATTCTGCCTTAGGATTCCTCCGACAACACCCCTGAAGGCAGCAATGACAAGATTGAGTTCAAAAGCGATGGCATTCTCTTTTTTGTATCCGTTTTTCCGGAAGTAGAGTTCAATCAGGAATATATCGATAAGGATGGAGAAAGCAATAAGGAAAGGGTATAAATCAAAACTAAGATTAAGCATGCTTCTTTGTTTTCCTATATTTTACTAGTCCAAAGAGCAGATAGAAAAGGAAAAGAAGGAATCCGATCCTAATTGAAAAGAGAATATATGAAGGATTGATCTCAATTTCATAGAAGGATGAAAAGAGAAGGTTATTGAGAAGATTGAATAGGAGATGGCAGAAGTAGCTTGGAAGAAGAGAAGAATATAAGATGGTATAACCGGTAAGGAAGAGCGAAAGGAAGAACGTATATCCGATCTGGGAAACAACGGATAGAGGGTCATTTCCATAGAAGTTAACTGCATGCCTTAAGCTAAAACAGAGGGAAACGATTAAGATGACAAGAAGCTCTTTGTACTTCTTGTCTTTCCTTACATCCAAAAGGAAGGAAAGGAGTAGCTTCCGGAATAGAAGTTCTTCAATCCCTGCTTTGACTAAAACAAGGATAAGTGAGGTAAAGAAAATTGGAGTATTGAAAGATAATGATGGGGATATGCGGAAGAATAGGACATAGAGGAAGTTTGAGCAGCAAAGCAAAAGAAAAGGAAGAACAAGAAGATAAGAAGGATGTTTTTCTTTTTCTGCTAGTTTAAGCTTTCGAGAGTCGAACAAGAGCAGGAACAAAAGGATAAGATAAATTCCTGCCTGAATAAGCTGAACAATCCAAAGAGAATCAATCCATTTCTGGATGGGAAGAAACGAGATTCCAAGATAGAGGAAAAACGAGGATAGAAAGGAAACTAAAGGAAGATACTGTTCTTTTTTCACATTCTCATTCTAAGAAGAAACGGAATTTCTTTCAATATCCTTAAACAGAGCGGATGAAATGAGATAGAAGCAAGACTATACTAATAAGGATGGCATTATACGCACTCGGAGATCTTCACCTCAGTTTCTCGAATCCGGATAAATCCAGGGATCAATTCGGAGAAGTCTGGGTCAACCACGAAGAAAAAGCGAAGAAGAATATCTCCTCCTTAGTCAAGGAAGAGGATACTTTGGTGTTGACCGGAGATCATTCCTGGGGAAGAGACATCAAAGAAGCAGAGAAAGATCTTGATTTCATTCTTTCTCTGCCGGGAAAGAAAGTGCTTTTAAGAGGAAACCATGATCACTTCTGGCCGTCCAACAAGACTTCAAAGCTAAACGAACTCTATAATGGAAGACTCTTCTTCCTTCAGAATAATTTTGCGGTTTACAAGGACTATGCACTCGTTGGAACGAAAGGATTCACTTTCGAAGGACCATTCTACGTCAACCGGAAAACCAATACGATTGTCGGCTTTGATGAAGCACAGGAAAAGCAGAGCGAGAAACTGATTAACCGGGAATTGATTCGTTTAAAGATTTCCTTAGATGCTGCAAAAAACGCGGGTTATCAGAAGTTCATCAGGTTCCTTCACTATCCCCCGACAAATATCCTCCAGCAGGATTCTCTGTTTACGAAGGTCGCTGAAGAATACCATGTCGAGCAGGTTATTTACTCCCATTGCCACGGAGAAAATCACTTCCATGATTCAATCCAGGGCAGGCATAACGGAATCCTTTATACCTTTGTCTCTGGAGACTTCCTCGACTTCATGCCAGTTCAGATTCTAGACTAAAAAACGGAGTCTCTGTTCGGAGAGGCTCCGTTTTCGTTTTAAATGATGTGGAAGAGCAAATCTCCGTAAGAAGGAACCGGCCAGTCTTCCTTGCTGACAAGAAGCTCTAAGGCATCAATCGGTTCACGGAGATTGTGCCTTGCAGGGAGCAGATGATCACGGCTGAAGATGGCTAGTTCACGGCCATGGAACTTTTTAGCCTGCTCAATCAGGGAGTCAAGTTTGTCGGTGGCATCTCCCGCCTTTTCAAGAAGCTGAGAAATCTTATTAGCTGTTTCCAAGGTTGTATAAGGAACAGAAATACCTGCTTCTTTCAGATCCTTGATTTCCTTTCCAAGCTTTCCAAGATATTTATTAACACTAGGAAGATATTGCTTTCGAGACCTGTGGGACCTCGTCTTGCTATCGATGATAGCTTGGTTTGCATACCTTTCATACTTGATATTGGCACGGCTTAAAAGCTCGGTTTCGCTTAGGACCTTTGATTCTGTGAAAAGGTCTTTGACCTTCTTTTCAGAGAGAACATCGGTGGCTTCGACGGTTGTCTTAAGGTTCGGAAGCCCGCGCTTCTTTGCTTCTTCGACCCAGTCTTCGGAATAGCCGTCACCATTGAAGAGAATCCGTTGGTGCTTTTCAAGATTGGAACGGATCCAATTCCGAATAGCCTTGTCCTTGTCTTTTGCTTTTTCAACAGTATCCGCAAAATCTTTGAGTTCGTGACCAGTGATGGTATTCAGGACCCTGTTTGGTGTGGCAATGTTCTGTTCCGAACCGACCCTGCGGAATTCAAAGCGGTTTCCAGTGTAGGCGAATGGAGAGGTACGGTTCCGGTCGGTTGTGTCCTTGGATAAGACCGGAAGTGATTTAGCGCCGGTGAGAAGCTTGCTGGCCTCTTTTCCTTTCTTGTCTTTCTTCTCAGAGACAATGTCTTCCACGACTTCCTCGAGTTCGTCTCCTAAGAAGATGGAAAGGATGGCGGGTGGGGCCTCATTGGCTCCTAAACGGAAATCGTTTCCGTAGGTGGCAACAGAGCTTCTTAATAAGCCTGCGTATTCATCCACACCTTTGATGACTGCTGTCAAGAAGACTAAGAAAAGCCTGTTGTCCTTCGGCTTATCTCCTGGACGGAAGAGATTGATGCCGGTATCCGTGTTTATGGACCAGTTGTTATGCTTTCCGGAGCCATTGACTCCGTTGAACGGCTTTTCTCCTAATAAGCAGATAAAGCCGTGCTTTTTGGCAATCTTCTTTAGAATCAGCCTGACCCTTTCATTCTGATCGGCAGCAATATTGGTCTGGCTGAAGATGGTAGCTAATTCATGCTGGCTCGGTGCGACTTCGTTATGTTCCGTCTTTGCTGGAATGCCGAGAACCCAAAGGTTTTCGTTGACCTCCTGCCTGAAGGAAATGATTTTCTCTCGGATTGGACCGAAATAATGGTCTTCCCTTTCCTGTCCTTTCGGGGAAACAGCTCCGAAGAGTGTTCTTCCAGTGTAGACAAGGTCCTTGCGCTTTTCATAGGTGTCAGCATCTAGGATGAAATATTCCTGTTCTGGGCCTTCGCTTGTGAAGACTCTTGTGGTCTTGTCATCACCTAAAAGACGCAAAGCACGGATGGACTGATCGTTGAGATAATCCATGGAACGGAGAAGCGGAGTCTTTTCATCTAAGGCTTCTCCAGTATAGGAACAGAAGGCGGTTGGAATATAAAGAACGGCTCCGTATTCGTCATGGATGACAAATGCGGGAGAGGTGCAATCCCAAGCCGTGTAACCACGTGCCTCGAAGGTAGCACGTAATCCACCGGATGGGAATGAGGATGCATCCGGTTCTCCTTTGATCAACTCTTTTCCGGAAAATTCCATCCTGATTTTTCCGTTCTTATCCGGAACGGAAATAAAGGAATCATGTTTTCCAGCGGTGAGCCCATTCAATGGCTCGAACCAGTGGGTGTAATGGGTGGCTCCTTTGCTAAGAGCCCAGTTTTTCCTTCCTTCTGCTACATCATCGGCGAGCTTGGGATCAAGAGCCGATCCTTTTTCGATGGTTTCTTTTAGTTCCTTGTAGACGTTCGGAGAGAGGGAATCCTTCCTTGCCTTATCGTTGAAGACATCGATGCCGTAATTGCTGACTACGTCGAACTTCTTCTCGCTCATATGGCGCCTCCTTTGTGCTAAACGGACTAAACAAGAAAAAAGATATTCTTATCGGGTTAAAAACACAAGAATTATTTTTATTTTGAAAGTAAAAAATCAACCATGGTCTTCTTCTTCGAAACGGAGAAGCTTCTTTTCGATGTCGTTCTTTGTTTTTGTCTTTTCGATAATGTAAAGGACAAGAACAAAGATGCCAAGAAGAAGAGAGACAAGAAGGTCAGTTAGGAAGACGGTCTTTGTTAAAGGGGAAGCACTGCTCCCTTCTTCTAAAAGCTCGGTGCATACAATATATCCGGGAAAGGTGTAATCCGGCCTCCTGATTTTTTCGCTGTATTTGGTAATAAAGGGTAAAAACTGAATGACGGTAGCTAGGAACGAAGAAGTCCTGGTTCCTAAGACAATCAGATTGATTTTACTGAATCGTATTTTCTTTAAAATGAGCCTTATTAAGGCAAAAAAGAAGGCTAAAAACACTAATATAGAGAAAATGGACAGGGACGCCATGTTCTTTGCAAAGAGGAGCTGAACGACTTCAAGGACGGAAATCAGAATGCCTGCATAGGCGGTGTTAAACGCGGTCTTATAGTTACCAAGATCCGGTGTGTTCCTTTTTTTGACTTCGTTTTTGATTTCTTTTATGATCTGGGCTTGGATTTCCTCTTTTTTCCTTCCTTCGTTCTGGTATTCTTTTTCCCGTTTGGTGTAGAAAGCAGTCCTTTTCTCTTCTAGTATCGGATTGTTTTCATGATGTTCCTTTAGATGTTTTTTTAGGAATTCGTGCCAGTTTTGTACCATGTCTTTAACTATACCATGTTTCTTCATGATTGAATCAATTTATTGGAAAACGCTTTCTTTAAAAATGAGTTGAAATTATATATTTTGATTCCTATAATACCCTTCCATTCTGATTTGGACGACAAAGAAGATATGACGGCGTCTTTTTCCGTATCCGTAGATGAATGGCACATCAACAAGGAGGCTACAAGATGACAATCAATGAGAAAAAAGAAAGCAAGAAGGCTCTATTCTTAAGCTTAATCTATGCTCACATCGAAGCCCTGTTTAGCGGTAACGCACTCGACTTCTAACAAAACAGGCAGGTCCGATGGTCCTGCCTGTTTTTAAAATACGTTGAAATAGAAAAAGATTCTTTTTCGGTTTGATTCCGGCTTTTGAATCATTGGATGGCTTTTTCATAGTCTTTCCGGATACTGTTTGGTTTCGATAATAATCTGCAAGGAATTGATTTTCTAATTGCTTAGGATGAATTGAATCTTAACTCGAACATTGGTTTTGGCTATAATTGAAACTATGCCAGTAGATAACTTATCCTTACAGATTATTTCGGACTCTCTGAAGAAAGAGAGGGTCGGTGCAAGAATCGGACGTGCTCTTGCTTTAAATGCAAAAGATTATGCTCTTCCTTATGTGCGGGAAGAGGGAGACGGACTTCATCATGGATCCCTTATTTTCTCTCTGGATCCTGTGAATCCTTTTGTGTGTTATTCTTTGGGAAGATTCAGTAAGATTGAGGATACGAGTCCTTTCTATAATTCTTTGAAGAAGCTCTATGGCGGAACCGTTTTGGATGTTGTCAAACACCAAGGGGAGCGAATTGTTTCCTTTAAGATCAAAGCGGATAGGAGCGATATTACGAACGTCAATTCTGGATATGATCTTATTTTTGAGCTTTTCCCAAATCGGCCAAACTGCTATATCATTGCTTATCCTTACGGAAAGATTGTCTCTCTTTATCATGAACATACCGATATTGAGAAAGGAATCTATCTTACCCGGAATGCTATCTATAATTATCCTCTGACACGAAAGTCTCTTCCTTTAGAGAGGCAGGATCCAGAGGAGGCTAGACCCTATCTTCCGAATGCGACTCTTCGGTATCTGAAACAGTATGTCCAGAAAGGACATAATCTGAATGATACTTTGAAAGCCAGGAAGGAATCTTCTTCTCTTTATGTCTATAAGAAAGACATTCTTTCGTTTCCTTTTGGATTAGAGGGGGTGAAGGAAGTCAAGGTAGAGGACCTTTATTCCTGTTTTGTTCAAGATCAGAAAGAGGTTGCTAGACTTGAAAAAGTAAAAGAACTTCTGAATCTGATCCATAAGGCGATTAAGAACAATAAGAAAAAGGAAATCAATTTGGAACAGGATCTGAATACTGCCAAAGACAGAAGGAAGTATCTTATCTATGGGCAGAGGATTTATCAGTACCAAGCAGAAATTAAAAAAGGAGATAAGGTCTTAGAAAGAGACGGTGAAAGCATTCCCTTGAATCCGAGACTGGATGCTCCACATAATGCAAACTACTACTTTAAGAAATATCAGAAGGCAAAAGCCGCCCTTGTGATTCTTAAGGATCTGATTGAGAAGTGCAAAGAAGACTCTCTTTATCTGGAAAAGAAGGAAAGGGAGATTGTGGATGGCACTCCGCGAGATATCAGGGAGCTTAAGAGTGAGCTTCTGGAAGAGGGCTATATCAAAGAAAAACAGGGACGGAACACAGTTTATAAGGTATCGAAGAAGCATTCTTATGATCCTCATTATCTGATTGTTCCAGAAGGAAAAATCGGTTTTGGAAGGAACGGGCTTCAGAATGAAGAGCTGACCTTCAAGAAAGCGAATAAGGAAGACACATTCCTTCATGTGAAAGATTATCCCGGTGCCCATGTTGTGATATTAGAAGGAAAAGGAGATGAAATCCTCCGCCTTGCCGGAGAACTCTGCCTTTACCTTTCTCATCTTTTCAGTGGCACAATCAGGGTTGCCAAGAAAAAGGACGTCAAAAAGAATCCGAGCCACATTGGGCTTGTCAATATCCTGAAGTACAACACAAGGGAGGTGAAGCTCATCCGCGAGGAATCTTTGGCTTTGTTCAAGAAGGCATTGAAAAAAGACTAAGCAGTAACTATTCTTAAATAAAAAGAGGTGTGTTAAATGAAAAGAAATACAAAACTCTTCATCTTATCGCTAGCTGTAAGGATTTGTGGTATGTTCAGGATGACAAGGACTGCTAGGACCGTTGCTTATTCGAACTTTGTAAGCACGCTTAATTCAATTGCGGTCATTCTAGTTTGTGGAGGGTTTATATCTTCTTTGGTCTTTGCACTCTTGAAGAATAAAGAGGAGAAAAAGTAATCAGCCCTAGAGGAATGAGATCTTTATTCATTGAAATCAAAGTACTTTTGTGTCTTGGAAAAGACTAAACCTATTAATAATAAGGATATAAAGGCAGGAATTAACAGAAATTAACCTTCCTTTATTGACTTTAGCCTCTTGATTCAGTATATTAATTGTCGCTGTTATTTTTGCCCCCTTAGTTAAGTGGTATAACGGATCCTTGGTAAGGATCAATTGCTAGTTCGATTCTGGCTCGGGGCACCATTTAGTTCAAAATAGTCGTATATAGATGTCGATTCGTAGGCGTGTGTTATATCGACGGGAGGACCTTCAATGAGTTCTAAGGATAATAAGAAAAAAGGAGCCGGCAGAGCTCACGCGGTTGCGGCGTGGGAATGGTTTAAAGAGGCTGCTTGGTTACAGGTTTTGCTTATTGTCGGACTTGTTGTCGGTGTCGTTGTTGCCATTCCGTATGCTGTCAAAGGTATCTCTGGAAGGGTCAACAATAGTAAATCCACCTTCTTCTCCTCTCATGCTATCACCTATGAACAGCTGAACAAGAAGCTCGATGGTACCGATAAATCCGGTAAAGCCGTCGGAGAAGATAAGAACAGCTTCTCTATCAGCGATGATAAGGATGGATTCGTAGTCCTTTTCTACAAAGACAACTGCGATGGCTGTGATTCTATGCAGAGCCATGTTGAGACCTGGTTCAACAACTTCAATAAGAAGAATGCCCAGATTGAATTCTATTCTGTCAATGTTTCCTGGAATCCTGGGGATACTGATGAATCCAACAAGAATCAGGGACAGTATGCTCTCTACGATAATAGCAACATCACCTTAGAAGAACAGAGGGATGTTCAGAATGCTATCCGTGATGTTTATCTTGACAACGACGAAAATCATAAGAACAGCGAAGTCACAGAAGAAAAACTGAAAGCTGATCTTACTGCTGAAAAAGACGGCGGAACTCTTCCGACTCCGTTCTTCGTTACCTTCACCAAGGCCAAGACCGCTACCAACTACCTTACCGATGAAGCTGGTTACAATGCCGATAAGGCTGCTGGAAAGAAGAACACTGCCTTTATCCATTCCACTCCTAGCCGTGCTATCGTTACTCCGTTTGCTTCCTTATCCCTTACCTCTGCTACTGATGTCGCTTCTATGAGGCTCGACATCTACGGATTCCAGCGCTACGTTAAGTAAATGAAAACTTAGGGCTGCTGAAAAGCAGTCCTTTTCTTTTTTTCAATTTACAGATCAGCCTTACCGAGTCTTAAAGATAAAGAAGGATTATCTCGATATTCTAAAGCAGTCCACTAGACCAAGAACTAGCTTCAGGCCTTCAAGGCCAATTGCGCCCTTGAAATCCAGAAACTGCCACACTAAACTAATTATGAAACTGATTATTGCTGTTTGGTCTGAAAGTATGTCTAAGGCATTCCCTAAGACCAATGCTGCTTTTTTCAGGTTCACCCTTGCTATACCTTTATGGCATGGCGGTAATCAGAATAAGACCTCATGTGGAAAACCTCCTTTTTGTTCCCGTATTAGATGAGAACGGAAACGGAGGTTTTTCTCATGATAAATAGGAGTTTTAAACAATCAGTTATTCTTCAATTCTGACTTTTACAGGTTCTGTTTCGAAAACGGAACACAAAAAGGACTCCCAGCTTAGACTTTTTAGTCTAAGTCTTTAAGGAGTCCCTTTTTATTTATTTCCCGATTGTTTTCTCAATGTTTTTATAGAGATAATCTGCTAAGGTATCGATTCCCTTGTCAAGTTTGGCAGAGACAGCATAGATGACAGCATTGGGATTCCGTTTTCGTACATTGAGATTGAACCTATCAAAGGAGAAATCAAAGGCAGGGAGGGTATCCATTTTTGTAACGACGACTAATGGAGCAACTTGGAACCTGAGCGGGTATTTCAAAGGCTTATCAACACCCTCCGGTACAGATAACAGGACCCTGTTCTGATTTGCGCCCGTATCGAATTCGGCAGGGCAGACTAGATTTCCAATGTTTTCAAGGAAAACGACATCAACGTCGTCTAATCCTAAGGCCTCAATGGATTCTTTTGTCCTCTGTGCTGTCCTATGGCATGCTCCGGAAGTATGAACTTGGATTACCTTGGCCTTGGTGGTTTCCTTGATGGTATTCCTGTCTTCTTTGCCATCGATATCGGCTTCTAAGACTCCGATTCTAAGGCCTTTTTTCTCTAATAAAGGAATAAGCTTGGATAACAGTGTTGTCTTTCCAGAGCCTGGAGAAGACCTGACATTGACAAAATAGACATTATGCTTCTTCAGCTCTTCCCGGACTTTTTCGGCTTCTTCTTCGTTTTTGGCTAAGACATTTTCTTTGACGACTAAGACTTTTTCTTCTTCGTTCATTTTCATTTCCTCCGCTGCTGTCTTTTCTTCTTCCTAGCTTCTATGACTGGTTCTGGAACTAAACGAGAGATATCTTCCCCATGGAAGAAAATCTCCTTGATGTTGCTTGATGAGACAAAAGACTGATCCTTATGTGCCATCAGATAGACCCTGTCGATATCCGGTTCAATGAATTCATTGACTTCATGCCTTTGGTATTCGGCCTCATAGTCGGTGACTGCACGGAGTCCACGGATCAAGGCCTGGGCGTGGAGCTTCTTTGCTTCTTTGACGACTAGCCCTTGGCAAGAGACGACCTTGATGTTTGGATAATCCTTGAAGACCTCTTTTGCAAGTATGACTCTTTCTTCTGCATTGAAGAGATATCTTCCTTCTTTCTCTTTGTTGTCTGCAACCCTGATGATGATTTCATCAAAGATTTTGGCTGCCCGTAAGGCAACGTCGACATGTCCGTTAGTTAAAGGATCAAAGGATCCTGGGTAGACTGCGATTTTCATTTCTGTGTGGCTCCTTTGCGATAGATTCCGACATGCTTTTGTCCATAACGATATTCTTTTAAGGTGAAACCTTCTATCCTAGGATTTTCAATCTCCTGTTCGGAGACGATTAGTGCATCTTCGCTTAGCCTGTTCCTATCTATCCTCCTTTGGATTGTATCATGGTTGATTTCCATCTTGTAGGGAGGGTCTAGGAAGACCAAATCGAATTTGACATCTTGGTATTTTTTAAGGAAAAGACGATAGTCACTCAGAGATAAAACAACGCTCTCTTTTTCTGGATTCAAAGAAAAGATGTTTTCCTTCAGTATCTGGAATGTCTGTCTGTTTTTATCGTTGAAATAAACGACTTTAGCACCTCTGGATAGTGCTTCTAGTCCCCTTGCTCCGCTTCCTGCGAAAAGATCAAGACAGGTTGCACCGACGACTTTGTCTCTTATCGCGTTAAAGATAGCCTGCCGGACTTTATCCCTTGTCGGGCGGGTGACTTTGCTATCTGGAATCTTGAGAAAACGTCCTTTGTATATGCCTTGGATAATTCGAATCATAGCCTGATTTCCTGTGTTAATTTTGCTGTCAGATGATTGAGGATTCTTTGCCTCTTGTTGTAGTAATAGAGATACTCTTTCCTTTTCTCATTGTTTAGGAGAAGATTGTCTTTTTCTTTGGCTTCCTGAATGACTTTTTCTTTTTCGGGTGAGTCTGGCCTATTCCTTGCTTTAGCAAAAAGATTATCTCTTTCCTTGCTGAGATTCTTGAGTTTTTCATTCTTGTCAATCTCATCTGAGAGGGACTTGATTTTACTATAGAGGGCAGATTGCTTCACTTGATAAATGAAATCAAATTCTTCTGCCTCAAATTCTTCTTTTTTCACATGTTGATTATAGCATTTTGCGCCGAATATTCGGATGATAATGCTATAATCTTTCTCACAATGAAACTATTTAAAATTTATACTTACAAAGATGAAGTCCTTCATGAGAAGGCAAAGGAAGTCTCTCTTCCAATCAGCGAAGAAGAACGTAATAGGCTTCTTGATAGGGTCGAATATCTGAAGAAGAGCCAGGATGATGACTTTGCCAAAGAACATGGCATCCGCTCTGGAGTTGGTATTGCCGCTCCTCAGATTGGCGTTTCGAAACGTAGGTTCGCTATCTACTTTGAAGACAGCAATGGCAAGAAATACGAATACGGATTAGTGAATCCTCGAATTGTCTCTTCCAGTGTCAAACGTGCTTATCTTTCCACTGGTGAGGGCTGCTTATCGGTTCCGAAAGATGTTCCAGGCTATGTCTATCGTTATTACCGAATCACCCTAAAGGCTTTTGATGTTGTTTCTGATAAGGATGTCACTTTGCATCTTGCCGGTTACCCGGCTATTGTCTTTCAGCATGAGTACGACCATTTGGATGGTGTCCTCTACATTGATAAAATTAACAAAAAAGATCCGTTCTATAAGGATCCAGAAGCAGTTGAAATCTAGAATTCTTTTCTGATTCTTATCAGTAAAGCGTTTTTTTGATTGTTTCCTCTTGTTTAATAATTTTGACTTGTCTAAAATAATAAAGAAAAACAGACGAATAAACTTAATTTTCAGCTATTCGGCCTTTTTATCTTTGCAGAGGTATTATTTATCATGGCTCCAACCAAAAAGAATCTATCTTCACCTGTCGAAATCTATGCTTTAGGCGGACTTGGCGAAGTCGGTAAGAACCTTTACTGCATCGAAGATGAGAACAATATTCTTATTGTCGACTGCGGTGTCAGGTTTCCGGATGCGACAAGGCCTGGAATCGACTACATCATTCCAGATTTCACTCATCTTGTTCAGAGCAAATCGAAGATCCGTGGCATGGTCATCACTCACGGACATGAAGACCACATCGGAGGCATTCCCTTCTTGCTTCAGCAGAGGGATATCCCGGTTATCTATGCTCCAAAACTTGCAGCTACCTTGATCCGGCATAAGATTGCAGATAACAAAATCCGCACCACAACGGCTCTTAAGGAATTCGATGGAGATTCCGTTCTTCATATCGGTGATTTCAAAGTCGAATTCTTCCATGTTACACACTCCATTCCGGATGCTTATGGCTTATATATCACCACTCCTCAGGGTACTATCGTCGAGACTGGTGACTTCAAAATCGATTTGACTCCAGTCGATGAGGATTTTGATTTATCTAAGCTTGTTCATTTCGGTGATCAGGGAATCGATTTGCTGATGGCTGATTCCACCAATGCCGAGAAGGAAGGATACACCCGCTCTGAGAAAACGGTTATCCAAGGCATTGAGGATGTCTTCTCGGAAGCTCCGGGACGTCTTATCATTTCTACCTTCTCTTCCAATATCTGCCGTATTCAGCAGATCATTGAAACAAGCAGGAAGTTCCGTCGGAAGATTGTTATCTTCGGACGTTCGATGGAGGCCAATGTCGATGCCGCCCGTGAATTCGGTTATATCAAGGTTCCGGATGAATATCTTGCTGGACCGGATCAGCTTCGTACTTTGCCACCGAATGAAGTTACGATTCTTTGCACCGGTAACCAAGGCGAGCCTAGGGCAGTTCTTTCCCGTATTGCACGCGGAGAACACCGGTTTATCCATGTCCTTCCTGGTGATACGGTTGTCTTCTCTTCTTCTGTCATTCCAGGAAACACAGCTGCCATCAATGCCTTGATCAACGGATTAGAGCGTTTAGGAGCTCAGGTTATTACCAACTCGGTTCTGAACAACCTTCATGCTTCCGGACATGCATCGAAACAGGAGAGGCGTCTTCTTCAGAAGCTTGCCCGTCCAAAGTATTTTATGCCGATTCATGGCGAATATCGCAGGCTTAAGCTCCATGCACGGATTGGTGTTGAATGCGGACTTGCCAAGGATCATACCTTTGTCTGCAACAATGGTGATGTGTTAAGGCTTGTCAATCATAAAGTTGTCAAGAGCGATATTACCTATCCTGGAGAGAATATCTATATCGATGGAAATAATCCGGTCGGTATTACCAATGCCGTCATCAAGGAACGTACGACTTTGATCAACGAAGGAATGGTTTCGGTCTTTGTTGTGATTGATCCTAAGCGCAACAGGCTGATTTCCTCTCCGGTTGTGGAATCCAAAGGATTCATCACTTCCAATAAGAAGTCCAGGCAGAAAAAGGCGAGCGAGATTATCGGCATTGAAGTCAGCCGTGTCAGGCAGGGACAGAATAAGCCGAACTATCCGGAAATCAAGAATGCAATCCGGAATGTCACTTCCCATTTCCTTTATCGTGAAAGCAAACGGCATCCGATTGTCATCCCTGTTGTTCTGAACTATTCCCCTGCTGGAAAGGCTGAATAATGATTATCCTAGCGAGTCAGTCTCCACGGAGAAAAGAGCTTCTTGAGGAAATCCTGGGAGATATTCCCTTTGAAGTCTGTCCTTCTTCCTTTGAAGAACGGAAAATCGAAAGCAAGGATGTCCGTAAGCTCTGTTTAAGGGAAGCACAGGGAAAAGGCTACAAGGTATCTCTATCTCATCCGGGAGATTATGTCATCTCTGCGGATACCAGGGTATCTTTCAAAGGCGAACAGCTCGGCAAGCCGAAAGACGAAGCGGATGTCTTCCGTAGGCTTCGTGAATTAAGTGGAAACACGCATGAAGTCATTACCGCCTATGCCATCTATCTTGACGGCAAAGAACTGAAACATCGAATCTGTCAGAGTAAGCTTTTCATGGAAAAGAGGGCAGACAGGGAAATCCAGGAATATATCGATACGGGATCTCCGTTTGATAAAGCCGGTGCCTATGGAATCCAAGACAAAGACTTCATCAATGCAAAAATCATAGACGGAAGCTATGAAAATATCAGGGGACTTCCAATCGATGAACTCGAGGAAGACCTTGTCAGCTTAGGAATTATAAAATAGAAATTCTGTGCCGAATTCCTGATGTTTGTTTATAGCAAGAGAACAGGAAGATTGCTGAGTCTCTGGACTATTCTGTTGTTGTATCAATCTACACATTTGTTGATTAAGAGTTCCGTGAAGTTACGGAACTCTTTTTTGTGTCTGTAGAACATTACCTTCTTTCTCTTGGGAAAAGGTGCCTCTTGCTGTTGAAACTCCCCAAGACCGAATGGGCAAAGAAAGCATTTGATCATTTCAGAAATCGATGGCAGGGGAAAATAAGCCTTACCTTTTTGACACTTGAATCTCGAGTCATAGGTTGCAGCCTTCCACAGATATGCATAAGTTTTAAGTTTCTTCTTCGTAGGACGCTCGGTGACGTCTTTTTAAGTGAGATATTGATGTATTTATCTCACAGGACTTTTGAAATTTCACTAAAGTTTAGCGCCATGTAAAAAAAGAAAGCGGTTACTTTAATGAATAGCGTATTTCCTTATCGAGAAAATTCCTTTGTTTACCGAGACTTTTAGTTTTTGTAAGGATAGAGCCTGTTTGTGGCTCTGATTGAATGCTTGTAAATTTTGTAATATGTTTTTCTTAGTAAAAAAATAAAGGAGGCTGGTTTATGAAATTTCCTAAATTTATTCTACCTTTTCTTCTTTTTCTCTCTTCTTGTTCGTTTAAAGCAAACTATTCTTACCAAGAAGAACCAATTGAGAATGATGTTATGAATGCTGCAGAAGAAACAAAGAATTCTCTTCTTGTTTTAAAAAATAAAAAAGGCCAATTCAATAGTAACTATGCTACTCTGGAGTTTGCAATGGACAATCATTCTGAACTATCTTTTGACCAGAAAGAGTGTGTACTTTTATCGGTTTCTAGAGAAAAGAATAGTCTAGTTCTTTTTGTTAAAATATTGTCTACAGAAGCAAAACTTTCTGTGACAGCAGAGCTAGAAAATGTAGTTGATTCAATCGATATATATCTTTATCAAGATAAGTTTGGAATATTGTACTACTCTGATTTGTCAATTGATTCTGCTATAAAAGAAAGCCTGCAAGACAAAAACGAGGCATACTCTTATGAATTTGCATCTCAAAGTCTAGATTTTCATCCAATATCTTGGCCTGTTCAAAGAGCAAAAACCATCTCTTGCGACTTTTCATGGATGGATACAAATGGCACAAAATTTCCGCTGGTTGGAGCTTCTGTTAGCGTAAAAACAGCATCTGGAAAGGTCAATAAAAAAGAAACAGACTCAAACGGAAATGTATATTTTGATTTTAATAGCGATTCTTCTTTTATAGGAGGCGGAAAAGAATATCTTTCTGCAAGGTGGACTGAAATTAAAAACAATAAATATACCTTGTCTTTATCATTAGAAAACTCTCTTATCTCTGTTATTGATAATTATAAGAATTTATATTCAATTTCTATTAATAATGAACACATCAAGGGTGAAGATTCCAAGACTGTTAACCTGTGCTATACGCCAATGAAAAAAGTGGAATATTTAACGAGTGATTTTGGAGCAGCAAGGCAGATATTTCAATCTATGCATTACTATTCTTCTCATGCAGAAAAGTTAGCAGGTATTGGAAAGATTTCTAAGTGTATTGTCCAATATCCGACTGAAGACGATGGGGATTTTTATTCTGGAAACACACAAACTATTTGTATTGGAAATCAATCTTCGAATAATCAATCTTTGAAATCGTTTGAGTCATGGGATACTTTTGGTCATGAATATGGCCATCACTTGGAAAAGAATTTCGGCTTTTCGACGCAACAGGGCGGAAAACATTCTTCTGTTATGGATGATTCTTTTAGTTTTTATATAAATAGTAAAGATAAAGACGGACACTATGCTATGAGCTTCGAAGAAGCAAAACTTAAAGGACTTCGACTGGCATGGGCGGAAGCGTGGCCTACATTCTGGGCTACTATTGCTCAACAGTCCTTCCCAGATTATTTAAAAAAAGAGAGCTACCTCAGCATAGGGGATGACAAATATCAGTCTAGTAATTTTGGGTATTTATCTGGAACAAATATTCCAATCTCTAATTATTTAAATCCCAAGGAAACATCTGATGGAGAAATAAATCTTAAACCCGATATTCATTCTGGTCACAAAGGAGATGGATGCGAATTGACAATAATCCGATTTTTGTACCAATTATGGGATTCAGACAACGATGATGTTGATCAATTGTCCATATCTGAAGAAGACTTTTGGAATTTATTGGTTGACTTATCTTCTTATTATCAAGAAATAGGAACTGAAAAGAACGGCGATGATAAAATTCAATTCTTCTATCAAGTGCTTGCGGCTCTTGAAGACTTTCATGGATTTGATAATGTAGCAACACTTGCTGAACACTATGGCTTATGTCCCACCTCTATAAAGATGATTGGCGAAAGACAACTCCGTTGGTCTAATAACCTTGAGTCTAATGGTGATATGCAGTTTCTTAAAGAATTGTGTAATAATCGGTTCATAATTAGTTTAACAAATTCTAGAAGTAGCAAGTTATTATATTTGAATTCTGGTGACTATATTGTTCCAGATATTGAAGCAGGCTATTACCAATACGCTTTATCAGATGAAGATATTCAATTGATAAGAAATATGGGGGATCAATGCGAACTTTCAATTAGGGGATATTATGAATTAACTAGCAAAAAGACAAGGTTAGGTCCTGTTATATCTAGAAAATCAGCGATTCAGTTTAAATAAAAAGGGAGGCATTGCCAGATGAAATCAAAAAAATATCTTCTTCTAAGGCTATCTTTGTTTCTGCTTTGTTCTTGTGTAAAGAAAGAAGAAAAAACAAATGAAAAGAGGTCTTCTGATGAGTTTGGTGTTGCCTATTCTTCAGATGTGCTGGACAAAGAAAATGTCTTTCCTTTTTCATATTCGGATCAAAAAAGAGAAATTACAATTGCTACTAAAGAGGAACCAATTCAGAATAGGAAAGATCCTACGGGTTTTTCATTTCGAATCTGGATTGGAATGGATTTGCCTTTAGAGTTAATGTCTGAATATGCTTTCTATTCTCCAAGGCTTTGCCATTATCAGTATAATCCTGGATATCCCTCTTCTTTCTATGTAGATCAGGAGCTTCCCTCTTTTTTTGCTTTTGATTACATACCTTCCAGACTTGATTTTCCAAGTTCGAATACCTATTACCTCAGGTTTGATTATTATGTCGATATTCATCTCAATATGAATGAAATCACAGACAAGTTCGGAAACGGAGAGTATGAAATTGCATATACAATTCGTTTGCTAAACAAAAAAACAAATAGGATTGCCGATATTGAGAACGATTCATTTTCTTCGAATTATCTGACAATTGTTTTTTTTCATTATAAGGCCGTAAATCAATACTATGTTAAATATCAATGAAGGAGATGAAAATGAAATACTTTAATAGGATTTTACTTTTGCCTTTCTTATCTCTAGTCGGTTGCCATAAAAACATTTCTGTTTCTGAATCTCTTCCTTTGGGGTTCAAGGAAGACCCCTTTGGGAATTTGTATAACCCAGAATGGCTTCATAAGGAGAACCTTTTTGTTTCGAAAAAAGATGAACTAAAGGAAAACGATGAAGGCATTATTACAGAGCCTCCTTATCCGATTGGATCGGTAGAATGGAAAACAGAAGCTAGGGAAAGGAAAGCATCGGATCCTATCCAATTTACTTATGGAATCAATATTGGTAACGAGCCAAAACTGCGAGGAATCAAACCTTATGTTCAGATGTGTTTCATTTATAAGGATTCAGAAGGAAAGTTTCTCGATACCGATAGTTTTCCTATCGAATCGGATCTTCCTCCCTATCAATATAACCGATATGATAAGGTCGGTTTTTATTCGGATGAGTTAGATGCTGATTGTACTCTTTATAACATCTATGGTACATTCCGATTTGACTTTTCATCCATTTACAGTAAAATCGGAGATACGATAGATAGCAAGTTCTTTATTAAGGTCTGCTTTCCAGACGCACCTCAGGATAATTACACTTTTCCAGAGACGGGAGACGAAATCCACGGACATTTCCGGTTTGAAGACAATGGGGGAAAAGTCATCTTCAGCCATGTCCGTTTTATTGACGAAGTAGGATGGTAATGGAATTGTTTAATGAAAAAAGGGCAGCGTTTGCATGCCGCCCTTTTTATTTCCTGTTCTCTTCTAATAGGTTTTTGAATTCTTCAGACCTTGAACCGATAATTAACGTTACCTTGTTTCCCCTATACCTGGCGTCTTTGAATTCAGTGTTGATTTTTTCTTTATCGGCTAAGCTTGAATCTTTGAGCTCAAGGGTGACTCTGGATCCCTGCTTGGTGATGGAAAGGATGTTTGCCTTTCCTCCGAAGGCAGTTGCAATCGTTTTTGCACTGTCTTCGATTTTTTTATTGGCTTCTTCATTGGACTTACGGATTTTCTTTCTCTTGATAGAACTACGGATGATGAAGAAGATGGCAACTGCTAATAAGACCGCAGCTACTGCAATGATAATAATATAGACATAGGTCGGCATACCGAATTTCTGATTTTCATTTATTTCTTTCATTTTCCGGATATCCTTTCTCTTAAGCGGACGACTTTGCTTTGCTTCCGGAAGTGAAGAAGAGTCAGAGTCTTTTCTGATTTCGGAGCAAAGACGAACTTATTATCCCGTAAGCTGCCAGCTGAGATTCCATCTAGTACTGGAATCCTTTTTCCTCTCAGTTCGATAGACAGAGTTTTCTTATTGCTGATGATTGCTTTGTTAATCGGATTGAAGGACAGGCGATTGTAACACGGAGCAATCGTTGCGAATTCGTAGACATCTGGACTTCCAATCCTGAAGGGAGAGCCTAGGCTTGCTGCATATCCGGAGGACCCAATCGGTGTAGAGATAACAACTCCGTTTCCGCGGATTGTAGTCAGGATTTCATCATCAATGCGGGCTGTGACCCAGCAGGTTTTCAGTCCTTCGATGCAGACATCGTTGAGGAAGTAGTCGTAGATACCTGCGGAATTTGTGATTTTTCCTAGAGGAAGGACTTCCTCCTCTGGTTCTTTTTCTAAAATAGCATAGAGGAGTTTATTTGCTTCTTCGATGCTGAATTCAGAGAAAAATCCGAGATGGCCAGTGTTGAGCAATACGAAGCGCCCATTGAATTTCCGGTTCCGTACTTCTCTTAAAAAGGTGCCGTCCCCACCGACTACGATGATAAGGTCAGGATTCTCATTATCTAAGGTAAAGCCTTTGCTGATCAGCTGAGACTGCCTTTTCTTCCTCAGTCCTTCGTGATGTTCGTATTTCTTGGAGTGTATGGTAAAAGTGGTTGCTTTCATCTTCTCTTCGCTTTCTATTTTCCTGCTTTTATTGTATCATATAGAAGCGAGTTACGAGGTATATTATGGCAAGCAACAAAATTGAAATTGAATCGAAGATTCTGCTTTCGAAGAAGGACTATGAACGCTTAGCTAGTAAGCTCGGCTTCAGCGAAAAAGAGATTGTCCAGACAAACTACTACAGGGACAGCAAGGACCGCAAACTGAAAAAGTATGGTATGGTCATCCGTCTCCGTAAGACCGGTGATGAGTATGTTTTAACAAGGAAAGCTCCTCTCTCCGAGGGTCTGCTTGAGAAGAATCAGCATCTTTCCCAGAAAGATGCCGAGAGCTTAATCAGCCACAATGTCTTCCCAAGAGGCGACATTGCGGATTTCCTTGTCACTCTTCATCTTCCTACAAGCGAACTTCGGATTCTTGCAGAGCTTACGACCCATCGTCGTGAGGCAGTATACAAGGATACGGATCTTGATATCTCCAAGAACGAAT
The DNA here is from genome assembly GCA_002404995.1 of Caryophanales bacterium UBA4682. Taxonomy (GTDB): domain Bacteria; phylum Bacillota_I; class Bacilli_A; order RFN20; family CAG-288; genus Enterosoma. The sequence goes on along the minus strand of DHKY01000002.1, from coordinate 16,198 downwards.
ACGGAAAGAAAGTCGATTATGAATTGGAGTGCGATTCCGATTCCGCTGTCAAGAGTCAGAACACTCTCCAGGAAATCTGCGAGAATTTCGATCTCGAATTCAAGCTCAATACCCTTTCTAAGGAAACACGCGCGATTAACGCAGCTTTAGAAGCAAAGTAAAAAACAAGCAGGAATCCGGATGGTTCCTGCTTTTTTGGTAGTTGAAAAAACACTGTCCAGCAATGCTAGACAGTGTCTTTCTTATTTTTTGCAGTCTCCTTCGCACTTTGTTGTTGCTGCGTGCTGGATATGGTCCTGGAAACGATGGATACAGTTCTTGTACTCGGGGCAGTTTTCTTCGCTGCAGGTTTCTTTTGCAATGTGCCGTGCTTTCTTGTAAGCCCGTTTATCCCGCTCGAAGATTTCGATTTCATCGGCATTGTATCCGACTTGGATAGAAGTATCATTGACGATAATCGGACGCTTCAGGATGGTCGGGTTCTTCTGGATGAAACTGAGAAGTTCTTTGAAGGACATGGAATCAATATCGATTTTCTGTTCCTGAATAATTTTGGAACGGGTGGAAATGATTTCATCGGTTCCATCAAGGGATTTGTTCAGCCTGTCTTTGAGATCGTCTTCGGTGAGTTCGTGCTTCAGGATGTTGATTTCCTCATAGGGAATATCGTGTTCGTTGAACCAGGCCTTTACTTTTCGACAGCTTGAACAGCTTGGTGACCTATAGATTTTGATCATTGCTTTCTCCTTTCGAAGAAGTTTTGTTCTTCTTCAATATCTTATATTCGAGATGAATATATCCGACTAAGGCTAGACTAAGGAATAAGATAGCGACAGTGGCTAAGGAATCAATGACTTGGTGTTGCTGATAGAAGGAAGAGTGCTCAAGCATCGGACCGGCGAAGAGGAGAACACCGAGCCTCAGATAGAAGACAAAAGTCGATACTTTCCCATACCAGTGTGCTTTTCCAAAGCTCTGCTTTTTCCTTGCCCTGTGGATATCCTGCCCCATAAGGGTGAACTCCTTGAGAAGGAAGACGCCAAGCCTTGTATCGACAGCCGCGAATTTGTAGAGCTTTGCAACAAGGGCGCAGGCAATCGCAGCCTGTAGGAGCTTGTCAGCCCTAGGATCGACCACGGATCCGAGCGGGGATTTCCTATCATAGGTGCGGGCAACGAAACCATCGATGAAGTCCGTATAAGCTGCAATGGCGATGACACCGACCGAGAGGTAGATGTTCGCGTATTGGTTGCCTAGGATTGTAATAGGATGGAAATAAAAGACAAGGAAGACTGCGATTAAGGCAATGCGGAAATAGCAAAGAAGATTCGGAATCAGGAAAATATCTTCCTTCCGGAAGTAGTGATGCCAAACTTCTTTGAAATTCTGCTTATTTTCAGTGTCTTTTTTCATAGCTAATGTTTATTATACCAATTTTCCTAAGGCAGAAGATGAATTCTTTTTCTCTTCTTTTCCGTAATCGGTTTTCCTTAGGATGAGGCCTTTTGCTTCCGCTTTCCTTTTCTGGTAATTTGTTTCTTCTCCCATGAGAAGAGAGCGGATCAAGTCCAATGATATCTTTCCTTCCTGATATTGAATGCAGGCTCCGACCCTGCAACGGATCTGATAGCGGAGGAAGGATTTTCCCTTAAAGGTCCTTATCAGCCTGTTCTTTTCCTTCTTCCTTGCTGCCTTATTCAGTTTCAGAAGGCAGCAGTCATCTTCTTCAGGAACAGAAAAGGAAGAGAAATCATGCACACCTGGAAATAAGCACAGAGCTTCTTTCCTTTTCCTTTCATCCAGTTTTCTTTTCGGAATAAAAGTAAAAGAAGCAAAGAGCGGATTGACGATATCCTCGTTCTGGATCAAATACTGGTAAGTCTTTTCTTTGACAGAATACCGGGCGGAGAAACTGTCCTCTTTCTGCTCAATAGAAAGCAGAACCACCGAAGACGGAAGCATCCGCTTAAGATAGTAGCTTAGATAGCTGAGAGTGTATTTATCGTTAGGAGAAAAGAAAGTAAGTCCGAAATCCAACGCGGAAACAAACCGGTCTAATCGGGAAGAAATGGTAACTTTGATAGGTGTGTTATAGATTTTAGAAAGAAGGTCTTCGAAAAGACCCTGGATTGTCGGCTTGTCTTTCTGTTTCTGAGTGCCATAGAAATCAGCCCCATGGAAAGCAATACGGAGAAAAATGTTCATCGTTAGCTGATTTTCGGGAGATTGATTCCAAGATAGGCGAACCTATCGTATTTCCTGATGGCAAGATAGATGACAGACCCTAGCCTGGCGACTAGGAAAATAACGCCGAGAGTATCCCGCGTTGACCATTTGAAGGCGCGGTATTTTGTACGTTTGGCATTGGGATCATATCCTCTGGATTCCCTTGCATCTGCAAGTTCGCCAGAGATGGAAAAGGCAGACATAAAAAGAGGAATAATCAAAGAAATCAGAGACTTCCTTTTATCTTTGAGCTTTCCTTGATGGAAGTCGACACCACGGCTTGCCTGTGCTTTCCTGATTCGGTCGGTTTCCTCTGTCAAAGTCGGAATGAAGCGGAGAGCTAAGGAGATGGACCTGGCGATTTTATGTACTGGAACAAAGATAAGCTTTAAAGGAGCTAAAAGCCATTCCCTCGCATTGGTCCTATCCATGGGTTTTGTAGTGGCTGTGAAGATATTGGTCAACCTGAGGACTAAAACCAGACGGACGATGATATAAACAATATTGATAATGGCGGCATATGTAACTGGAATGGTGTTGATCCTGAAAGCAATGGCAAGGCCCTTTTCTTCAATCTGTGCCCTAGTGTATTTGGGAAGGAAGAGATTGATGACGACAAGAATCAGTACCATCCTCCAAAGGACTTTCAAGGAAGAAAAAAGACGGCCGAAACTGGCTTTTCCAAGCAAAGACAGAACCATTAAGATGATGAACAGACCAAGCCTGACGACAAGGCCCCTGTATTGGTTTCCATAGGATAAGAAGACGGAAACCATCCTGATAATCCTTCCTGCCAGCTTAATCCGGGAGTCCCTTCGATGAAGGAAGGTATCGTAAGAGTTATATTTTCCCAAAGGAAGCTTCATTCTATTTGCCTCCTTTCGTACGAGCAATCTCTTCCGCAAGAGAAGAAATGTCTTTTATCTTATTTAGGTCAATATCGACTCCATTTTTCTTTAATTCCCGTGCAAAAGAGAAGACTTTCGGAGGTTCTAGGAAGGAGTCGTTCCTGAATGTCTCATCTCGGAAGAGCTCAAGCGGAGTGCTGTCCTTGACAATTTTTCCATAGTTCAGCACAATCGCACGATCACAATAAGATAGAACAATATCCCTGTTATGAGTAGCAAGGATAATGCTTGTTCCTTTTTCATGCAAAGAGGTGAGAAGCGACCTTAAGTCTTTCTCTCCTTTGGCATCCAGTCCGACAGTCGGTTCATCTAGGACTAAGACTTCCGGTTTTAAGGCAAGGATGCCTGCGATAGCGACTCTTCGTTTCTCTCCGCCCGAGAGTTCAAAGGGAGATCGTTCCTCAAAGGACTCATCAAGTCCGACCATCTTAAGTGCGTTCTTTGCTTCTTTGATGGCATCTTTTTCACTCCTACCAAAGTTCTTTGGACCATAGGAGACATCTTTGATTACGCTGTCTTCGAAAATCTGATACTCCGGGAACTGGAAGACAAGTCCGATCCGTTTCCGGAGAGATTTGATATCAGCTTGTTTCTTCTTATGCTTCTTTTTCCTTTTCCGGACATCGACCTTTCCGTTTTTCTTGTATTCCAAAGTCCTGTCGATTACATATCCGTTTGCATCGATGATTCCGGAATCTGGAAGCAACAATCCGTTGAGATGCTGAATCAGAGTTGATTTTCCGGAACCAGTCCGACCAATCAAAGCAGTGAAGCAATGATCCTGGAAAACAAGATTCCTGTCCCTGAGAGCTTCCTTCTCGGCCGGAGTGCCTCTGTCATAGGTGTAGTAGACGTGCTTTAATGAGATTGGCATATCTTTTCCCTCAGTTCATAGTCGTTTTTGACTTTTCCATAGTCCAAGCCGAGCTCTTTCAGTTTCTTGTTCAGCTTGTGTGCAAAAGGAATGTCCAGATGGATGGAAGAAAGGAAGGCATCATCCTGGAAGACTTCTTCGGGTGTTCCGTCCAGGACTAGTTTTCCTTTGTTCCTGACTAAAACACGATCAGAATCATAGGCTTCATCAATCTCATGTGTGATATTGAGAATGGTCAGATTCGGATCCTTCTTTTTTCGTTCGTAGATAATCTTCCGGATTTCGTGTTTTCCTTTTGGGTCGAGCCTGGCACCGGCTTCGTCCCTGATCAGGATTTCCGGATGGCGTGCAATGCAGTCTGCAATGGCGACTCTTTGCTTCTGACCACCGGAAAGATTTGAGGGTTCTCGATCGAGATATTCTTCCCTTCCGACTTCTGCAGCGCTTTTTTCAATAATTGCATTCCTGTCTTTTGTCGGAACACATTCGTTCTCGAGTCCAAAGGCGATATCGTCCCGGACCGTGGCTCCGATGAACTGGCTGTCCGGATTCTGGAAGACAAGGGCGATTTTCTTTCGCAGCAGAAGAGCATTGTCATCATCCCTCTTGATGCCATCGATATAGATTTCACCTTTGTTCTGGACAAGGATACCGTCAATCAGTTTGGAAAGCGTGGATTTTCCAGAACCATTATGTCCGATGATGGATACGTACTCTCCTTTTCGGATCGAGAAAGAGACATCGTTGACTGCCAAGGATTCATCATCATAGCCGAAAGAAAGATTCTCGAGGCAGATTTCGGAATCCGTTGGTATATGGTCATCTCTTTTCAGGAGTTCTTTGATTTTATTTTCTGTTCTCATCTTTTCTTGTGCGGATAAATAGGATAATCTGTCTCCTCCAGTAGGTAAAGAGCCTCAGAAAGAAGACGACGCCCCAGACAAGGACAAAAATCCAAGTCTTATCCGGAATGTTCTCGTTTTTTACAATTGCGTATAGAAGGCCTAGGACCATTGCAGCACAGAGCAGGATTACAAGTGTTGCAATCAGGCAGCGTTTCAGAGGAAACCGGGTATGATAGTTGCTATTTTTCATTTTCAAACGAAATATCCGGAACTCTTCCTGTGTACTGCTCATAAGGAATCTTTGCCCTGTCCAGCCTTTTCCGGGCTGCAATGCCGCTGTCGGAATCATGGTACTTGTCATCCAAATAGATGACTTTCTTGATTCCAGACTGGATGATTGCCTTTGTGCATTCATTGCATGGGAAGAGCGTGACATAGATGGTCGAACCAGACAGCTCATGATTCGAATTCAAGATAGCATTCAGTTCCGCATGGCAGACATAAGGATATTTTGAATCCAGCAGGCTATGATTCTTGTCCGTTCTCTCCCAAGGAATTTCGTAGTCGTTCACGCCGATTGGCCTTCCGTTGTATCCAAGAGAAAGGACTTTATGCTCAGGAGAAACAATACAGGCTCCGACTTTGGTGTGAGGATCTTTGCTGCGCAAAGAAGAAAGGAGTGCGATCGACCTGAAATACTCATCCCAGGAAATATTGTTAAATTCTTTCATTCGGAGACCTCCTAAGCAGTAACATTATAAATTTTCTTTTCGTTATTGAAAAGGAAAAGGGCTGCCTTGGCTTTAGTAAAGCGGTTAAGACAGTCCTTTGCTTTCCTATTGGTTCGTATTCTTGACCCGGATCCGGTTGATAGCACGTTCCAAACGAATCTGGAATTTCGTTTCTTCTACTAGGCTGAGCTTCTGCTTGAGCCTTTCTTCTGCATTCTTCTTTGCTTTCTCGGCACGGACCAAATCAATATCCTTGTCTTCCTCAAAGGATTCCAGGCAGAGAATCGCCTTGTTCTCCTTTTGACGGAAGGACAATGTACCTCCGCCGATTGCGAAAAGGTGGAAAGCGTTATTGTATTTGACTTTCCTTTCCGAAATGACGAGGTTGCAAAGCCTATCGATATGATGGCTGAGAATGCCAAGCTCTCCGTCTTTTGTTTTGACAAGGAGCTCTTCGACATTTCCGATGGTCAGCTCCCGATCTGGTTCTAATAGGACAAGAGTGAACGTATCCATAAAAGTTGACTATGCCGCCTTCTTATCGGCTTCCGCCTGAAGTTTCTTTGCTTTTTCGATAGCATCATCGAATGTTCCGACATAAGTGAATGCTGCTTCCGGAAGGTTATCGCCTTCGCCGTTGAGAATCCGCTTGAAGGAGGAAATCGTATCTTTGACCTGCACAAACTTTCCATCGAAGCCATTGAATTTAGCGGCAACGAAGAATGGCTGCGAGAGGAAGTTACGGATACGACGGGCGCGGTTGACAACAAGCTTATCTTCATCGGATAATTCGTCGATACCTAAGATGGCGATAATATCCTGGAGGTCTTTGTAACGCTGCAGGATGGACTGGACGGCACGGGCGACATCGTAATGCTCTTGGCCGACAACGTTCGGATCCAGGAAGTTGGAAGAAGAAGCTAGAGGATCCACAGCTGGATAGAGGCCTAAGGATGCAATCTTACGGTCAAGGACGGTCTTGGCATCCAGATGGGAGAAGGTAGTTGCCGGGGCCGGATCCGTCAAGTCATCGGCTGGAACATAGACAGCTTGGATTGAGGTGATAGAGCCGTTCTTCGTAGAAGCGATACGCTCCTGAAGCTGACCCATTTCGGTTGCAAGGGTCGGCTGGTAGCCGACAGCGGAAGGCCTACGTCCAAGCAAAGCCGAGACTTCACTTCCTGCCTGGGTAAAACGATAGATGTTGTCGATAAAAAGAAGAACATCCTGATGCTGGACGTCACGGAAGTATTCGGCCCTTGTCAGACCGCTTAATCCGACACGCCTACGGACACCTGGAGTTTCGTTCCTCTGCCCGAAGACAAGAGCGGTGTTCTGGAGAACACCGGTTTCTTTCCTTTCATAATAAAGATCGTTTCCTTCACGGGAACGTTCACCGACACCGGCAAAAATGGAAATACCATGTTTCTCTGTGGCGATATTGTGCCTTAATTCCTGAATTAAGACCGTTTTGCCAACACCGGCACCACCGAACAGACCGACTTTACCACCTTTGATATACGGGCAGAGAAGGTCGATGACCTTGATTCCGGTTTCGTAGATTTCTGCTTTTGTGGACTGGTCCTGGAATTTCGGAGGATCATTGTAGATCGAATGGGTTTCCTTTGCAGTAAAAGCAGGACCATCGTCGATTGTCTCTCCAAGCACGTTGAACCTTCGGCCGAGGACTTCCTTTCCGACCGGTGCCTGAATCGGCTTGCCGGTGTTTTCGACCTTCAATCCACGCTGGATACCTTCAGTTGATCCCATAGAGATGCAGCGGACGGTATCGTCCCCGATATGCTGAAGGACTTCTAAAGTCAGTTCTTTCCCGCTTTCCCTTTTGACTTTCAATGCGGTAAGAAGCGGGGGAAGCGCCTGTGAGGAAAAGCGGACGTCTAAGACAGGTCCGATAGCCTGGACCAAGGTTCCATACTGTTTATCTTCCATAGGTTGTTCCTCCTAATCTTCTTTTCTTTTTCCAGCATTTGCACCAGCAACCACTTCTGTGATTTCCTGTGTAATTGCGTTCTGACGACTCTTGTTGTACTGAATCCTGAGCTCGCCTTTGATCTGCTCTGCAGAATCGGTTGCGGTCTCCATTGCGTTTCTTCTCGAACAGAGTTCGGAGATTTCGCTTTCGATTAATTTTTGATATAGCCTGGCATCTAAGTAATGCAGGATGCAGGTTGAGATGACTTCCCTCTTATCGGGTTCAACAATCGGAGGGTACGCTTCTTTCTGCTTTTCAATCTCTTTCGGATTGGCTTTGAACGGGAGGATGATCTCATCCTGAGGAATGAAATTCAATGAGTTCTTGTAGTGGGTGTAAATCAGGTGGACTTCCTTGTATTTTCCAGTCTTATAGAGATTTACGACTTCGTGACGGAGATGTTTGATTTGCCCGAAAGTGAAGTGATTCCTCAGATTGGAATAGTCTTCTTTCCTTTCATAGCCTTTGTTTGTGTAATGGCTGATTCCTTTGGAACCAATCAGAAGAAGTTCGTCTTCTTCTGTCAGCTCTTTATCTATCCTTTTGAAGATATTGTAGTTGTAAGCTCCACAGAGTCCTAGTGTCGAGGTCCTGATGATGAACAATCTTTTCTTGGCTTCTGTATGGGGGACCCTCGCATCTGGAAGCTTGTCTTTTTCATTAAGGCAACTTAAAGCTGTGCACCTGATTTCCTTCCTTGCCTTCTGATAGTCAAGATTGGAAGTGTACCTCTTCTTCCAGCGCTGGTACTTGACCGAAGCGACGAGTTTCCTTGCCTTGGTAATCTTTTCGGTGGAACGGATTGTGTTGATTCGACGCTTGGTATTGATTAAGGATTCTGCCATGACTTACCTTTTTATGAGACTAACGTGCTCCGGATAAGATATCGGAAACAGATTCATTGATTTTCTGCTTTGTCTCATCCGATAGTTTCTTTGTCTCTTCCCTCTCCTTCACGGCTTCTGGATGGCTGGAGTGGAAGGACTGACGGATCAGAGACAGAGTCGAAGGAATCTTATCAAGCGCAACATTGTCGAGTGCTTTGGACTGGGCAACATAGATATCAATGATTTCGTCAATCCTCGATAGAGGAGCATACTGCTTCTGCTTCAGGACTTCCCTTAAAACTGAACCATGTTTCAAAACGTTTTGGGTAACGGAGTCCAGGTCGGATCCAAAACGGGAGAAATCGAGCATCTCATTGTAATTGGCCAGCTCGATTTTCAAGGATGAGGCAACCGATTTCCTCGCTTTCCATTGAGCAGAAGAGCCGACACGGGAGACGGACAAACCGGAATCGACAGCCGGACGCTGGCCTTGGTTGAACAAGTCGGTCGTCAAGAAAATCTGACCATCGGTGATGGAGATAACATTGGTCGGAATATAGGCCGAGATATCGCCTGCCTGAGTTTCGACAATCGGAAGAGCAGTGATGGAGCCTCCTCCATATTTGTCATCCAGTTTGCAGGAACGCTCTAAGAGACGGGAATGGAGGTAGAAAATGTCACCAGGATAAGCTTCACGTCCCGGAGAACGCTTTAGCAACAAGGACAACGCACGATAGCTGACTGCGTGTTTGGAAAGGTCATCATAAACGATGAGAACGTCTTTACCTTGATTCCTCCAGTATTCAGCCCTGGTTGTGGCAGCATAGGGGGCAACGTAGAGCCTAGGAGCCGATTCACTCGCTGAAGCATTGACAATGACCGTATATTTCCTGGCATCATAGGACTTTAATTTGCTTTCGATTTGGGCAATAGTGGAATTCTTTTGTCCGATTGCACAGTAGACGCAAATGACATCTTTTCCCTTCTGGTTGATGATGGTATCAATGGCAAGGGCAGTTTTTCCTGTCTGACGATCGCCGATGATTAACTCACGTTGGCCTTTGCCAATCGGAATCCTAGAGTCGATTGCTTTAATACCGGTCTGAAGAGGCTCATTGACGCTCTTGCGCTTCCTGATTCCAGGAGCAGGAGCTTCAATCGGATCGTAGCGGTCTGCTTTGATTTCACCAAGACCATCAATCGGCCTGCCTAAGGCGTTGACAGTACGTCCTAACAGGGCATCGCCAACAGGAACGGAGACGACTTTTCCTGTTCGTTTGACGCTGTCTCCTTCATCGATGAGAATGTCTTTTCCCAAAAGAACACAGCCGATGCTGTCCTCGTTCAGGTTCCTGACCATTCCGTAGACGTCATGTGGGAAAGAGAGGAGTTCACCATACCTTGCCTTGTCCAGGCCATAGATTGTGGCGATTCCATCTCCGACGGAGATGACGCTGCCGACATCGTCGGTTTCGATTTTGCTTTCGTAGTTCTGAATCTCTTTTTTGATGAGATTGCTGATCTGATCCCTATCGGTCATTATTCTTCTCCTTCCTATGCTTTCTGATTTAAGAGTGATTTGCGGACGGCTTCTAACCGCGAATCGACGGAGTTATCGTATAGCGTATCTCCGATATAGACTTTCCTTCCACCAATCAAGGAAGGGTCCAAGAACTGGGACAAAGTGACTTTCTTTTGGTATTGTTTTGAAAAGCCTTCTTCCAGTTCTTTCCTTTGTAAATCGCTAAGTTCGAACGCTGTGTAAACACGGCCTTCCCTAACGCCTGTGTCTTCGTTGTAGAGGTGATTATAGGCTAAGACGATGGAATGGAATTCTTTCAGGGCCTTTCGCTTCCTCCTGATTAAGAGGAAACCTTCGGTTGCCTTGGAGAGCCGGCTTTGGAATACGTCTTTCCTTGCCTTTTCTTTTTCATCCCAAGATATCTCAGGTGAAGAGAGGAAAACCAGAAAAGATGGGCTTTCCTTAAAAACCTGATCCAACCAGTTCCTTTCATTGCGGTATGCTTCTTCTTTGTTTTCTTCTTTTGAAAGAGAGAACAAGGCATAGGCATAGTGCTCAAGAAGGGCCTTATCCATTCTTTTCTTCTTTCTTCCTTTCAGAAAGGAAATCGTCGACAACCTTATCGTTGTCTTCCTTGCTCAGTTCACGCTTTAGGATGGCCTTAGAAGCACTGATAGCACCATTGACAATCTCGTCATGGGTTTGCTTCAAGGAATCCTGCTTGATCTGTTCGGCATCTTTTTGAGCCTGTTCCCGGATAGCGTCGGCTTGATCATTTGCCTTCTGGACAATCTGATCAGCCGATTCCTGTGCGGTCTTAGAAGCAGCCTGAATGATTCGGTTTGCTTCTGTTTTCCCGTGGCGGATTGTATCCTGGCAGATCTGTTCGCTGTTGCTGACGGCTTCTTTTGCCTGCTCGGAGTCTTTGATGTTGGATGCGACATAGTCAGCTCGCTGCTGCCTCTTCTTTTTGATTGGCTTATAAGCAAATACAAAGAAGATAACTACCCTCACAATGAAGGCAGCTAGCTGAGCTAAGCTGATCCAGAGATTCGGAAGGGCACTTCCGACTTTATCCGAGATGGTTCCGGACCTACTGTCCGTTTCGCAGGAGGTCAGCCTTAGCAGGGAAAGAGATAATAAGGAAGCTGAAACTAGCTTCTTCTTCATTTCCCGTTCCTTTGGTTACTTTACTTTGCTAAAGCAATCGGGTTGGCGACGAAGATAAGAAGAATTGCGAGAACAAGACCGTAAATAGCAACGGTTTCGCAGATAGAGGAGCCTAAGATCCTTGAAGAACGAAGCTTTCCTGTAGCTTCCGGATTGCGTGCCCTTCCCTTGACTGCAGTGGTAACAACCCTGCCTTCTGCTAAAGAAGAGAAGCCCATGGCAATCCTGATGATACCGATAGCAATATACCTTTTTCCTAAGCTTGCATATTTTGCTGCTTCAGCTGTTTCTTCAACTAAGAATGTCAGATTGGATAAGAAATTCATAAATTTGCCTCCTTGACTTGGCGATTTCTGTTCTACCTGTGTGCCTTTAATGTCCTTGCTTTTGCTTGCTCTTCAACCGCTTCGTTTTCCGGAGCTTGCTGAGCGATGTTCCTCCTGGTGATCCTGACAAATACCATTGTCTGGACAATACCACCCCAGGCATCGAAGTAAGCGTGTATGAAAGGCCTAAAGACAGGCGCTAGAACCAAACCGAAAGAATGACCGATGGAGTTGAAAGCATAGTAGAGGAGCGTTTCAATACAGAATCCTGCAAATGCGTTTCCGAAGAGACGCCTTCCTAAGGAAAGCATTGGAACTAAGTTCGTAGCAAGAGGAAGAAGCGGAGGGAAGGTGAAGATGAATTGACGATAGTAGTTCCATTTATCACTGCGAATTTTTGTCAATTCAATCAAAACCACGGTCAAAAGACCGATGGATAAAGTAAATGCGAGGTTCGTAAAAGGAGGCGTAATCTGGGTAAAGCGGTTCGTTTCGTTCCTTAGATAGCCTTCGCTTGCCGGTCCTAAGACAATAAGGTTCGGGAAGCCAGTCCTTCCGACAACAAAGCCGATGAAGATGTAGGCAGCTAAAGGAATGATGTATCCTCCGAAATTCGAGAAGTATTTTGGATGGCCCCTGAGTTCGTTGACTTGTTTGTCTCCGAAATCAACGATGATTTCAGCAAGGTTGACGATACCTTTCGGTTTATCTTTATACGAGTATTTTTTCTGTTTGAAATAAACAACGAATGAAAATACGATGATGATCAGCCTTGTGACCATGCTCGCAATGAATTCGGTAGAAATGTTACGGGCGAAATTGCTGTCCCTTACTCGACTGAAGTCCATATCATCCTCTTGTTATTATCTATATTTTTCAACTATTAAGGTTTCTGGAATGATTAACCTATATAAGATTAACACTTCTGAGGGTGGAATGAGTAGTGAAAAACCATTTAGAGTTGAGAAAAAGGGAACATAGGCGTACAGCAGAGCTGGAATTAGGATGGCGAGGATGACAAGAAGGTAACGCGAAAGCCTGAGAAGATAGTGAGGAGCACTTCTTTTTCCTAGATAATCCCGGCTTTTTATAAATGTCAGCCAGATTGGGTAAAGGAACACCATGGGGAGAGCAACAACAATAGCCAATGCCCACTTCTGTAAGGAAAGAAGAACAATTGTAGTTATTAGAATCAGAAGATAGACTGGTCCAAGAAATAGCAGGGAATATTTTGGTTCTTTTTTCATAGGTTCATGATAACAGAAAAAAGCAACGGATGCTCTTTTTCTTCTCTATGAGTGAGAATCAGAACAATGAAAATAAAGAAAAAATAAAAAAAGTGATTGACAATCAGCTGCCAAACTTATAAAATTACTTACGCTTTGGGCGTTTAGCTCAGCTGGGAGAGCATCCGCTTGACGTGCGGAAGGTCATAGGTTCAAACCCTATAGCGCCCACCATTAAAGCAAAGAAGGCCATCCCAGACGGTGGCTTTTTTTCATTCTGTAATCGTCTGGATGAGGATGGAGCAGTACCCAAGCGGTTCAAGGGAACGGTCTTGAAAACCGTCAGTCGGCTTATAACCGAGCAAGAGTTCGAATCTCTTCTGCTCCGCCATCTGATTTGTATCCGAACCCTATATATTCACCATTACGGTTCGGTGTTACCATAAAACTTGATAAGTGGAACAAAATCCATAAAGAGTTGGAAGGTAAATATTGAAATGATCACCTCAGAAAAGGGGTGATTTTTTCTTGGCTTAAGACTTGAAATTTGAAAAACTTAAAAACAAAAAGGGATAAACAATATTATTCCTTTCCGCCGAGAACGATATAATTTCCATGCTATATCATAGGGGATTCCGAGGCCAGACACAGGTCGATGCCGCAACACTACATTGGGGCTGTCTGAGAAGGCGTTATGGATGGAGCAGAGGAAAGACAGAGACTTTCGAAAATTCATTTGTCCTTCTACGAAAGGATCTTTCTTTTCCGGGAAAACCTCAGAGGACGGGAAGTTTACGGCCGTTAGCAACATTATTGCTTATCCTTTTCTATTTACTTGCATGGCCAAAAACTATAAAATATTTAAAAAGGAGGAATTGTCAGTCCTATTTTTAACCTATTCCCCACCCGAAAAGGAGGCAAAGCACTATGGGGGAATAACAAAATTCGTAATGCTAAGAAATTCTATGGGTACAATGTCTTCTTTTCTTGCATTTATAACTACTCTTTCTGCTATCGCTCTCCAATCAACGGATCGTTCGATTCAGTCAAAACAGTATGATACTTACAACTATGAATTTCAGAGTGGAGAAGCTTTTGATAAGACTAATGGTGATGAATTTGAAGTCTTGGATTGCAAAGAAGGTGGTAAATCTGAAATTTCGGTAACGGATGCCAATGGAAAATCTTTAGTTATTAAGGAAAGCAAGAATAATCCTGTCCTCAATCCTGATGAGAAACCAGCTTATTCTGTGAATTCTTATGATGATGTGCGAGAGGATAATGATTCGTTTTCATCTGCCTCAAACGCATATGATGTCGGATATTATGAATCGGGAATCTATGGTATGTCATCCTGGTTGGATGCAACTATTAGTCAAAAGACATCTGGTTGGTGGTTGTGGGAAAAGAAATATATAGATAAGGATTTTTATTCTTTTGATTCTTGCGTTTATGGAACTATTACGGTGACTATGACAAACGTTCCCACTGGATGTGATTATGATCTTCGTGCTTATAAATTGGAAGATGGGCCAAATGCAAAGGCCTCTAGCCTGAATTTTGATAATTATATTGCAATCAGTAATAATGCTGCTGGGCGCGATGAAAAAATAGTTTTGATAGTTGAACCCGGGACCTACTATTTCTGTGTCTATTCTTATCAGGACAAAACTTTTGATAATGATAATCCGTATCATATTAAATTTGAACAACAGGTTGATGATTCAACAAGAGATAATGTTCGCTATTGGATTTCGAGCGGGAAAAGCAAAGGCGACTTAGGAGCTATATGGGTTTCTGACTATAAACCATTAGGCTATACTCCAGTGACTTTGAGTAAAAGCAATGCCGTTGTGAGTGTTAATAATTATAATGACTATCCGTATATACGACATCTTGCCGATAAATATACAAATGGTAATTATATAAATTATGATGTTGTTTATGTGTGGGATTTGGAAACTCGGGCATGTATATCGGCTGCAGCCCAAAAATTAGTTGAGATTGTGGAAAGCAAGACGGATTGGAATGATGACCAAACAAAATCAGTAAGCATGGGAATGAATACTACAGGATTAGTTTTGACTGTGGCCGGAATTGTAATCGGAACTGTTTCTACGGTTGTTACTGGCGGATTAGCGGCTGAAGCATTAACCGCCGCTGGCATTTTAGTGAATTCAGCCGCGTTACCTGTTTCCTTAGCTTCTTTTGCGATGTCGTTTTCGAGTAATGCTCCCTATCTCGCAACAAAGAAAGATTTATTAGCCTATCTGGTAAGTGTTCAACAAACTTTTTCTGTTGGAAGAGGAAGTAGTTCTGATGAAACCAAAATTCTTCGATTCCGGTATAGATTTGATTCGAAAACACACGCGTTAAATTGGTCCCCTTTTTATTCTGCATCTGACTATAATTTTTACAATGATGACTATATTTCGTTTCGGATAGAACATTCTGGAATCGATGGGACAATTAGAGGTTTCCATACGGAATACGCACTCCGCGCGTATTTGGGGGCATAAATGGTAAATAAAGAATTTGAGTTTTTTTTGCCAAGAAAGGATTTTGGCAAAATCCTTAGATACGAACGAAGATACTATTTTTTAGCCATGCTTTTTATCTTAGCTTTGTTGACTGCAGATGGAATTCTTTTAGGATTGACCTCCAGACAAGGAATCAATTGGTACTATGTTATTCCGATTCCTTTTTTGTCCGTGGCCTATGGATTGATTTGGTTTTTCGGCTTTACCAATGGTGGTGTCCAGATTTTCAAACAATGCCATCTAGTTTTCAACGAAGACGGTACGTTGACACTCACTTGCAAAAGAGAAACTCTAGCTTCTTATCCTGCTGAAGTTAGTTTTGGTAAGACTATGAAGCCAATGAAATTAAGAGAGAAGAACGGATATTGGATTATATTTGATAATAAGCGACAATGGTCTGTTATTCCTAAATCGATTCCTTTAAAGGAAATGCTGAACATGGATTGCAACTAACAAACAGATACTTTCAACATTTACATTTGCTGCTCGGACAAATTTTGTCCTACACTTTCATAAAGTGTCAAAGCAGATTGAATTCTATAACAACAAGCTTCTGCTCAAAATTGAATAAGATTTTTCATGGGGTGTTCTTTGTTTTCGAACATCTCTATAAACCGCGATTTGATCCAAGCAAAGAAAATAACAGAATCTCACCCATATCTAATAGAAGAATAATGCCACTATGAGACAAGAAAAACCGTCAGAGATAAGAAATTTCGATAAGCCCAAGAATCACCACGGCTTCGTGTATGTGAGAGCCGGAAGAGACGGCAGAGTGCCCTTTGGGAAATGCGTAAGCCCACTCCCGACGAGCGTCTCTCCATCATCGCCAATTGGATCAGAATGCACGGCAAGGAAGGCCCGATAAAGGTCTCCTTCTTTGCAGATAAGCTCGGGGTGAGCGACAGAACCATCCAATCCATTCTGAGACTCCTCGAGGAAAAGAAAGCGATAACGATAGAGCCTGTTTTCAACGAAAACGGAAAACAGCAGGGAAACATCTACCATTG
>DHKY01000010.1 GCA_002404995.1 Caryophanales bacterium UBA4682 | reverse complement strand
GTTTCCCTGGGATACAACCAGTTCTATTCCGAGGAGCTGTCGGTCAAAGTCAAACGTGGTCAAAGAGAGAACGTGATCAACGGAAAGACACTGGGAGGACATCTTCCCTTCGGATACAAGAAGGAAGGAGACCATTACGTTATTGATGAGAAGGAAGGCCCCATTGCACAGGAAGCCTATGTCCTCTATGGTGAACGGAACTATTCCATCAAGGCGATAGAGGAGAAATTCCGTTTGGAAGGCAAGACGAGAAACAACGGAAGACCCATAACCCATTGCTGTCTTGAAAAGGTATTGGCCTCCGAGAAATACATCGGAGTCCTGAAATGCGAGGGCACAAGAAACGAGAACGCCATGCCTGCTCTGGTATCAAAGGAGCTCTTCGATCTCTGCCAAGCGAAAAGAACCAAGAGAAAGCACAAGAACTTCAAGCTGAAAGGAAAGGAGGAATACTATCTTTCCGGAAAGGTGTTCTGCAAAGAATGCGGAGAGCAGTATCTCGGGGAATCGGGAACAGGCCACTCCGGGCGCTTCTACAGCTATTACAAATGCCATGGAGCCAAGAAGCATACGTGCAAGGCAAGAGCGATAAAGAAGGACGTTCTGGAAACTGTTATTCTATCGGTGCTTCTCAGGATCCTGTCCGATGACGAAACGGGAAAATACATCGCCGACTGCATCTATTCCGAGCAGAAGAAGGAAGCCCCGGAGATAACGTCCATGAAGAAGCGGAGAAACGAGGTGGAGAAGAAGATCGGCAACTTCGTGAAGGCGATAGGAATGGGAAGCGTTACCGGAGTCGACCAAGTGGGCACTGCTGTGCCTTGAATTCGAGAGAAACCAGCTGGATGAGGAGCTTTCCAGGCTATCGCTCAATTCCAGAAGTTTCTCCAAGGATGAAATCAGATGGGCGATAAAGGAGCTCTCCGCATACGATATCAAGAATTTCAAAGCGAAATCCGCCCTCTTCGACTGCTTCGTCAAGAGAGTCGAGATAGGAACGGAAGGGAATATCACGGCAGAATACGACCTGTTCGGATATGAAACAGGCTTCACGATGGGTTCCCAGGACTTCAAAAAGGTTCGGAAAAATCCTGCATTGCTCCGCTATCTAGTTTGTTACGAACCCTGTATATTCACCATTACGGGTTCGGTGTTACCATAAAACTCGATAGGAGGAATAAAATTCCTCAAGAGTTGGAAGGTAAATAGCGAAATAATCACCTCAAAAATGGGGTGATTTTTTATATAAGCATTTTAGAAAGGACAATGCTAAGAAGAGGCTCTCCATTCGCAAGTGCCACTCATGCTTAATCCAT
Organism: Caryophanales bacterium UBA4682; assembly: GCA_002404995.1. Taxonomy (GTDB): domain Bacteria; phylum Bacillota_I; class Bacilli_A; order RFN20; family CAG-288; genus Enterosoma. The sequence continues at coordinate 10,412 of DHKY01000010.1, read as the reverse complement.
GGCCAGATTTCATTTGTTTCCATAACTTTAAACCAAACTAGTCCGCTTTTCCGCGCTAACGAAAGAATGCAATTTTAGATATCACCGCTAATCATGGATGAATTGTCATCAGTTGGCTTCTAGCTAACGTCTTCTTTCTTCTTCAGGCCAAAATTCAATAAAGGAAAAGCATCTGAAATTTATAGACAGATGTTTTTTGAATCTACTTATTTTTTGAACAATTCTGAGTGAGTGCCCAATCGATAGAGCATTAAAACAAGTATGTTATCTCGAATTTCATAAATCAGCAACCAGTCTGGTTCAATGTGACACTCGCGTACACCTTTATATTTTCCTATAAGATCATGGTCATTATATTTTGTATTTAAAACACCGCCATTTGCAAGAACATCAATGACCTCAAAAAGCTTATCCAGATTCTTGTTTTGTTTTTTCGCAAGTTTCAAGTCTTTCTTAAACTGATTCGTAAACTTTACACCATATTTCATGATTCTAAAGCAGATTTTAATTCATCCATGCTGGAATAACTCTTAGCATCTGAATCAGCAATAAGCTTTCTTCCCTCTTCAATCGCGGCAATGGTCATGTCATTCGGATTATTCATTTTCACTTCGAACGGGATACCTTTTTCTCGTATTGATGTTCTTAGAAATATATTGATAGCCGTTGTCATATTCAGTCCGAGTTCGTTGAAAACCACTTCGGCCTGCTTTTTGATTTCTTTATCAATTCGAATATTCAAAGTTGCTGTTGACATAGTGAACACCTCCTTGTTTGTTTAATATATACACTAAAACATTGACATTGTCAACATGGTGTATATATATTGCATGTACAAAAATCAAAATTATTCAAACTTTTTTATGTTTTAATCTTTTTAAATCTTTATTTATTCTTCTGCTCTTTTAACCCATATTCTTTTATTCGATTTCCAAGAACTCAAGAATGATAAAAAATTCAACGGTATATATCACTGAATGGCGAAGACTCTCTCTGCACATGGATTTAAGGTAAATATATTAAGAGATTCACATCTTAAATGGTTTTATTAATTCCCGATATGTAACCAGTTGACCATTGCCATAAAGAACTTGAGCAACTATAGGCTCCATATCTACTGCAGAAATAACAAGAGAAAAGAACTCCTTCTGTAGAACAGGATAAGAGACCGAATCTATCTGATTAAGTCCCTTTTTCCGAACATCTCGAACAGTGGGAAAACCACGTAGCAGAAAAGGAAGGAATACGGATGCTTATAAGTGAACAAAAGAAGAAACGTAATCCGCAGAAAGACACTGGAAGATCTTCCCTCTGGATAAAAAAGGCCGTGCTATGTTAGAGAATGAAGACTGATAACCCTCAGCTGCCTTGATAAGGCATTGGCATCCGAGAAACCTATTGGAGTCCTGAAATGCGAGTGCACAAGAAACGAGGTGGAGAAGAAGATCGGCAATTTCGTGAAGGCGATAGGAATGGGAAGCGTTACCGGAGTCGACCAAGTGGGCACTGCTGTCCCTTAAATTCGAGAGAAAACAGGTGGATGAGGAGCTTTCCAAGATGTCGCTCAATTCCAAGAGCTTCTCCAAGGATGAGATCAGATGGGCGATAAAGGAGCTCTCCGCATACGATATTAAGAATTTCAAAGCGAAATCCGCCCTCTTCAACTGCTTCGTCAAGAGAGTCGAGATAGGAACGGAAGGGAATATAACAGCAGAATATGACCTTTTTGGGTACGAAACAGGCTTCACCATGGGTTCCCAGGACTTCAAAAAGCTCGAAAAAATTCTGCATTGTTCCGCCATCGTAAACTCAACACGGAGAAATCCATGTTTTTCTATGATTCGAGGAAAGTGTTGTCTTAGGCAAAAAAGAAAAAGAGTTTCAAAATTCATCCCTGGCATTAGATGCTGTAGGAAATCTTTTCTGCTAAATGAAATTTATCCTTCCCTTATTGGTCAGTAAACTTTAAGTAGTATTTCATGACTTTCAGGTCGGCTACAGTTAAACTTCTTAGCAGTCGGATTACAAAAAGGCATTCTTCCTTCTTTTATTTAGAAATTCAAGATTGCTTATCTGATTTATTAAGACAGATGATATGCACATCATTCTCATCTAATAAGCAGGAGGCAATCTTAGATTCTTTATATAAAAACATACTAAGAAAAGCAATCTATGGTGATTCCTTTTCTTTGATAGTGAAAGAGAAAAAGGTATTTGAGGTTCGTTTCCTTGATTGATTATCAACAGAATTATCAACTTTTCTTTCCTGCTTACTTTTCTTTATAAAGGATATAAAATAGCAGTATGAAAAAAGCTTTATTTTTTGATTTCTTCGGTGTATTTGTCGAAGAAACGGTATCGAAGTATTACCAGAACCATCACTTCACAAAAGAACAACAGGAAGAAGGGAACAAGATTTTCCGTCAAGGGGATTTAGGAAACATTCTTTATCCTGAAGTCAGGAAAAGATTAGGAGCCATTGATGGAACAAGTCCAGAAGAGGCAGACAAAGAGTTTTTCCGTTTTTCCAAGCCGAATTACGAAACTATCAATTCGGTAAAGAAGCTGAAAGAAGAGGGATATAAAAGGTATCTCCTGTCGAATGCTTCTTCGGGACACTTGCGCCCTCTGCTTGAAAAATACAATCTGATTCCTTTATTCGATCGAAGGTTTATCTCTGCTGAAGTCTTCCGTGCAAAACCAGATGTCGGATATTGGCTCTATGTTCTTGATGAGCTTAAGCTAAACGGCAAGGAAGCAGTCAGGATTGATGATCGTATTCCTAATGTCGAAGCTGCTGAGAAAGCGGGTTGCTATGGAATCCAATTCAAAAATGCGGCTCAGAGGTACTCGGATATTCATTCACTGGACTAAAAATCCTTTTTGTCTATTTCCATTACCGCTATAATATTACCCGGTCAAATCACGGAGGTATTGATTATGCCAAGAATCATCCTAATCGGCGGAGGCTCCTCTTCTGGTAAGAGCTATGTTGCGAGAAATGTTATTAAGAATGTCGGCGAAGAAAATGTTACTCATATTACTAGGGATGATTATTACCGTGATCAATCCAACAGGACAAGGGAAGAGCGAAATGCCGTTAACTACGACCATCCCAAAGCTTTTGACTGGAAGCTCAGGCGGAAGCAGATTTCTGATTTGAAGAACGGAAAGACAATTCAGAAGCCGAAATATGACTTCAAAGTACGTAATCGCAGGAAAGAGACGGAAACGATTGTTCCACGAAAATTGATTGTCATCGAGGGTATCAGGGCTCTTGTTGACAAGGAAGTCCGTTCCAGGGGTGATCTTCTTGTCTTTATTACAGCTTCTCCGGAAGTCCGTTTCCTTCGTCGTTTTATCCGTGATCATGAAGAGAGAGGACGCAGCTACGAGAACATCGTTTCCCAGTATCTGAATACGGTTGCTCCGAGGTATTCCGAAATCATCGCTCCTAGTTCGAATTACGCGGACAGGATTGTCAACAATGATAACGTCTCGAACCATTCCATCGAAGTCTTGACCTGTGTCTTCAAGGAAGAACTGAAGAAGGCGGAAGATCCGGATTTTGTGGAAACGGACAAGACAAATGAGTTCAGCGAAGATATTCTGAACCGTGTTTTTCAGAAATCCGTTAAGCTCTAAACAATCGTTTTCAAATTAAAAATCAATTTCTGTTGACTCTCTGATAAAAAGAGGATAAAATGATTTCCGCCTGTTAAAAGGCTATCATTGGGGCTGTAGCTCAACTGGGAGAGCGCCTCCATGGCATGGAGGAGGTCGCGAGTTCGATCCTCGTCAGCTCCACCAATAGAAATTTAACCCGAGAAATCGGGTTTTTTTCGTGTAGTAGATATGCTTGAGTTGTCTTTTGTCCTCATAAATTATCTATTGGTCTGCTTTTCTCTTTCCTTTTCACTATAATTATGGTGAGGATACTAAGATGATTCATGATATTGGTTCGAAAATCTACAGGTTGCGGCGGGAAAAGAAACTGACCCAAGAAGAACTTGCCAGACAGAGGAAGGTTTCTGAGAAAGAAATCAGGGACTGGGAAAACGGAATTTCAGTTCCTTCCTTGACTCAGGCAAAGGACCTTGCTGGTTTTTTCTCTGTCAAAGTCGATGACCTTCTTTCAGAAGAAACTGATTCCGTGAGTGAAGAGGCTTCAAAAAAAGAAAGAGCAGGGGATAAGATTCCTTTTGTTAACCTCTTTTATCTTTTTTATCCGTTCATTCTTCTTGTTCTTTATAGCGTTAAAATTAATGAATGGAACAGGAATGGAATCACGTTATCTCAAAACGCCTATGATATCAGGCGCTCTTCCGGACTTGGTGTTTTCTTCCTTACCAGGATTGTTCTGCTCTCATTGAGGGTCAGGATTGTGTCAGTGCTCTCTGTGTCACTTCCTGTCATTCGGAAAAATTCGCTTGATGGTGTCCTTCTTTTCTTTGCTACCTTAGGCCTGACTCTTTTCCATATTATTTTCTGTTTTACAGCCGGGATTTTCGATAACAGGAATCTTCTTCTTCCATATATCCTCATTCCGATTTTTGCTAGGATTTTCTCTTTGGCCAGGCTTCTTCATGCTTTCCGCCCTGGGTCTTTCCAGCGGATCAAGTCTCACATCAGGAAAACGAATTGCATTTGGATGCTGTCTCTTCCTCTTTTCTTCTGCATCGAATATTTCATTGTTTATCCACTGTCTTCTTTCTGGACTCCGAAAGGAGAGGAGAATCTGTGGGGCAGGTTCTCCCATATTGAAACTCTGGATGTTTCGCTAGCTACAATCGGCTTTCTTATCGGAATCGCCTGTTTCATCTTTGGCTTTATCTTTTTCCTTCTCTGTAATCCAAAACGCGAGAAAGGCTATAGGATTGCATTAAGGACGCTTCGCGGCTTGTCGACCGCAGTCACTATCGTTCAGGTTATTCTTAGGCAAGGAGAAGGCGTCGGTATATTCTCAAGTATCTTCTTCCCTTTGTTCTTTAATGCACTTGTAGTCGGATTCTATTTTATCAGCTCTCGTTTTGTTAATAAGAACTGCGTAAACGACTGCTCAAAGTAGAATACAGCTATTTTGTATTAGAAACAATCTTGACAATATAATCGAAAAAGCTTTCTATTTCAAAACAATAACCATATTCTTCCTTACCCATTTGTTTTTGTCTGCTTTTTACCTTTTTGTGAACCTCTGACACTTTTTCATCGTCTCTATTTTCACCCATAGAAGCATCTTTTCAATAAAGTACATCTAGAATAAATCTCGAATTTATCGCTTTCTTCCTTGCATTTCTTAAAATTTGTTTTTATGATAAAAATACACCATGCAGAGATAGGGAGGAAAATATGGCAGAAGAAAAACGCAACACTGGAAAGACCTATATTGTCTCCAAGCGGGAATCCGACGGCAAATGGCAGTTGAAGTACACTGGAGGAGAGCGCGTCATTAAGCTCTTCGACACGAAAGCAGAAGCACTGGAGTTTGCAAAAGCACGTGCGGAAAACAACGATCGAGCTGTTCTTGTCAAAGCAAGCAAGGGCCAGTTCAAAGGAAAATTCCGCTCCAACTAAGAAAAGCGCTTTCAAAGCGACGATTCAGGAAGAGGGAAAACCTCTTCCTTTTTTCTTTTCGTTTTTTAAGGCGAAAAATAAAAAACAAGGGTACTTAATTTCCTCTAAATTGCCTTAAGTTCGCTATTTTACTCACTATTTTTCGTTCAATTTCACTTTATTCTTTCTGCTTGAAAGAATGAATGCTTTTTTCTATAGTAATATTGTGTTATTCCAATCAATAGGAGGTGCAACATGGTAAAACCCGAAAAAGCCAAAAACTTGACCTATTCCTTCCTCGGAAACGACTCTGAGACAAGGAAATTTTCGGATGATGATTCCCAGCCACCGAAGAAGAACGATTCGGGTGGGAAAAACTCTTTCGGACAGAGCAATAATAATAGTCAGAAGCATCCGAAGAGCTTCGGCGGTATTATTGCTTTGACCTTTGTTTTTATCGTCATTGTTTCTAGGAGGATCTATTTCTTCGGCTTTAAGATGCGTTCAACCGCTTTGTCTTATTCAAATGTGGATATTTATTATTCCCTCGATATCGACAAAGACGGCATTCCGGATGAAAAGACCGCCGACGGCTATCCGGATTTCTCTAACTACGAAGCATCAGAGAAGACTCAAGACATCAAGACCTTAAGCGAAGTGACGACGAATGAGGGGGCTTTGGCTAAGATTCTTTTGAATCCGACCGAAGTCAATAATCTCGTTATCAACATTATTCAGAGCAACGAAAGGTCGAACCTTTATTATCTGAAGGGCTCTTTCATTAAAGATCACTCCAGCTTCTCTTTCAGCGTCGCCATTAGCTCGGCTGAGAAAGACCATTACATCAGGCCGATTGTCAACTACGTCAAATGCGAAAACTCTCAGAAGACATACGTCAAATATTACAATTCTGGCGCAACCTATTCTAGTTCCCTTGAAAAGACCAGCAACCTTTCCTGGATCAGGCCAGTTCTTTACCTTGTTCTCATCTGTGCACTTTTCTTCTTCCTGTTCTCACGCAGGTCCAAAGGCATCGGACAAGGCGGAAACCCGATGGGAGGCTTTGTCGATAATCTCGCACGGAAGACATCAAAATCTAAAGTCCGTTTCTCCGATGTTGCCGGATGCGATGAATCTAAGGCTGAACTTGTCGAATTAGTTGATTATTTCAAAAATGCCGATAAATATACACGTCTCGGCGCTAAACTGCCCCATGGCGTTCTTTTAGTCGGCCCGCCTGGAACTGGTAAGACCTTGCTTGCAAAGGCCGTTGCCGGTGAAGCCAATGTTCCTTTCTATTCCATCTCTGGCTCAGACTTCGTTGAAAGGTATGTCGGTGTCGGTGCAAGTCGTGTCCGTTCTCTTTTCAAAAACGCAAAAGCCAACGCTCCGTGCTTAATCTTCATCGATGAAATCGATGCTGTCGGCCGTCAGCGTGGTGCCGGACTTGGCGGTGGAAACGATGAGCGCGAGCAGACTCTGAACGAATTGCTCGTCGAAATGGATGGATTCGAAGACAATTCTGGCATTATCGTTATTGCTGCTACGAATCGTGCGGATGTCCTCGACCCTGCTCTTACCCGTCCAGGACGTTTCGATCGCACCATCACCGTTGATCTTCCAGATCAGGCTGGACGTGCTGCAATTCTCCGTGTCCATTCTCGCAACAAGAAGGTCGCACCGGATGTCAATTTTGACTCCATTGCTACCCGTACGGTCGGCTTCTCTGGTGCGGATCTTGCCAATATCAGGAATGATGCCGCTATCTTAGCTGTCCGTAATAATCGTACAAGGATTACGACTCCGGATATTGATGAGGCAATTGACCGTGCGATTGCTGGCCCTGCCAAGAAATCTCACCTTGATCCGGCTGAAAAACGCCAGGTGGCTTATCATGAAGCCGGCCATGCTGTTGTCGGTATTTTCCTGCCTTATTCCGATAAGGTCCAGAAGATTACCATTGTCCCTCGTGGACGTACTGGCGGCCATGTCCTTAGGACTCCGGAAAAAGATCGTTTCCTTTTGACAAAGAATCAGAGGCTTGCCCGTATCACCGGTTACCTTGGCGGACGTACCAGCGAGGAAATTTTCTTCGGAGATGTCTCTTCGGGCGCTTCCAATGATATCGAAGTCGCTACCAACATTGCCCGAAGCATGGTCACGGAATACGGTAGGAGCGACTTAGGTCCTATTCAATACGAAAAACCAGAAGGCAGTGTCTTCCTTGGACGTGACTATACTTCTTCTAGCGCACACTACTCCACCCAGGTTGCGTTCGAAATCGATACTGCGGTTCGCAAGATCATTAATGACTGCCATGAACAGTGCCGTAAGCTGTTAGAAGAACATCGTGATGATGTCACCTTGATTGCTGAAACCTTGATTAAGAACGAAACCATCACTGCCGATCAGATTGACTATCTTCTCAAGAACCGGAAACTTCCACCAGTCGATGAACATAAGAGGGCATCGAAAGTAGAGCCGAAGAACCCGAAGGATATCATCCTTTATCCGGGATTCGACTATTACTACACTGCCATCGATAAAGTCTTGGAAGGCAATCCTTCCCGTCTTGTTCTTGTCATTGCCACAAGCCATGGCACTCCAATTGGCGAAGAGGAGTTCAAAGAAGCCTGTGTCAAAGGTGCAAAAGATCCGAGTCATATCGGAAGGCTGTTCCTTGACTATGGCAAAGTCAGGAATGTATCGAGGTCGATGGAATCCTTTGCAACCCACCTTGAATCCTATGCTGGTGTTCCTGCACTCTTGATCACAACGGATGATGAAACTGTTCACAATCTTGAAAAGAAATTCTCTTTCCCTGTCAAGAACGAGGAAAGCACTTCTCGTCCGGGAGTCGTAAAGGAAATCCTTCCTGGCGATAAGAAAGACGATACGGATAAGAACGACGATCATAAGGAATAGACAAAAAGAATATTTGCGTTCGATTTCATAGGAGGAAAAAAGAATGGCGAACAAAAAATTCACCAAACACGCTCAGCGTGTACTGAACCACAATCCAAACGTTGTCAAATGTACGGAAGGAAAAATCATCTTCACAGAAGAATTCGTCCAAAAGGTAGTTGAGGCCTTAAAAGCCGGAAACGATCCGTGCCAGGTATTCGAAGACAATGGCATCTCTGTCCGTGTTTTAGGCAAGAGCCGTGTCTCCGGAGCCATCGGCTTATGGAAATCCCGCTATGAACTTGAAAATCTTCCACGTCGTAAGCCAGCCGCAAAAGAGAAAAAGCCGGTTGAAACTGCCGCCGAACGTCGGGCGAAGAACCTTGCCAATGCAATCAGCTATTGTGATGGACTTATTGCCGATCCGTCGTCTTTAGGATTAGCAGAAGGAAGCGATGCCGATACCATCCGATTCGCTGCTATTGAAAAGACTTTCAACACACAGAAAAAAGTTATTGTCAAAGACTTATGCGCTCATTATGGCTACCCTTACTCTAAGTACTATGCGTATCTTCAGAGCAAGAAGCCGAAGAGCGAATTTGTCAATATCCTCAACCCTCATCAGCGTAAGCGCGCTTAAAAGATTATGCTGATTCTTTCATCCTTCGAAGATACAAAAGCAAGAGAAATTCTGGAAAACGGACATGTCCTAGCTTTGCCGACCGAAACTGTCTACGGGCTAGGAATCCGTTTTGACAGCGAAAGCGCGTATCATTTGCTTGATTTAGCCAAAGGACGTTCGCCGGCTAAGCCGATTGCTGTCAGGTGCGGGACAAATTTCCCGTTCGATGAGTACTTCTGCATCACCCCTTCCATTAAACGGGTGAGGGACAGATTCTTGCCAGGACCTTTGACCATCTTAGTCAAAGCGAAGGAAAAAGCACCTTTCCAGACGCATCTAGGTACTTACGTTGCCGGCATCCGCGTTCCTGGAAAGAAAGAACTTCTTGATTTCCTTTCCGCTTTGCCTTTCGGACTTCAGGTAACGAGTGCAAACCTTTCTGGCCAGCCATCCGTCAAGACAAAAGAAGAAGTCGAAAGAATCTTTGAAAACTCCCCTTATGTCGAAGGACTAGTGGAAGGAGAATGCTTTAGCGGAACTCCGACTACCGTCGTTGACCTCACGAAGGATGAACCAATTGTTCTTCGCCAAGGAGACATCACCAAAGAAGAAATCGATAAGGCGTTTTTCGGATAATAATAGACAGGAGCTAGTTAAAATGAAAATAGCATTTGCTTGCGACCATGGAGGATACCCTAGGAAAGAGGCTATCCTGAATCATTTAAAGGAAAAAGGATACGAAGTTCTCGATTTCGGAACCGATAGCGAGGACTCCTGCCATTATCCTGCATTTGCCCTCCCGGCAAGCGAGGCTATTGCCGATCACAAAGCGGATAAAGGCATCTTTGTCTGCTCTTCCGGCGAAGGAGTCGCAAGGGCTGCTAATAAAGTAAAAGGCATCCTAGCTGGTATCGGCTACAACGACGAGGTTTCCCATCTCATTGTTGAACACAACCACGCCAACGTCATCACTTTTGGCGCGAAATTCAGGGCCAAAGAAGACATTCTCCGAAGAATCGATATCTTCTTAGCAAGTGAACCTCAGCATGGACGACATGATATCCGTGTCGCTAGGATGAGGGACTACGAAAAGAACCATTAAAAAAGCCCCGGCGAAAACCGGGGTTTTTGTTTGGAATCAGCTTCCACCAACCTTATATAAATAATAGAGGGATAGTAAAATATTACCCACTAACAAACAATAAAAATAATATAAAGAAAATCAGTCGGAGAAAGACCCAAGAAACGGACAATAAAAAATTTTTCAGAAAATATTGACTCTTTCATTTGAGGAGAGTATGATATGTATCCGCGCCTCAAGAGAAGCGCATAC
>DHKY01000012.1 GCA_002404995.1 Caryophanales bacterium UBA4682 | reverse complement strand
AAGATAGGCGCAGCCGCTTTCATTAAAAATCACAGCCCTTCGGGGCTGTTTTTTCTTTTATTTTTCCTGGATATTTCTTGTTTTATTCTTTTAATCAGTGTATAATCTAATACGTTGTATGCTCCTTTGGGCTACAACCGCTAAGAAATGGTTTCAAACCCTTTATGGTACCATTATTGCGAGTCTTAGTATTGGTCATTTTGACCAGAGAAAGAAAGGAGGAAAAGACTAATGTACGCTATCATTTTAACCGGCGGTAAGCAGGTCAAAGCTGAAGTTGGACAGGTCATCTACACCGAGAAAATCGAAGGTGAAAAAGATGGCAAGGTCAGCTTCGACAAAGTCCTGTATGTCGAAGGCGACAAGACTCTTGTTGGTCAGCCGTTTGTTGCTGGCGCAAAGGTAAATGCTACCATTGTCAAGCAGGGCAAGGAAAAGAAAATCCATGTCCTTCGCTACAAAGCCAAGAGCAATCTCCGCGTTCATCACGGACATCGTCAGCCTTACACTGCCTTAAAGATTGAATCTATCGACGTTAAGTAAGGATGATTACGGTACGGGTTTGTTACCGAAAAGGTAAATTTTGCTCGATTTCGCTTACTGGTCATGGCGGTGGAGAATATGGTAAGGATCTTGTCTGTGCAGGTGTGTCCTCCTGTTTTGTCGGAGCATTAAACGCTCTTAAGGATAAGGATGGATTCGACTGCAAAGTGAGTTCCGGTGATTCTTCACTCCTTGCTGTGAAAGAGGTAAACGAACATGATAAGGTCGTGCTGGAGACCCTTATCATTCAGCTTCAGACGATTGCGGATAGCAATCCGAAGAATCTGTACATTAAAGTCTCCCGGAAAGAAGGATGAAATGAAAAAGTATTACACTCTTGACCTTCAGCTCTTCGCTTCCCATAAAGGTGTCACTTCCACTAAGAACGGCCGTGATTCCAATGCTCAGCGTCTTGGCGCCAAGCTCTATGATGGACAGTTTGCCCACTCTGGTGCAATCATCTATCGTCAGCGTGGTACAAAGATCCATCCGGGCAAGAACGTGAAGCGTGCTGGCGATGATACCTTATTTGCCAGGGCTGATGGCTATGTTAAGTATGAGCGCTTCGATCGGCGCCGTACTCAGGTTTCTGTCTATCCGACGAAACCGGAAGCCGTTAAGTAGTTTATTTGGAAAGGCAAGGCTTCGGGCAATACCGGAGCCTTTTCTTTCTCTTTTTGGAGGTTTTTCATGAACGATAAAGTAAAGATTACCCTTGTGTCTGGTAAAGGCGGCGATGGCGCCATTGCTTTCCGCCACGAAAAATGTATTGAAAATGGCGGTCCTTATGGTGGAAATGGCGGTAAGGGAGGTTCGATTTCCTTCGTTGCGGATAATGGAATCGATACTCTTAGCCAGTATCGTTTTGGCAAAACCTTTAAGGCCGAAGAAGGCGGAAACGGAAAAAGCAAGCTCCAGTATGGCAAGGATGGAAAAGATATCATTCTTCATGTACCCTGTGGAACTGTTGTCGAAGATGAAAACGGGAACAGGCTTGCTGATTTATTAAAACATGGTGATACCTATCTTGCTGTGGAAGGGGGAAGAGGGGGACGGGGCAATGCAAGGTTCAAATCCCCTAAGCGCCGTACTCCGAACATTGCAGAAAACGGCAGGCCTGGTGTAACCAAAACGATTTATCTGGAGTTGAAGAGGATTGCCGATGTCGGTCTTGTCGGCTATCCGAATGTCGGAAAATCGACTTTTCTCTCTTCTGTAACGCGCGCTAATGCGGAAATCGGAAACTACGCCTTTACGACTCTCGAACCGCAGCTCGGTGTCTGCTTCCTAGATGTGGATCATTCCTTCGTTATTGCCGATCTTCCTGGATTAATTCAGGGTGCAAGCGAAGGAAAGGGACTTGGCTTTACTTTTTTACGTCATATCGAGCGTTGCCGTGTCCTCCTTCACAGGGTTGATTTGACGACGGAAGAAGATCCTTATCAGGATTTTCTCCAGATCAACAAAGAACTCGAGACGTACTCTCCAAAACTTAGGAAACGGAAGAGGATTGTCGCTTTGAATAAGGTGGATGAGGATATACCTGAGGAGAAAATCGAGGACTTCAAAAAGAGAATCGGCCCGGGCTATGAGGTGTTCCTGATTTCTGCCAAAGAGAAAAAAGGATTGAAGCCTCTTCTTAAGCGCCTATATAAACTTGTCCAGGAAGCCAAGCTGGAAGAAACCAAGGGCAAACCGGAAACGGAAGACACGGGTGAGAAAGTCTATTCGGCTAAGACCATGGACAATGGCCGGATTCCTCTTTATCAGGTCGTGAAGCGGAAAGATGGTTATTTCGAGATTCTCGGCGACCGTGTTGTGAAGACCAAACGGTTGATTAATCTCAAGACCGATGAAGGTGTCGAACGTCTTCTTAATTATCTAGAACGGATCGGAATCGAAGATGCTCTTGACAAGGCGGGAGTCCAAGATGGTGATACTGTCAGGCTTGATGGCTACGAATTTGATTATTTCCGCTGATTTTCTGAAAAAGTTCTTTTTTCTATCCTAATATAATATAGAAGCATGTATTACTATTTTCATGGCAGGATTAGCCAGCATTTAAAGGATTCTATCGTTGTGGATGTCAACGGAATCGGATATGACATCCTTGTTTCTCATCCCGATGAGTTCCCAATCGGAGAATTCCTTTTTGTGTATGTCTGCTATATCCATAATGACAAGGAAGAGTATTTTGTCGGCTTTAAATCCAGGGAAGAAAAAGAACTCTTCCTGAAACTCACTTCAGTTCAAGGAATCGGGCCGAAAACTGCTTTAGGAGTGCAATCGAATTCTTCTGTGGGGCGTCTTGTCAAGGCAATCGATGAAGCCGATGCCAATTATCTTAGGCGGCTTCCGAATATCGGAAAGAAGAGCGCTTCTCAGATTATTCTTGACTTGCGTGGAAAGCTGCAGCTGATTGGCGGGAGGAATTCCTCGACTAGGAATGAGAACAGGGATAAGGCTTTCGAGGCTTTGAAAGAGACATACGGATTCAAGGACAGCGAACTGAAGAAGGTTTTCAATGAGATAAATGATAGGAGCCTGTCGGTCAGCGACTATCTGCGTCTTGCTTTAAAGAGGCTGAATAACCGGTGAGGAACAAAGAAAGCGATCCTGTCGCAAAAGAAATCAAAGACAGCAATGACGATCTTGATATTTCGCTTCGTCCGACCTTATTAAAAGATTATATTGGACAGGAAGAAATCAAGAAAGAGCTTTCGATTTCCATTCTTGCGGCGAAGAAACGGAACGAAAGTCTTGATCATGTCCTGTTTTTCGGTCCGCCTGGACTTGGAAAAACGACCCTGAGCAATGTGGTTGCCAATGAGATGGGCACCCATATCAAGCAGACAAATGGCTCATCACTTGTCCGGACGGGAGATCTTGCCTCTATTTTGTCATCTTTGGAACCCGGAGATGTTCTCTTCATCGATGAAATTCACCGGAGGCCAATCCAAGTTCAGGAAGTCCTTTATTCTGCCAGGGAAGATTTTTCTTTGTCCCTGATTGTCGGGAAAGGTGCCGATGCCCAGACTTTGACGCTTCCCTTGGTTCCATTTACATTAATCGGCGCTACAACGGATGCGGGATCCCTTTCTGCTCCGTTGCGGGATCGTTTCGGCATTCTCCTCCAGCTCCGCTACTATTCTCCGGAAGAGCTTCTGGAAATTATTATGCGGACAAGCAAAGCCTTGAACTACCCGATAACCTTGGAAGCTGCCTATCAACTTGCTTTACGTGGAAGAGGTACGCCGAGAATCGCAAACCGCCTTTTCCGTCGCGTACGCGACTATGCCACTTATCAGGGAAAAAGCGTGATTGATAGGGAAAGTACGGAGGCGGCAACGAGTTTCTTAGGCATCGACGAATTAGGACTGGATGATACGGACCGGAAAATTCTCGAGTGCTTGATTTACCGCTATAATGGAAAACCGGTCGGTCTGAATGCCATTGCCTCTGCCATTGGCGAAAATGTCGAAAACGTAAGCGAGGTCTATGAACCTTACCTTGTCCAGATTGGGTTGATAAACCGGACTCCAAAAGGCCGAATAGCAACGGAAAAAGCCTATCGGCATCTGCATCTTCCCTATCCGGAATCAAAATAAGCGTAAAATGCCCTTCACTTTCCGTGGTTTCCTTGAAAAGACCATCAGATTTTGATAAATTATACTTTGTCTAAATTGTGTTTTCAAATCTTCGTAGGAGGTATTATCCATGCGACGTTTCTTAGCTTATGTTGTCAGGAGGCTTACGGTTATCGGAGCCTTGATATTCAATACGCAGGCGGTTTTCTCACAGGATTCGAGCATTCGTTCGGATACTGGCGAATTCGCTCCATCCACAACACTGGTTTATTCCTTGAACAACCGCAAAGCAGAAGATTATGACCTCGAAAAATATCCGGACAGGAAGAACAATGGCGTTAAGACCCTGGATGAAATCGATGTCGAAGGCGAGGTCAGGAAACGTCTGGATGCCGCCGGTGTCCGCAATGCCAACGTCAAAATCGTCCATGGCGATGAAAACGGCAACGGAAATCAGCTTCGGATTACGATTTCTCCTCTGAATACTCAGGAACTTAATAATGTCAAGGAAATCATTTCCGTGACTGGTTCGCTTTCTGTTGGAACAATCGCGGATGAAACCGTCAGGTATGAAGCCAACAACGAATTCTTCAATACGGAAAAGGATTTAGCTGCCATCTCATATAATGGAACGACTCCTTATCCGACTCTCCATGTCAAAAAGGCCGACTATGATACTTTGAAGACAAAAGCAAAAGAAGCTTACGATAACAACAATTCCTCTTCCAGTGATTCGGAAAACGCCCGCAAATTCTATGCAGATGGCGATTCCTCTTCCAGTGATGATGCATCTTCAGAATCGGAAACTACGGTCTATCTTTGGTCCAATAAGACTAAGGATGATACGTATTTCAAGGCTTTCGGAAAAGGTACGTCTGACCATGTCGACGAAGAAGTAAAAGCTAAGATCATCGCAAAGATTGATCTTTCTAACTATGACGAAGAAAATGAAGCACTTCCGATTACTTCTACGATTGATGGTGAAGGTTTCACTATTTCCTCTGCTCGCGCCTTTGTCAATAGGCTGAATGCCGAAGATTATGGCTTTGAGATTTCCTCTCTCTATGTCGAACCGGCTGTCCCGGCATGGTTTGGCTCTTCTGCCTTAAAGAAAACCTACATTATTGCAATTGTAGCAATTGCTGTTTTATCCGTCCTTAGGATTGCTTTATATGGTTTAGCTGGTGTTACTAGTTCTTTAACTAGGATGCTTTCTGTCCTTGTGACGGTTACTTTGTTCTCTTACCTTGGCTTTGAATTCTCCATCGCTGCCATCAGTGCACTTGCTGTTCTCATTGCCTTGTCTACTCTGATTTCAATTAATTATTTCCGTCTGGTCAAAGAGGGCATGAAAAAAGGTTATGATAGGGTAAAAGCCAATAAAGAAGGATACCATCGTAGCTTCTTCAATGCCTTGGATGTTTCTTGTACTCTTTTAATCGGTTCCCTGTTCTCTTTCCTGCTTGCCAGCGGCGCTTATAAGACCTTCTTTGGTGTCCTTAGGATTGGCTCCATCTTTACTTTCCTTATCACCAATTACTTCAACAAATGGATGATTTCTTGGCTCTTAAAGGGCTATAACGAAAACAGCCGTGTGCCGTACTTTGGATTCGCCCATGTCAAAAAGGTTGAAGCTCTTCCGGAAATCAAAGTGTCTTCTGCAGACAAGAAGCACTTCTCTAAATGGTCTAGTATCATCATTCCGGCTATTAGGGCCGTTGTTCTTGCTGTAGGACTTCCGCTTGGGTATTACAGGAACGGCTCCAAAGGCTTCTTCAACAATGCCGGAGACTTCTCTTCCTCTTACATTCTGAATATTGAATTCCGTGATAATGAAAGGGAATACAGCAACCTTTCTTCCACCCGTGAGTACCTGGAATATATCGAGAAAATCGGTAAAGTAGGTGAATCTGGCGAGAATGCTGGTGTAGGAACTTTCCAAGCCTATAGTTCAGAAGATGCTAACAAAGCTGATGGAAGCGATACTTTCTTCTATTATCCGGATACTGCCTATGTATCCATCGAGAAGAAGACCGATGGTGAAGGCCAGGTGTATTACAGGCATTACTTCACGGTTGAAACGAATAAAGACCTCAGCACTGTCAAAGATGCGAACGGCACAACTGCCCTCAATGTCCTGGAAAATGTCAGGGGCGTCCATAACGATGGTATTCTTGTTACCCTTGATGATCGCACTCCAGTAAATCCGACTTCATTTGGCCATTATGTTGATGGTTCCCTTAGGATTTTCTCTTCCTTAGCTACTCCGACCAATGTCAGCCACAATACGAGGAATCTCTTCCTCCTTTCCTTCATTGTCAGCTGCTTCTGCTTCTGCTACACACTCTTACGATTCGGCCTATCCATCTCTCTTACTCAGTTATGCTCTGGAACAGTGATGGCCGGTCTTTCTATCGGCTTACTTGCCATTCTCCGAATTCCGTTCTCTTCCTATACTGGTTTCGGTGTCCTTGTCTCCATTTTACTTATCAATAGGTTATCTGTTATTCTCTTAGCCCCTTGCAAACAGACTTTGAAAGAGCTCGGACTCAAGAAAACCGCTATTCCGGAACAGCGGGCTACGATTATCAATGAATCTGCCAGCCGTTCTCTCCATGTTCTCTATCCGTTGCTTACGGTTATTCTTATTCTTGGCATTTCCTTCTTCTTCAGGAATAAGGACCTCTTCGGCCTTGGCAGGACAAGGATTATCTTCTCTTTCATTTCAATTGTTGTTCTCTATTTCTTTGCCGCTCCGGTTTACCATTTCTTCTCTTCCAAGATCAACTTCGCCAAACTTTCTAGCAAGATGGAAGCCCGTCGGGAGAAAAAAGAAGGAAAGGCAAAGGTCAGCAAAGAAGGAATCCGTTATGTTGAGCCGGATCTTCCGCATGAGACGATTATCCCTGGACTGAATGAGTTCCGGAACAGGAAATAAATATGGATTTCCTGGCTTCCCTGCTTGAACATTACCATAGGACAGCCAAAGACCTTGAAGCACGAAATGCTTTAAGGTCTTTTCCTTCCTTGGTTCTTCCGGATGGCTTTCCCGGTTTTCAAAAAGTTGTAGAGAGAATTAAGAAAGCTGTTGCTAATAGAGAAAAGACGGTAATCTATGGTGATTATGATGTCGATGGTTTGACTTCTACGGCAATTAGGAAAAGGACTCTCGATTCCTTTGGACTCAATCCTGGTTTTTTTATTCCCTCCCGCTACCATGAAGGCTATGGATTGAATGAAGAACGTGTCCGTCAATTCAAAGAAAAGGGGTACACCTTAATCATCACTGTTGATAATGGCATCTCTGCAAAAAAAAGTATCGCACTTGCTTCTTCTCTTGGAAGGGAAACGATTATTATTGACCACCACGAACTTCCTTCTGAGCTTCCAGACACACCTTTTATATTTTCACAGCTTACGGACAGATTCATTCCTTATAATTGCTCGGCAGCTTCCCTTGCCCTCTTTGTTTCGCATAGCCTTACGAAAGCGTTTGACCCCTATTATGTGACTCTTGCCGGAATGGCTGTTTTTTCAGATGTCAGGCCTTTGGAAGGTAACAATCTTGTCCTTGCTCGTCAAAGGAAAAAGAGGAGGAACCTATATCGTTTTCCCAATCTTATCGGGCTTATTGGAGCTGACCAGACCGTTTCTTTTGATGACATTGTTTTCTCTTTGATTCCGTCTTTGAATTCTCCTGGTCGTGCCAAGAAAGAAACCATGGCGACTATTGATGCCTGTCGTTTCCTGATTGAGAACAAAAATACTCCACATAGGAGGAAGCTCAGGAACGAACTGAAGGAAACAAACGACTATCGGAAGAAACTGGTGCAGGATGCTAACCTTGTACCGAATAGGACGAGGAACTCGGAACATGGAATTGTCTGCATCGTGGACGGGATTTCCGGCTTAACTGGATTATATGCGAATAAAATAATGAGAAAAGAAAAGAAGCCGATTGGAGTATTTGCTAAAGATGAAACAAATCCGGATTTTTTAGTCGGTTCTTTTCGTTCGATTGCCCCCTTTGAAGTAGACCCTAGGCTTGTAAAAGAAGAAAAACGCAGGCTGAAGGGCGGAGGGCATAAGAAAGCGATAGGAAGGTCTATCCGGCAGAAAGATTATTTCCAGGTTGCAACAGATTTTATTACCCTAAGGGAAAAGCAGGCTTTGTCGTCGACGGATCAAAAAGAAAATGATTCGATTGCAGTGGCCTTGGAGGATATTACCTGCGAGAACTATCATGTTCTTGAAAAATTCGAACCATTCGGTGAAGGTCATCCTTATCCGGAGTTCAATGTGGATGTTGAATCTGAATGGGGAAAGTTATCCACTACTGGGAAGAGTATGATTTTCCAGATTCCCGGATGCAAAGGCAAAGCAATTTATACCGGAAATAGGGAATGCTTTAAAGAGAAGCGATATTCTTATTTTACCTTAAAAGGCAGAATGAAACTTTCTGTATTTCATGGGACAGAGAATTGCTGCCTTAGGGCAGATGAAATAATTCCACATATTGATTGATTTTCCAGCATTTCTGGAACATTAAAAGAATATTTTCTTATCTTAAAGGAAGAAATTGTTTTTCTTCCTTTTTTTCGTTAATCTGGAATTGTAAAAAAAGGAGCAAGGATATGATTAGGATGAATGAAACAGAAAGAAAAAGAATCAAAGAATCCTTTCGTGGAAAAGGAATTCTGCTTGATCTCCTTCTTGAAAAATGTGTAGTAAGCTGTGCAACCGGAAATGCGGTTCCTGCAATTTATGGTTTCAGGCTAGAATGCACACGGAAAGGCAGGAAAATGTTCTATTACGTAACTTACATCAAGATTCCAGACCTTCAATATCTGTATATTGGAGAGGAGCTGTTTCAAGACTTCGACCGCTGCTTCAAACGGAGGAAAGAAAGGGTCCGGTATTTTCCTATTTACGGGTTTTCTTCCCTTAACCTCATTTGAGTTCTTTTCCTCTCTAAAAACACCTTTAATAATCCCTAGTTTTGGGCTAAAATATTTTAGCGTAGGATATAGGTAAATATGGATAATAGGGAGAAAGACGGCACGGCTTCGGATCAAAACAACACGGAACTTAGCTCGACCACCCAGTTCAGTTATAAAGAAGCAAGGGTGAATGTTAAGAAGAGCCATCGTTTCCGTCGTGTAAAGAAAATCTTTTTTGCTGTACTTGCATTTGCTTCCTTCCTATACCTTTTGCTTTATTTTTCTTTGCCCTGCTTTCAGGCGAAAAACAGGAGCGTTTCTGGGCTTAGCCTTTTTAAGGCGGATGATATTGTCTGCTTAAGCGGAAATGATGGCTATAAACCAGCAGCTTTTGTAGATTCTTCGAAAAGCGAAGAAAAAGCCATCGAAAACTCGAATGGTTTTCTTCTTTCGGCTTCTTTTTCCACTAATGGTTTCACTGTGACTGGCGATGTTGTCGAAAACGGGCCCAAAGGAAAAATCGGTGAAGTTGTTTATTTTGGCAAAGGGGAAAGCGAAGAAACGAGGAAAAAGAAACTTCTTTCTCTTCCTCTGGATTCTTCTAGAATCGAATCTATAAAAAAGGAAATGGAAAACCAGGCTTCTTCTGTTCCCGCTATCGGTCTTCCGGATTCTGTTTCCGACAATAGCCAGAGCGAAAAGCTAGCTTTCGATTATCTCTCCTATGTTCCATATTCAATTCTATCCAAGATTTATCGAATCAATTATGTTTCTTCTTCTGATAGTAATTGGAACAATTTAGGCGATTTTGTGATCAAGGAGGCAGATACTGGATCTTATTTTGTCCTCTCTTCCCTTCTGATGGATAAGCTTTCAAGGTATTTCCGTGATGCGGGACGCTTTGATAGGATTGTTGACAGGAGGAAGACAAGCTCCAAGAAAAGGCAAACCCAGGATTATGAAAGGAAGGATCCGGAGAATAGCAAAGTCAAAGCATACATCTTCCGTCTTGTGATTCAAGGAAATCGTATCAGCCTCTCGCCGGATAGAAAGGAAACAATATGAACAATACCATTACAGTCATTGATATTGAGGAAAGCGGGATTTCTCTCGTAACTGGATATTACCTTAACGGAAAAGAGTATATTCTTTCTGCTAGGCATTCTTCCCCTCTTTCTCTTGATCCGGAAACTCATTTCTTTGATTCGAAACAAGTCAAAGAAACTCTTCTGGAAAGGAGGAACAAGAGGCGCGAAAGTTTGACCGATGGTCATTTCGGTGCAACTATTCTTCTTCTACCTTCGGAAGGCTTCTTGAACGTTGAGTCGAAGAATGGAACGACTTTTGTGGCAGGTGACCGGATTTCCATTTTAGATTATAATAGCTGCAATCTTCGAATTAGGAAAAGGTGCGAAAACAATGCAGGTGCTTCCATAGTCTCTGTTGTTCCCTACCTATTTTATGCAGACCGAACCAACTATAAGAAATTCCCTCAGGGCGTCAAAGCACGGGAATTAGGCATAGATTCCGATGTCCACAGGATATCTCATACAAGGGATACCTACTATAAGGGCAGGATGGCACAAATTGGAACAAAACCTTATCTGACATTTTTCTCAGCCTATGCAAGAACCAATTACAGGAATTCTATCAATTGCCCAGAATCTTATTTGAATTTGGATATTTCGGAAAAAGAGTGTGTCCTTACTTACGTTAATGGCGGTCGGCTCAGGATGACGGCACCAATCAACAACGAAGGACTCGGTATCGATTATTTTGCCTACTCGGCTTCCAAGGAACTGCAAATTACCAAAGAACATGCGAGAGAACTTCTCGATATCTTCGGCTTTTCGGACTTGGATGGTTTCCCCTATCAAAGCGATGATTCCTTCACAATCCCTGAAAGGAAAGAAGCCTTCGTTAAGACATTGAAGCCGATAGTTGAGTTTTTGAAAAAAACCGAGATTACAGGAATCCCGCTGATTCTTACCGGTGAGGGTTCCAAGCTGATTGGAATCAAAGAGGAACTTAGCCGTCAGACTGGATTGACAACCAATGTTTTTTCTTCTCCAGTCATTGGTGCAAAAGACCCCTGTTATCTAGCCTGTCTCGGAGCCATTCATCTGTCCTCGTATGAATATCAGCCCACTCCGGCAGAGGGAAAGAATACTCAGCAGCAATACGATTTAGGAAAGGATCCCTTGAAACGGGAGTAATTGAAAATTTATGGATATTGAAACAAAGACCCCACAGCCTATGGATGACATCAGGGCGAATGCGAAAATCAAGGTTATCGGTGTGGGTGGCGGTGGCGGAAACGCTGTTACTTCCAGGTACCAAAAAGGCAATCCTGAAGTGGAATACTGGGTCAGGAATACCGACGGACAAGCCTTAAGCCGTTCTTCCTGCCCGAATAAGCTGATTCTAGGACGCAATGTCACGGCAGGAAAAGGAGCTGGCGGAAATCCCGACTTCGGTAAGAAGGCTGCCGAAGACAGCTACAATGAAATCAAGAATGTCCTTTCTGGTTCGGATAGGATTTTCATTTCCGCGGGTGAAGGAGGCGGAACCGGAACCGGCGGTGCACCGGTCATCGCAAAAGCCGCTAAAGAATGCGGCGCTTTGGTTTTGGCGATTGTCACACGTCCGTTTACTTTTGAAGGCCCTCGACGGAAGAAGGTCGCTCTAGAAGGTATCGAAACTCTGAAAAAAGCCGTTGATGCTTTGATTATTGTTTCCAATGATAAACTCAGGTTCAACAACGGAAAAATGCCTATTGCAGCTGCTTTTAAAGCGGCGGATAAGATCCTAGGCGATGCGGTTAAGACGGTCACGGATAGGATTCTTCTTCCAGGTGTCATTAACCTTGACTTCAACGATGTCAAGTCGACGCTTTGGGGGAAAGGGGTTGCCTTGATCGGTATGGGTGAAGGAAAAGGTTCTGACCGTGCTCTTCTGGCAGCAAAGAATGCGTTTTCTTCTCCGCTTTTGGAATCGTCCATTAAGGGAGCACACAACAGGCTTGTCAACTTCACTAGGAGCGAAGATGTGACTTTGGATGAAATCAATTCTGCAATGGAATGTATTCTCGAAGCGGCCAATGCCAAAGACGAGGATTCGGTTTCTTCCATTTTTGGCGCCCAGATTGACCCTGATTTGAAGGACACCAGGAAGGTTTCTATTATTGCTACTTCCTTTGATAAGGACTTTGATTTCTCGGATGATTCGCTTCCAAGGCAGCGACACTCTATTGCAACACCTATTATCAAGGAAGAAAAAATCGAAACTCCGAAGGTCGAGCAGGAAATCAAGGAACAAAAGGAAGAAAAAGAAAACATCCTTCCGGATTTCCTTGCACGTTTCCGGAAGAACCAGGCAGCGGAAGCACCGATTTCCGAAGAAGTCAAGCCGGAGGAAAAACCGGTAGAAGAAAAGAAGGAAGTTATTCCGATTCAGGATAACGATGATGACGATAGGCAGGTTTTATCTGCCGATAAGAAATAGAGGTAACCTATGACACTTGAAGAATTCCAGAAAGAAAGCGGTACGCTGATTTCCGAAGCGAAAGACGCAATTTCCTCTGTCAAGGATCTTGCATCCCTAGATTCATACAAAGGAAAGTACCTTGGAAAGAAATCCAAACTGACCGAGTATTTCACACTTATGCGCAGTGTGAAGCCGGAAGAGAAAAAGGCCTTCGGACAAGAACTTGGCCGTTTGAAAAACGAATTAACCGGCCTTTATACCGAAAAAGAAGCAGCTCTAAAAGAGGAGCAGTTGAAAGCCAAACTGCTTTCGGAGAAAATCGACATCACTCTTCCAGGCAATCGCCCGAATAGCGGAAGTCGTCATCCGTTCTACGCCATTGTCGAAGAAATCGAGGATTTCTTCCTTGATCTAGGCTATACGGTTGCAAGCGGACCGGAAGTCGAATCGGATCTGAACAACTTCGAATTAATGAATATCCCGCTAGATCATCCTGCACGGGATAGGCAGGACACTTTCATTATCAATCCGAACACACTTCTCCGCAGCCATACTTCGGCTGTTCAAGCAAGAGTCAGGGCTGCCCATAAGGGGGAAGGCCCAATCAAGATCATTTGCCCTGGCAAAGTCTACCGTCGCGATAATGATGCGACTCATTCCCATCAGTTCGGTCAAATCGAAGGTCTTGTCATCGACAAGGATGTGACCTTTGCGAACCTTCTTGAGACTTTGACTCTTCTCCTTCGCCATCTCTTTGGTCCAAAGCGCGAAGTCCGCTTCCGTCCTAGTTTCTTCCCGTTTACGGAGCCTAGCGTCGAGGCAGATATTTCCTGCTTTAACTGCAATGGAAAAGGCTGCTCTCTTTGCAAGCATACTGGATGGATTGAAATCCTCGGATCCGGAAGGGTCAATACGAACGTACTTCGTTTGAACGGCTTTGACGATAAAATCTACAAAGGTTTTGCCTTTGGTATCGGCATTGACCGGATTGCCAGGTTGAAGTACGGAATCGATGACATCAAACGTTTCTATACCGACGACATCAGTTTTATCGAACAATTCAGAAAGGAATAGGAAAATGCTTTTCAGTTACTCGCTTTTATCCCGGTTTGTCGATTTAAGTACGACAACACCGGAAGAATTACGTCAGCGTCTTACATTTTCGGGATTCGAAGTGGAAGGCATGGAGCCTTTTGCACAAGCCTCGAATCTCATCATCGGTGAAATCATTTCCTGCGAGAAACATCCAGACAGCGATCATCTTCATTGCTTGCTTGTGGATTGTGGAACCGAAGAGGGAATTAAGAAGATTGTCTGCGGTGCTCCTAATGCCCGCAAAGGACTCAAGGTCATCGTTGCTCTTCCGGGATGTGTTTTGCCGGCCCTTGGTGAAACAATCAAGCCTGGCAAAATCCGTGGCGAAGAGTCTAACGGTAGGTGCTGTTCGCTTGTTGAACTCGGACTTGGGAAGGATGTCCTGAGCGAAAAGCAGGTCAATGGAATCGAAGAGCTTCCCCCCGATGCCAAAGTCGGCGAGAGAGATGTTCTTTCTTATCTTGGTATCAAGGATGAAATCCTCGATGTCAATGTTCTTCCGAACCGTCCGGATTGTTTAAGCTATATCGGACTTGCCCGGGAAATTTCTTCTTTGACCGGTTATAGTCTTGCTTCTATTCCGGAAAAGATTGGTGAATATCCAGAAGAAGTCAAGGCTAAGACTAGGACTGAAGCCTGCTCTCGTATCGATATTCTTTCGTTGCGCAATGCCGTCAGGAAGGAAACTCCGTCTTATATCCGCAGTGCCTTAAGGAAAGGTGGCATCCGCTGCATTGACCCGATTGTTGATTTAGGAAACTATGTCAGGCTTGTCACAGGACAGCCAATCAATAGGTATGATGCCGATAAGAACCGGAAAGGCGAATATGTCGTCAAAGATGACCTTTCCTGTAAGGTTACTACCTTTGATGGGAAGGAAGTCTCTTTGATTCCGCATGATCTTGTTGTAACGGATGGCGAAAATCCGCTTTGCTTAGGCGGTATCAGGGCCCTTGGCAATTCTTCGGTTTCCACTCAGACTAGCAACATCGATATTGAATTCGCGGATTTCTATCATGCCAATATCCGACACACTTGTTCCCGTCTAGGCATATCAAGCGCCTCCAGCCAGCTCTTTGGCAAAGGACGCAATCCGAAGAGGATCAATGAAGCGATTGCCTTCCTGCTTTCGCTTTTGGATGAATTCTTCTCTTCCTACGAGATTGTCTCCTACTCCAGCGACAATCATTCGAAGAGGGAAAACACGCCTTTTGACTTTTCCTATGAGCTTTTGAATAAGCGTCTCGGTTCTTCTTATTCTGATGACGAGATCAACCTTGTTCTCGACCGTTATCGTATCAAGAGACTTGGAAACGGAAAAGTCCTTGCTCCGATTGATCGTGTTGATTTGAATGAACAGTGTGATATCGACGAAGAGGTTTTCCGCTTCTATCCGGCTGAAAAGATTATTCCTTCCTTCAACGGAATGCCGCATACTTTAGGCGGGCTTACTCCGAGCCAGAAGAGGGAACGGAGAATCCGCCAGCGTTTATGTGATAAGGGCTGGGATGAGATTCTCTCCTATACCCTGGTCAGCAAAGAACAGGATAAGGAGCTTCGTGTCTTCGATGATAAGGAAAGCTATGTCATTCTCAACCCGAGGACAAAAGATCACGAGGTGGTCCGCTCTGATCTTCTTTCTTCGATGCTTAAGACAAGGAATTACAATCTCAGCCATCAGCATGATTCTCTTGCTCTGTTCGAGATTTCACCGGTGGATACGAAAGAGGGCATCAAGACTTATCTGTCCTTAGGTCTCATGGGCGAGACCTCCCTAAGCGAAGACTATGGTAAGCGCTCCTACGATTTCTTTGATAGGAAAGGCATCATTGAAGATATCTTCTCCTTGATTGGATTGAATCCGAACCGCTATCGTCTCTGCTATACTACAAACCCTGCGTTCCATCCAGGCGCTGCCTGCGATATCTATGTCGGAAAGAAACTGATCGGCACATTTGGAAAGCTCCACCCGGCTCTCTATAAGGAAGAAAGGTATTTAGGTGAAATTGACCTTGGATATCTTCTGGAAATGAACAACGGAAAGACTAAGTTCGTTCCTTTCAATTCCTATCCGCTTGTCCGTCGTGATCTTTCGCTTAAGAGGAAAGAAGATGTTAGCTTCCTTAGGGTAAAGAACACCATTCTTAAGGCCCATGTTCCCTTTGTCAAAGGCGTCCTTTTCTTTGATGATTTCAAAGATAAGGATAGCGTCCGCTATCTCGGCATTTCCCTCCTTCTTGGCAAGGATGACGGAACTTTAAAAGACCAGGAAATCGCGTCCTGTATCAATTCGGTTGTCAAAGAGCTTTCGGTTAAGATCGGCATTACTTTAAAGGGAGAATAGCATGGCACAGTTCCGGTTTGCTACGCCGAGCGCAGAGGAAATTTCCTCTGCCGACTTTTTCGACAAGATTGCTCTCGTTGCCCACAACTGTTATCAAGTTCCTCAAAAAGACCACCTTAGCAATATTGCCTTCATCAATCGTCTTGTTTCTGCTTCTCATCTTGCAAGGATTGAACATTATCGTTTTATCCTTTCCCTTGAAAAAGAGAAAAAAACGGAACTTCTTTCTTTGCAGGACCCTTACCTGACAATTGTGGATTCTATGAAGAGCCTCTGTATCTATGTTTCTCTGTCTCTTCGTCCAATACTTGAGCACAAGGACCATCCTGTTTATCAGAGGCTTTTATCCGGTATACCGGAAGAAATAAAGAAGGAAAGGAATCTTCCGCTTGCTCAGCCAAGGTGCAATTATGTTTCCCTATCCTCAATAAAAAATGATGTCAGCCAGGCAGACTACGATAAACTGCTCTTCCTGACTTACCATTTGATTACCGATCGTGGTGTGACCCATGAAATCGTCCGTCATCGTCCGTGCTCTTTTGCTCAGGAATCGACCCGGTATTGCAATTATACCAAGGGAAAGTTCGATTCTTCCTTGACATTCATCAAACCTTTAAAATACGAAGAAGAAAAAGACGTCTATGATGCTTTCTATCAGAACCTGGCGGACACCTACTTCCGGCTAATCCAGGACGGGCTTCGTCCGGACGAAGCAAGAAGCGTCCTTCCTAATTCTTTGAAGGCCTCTATCATGGTTTCCTGCAGCATGGAAGAATGGAAGCATATTTTCTCATTACGATTAAGTGAAGCAGCGCATCCTGACATCCGCTTTGTAAGGGGATTAGTCAAAGCGGACAGGATGAAGAAAGGATACCTTCCCAATGAAGAATGATGACCGTGTCTTGTTTTCTCCGCTTGCCGGAAAGAAAGGAACACAGGAATTCGATATTCCTTTTGTTTTATCCGAAAAGGAAAAAGACTTGTTCCCGCTTCTTGTGTCGGCGGATTCCCTTGCTTTGAAGGGAAAAGCAGTTGCCGCTGGCAATACTTTCGCACTGACTATTTCCTGCAAAGGCAAAATCAAGAGGAAGGACAGCCATGACCTTTCTCTCCTGGCCCTTCCGGTTCAGGATGAGATCGAACTTGTTCTCTCTCCGGATAAGGAAGTGAGCGATATCGAAAGGGATAAAGATGGGAACTACGATCTCCGTGGGTCGGTTCTGACCTTGCTTAGGAACGCTATCCCGCAGAATTATTCCAAGACTAAACTGAAGAAAATCGTGACTCCGGATTATACTCTTCTTTCTGAAGAAGAATATTACAAGGAAAAACATTCCAGCGGAAACTCTCCCTTCGCAGACCTCGACAAAAGGATTGAAGAAAAAGATACGAAAGAATAAAACAGGCCTCCTATTCGCTAGGAGGCCTTTTGATTTAACACAGAAACGGCAGAAAACTGCACTTTCAAGCCCTGTGCCGCGAGAAAAGAGCTTGAGGATATGGGAATTCAGAGAAACCAGGGAAGGACCAGAAAAGGCAGTTTTTCAGAGGGACTTAGAGGGTAACCTTACGGATGGCAAGGAAATGGTAAAGAGACTCCTCTTCTTTAAAAGAAAGGAGCGAATACGGAGTCCCGTTGATGGTAGTTTCACTTCCTAGTCCGGGATTGATATCAATGAAATAGAGTTCTTTTGCACCGGATCCCGTTCCGTTCACCTTGATTTCCTCGTTCGATACAATGTGGTAGATATTTGCCTTCTTGAAGCAGAATACACGGCCATGACCATCTGCGAATTCATTGTGGCTGAATTCAAAGCGGAACCCATCAAAGAGGACTTCTGCTCGGGTCATTTCATCGAAAGTTTCCTGATCATAGAAAAGATAGTCTTTGAGGAAATCTGTTGCCATTTTATTGATTTCTTCTACGCGTTTTGCCAGTTTGGCAGAATCAAAGACTTGGCTGTTGGCAATTTGAATGCTCTTTTTGACAAAGTTCGACCTTGGGGAACTAATCCTCCTGTTGATGGTATCATTGCAGATCTGTCGCAGGGCATAATAGTCGCCTGGAAAAGTCTCCCTGTTTGCAGCCCACTCTTGGAGGACATAGGGAATCCTGCTCCTGGCAAAGGGGGACTTGTTTCCTTTGAAGATGAACTCTTCGCCTGGCCAATAACCATGGCAGATCAGGTTTCGTAAGAGCCTGAAATCAAGGAAGGCCTCTTTGTTCTTGTCGATATTCGGAATCGTTTTTGCAATTTCGAGGAAGGAAGGCGCAGAACCGGACATCGTTGGGAATGATACATTTTTCTCGATTTGGAGGAAGAGCTTAAGAAGATTCCGTGTCAGGAACGGGACGATGGTAAGGCTCTCGGTATTTGCCTGTCGCTTAAAGAAATACTTTGATGGAAGGAAACTTCCTAGCTTATCCGTCAATCCTGCAAGGTTTTCCTTGTTCGCATTCGGAGAGATTTCAAATCCTGGGATGTTCTGGATATAGGAAAGGAAGTAAATGATCGTAGATTTTGTGACAAATAGAGAGCAAACAGCTGCGATGCCGAAGAAAGTTATCTTATCCTTGGTCTTGAAAGGGCAGTTAGCCTGTTCTTCGACAGTGAATAAGGAATCGATTAAATCCTGGTCGAAATAAATATCGCTGTTCCGGTAGTAATGGCATGCAAAGTAATGAATCGAGCAAAGAAGATCAATCAGTCGGGACCATTGATTTTCGCTCAGGTTCTTTGTCCGTGGGAAAACCCTATCCGTCTGCGCTTTGGTTGAAGGATTATAGGGCTTGAACCTGTTTAATCCCGTAAGATTCCGGAGATTATGTTCTACATCGGTAATCCTCTTTGCATAGGCGGCCTTGATTTGCCTCGTTTGCTGGAAAGAAGGCTTTATGACAGAGAATGGACTAGACTCAAAGTAATTCATGATGACACACTCACTTTCTTATTCTTATCAATATATATTAGTTTACTTTTGTTGGATTTACTCAAAAAACTTCTATTTTTGTCAGTTTTTTTCTCAATTGTCAGAATTCAATGGGAAATAATAAAACATTAATCCAAATAATGAACCAGGAAATTCCGGATTTTCTTTTAATGGAATGAAGAGCCTGGGGCGGAAAACGAGGCTTGAAGCAGATGCAAAGGGTGCAAAGTGGGAAAAAGCAAAAAAACAGAACCTTTTCTCCCACTTCTCCCCTGCAATTATACTTGTACAAAAATAAACAAAAGTATAATAAAATGTGCTATCTGATTGCGCTTCAAAGGTTTTCTGGTCGAAAAATGATTTCTTTTTCAAAAAGTACTTGTATGGATGTGTTCCAAAGTGTAAGATAATGGGCGAAAGTGGTAAAGAGTAAAAATGTTTTTTGGTCAGAAAGAAGTTCTCATCGACGAAAAATCCCGGCTCGTATTGCCAGCAAATTACCGTGGTGAGTTTCCTAACGGCCAGGTTTATGCCACTTTCGGTCTAGACGCCTGTATCGACATCTATTCTGAGAAGACCTATCTTGGAAAAAGGGAAGAAATTAGGAAACTAAGCGATTATGATAAAGTCTCTCGTGACTTCAAGCGCACCTTTGCAAGTAATACCTTCCCGTTGATGCTTGATTCCCACAATCGTATTCTTTTGCCGAAACAGCTTCTTGAAAAGAAGAAAATCGGAAAGAAAGTAATGGTAGTTGGAAACAGGAATCATTTGGAAATCTGGGATAGTGACACTTTCCAGAAGTATGAAGAAACAGCACAGCAGGATTTCAGCAGCAATGCCCAAGGCTTGATTGGAAAATGAGATGAGCGATTATAACTACCACAACCCAGTTCTAGCGAATGAAGTAGTCGCTTTATTGCCGGAAAAAAAGAAAATTACTTATCTTGACAGGACATTAGGAAGAGGAGGACATGCTTCCCTTATCTTGAAGAAGCTACAGAAGGGCTCTACCTTCTATGGAATCGACCGGGATAGGGATGCCATCAATTACTGCAAGGACTTCCTCAAACCCTATTCTCCAAAGGTGAACCTGAATTTTCTCCATTCTGACTTCGCATCTTCCGTTTCAAAACTAAAGGAAAGGAAAGTCAAAGGAGCCGATTTCATTCTCATGGATATTGGTGTTTCTTCCCCGCAGTTCGATGATCCAAGCCGAGGATTCTCTTATCGTTATGATGCTCCATTGGATAGGAGAAGGGACCAAGAACAGAAGACAACCGCTAAGTCGATTATAAACAGCTATTCCGAAAAAGAACTCTGCCGTGTCTTCGGTGAACTTGGACAATGTCACATCTATTATCCTGTCGTAAAAGCCATTGTTGCTAAGAGAGAAGTCAAACCTATTGAGACGACTTTCGAACTCGTTGACATTATCAAAGCAAACCTTCCTCAAAAAGAGTTAAGAAAGGAAGGCCATCCTGCCAAACAGTTCTTCCTTGGTCTTCGCTATGAAGTCAATGGTGAGATGGAACAACTGAAGAAAGGCCTCAAAGAAGCTGTCGGCTTCCTGAATCCGAAAGGAAGACTTGTCGTGATTTCCTTCAATTCTGAAGAGGACAAGATGGTTAAGGACACCTTCAATTCCTACTGCAAGAAGAAACCAACTGACAAATACTTGCCTAGGAAGGAAGAAGTGAGGAAATACAGACTGCTAACAAAAAAGCCGATTAGACCAAACGAAGAGGAAATCGAGGAGAATAACCGGACAAAACCGGCCATACTTCGTGCAAGGGAAAGGAGATAAACAATGAAAGACCGCATTGTACGGACAAATCGTACCAAAGTCAGCCATCGTTTGAAACATGCCACTTTAGGCATAGCTGCTTTAACGATTATCTGTTCAATCATGTTTTCCATTGCTTTCTCTTTTTACTATAAAGACAACAGTCGTTTATCCCGTTCTATCGAGGAAAAACAGCAGGAGATTGCTGCTCTAGAACAAGATAACGATTACCAGAAGCTTCGCCACAATCGATAAAGCAGCGTGATGAACTGCTTTTGGTATACCTCCTTTCTAGAAATGAACCGGTACAAAACCGATTCATAAAAAAGAACCGTCCCCCGCGGTTCTTTTTTTTGAATTGAAAAAGGGGAGGCTTCCCTCCCCTTATCGATTTATAGGATTAAGCGGATTTCTTATCGTCCGGATAGGAACGGTAAGTGATACGATTGTCGATGTCTTCCTTGACCAGCTTATAGAAGTCTTTTGCGGCAAGAGTACGGCTGTCCTGATGATGGTAGAGACGATAGGTAACTTCTCCGCTTTCAGCCTCTTTCGGACCGATAACGATCTGATACGGGACTTTCCTGACCTGAGCATCATGAATCTTATAGGTCAGCTTCTCATTGCGCTCGTCGATGGAAGAACGGATGTTGAGGGAAATAAGATGCTTGTTGATCTTCTCAGCTGCTTTGACGACAGCCGGGTCCGAATTAACGGCAAAGACACGGACCTGTTCCGGAGCAAGCCAAGTCGGGAAGGCGCCTTTGAAATGTTCGGTGATAATGCCAAGGAAACGCTCGAAGGAGCCGAAAATTGCACGGTGAAGCATGACAGGCTCTTTCTCTTTTCCGTTCTTATCGATGTACTTGAGATGGAAACGATGCGGAAGTTGCCTATCCAGCTGGATTGTACCGCACTGCCAGACACGGCCTAAGGAATCCTTGATCTTGAAATCAAGCTTTGGGCCATAGAAAGCACCATCGCCCTCATTGACTTCATACGGAATTCCGTTTTCCTCTAAGCATTCCTTGAGTTCGGCTTCAGCCTTGTTCCAAGTCTCAATCTTACCGACGAACTTGTCTGGACGAGTGGAAAGCTCGATGGAATAAGTGAGCCCGAAATCTGAATAAACCCGGCCGAAGATCTTTAACAGGCGGCGGATTTCGTCTCCGATTTGATCAAAAGCAAGAAGAATATGGGCATCATCCTGAGTAAAGCCACGGACACGGAAGAGACCATTCAACGCACCGCTGGCTTCGTGACGATGGTCAAGACCGAATTCCGCATAGCGGATCGGAAGCTCACGATAGGAATGCTGGGTATTTTTGTAAACCAGGATAGCGCCCGGGCAGTTCCTCGGTTTGATGGCATAGGGCTTTCCATCGACTTTAGTGATGTACCTGTTTTCCTTATATTTTCCCCAGTGACCAGAGGTAATCCAAAGCTCACGGGAAAGCATCTGTGGAGTCTTAAGGAAGGAGTATCCATTGCTAGTCAGAATGTCCCAGAGATAGTTTTCCATCTCATGACGCACAATCCTTCCGTTCGGAAGCCAGAAAGGCAGACCAGGACCGAAATCAGAGAACCTGAATAAGCCAAGCTGATTGCCGAGCTTCTTGTGATCTGCTTCCTTGCGTTCTTCTAAAAGCTTGAGGTATTTGTCGAGATCTTCTTGGCTGAAGAATGCAGTTCCATAAAGACGGGTCAAAGAGTCGTTGTTCTTGTCGCCTTTGAAGTAGGATGCCGAAGTAGCCCTGAGCTTGATTGCCTTGATTTTGCCGGTGGATTCCCTATGAGGCCCGAGGCAGAGGTCACAGTAATCACCCTGCGAATAAATCGAAAGCGGAGCGTTCTTATCTGCAAGCTCATCAATATGGATAAGTTTGTATTTCTGTCCCTGGAAAATCTGCTTGGCTTCCTCGACAGAAACATCCTTGCGAACGATTTTCTCGTTCTGGCCAATCAGTTTCTTCCTTTCAGCCTCGATAGCCGGGAAGTCTTTTTCAGAAAGGACAATACCCTCTGGAAGCTTCCTATCATAGTAGTAGCCATCCTCGGTAGCTGGTCCATAAGCAAACCTGGTTCCAGGATAAAGATGGCTGATAGCCTGAGCCATTAGATGAGCTGCGGAATGCCGCAAGACATGAAGGGCATCTTTCTCATCTGCTTTAGTGACAACCTCAAACTTGCAGTCACCGGGAAGCTTTTCGTTTAAATCGAAGAGCTCGCCATTGACTTTTGCACAGATTGCCTTTTTGCTAAGGCTCAAGGAAATGGCTTTGGCAGCGTCTAAAGCGGTAGCACCATCCTGAATTTCCTTTAAGGAACCATCTGGTAACGTAATCTTCATAGTTTAATAACCTTCTTTCTATTATTTATTTTCCAAGAACATCAAGTGCCAAGGCACAACCTGCGGCTAATCCGACATCCTGCTTGAATAATGCTTCATTCAAGACAATAGGATGCAGATGCCAGATTTCAATCAAGGCATTTGCTTTCTTTTCAACGTCTTCCACGAAGAGATCCTTCGATTTCATAACACCACCGGATAAGGCATAGGCCTCATTATCGAAGAGGAGCTGCAGGTCAGCAAAGAAAACTGCCCTCCTATTCTTCCACTCTTCGTAAACCGGCCTGACATCCTCTCTTCCTTGACGGACGGCATCAAAGAATTCTTTTCCCGAAGGAACATCTTCGATTCCGTTAAGCTTGCAGAGAGTACCAATACCTTTGCCGGAAAGGAGGCCTTCGGCTTCATAGAGCTTTCCTTTGTAATTTGTCAAAACGCGACCTGCTTCCAGTGTTGTATCAATCCTCTTTCCGTTATGAACAATGCCAAGGCCAATACCAGTAGAAATGGTGACAAAAGCGGAATCACGTTTGCCACGGTTGGCTCCGAATTTGCTTTCGACTAGGGCAGAACAGTTGCCATCATTTGCGATTTTAATCTTTGCTCCTGGAAAATCTTCCCTGAGTTTGGATTCAAAGTCAAAATCACCATTAATTCCGAGGTTTCCGACTCTGCCAACTTTATTATGGATGACAATTCCGCAAAGTGACCTTCCAATCGAATCGATTTTATCGTATTTTGCTTCTTCGCAGACTTCATTGATGAAGGAACGCCTAAGCTCATAAAGTTTGGAAGGGTTGTTGTTGATCGTAGCACAGCGCTTGACGGAAAGAATATGAAGTTTTTCGTCCCTAGCAGCAACTCGGAGATTCGTTCCTCCGCAGTCAATGGAAATCAGGTTCATTTTGAATTAATCCTCCGAATAAGTTGCCGTATCGTAATCGCGGACGGTCAAGACCTTCCTGAAGTTGGTTTTGCCAGCACCTACCGGAGTTCCACCGGTCCTGATGATGCGACTGCCGACAGGAATGTTGTAGTCACGGGCAATTTTCAGGGAAAGGACTTCCCTCTCTTCCGTGAATTGAGGAACTTGCTCGACATGATATGGATAGCAGGCGTAATACAACCTTGAATGAGTTAAAACATCTAAATCAGATGAAACGACAAAGACCGGACAGTATGGACGGGTCTTTGCAATACGGACACCGGTTTGACCAGAAACAGAGAAACAGATAATAAGCTGGGCAGAAACAGTGATTGCGGTTTCGCTGACAGCATTGGCAATAGCATCATTGACACTCTTAGAAGAAGTATTGAAGGCTTTTTCGTAAGAAGCACGGTAATCGAAGTGCTTTTCAGTGACTTCAGCAATACGGCTTTGCCTGGAAACTGCTTCAACTGGATATTGTCCGTTTGCGGATTCGCCAGACAGCCTTACAGCATCCGTTCCTTCGTTTACAGCTAAGGAAACATCGCTGACTTCTGCACGAGTCGGATAAGGATTGTGAATCATGGAATCCAACCTCTGGGTTGCCGTGATAACAGGCTTTCCAAGCAGACGGCACTGTTCGATCCTATAACGTTGATAAACAGGGACTTCTTCCGGAGGAATCTCCACGCCTAAATCGCCGCGGGCGACCATGATACCATCGCTTTCACGGATGATGTCATCGAGGTTTTCAATTGCCTCGGTGTTTTCGACCTTTGAGAAAATCATGATGTTCTTTCCACCATGAGTATCCAGAAGCTGACGCCTATCTCGAATATCCTGGACGTTGCGGACAAAGGATGCTGAAATCAAGTCGACATGTTGCTGGCAACCGAAAATCAAATCGGATTTGTCCTGTTCCGAGATATACGGCCTTGTCAAATGGACACCTGGGCAGTTTACGCCGCGACGGTCCTTGCAGACATGATCGTTCCTGACTTCACAGATAAGCTCATGCTTCTTTTCATCTTTCTGCCGGACGATTAGATTGAGGTTTCCATCATCAAGACGGATGGAAGAACCGATTGAAACATCCCTAAATAAATTAGTATAGGAAACACCGAATTCATCGGCGGTTCCCCTCTTTTCAACACCCCTATAAATGCGGGTCCTGTTGCCTTTTTTGAAAATCGCTGATCCGCCTACAAATTGGCTGGTTCGAATTTCAGGTCCTTTCGTGTCAAGGCAGATTGGGATGATGATTCCTTCTTCCGCTTCGATTTGACGTAAGGTCTGGATTTTGGCTAAATGTTCTTCGTGTGAACCGTGGGAAAAGTTCCTGCGCCTGCAGGTCCTTCCGTTCAGTAACAGCTTCCGAAGGACTTCCTTGTCCTGGCTGGCTGGACCAATGGTGCAAACAATCTTCGTTTTTTTCTCAATACGATAGTTCATGTTTCACTCCTTTGTGGGAAAATTGACCGAAAATATTGTACTATTCTAAGAAATGGAATAAAAGGGGAAAGCTCTCAAAAACGCCTGTTTTTGTAATTATGTAAAAAACGATTTTGATGGGAATGAGTATACGAGTTTATTAAAGAAATGGCTGAAATAAAATGGTATAATTAAGCTATGCTTATCTTAGAAGAAGAATCATCTTTTACTTTATATCGGGACTACAGCCTATCTGAAAGGGATCGGCAGGTCCTTTCGCTTCTTTATCTTCCAATCATAAAAAGTGATGCGTTCGGTTTGTATTTCATCCTTAATGATTTGAGCTATCTTAAGCTGGGACATGACTACTTCTACCACCAAGAAATCAGGAATCAGCTAGGGTTAACGGTTCCTTCTTTTCTTCATGCACGTTCTCTTTTAGAGGGCATAGGCTTAAGGGAAACCTTCCGGAAAGTCTCTTTTGGAGAAGATGGAAGGAAAAAGGTTACCTATATTTATCATCTTCTTCCACCGGCATCTCCCAAAAAGTTTTTTTCGGACCTGGTTTTGAAATCTCTCCTTATCAGTGAAATAGGGAACAAAAAATATTTTTCCCTCAGGAATTATTTCAAAGCAGCAGAACCATTTAAGTTTAATGATGCAGAGAACGTTTCGTGTTCTTTCAAAGATGCCTATTCTCCTAAACTTCATGGTGATGAAAGGATTCTTCTTTCTGGCGATAACCTTCAGGATAAGAACTATAAATCGCCTATCCAATTAGATGAAAAAGGCATTGTTTCCGGTCTTGAAAAAATCAATTATCCTCTGCCTTCGGTTCAAGAATACAGGAAAGAAATCGCCGCTCTTTCTTCCTTATATGATATTAAAATTGACGACATCTGCAGCTTAATCGAAAAAAATACGGATTCGAACGGAAAATTTTACAGGGACACATTCAAGGATTCCATCCGCAATTTTGTTTCCTACGGCAAAAAAGAAGTCGAGAAGGATGAGAAGGATATTTCAGGCTCAAAAATGGAAGCTCGTTTCAGGCAAGCCTTCCAAAGCAGGACTCCTAAGGAATACCTTACGCAGATATACAATGCCGATCCTACGAAGCCTAGGCTTAGGGAAATAGAAGACCTTCGGAACCGCTTTGGCTTCGACAATGCTATTATCAACGTAGTCCTTGACTATTCACTCCGTCGGACAAAGAAGGAATTCAATAAGGTCTTCATCGAAAAAGTCGCTTTCAAGCTTTCTGGGTATCAAGTCAGTTCCGTCTATGATGCTATGGCCGTTTTAAAGAGCCGTGACTTTGAAGTTCAGCGCTCCTTAGGCCGGAAAAAGGCGAAAGCAGCGGAAGAAGAAGCAACGAAAAAGGAAAAAGTTACGAAGGAAGAAATAGATGATATCGCAAAGAGTTTAGGATTATGACAAAAAAGAACATGCCAGCCTCTACTAGGGAGAGGAATGAAATCGTGCTGGAAAGGAAACCAGCAGACGAGGAATCCTTAAAGGACAAAGTCCGTTCAATGAGGACAGAAGACCTCCGGGGAAAGATTGAAATCCAGAAGTATATAAAAAGCCAGGAAGACTTTGATTTATATCTTGGACAGATTTATCTTTATCTGCAAAGTCGGAAAATATGCTCGAAAGGATGCCAGGGGAAGATACTTGCTTGCCCGAAAGAAACCAAAGGCGATCAGGTTTCCCTTTCGTTTAACAAAGTAACTAAAAAGGTTTCAGCTGTACATGGTCCCTGTGATTACAGGAAAAAGGAAAGGGAAGCGTTTGATCGGATCGATCCTTGCTATTTATCATCCAAGTCTATCGCTCTCTCTTCTTTACAGTCTTTTATGAATGATCGTGAAAAGCTTTCGAAAAGGCAAGATACGGCTGGTGCAATTTCATTATTTATGCGTAAACTGGCCAGTATCGATAAAAGGGCTGAAATCCAAAAAGGTCTTGCTCTTTCTTCATCTCTTGCCATTAAAATACCTAAGGATTTGATTCGTTCCTTTGCTTATAGGGGAGCCAAAATGGGTTATTCCTGTGCTTATCTTAACAGGAAAGATTTTTTGGAATCATTTTGTTCGAACAACGGGTATGAAGTGGAATACCGGGAAGAAGATTTAAGGAAAGCAAAGAACGCTGCTTTGCTTTTCATTGAAGACTATGAAAAGGTTCCAGGCTATCTGGAGCAGAAGAAGCTGAGTGATGCCCTTCTATCTTTGTTCGCAGACCGGGATAAGCCGAAAAAGTTGACTTTCAGGTCTACTGATCTGCAAAGCGTGCTTAAAAAGACGGATTTTCTTCTAAAGAACTGCGTTTCATTGGAAGCTACGAAAAATCATATCAAAAATATTCTTTCGGCTTACGAAATCAAAGACTTAGATATTCGCTGAATATTTTTTTGGAAAAAAGCTGTTTTCCTATCCAATATTAGATGAAAGGAGAAAGCAGCGATGGTTTTTCAAAGCGAAAAGGATGATTGCGGCAAGGCTATAGTTCGGAACTATCTTTCCTGTGTGTTCAAGAATAATGCTTATGAAACGGCAAAACTAGATTCTGAATGCAAAAATTTCAAACAGATGGAGGAAGAACTTCTGAATTATGGTGTCAAATGCTCATCCTATCGGATCGACAGTATTTGGGCGTTAAAACGGGAGGAACTTCCTTGTATCTGCCAAGTTAAAAACGGGGATAATTCTCATTTTTTATTGATAAAAAGAATCAGGAAGAAGTCGGTGGTTTTGTTTGATCCTCAATTCGGAGAGAGGAGATTATCTTTTCAAGAATGGGAAGGAATTTATTTAGGATACGCCAGGCTTTTTGAGGGGAAAAAGGAACTTCAAAAGCAGAAAAACATTTCAATTATTTCAAAATCGGGCCAGCTACTTTATTTCGTGTCTTTTATCAGTCTTACTTTGTTTTTATGCTTGAGCAGGATATTCATGGCGAGGAAGGATGGCTTCCTTTTATCCATGATTTTCTTTTCCTTGTTTATGATTTCCTTTTTGTTCGTGAATTCCTTAGGCCTGACATTACGAAAATCCTTTGAAAAGAAAACAAGGCTTCCTTATCTGGAAAAGACAGAAAATGAAAAGGACAGGAGAGCCTTATCCGAAATGTTTCAGGAAGAAATCAAGTGCTATTCCGTGGTTGTCAATTCTTCCAGCGTCATTTTATCTTTCGCGTTTCTGCTACTTTTTGACAACTTATATTCCGCTATTCTAGTCTTGGGAGGCTTAATATTTGCATTTCTTCATTTTATCTTCGACAAAAAGAAAAACAAAATCAATTATCTTTGTTCACAGCAGGAAATGAAGTTCGTACGAAGTAGGGGAGAGGGCAAAAGGGAAAAAGGTTACTATAGGAAGGCAAGCAAGAGGGCAAATGAGTTCTTTTATGAGAAAGTTCTTCTAAAAGTTGTGGAAATTAGGACTTTGGCCGCTCCGCTCAGGGTCATTACCCCAAAAGAGGAAAACTTTTCGCTTTCTTATTTCTTATTTCGGTTAAGGACAAGCTGTTCAATTTCAGCAACAAGGAGGAATATTGCAAACACATGCCTAAGGGCAGAAAAGAAAAATAGTCTCAGGAATACTCTCTCTTATCCGTTTCGTGATTTTCTGAAAGAAAACCAAGCATCTTTGGGGTATAATAAAAACATACCTGGAGGAGACTTCAATGGAACGAAAGAGAATCAGGGATTACCTGAACAAAACAAGAATAAAAGGAAAGAATGATAAGAAAATCTTTGAACTTTGCTTTAATCATGTTCTTGATGTGCTTGGGAAAGACGACCGTGATTACGAAATCTCCTTATCCCTTGTCGGCTTAGAAGAAAGGCACAAGCTGAATCTGGAATATCGAAAACAGGATCGCCCTACTGACGTTCTTACCTTTGCTTTCCGTGAAGCTGACTTTGTGGAGGATGAGCCGATTGTTGATCTTGGCTCCATTATTCTCTGCCCGCAGGTTGGAAAGAAACAGGCAAAGGCTTATGGACATCCATATGAACGGGAAATGGCTTTCCTCTTCATCCATGGTCTGCTTCATTCGTTCGGCTATGACCATCATGGCTCTAAGGAAGAAGCTGAAAAGAGGTTCGCTCTTCAAAATCAAATTCTTAATACTCTTCCCTATGATTTCTATACTGATATTCACGAGGCTAAGAAACTCGTTTTAGAGGCCCAGGCGAAGTCTTATTCTCCATATTCGAAATTCCGTGTCGGTGCTGTCGTCCTCACAAAGGACGGCAAATACCATGAAGGCTTCAATATTGAAAACTCCGCCACTCCGCTTGGCATTTGTGCGGAGCGCTGTGCTTTGTTCCGTACTTATGCAGAAGGGTATCATAAAGATGATATTGTTTCCTTGAGTCTAGTGACGGATGCCAAGGAAATCGGTTCCCCTTGCGGAGGCTGTCGGCAGGTAAGGAGTGAGTTAAGGAATCATTATTGCCCAGTCTACATTTATAACAACGATGAAACAAAGGTCTTGAAGACAACAGTCGGTGATCTTCTCCCTTATTCATTCGGAAACGAGGAGTATTTCAATCGATGAAAAGCGGATTCGCATGTATCTATGGCCGTGCTAATGCCGGCAAATCAACAATTATTAACAAAAGGTTAGGGTTTAAATTCCTGCCGGTTTCCTCAAAGCCTCAGACTACTCGGGATATTGTTCACGCAATTTACAATGATCCTGATTATCAAATCGTCTTTGTGGACACGCCCGGTGTTTTCCGTCCGCACGGAAAACTTGGCAGCATTCTTCTTCGAGATGCTGAAAATGCTAAAGAGGGTGTTGATGTTATTGTATATGTTGTCGATGCTAATGAAGTCCCGGATTTCTCCTTGGCAAACGAACTTGCCAAACAGGATATCCCAGTTATTCTTGCCTTTAATAAAATCGACCTCGTCCGAGTGAATATTGGAAAAGAACGATTGAATCGTTACCTCCAAGTGCTTCCTAAAGCGACACCGATTGAATTATCTGCTGCCGAAGGTTTTGGAATTGATACATTATTAAACGAAATTAAGAAATATGTGCCGGAAGGTGATTTGATTTTTCCGACTGATATTGTCTCGGATCGTCCTAAAGAATATGTTATCAGTGAGATGGTTCGTGAAAAATGCAGGCGTCTTCTTGAAAAGGAAGTTCCTCATTCTATTGCCATTGATATCAAGCATGTCGACAGGGACTCTGTTCCTAGGGAAATCTATGGGGATATCATCGTTGAAAAAGAAAGCGAAAAAGCAATTGTCATTGGCAAAAACGGGAAAAGGATCAGTCAGATTTCCAAATACTCGGAAGAGACCATCAGTGCTTACTTTGGTACGCCCTGTTATATTTCTCTGCAAGTAAAGTGCATTCCAGATTGGCGAAATTCTGATAAATATCTGAAAAAATTCGGTTACGAAGAATAATGAGGAAACATCCAAGGAAAGAAGTTACCGCTTTGGTTCTTGCTTCCAATCCATACGGCGATGATTCGGCAAGGATAACCCTTGCTGGTAATGATGGCGTTTTTTCCAGGATGGCAAATCGGATTTACAGACCAAACAGTCCTCTTCGCCCACTTCTTAGGGTCGGATCTAGGGTCTCGGTTTCTTATCGTGAAGTTTCGGATAATTTTAAATCCGCTTCTTCTTTACAGGTTCTAGAAGATTCTTCTTCCTTGTGGACCGAAAGAAAGACGATTTGTTTTCTCATGTTCCTTTCGGAGCTCTCTCTTCGTCTTTTCCATTATGGTGATGCTTTCCCGGTTGATCAGGTAAAGCGTGTTCTTTCTTCTTTAGAAAATGGTGGCGACCTGCTCTCAAGTTCCCTTTTGATTCTCGGGGCAATCTATATTTCCCTTGGCTTGAAGAGGGATGTACTGGAATGTGTATCATGTGGAAAGAAAACACACATCTGTTCCTATTCATTTCAAGAAGGCGGCTTTCTTTGTAGTGATTGTGTCAAGAACGCGAATAACAAAAGCGAAAACCCTCCAGAAATGGATATTTATGTTCTGAAATTCTGTTTTCTTCCCCTAACGGATGCGTTGCTAAAAAAGAAAGTTCCCTATGAAAGCGGAAGGCGGATTTTATCGCAAAGGACTTCCTATTTGACGGAGTATTTTGATCTCAAGCCGCTTCAGACGTTTGCTCTTTTTCAATCCTCTTTAGAGGATTGATTATGGTATACTAAAAAAGTTAAAGAAAACGAGGTTATATACATATGGCTGAAAAAACTTTTGAAGAAGTTCAGACTCATCTTATTACTAGCGGTTTTGTTTATCCGGGAAGCGAAATTTATGGTGGCCTTTCGAACTCTTGGGACTATGGCCCGCTTGGAACACTTCTCAAAAATCATCTGAAGGATCTTTGGCTGAAGCACTTTGTCCGTGGTATCGAATATAATGTTCAGATTGATCCTGCCATTATCAGGAATCCGAAAGTCTGGGAAGCAACAGGACACGTTGCTAATTTCCATGATCCGCTTGTCGATTGCAAATATTGCCATGCACGTTATCGCGCTGATCAAATCATCCATGAACAGAAACCGGATCTGGATGTTGATGGCAGGACCCAGGAACAGCTCAATACGATCAGGCAGTCCGGTGAAATTAAATGCCCGAGCTGTGGCAAGAATGAATTCACTCCTATCCGTCAATTCCAGAGGATGTTCAAGACCTTTATTGGTGTGACGGAAGATAAACAGAGCGAAGTCTATCTTCGTCCTGAAACCGCACAAGGCATTTTTGTCAATTTCAAGAATGTAAGGCGCACAACCCGTCGTAAGCTTCCTATCGGTATCTGTGACATCGGGAAGTCTTTCCGCAACGAAATCACTCCTGGCAATTTCACCTTCCGAACCCGTGAATTCGAACAGATGGAAATCGAATTCTTCTTTAAGCCTGGAGAAGACGAAAAATGGTTTGAGTTCTATAAAGAGAACTGCAAAGCCTTTGTCGAGAAACTTGGCTTAAAAGATGAAAAAGTCCGCTTCCGTGACCATGAGCCGGAAGAACTTGCTTTCTATTCCAAAGCAACAACGGATATTGAGTATGATTTCCCGACACTCGGTTGGGGTGAGCTTATGGGTATTGCTTGCCGTGGCGACTATGATTTAGGACGTCATAGGAAAGCTTCGACACAAGACCTTACTTATTTGGATCCGGAAACGAATACGCGTTATATTCCGCATGTTGTTGAACCTTCTTTCGGATTGGATCGTTTAAGGCTTGCCTTGCTGATGGACTCTTATGAAGTCGAAGAACTCGATGGTGGAAAAGACTCTCGTATTGTCAGGCACCTTGCCCGCAACTTGGCTCCTTACACCATTGCGGTCAGGCCGCTTAGCAACAAACTTGTTGCTCCTGCTAAGGAACTCTTTGACAGTCTTCGTTATGATTTTGACGCTATATTTGACACCACTGGTTCCATTGGCAAACGATATCGCCGTGAAGATGCCATCGGTACTCCTCTTTGCATTACCTTTGACTTTGATTCTGCCAACGACCACTGTGTCACTGTCCGCGAACGTGACTCAATGAAGCAGGAACGTGTCTCCATTGATTCCTTAAAGGACTATATCCGCAATTTCCTTGCCCAGGAAAACGTCAAGTAAATTGGAGATTCGATGACCAGTCCTTCTGGCGGAAATGTCTTTCAGGATATCGCTAAAAAAGCAGATATCCTGAAAGTTGTAAGCTACTATATCCCGGTCACGAAACAAGGCGGCAAGTACAAAGCCTGCTGCCCTTTTCATAATGATCATCATCCATCAAGGGATGTGAATCTAGTTCGTAATACTTTCAAATGCTGGGTCTGCGGAGAGGGCGGAGATGCTATCACTTTTGTAGAAAAATACGAAAAGATTTCTAAAGTAGAAGCACTGAAGAAAGTCTGCCAGATCTGTCAGATACCCCTTCCGGAAAGCTTGAAAGATTATCGCCCGAAAGTGGATATCCTGAAGCAGGAATATCCGAAAGAAATTGAGGCCAGGGATATTCTTTCTGAATTCTATTCCCTTGCCTTGTCTTCCAATGAGGGAAAAGCAGCTTTGGACTATTTGATCAATGAGCGAAAAATCCCTGGAGACATCATTAAGCATTTCCGTTTGGGCTA
This sequence comes from Caryophanales bacterium UBA4682, assembly GCA_002404995.1. GTDB lineage: Bacteria > Bacillota_I > Bacilli_A > RFN20 > CAG-288 > Enterosoma. Next base: position 16,398 of record DHKY01000012.1, on the reverse strand, counting down.
TGCTCCATCGGACCAAAAGCAAGCTATTAATGTTTTGAAGAAAAAGGGCATTGATTCGGTAACAAGGGAAAAGGCAGGAATTCTATCCCCAGATTCTATTGATAAAGACCGTTATTCTCAGCGAATAATGTTTCCTATTCTGGATAATGAAGGCCATATTGTCGCTTTCTCTGGACGTAGGTTTCTTTCTAACCAAACAGGCGGCAAATACATAAATTCTCCTGAAACTGTTCTTTTTAAAAAGAGTTCGGTAAGGTACCATTTTTTTGAAGCGAAGGAAGATGCAAAAAGAAGCGGGTTCATCTATCTGGTAGAAGGGTATAGGGATGCTATCGCCTTTGTTCGTGCCGGAATTATGCAGGTCGCGGCCTTGATGGGTGTTGCTTTGACAAAGGAGCATATCCAAGAACTATCACAACTGAAATGCGAGGTCCGCCTTTGTCTCGATAGCGATGAGCCTGGACAGGTTGGAGAAGAGCGGGCGATTCCGTTGCTTTACGAAAGTAAGATTCCTTGCCGTATTCTTCGCAAATTCAAAGGTGCTAAGGATGCGGATGAACTTCTTGCAAAGTTTGGTGCAGATGAACTTAAAGCCCAGGCCAAACGCCTCTATGATCCTTTCTTGTTCTTACTTGGACGCCAGCTTCATGGACGGAAAACCATGGAAGATAGCCAGGAAATCACCACGTTTCTTCAAGCCAATGCAAAATACTATAAAGCATTGAATGATGTTTCTAAGGCCAAAGCCATTGCGGCTTTTTCCCGTGTCACTTCCTTGAAGGAAGAAGTCTTGGTCCGTATCCTAAATAATGAGAGCAACGTTATCCCTGCAAAAGAAAACAACCCAGACACAAAGACGTATATTCCTCACTATCGTTATAATCCATGGCATAAGAAATCAATTCTTCAGCCTTTTGATAGGGAGAGGAACAGGGCAGATAACTATAAGCAAGCAGATGCCTTCGAAATTGTTTTCCAACAAGCTCGACTTTATCCGTTGATGGAAAAAACGGACGATGAGCTTCTGAAGAACGAGACCCAAATTATAAGGAGGCTTCCTTTATCAAGAGAAGCTACTGCCAAACTTCAGGATTCGATGGTTAACTTTTCCTTTTCTCCATTCTTTGATTTGGCGAACAGGATCGGGAATCTTTATAGGGATGACAGAACGCAAAGCCGCTTTGACCAAGATCTATTCAAAACCTTGAATGAACAGATTGCCTCGGCCTCGACGGACAGCAGCAAACAAGAACAGGATAAAGATGATTTTGGTTTTGACGATGATAGTCTTTCTTCATTTTCGCTATCAAAGGATGAACAGGAATTCCTTCTTTTTGCTTTGAAATATAGGGAAAGACTTTCACCTGAGCTTTATTCTCCCAAAAGGTTTGATGAAGCAATTTCTGTTCATGGACTGTTGGAAGAAAAAAGCCGCATACTTAAAAGAGTCCAGCTGGAAAAAGGCGGAATCAGGGACTCGCAAGATAAGCAAGAGTTGATTCGGATTAATTTGAAAATCAAATCACCAGGAACCAAAATTTGATTTTCCAGCTTCGCATTTCCTGTTTTAGTTCATATTCTTTGCATCTTTTCCCTTGAAAAAAGAACTTTTCAAAAGAATAATGAATGCGTATGGTTGTTTTATGATGGTTTCAAATTTAACAAGGAGGCAATGATGGCTACCACTAAGAAAGAAAGCAAAAAAACAAAGAAGATTAAAGTTTCTACCAAGAAAGATTCTACTTCTGAAGAGAGCAAAAAGAGTGTTAAACCCGTAGCTGTAGACAAACAAGATGGGAAGAAAACAGCTTCGGTAAAGAAAGACTTAGCTGAAAACAAAGCAAATGGGGAAGCCACCGTTTCCGCAAAAAAAGATAAAGGGACCAAAAAAGTTTCTAAGTCTTCGAAAACAAAAAAGGAAGACCAGAAGGCAGAGAAATCCGTTCCTGCTAATAAAGATGTTGAAGCCAAACCTTCTAAGAAAAACGCCAGTTCGGTGAAAACAGAAAAGGCGAGTCTGAAAGAAGACAAAAAAGAAATTTCCAAACCCGAAAAGAAAGCTTCAAAGAGTTCTTCTTCTTCCAAGAAGACTAATTCCAAGAATGACAGCAATAGGCAGGAAACCCCTGTCGAAGTCAATGCTGTTTTCGAGGACAAAGACCAGGCGGAAAAAACTGGTGATAAGCCTAAAAAGGAAACAAAGAAAACAAAATCCTCAAAGAACGTTAAGAAAGACAATGATTTGATCAAGCTGAAAGAGACACCGGAAATCACCGATGAGGAAATCAGCGAACTTGTTACAGAGACGCATAAAAGCAAAGGCAATAAGAAAAGCGTCAAGGATGCTGCCAAAGGAAACAAAGAACTCAGGGGACTTGAAGATATTGAGAATGCTTTGATTGAAGCTGGAAAAGAGAATAACAATGTTATTCCCAATAAGCTCTTTGAGAAGCTAACCAAGAACCTTAAGTTCTCTGATGACGAAATCAATAATCTTGTTGATAACTGCTTGGCCAAAGGAAGGATCCTTGAGGGCAGTGATATGGAAATGGACGAGGACGAATTCGTCCAGGATGAAGAACAAGGACCGACAAGGGAAGAAGTTGCAAACAGGAAAGACGAAGACTCTGATTTCGATGAACTCGATGATGAGTCTGTTTCGGATGCCTCCTTCGAAAGGGAAACAGGTGATGGATTCGGCGGTTCAGAAGTTTCCGATGATGAAGAGGTGCTTGATGAAGAAGAGGAGGAGGAAGAGGAAGAAGCGGTTGCTCAATCGAGGAAAAACGCCGATCCTGTCCGCCAGTATCTTCATGCCATTGGTTTCTATCATGTTTTAAAGAACCAAGAAGATGAAGTCGCTCTTGCCAAACGTGTTTTGGAAGGTGACCAGGATGCCAAAGACGAACTAATCGAATGCAACCTCAAACTTGTTGTTTCCATTGCAAAGCATTATGTCAATCGTGGCAGGGATTTTCTTGATTTGATTCAAGAAGGCAACCTTGGTTTAAGGAAAGCTGTTGATAAATTCGATTACAAACGTGGATTCAAGTTCTCGACTTATGCGACTTGGTGGATCCGCCAGGCTATCACTCGCGCCCTTGCGGATCAGGCACGTACGATCCGTATCCCTGTTCATAGGGTTGAAACCATCAATAAGATTACACGTGCTTCCCGTAAGCTACAGCAGAAGTTAAGCCGTGAACCTACAGCCGAGGAAATCAGCGAAGAACTTGATGGTATTTATACCCCGGAACGTATCCGTGAAATCCAGCAGATTTCACTGGATCCGATTTCTCTTGAGAAACCTGTCGGCGAAGAAGAGGACAGCCATGTCGGCGATTTCATTGAAGACAAAGACAACTTGTCTCCTTATGAATATGCGAACCAGGCAATGGAAACAGAACGCATCAATGAGGTGCTTTCCCAGCTTACTGACCGAGAAGCACGGGTGATTCGTCTTCGCTATGGCCTTGAAGATGGCCGCAATCATACCTTGGAAGAGGTCGGAAAGGAATTCAATGTCACCCGCGAACGTATCCGTCAAATCGAAGCTAAGGCTTTGAAGAAGCTTCGTCATCCTTCCCGCAGCAAACTCCTTAAGGATTTCCGCAAATAATACAATGAACCTTTCTCCCCGGCTAAGCAAAGCGTTAGAGCTTGTTCCTGAGGGCATGACTGTAAGGGATATCGGGGCTGATCATGGGTTTCTATCTTTAGAACTTGCCTCAACTGGACACAAAGTCTATTCGGTCGAAAACAAAAAAGGCCCCTACCAAAATCTTCTGAAGACCTTGAAGGACCATCCCAAAGAATCAATCATTCCCCTTTTTCAGGACGGCCTTCATTTCATTCCGGAAGATGTCGAAGGCATTATCCTGCTTGGAAGGGGAGGCAATACGATCTATAAGATTCTTAAGGAAAAAGAAGGAGAAATCAAAAAACTGAAGTTCATTTTAGTGGAACCGCAATCTGATTTTCCTCTCGTGATTTCTTATCTTTTGAATTGCGGATTCGCAAATGATGTTGGCCAATACATCTTCGAACGTCATTATTATCCTTTGCTCCGTTTTGCTCCATGCCAAGAAAAGCAAGCCTATGATGAGGACGAAATTGAATTCGGTCCTTATCCTGTACGAAATTCAGATGAGATGCTTTTGAAATTTGTCCAGCAGAAGTTGGAAGTTTTGGCGACTTTATCCAGCCGCAAAAAAATGGATATGTCCCAGAGAGAATCCCAATTAAGAAGAATTCAATACAAATTAAGGAGGAACTCCTATGGCAGCAAAGGATGATTCTATCAAGGAAATTGATCGCAACTCATTGGCGGACGCTTATTCGCTTTTCAGGCGTTCTTTGCAACCTCTTACGAAATTAGAGCCTGAGCAAACAGCAGAGCTTCTAAAAGAATACCAGAGAAATCCAAGCGTTGAATTACGTAACAGCATTGTTGAAGGCAATAGGCGTTTAGTTATTTCGCAGGCAAAAAAATTCATAGACAATATTCCGAATGAAGGCCGGAAGCGGTCTCTCGCCCTTGAACTTTATCAGGAAGGCTCTACGGCTTTAGGTGATGCTGTAGAGGGTTTCCGGAGTCAGGATGGAAACACTTTTTCTACTTTTGCGGTCTCCTGCATTAAGAACCGAAGGCTTTCTTATGTTCAGAACAAAGTTCCTCAGATTAAGACACCATCGAATATCAAGAAAATCAGCAAGGAAGTGAACTTAATACGGAAGGAATTTTCAAAAAAGAACACTCATGAACCAACGGATACGGAAATCATTGAAAGGAGCAAAGGCTCCCTTACTCAGGCGGATCTCGATAGGGTGAGTGACTTTTATCAAAAGATGATTCCTGTTTCCAGGCAGCAAACCATCACGGACGAGGAAGAGGCTCCGACTATCGAAGAAACTCAAGCCGATACAGATTCACCGCAACCTGACCAGGTTTCTCAGGATAATGAAATGGCATCTCATATCCGGGAAGCCATTGCGACTCTTGATCCTCGGGAAAAGGATATCTTCTATTCGCGTTTTGGAATTAATCCCCATAAAGCTACTCTTCTTGAATTATCGAAAAAGTACGGAATCTCTCAGGAAAGATGCCGGCAAATCGAAGCAAACTCGAAAAAGAAAATTCAGGAATATCTAAAACGTTTCAAATAATAAAGCTTTGTATATATTCCTTGCAGATTCAGTGGAGATCGATGTGGAACAGGCAAGATACCAATCCTTTTCTTGCCTGTTTTCTTTTTGAGGAATATCCTGAACGGATGAGAAGATAAAACCTTTGCAATCCTTATGCCTTTCATGGATTCCTGAAAAGAGAGCTTGCGTATTAGAACTTGTTTGATCTCCTAAAACAGCAAAATAGAAATCTTTTTTACTTGAAAGAAAACTTAATGCTTCTTCTAAGCGGTTGTTGAAAACAGGGCATGGGTTTGAAATGTATTCGATAATATAGTTCTTTTCTTCCAAGAAAAAGATTGCTTCATTCGTTTGTTCTCTTGATAAAGTGGATTGCGTGAAAAGAAGCGCATTCGATTTATTTCCATCAGCAAGACTTGAAAACGATTCTTTGCATAGGAATATAGCTTCTGGGTGGTTTTCTAAAAAGGAAATGGTTTCTGGGTGTTCTTCTTTTCCGTAATAGAAAAGCTTTTGGTTTTTATAGACGGCCTTGAAGCTTTTTAACCGGCTTTCGATAATTGGACAAGTGGTCTCGATAAAGGGAATTCCCTTTTTAGTCGCTTGTTCCATTTTTCCTTTTTCTGCTCCATGGGCAGAAAAAACAAGGAGAGAATTATTCGGAAAGGTGGAAGATAAAATATCTTTGTCTAGAATCGCGGCGTGAAAGTCATTCCTTATTTTGTCATTTTCGATTTTATTGTGCCTCAAAGGGTGCAAGAGGAAGATATTCTTCCCCTTGCTATATTCTTTCCTTTTTCTGATAGCCCCTTTGACGCCGGAGCAGAAACCTATTTCTGTGATAAATTGAACCATACTCTGATTATAGATTATATTTGAATTGAAGAAGAATATCGAACATGATTGTTCATGCGGGATATTTTCTCTCCTTTAAGGAAAAAATGGGTGTAATCAATTAAATTAAGAAATATTATTCTTTATCTTGTTTATTGCCTTAGGAAATTTGTATGAGTCGTTCAGTTTGCTGAATTCGTATTCTTTCTAAACCAGTTAGCACTTAAAAATGATATACTAAATTCAGAGGATAAAACTATGGATTATTCAAAGTATATTGGTGTTACTCCGGACTTCCCGAAAAAGGGAATATCATTCAAGGATATTTCTCCCTTGCTTCGCAATCCAGAGGCCTTTTCTTCTTGCATTGACGATTTAGCAAAAAGGGCTGAGCCTTTCAACTATGATGTTATTATCGGACCTGAATCCCGTGCTTTCCTTTTTGGTGCAGCTCTTGCTTATAAAACCCAAAAAGGATTTGTCATGGCTCGTAAAGGCGGCAAGCTTCCTGGCATAACAAACAAAATTACTTATCAGCTTGAATACGGAACCGCAACTATTGAAATTCCAGCAAATTCTTTTAAAAACGGAGACCGTGTCCTTCTTATTGATGATTTGAGGGCTACGGGCGGCACGTTCAAGGCTTTAAAGGACCTTGTCATCTCGGCTGGTGGAAATCCGGTCGGCTGTGTTACAGTCATTAATTTAAAGGACCTCCATGGTGAAAAAGTTATTGGACTTCCTTGCAAAGCTTTACTTGACCTTTAATTTTTAAGATGAAACTTCCGAAAGCGGTCTATACCTTTGATGAACTTAAGGCAGTTTATTCTACCTATATCAAAGATCCTAAAGATTTGGCAAAAATAGAGGAGGCCTATCGTTTTGCCGAAAAAAAACATGATGGGCAGTTCCGCAAATCCGGTGATCCTTATATCACCCATTGTATTGGTGTGGCAGAAATTATTGCTGAACTCCAAGGAGGACCAACGACGATTATTGTTGGCCTTCTTCATGATACAATCGAAGACACTGGAACAACAAAACAGGAAATCAACGACCGCTTTGGTCCAGAAGTAGCAGACATGGTTGAAGCTTTGACTAAGGTTACACGTCTTAGCGATTACAAGAATGTTGAATTTACAGCAGAAAACCATCGCAAGATTTTCGTAGCCAGGGCCAAAGATATTCGTGTTATTATTGTGAAACTTGCTGATCGGCTTCACAATAGGAGAACCCTTCAATTCCAGCCAGAACATAAGCAAGTTTCTATTTCCGAAGAAACCTTGGAAGTCTACGCACCGATTGCACACCGCCTTGGTTTATATAAGGTTCAAACCGAACTTGAAGATTTATCGCTCTATTACACCAAACCGGAAATCTATAAGCAAATTGAGACTAGGATGACGAATTCGGTTAAAGATGCTAAGACTGCTCTGAATGAATTGAAGAGCGAACTTTCTTTAATTTTACAAAAATCGGGCATCCCTTTCGAAATCACCGATCGTGTGAAATCCGTTTATTCTATCTACAAGAAAAGGTATAGCAAGCATTATACATTTGAACAGATTTATGATCTTTTAGCTCTACGTGTTGTTACAAGTACGGAACAGCAATGCTACGAGATTCTAGGTTACGTTCATGCCAACTTCAAACCAGTTCCCGGACGTTTCAAGGACTATATTGCAAGGCCAAAACCGAATAGGTACCAGTCTCTGCATACGACAGTCAGGACTTCTTCCGGCCGAAACTTCGAAATCCAGATTCGTACAAAGCAAATGGATGAAATCGCGGAAGGCGGTGTTGCTGCACACTGGCGTTACAAGGAAGGCAGTAATTATGATCCGAAAAAGGAACAGGCTGAAATTGAGAACCAGCTTCATTGGTTTAAAGACTTTGTTTCTTTTACTGCGGAAGATAAAGATGATAATGCCAAGGAATATAGGGATGCCTTGAGCCATGACATCTTTGATGCAAATGTTTATGTTTTCACCCCAAAAGGAAATGTTATCTGTCTTCCAAATGGTGCAACCCCAATTGACTTTGCCTACCGAATCCATTCGGATCTCGGAGACCATCTTTCCGGCTCTAAAGTAAATGGTGTTCTTGTTCCTATTTCGACTTCATTGAAGACCGGCGATATTGTTGAGGTCATCACTGGAAAGAATTCTTCTCCGAACTCGGAATGGCTTAATAGGGCGAAAACAAGTTTTGCCAAATCAAAAATCCGGAAGTATCTTGTAAAAGTCAATTCTGACTTCGTCAAAGAAAATCTAATCAAACGCGGAAAGCAGACTTTGGTGGACTCTCTTCGCGAACGGAAAATCTCTGTTGACCCGTCTCAAGTCATTACGAAAAAGGTTCTTGATACCTTCGATTGCAATACTCCAGATGACCTTTATGTTAAACTCGGCGGGCGTTCTATTTCTGCTGCGCAGATTATTGAGACAAGCGAAAATGTCAGCTATACCTCTGCCTTAACCGGGCAAGAAATGGCCGATCGGATTAATTCCCGTTCTTTAAATAAAATCAATACGACGGATGCTGTTGTCCTCGAAAACGGTGATTCAATCAGGATCAGCCTTGCTAACTGTTGCCGTCCGATTCCTGGTGATGATATCATTGGCTTTGTTTCCACCGGGCAAGGTGTGAAGATTCACCGGACTGATTGTCCGAATGTTACTAAGAATCCATCCGATTCTCGCTTGATTAAGGTCCGTTGGAATCCTTCCGGAATCAAAGAAAAGGAATTCCCGGTTGACCTCGAAGTCGAATGCCATGATCGTGAAAAACTCCTCGTGGATTTAATGAACAGCTTATCTGCTGTGAACTGCAAGGTCATAAAAATCAACGCGAAATACCATTCTTCGAATTCTAGCACTACAATCGAAAGGACAATCAGGGCCAAGGACAAAGAAGCCTTGGATTCTTATATTTCTACTATTTCGAGCGTAAAATCCGTTTTCCAGATTCAACGTAAGTTCCATTAAGGGTTTTGCCTATTTTGCCCGCTTTTTCCCTCCTGTTTCGTGCTATAATGAAATGATTTAGGAGGCCTACAATGCCAATTATTACCAAACCTCGTGGAACGATTGATTATTATGGCCGGCAGGAAGCACTGCTTTCCAAAATCCGGTCCATCAGCCTGAATAGGGCACATCTTTATGGTTGCTCTGATATTGAGCTGCCTATGTTTGAGGAAAACCGCCTTTTCCACCGTACCGTCGGTGAAAGCAGTGATATTGTCACGAAAGAAACTTTCGATTTAGCCAAGAAAGGCGACAAGGATTATACTTTGCGTCCTGAGTTCACGGCCTCCGTTAGTCGTGCTGTAATCGAAAATAAGCTGTATGTATCCCCAGATAGGCCTCTGCGTCTTTGTTATTTCGGGCCTGTCTTCCGTTATGAGCGTCCTCAGGCCGGACGTCTTCGCCAGTTCAATCAATTTGGCGTAGAATTCATTGACACCAGAATTGATTTGGATGCTTCTTTGGATGCCTTCTTGCTTTCTCTTCGTTCTGCCGAAGCTATCTTGGGACATAAGGTCAAAGCCAAGCTGAATTATCTGGGTTCTTTTGCAAGCCGGGAAAACTATAAAAAAGCTTTATATGCTTATTTCCAGCCTAAAATCAATGATAGGTGTGATGACTGCAAGCGCCGTTTAGAAACGAACCCTCTACGTATTCTTGATTGCAAAGTCGAAGCGGATCAGGAAATTGCCAGCAAAGCGCCTCGAATCGGCGACTATCTCAATGAAGAAGATCAGGCTGAAAAGCAGTCTATCCTCAATACATTGGACTCCCTTGGAATTGAATACGAGGTGGATTCTGAATTAGTTCGTGGACTTGATTACTATACCGGACTTGTCTGGGAAATCTATGATACCGGAAACACTTCTGTCGGTGCCATCGGCGGTGGAGGAAAGTACTCCTCTTTAATGGAACAGATTGGCGGTCCTAAGAGGGAAGGAATCGGTTTTTCGCTTGGCGTGGAGCGTGTCCTTCTTTCTCTCACAGAAGAACGTCAGACAGAGCTTGTTCCTGATAACAGCGTCTCTGTTTTCAGGATTGACCTTAGGCGGAACGGACTTGCCCTTAAGATTGCAGACCAGCTTCGCAAAGATGGTTTTTCGGTTTCCATTGCTTCCTTCGGGAAGGGTAGGGGCGGATGCTTCAAGAGGGCAGACCGTCTTGGTGCGAAAAAGGTTCTGATTCTTGATTCAGACAAGACTCTTAAAATCAAGGATATGTCTACTCGTGAACAGGTCGAAGTCAAAGAAGAAGAGGCAGTATCTCTTCTCGAAAAGAGGTAAACAATGTTACGTGATTACAATTGCGGCGAATTACGCCTGTCAGACGAAGGAAAAGAAGTTACCCTGTGCGGATGGGTTAATACTGTCCGTAACCTTGGTGCCCTCTGTTTTGTAGACCTTCGTGATAAATACGGAATCACTCAGCTGAATGTTCCGGTTAAGATTTATAAGGAAAGCGACCTTCGTCCGGAATATTGTATCCAGGTCAAAGGAAAAGTCGTTCGCCGTAGTGAAAGGAACCATTCCATCCCTACCGGTGAAATCGAAATTGATGTTGCTGCTATTAAAGTCTTTTCTGTGTCCAAGACTACTCCCTTCGAGCTTAAGGATGACACCACTGCAAGTGAGGATACTCGTTTAGTCTATCGTTATCTTGACCTGCGTCGTCCAGTGATGCAGAAGTACAGGAAAATCCGTTCGGATCTCAGCCGTTATACCCGGGAATACCTTTATAGCCAGGATTTCCAGGAAATTGATACGCCGACACTGATCAAATCGACTCCGGAAGGTGCACGCGACTATCTTGTTCCTAGTCGTATCTATCCAGGAAGCTTCTATGCCCTTCCACAGTCTCCTCAGCTTTATAAACAGCTTTTGATGGTTGCAGGAACGGACCGTTATTTCCAGCTTGCTCATTGCTATCGTGACGAAGATCAGCGTGCGGATCGTCAGCCAGAATTCAGGCAAATTGATTGTGAAAGGTCTTTCTGTACTCGGGAAGATGTCCTCAATATTATTGAAGGGCTGCTTAAGCATGTTTTCAAGAAGATTCGGAATATCGAACTTCCGGACTTCAAACGTTTGAGCTATGCTGATGCAATTCATTTCTATGGAACGGATAAGCCAGATAGGCGTTTTGAAATGCTTATCAAAGATGTCACGCCTATTCTTTCGAAATGTGGATTTAAGGCTTATGAAGGGAAGTTTGTCAAGACTCTTCTCGTCCCCTCTCTGGCCAAGGAAACCACCCGTAAGCAGAGGGATTTGGATAATGTCCTTGCCAAGAAATTCCGTGTGTTCGGTGTTTCCCATCTGAAATTTGAAAACGGCCAGTTCACTGGTTCTATTATTAAGAACATCCATCCGGATGCCCTTGAGAAACTGAAAGAAACAGTCAAACCCAATGAGGGGGACTTACTAATTCTTTGTGCGGATGCGAAAGAAGATTATGCTTGCTGGGCTCTTGGTGCCCTTCGTTCCTATTATGGGAAGAAGCTGGGCTTAACCAAGAAGGATGATTTCAAGCCTTTGTTTGTCATTGACTGGCCGTTGTTTGAAAAAGAACCTGACGGACATTATGAAGCTCTTTCGAACCCGTTTACCCGTCCTATCGATGAAGATCTTCCGCTTTTGGATTCTGCCCCGGAAAAGATCCGTTCGACAAGTTATGATACAGTTCTTAATGGTGTCGAACTTTCTTCCGGTGCTCTTCGTATCTATGATTCCAATGTTCAAAAGAAAGTTTTCGAGATTTTAGGACTTACTCAAGAAGATATCAACGAGCGTTTCGGCTTCCTGGTCCAGGCCTTGGAATACGGCGTTCCTCCGGAAGGCGGTTTTGGCATTGGCGTCGAGCGTCTTGCTAGGGAACTTGCCGAGACCGATAACGTCCGTGATGTTGTTGCTTTCCCTAAGAACCTGAAGGCTTTCGAGCCGATGAGCCAATGTCCTTCTCCGGTTCCGAGTGCCGATACGGATATCTTAGGACTTAAGATCGTCCCGGTGGTCAAAGAAGAAAAATAATTTATTCTGGAGGTATTTATGCAGGAGCTTTCTTTTAAAAGCACAGCCCTGAATAGCGTTCTGACCAGTGCCCTTGAGAAAGAAGGCTTTGTTAACAGGTCACCTATCCAGGCGAAAGTTATTCCGCTAAGGTTAAAAGGAAAAAATGTTCTCGGTATAGCACCGACTGGTACTGGAAAGACATTAAGTTATCTTTGCCCTATTTTATCGGATAGGAAGGACGATGGTCATGTACAGGCTGTTATCCTTTCTCCGACAGTCGCATTGCTTAGCCAAATCAAGGAAGTTGCCTCTCGCCTTTTGAATGACAGGGGATTTTCGAAAGGCGCCGTGAAAGCCATTTATGATGAAAAAGATTTCACGAAGAGCAGTCCTTTGATTGTTTTGATTACCCCTTCCCTTTATCCAAAGGTTACCAGCCACTATCCGATTAACGAACTGAAGCGGGTTATCATCGATGAAGGCGACAGGATTGCCTTTGATGGTTTCGCGAATTGCCTAGCTTCGCTTAGCAAGCCGAAGGAAAAAGGAAGGATTTCCTTCTTTTCCGCTAGTGTCAATGAACAGGATGTTACCCGTGTCAAACGGACCTTCCATATCATAAATGTCGTCGATGTCCGCAAGGAAATCACGAACAAAAGCGTAAGCCATCATAGGATCGATATTCGTACTTCTTCCAAAGCCGAAGCCTTGAAATGCTTCCTTGACCAGAAAAAGCCTTACAAAACAATTGCCTTTGTTTCTTCCAAAGAGGAACTTTACAAGGTAGCCGAAGAATTGAAAAAGAGGAATGTCCATTTCCTCTTCGTCCATGGTGCATTGGATAAACGTGTCATTAAACAGACTAGGGATAAATTCCGAAAAGACGAAGAACATCTCCTTTTGGCTTCAGACTATGTTTCAAGAGGTATTGATATTCCTCAAGTTGACACGATTCTGTCTCTTGATCTTCCTTATGATCTCGATTATTATTTCCATCGTGCCGGACGAGCCGGACGATTCGATGCACCCGGTGATTCTTACTTCTTTGTCTCCGATGGAGATGAGAGCGGCATCCAGAAGGCCAAGGATCTGAATAAGCGCGGACTAAGTTTTGATACACTGATTCTTTCAAATGGTATATTGCGTAACAGCCGTGGCAATTACCAGTTCAAGAACATGGGAAGAAAAGACCGTGCAGAGAACGAAAAACTTCAGAAGAAGATTCGACATGTTGTCAATAAGACAAAGTCCAAAAAAGTTAAGCCGAATTATAAGAAAAAAGTCCAAAGAGCTGTTGACCTTGTCAAACTCAAACACCGGAAAAAAGTTGTTCTTACCAATATTATCAAGAGTGGAGGTAATGCAACTGATTTTCATAGGGACGAGGAAAAAACAAGAAAGAGAAAATCGAAATAAGAAAAGGCGCCTTCAGGGCGCCTTTTTAATTTCTTTCGATTGCCTCGATGAGCCTATGCCTTGCTTCCTCTTTCGGGTAAGTCCCGATAATCTCTCCTTTGCGGAAAAAGAGAAGAGAATTCTTCTTTCCTGTCCCAGCTAAACCGTAGTCTGCATCTTTGGCTTCTCCGATGCCATTTACCGGGCATCCCCTGATTGCAATTTTGATATTTTTGTTTATTGTGTCCAGCCGGGATAAGACAATATCCGCAATCGGGCGCCTGTTCTCGGCCCTTCTCCCGCAGCTAGGACAGACAATAAGTTCCGGGATGTTCTTTCGTCTCCCGGAAAGGCGGAGAAGTTCTTTGCAGGCACGTATTTCCTCTATGCGCTCATCCGCTAGGGAAACACGCAGCGTATCTCCTATCCCTTGTTCTAAAAGTGGTAAGACGGCTGCTGTAGTTTTCCTTGCGCCGAGAAGTCCGAAGCCGGATTCCGTCAGTCCGATATGTAACGGATAAGGATACTCTCGGTAGGCGCGCTTATAAAGGACTTTTGTCCTTTGGACCGAGGATGATTTCAGGGAAAGGACCAGATTGGTGAAATTCTCTTGTTCAAAGAAAGCAAGGGTTTCGTCTAAAGCAAGAAAATAGTCGTCGGTTGCATCGTGTCCTTTTCCTTTATATTTGTTCAGGGAACCCGAATTGACCCCGATGCGAATGGGGATATTCTTTTCCTTGCAAAGAGTGACTAGTCTTCGCAAGCTGGATTCGTTGAGCCAGTTTCCAGGATTGATCCGAATCTTGTCTGCCCCGTTTTCGATGGAAAGGAAGGCGAGTTCTGGCTGATAGTGGATGTCTGCGATTAATGGAATCTTCCTCTCTTTTTTTAGAGTTTTAAGGGCTAGAGCATCCTTTTTATCCAAAACGGAAAACCGGATCCTATCTAAGCCACAGGGAACAAGGGGCAAAAGTTCCTTTAGATTATCTTCCACGAATTCTGTTTTTCGGCGATTCCTTGTCTGGATGAGGACATCGTGTCCTGGACCGATGACTCGGTTTCCGATTGAAAAAGAGTATTTTTTCATATTTTTTATTATAGACCTTCTCTAATGAATATAGGTGGATAAGGAATAGTCGAAAATTGTTTTATAAATCTGAAGAGGAAAATAGGAAGCGTAGAAAGCCCTATCGGTTCGTTGGATGTTTTTCGCTTTGATTTGTTCCTTTAAGAAGGATTGAGTTTGGATTCGGTCCGTTCTATAAAGCTCGATTCCCGATAAGAGCTCGAGAAAAGCGAGGACTTGGTAATTCCAATCCGTTATTTCGTTTTTCGATGGTAGAACAAGCCAGGAGTCGATTTCCTTTCGGACAGAGGTTTCGTTTGAATAACAGACGATGGATTTGCCCTCTTTTTTTAGCAAACCAGCAAGCATAAGCTGGGTTCTGGCATCATAGTATCCGAAATGGTGTCCCCGGCGGGAAAGATAAGAAGAATAAAGATAGGTTTCCATGCTGGGAAGGATGATTCCGTATTCTCGGTCGTTCCTCGGAAGCAGATAGACTCCTCTTTTGTAACGTAGGATTTTTCCGGAGTCAGAAAGGGACTTCCTTTGCTGCCGCAGATTATCACTTGAAAGGAAAGTAATGTCTTTCTGGAAAATCAGTTCGCCCTTTTGATAATTCTTTTTCAAGTAGTTCAATAAATCCATATTCACAAATATTATATAAAAAATAAAAGATATGTGAAGACTCAAGAAACAATTAATTCGGAAAAGGTGCTGTATTTATCGATAAAAAGCAGAATTTCACAAAATAACGGAATTTCTTGTTTTCATCTTACAATGTCCTTAAAATATTAATGGTAAAAAATTGGAGGATTTATTAAAATGGCTGAACCACGTGCTATTATTACCTTACGTTGCTCTGTTTGCAAAAACGAGAACTACATCGCTACGAAGAACAAGAAGACTCATCCGAGCAAATTCACTACTAGGAAGTATTGCCCTCATTGCAATAAGAAGACATTACACGAAGAAAAGAAGTAAACTCAAGGAGATTTGAAAAATGGCTGATATCATTGATGCCGGTGAATTAAAACCGGGAACTGTTTACCTCTACAAGGGCGAACTTCTCTCTGTTGTCGATATTATCCACAACAAAACCGCAATGGCAAAGAGGAAACATAAGATCAAAGCAAAGAACTTACGTTCCGGTGCCATCAGCGAAAGGATGCTCTTCTCTGGAGAAACTGTCGAACGTGCTTTCTTAGACAAGAAGAACAGGACTCTCTGCTACCGTGATGGAGACGATAACGGATTCGCCCATTTCATGGATGATGAAACCTATGAAATGGTTGACCTTCCGATTTCTCACGTCAAGAACGAACTTCAGTATCTTCCGGACAATTCCAAGGTTATTATCACCTATTTCGGACAGGAAATCTTAGGTATCCAGTTACCGGATAAGGTTGCCCTCGAGATCGTTGACACGGATGACAATGCAGTCGCGGGCGATACCGTCAATAAGGCAAGCAAAGACGCTGTTCTTGAGACCGGTCTCAAGATCAAGGTTCCTAGGTTTATCAAGAACCACACTAAAGTCTGGGTCAAGACTTCTGACGGAACCTACGATTCTCGTGCCTAACCATTGGCGAGAGGGAAAGTCATGCACTTTACCATCAACACCGTTGGTTTCGTATTCATTATCTTAGGCTGCATCCTCGTCGGAATCATTTTGGGTTTCTTAGTTGCCCGTAAGGTCGTTAAGAAACAGCTGAAAGAGAACCCGCCTATCAATCGTGATAGGATCAAAGCCAGGTATCGTTCCATGGGCCGTACCCCGAGCGAAGCTCAGGTCAATAGCACCAGGCGCGCTATCAGCGAAGCTCAGAAAAAGAGCCAGAAATAATTCTCGATTCAAGCAAAACACTGCCTTCTGCAAAAAGAGGGCAGTTTTTATTTCAAAAAAGGATAGTACCAGTTAAGT
>DHKY01000007.1 GCA_002404995.1 Caryophanales bacterium UBA4682 | reverse complement strand
TTTTTTCGTTTTGATTTCCTTTTCCAAAAAGGTAGAATAGTTGCATATGGAAAACATAAAAATTAAAGAAGGGTATTTATCCTTTTTCGGTTATAAAACCTATTATCGGATTGTGAATCCTAATGGGCACAAGACTCCTCTTGTCATCTGTCATGGTGGTCCAGGTTCTACGCATAATTCCTATGAGGTTTTGGATGAGATGGCTTTTGTCTATGACCGTCCTATTATCATGTATGATCAGCTTGGCTGCGGTTTGTCTAGTCTTCCTTCTCCGCATACGTATCTTTGGAACCAGGAAACTTGGATGGATGAATTATCGAATCTTCGTGAAAAACTTGGGCTTAACCAAATTCATCTCAGGGGTCATTCTTGGGGTGGAAGGCTGTCTCTTTTGTATAGGCTTAACCGAAAACCAGAAGGGGTTCTGAGCCTTACCTTGTCTTCCACTCTTTCTTCCGCTTCGTTATGGAGAGAGGAAACGCATCATCTTCTTTCTTATCTTCCATCCTTTGAAAAAGATGTTCTTTTGGAAGCCGAGAAGAAGAGGGATTTTTCTTCTTTGGAATATCATAATGCTTATGAGCACTACTATCATCTATTCATCGGTGGTCCTTTTGTTAAAGGTATTGATCCGGATTGCCTGACAAGAGAAAAGAAAACGGGTACGGAGTCTTATCTTACTGCTTGGGGTCCTTGTGAATTCGCACCGACTGGGACTTTGAAAGACTATGAAGTCACTTCCCGCAGGAATGAGATTTCTTGTCCTGTTCTTCTGATTTCTGGTGAAAGAGATGAATCGACTCCTTACCAGAATAAGGTTAGGTTTGATTCCTTAACCAGTTCTAGAAAGAAGAAATGGTGTCTTTATCCGGATTGTCCTCATAGGACGTATATTTATCAGAAAAAGAAATTTGAGGAAGATCTTTTCTCCTTCCTTGATGAAAACGATTTGGAGGTATCTCACAATGAATAGGAATCAAATCTGCAATCAGCTGAGCTTTGTTCAGCTTAGGCCGAATACATTAAAGGATGTCCGCTTTGATCTCCATTATGGAGAGTTCTCCCTTCTTTTCGAAGAATATGATCCTTATAAGATCAGGAAGAACGGATCCTATAAGGATCAGCTTGATCGTGTTCTGAAAGTCTTTTCTCCTTCTTTTCCCTCTGCCTATAAGAAGATCACGAAAGCGGTGTTTCTTTCTGCCAAGTTCCTTTCTTCCTATGAATCTGCCGAGTCTTTTGAAAAGGAGGCTCTAGAAGCAGCTAAGGATGAGAAAGAAAGGTATCAGTACCTGAACTCGTTCCGTCTTAAGAGTCATCTTTCTTCGATGTATTTTAACCGGACATGCCGTTTCTTCCAGGAGAGCGGTCTTCTTGATGTTCCTTATCTAAGCAAGGAAGTAAAGGAGAAAGCGAGGAAGGTCTTCGCTTTGGAAGATGACAACGAGAAACTCTTCTTTGCCCTTCTTCACAAGGCAAAAAAAGAGAATATTTCCTGTAAAGAAAGGCAGGATAAGCTTCTAAAGAAGTAGGATGCTTCAGTTAAAAGATGTTAAGAAGGACTACCTTGTCGATAAGGTACCTTATCCTGCGTTAAAGGGAATCTCCCTGTCTTTTTCCTCGCTTCAGTTTGTTTCGATTCTCGGTCCTTCCGGTTGCGGAAAGACTACCCTCCTGAATCTAATTGGAGGACTGGATTCTCTTACCTCTGGTCAGATTGCCTTTCAAGGACAGGAAGTATCCAAGAGGAAAGAGAAGGAACTGGACTCTTATCGGAACAACCATATCGGATTCATCTTCCAGGATTATTACCTAGTTCCGAATCTCACTGTTTTCGAGAACGTGAAGCTTGCTCTTTCTGTCCGTGACTATTCGGAAGCGGAAAGGAAGAGAAGGGTCTTAGAAGCCCTGAAAAAGGTGGATATCGGGTCGCTGGCTTCGAAGAAGCCGAGTCAGCTTTCGGGTGGTCAGGCCCAGCGTGTTGCAATTGCCAGAGCAATTGTGACCAACCCGAGCATTCTTTTAGCAGATGAACCTACTGGTGCTTTAGACAGTGAAAACTCAAAGAAAATCAGGCAGCTATTGAAGAACCTGTCAAAAGAGCATCTTGTCATAAGGGTCACCCATAATGAAGATTTAGCCAGAATCTATTCGGACCGTCTGATTCATAGGAAGGATGGCTTGATTACAAAAGACGAGTGTCTGAATCAAAGCCAAGCTCCTTTCAAAGAGAAAAAAGAGCTGCGGAAGAGCTCTCTTTCCCTTCTTAGGAAGCTGAAGCTTGCGGTACATAATCTGTTCTCCCGCAAATGGAAGACGATTCTAGCAGCCATTGCAAACTCTTTCGGAAGGATCGGTATCGCCTTCTTTCTAGCCATCAATCATGGCTTTCAGGTTTACTCCAATAGTCTTTCTGTTGCCAGTGCTACTTCTCTTCCCGTTGTGGTCTCTTCTTATGATCAGATCAATCAGAACGAGCAATACCAAGACAAGAACCAATCGATTGCCTATCCGGATACAAAAGAAATCTATCCTGCTTTGGATACCGAAAGCAGCTACGGATATACGCGGAATCAATTCACTCCGAAATATCTTTCCTATCTGGACAAGAGGAAAGAGGAAGGAATTCTCAGCGATTACTCGATCAACTATGGAAATGACTATAACTTTAATCTGACAACCGAATATCCAAAGTCCCTGAACGGAAACAAGGGAGGCGGGTTAAGGGAGGTCGATACCAGTAAGACAAGCTATAACTACTATGCCTATTCTGCCGGACTCCCATGGAATATCTTTCATTCCTTATATGGGGATTTGAATCAGTATGATCTGATCTGCGGAAACAGGCCGGAGAGCGAAAATGACCTTGTCCTAGTTGTCTCGACCTACAATGCCGTTAATTTTTCAATTCTCCAAGGACTCGGATTCTATAATCCCGCTGATACCTCTAGCGATGTCAGTGACCTGTCTTTGAAAACCAAAGTTAAGCCGATTTCCTTTTCTGATGTTATCGGAAAGACCTATCGAATTTTTGACAATGACGACTATTTTATTCAGAACGATTCTTATATACGGAAAGATGCTGATGGAAATTATCGGTCGATTTCATCTTTTTCTAAACATGAGCTTACAAAAG
Organism: Caryophanales bacterium UBA4682; assembly: GCA_002404995.1. Classification (GTDB taxonomy): domain Bacteria; phylum Bacillota_I; class Bacilli_A; order RFN20; family CAG-288; genus Enterosoma. The sequence continues at coordinate 22,438 of DHKY01000007.1, read as the reverse complement.
CATTCTATGAAACGGGCCGGGAATTGAAAATCACGGGTATTCTTCGTCCCAAACAGGGAAGCAATAGGTCTAGGCTAGCACCGAGTCTCTGCTTTCTTCCGAAACTACAAGAGGAACTTGTCAGCAAGAACAAACAAAGCAAAGTTTCCCTTAGTATTAAAAATAATCTGATCTTTACTAGACCAGATGATCTAGATTCCTCGGTGTCATCCAGGCAAGGATTCCTGAATGAAAGGAATGCTCTGGCCGAAGAATTCAGGAACAGCAAATCCGATGTTCTCCCGACGGATAAGCTGAATAAGATTGCCAACCGGTATTTCAATTACTATCCTTTCGTGACGAGCAATTATAGGTATATCGGGACAGGAAGGTTCTTAAGCGATGGGAAAAAAGTCGCTGCGGACCTTATCCTTGATGAGGTAAAGAACCTGGATCTGACGGATAGCTCTTCCTTGAACGATAGGAGGACGAGCATCGCGAAAGACTATAGGAAAGACGATATTGATAGCTGCTATGGCAAAATCATCTCCTTGATTGCCTATGTCAACGCCTACTCTGAAATCCAGGACTTGGTTCTTTTCCCTACGGATTTGTCCAAACGCGAGATTTTGCTTCAACGTCTGGATTCTTTCAATGAAATCGTAGAAGATTCTTCAGACCATGCGGCGAATAAGAACGAGCAGGTCTATTATCATAAGAGCGATGCTTCTGGAAGGATTACGGATGTCGCAGAAAGGATTTCTCTTGTTTCTACAATTCTTCTGATCTTTGCCTGTGTTTCCTTGGTTGTTTCCTCGGCGAGGACTGGATTATTGACTTCGAACAACGTTCTGGAAAGAAGAAAGGAAATCGGACTTCTCCGCTCTTTGGGATCAAAGAAGAGAGATGTTGCCGCTATCTTTGAAATCGAATCCCTTTTCACGGGAAGGCTGGCTGGTATTCTTGGCTCTCTTCTGACCTATTGTCTTTCCTTCCCCATAAACGCTCTTCTGAATCACTATTATTCTTTCTATGCCGTAGGTCATATCTGTTCCTTTACCTGGTATCATTCTCTGATTGTGATTGCCTTCTCTGTTTTGCTCGGAAGGATTTCTGCTCTTGTGCCGGCTATCAAAGCAGGTAAGGAAGACCCGGTGAAGGCCTTAAAGAACGAATAGGAGTTTAAGGATTAGAATATGAGACCGATTGAGTATAAGCACACTTTGGCCCTGTTAGAGAAAATCAAGGACGATCTTTCGAAGATTGCCTATATCATCAGGATTGTTGTTCAGGTAGTCAGGATTCTTTATTATGGGCTTGCAATCTATCGGCATTATGACTCGATTCCCTATCTTGTGATTTATTGCGTGCTTCTTTTTGTGACCTTGCTTGTTTTTGCCGAGCATCTTTATTATCACAACAACGAGAAAGAGGAGGATGCGAAAGCAAAACATCGTAAGCGTCACACGGCTTTGAAGATTATCGGCATTGTGGATAAAACCGCCTTATTGATTGTGTCCCTGATTCCGATTCTGCAGGGAAAGGCGACTGACTTTGATAAAGTCAGGACTTTGTTTGTCTTTCTCCTTCTTCTGATTCAGCTTGTTTTTCTTTCTGTATCGTATTTGGCGAACAAATATAGGAAGTGGCTGAAAGAAGCCATTGAGCTTGATTACAAGGAGTCCTTGCTGACTAAGAGTCCGAGCTCTGCTTTTTCGGATAAGCTTCATGATTTTGCAAGGAATCTTACTGGTCAGAAAAAGAATACGGAGTTAGAAGCGGATCTGGAAGGCCGGATTGAGGAGAGTGAAACGAGACGGAAGGAAAAGAAGAAAGAAGAGAAACGGAGTCGGAAGGCACAACGAAAGAAGGATCTTTCCAGGATTTTCTCCTATTACTCGGATAAGAGAAAGGAAAAGAAAATTTCAGATCAGAATATTGAAAAAGTACTGCAGAAACTTGAAAAAGAAGCAGAGAAAACTCTTTCTGACTCAAAGAGAGTTTCGGATGTTATTCATCAATCCAAGGATTATCTTGGAAGAACAGAAATTCCAGAGGAGTTATCCTGCCTGAAGGATTTCACCGTTATTCTCGAGCTAGATAATCAAACTCTTACCTACCCTGAAAAGAAGGCAAGGAGGAGGAATCTCCTCTATCTCCTGAATCCGGTTCTTCCAAACGAAGATACCTATCAGGATAATAGGAAGATATTTGAGAAAACAAAGGCACTGATTTCGGTTCCTGAGCTGGAAAGCCCAAATGGCAAAAAGAAGAGTAAGCGGTTTTAACCCAAACTCTCCTTTACTTTCCCCTTGTAACAGCATTCTAAGAAATTTATAATATTAAAGTTAGGTCATTTGCAGTTTTTGACTGCAAAACATAGACAAAGAAAGAAAAGAGGTATTCACTATGGGACGTGCACACGAAGTTCGAGCAAAGAAAATCGCACAGACTAATGCCGCTAAATCGGCTCTGTACAATCGCGCCAGCAAGGAAATCTATCTTGCTGCGAAATCCGGTGTCCCTGATCCCAATGAAAACCTTGCTTTACGTTCTGCTATCGAAAAATGGAAGGCTCAGCATGTCACCCGTGACGTTATCGACCGTGCTATCCAGAAAGCAAAGAGCAAGGATGCAGCCGCTTATGTTGCTGGCCGCTATGAAGGTTTCGGCCCTGGAGGAGTCGCTATCAGGGTTGATACTCTGACTGACAACGAGAAACGTGCTTTCTCCGCTGTCCGTGCTGCTTTTACGCATCACGGAGGAAAAATCGGAAACTCTGGCTCTGCCGCCTTCAATTTCGTTCAGATGGGTGTTATTTCCTTTGACTCTGACAAGACTGCCGAGGAAATCGAGGACGATTTGATTTTGAATGATGTCGATGTCCAGTCTGTCGATGCTGAAGAGGGAACGGTTGTTGTCCAGGTCACTCCGGCCGACTTAAATAAAGCCCGTACTGTTTTAAGGAATGATTTCGCTCTTACCGATGATTCCTTCACTACTTCCGAAGTCACTTATGTTCCTTCCGGAGACTATGTCCATGTCAGTGATGAGGATAAGGCAAAAGTTCAGAACCTTGTCGATAGCTTAAACGACATTGAAGATGTCCAGGCTGTCTATCACAACGCTGATAGGTAATCCGGTTTCTATTTTTCTGAAAAAGAGGGTGCCGGGTATAATACCCGGCACTTTTTCTGTTAGAATATTGAAGTATGAAATCATATTGGAATCGTTTTAAGTCTTTTACTATCCATGAATGGGTTAGTAATGGATTCATGTTTATCGCTTTGGTTATCGGACTTTATTTTTCTATCAGCTTCTCCGTTAAAAGGGGGAGGGGCTTCACTCTTTTTGGAAATCCCAATAGGCAGGACAATGTCAGGGAGATTAAGGGACCGACTTCCGGTGATCTTGCAGTACTGTCTGTTTTCTGGGTTTTCACGGCACTGCTTCTTGCACTCTTTGTTTACACTTTCTTTTTCAAGAAGCAGGAAAGACTGCATCTTAATGAAAAAGACATTGTGGATGGCAGAACTGTTGTTCTGAAGGAGAAAGATGACAATGACCACAAATGAGTTGTTAGAGGATCTTTCCAAACTCAGGAACACGGAAATCATCCGTTTTGAACTTGAAAAGGATACCTTGTCCCTTCAGGTTGTCTTTGATAATGATGAGGATATTGAACAGAATCAGACGAATGAAGAAGAGGATGACGAAGATATCTTAAACGGACATCTCTATACTCTGGTTTTCTCTTCGGTGACAGGATTTAAGAAGTCCGGAGAAGAAGCGGATAATTACACGACAAAGAAAGCTCTAGTGGAGGACCATCATCTTTCTTTATCCTTGGAAGGCCATAATAGGATTGGGGAAGATACTGAACTTGAGCTGTCTTTTTCCTTCAAGGAATATCATTTAGAGGACAACGGAAGAATCAAAGGACCGGATGTTTGATTCTCCTACTTGAAATCATTGCTTTTTATTTCTATTATAACTATGCAGGGAAACCTGTAAAATCGCGGATGGCTGTCGCCGTATAAAGGGCAGCACTATAAAATCATGGAGCCGCAAGGCTCCTTTTCTTTCAAAAAGGCAGGAGGAATTTTCATGTCAGTTCAATTGTTCTCGGTTTCGGATTCTTTTTAAGATAGCTCTAAAATCGATTCTCGTGTATTATCAAATCATGAGGAACAAAGACTTCATCAAAGACCCTATATTGGCTTCCTGATTCGGTTTGGTCGATTCGATTACTTCCTACCTCTCTCCTCGCCAGATCCTACGGATTACATCGGCGGAAAGGTCAGACCATCAACTCGGACGATTTTAAGAAGGCATGATGAAAATAAGATATTTATCGGAAAGATTCTTTTGAATAATAGGATTCTGGTTCTTCTGAGTCAGGTAACACCGATTCAAATCTCAACGAATAGACCTTCTTTTGAAGAAGACAGTAAATATAGGAATCTTCTGATTAAAGAAAGAAATTGGATATCATCTCACATCAAGCTTATAGACAAAAACTCGAATATAATCTATCGACAGAAGAAAATGAGTTCAATGATAATTACTGGGGCGACTCTGAAAAACCGAATTATTTATCGGCTACAGTTGATTTTAAAAGCTAGAAGACTATATCTTCATCTTTAATAAGAACCGCATCATCACGAAAAAAGGTCAATCCTCTGTTGAAGGATTGGCCTTTTCTTCGTTCTTGGATTTACTTTTCTTTATGATGACGTTCCGTCACATCTTTCCGGATACCAGTGAGGGCTTCATAGACTTCTTCATTGGTTGCATCTGGATGCTGCTTGAGGAATTTATCGAAGTCGCCGATGATGTCACCCCTATAGGGCTCTTCATAGGTCTCCTCGTATTCCTGATTTTCAGCTTCTTCATCATGGGCTTCCTGAGCTTGAACCGTATTGCTCTTATCCCTGTAAAGAGGATAGTCGTTGTCGATATACCTATGCTCATGTTTTGGATCATAGTAGTCGAAAACAATCCGGATATGAATAGCAGCATCATCCTTCAATAAGGCTGCTATTGCATTGCTGGCTTCTTTTTCTTTGTCTTCTGTTCCTTTCGGAACTTCGACTTTTACATCTAAGCGGAATGTCGTCTGCTCCCTTCCGTCGTGGATTAAAAAGGAACGAGGAGCGAAGAAATTGATTTCTTCGTCTTTGCACTGATAGATATCCTTAATTGCTTTATGGAGCTTGTCAGTGTAGCGGATAGCTTCGTATTCATCCCTTCCTAAGAGTGAAACCGTAATCATTGTATTCTTATCTCCTTCTGAATTTGACGTCTTTTATTCTAACACGGACGAATGAATTTCACACGGAAAGAAAATACCGGGCGATGCCCGGTATCTTCATTGGTCTACTTGTAGAAGACAATCGTACAATAGATGACTTTGGTGAATCCTTCGTTCTTCGGAGAAATCGTATATTCCCAGTAGGACTTGCTGCCATCGGAATTGGTGACTTCGCCGGAAGCATAGAGAATGCTGATGGTCTCATTGCTTAAAGCGGTATGGGAATACCTGTAAGACCATTTGACGGATGTATCGTTAGTGAAGGTGTTGATGGCATCTGTGAAGACCTGATCATTCCATAATCCGCCTTCCCTTTCAATCTTATGACCAGAGGCAGAATTGCTGTTCCAGTGCGGATGATCGCTGCCGAGATAGACATAAGGAGCGACATTTCCGTAGAAGACGTTCTCCATGATGGCGATATCATTGTCATCCCATTTTTGGTTCTCTTCAGCGGGAATCTGATAAGCGCCGTAGGAATAGACATCCATCTTAATGTTCTGCTTGTCTGCAAGGACTTTTGCACGTGTCACGGATCCATTTGTATTCTTGATCTGTGCAATGAAGGATGTGTATCCGCTGCTGCCATTTATAGCACTATTGAGCCAGTACCTCTTTTCAATGGTCCAGCCGGCTGTTTCAAAGGCTTCTTTCGCATTGACGATATAGTTGATGTTGTTGTAGAGATAGTGGTATTGACCGTCTGCTTGCTTGGTCTTATTGGTCTGGATGGTGAGATAAGTCTTGGATTGGTTGTCGTTTTCCGTCCTCTTTGCGGTTAAGTAATCACCCCTATAGAAGTAAGGAACCGAGTTATAGAGCTTGCCAGAATAGAGAGTCTTGATATCATCGGACCAATCGGTTTGTGTATCAGTGATTGTAATAGCCGCATCATAATAGATGACAAGCTTGGCTTTTGCAGTCTTGTTATCCGTTCCGTCTTTATAGAGAAGGACACGGAGATAAGAGCCATCGGTGTTCTTCTTATAGGCTTCAAGGGATGCATGCTGGTTCCGAAGGGTAGAAGTATCGGTTGTATATCCGTCAGCTTTCAATACAGTCTCGGCATCCGGAAGAATCCGGTCATCCCAGATACCACCTGTAAGGGTGACATAATGATAGGCGTTATTGGTATCGACGCTCTTAGAAGAAGCGACTTTATCGCTTGCGGCATGGAGATAGATGTAAGGGATGGTATAACCGCCTAAGTTGGTTGTCCTGACACTCTTTGTTGCGGTTGCCCAATCGGTATCGGAAGATCCATAGGCTTCATTGTAGAGAAGGGTCCTTGTCGTTGGGTGGAATGGGTCGGAGTCGGTATCAGCACTTGGTTGCTTTAATGTGAGCTGGATTGTGCTCCCATCCGTGAATGTCTTGGTGTTTGTATAGGTGAGAAGTCCACTCGAATCCTTGACTTCGCTTCCGCTTCCCCAAGTTGCACTATCGCTGGTGTCCGCTGCAATCTTTGCCTTCCTGGAAGAAAGGATGGCATCGTTCCATCGGCCGCCGGTGATTGTGATTGTCCGGAAATCACTGCTTACTTGGGAGTAGAAATGCTTCGCACCAAGATAGAAATAAGGAACGCTATGGTTCGCTCCGAAGTTAGAAGTCCTAGAATCAGCGGTGGTGGTTGTCTCACTCTTGACATCGCTTCCGTCTGCATAAGAGCCTTCATATGTGCTGTCGTATTTTTCTAGATAGCGGACGTTGACATAGGCGGTTCCCGGAAGGGAATCCTTTGTATCGTTTGCATTCCTTGTGACAATCACCTGGTCTCCGTTATCGAGAGTCTTTGTTGCGGTAAGGTCGAAAGCAGCATAGGTGGATTTATATTTCTTAGTCACGGAATATCCATCTGCTGCTAAAGCAGATTCTGCTCCATAGAGCATCTGGACATTATAGGTTCCGCTAAGGGCAGGTGTAATCTGTACTGAGGAAGAAAGATAGCTGAAGGAGGCACGGGTGTCTTTGGCACCAATAAAGAAGTATGGAATAGAATATCCATTGAAGTGGCTTGTCCTTGCCGCTTTCGTATCTTCATCCCATTCTGTTGCATCGGCAGGGATGGTCCTGGCCGGAGAATAAGTGACATACCTTGTGATCTTGCCTGTTGCAGAATAAGGAGGCTCGATTACCATGCTCAGACGGCATCCGTCTTGTTCCTGGATTGTGGCATTGATTGCCTGTCCATAAGAAGCCCTGTATTCATTCACCGTCCATCCAGCTGCCTCGAAGGAGGCTTTGGCTAAGGCTATTACCTCTGCATTCCAGAATCCTCCTGTGAATGTGAAACGGTGGGTGTCATCCTTATAGTCCCTTGTCGGTTCGGCTGCACCGAGATAAACATACGGAATATCGTGGTTATCCGCACTATCATGGATTTCATCTAGCCTATCGGTATCCCAGTTATCCGGTGCCGATTCTGGATTCCAGATGTCATCTTTAGTGACGGTCATCCTTGCACGGGTTGTTGTGTTGTTGTCGATTTCATCGATTTCAACGCTTAATTTGCAGTCATCGAATGTCTTGACTGCCGTGAACTTGTCTTTTCCGTCTTCTTTTACGACGCTTGCACTCCAGCCATCATCGCTCTTGAAAGCGGCTGTGGCAGCAGTCCTGATCGATGCATCATAGTTCCATCCATAGATACGAAGCGTTTTCTGATCGTAGGTTTGATAGAAATAAGGATTTGTGGTTCCGAGATAGACAAATGGAATCGTATGGTCATAGAGATAGCCTTTTAATTCCGCTTCTTCATCTGCAGTCCATGCGGTTTTCTTGGTTGCATCAAAAGGCTCATCATATCTGGCCTGGATGGAAAAAACGCCATCACTCTGTTCAATCTTAATAGTAAGATGGGCAGAGTCTTTTACTGCCGTCCTATAAGTGTTCTCAGGATCGATGGTGACAGTAAAGCCATCTTGTTCATAGGCAGCCTTGAATTCGGAATTGAACCGTGAACCGTCAAAGGTGCTGCTTCCGATGATTTCGTAGTACAAGCCGGTTTTGTTCCTGGAATCGTGAATTCCGGTTTCTAGGGATTTGTTTGTACCAATGTTGATATAAGGAAGAACATATCCTCCGAGATATTGCTTCCTTTCTTCTTCGATGGCTTTCCCCCACAGGGAAACTGTTGGGGCACTGGATACAGTTTCGCTTGGTTCTTCGCTTGCGCTTGCGCTCTCACTCGGTTTCTCTGTCGGAGTCTCGCTTGGCTTTGCACTAGCAGAAGGGACTTCCGAAACCTCGCTGGTTTGTGGCTCCGAGGGGGTCTGAGACTGGGAGCCGGAACCGCTGTTATTTGTACATCCGGTAAGTACAAGAGTCAGCACGGCTAATAGGGTTAAATGTTTCTTCATATCTTTATTCTCCTTTCCTGGAAAAATGAACACCTAAATTATAAAAGCATTCAAAAGGGCTAAAAATGTTTTTGCAAGAAGTAAAAAATGAGGAAAACAATATATATCTGCCGAGAAAAAGACATAAGCTGGCAAGGATGAATATCATTGTGCCTTCCATGGAATCGCTTTCATCACGGAATGTCTGTGGTTTTTCTTTGTCATGAATTGCAACTCCTAAAACAGCGTTTTTATAATACGTGTGCTTACTCGAAGGAGGAAACTATATGAAAAAATCAAAGAAATTCGCATTTTTATCCTTACTTTCACTGCTTTTATCTGGTTGTAATGCTGCTGGAAATGCCTCTGCTGGTTCATCCACAGTAAAACAGCCAAGCGAAGCAATCACGGAACCAAGTGAAGTTCCGACGGTTGCACCGACAGAAAAACCGCAGGAAAGTCCTACAACTGCTTCTGATACTTCTGGTACAGAAAGCGGTTCCACAGGCTCTGCTTCTGCTTCCACTTCCACCCAGACCTTGTGGAAGAAGTCTGTTGCTAGTAGGATGGAAAAGTATTTTGATGGCTACATCATTCCATATGTCAATATCGGCAATTATGATGCCGAATGGGTAGATAACACAACGAAATCCTCCACTTATTTATCCATCTCCGGATCAGAATTCGATGCCTCAAAGAGGGATGGTTTTAAAACAATCTATCTTGACGATGGATGGACTCAGACAAAGATCGCAGCAACCGATAGGATTTTTGAAAAGGGCGCCTTCAAAGTCGAAATCACCAAAGACTCGGATGGCTACTTCTTAATCAAAGCCTATTATGATGTTGTTTATGATGCTTCTAAGGCACCCGGTGCCTGGGATCAGGATACGTTGGATGAAATCAACGCCGAGTTCCCGAACAGGGATGTTCCGTATCTTTATCTTGGTGCTCCTGTCTGTTATACAAAGTTCGCTACAAGCACAAAGATCCTTACTATTTATGGATACAAATTCGATTCTGCAATTATCACAGCTGCAAAAGCTGCCTTCGCTGCTCCGGATTGGACGATTGAGGAATCCACGAACAGCTACGGACCGGTAATCAAGGCAAAGAGAGTCTATCCTTCCGGAGATGTCAGGAATATTACTGTGGCAACTCCTTCTCCGACTTCTACCACCCGTTTCTCAATCACTTTGCAAAGGAGCGAGAACTGGGATAAGGATGCAGTCACTGATTGGCCGAGTGCTTTGAAGCAGGAATTCACGACCGATTGTGACGGACATACTCTGACTTATTTCTATCTTGGTACAAAGTATCCGACTTATACCTATTTGGATTCTACCTACAAATTTACCATTACCGGAGGTGTCCATGATGAACGGACAATCCCGAACATCAAGACAACGCTTGAGAACGATACCACCTGTGATTGGACTGTCACAAGGGACGGAAATGATTTAGAAGCTAGAACGACTTTCTCGGATGGCGCCGGATTCATTGTCCGTGTTCCTGAACCTTCGGCAACCGGTAAGACAGTTGCCACGGTTTTCTATCTCCCGGCCCTCACGATTCCGGCGGATGCAACGGATTGGAGTGATGACATCAAGAATGAGAGGAAAGCCCAGTTCAATCAAGTCATCCCTTATATCTATCTTGGTGAGAAAGATCTTACTTATACCTATGATAACAACTATGCAAGAAGGCGAATCAATACTTCTTCGAACGGCACCTTTGTTACCGGAAATATTGTCACTAATGCGGAGAAGGTGCTGAAAGCCGATGGCTGGACTGTCACCTTAAATCCGAGCACCAGCTATGGTTATGATCTTATTGCTGAGAAGACTTTCGAGGATACCGGAGATAAGAGGCAGGTAAAGCTCAGCTCTGTCTCGTCAACCAGCCGTGCTGTTCTCTATGTCCAGAGGTTTGAGGCCTTTGATGATACTTATGTTGGCGCCTGGGATACAGACCGCAGTGGATCAAACCAGACCGGTGATGATACTTCTTCGACAAAGCATTCCATGGATACGAATTTCGGAGGACACACTTTCCCCTATATTTATTTAGGTACTAAGCGTCATAACTCGAATTGGACAAGCAGTTCCCGTTGCAGGACCATCTATGGCGGACAATGGAACGAGAAAATCATTGCGAAGGCGAAAGCTTCCTTTGAAGCCGATACTCCGGCAGAAGGTGACACCGCATGGACGATTACAACGAACTCCGATGATGATCTTTCAAAGGCAACGAAGCTGACTGCAAAGAAGACCTTTGCAGATGGCTGTTCCTTTGAAGCGGTCATTAATAAGCCTTCGACTGGCACTACTTCCACCCCGGTCTATACGACCCAGAGGAGTATCTTCTATTCCGATGCCTGGGGTGCCAAGAAGACCGATTGGGATGATAAAGTCAAGACCGAGATCACAAAAGCAGGCTTCCCTTCCACCGATTTGGTTCCTTATGTCTATCTTGGAACAGATGATCCGACTCCTTCTTCTGTGAACAATTCAACCAGTCATTATGTCCAGCTCAAAGGAGCCAAGTTCGATGACCGTGTCCTTACAGAATTCGATACATCCTTCACTAAGGCAGGATGGACAATCAATCCGGAAATCAAGACCCGTTACGGAAAAGACTCTCATGAAGCCTACAAATATGTTTATGATGCTGATGGAAACGTCACTGCCATCAGGCGTGCTGGAATCAGCCGTTGGACCAACTCTGATGCGGCTGTTGTCTCTAGGCGTGTATTCTATGATAAAGTTTCGGATGCTTCTACGGATGCCCCTCTTGCTTGGAGCGATTCCGAAAAGGCATTAAGGAAACAGTATCTTGGCGGTACGGATGAAGCTGTCCTTCCGGAAGTCAACATTGGAAAGAAGGTAACGATAGCTTATAAGAACACTAACGGAGGCTATCTGGACATCAAGACCAGTGGAACCTTCAATTATGCCTACTTCAACAGGGAGAACATCAAGAAGTGTCTGGAAGCAGCAGGCTGGTCTGCCTCCATCAACGTCTTTACTGCTACAGGTGATCCGACCTGCTTTGCAGATGTCACTGCCACCAAGACGACTTCTGATGGCATCTTGACTCTTACGACTTCCAGCGGAAGCACTTCGGTTGAGATTAAAGTCTATTACAAGGAGAAGTTTGCTGCTCCGACTGGCAAAGATGCAGCCTGGGATGCAGACACAAACACCTGCTTCAAGGACAAGAGGAACGGCTATGTCCTTCCTTACTTCTATCTTGGTGCTAAGACTCCAATCTTAGCTGTAAAGACGACTTCTGCTACTGCAAACGAAATCTGCACGTTGACTGGTTCATCCTGGGATGATTCTATCTTCACGAACAGGAAGACTGTCTTGCAGGCGGATAAGACAATCAAGGACTGGCAGTTCAGGAACGACTATTCCAAGAGGGGACTCTATGGAACTATCTATGTTGCTTCCGGAACCCATGTTGTCACAACTCCGGCAGTCTATGATGATGATGGTGTCACAGTCATCACTCCGGAAAAGACAGAGACGCATTATATCACTCTCCGTCTTTACAAAGATTCGAAGACAAATTGTGAACGTCCTATCTTAGAAGTCTACTATTTCTAACTATTACTAAAAAAAAGCATCCTGATCACTTTGAGATTAGGATGCTTTTTGTATTATTACCTGTTTTCTCTTCCAGGGTCGACATTGATGGAGATTTCGACATCTTTGTTGGCGAGGCGGATGTCTTTGATTCCATCTAGAATCTGAGAGTTCTCTTCTATGGATTTGTACTTCAGCAATATGGTTCGGTAATACCGCCCGTTCCTGTGAGGGATAAAGGGAGCGGATGGACCATACACATTGAATTTTTTGTTTCCGATGGCTTTGATCAGATATTGCTCAACTGCCAAGGAGACTTCATCGACCCGCCCCTTGGAAACGGATTTCCTTTGAATGGATGTCAGATAAGTATAAGGCGGATACTGGTATTTCCGTCTCTCTTCCATCTCGTAGAGGTAGAAGGATTCATAGTCCTGCTTTGCTGCCCTTAGGATGACTTTGTTTTCCGGAGAGTAGGTCTGAATTAATACCCGTCCTTTCAGGTCTTTTCTGCCGGCTCTTCCGGCAAACTGGGCAATTAGATCAAAAGTCTCTTCATTGGCAAGATAGCTTGGAAGGCGAAGGGTCTGGTCAGCATCAAGGATGATGGCTAAGGAAACTCGTGGGAAGTCGTGCCCTTTAGCGATGATTTGTGTTCCGATGATGAGGTCGGTTTCTCCATCCGCAAAGCTCTCAAGGACTTCGTGACGGACTTCGTTGTTTGATACATCGGAATCCAGTCTTGTGATCTTCGCACCTGGGAAAAGGCTTTTGATTTCCTGGTAAGCACGTTCGGTTCCTTGTCCGATTGTCCTAAAGTCATGATCATGGCAGTTTGGACAGGTATACCCGATGCTTGAGACTTTATACCCGCAGTGATGGCAGCGAAGAGTATCGTCTTTTTTATGATAGGAAAGAGGAATGGAGCAGTTCGGACAGCTGATGGTCTTATGGCAGTTGCGGCAGATGTAAATCGGAGCGAATCCTCTTCGATTCAACAGAATCCTTGTCTGCTGGTGTCTTTTCAGGTTTTCTTGGATTTCTTCGATGACTGGGACGGAGATAAAAGCGGATTTATAGGGATCAATCAAAGAATAATCGTTCCTGTCGATGAGTTTGACTTCTTTATCCTGATTTAAGCTATATCTTACATTCCTGTAGAGCCTATCGTATAAACCATGTTCTGCTTTTGCTTTATCGATGATTCTTGGAGTGGCAGAACCAAGTAAGACTTTAGCACCTTCGATTCCCGCTCTCCTTTCCGCAACATGGATGGCATCATAATAGGGATCATTGTCCTGCTTATACGAGGAACTATGCTCTTCATCGATGATGATGAGCCCTAAGTCTTTTACAGGTGAAAAGATTGCGGATCTTGTTCCTAGAACGACTTTGCTTTCTCCGGAAGCAATGCGATGGTATTCGTCGTACTTTCGGCTATCGGACAAGGAGGAATTCAGAATGGAAAGGGTATTCGGAAAATAACTCGCGAAGAGATTGGACCTTTGGTCTGTTAAAGCAATCTCTGGAATCAGGATAAGAACGCCTTTTCCTTCTTTGATATATTTTTTGGCAAGAGAAATGTATACTGCTGTCTTACCGCTTCCGGTCACTCCTTGGAGAAGAGAGATGGTCTTAGGACTATTCAAAAAGGCATCAAAGACTTTCTGTTGACTGCTTGTGAGTTCATAAGGGGCTAAATGCTTTGCCTCTAGTTCTGGTATACGGGAAACAGGTATCTCTTTTATTTCTGCTGCCTTTTTTTCGATTAGCTTTTCCAAGGAGGCTTTGGCGGTTATCCTGCTTTTCCGGATTCCGTCTTTCTGTCCCTGCAATTTCAGATAGAGTGTTTTTTCATTTCTACTGAGAAAGGATTCATCAAACGGGAGCGGGAAAACAAAATCGATTGTTTTCGCCTGAGGCTTTTTCAGAGCGGAGTTTTTTGGTTTTAGGCTTGGCGGCAGCCTTGTGGATAGCACACGGATAAGATCCGATTTGTAATAGGATGAGACTGCCTTTGCTAATTGGAAGAGGGAGTCGGAAAGAAGCGGAACATCATCAAGGGAAGAGATAACCTTCGATAGTTTTCTTCCAGATTCGGTTTTATAGTCTTCGATATCCTGCTGTATAGGAAGCGGATCCTCCACAACAAAACCAACGGTTTCTTTGCAAGAAGCAAAAGGAACCAAGACCCGCATACCCTTTTTGATGTCGGGGTCGAGAGTGTAATAGTCGAAAGGACGATTCAAAGAGACTACGACCCGTCCAATCAGTACCTTTACAAGGTAGAACATAGGCAAACTAAGGACGCTTGATGGTGTAGCCTGCGGGAGGCTCTTTCCCTTCTTCGATGGCTTCGATATAGGCTAATCGTCCTTTAATGGCCTGGCTGCAGCGTTTGATGGTACGTTTGAGATCATAGTTGTTCAGCAGGACATCATAGTCGGCCGTATCTTTGTTGTCTTCACAGGTTGTGATGACTGCTTTGTGGATTTGGTAAGGGGAGAGACCATGGAGACCATGTTTGATTCTCTGTTCGACAGCTTCATCGCTTGGTATCACGATATCGACGGTCCTTGTATACCTTCCCTTGAAAATCTTCCTGAGTTCTTTAGCTATTGGATGAGAGACGTCGATGAGGACGATTTTTCCTTCTTTTAAGGCTTCTCCAGTTGCTTCTTTGTCAATGCCATAATTTGCATTGTCTTCCTTAAAAGATAAAAGAAATTTTCCTTGCTGTTCATAAGAGGAAAACATATCCTCTGAGATGAAATTAAAATCGATTCCTTGGCGCTCTTTTTTCTTAGGAAGACGGGTAGTATATAGAGGACAATAAGTCAATGAACTATCCTGAAGGGTCAGCCTTCTGCGGACTGTCTTCTTTCCAGCACCGGAACAACCTGTCAGAATGACGAATAAACCTTGTTTCATAAATGTTTTCCTTTCTTTAGTATGGAAGTCTTCTTTTCCGGATTTCTTTTACTTTGTTGGAGAGAAAATCCTTTGTTTCCTGTTTCCTTCCCTGCTTTTTAACTGTAATAAGAAGGCCATCCGAAGAGGCAAAGACGAAAAGAAAACTGTTCTTTGTCTCTTTTGCGTTATCCCTATAGTCGAAATCGTAGCACACGGATTTCATTTTGTCGGTTATGACTAGCCTTGTAGAATCAATTTCAATAGTTTCATTGATTCTCTCCGGCTTTGCTTTTTTATAAAGGATATAGGGGAGAAGGAATGCGTAGACGAATAAAAAAACAAGCAGGACAAGTGAAAGGACTAAGAGAATATAGAAAAATGCGCTTGTTTTCCTCCTTCTTGGATTGACGGAAACCGCAATGCAGGCAATCAGAAGATAAAATGCTGAGGCAAACAGCGACGTCCTGTTCTTTTTCTCTTCCCTCCAAGTTCCAATGAAGTAATCTTTATAGTTAAGACTGGCACCGTTTTCTAAAATATCGTAGCGGGTAAAGGAAATCTTTTCTTCGTTTCGTATTTTCAGTTGTGGCTTTTTGAAGTAAGTGACAATCAGATAGACTAAATAAGCTATTCCAGAAAGAGCAGAAAGAGAAAGCCTTACAATCCTTGCAACAACAGCAGGAAAAGAGGACTCGTACTTTCCGATTTGAGTTTCTTTGGTCAAAGCACTGTAGATGATCCAAGTGATTCCCAGTCCTGTCAAAGATAGGAAAAAGAAAAAGCCAAGGAAGAAGCGTGTCTTTGTTTTCCGATAATCCTTCATTCCCTTCCTGCCTCCTTGCTAATAATTTTATCCTAGCAGAGAGAAGATTTAAAGGGAACGAAGAGAAACTTTCCTATTTTTCTATAGAAGATAAGAACTTTTCGTAGGCTTTCCCTAAGTCTTCCTTTGCGTTTTTCTGATAATCCTTGCAAACCATAGGATGTAAAGGATAGAAAAAAGAAACACCTTTTTCCTTGAGACTAATTCTTACGTTTTCATCAACTAAGCCAGAAAGAAGCACTGCTTTGGCGTTGCTTCCTATGATTAGATCAAGCCTTGCCGTGATGCTCTTTCCTTCCAGTGTGCTCTTATCAGTATGTCCTTCTCCGAGAAGGACATAATCATAGTAATTGATTCTTTCTTTCCTGTGGGCTTCCTTTAAGAGAAACTCTGCACCAGATAAGACATTCGTTTTCCCAACACGATAGAAAAATGAACCAAGTCCACCAGCTGCCCCGCTAGAAGGAAACATGGATACATCAGAGACACCACAATTCACTAGAACAGAATTGAAATGTTTCATTCCATTTTCATAAAAATGCAGCTTATCTTTTTTAGCTCCCTTTTGTTCGCTAAAGAGGAAGGTTGATCCATTTGAGCCAAATAGAGGGCTCTTTACATCGGCAAGGAGAGTATACGAACATTCTTTCAGTCTTTGGTCTGCCTTTGATGAATCGATGGATTCGATTCTCCCGAGATTCCCAGAAAGAGGAAAAAATTCTTTTCCTTCCTTTCCGTAAAACCGATATCCGAGAGCATACCTAGCACCCGCTCCTTGGTCAGCAGTTGCAGAACCTCCAAGCCCAACTGAGAATTTGCGGATGCCGTTCCTTAACCCATATCGGAGAAGGACCCCAAGTCCATAGCTTGTCGTATGGTCGAAATCCAAAGAAGGGTTTAAATTCAAGCCTAAGACTTTGCTGGTTTCAATTATCCTTTTATCCTTTCGGATTCCATATTCTGCTTCGACGGAATTGCATTTCAGCGGACCGGGAATAAGGTAGGTTCCTATTTCCCTATCTGGATAGATATTTTTCATAGCGGATAAAGTTCCTTCTCCTCCATCGGCAAAGGAAAAACAATCCATCTGGATATCCGGATGTTTCGAATTGTTGATTTTCAGGATTGTTTCATTTGCTTCTTTTGAGGATAGGCATCCCTTATAGGAGCATAAGCAGGATAGGATTTTCATCTTACCTTTATTATAATAGTCTGCAAATGAAACAATCCTATGAACATGTGACTCATTCCTCTCTTCCCTCTTTTCTTCCAGAGGGTGCAAGGATTCTGATCCTCGGCTCGTTTCCTTCTAAAGAAAGCCGGAAGCAGGGGTTTTACTATGCTCATAAGAACAATCGGTTCTTTCCGGTCTTAGCTGCTCTCTTTAAGGAAAAGGTTCCTCTTACCATACAGGAAAGAAAAGCGTTCCTAGCAAAGCATCATATTGCACTCAGCGATGTTATTCACAGCTGTGATATTCATGCATCGAGTGATACATCCATCAAGAACGTGGTGCCGATGGATATCAAGTCTATCTTAATCCATTATCCAATCAAGAAGGTGTTTACGACCGGAAAGAAGGCTAGTGAACTTTACCGGACTTATTTCGGTGAGGACAATATTTCTCTTCCGTCTTCTTCTAGTGCAAACGCAGCTAGGAGCAGGGATAGCCTTGTTCAATCTTATTCCGTGATTCTTGAGTATTTATCTTAAATTGAAATGTTTTCTTCTTTTTGATAGAATCTATTCTTGTTCTGGGGCTGTAGCTCAGTTGGGAGAGCGTCTCGTTCGCAACGAGGAGGTCGCGAGTTCGATCCTCGTCAGCTCCACCATAAAACGTGCCTGGCAAAGTTGTGCCAGGTTTTTTGTTGAACAGAAACAGGAAAATGGTTGAAGCAGTCTTTATGAAGCAGGACTTTTGATTCTTATGGCTGATTAAAACACATTCTTCGCTAGATTGATTCTTTCTATGATAAATGCTGCAGCTAGAAATGTTTCTGTTTCCGACAGCATGATTAGATATGTAAGCGAAATCATGAGGATATAAGGATAAAACAAAACGGAGGCAATTGACTGTCTTTGACATTGACATATAATTTGAATCAAGGAAGAACTTGAAATGAAAAAACCTTTTATTTTATTTTTCTCTATCATCAGCCTGCTTTGCTCCTGTGGAAACCATCAATCTGCTTCTTTATATAGTGCTGTTTCCAATGCAAAGGATGCCGGAGATTCCTCGTTGCAGGCAAAGACACTGACTCTAGAGTCCGGACAGAAGTTCAATTACTTACTCTATTCTCCAAAGAAGATAGAAAAGAATCTGCCATTGATTCTGTATCTTCACGGTGGAAGCGGAAAACCGGAAACCGAAGAAGGAAATCTAAATCTGCTAACGGAGGGAGATGGGCTTCCCAAGTACATAAAAGACAAAGAAATAGAACCAGATTCTTATATCGTGTTTCCGCAACTGCCTTATGGAAAAAAAGGATGGAGTGATATAAAAGATGATCTTTTTTCCTTTGTTGATGAAATCGTCGCACAAAATGACTGCGATAAGGGAAGAATTTCAATTACTGGTCATTCCATGGGAGGAAAGGGAACATGGGACATTTCTCTGTCCAATCCGAATGTGTTCTATAAGGTCGCCCCTTTATCTGGTGCTGTTACCTTAAGCGAGTCAAATTTGAATAAACTCAAGGATAAACCAGTTTGGGCGTTTGTCGGTACGGAAGATAAGATTGTTAATCCTCAGAGCTCAATTGACTTTGTCTCTGCCTTATCCAAAATCAACAATCAGGCGAGAATTACTGTTATTGAAGGATACACTCATTTCGATGTTCCTTCTGTATATCTATCAAAAGAGTACAATCTTCTTTCTTGGCTAACAGAATGGTAAAACTTCTAGAAATCGATAATTAAAGAAATTGTTTGACTGAAAAAAGCAAATAACTGAATAATATATAGAATTATAAAGCAAATAAAAATAAAAATCGTTTGCCTTTTCCCAAAAAAACACATATAGTTTACTTATATGATGCCTTTGGATATTGTCTTCTATGTTCTTTTTTGGGTCAACATGGCAGCGGTCATTCTGGTTTCGATTTCTTTTATTCCGCAGTTCCTTTTTTTTATTTTCTTTTTTCTTAAGCGAAGACACTGGAAAGATTCGACGGATTATCATAAAGTCGCTATTATCATTGCTGCTCATAATGAAGAGGAAGTCATTGGAAGGACCGTCAAAGGCGTTCTGAAACATCAGAACTATCCGAAAGACAAACTCAAGGTCTATGTCTGTGCCCATAACTGCAAGGACAGAACCGCAATCGAAGCTGAAAAGGCAGGCGCGAAAGTCTATGTTCTCAATGACCCAGATCCGAATCATGGCAGGGTCAGCTATCCTCTTCGCTATAGGAGGCAGCAGATTCTGAAGGAAGACAAGGAGAGTGAGTTCTTTATCCGTATAGATGCTGATAATCTTTTGCATCCGGACTTTGTCCGCCAGAGGAACAACTCCATCTCCGGTGGCGCAAAGATTGTCAGAGGATATGAAGCAGCCAGCAATTTGAAGCAGAACATCTGGACTGAGACCTGTGCTCTTTTCTATACGAAGGATAGCCGGAGGCAGAATACTTTCCGTCAGGCGGTTCACTCTACTTCGATGACTCCAGGACCGGGTCTTACTTTCACCCGTGAAGTCGCCGAGAAGAGGAACGGATGGGATGCGATGGGAGCTGCTGAGGATGCGGAATTCTGTCTCAAACGCTTGTATGATGGATATAAATGTTATTTCAATACCGATGCCATCGTCTACGAAGACCAGCCTAGTTCTTTCCGTGATACCTTTAAACGTCTTGTCCGTTTAGGCCATTCCTTGAACAAGCTTTTCTTCACGGACGGATGGAAGAGGCTCGTAAGGTTTTTCAAGACAGGAAATCCAAGGTATCTCGATAGGTTGATTCAAGTCGGATTCAATCCGATCAGTGTTATCTGTTTCCTTTGGTTCCCGCTCTATTATATCTTCTATGCGGTTATCAGGATGATTCAAGGCTTCGCAGGCATGCCGCTTCTAAGCGGATACTTTGCGAAAGTCGGCATTTCCAACTACCACCATGACAATTTCTTTATCCGGTTCTATTATTGGGATAATAATACTTTCGGGTCTCTGTCTCAGCCAAGGCAAAACCAGCTTCTTGGCCAAGCTGCCATCTATGACTTACTGATCAGGGCGGTTGAAGTCATTGCTGTTCTTCTTCTCTTTTGTATCTTCCAAAGTTTCCTTGCTGTTTTCTTAGACCGGAGAAAACTAGGCATGGACTTCCGTTTAAAGGGAAGGTGGAAAGGAATCCTTCTTTCTCCGATTTTCACTTTCGTATATGGATTCAGCAATGTTGTCGGTGTCTTGACTAAACCGAAATGGAAGGTTGCCAAGCGCAATCCAAGCCAATGCGATATTCATTACCCTCTTCCGGAGCGGAAGAAGAAAATCAAATACTTTTCTATTTCAGAACGGGAGAAAAGACGCTATCAAGGAAAAAGGCGGAGCTAGGCTCCGCCTTTTCTTTTACTGGTCAAGAGGAAGCAAGGCTGCGTAGAAGACTTCTCCGAAAAGAGGATGATTGACTTTTTTTGCCTTGATGAGAAGCGGAATTCTATTACCGTTCTTTGATTTCCTATAGATGGTCTCTAGCTTATAGGTCTCTTGTTTCCTCTTTAAGATATCGTCTTTATCAAACAGGGAAGTAAGAGATCCTTCGGTTTTAGAGCGGAAGTCCTCAAGGGAATCATATCCGGAAAGGTTGATCCTTTCCTGGTTCAGATAGAGGATTTCGTTGTCCTTCCTGTCGGAAGGATAAAACAGCCTGCCTCCTGGATAGGATTCATGCCTGTCTTTAAAAGAGAATCCGATCTGCGACTGAGTGAATTTCTCCCTGTCTTTGCTATATAAGGAATAATTCTTTTTTCCGTTCCTTTTCACTGCGTAAAGGGCACGATCGCTCTTTCTGGCAAGCTCATCAAGGCTGCTTGCCTGGTCTGGATAGGTGGCTACGCCGATAGAAGCCGTGAAACAGATATTCTTTCCGTGATGCCTGACACTGTGCTGCCTAGTCGTAAACTTCTTGATGGACGGCTCTAAGTCTTTGTAGCTCTGGTTGGTAAACAGAATCGAGAATTCGTCTCCGCCGGTTCGGGATGTCAGATTCTGGTAGCCAAAGACCTGACGGAGGTCTTTGGCCATCTTTGTCAGAACCTCATCGCCAAAGGCATGGCCATAGAGATCATTGATAATCTTGAAATTATCAATGTCCATGGAAATGAGAGTAAAAGTTTTCTTTTCTTTTTTCCTGGCAATCTTGCTTTCTTCCTTTTCAAAGCCATGCCGGTTCCTAAGACCAGTCAGGCCGTCATAGACATAGTCTTCCGTGATAATGTTGTCGTAGTGGCTAGAAAGGAATTTTTCTTCGACTGGATTATTGACATAGCTAACACAGAGCCTATAGAAGTCGGTTTCTTTCCTGTCGATAATATAGACTTCTCTCCAGCGATATTCTTTCCTGATGGACTTGACGCGGAAGAAGTCTTTGACAAATCCGCTTGGATTCGAACTGGTTTTTTCCTTCCAGAAGGAAGGGTTCCTATAGAGCTGGAAGCGGTCTCTGTCTTTGGAATGAATGGCTGCGATAGTGAAATCCGCTATCCTTGAGATGAAACCTGGTTTCTCTATTTCCTCTCCCCAGACCTGGTTCCGGTGAACAACAAGATAACTATCTTCTTTCTTGTTGACAATGACAATCCTTTCAAACAGGGAGGAAAGACTATTGTTTCTAGAGACGATGAAATTGTTGTACTTAGGATTATTAGTGCTTGTATTGATTCTACGGAGAAACGCAACATAGAGGTCTTTTCCTTGATCCGTGGAAAGATAAGACCTTCCCCTCTCATAGCTTTCTCCTTGGAAAAAGAAGTGGATCCTATCCGAACCTTTGCATTGCTTTGCTTTGTTCATCCTTTTATAAACATCAAAGCTAGGTGAGTAAGAAGCCGAGGAGGTCTCTTTTTCTATCCTCCTCCTTTCTTGAAAGGATGGGGAAGTGAAGAGATAATCCGTAAAAGAGGAACTATCCGATTCAAAGAGTGCGATTCCAAGGAATGGATAGAGTTTCTGCCTTGCTTTGCAGAGTGAGAGAAGAATTTCCTTATCCACGGGGATTGCCTCCTAATAAATCTATTCAATGATGAGAAACAGGACTTCGCTGTTTACACTTATTATATAATGTATAAAACAAATAAATCAACAAAGTGTCCAATGTTTTCTGGTTAAAAAGGCAGTGAAAATCTATTTTTTCTTTCTTGACACTTGACAACGGAAACAGGCTAAGTTAGATTATTTTCGCTTCTGGTTTTTGTATTGTCCCATGCAGAAACACAAGAAACAAAACCTATCGTCCAAAAAGTAATCGTGTCTTCCTCCGTTGAGGGAGGG
>DHKY01000009.1 GCA_002404995.1 Caryophanales bacterium UBA4682 | reverse complement strand
CCCTCCCTCAACGGAGGAAGACAGCGTTTTCTTACTTTTTGTTGAATAAGTTTGACAGCCTATATTTGCTATGTTAAACTAAACAAAGTCGGTAAATTGGTAAATATTTTCAATGAAAAAAAGTAAGAAAGCGCTGTACATTATTCTTTTCGGGCTTGATTTCGCTATTACTGTTTTCCTTCTTGTTGTTAGTATTATCAGGCTTGTGAAATTATCTAGCAGGACTACTGCTGATATTCTCAATGCGAAAGGCTTCTTTGGATATCTGAGGAATCATACGACATTCTATTTCTGCTTATTTGTTCTTCCATTGTTCTTATTATTGGCAGCAAACATTGCCGGTCTTGTATTCTATGTACGTAAATCCACTAAGGCTGAGCCTGTTCAAAGGAACCAGCTTACAGATGAGCAGAAAGCTCAGCTCCGTAAGGAACTGATGGAAGAGTTGAAAGAGCAGGATAAAGGAAGCGAAGAAAAGTAAAAAAAAGAGAGGCGGCGGCAGCCGCCTCTTTTATTGACTCTTTTTTTGGCCTGTGGTAGAATTTTTCACGAGAAAAGCAAAACGGGAGTGATTCCGTGACGCAAAGCTATAGGGTCTTTCTACGCAAAAGACAGCCAGTTTCCTCAAGATTAGGGCTGAGATGTATGAATTGGACAATAGGCATGCTACTTGGTATCTGATCTTCGGGACATTTGAAATCTGATTCGACATTCTTTTATTTGGCTTATCCTATGGTTGAACTAGAATATGTGAAAAAACGCAAACGCCGCAGAATAGTGGCTATTGTTTCTGCAGTCGGTTTTGCCGGAAGGACCGTGCTTGGTATTGTTTCCTTTTTGGGACGCCATACGGGTACTTTTACGGTTTCTCTCGATTCCGGAGACGTATCCCTGTCGATAGCGACGAAATCATCGTTCGAAGACAAGACTTCCTATCTTAAAATCGATGACAATCTCCCTACGTTCCATGAAGCCAGCTATTTAGAGCTTAGGCGGAACTACGGGGATGGTAATATCGATGATGAAGGGCAGGACTATCTTTATGGTGCGGTGAAGGATGGTGAAACGCCTGTCTCTTTGACTTTCTTCAAATATACTTTCTTCATCCGGAACACTGGTACGAAGACCTGCCGTTATGACAGGGACTTCAATATTCTTTCGGATACTCCTTATACGGATAGCGAAGGAAATAAGATTTCCTTAGCGGATACAAGGAGAGTCAAGATCTATGATCATTCGAGGGATGATGAGACAAAAGACGAACATGATGGCAAAATCTATGCCAAGCGGAGTGCTACCTATAATAAAAAATATGGAACGTTCCAGGAATACATCACCGATGATGATAAGTCTTTAGGTGTTGCAGAAAGGTTCTCTTCCGCTGATAAGATCTGTCACTATGAACAGTATGCGTTCCTTCCAGGGCAGACCCGTCGTTATACGAGGCTTGTCTGGCTCGAAGGAGGGGATCCACAGTCTAGCAACTATGTTGAGCCACCAAAGGATGCGACAGTCAAACTAGGAGTTGATATCAAAGCATATGAAGACACGCAAAACTAAATTAGCTGCTATCATGCTTTCGTCCGCTAGGGGCCTTGCTTTTATTGGATCTGTTGGCGGAACTATCGCATGGTACCAATATTCAACGCTTGCTACTGCTGCTGTCAGCGGCTCTAGCGCAAAATGCACGGAAAATCTTCAGGTCGCTGTCGGAACGGGTGAAAATCTTGACTTCAAGTCTTCCCTGACGACAACGCAAATTGCAGAATATTTGAAGACTACTCGTGCTGCAGAAGATGCAGATACGGTTACTGTTTTAAAACCGGTTACTGCCGGTAATCAGGCAAAGGATGCTGGCTTGGGTGAGCTGAAGTCCAATCCCGTCTATCAGCATGGACCTTATACCCAGTGGGAGAAGGCAGTCAACACGGACTATGTCTCCTTCCCGCTTACTTTCCGCGTTCTGGACATCGATGGAACAAATAACAACACTCTTCTTGACAGAGAGTCTAAGCTTGGCCTTAGTGATATTACAATCGAAGGAAAGAATGTCAGCGGAAATAATGCAGAAGGGAAAGTTGATATTTCTTCTGCTATCCGTGTCCACTTCTCTTCAAAGAACGGCAATAGCGATGTGAATCATCTTGTTTCCAAAGCTGGTGGTGAGACCATTACGCACGGAAATCTTGATCTTAATGGCGATGGAAATGACGATACTGAGGCTAAGTATGAGTGGGATACCGGCACGGCAGCCATCGTTTATGGAGATGCTGAGAGCAAGGAAACTTCCTATTCTGCGGAAGACAGGAAGGCAAGGGATGCGGCTAAAATCAACTATACGAACTTCATCGGTGTTATTCCTGCCAATGGAACTCTGACTGTCAATGTCACCATCTTCAGGGAAGGCTGGCAGGTTCTTGAAGGTTCTACTACTGCTCTCTGGGATGCAACGAAGGTTATCGGTGCAAACTATCGTGTTGGCAGGAGTTTCGAGATTCCTAAACTCGAGAAGCATAATTCGGAACCGAAAACGAGTACATCTACTTCACAGGACTAAGTTTTCATCCGCTCTTTTTAAACAACAATAAGGGTGATTTTCTGAGGTCGCTTTCTTTTTTCTGAGGCTTGAATGAATAAAAAATCAGTTGTCTTATCTCTTAGCGCAATCGGCCTGACTATCAGTTTTACTGGTGTCATTTCCGGAACGACTGCTTGGTATGCGTATGCTACCAGAGCAAGTCTTTCCTATGGCGGTACTTCGGTATCTAATACTGAACAGCTTCAGATCGGACTTAAGATCAATGAGGAGAATTTCTCTTCTCAGGCACAGCTGGATTCCTTCATTCTCGGATTGGAAGAGAAAGGAAGGACGCATGAGAAATTGAATGGAAAGAATTATGTCTTCAGGAAGCCGGGAA
Source organism: Caryophanales bacterium UBA4682 (assembly GCA_002404995.1). GTDB lineage: Bacteria > Bacillota_I > Bacilli_A > RFN20 > CAG-288 > Enterosoma. The sequence continues at coordinate 26,853 of DHKY01000009.1, read as the reverse complement.
GTCCGCTTTCCAGCAATATCCTGAGCTACTATCTTTCTGGACAAGGCTATGCATCCAATTCCCTTTATCCGGTTACGACAAAGGATTTCGATTGGGATAGTACGACAGACTCCTATCAGAAGAAGTCCCATTCGGATTTCAAGCTTTATTCCTCTCTCTATGCGGGAGAGACAAGCCAAAGAGAAGCGAAGAAAGAGGAGTACGTCTATCTTCCCTTTGCTTTCCGTGTCCTTAAGATCGGACATCTCAGTGACCCGGTCTATTCGAAGAACCAGTCCATCTGGCTCAGCGATGCGGAAGCCATTGCCACAAACAGCGATGGCAAAGGAGAATCGTCCATCAAGGATGCCCTTCGTATCTTTGTAGAGACGGATCATGAGGAAGACTTCCTTCTTGCTCCGACTTCCAAAGAGGAAAGTGTGTCCTATACGACAGTTGCCGGTCTTCTGGATCTCAACCACGACGGCTATTATGACTATGATTCCTATGAGTTCGGTGCCAGTGAGGTTCTCTATGGAACCTATTCCGGCAGTAAGAACTATACGAAGAACCAAGAAGCTATCGGACAGGAAAAGCTCGATAATGTCAACTCTGTCTCGGAAAAGGATCCGAGTCTGGATAACTGCTTCCTTGCCAAACATCGGAGCGGTGTCAACAGGATCAACGACTATTCTTCCCTTAAGAGGGGAAAAGCGTATTACGAGACAAGGAAGACCGTTGCTCCCGATAAGGTCCAAGGACAGCTGACCGGTGGAAAGGTCCTTTGTACGACAAGCGATGATGAGGCTGCAGTTGCAGAGGTCGGGTTCACTCTCTTTAGGGAAGGCTGGGACCATCAGGTAACAGATAATACTTTGGAGAGCAGGTTCTCTTTAGGCCTTACCTTTGAAATCAATAAGGTGAGCTAAGCATGAAGAAAAGATCAAAGCTGGTCAGGGGGAGCTATCTTGCAAGGATTTCCCTTCTTGTCCTCTCTGTATCCACATCCTTGGCATGGTATGCTTCTGCCCGAATTCTTCATCTCGATACTGTCAAGGTCACGATTGATTCGGACCGTAAGCTGAGGATATCCACGAAAGAGGACTCTGGCTATAAAAGCAGCCTAAAGGATTCGGATCTGAATCAAAGGGAATTGTTCCAACCGGTTTCTTCGATGGGATATGGAACTCTCTTCGATGATAAAAGCTCTTCTCCGCTCTTCTATCAGAACTATACAGGACTGACGAATACGTATACCGGTGTTCCGTTTACTCCAGGAGTTGCAGAACGTGGGTTCTATCAACAAGAGCTATATCTGAAAGCGGATGATGATGTCTATGTGACCTTGGATCCTAAGAAGTGCTCTTTTCTTCCAGATGAGAAGAAAAATCTGGAGATGGCAAGAAAGAGGTATCCGGATAGGTCAGATGAGGAAATCAACAAACTTGTTGCCCGAAGGAATACTTTGAATAAGGCATTGCGTGTTTCTCTCTTTGTTCCGTCTTTGACAGAAAAAGAGAAAAAAAGGTACAAGAATATCCATACGTTTTCTATCATCGATCCTTACAAAGAGGGAACAACTCTCTTCGGGGGAATCCTCGATACTGGTTACGATGGATATTATGACGACTACGAATATACGGGAGACGACGATGGAAGGCGGAAGACAGGCCAACGCTATGAAACCCTCTACGGAAACGTCTCGATGCGGGAAAAAGCAGTCTATTCTGATATAATGGAGAAAGACATAGAGGGCGATGGAAAGGAAAACTACGATTATTCTTCCTTTGACAGCCTGCACAAGCAAGGCGTGCACAGGCTTGACCTTGAGGCGTCAAGGTCGAATGGAAGGACAATCGCAGAGGAAAATTCCATTTCCCTATCGGACTTAGGTGGCAAGGATTCCTTGTGGATTGTGCCCCTGTATCGGAATAAGCCGCGCAAGATCATCCTTTCCCTCTATAGGGAGGGCTGGGACAGAGACTGCATCAATCAGACAAGGGGAGCTAGTTTTGTTAGCTCCATTAGCTTCGAAATCGCACGAGAGAGGTAAAAGATATGCAAGCATACTTCGAATATCTTCATGACAGGTTAGTCCGCTTCTGGTGGGACTTTGTCCGTTTCTTCTCCAAGAGAGTGGTCTCTCCGTGGACGGATGTTTCAGATAACTTCAAATACTATGGCGAGCTTCTGAATTCTTCGAAAGGAGAATTCGGAGCGGCTGGTTGGACGTTTTTTGTCATCTTTGCGATTCTTTTTGCAGCTGCGATTTTCGGTGTCGGATACCTGATTTTCTTCCTTTGCCGCAAATATATCCGCTTCGTCAAGAAAGAGCTCGATAAGGATGAACTGAGAAGACAGGTTGAACGTTTGAACTATGAACTCTATCTTTCGGTCCAGGAGAAAGACAAAATCCTCAATAGGAAGACAACCTATTTGGGACTTTCTCCGGAAGAAGAGAAAAAGAAAGAAGAAGAGACTGTTCAGGAAGTGACTTCCCGTTTCCCTAAGCTCACCCGTGTGGATCAGCAGTATAAGGGAATGGATACCAATATTCCGAATGTTCCTGAGCTTTCTTTGGAAGAACTATGCAATGCATTCCGCAATTTTGCAGCATCCAAGCTTCATCTTTACTATAAGATTGATGTTATCCGCCAGCTCTTTGCCGGCAGGGCTACTTCGAAGCTTATTATCTTAGAAGGTATCTCCGGTACTGGTAAGACTTCCTTAGCCTATGCGCTTGGAAAGTTCTTCGCCTTCGATTCCTCGATTATTCCGGTCCAGCCTTCTTGGAAGGACCGCTCGGAACTCATCGGTTACTACAACGAATTCACAAAGAAGTTCAATGAGACCGAGTTCCTCCGTGCTTTATACACTACGACCTATCGCAAGGACCTGGATGTCATTGTCCTTGATGAAAGGAACTTAGCGCGTATTGAGTACTACTTCGCTGAATTCCTCTCCATCATGGAAAGGCGTGATCCGAATGACTGGCAGATTGACCTGATTCCGGATGTTGTTCCAAACGATCCGCTTCAGTTCAAGAACGGAAAGCTTCTGATTCCTCAGAATGTCGAGTTCTTCGGAACTGCAAACAACGATGACTCCACTTTCACGATTTCCGATAAGGTCTATGACCGTGCCATCTCGATCTTCTTCGATGATAAAGGCCGTGCCTTTGAAGCTGAAGACCAGGATGCAAGGCGCATTCCGTACAGCCAGCTTGTCTCTCTTTATCAGGATGCGTTAAGCCAGTATCCGATTACGGAGAACAGGATTAGCAAGTTCAATGAACTCGATGACTTTGTCATCAAGAAGTTCCATCTTGCCTTCGGTAACCGTATCAGGAAACAGCTTGAGACCTTTATTCCGGTCTATGTCGGCTGCGGCGGAACCGAAAGGGGAGGCTATGACTTCAGGTTTACCAATAAGGTCCTGAAGAAGTTCGAGTCCCTGAATGTCGCCTTCCTGAAGGATCAGTTGAATCAGCTCTTAGTTAAATTGGATGAGCTCTACGGAGAAGGAAACTTCCCGAGGGCACATAACTACATCAAAAACCTTTTAGCAAATAGTTAATCTATGGATAAAAATTCACGTGAGGCAAAGCTCTATCGATCTTGGAGGAACCTTTCCTCCTCGCTTCTGAAGGATAACGAAGAAGCCGATGAGCTTTTCCTTTCGCTGAAAAACGGAAAGAACACCTATAGGCGGCTTGATCGAATCGAATCCTCTTCTTTTGATTTGTCCTGGATTCAGAGGATTGAGGATGCTCTTCCGGATCTTGGTACGATTATCAATAATCCAAGAAGGAACACCAAAGAGGTTCAGAACCTTGTTCCGGTCGAACTTGTCCGGAAAGTCAATGCGGAGACAGTCCAGCATCTTGCCAGCCATACTGCCTACATCAAGTCGATTGCCGAAAACGGGGATGTCATTCCTTCCAAGCTTCTGAATATCGGAAGCGAGGATGATCTTCATACCTATGAGAACCGGTTTGTTGCGACATTAATCCGTAGGCTGGTTCTTTTTGTCGAGAAACGTTATGAGTATGTGAAGACTTTCGGTGAGCTGAAGCATCATGAGATTCTTTCTTTCAAGAACGAATCTGATGTCAATGGCAAGAAGGTCAATATCGAGACCAAGGTCACTGTAATCACTCCCAAGAAGGATCCGGAATCGATTCAATCCAATGACTATATTGAACGGATCAAGCTTAGGCGTGAGTATATCCTTTACTATTACAACTCTTCCTTCAGGCGTGAACTGAAGACCGAGAAGAATGTACGGGCTCCGATTCTTCAGACCAACATTATCCGCAAGAATCCGCTTTATCATAAATGCTATGAGCTTTTCCTTTTCCTTTCTTCCTATAACAAACTTGGTGTCGGCTATTCTGTCAAGGAAGACTTTGCGCTTTTCGATGCGGATGATATTGCTAGACTCAATGTCCTAAGGCTTGCAAACTACCTTGCCTTACAAGGCAAGGACAGGCCGGAAAAGGTCAGGCAGAAGCAGAGGTTCTATCAGCCTACGGTTGTCACTTCGATTGATGACGAGGCCTTTGTCTTCGGACCATTGCATCAAGGACCGATTTCCTTTGTCCGCAGGGATTCTTCCTATTTGAATTTCAGGAAGGAAAAGGCAGAAGTTGTTCTTCCGAATGCGGAGAGCGAAACCGAACGTGCCTATTATTTAAAAGACTATCAGGACAAAGAGAAGGCACAAAGAGAGTATAGGGAAACCGGGGAACTTTTAAAGCGCAAAGAAAAAGACCAGGTTATCTTTGATAAGGTAACTGAGCAGAACAGGGAAAGGGAGAAAAAGAAGGAAAGGGAGGCAAGAAGAGCCTTCTACCGCCAGCGTGCAAAGGAAGAACAGGAATATCTTGATTCTTTCCGCCAGAGCATTGTTAAGGCTGCCAAGGAATTCCATGTCGAACATAGTCAGAGGGACAGGAATAACAGGTATCCTGCGAATTGTTCTCCTTTTGAATATCTTACCTATCAGCTCCATAAGGGAGAGAAGTTCTCTTTGGAGAAAGTCATTGCTTCTACTTATCAGGATACGAAGAATCTTCTTTCCAACGAGGAAAAGGAAGAAAACCAGCTGTCTTATTACGATAGGCTGACGGATCGTCTTTATGATTACCGGTTGGAAGAAGATAAGATAAAAGAAGAACCTCCGGTAGAAGAATTGAAAGAGACGAGGGAAGAAAGTCCTTTTGCAAAGGTCTCTTTCTTTGGAAAGAAGGATAAGAAGGAATATATCATCGCTTTGAAAGACGGAAGCGTCTATCAGAAAGAAAATACGTTTACGAAGACGAAAGAAGATGCCCATATCTTCTCTTCCTATAAGGAAGCAAAGGCAATTAGCAGAGTCTATCACGGAAAGGTATTCGGCCGGTAAATGAAAAACAAAGAAGGAAAAAAACTGACGAAGCTTCAGCTGACTGGCAAGATCCTCTCTTGGGTCTTCACAGGTCTTTTCGGTGCTTTCTTTGTTTTCTTTGCAGTCGGCTTCGTCCTTGGCAGGGCAGACAAGAAGAACAATTATAACCAGAACCTGATTTACGGATACGGAAACTTCATTGTCCAGACAGACTCCATGGAGCCGGAGTATCCGGTCAATACTGCGATTGTTACGCATAAGGACTCTCCTGCCTCTATCTACAAGGAATGGGAAAATATCTCTCATTCAACGACGAAAGAAAAGCATATTGATCTCACTTTCATGGATTGCTATGAAGGTAGCTTTACTTCTGCATCAAAGATTGATGAACTGAATGGTACTTATACGGAAGAAACAAGCAACATCAATAGGGTTATTACCCACCGGCTTCGATATATCGTGGTCGATGAGACAAAGAAAGAAGGAGAAGGCCGTTATCTTTTCTATGTCGCCGGTATCAATACCTCTGCCCATCAGGCCGAGAAAGGACAGTACCAGGTATTTTCCGAGAAGGAACTGCTCGGTGTCGTGAAAGTCAATTCTCCTGCTCTTGGCGGATTCAGGAAGTTCATTGCTTCGCCTTTTGGACTTGTCGTTCTTCTTCTGATTCCGGCTTTCTTTGTCATCATTTCCTGTGGAATCGATGTCTATCGTGCGGTGAAGGAACCGGAAGAGAAGGCAGCTTCTGCCTCAGACAATACGCCGACCCTTTCAGAGGAAGACAAGAAACGCCTGAAGGAAGAAAGGCTCAATGAGATGCTGAATAAGAAGAAGGGGGACGACAAGTAATGTGGCGTAATACAAAACGGTATCGTATCTTTGCTGCAGTTCTCTCTGGTATTCTTCTGATTGAACTGATTGCTTTTATTATCGTCATCGGTATTGCCGGAAGGAAAGCCTATGGATGGATTTCTCTTCTTCTTTTCTTCCTGACGATTGCAACCTGCTTTTTCTTTGTCTGGGTTCTGGTTGCTTATTTCAACGTGAAACACCGGGAAAAAATCCGCTTGATGGAAAACCGTTATCTTTTCGGAAAGGATGTCCGGTACTATAACCGTCAGGACTTGGAAGACCGTGTCAATTCCCTTCTTCACAAAAGACGCCATAAGAAGGAAGAGCGCTATGCCGTTTCCTTTGCTGGCGTTGCACCTCTTTTCCTAGGAGCAGAGCAGAGCGCAAGACCGCTTCAGCAGTATTCTCTCCGTACTATCGAATATCTTGATCATCAGTTCCTTCCGACTCAGAAGGACAAAACGGATTTTGTCATTCTTTATGGTTTTGGAAATGGTGAGTTCTTCCTTTATTTCTTTGGACTGGAACGGTCGCAGGTGAGGAAAATCCTTGATGATATTTCCAATGAGCTGTTCAATATCTCGAACAACTATAAACTCCATCTGTTTGTTTTTCCGTCTTTTGGCATTGAACAGGTCAAAGACGGCGAGAAGCCGATAGAATCTTTTGAAAATGCGACCATCGCCCGGAAAAAAGCAAGGAAGGATGTCGAAATCAGGAAGTTCTACCAGCCGGAGTTCCGCAAGAACAAAAACGAAAGCGATGAACAAGTTATTCTTCAGGCATTCAAGGACAAGGAGTTTGTCGTTTACTATCAAGGAAAGTTCAATCTCCATACTAACCGCTATTGTTCCAGTGAGGCATTGATCCGGTGGAATACGAAAGACCACGGACTTTTGACTCCTGCACAATTCCTGAAACAGGTTGAAGATGCCGGACTGATTCATGAGCTGGACAGGTTTGTCCTTGAACAGGTTCTGAGAGATTTAAATGAAGCCAAGAAGAAAGGACGCCGTGTCCTTCCGGTCAGCAGGAATTTTTCTTTATATGAATTCTATTCTCCGAAGTTCATTGATATCCTTGATGAAAGGCTGAAGAAATACCGGATTTCTCCGGAACTGATCCAGATTGAAATCACGGAGACAACAAGTCAGGCGAATCCTTTCATCTCTATTTCCATCATTCAGCGTCTTAAGGAAAAAGGAATCAAGGTCTTAAGGGATGACTTTGGTATCGGCTTCTCGAATATTGCCAACCTTTCTCATATTCCTTTCGATATCAGGAAACTCGATAAGTCTTTTGTGGACAATATTGTCTCGGATCCCAAGGCACGTGAAGTCTGCCGTGTCTTGATTGAACTTGGACGTGCAAGCGGAAAGCGAGTCATTGCCGAAGGTGCGGACTCTGAACCCCAGGTGCGTCTCCTTCGTCAGTTCGGATGCGATGAAATCCAAGGCTATTACTTTGCTAAACCAAGGAATCGGGAAAACTTCAGTAAGCTCTTAGCAAATAATCCGTTCGAGAACGAGAAGGAGGAAGAGGAATGATTGTACTAATCGGTTCATCCCATGATGATAGGATCTTCTTCGAGAGTCTGATTACTCAGCGCAGAAAGGAACGGATCCTCAAACATTTCGATGCTTCTTACGGAAAACTGTTCGGACAGGACGTGTGCCTCGTCTGCGATGTCTATACGAACTACAGGGCACAGGCAGTCTGCCAGTACTTGATTGAGAAGTATTTCGTGATCCTTGTCCTTTCGGTTGGCACGTGCCGTGGTTTTTCCTCGGAAAGGAATCGGAATGATGTGGTGGTTTCCCGGACGGTTCTCTTAAGTGATGTCAACCAGGTTCCGACTCTTGGCGGAAGATGGGGTGAAATCCGTGAATTAGGTGAGCGGCTAGAGTCTTCTCAGCAGGTTCTTTCCTTCCTTCTTCCGATTCTCCGGCAAAGACTCTTCACTCCGAACTATGAAGCGGACTTTGTTTCTTCCAGCCATTTCTATACGAAGAAAGAAGAACTGGAACCGAGGAGGCTTCATGGCCGACTCTTTGGTCTGGAACGGAATATAGCTCTTGACTGTACTTTAGGCGGAATCGGTGTTGCCTGCTCTCTTTATAATGTTCCTTTCATTGCTTTGAAGGTGGTCGAGGGAAACTATGCTGAGCCGATAGATGTCAATGACTATGCTTCGATTCTACAGAAGGAAGCAGAGGTCGGACGTGTTGTCGTGAATGTCATCAATGATATCTCACAGAGCTACATCCTGGAGGAATAGAATGAAGAAACAGAAAATCATTACCCTGAAGCGCTTCTTCCTTTTCTATCGGTATTTTCCGACCATTGTCTGCATTCTAGGCTCCGTGGTCTGTTTTGCCCTAAGGCTTTCCTCTATCCTGACCGGACGGGACGATCTGAAAAGGGCATCTTTGATTGCCTTGGTTGTCTTTTCGGCCTGCTCTCTTCTTTATGATTATTTCTTTGGCAAGATTCTTTATAAGGTCGGGTATGATTCCTTGACCATGATTACGAGAGATAACCGCAGAAGACTTAGGAACGGAAAAATGGATTTCGTCGAATATCCTGAAAATGTCATCCGTGACTTCTTCGAATGGAACAGGGAAGAGAAGGAATTAGCGGATTCCAGGAAGGATATCGGCTTTACGGCAGAAAAAGCAGACTATAAGAGCCTGAATCTTCATTACCTTGATGAAAGCCATACCTTGATTTCCCATCATGATTTCCATACCCGGAGGATTGAACTGATTACTCTCTCCGGCTCTTATCGGAATGCTTTGAGGGAAGTTTATTATCCTTTCGAAAAAGGCGATGGACTGAAAGAAGAGGAATTCGATGTCCTATTGAATAAACTGAAAGACGGGTTCAAGGAATTCGATGATATCAGGTTCTCGCCTGTGCTGGATGAGCAAGGTATCTATGTTTTCTTCCCTCACATCGATTCTCTTTCTTACTTGAAGGAAAAAGTCAGGTGGAGGCAAAGACATCTCTCTTTGAATCGAAGGGACAACAACGGATCTAGGAGGACTCTGACTGCCCGGTTTGCCCTTGTCTGCTATCCGTATTCCGGAATCGATGAGCTTTTCCCGGATATCCATTATGCTATCCGCAGGCAGAAGCCTTTCGTCAGGTATCTTCCGAAGCGTCTTTCTTCTGGGCTTGACTATGAGTCCTCTCTCAGGTCTTCCGCAAGGTATAGGAATACGACCGGAAAGATTCTGACGATTCTCAACGGATTCGATGTTGCAGAAGAGAACAAACAGATTGCCAAGAATTCCTTGTCTTCCGTTCTTACAAGGATTCTTCAGAGCTTCTCTATCCGTTATGCCGGAAGGATTCTTCTTTCCGAAGAAGATAACGAGTATATCAGGAGCCTGAGCGTTGCTGGAAAGAAAGAGGACAAGCCCTTTATTGCAGAGGGAGACCAGATCTCCAATCTGTTTATCGAAGGCGTGCTGAAAGTTGCCGAAGAAGACGGCTCCTACTTTGCTTCGAAACGCAGCCAGAGGTCTTCCCAGATTGCCGAATATGCGGACAGGATGGGCTTTTCTTCCTGTTTCTTCTATTGTATTTATGATGATCAGAAGAAGCTTCAAGGACTTCTCTTCTTCCTGAACACAGAGGAAAACAGGGAACTGGATTCCTATCTCCGTGAGAGCCTTCTTGTCTTCTCTTCCCGGATTGCTGATGATTATACTGTCTACCTGAACCGGAAGAAGAGGCTGGAAAGGAAACGCGTCAATTCCTCTAGGAGGAAAATGGCCGACTACGCCTATTGCAAGATTGATAAGAAAACCTATCAGCTGAAAGAAGGCAGCGAGAACCTTTCCAGGATCTCAAAAGATGCAAAGCCTGGTCTTATCTGTTATCAAGCCCTCTACGGACTTGATGCGCCTTGTAAGGACTGCCCGCTGAAGACAGGAACTAAGAAGGCAGTGACAAGGAACGGAAATAGTTTTGAGACTTCTCTTACCCTTTACGAGGAAGATTCTAGCGAGGCTTCCTTGCTCGTCAAGAAGAACAGGGATAATCAAGCCGGATTCGAGGATGTCTTCGATCGCGACCTATTGATCAACTCCTTCTCCACCCTTGTCCAGAGCAGGACCGATCTATATAAGATTTACGGAAAAGGCTATTTGATTGTCCTTCGCTTTGACTCCATCAGCGAACTTGTCAAGGCCAAAGGCAGCGAAGGCGCGCTGCTTGTTATCCGCAGCTTCCTATCCGGAAGGAAAGAGGGAATCAACGGAACACGGCTCTATCGCTTCACCCCTGGCTCTATCGGCCTTCTTATTCCTAATTGCGGTCAGAGCGATGCTATCAGCATCTGTGAGTCGATTGATGAATGGGTTGAAAAATACCATAAGAAGAATCCTACTGTTTCTCTTCGTGTCACGTATCTTCCAATCATCTTCCCGCAGGGATATCCGGCGGCTACCGACTTCTTAAGCCATGCTATGGATCGTGTGGCTTCCGTCAATGGACCGACTTCGATGAATACGATTTACTTCGAAGAGGGTGACTATTACCGTGTTGCCTCCAAGAAGCTCTTCAGGCTCGATACCATCAAGGAAAAATTCACCAACAACACCTTCCGTGTCCTGCTTCAGCCACTGCTTGATGCGAAGAACAAACAGATCTTCGGTGCTGAAATGCTGCTCCGTCTTGATGATGACTTCCGCAAGACTCAGCTTAATACAGCCGAGCTGATTCGGGTTGCATACGAGAACAACAGGATTGGATTAATCTCAAATGCGCTTCTTTCCTATAGGGGCGATCTATATCGTCAATATGGAAATGCCTTCTTCAAGATCATGGGTATCCGTCGCATCACTCTCAATACCTCTTCATCCTTCTTGAAAGATGAGGACCTGTCGACAAAGAGGAAAAACAGGATTTCCTCCGGGCATGTCCCTGAAAACTTCTTTGCTCTGGAAATCCCGGAAAAGGATATCTACGATGATTATCTCTCCAGGAAACCATTTGCTAAGAAGAGGACTTCCTTAGGCGTCACCTTGATCTGCGATGGATTCACCGGTGAATTCATTTCCTTGGAACGATTGCAGGAACTTGGGTTCTCGGAAATCAAAATCGGACGTGATATTGTCGGTCATATCGATACCGATCGAATCAAGTATACGCAGCTTCTTTCCTTCCTCCAGGACGGAAAGCAGTATGGCCTCAAGGTCGGTCTCATCGGTGTAGAGAACAGGGAACAATACCGTCTCATCAAAGAGATGGGATACGACTGCTATAGGCAGGGTTACGCCTTCTATCCTCCGATTGAGAAGGAAGACTTCATCAAAGCTGTCCGTCACAATAATATTTCCGTTGTTTCCTTAGCCGAGAAGAAATAAAGAACTGCCTTGCTGCTAAATAAAGCGGCAAGGCTTTTTATATACAGGAAAAGCCGCCCCTTTTATTAGAGGCGGCTTTGCTTATTTCTTCCTGGATTGGATGATCTTCTCTGCGAGTTCTTTCGGAACCGGTTTATAGTCTTCGAAGGTCAGATTGAAGAAACCTGTGGATTTGGTGAGGGATTTCAGCTCGTTTGCATACTCTAGGATTTCGGCCTGAGGGACAATAGCAATGACATTGAGGGTGCCATCATCTCCTTCTTCTGTTGCACGGATTTGTCCGCGTTTGCGGCTTAAGTCTGAATAGACAGAATTAAGGTAGTCCGGAGAGACATTGACGACAATCCGGTAATAAGGCTCTAAGAGAATTGGTGCACAGTTCCTATAGGCGTTCTTGAAGGCAAGCCTGGCTGCGTTCTTAAAGGCCCTTTCGTTGCTATCGACGGTATGCTGTTTTCCATCGGTTAGGGTGGCTTTGACATTGATGACTTCGCTTCCGGTAAGGAGACCTTTCTTTAAGGCTTCACGGAAGCCTTCTTCGACTGGCGGGAAGTATCCTTTGTCGATATGTCCGCCGAAGACCGTGGAAGCAAAGCTGGTTTCCGTTGCTGGTTCGAAGGTCCTGTTGACGACCCCATAATATCCAGAACCGCCGGACTGCTTGATGTAGCGTCCTTCTGCTTCTGCTTTCTGGGTGATGGTTTCCTTGTATTCGATTTTGACGGCTTCTGTATGGAACTTGATTCCGTTCTCTTTGATTTGGTCGAGCACATAGTCGAGGTGCGAAGAAGAGAGTGATCCTAATAGGATCTGACCAGTATGGATATTGTTGTCAAGCTTCAGTGTGGGCATCTGAATCTGGAACTTATTGATTTCCGGGAAGAGCTTATCCGAGTCTTTCTTTGTCTCTGGAACCAAAGCACGGAAGAAAGTGGCGGTCGGATACTTGGCAGGTGCGAATTCGACAATCCGTTCTGGCGAAGAGAGCGTGTAAGTGACTTTCCTTTCTTCGAGCTTGGTAGCGGCACCGATGTCTCCGGCTGTGATTTCCGTAACAGGGGTCAATTTCTCTCCGCAGATTGTAAATAAGGAGGTCCTCTTGTAGGTCTTCTTATTGTTCGGGCAATACAGAGTATCACCTAAACGGACAATGCCGGAATTGACTTTGAAAATGGAAATCCTTCCCTGATAAGGATTGTAGGCTTCTTTGAAGACGACTAAGGAGGAGGGCTCTTCGTTGTCTGTCTTGACTTCGACTTCATTCCCTTTTTCGTCTTTTGCTAAATAAGGCTTCAAATCCATTGGTGAGGGCAGATAGTCGATGAACCTATCTAACCTCGTATTTAGTCCGATGTTCTTTGTAGCAGAACCGACAAGGATTGGATAAAGGTCACCATTTAACACACCTTTCCGGAGACCGGATTTGATTTCCTTGTCTGTCAAAGGCTCTCCGGAACAGAACTTATCTAACCTATCTTCGCTAGAATAGGCTACCGATTCACAGAGGCGATTGTAGAGTGAGAAGATAATTGCTTTCTTGTCATCATAGATGACATCATCTACGCAATCCGTTCCGTTGAATTTCCGTGCTTTCTTTTCTGGAACATTGACAAAGCCATCGAATTTCTCTCTATGTCCGATTGGATAAGAGAACGGAACGCATTTGTGCTCGTCTAGTTTCTCTTTGATTTCTTCGTAAAGGGAGTCAAAGTCGACATCGTCTTTGTCCCTCTTGTTTAGATAGATGAAAATCGGAACACCGCGCTTCTTCAGCCTCTTGAAGGCTTTCCTGGTGCCGACTTGAACGCCTTTGCTTGCGTCAATGACAAGAACGGCGCCCTTGATCAGTCGTGTGATACCGATCTGCTCATAGATAAAGTCATCGTTTCCAGGAAGATCGATGAGGTTGATTTTGTAGTCCTTATAAGCAAGTGGAATGATAGAAGAAGATAACGACATCTGCCGTTTCTTCTCTTCGTTCCTGAAATCTGAAATCGTATCCTTCTCTTCGATTCTTCCTTTTTCCTTGATGAGTCCGGTGATATAGGCGAGAGCTTCGACTAAGGTTGTCTTTCCACTTCCCTGATGTCCGACGACGGCAATGTTTCGGATTTTGTCTGGTGTGTAAATCATGGATTCCCTTTCTTTTTGTAATCGCTTACATCTAAACTAAATCTAGTATAATGCCTTAATATCCGAATTTCCACTATTTTCTATGAAAGGGATTTCTTTCTATGCTTAAAGTAAAAAGACTATTCCTGTTTTCAAGGAATAGTCTTTTCGTTACTGCCTATAAAGTTGATGAAATCAATACTCGTCTTTTCCAGATACTAACTTAGAAGAAGCAACTATTTTTTCAATCTCATCCACGAAAGAGCTATCGATGGCTGGATCGTTGAACTCATAGTTGAGGAAAAGCTGTCCTTTTTCTTCCGTTGATTGCTTGATCCTGTCATCATCATAATCCATACAGTAATTCTTCGCTTCAGGAATACAGATAAGGCGATACGAAGATGCTCTTGTAATACGTAGCCGGTAATATTTGATGAAGCTTGAGTCTTCGTAGCTACTTAGTCCTTTATATTGAAAGTCCCCTTTGTCTCTTATGGCTTTATCGAAATCCAGGACCTTTTCCGTTAATTCAGGATTCAACAGAAAGGGATTTATGTGCCTAAATGTTTCTGGATATGCTTCATCTACTGCATTCCGATAATAAAGAGTTACCTGTGCAGAATCGAATCTTGATTTGTCAATCTTTGGCTGTTTCCTTCCACATCCGGTTAAGCAAAGAAGAAGGGATAGGAAGAGTGTTCCTTTTTTCATTTCCTTTTCTCCTTTTTATTTTGTTAGATATAGATAGTTTTTCATATAGTAGTCAGCATCGTTAAAGAGGTAATTGCCTTTTTTTGAATGATCAGGACTATTATAGTGAACTATATAATAATTCTGCCTGGAGTTGCCATTCCGGATACTGGCAAATCCGATTCCTAAAACAGCGTGCCCCATTTGTTCATCATTTCTTAAAAAATTCACTAGTGCAGGGTTGCTTGAACTAAGAATCCAATCTTGATAAGCTTCAAATCCAGAATTTGAATTAACTCGAATTGATGAACCATTGTGTTTGTTTAAATAATTCTTTAATCCCTGTTGCTCATTGAGTAAACTTGTTGCCCCGGTTGGAGAAGTCTTCATCTCTGAAATCAGCTCTTTTGCCAAATTGTGAACAGCAGTTTCGTTGTCTTCTTGATTCAAGGGGAGAAGGCCATTGACTAAATCATAACTGCTGTAACGATCATTGAAGGACACCATCATAGCACCAGAAACTGCCGCACAGGCCATGTTGTAATATCCAGGAACATCATTGAAATATTCTGGGCAATTCATAATATATCTTTGTGAAGATTGGCTATAGATTTCAGATTTGAACAAGTAAGTAGGGTTGCATAGCAGTTTGTTTGATATTACAGATGTCTTAGCTGTTGAATGAATCGTTCTACTTTTCTCTTCACGTTCTAGAACTCTATCTGGGAGATAGGAAAGATCTTTTGCACAATTGGGTTTATAGCTGCCATTATAAATTGTAGTTATAATATTGTTTGAATTTAAAAGATAATATCCCTCGTATTTGTTTTCTGCGGTGTACAAATAATAAAGGCTTTCTGTTCCACCACTATTTGTAGAAACGGCAAAAGCTTTACTTTCTTTTGCCAGATTTGCCAGATGAGATAACTTTCTTATGGATGATAGATTGTTCCCGGACGAAGATTCTTCTTTTCGAATTTGTCCTGCTGTTGAAAGGCAGAATGAGAGAAGGGCAAACATTACAGCTGTTTTTTTCATTTGTGTTTAACTAGTTTCCTAGCCCTCTATTTCTTTAATTATATATTGCAATTGTAAAAAAGCATATAATCTTTTGAAAAGGATTACCAATAGTGTTGCTGAATCTTACCTATGGCATAATCTCCATGCTATATCATAAGAGTTCCAAGGCCGGCCACAGGATGATATAGCAACTTTCTCCTGTGGCTGGTCCCGGAATTTCCGGAAAGGACTATCCCTATGTGTTTTAGTGACCATGCCTTCGACCTCCGCAAGAGGTCCAGAAACTTTTTGGCGAATGTCCGTACTGCCATTGTCAGCATATGAAGAAGCAGGGCAAAGAGCACGGACAACGGAGATGGATGTGCCCAGGCTAAGGAAAGAAGTTCTCGGACAGAACAGGCACGTCCTACCCTCCTCCGGGTCGTGACCGGCATCGACTCTCATGGCCATGTGCTTCTTCGGCTCGGGAGCTGGGAATCGCAGGGGCAGGCGATTACAAGGAGGTTTTCCTCGGGCATATAGCTCCTGGCTCCTCAATCCGGTCAACCGGCTGTGTGGCCAGGTCAAGCGTCTGTTTGCCGTGCACCTGCGAATCCACCGCAAGAACGTTCCCCTATGGCTGAACGAGAAGGCGTACCAGAGGGAAAGGACTGGGAGCATGGGATTCGGCAGATACCTGTCGTTCTTCTACGGTAGAATCTTCTTATCCGGGAAAACCCTCAGAAGATGGGAGGCTTTCGCTCGTTAGCAACACTTTTGTTTATCCTTCTCTATTTCTTTTAATGCCGAATATTTTGCAAAAAAGAAAGAAAACAATTTTTTGATTGTATGGACATAAGGAGATGAAAATTTTTTGGTGGCAAGATAGATAAAATTTTAACCCCATCTTTTTAAAACATTCAAATGCCAGATTCCTTTATTATCTGAGGAATAAGGCTGACGGAAAATGTCAGCTACTATAGTAGCTTTGCATTTGATAGATATTTGCTCTGATTAAATACGTTTCTTCTTGCTTTTTTCTCAGTTCCGTTTTAATATCTATTTTGCTTTGGCTACGTAGCTCAGTTGGTAGAGCGGGCGGTTCATACCCGCTATGTCGAGGGTTCGACTCCCCCCGTAGCCACCACTTGGAACAATAGCTCAATTGGTTAGAGCCCTCGGCCCATAACCGAGTGGTTGTAGGTTCAAGTCCTACTTGTTCCACCATAAATGCAAGATATCGATACCTTCTCGGGTATCGATTTTTTATTTCTGTCGCTATTGCAAAGAAAACAGAAACAAATTAGTGTAAAATACTGATGTTGAGAAAGAGAAAATAATCGATATGGAACAGGAACGCATTCAGAAGCTTCTTTCTGAAAGGGGCTATTGCTCCCGGAGAAAAGCGGAAGCCCTTCTTAGTCAGGGGAAAATAAAAGTCAACGGAGAAGTCGTTACTGAACTTGGATTTAAATGTTCGAGGGAAGATGAAATCGAAGTTGATGGTGTTAAAGTCAATAATAGCAGGAACAAAGAACCGGTCTACTTAAGGATGAATAAGCCTTATGATGTCGTCTGCACGGCAAATGATCCCGATGGCAGAAGGACTATCATGGACTTTGTTCCGAAGAAATACGGCCGTGTCTTTTCTATCGGACGTTTGGATCATAACTCGACTGGTCTTATTCTTCTGACTAATGACGGAGAGTTCGCTAACCTTAGGACGCATCCTTCTTCTGCACCAGAAAAAGAATATCTTGTCCAGTGCAAGAATCCGTATCAGGGAAACGAAATCGAGAAAAGGGCAAACGGTATCTATATCGTCAAAGACGGATACAAAGCCAAGCCTTGTCAGGCAAAGCTTGTCCGGAATCAGGAGACTTCCTGTGTCTTCTCTGTTGTCCTTCATGAAGGAAAAAAACGTGAAATCCGTCATAGGATGGAGACGAGGAATCATCCGGTTACTGTTTTGATGCGTATTCGCATCGGAAATATTCTTTTAGGTAAGAGGAAACCAGGTGATGTGAAGGAAATCCCTCTCGATGAAGTGAAGCGGAGGAAGGAAGAATGCCTCGACCGGAAGAAGAATAATCCGTATCAGGGAGAGAGGAATGACGACGACCAGCAATAAAGAAGCGATTATCAAGAAAAAAGCAGGAAGGCTTTTCTTTCTTGCTGCCATTGGCTATGGAATTGCCCTTTTAGGTCAGATTCCTAATGCGACATGGTTTTCCTTTTATTCGATTGACTTGTCGGATCTAAGGACAGTATTTGTTTACGCTCTCTATGGGTTCTTCCCTGCTGTGTTTGTCATTCTGTTCAAATCTTCGTTAGTCGCATTGACGTTCTTTGAAAAACTCTGCCTTCCCTTCCCTCTTTATCCGATTGCAACGGCCCTGAATAGTCTTGTGCTCCTGCTTTTCCTTTCGTTCTTTGACCGAATCTGTCATGTTTTCTCAAGAGGACTGGCCGGACGCCTTTACGGATATGTTAGGACAAGGCTTTTCTCTTCTGCTGTATTTGGTTACTTTTCCTTCCTCTTCATTCTTCCGACGAGGGTGAACGGAAACCGCCTTACTTCAATCTTTACCTCGGAACCGAGCAGGGACCTCAGGAATTCTCTTTCTCCATCGTTCTTCCTGAAAGGAAACCCTTATAGGATGACCGCTTTCCTTTATGGTATCTTCTATTCCTTAAGGATCAATGCTTGTATTTTCTTCTTTTACGAGCTAGTTCTCAACCCACTGGTCTTCCGGAAAATGAAATCACCGGTCTTAGGCTCAAAAGTCTTTGTCACGGAACGGGATCTAAAACATTTCTCACCTTTTGATTCCATTAAGGAAAAGGCAATTCAGTTAGGAGAAGACAAAATACATCTTCAGAACAAAATTAATAAACGGAACCGATCGCTGAAAGAAAAAGATATCGTTCAGAAGGATGTGAACCGAAATGAATATACCTACTTTCTCCACATTGATGAGTTCGGAGTCAGGCGGGAAATAAAACTAAGTTCCTTAGTCCATTCTTCCTCCTTGATTCTTGCTTATCTTACCAACATCTATCCTAAGCAGAACTACAAGATTCTTTCCTATCAGAGCTTAGGAGACAACTCTGCCGATGCTTCTACCGACGGCTTATCGAAAAAGGTGTTCTATCAGATTCATCATTGCGATAAGATTACCACTTATAGCTATTCGGTTTCCATTCGGGTCCGCTAACAACAAAAAACTGCCTTGGTCATTTCGCCAAGGCGGTTTTCTTTTGGTCTCTAGTAGAGATTAATTAGTCTTCAGCAGAGATAGCCTGAACCGGGCAGCCATCAATAGCAGCCTGGACAGAACCCTCATCGGAAATGGTTCCGGTGAATTCGGCCTTGCCTTCATCATTGAGAATGAAGGAATCAGCAGCAACACCAGTGCAGGCACCGCAACCGATGCATAAATCGGCATCAATAACAACTTTAGTCATTTTGAACACCCTCCATAGCGATATTTTAGCGAATAGAATCGGTGCTTTCAAGGGGTAATCGGTTAGTGCAAACTAACTTAAGAATGGAATTATTTTCCTAGTTTCCATTTTTATTCGGTTTTAAAAAAGGACTTTGCTTCTGAATAATTTTTTTAAAAACCGTTGACTTCCAGCTTCCACTGAGGTATTATTATTTCCGCTTAAATGGGCCTTTAGCTCAGTTGGTTAGAGCGTGCGCTTGATAAGCGCAAGGTCGGTGGTCCGAGCCCACTAAGGCCCACCATTTAAGAAAATCAGCCGGATCCAATCGGGTCCGGCTTTTTTCGTATTTGTTTTCAACTAGCCAAAGAAAAAGGACTGCTGCAATCTGATCTGCCTCAAGATTCGTTTGAAGCAGAACCAGATTTTGCAATAGCCCTTCTGTTTTAAGTGGTGCCAACTGCCGGACTCGGACCAGCCACCTGCTGATTACAAATCAGCTGCTCTACCTGATGAGCTAAGTTGGCGTTTTCATGGTGAGTGCTATAGGGATCGGACCTACGACCTCTTCCGTGTGAAGGAAGCGCTCTCCCGCTGAGCTAAGCACTCGGCTTAAAAACAGCATACTAGTTTACCATTGAAAGAATCGCTTTACAAGAAAGAGAATCCTTTTTCTTCTTGCTTTGATAGAATACTACTGAGGTAAAACATCATGCAAGCAAAACAATTTGTCAAAGGCAGGCTGGAACATTCTTATTCGGTCTTCCATGCTGTTAAGAACAGGGAAGAAGAATTAAAAAAGGCTGGATACAAAGAACTGAAGGAAGATCTTCCTTTCCATATTGAAAAGGGCGGAAAGTATTTTGTCGAACGGAACCAGACGGCGATTATTGCATTCCGGGTTCCTTCTTCTTATGATTCTCTTTCCTTCCAGATCAGTGCTACCCATAACGATTCTCCGAGCTTTAAAATCAAACCAAATCCTGTAATCCGGTATAAGAATTTGATTCTTCTGAATACAGAGCCTTATGGTGGAGGCATCTATAATACCTGGATGGATCGTCCTCTTTCTTTTGCTGGAAGAGTCATGGTCAAGAGCAAAGACAGAATCGAATCCCGTCTGCTCAACATCGATGAAGACCTTCTGACGATTCCGAATCTTGCCATTCATTTCAACCGGACCATCAATACTGCTAGGAACTATAATCCAGCAAAAGACAGGATTCCTCTTCTTGGCATTGGAGACGAGAGCTTTGATTTCAATTCTTTCTTGGCAAAGAAACTGAATCTAGGAAAAGAAGAGACGGTTCTCAGCCATGATCTTTTCCTTTATAGCCGTGTAAAACCATGTTTCCTTGGCAGGAATAAGGAGTTCCTTTCTTCTCCTCGCCTAGATGATCTTTCTTCTGCTTATTCTGCCTTATTTGGCTTCTTAAACGCAAAAGAGAATAAGGCAGTGGATGTCTTTGCTTCTTTTGATAACGAAGAGGTCGGAAGCCTGACAAAACAGGGTGCTAACTCCACCTTCTTAAAGGACACACTGGAGCGGATTGTCTTCGGCCTTAATGGAAGCTTGGATGAACTGAAGCAGGCTCTATCAGCCTCAACGCTCCTTTCCATTGACAATGCACATGCCAACCATCCGAATTATCCGGAAATCAGCGATAAGACTACGGATGTGGAAAGGAACAAGGGAATTGTTGTCAAATCCAACGCCAATCAGTCCTACACCTCGGATTCTTTCTCGATTGCTTTGTTTCAGCTAGTAGCTGAAAAGGCGGGGGTGGAATATCAGTATTTCACAAACCGCAGCGATCTCCGCGGTGGTTCCACGCTTGGAAACCTTTCCAATTCCGAAGTCTCTCTGACTTCTGTCGATATCGGAATTGCTCAGCTTGCTATGCATTCTTCGACGGAGCTCTGTGGAGCAGAGGACATTAACAGTAGGGCAAAGCTGATGGAGACCTATTTTTCCTCGACCCTTTCTGTCACCATGGATTCGATTTCGATTGATTGAAGTAAATCGATTTGAGAACTAGAAAAGACATGCCGGAACAAAAGGCATGTCTTTTTCTTCTATAAAATTCACTTCGATGAAGAATGCTATTTAACTAGGCCAATGGCTTTGTTGTCGTATTTCTAGGCGGCCACACCATAGACCCTTATTTAACACAGACTTTGGCCTTTAAAAGGGTATCAAATGGTGTCTGTTATGTATGAAATCTATCGAACTTTAGCCTAAGGAAAAAATGGAATCCTATTTTTAGCAGGGACAAACAATCGCGACGGTTTGATATATAAAGCTATAATAATATATATGTTTAATAAAGTTAATAAGACACCAGTCCAAAGCATTTCTTTGCGAAAAGCATCCGTTTCCTTCAAGCAGCATGTCCTCTTCTCGGATTTTTCCTATGATTTTCATCCTGGTTATCTCTATATCCTGAAAGGACCTTCTGGATGCGGTAAAACAACTCTTTTAAAAATCTTGGCAGGGGAGAAAAAATTAAAGGCTGGATTAATTACTTTTAATGAGGGCAGGAGTGTTGGAAAAGCTAAGAAGCAGATATCCTTCTTGCCAAGCGAATCAGAGATTTTCATGGATCTGTCGGTCGAAGATAATCTAAAAGCAGTCTGTCAGGACCAAGAAAAAATCAACCTTGTTCTGTCTAAAACTGGTCTTTCCGGAAAAGAAGCGGAAAAAGGAAAGTCTCTCTCTAAAGGGGAGGCGGTCCGTCTTGCTTTGGCACGGATTCTTTTAACGGAGAAGAGCGTGATTCTTCTGGATGAACCTACTGGAAACCTGGATTTTGATAATGCCAAAATTGTTTTTTCTTTGATAAAGGAAATCAGTAAGGAAAGAATTGTTATCATTTCAAGTCATGATCATGTTCTTTCTGAAAAAGACGGGGATGTGATTCTAAGCTATTCAAACGAAAAAATAATCGTTGCTGGAAATACACACCAAAAGAAAGAAGCTTTACAAGAGAACCTGTTATCGGATTCTCGACCTGCCAGAATTCCAACGATAATCAAATTGAAACTAGGAAAGAGCTTATTTAAAAAAACATGGAAACAGAACAGGGTACTATTCCCATTGTTCCTTTTTCTGAACAGGATACTTGTATTCTGTTTTTCCTTCCTTTCTACAACAGGAAATCAGGCTCTCTATCAAGAGAGGAGGAACTGTGGTTTAAGCGGGATAATCAGTGAGAAATTCAAGCCGGAAGCTGATTTGACTGCTTATGCGGCAATTGGGAATTTTCAAGGAGAAGCAAAACAAAAGCTTTTTATTTTCAATACTTCAGATAGCTTCCAATCACCAGATTGGACTATATCCGTTACAGATAACGGCATTGTCCTTCCGGAAACAATAGCGAATCAGTATCAGTATTCCATAGGTTCCCTAATTGCTATTCAAATCGGTAATTCCGTTGTAAAAGGGGTGTTACAAGGAATTTACTCTGGGCCTGAAATTGAAACAAAACAACTTCAAAGTTCAAATTTGCTAAAGGAATTGCCAATTGAAGAATTAAACAGGATGAATAATCCAATACTGATTTCTTCAAAGCTGACTATGGATT
Organism: Caryophanales bacterium UBA4682; assembly: GCA_002404995.1. GTDB lineage: Bacteria > Bacillota_I > Bacilli_A > RFN20 > CAG-288 > Enterosoma. The sequence continues at coordinate 4,427 of DHKY01000009.1, read as the reverse complement.
TATCATTGGATGGTTTCTTTGGGTACTGCTCTGCTTCTTTTTTTAAGAAGCGTGATTCTCTTTCTGTGTTGCCGGTTGCACTTAGCAATAGTGATATCACAACGAAAAAGTTTTGGATTTCAAAAAAAGATTATGATCGATTTGTTTTTTATTTTTCCCTTGTTGACATTGCCCTGCTTGTGATTTGCCTTTTCTTTAATTTCCTTTGCGGCAGAATCGTATTTCGTAACGATACCGATGTTCTTTATTCCATCACTGGGAAGAAATCAACGTCAGGAAAACTGATGTATTTAGAGGAAATCATCTGTTTTTCTGTTCTTGTTTTAATTTCGATTGTCTTATCTCTTTGTTTGATTCCGGCAGTCTCTACTTTTATAATGAATTTCTATGAAATAAAAGGACCATTATTTCCCCTCACTTATTCCCCAATTTGTGTTTTGTTTGATCTTCTTTGCTTTGTAATTCTATTATTTCTGAATTATTGCTTTGTTCTTGTCTAATAGCAGAAGGCGCTTTCATTTTCTTTCTTAATCACTTTTCTAAAGTTGCATCTATCATATTATTCGAGGCAAAAATCAATGAGTTTGAAAAACATATTCGCTACTATTCTCCTTCTTTCTTCGATAAGGAGCACTAACGATAATTTCAATCCTGAATTAAGGAGCGATCCCTATTCTAAAAAAAGCCGGGATTATGCTGTTGAACAGGCAAAACTGGAATTAAGCAGTACCTCTTATTACAAAATCGGCACTGGGACTCTTTTGCCGCCCCATAAAGAAATAGGGGATACTAATCCTGCAAAGCCTGAAACGAAAGAAATCACCGCCAATGATTTGGTGGAGAACTCTGTTTCTTCTATGAATTCATTGAAAGGTATCACTGTCAATGAGACCTTTGACAGCGATGGATGGAGAGGGGCTAATGCGATTGGACGCTTTTATCGCATCAAAGTTACCACAATAAACAGAATTACAGGGATTTATTCTCACTTTGGCTCCTATTTCGATCGTTCTATTTTGGAATCAGGTTCCGCTCAAACAGCCGTTGAAGTCGCTGATTCCTATTCGGATACTTATTCCGAATCCCTTTCTTACAAAGAAACAATCGATCTTTATGCAGAAGCCAAGATGGAAGCTAAGCTAGATTTAGATGTAGCTTCTTTATCCGCCGGATTCGGTGAAAAAATCGGCGCTTCCTATACCTATGGATGCACTTATACTAGAAATAAAACAGAAAATCAAAAATGGTCCACTGTTTTCTCCTTATCAAAAGATACTGCCCGCTATTGCCCTTCAGGCTATGGGTTATCCATCGGAAAAGAGGGCACTTATTATTTGCTCTCCGGAGAATACCAGGAATATTCTCACTGGTGGTGGGGAAATTATCCGACCCAAGGCAGCTCAAGGAAATATTTTTCTACTGTTTCTGCTAATCCTGCTAATTTCATTTATTGTTTCGCCTATAAGCTAAAATCCGACACTGACAGAGATTTTTACCAAAAATGAAAATAATTCTATCTGATTTCGAGTTATATGCCGGTAAAAACAAGACTTTTCTTCTGTTCGAAACACCTCATACAGAATTCTGTTCCGGTCATCTGAACCTGATTGACGGAGCATCCGGATGCGGTAAGACAACGCTTCTGAATGCAATCTGCCGAAGGTGTTGTTCTTTTTCGGGCAGAATTCTCTTTGACGGAAAGAAAATTCAGGATATCCGTAAACCATTTAAAAACCTTATTTCGTATGTGACGGTAGATAACTGCTGTATTCCAGAACTGAAAGTCAGAGATCATTTGAATTTGGTTTCGAAGGATTTCAGTATTCAAGACAAGATCATGGAAGAATTAGGTCTGTCCGCTTTGAAAGACGAAAAAGTATCCAGGCTATCCAAAGGCGAACAAATCCGTCTTGCTATTGCCAGGGCAATTCTGAAAGGAAATCCAGTCCTTTTATTTGATGAGCCGACCGCAAATCTAGATGATGACAATAAAAGATCTATTTTCAAGGTCTTGTCTTCTTTGTCCAAGAATCATTTGGTGATTGTTGCAACCCATGATTCCCGATTTTTAGATGATTCTGAGGTTTCCTGCTCTAGTTTTTTAATCCAGAACAAGCGATTAGCAAGGATGAGCTCGCCAAAAACAGAACCGGAAGTCCCATGTAACGTGAATGACGGCAAGAACCGAAAAACGAAATCCCTGTTTCTTTCTGGTATTTCCTTCAGTTTTCGGCATGGAATTCAGTTTTTTTTCAGCACTTTGTTTTTCACTTTGATTCTATTCTCTTCTTTTTTGTCCTATACCGCTAGCAATGTGAACAAAGAAAATCTGATTCAATCCGCAATCCAATCTTCTCCCTATTCTTATAGCCGTGTGAATAAAAGAAAATGGGAACCAAACGACGGGAACCTTGTCCAGTGCACCTATGCACGAGCGAAAAGTTCTCCGGAAAACTACTCGATTAACGTCGCCTGCCTTGAAGACTTCGATAAGGAAAGGCAGGATAAATGCTCTGATTTATTCAATTCGTTTTCTAGGCCGGAAGAATACGCAGGAGAAGAAAACTATCATCCGATAATCCTAACCCAGGATCAGATTGATGTCTTCCGAAAGGACAGCAACAATAAGATCATTTATCAGGTGGGTGATGAGATTCCTATTTCCTTGGCTGACAATGGATATGCACTTCAGCATGTAAGAAAGAAAGACCACTTCATTTTAGCCGGGATTCTCCAGGAAGGGACGGACATAGACAAAAACGGCAAAAATAGTTTCTCTGCTCTTTTCCCCTGCATCATTAAAAGAAAGGACTACATTTCCTGTCTCGGAAACAGCGGAATCCGCACTTCCGAAATCAACGATTCTCTTTATTCCATTGCAGAGAAATATCAGGAATATTGTCTGGAAAAAGAAATCACGATTCCGAAAATCTGTCCTCGTGACGGAAGCTATGCGCTAAGAACCATCATTCCTTGCTCTAAGGTTTCCTCTCTTTTCAAACTTGCCTGCAATGATGAAGAGGAGAATCATATCTATTACAAAGGATTTCTTCCTGAAGCAGAAGATGAAATCAGGATTCCGGATGACGAAGCCGAGCTTCAGGAAATTTCACTGCTTTTCCAAAATGATACCTTAATTGAAACACGTTCGGATATTTCCTTTTTTCAGCCCTACAGGAAAGAAGGAAAAGCGTGTTTTCCGCTTTTGAACCACTATGGTTATTTAGGGACTTCTTCGAATACAAGTTTCAGTATCACCGGATCCTTCCATTTGAACACATCTGCGGACTGGACGAGGAAAGATTGTGTCATTGTCTCAGATAAACTATTCAATCAGCTTCTTTCTCAGGCGGAAAAGGGCTATAAAGACGGATGGAAAGATGATGTCGAATCAGCAGTTTATTATCTTTCGAATCGGACTTACCTTCGCAATAATGTCGATAAAATCGAATCGGGTGATCTAAAGGTCTATACAGATACAAGGAGCAGCTGCTTTGATGCTTATACCAACATCAAAAAGACAGCAACTGTTCTATCTTATCTTGCAATTGTAATCGCAATCATTTCCTTTGTTTTCTCTTTACTCTATATTCTCAATACAAAGACCGAACTTTCCCATTGCTTTGCAGTACTTGAACTACTTGGATGTTCGAAAACAGATCAGCTATTCGTCCTTCTTTCTGCCCTGATCCCTTTCAGGATCCTGCCTATAATATTCTCCTTTGCTTTGTCCCAGCCTTTAACTCAGATTATCAGGAATGCCCTTGCAAGATCCAATTGTTTTCTTGGGGCAATGATGCTGCCTTCTCTTGGCTATTCTTATCTTTTGAGGATTGGAGTCTATTTTCTGTTTCTAGTTCTAGCTATTTCTTTTTCCTACTTAGGAAAAAAGAAAAAATCAGTTCAGCAGATAAAGGAAGACAGCTGACAACTGTTCTTCTTGCCTAAAATAGCACAAGTTCTAGAGGGAACAATCAAAAACATTATTTTCAGGTTGCCTTTCTTTTCAGCAGAGATTTGATTCTAGAAACCAGAGAACACGTCTCAATTGCTTTTGTTTGCGAAATTTGAAAAAACAACAGGGGCAAAGGGTGGACACATACTAAGCTTGTTCGTTCTTCAGAAATCGTAGCTGCTTTTTGGTTCGGCATTTTTTGTTTTTTATTCTGCTAATCCTATCAAGAGGAAGCAAGCATATTTTTAATAGTATTCTTTACAAAAAATCATTTGCAGAAAGAAATACTCATTTTTGATGAGGTGATTCTTTTGACTTGCCTTTTGAGTTCATCCGTTTTATCACTGATCAAACTTTAAGGTAACACCGAACTCTAAGTGGTGAATATACAGGGCTCAGATGCAAAACAGATGGCGGAGCAATGCAGGATTTTCTAAAGCTTTTTTGTCTATTTATAAACGTCTCGCCGATG
>DHKY01000015.1 GCA_002404995.1 Caryophanales bacterium UBA4682 | reverse complement strand
AAAGCCAGGGTGAAACTAAAAAAGGCTGCAATGATCCTCAGGTATGTCCTAGACATACTTTCAGACCTTGCAGCAATAATAAAATTCATTCTTAGTTTAGTCGGTTAGTCACCGGATTTCAAGGGGCCGATTGACCTTGATTCCCCAGGACTAGCTCTTGGCCTGGCGGCCTCAGTCTTTACCTTTGCTTTAGAATATCAAGGTAGTCTTTCTTTGTTTTGCAGTGAACTAATTGATTTCGCTTGCTCTTTGCGTTTTCAAATCCTTTTAGATAATGAACGGCAATCGAGCGCCTTGTCAGAGAAGCGGTCAAATCGTCTTTCGTATCATAGATATAGTCGAGGTGTTTTTCGAGATCCTGAATCTGTCCTTCAAAGGTGGTCGGGAAGGGAGTCCTTCCTTCTTCTAATCGAATCCTATCTTGGAAAATCTTCGGATATCCGATCCTTCTGGTAGCAACCCTGATAGCATCAGCACCGGTTTTGTTTAAAACATCCATGAAGTTATCGGCACCAATATTTCCGTTCGCAATAATCGGAATCGAAACGTTCTCCTTTACTGCTTTGACGACATCATAATGGAGGGTAGGAGAAAACCTTTCCTTCCGGGTTCGAGCATGGATACAGATAGCCTTGACTCCGGTTTCCTCGATTTTCTTGCATAAGGATACCCTGTCGATGACTTCATTGAAACCGACTCTCCTTTTTATAATGACGGGGTGGTTTGAAATTCGAACCATCTGTCTCAGCAAATCCAGTAGTTCATCTTGCCGGTTCAGCCAGAAACTGCCAGATTGCTGCCGGACGACTTTCGGAGCTGGACATCCACAGTTGAAGTCGAGAAAATCGTAGTCCGCCATTTGCTCGACAAGCGGAATGGATTCTAGTACATGGTTTGCATCTCCGCCGAAAATTTGCAGGGCAAGTCGTGCACCTTGTTCTTCTGCCTTGTCTCTTCTTGTGACGTTGAGTTCCTTTTTGCTGATTCTGGAATTATGCCTGATAGCTTCACAGGATTCCCTTTCGGTATAAAGAAGTCCTGCTCCGTAATCATAGTTGATTCTCCGCCTTGCATAATCGCTGTATCCTGCGAGGGGTGCTGAGACAAAACGGTTTTTAATCTCTATTCCGGCTATAGAAAATGGTTTCATCAGTTTTTCTTGTTTTCAAGGGTTTTTAATAGTTCCCTTGCTTCTTCTTCATTGATGCACTTGATGCCATGCTTAGACAAGGTTTCCGCAGTGATTCCTTGTCCAGGGATTTTTCCGCCGTCAAACAGACCATTGTGAATAAAATGAACTCCGCAGCTTGGTGAATTCTCTTTGAGGATGGCAAGCTTTACGTTGTATACTTCGGCAATGCTTCTTGCCCACCAAGCACCGTTTCTGTAATTTTCCGTGACATCTTTTCCGCCTTGTGTCTTGACGGTTCCGTCTTCCTGAATTTCGCTGGGGTCACGTGGAATCTTCAGCCCGCCTTCTCTTTCCGGACAGATTGGTATCAGATCATAGTATTTTGCCAGACCTAAAATACCTTCTACTTTCTTGGTTTTGCCATCATAGCGGCATCTTTCTCCGATAAGACAAGCGGAAATCAGTGCTTTTTCTTTTTTCATGTCTGTTCTATTGTAAAAGGAAATCTTCTTGAGTCAATGAAAACTAATGGAGTTCCTTATAGAGGGGTTCTCCGATTTCTTCTTCGAGTTCTTTGAGGAAGCCAATCCTATAAGCAGTCCGCTTTTCGGCTTCTTCTCTTCCAGGCTGGGTATTCCTCCTGTTCTTTAACTTTAATAGTTTCTGATAGAAATGAGCTATGGTAGACAAGGTATTCTTTCGATATTCTTCTTCACTCGGGTTCGTATTGATGATTTCCTCTTTGTCATAGAGTTTGCGTCCCTTGCTGCCTCCGTACTGGAAAGCTCTTGCGATGCCAATAGCACCGATAGCATCAAGACGATCGGCATCCTGGACATATTTTCCCTCGATGCTTCTTGGCCGGATGCTGTCTTTTCCCTTAAAGGAAACGGCTTTGATGATTTCAATGACCTGGGTTTGGAATGTCCTTGGGAGCTTATATTCATTCCTGAACTGATAGGCATGCTCAAAAGGGCTCTTTTCCTCGAAGAGCTTTCGATCATCCCAGTCATGCCTTATACTCGCTAAAGTCACCGTCAGCTTGTTCGGTCTGTCGGTCTTTGATTTATTTACAAGATCCAGGGCAAGATGGTAGACGCGCCTAGTATGATCTTCGCCATGTCCTGTCTTATCATCCTTGAATAGTTCTTTGGTTCTTGCTATTGCGTCATCGATCCTTCTCTGCTTTGCGCCCATGCTGATTACCTCTTTTATCCTTATATTATAAGATAAAAAGAAGATTTTATTTTTCTGTCAACCATTTTCTGAAAAAATGTGTTTTTCTTTCTAATATGAAAAGGCAAAGGAAAAAGAACTGATTTCGAATAAAATGAATCGATAAATCATACTTTTTTCATTTAAATATAAACTTTCAAAATAGTTTTAAAAACAAACTATTTTACCGCTGCAAAATAGATTTATAATACTTTTGCAGAATAAAATGACGATATTATGAATCAGAATGAACAGAAAGAGGCTTTTTGCGAAAGTGAGAAGTCAAAGAAGCAGAAAGCTCCTTGGTCAAGGAAAAAGAAGAGGATTGTCCTTTGCTCTGCTTTCGCTGCACTTGGTGTAGGCGTAGGCGCACTTGGATTCATGCTCTTTGGCCACACGGCTCCCAAGAACAACTATGATGCCGTGTTTCCAGGATACGATTACCTTGCACTAAAGAAGAACAATAGCTTCAGCAATATCAGCGCAAATGCTAAGACCCCGAAAGCCCAGGCTGTCAGGGCAGTGAATACCGGACTATACAAGAGGTATCTATCCAAGTACTCTCTCAGGTATAGGACTCAGGTCGTCAATGTCAAAATCGGAAACACGAAGCAAGCCATTGAGGCCTTTACTTACTTCTCTCCGGAAAGGAATTTCAATCAGAACATCTCTTCCTCATCCTTTGTCCATACTGCCGATCGTTACTATGACAGCAAGGGCGGAAAAGTTGAACTCTATTCCGGAGGCACTCCAGATAAGTGGAAGAATGCCGAAGCGAAAGAGTATACCTATGATGAGAGGATGGATACCAGAGGCAAGCTCGTTGCCCCCTTATACTTCATCTCTCAGGACAAAAAAGGCGTTCGGAACTTTGTCTCCTATAACTCAGTGGATTCTGGATGGAACACCCAGGAATCGGGAATTGTCAACTTCGATCTGAGCGAGGATTCCGTTACGGAAGCAAAGTGGACAAAGCAAGGCAGCAAATACCTAGTCAATATCACCAGGGATAGCCAGCATACCATCGGATACAAGAAGATGGCTAGGCAGAGGAGGAGGACCGGCGGATTGAAGAGCCTTCCGGACTTCAAATCCGTATCCATTGACTTCACTTTGGACTCTAACCTTAATATCACCAAGATTGTAACGACCTGTAACTATATTGCAGCTAGGGCAGGTATCAAAGCCGAATGCGTCTCGAAGGATGAAACCTATGTTTACACATCGGATGCCCCCTTCAAAGACAAGGAAAACAATGTACTTACCTTCCCTTCTCCCCATGAGGAGACCGGAGACAAGAATACGAAAGACGAGTCGAGATTATTAGCATATGCTAGAGGATTAAGCAAATGAAAAAAATCAGAAAAAACGAAGACACGATGACGAATGAAGAGAAGCGGAAACACCGCCATGGCCTTATCCTGCTTGCTTTAGCAAGCTCGATTTCCTTAGGTACCGGTGCTGCAGCTTCCTATGGTGTCAGTAAGTTTATCTATAACAAGAATCTGGAAAACGAGAATAACAGCTCAAGCGGCGAAGAGAACAACAGGAGCAATCAAGACAAGCTTCTGAACAATCTTTTAGCTTCGTCCTCTCTTCAGCTGGATACTTTGAGTGCAAATATCTCCGGATTCTATAAGGACTATTCCATCAGCCTTAGCGGAAACAAGGTTGCATTCAACTATCTTGATTCTACTTTGACCTATACGGAAACTCCGGATTTTGCTCCGAAGTTCTCAGGAAGAGTCAACCTGAAGGTCGATGAATCTTCAACCAAGAACATTGCTGATGAGACCTTGGACCTCTATATTGCAAGCAATCGGGTCGTTTTCCGCCGGAACGGACAGTATTTCACTTTGAACAATGATGCTCTCGGAGACATCATCGGACTTGTTTCGACCGGTTCAGACCTTGACTTATCCGGAATCATCTCCTCTCTTGGAGGATCTTCCAGCGATACCTCTATCACGGATAAGAGGAATGACCTCTTAGGCCAGATCCAGGACTGCTTAAGCCAGGCTCAGGAGACTGCCACAGCCGATGGATACGATTTCCTTCTGACCCTTCCGGATAATCTTGGAACCGTCACACTTTCGAGTGATAAGAGCTGTTATTTCAAAGGTGCCAAAGCAGACTTGAATGTCACAATCAAAGGCAAAGAGACGAAAAACGAAGATGGTTCTGTCACAAAGGCAGAGGATACCAATATCGTCATTCATCTCGAGGCCAAGGGACAGCAGTCTACGACTACGAACCTTGTCTCTAAGGACTTGCTCGCAAGTCTGAAGGAGGAAGGCGTGGATGTTGTCAATCTTGACGGACTGGATCCTCTTTTCTATACGTTCTTCAATCTTGCCAAGAGCAAGGCCTTTGATGCCAATCTGAAACTCGGTATCACGGACAATAATACGAATACGACAAAGAATGCGACTCTCCGTGTCTCTGCTGATTTGAAAGGAAAAGACAGCGAAGAAGGCAACCTTTTCCAGATTGCCTTGAATGAGAACGGAACGGATACTTATGTGGATGGCTCCGCTAAGGCAACCTTAAGGAAAGACACTGCCTTTATCGACCTGAACGGACAGAAGAAAGGATATCTTGACTATTCTTCCCTTTCTACAAGGAGGGACTCCTTCTCCCAGGTCACCGGAACCGTCGATGTCAGGAATGTGGTCAGCAAGGTCGCTTCTCTGCTCAATGACTGCAAGCTGAAAGACCTTTTGAACGGAGACTTCTCGGTTTATAAAGACTTCCTGAAGGAAGTGAAGACCAATACGACCGGTACTTATGCAAAGGTTGTCCTTTCCTCGAAGGCACTTGGCTTAGCCGATGATGAAGAACATGACATTGTCCTCGAACTCGAATATGCATCCGAAAAGGAATTAGGACGGGATGGCATCGAACTCAAGTATGCAAAGGTCTCCAATGTTCCTTTGAAGGACCATGCCCTGTCTTTGGAATTCGGTATCGATGATCTGAAAGCCGAAAAGCTTTCCAAAGTCTTAAGCAAGGATGGCTATACCTCCTATAACGGAGCGATGGGCATTGTTTCTTCCTTTGCCAAGAGGGCAGACGACAAGAAATTCGGCCTTGCCTACAATATCGGTATTTCAAATACCAAGTATAAGACAAGCTATGCTTTTGACGGCTTGCTCGATGCTGATTTCTCCAAGGTCATCGATAAGGATCCGAACACCGTTCACCCTGGAAAAGAGTATTTGGATATCGAAGCAGCCATCACTGCTCATACCAAGAGGGATGATATCGATCACAATCTCGATGCCCGCAGGGTGGATGATACTGCCTACCTTTCCTATGACAATGTCAGGAAAGAATACAGGGAAAAGGCGGAAATCGGTTCTATCGTCGATGCTGTCAGGGATGGCGTGAAGAAGAGGAACGATGCCAATACCGGCACTTCCATCGATGTCTCTGCAGTCTTATCCAAAGTCAGGGATTCAATCAGCAACATCTTCACGGTTGAGAATGGTCTCAATCTTACTAATCTGGATTCCTATATTGATATCAGTGCAAACGAAGACGATCCAGACCATACCTTCAATAGGACCGTCTCTCCTGAGCTCCTTGGCTTAGACGGAGGTGTGATTTCGGTTAAGACCAATACCAGTCAGGATAAGGTCTTAGAAGTCTCTGCGACAGGCATTGAGCTTCTCGGCTATCAGTTCACGTTCGACATCGGATACAAGAACTATGTCTCCCCGCTGAATGTGAAATACTATGGTCAAGACTTTGATGCAGCTCAGTTCAAACAGGATGCCGGTGAACCGGTTTCGAAGTTCGAGTATCTTGTCAATGGTGTCTTTGATCTTTTCACGGGTGACCAGAAGTATTCCAGGAGCTTAAAGGCCAACTTGGATTCGGTTGATGAGAAGAGGGTCAAGACCCAGAAGGCAGCCTTGACTGGTAACATCAACAGGAGCATCAAGGACAGCCAGTACAATGGTGCTCTGACGGTCAATATTGGCAAAGACAATGAATATCAGTACAAACCGAAGCTTGCCTTTGATTACAATGATCCAAACAGGGACGATACCAAGGGCGATGCGACTGATCGTCTCTTTGTCCAGTACTCTGGAAATGCGGCCAAAGCCGATCCAATCGGTATTAACTTCTATAAGGGAACTGTCACAAGTGCAATCGACAGGGTCAAGAATGTCTCTACCAATCATTCCCAGAACCTGATTCTTTCCTTGCTGAAGAAGATCAATAAGCCAGTCTCTTCTCTGCCGAGGCAGGATATTATCGATGGCAAGGTCGATCCGATTAAGACGGTCAGGAACGCAAACTACGTTACTAAGATTGACTTAAGGGATGGCAAGGTCGAAATCGATCTTGACTGCAAGGCAATCGGCATTACCGAGGCAAGTGACAGTGTTGTCAAAGTCAATCTTACCTTTGATACTTCTCTCGGTAAGATCACAGGTCTTTCCGTTGAAAGCCTGCGCATCAAAGACAGGACCTTTGATTTAGCTCTTGGCGTGACGACTTTGACGAAAGACGTGGATGTTGCCTCTAGGGCTGAAATTAAGAAGACAGACAAAGTCAAATATATCTCTATGGATGATGTCCCGCTCTTATTGGAGCTCGGACTCAATACCACGGATAAGCAGGTCTTCACAAGGGATGGCAGGCTGAGAGTCCAGATTCCGGTTCTGAATGACTTCGTTGTCAAGGCAAGACTCTCTGCTGAAATCAACTTCGGCGATTCCACCAAGGGCGAGAAGACCTACTATAAGTTCTATATCAATTTGACCGACTTTGATGGCTCTTATTCCACTTCTTATTATTTCGACAGCAATTCGATGGTCGAAGGAAGCGAAACGTTGGATAAAGGCGAAGTCCTGATTGACTATGATGACGGGGATTCCCGTTCTATCCGTTATGTGACGACCAATGAGCTTATCAAGCATCTCGGATACTATGCCCTTGGCTTCGGACTCAATTATGCGAAGCAGGAATCGAGCGAATCCATCTATTCCATCAAGACGGAACTGGTGGCTGCCTTAGACGGTCTTAGCTTAGATGGAAAGCAGGAAGAGACGAATACTACCGATACTCCTTCTAGCGAGGATACGACAGCCAAGACTGATAATGGCGGTATCAGGGGAACTTCGATTCTTCCGGAGACGATTGTTAATTATGATAAGACCGGCCATAAGGATTCGGACAACACCTTCAATCTCGGACTGAATCTTTCTACGATTGACTTAGGCGTTACCGGAATCAATCTTGGCAATGATATCAATATTGTCTTAGGACACAGCGATAACTCCAGCCATAAGGGAACTTTCACTTCTCTCTCGGTCAAAGGCGAGGTTGTCTCGGTCTTAGACATTGCCTCGATCGGAATCGATTTAGAGCTGAATAAGGTCAATGGCTTTGTCTTAGATGATCATATCAGTGAACTCAGCAGTCTCTATTCTGCTAAGATTACAGAGAAGAAGTATTATCAGATCAATGACGATTCGAAAGTCGAACAGAAATACCATCACGAATTCTTAGGTCAGGGAGGCTACTACTATCTCTCCTTCGCCGATAACAATACCTCGGACAATCCGACGATTGCGCTTATCGATAAGAAGTAGTCTTTCTCTCCTCATTTGAAAGGACTCAATGAAGAGAAAATTCATCCTTGCGTTAACTTCCGCCTGTTTCCTTCTTGGCTTTGGTACTCCATTAAGGTACAAAAAGAACCAGAAGAACTGGCAGAATACTCCAATTCAGCATCCAGTGGAAAACAAAGTCAGCTGCTTTCTAAAGCAGCTGACTTCTTCCTCTTCTTTGCGTTTCCAGAGCCTTGATCTGAAGATCGAGGGCAGGGATGCTCCTTTTTCGCTGCAGAGCAATGACCTTGCCGTGACCTATCTGGAAGGCGATAAGAGTCTTTCCGGACATAGGAATCTGACTTTGGATACTCTGAGTCTTCCTTTTGGTGTCTATCTCAATGAGAAACAAGGCGCCATTGAGTATGATTCTAAGATCTATAAAAGGAGTGCAAGTTCGCTTGGCGACAGGATTGGTGTTTTATCTTCTTCTGGACTGATTAACATTGATACGAGCAGTGTTCTTGATTCGGAAAACAATTTAGATAAAGTCAATGAAATCTTAGGCAAAATCCAGGATGGCATCTATCAGTCCAGCGATGTTGTCTCATCCAAAGATGGAAGTCATACCTTTACCTTCGATACTGACTATGGAACTTTGGTCAGGGGTGCTGACTCAAATCTTAGGTTTACCTCTGTCTCTACTCCGAACGGTCTTTCCTTTGATAGTAAGGATGGATCCTCTAAAATCAAGGTTACCTTGAACGGAACAGGAGAACAGAGCCTGAAGACAAGTTATGTCACAAGCTATGATTCTTCTCTTGAGTCTGTGAACAGGGATGGATTGGATCCTCTGTTTGTTACCTTTGTCAACAGGGCAAAGCACGCTTCGTTTGCGGCTTCCCTTGATTTCACAAGGAAAGATACTTCGAGTGCGGCTTCCCTTGAAAAAGGGTTCCGGATTGATGCTCTTGCGGATTTGTCGGATTCTCAGAGAGTCCAGGCGAAGATCAGCCAAGGAGATAATAGTAATCCTTATATCAAGGGACAGGCTGCTGTTTATTATGAAAAGGAAAAGACGTTTATCAACGTCAACAATCAGTCAAAGGGACATCTGACGAACCAGAAGGTCAAGGATGTCATCGATGCTCTTACGAATGTTTCCAAGAGCAGTGATACTACGTCGTTGATTGAGAATATCTCTTCGCTTCTTTCGGACTGTGAGTTCAAGAAATTGTTAGATGGTGACTATTCAAGTCTGACGAAGCTTGTCTCTTCCATTTCATCCAATAGCGATGGTACGAAAATCATCATTGATCTTTCGGCAAAGGCCTTTGGCTTGAGTGATGATCCAGATGCGGTCTCCAAGATTACCCTCGACTTCCACAAAGACACTGAAAATAACGAGAATGAGATTGAGCAGATCAAGGTCGAGAATGTTCCTTTCAAGAGCGAGAGTGTCTCTCTTTGCTTTAAGGTTGATTCTTTTAGCCCCTCTTTTGAGACTGTCAATGAAGAAGAGTACCAAAGGACCTATGATGGCATCCTTCCGGCTATCAAGCAATTAGAGCCTTACCTTGAGAAGAAACAGTTTGGAAGGGATCTCTCTGTTGAGAGGATTGAAAAAGGCTATACGAATGATGACGGCAGCTATAAGACGGCTGATTTTGCTGGGGAAGCCAGGCTTGACCTAGCAGATGAGAACAAGCCTCAGATCGGCGCTTCTCTTGCCATTAAGGGAAGCGGATGTAAGAATCATGACTTAGATGTCCGTTATCTCGATGATACTGCCTATAGGACGCTCGATAAGGCAAGGAAGCAGTCTATCACTAAGACAGAGGCTTCGAGTGTCTTTGATGCTCTTTCTGAAGGTATTGCCAAGCTGACGAAATCGGATGACAACACTCAGGAAGCTCTGAATAAGATTCTTGATAAGTTTGCATCGATTTTCTCTTTGTCCAACGGATTAGACTTGGATACTCTCTTCCAGTTTGTCTTAGTCAAGGAGGAATCCGACGAGAATCAGTTGGTTCTGGAACTGGATCCATCGGTGATTGATTCATCCTTCCAGAAGGGCGGTACGCTTACTAGGAAACTGGATGAGAATGGATTGACTTCTGTTTCTGTGCTAGGACTTGGATATGAAGATATTGTTCTTAATATCACTTTGAAAAGGAAGGACTATATATCGATTCAGAATAGGACTTATCTGGATGGATCCACTAAATTCAATACTAGTGACTTTGCTGGTAAAGAAGTGAACCAATTCTCTTTCTTTATCACAGGATTGTTTGATCTTCTGCCGGGTAATGAAAAACAGTTCTCGGCATCTTTATCCGTTACTGTAAAAGACAGGATTAATACGGATAGCTATCCGCTTGGAATCGATGGCAACATCAATTTCGATTATCTGAATAGTCAGTATGCAGGTGACCTTCATATTGACAGGGATGAGTATAGCTATGATCCTTCGATTGATTTCTATTATTCCAAGAACAGGGCTCCATACCAGAACAATGTCGAAGATAATCTCTGCATCAAGTATTATCATCAGGATAACAAAGGGACTGCAAAAGATACTTCGTATCTTGGTGTATTGATGGGGAACAAAGCGATTGAAGACAGGACGAGCCAGATTCAGGACATCAAGAAGACGAACCTTTTCTATGCTTATCTTGGACCGATTGTTCAGATTTATAACAGGATAAGGGATAAGAAAGATGAAATCGAGACGACAAAAGGATCTTCGACTCCGGATATTGTCTCTTTCCTTTCTCTATTGGATGGAATTGATTCGGTCGAGATTACTTCTGGAAAGATTCATATTGTCTTAGAGAACTCTTTGCTTAGTTCCTCTTCTTCTGGAACGAGTGATGTTATCAGGAAGTATCAGACGATGAGTGAATCGGATTGGAAGATTACTTCCATCGAATTCGATTCCTTGATGATTTCAAGTGAAGAACAGGCCGATGGGTCTTCCAAAGAAACGAAGAAGCAGATTACGGGTTCTCTTTCTTTGTCGAATCAGAATGTTGACTTCTCTCAGTATGCGAATACCTTCAATGATGACTTCAAAGGAAAATCCATCGATTTCAATTCGCTTCCGATCAGGACTTCCTTGCTTTTGAATACGACCGATCAGAGTGACTTCTATCTGAGCGGTACTCTGAATGTGGATTTGAAGATTATTGGCATTGATTCGGTTTCTATTTCTGCCAATATCACAGCGGGTGTCCATGTTGAGAAAGGCACGGACGGGAATAAAGCGAATGTAACAGGATATATCTTAGTCGATTCTGGCGGAACAAAGACGGAATATTATATCCGTCCGAAGACTGCGGATTGTTTTATTGTCAAACATTATTCGAATCAGACGAAGGTCTGGCTTGTCACACAGAAGCAGAGGACTGCCCATATCGGATATTATCTTTGTGCGATTGGTCTTAACTTTGAAGCAGAACAGAATGGTGTTGGCATTTTTGCCTGGAAGAGCTACTTGGTTGATCAGATTGAAAACAGCTCCAGTTCTTCTGATTCGGATGATTCTTCGGATAAGGGTGGCATTGCGGGAACTAGTATTGTTCCAGAGAAAAGGATTAAGAGTATGTCTTATTCTGAAAAGGACAAGAAGTTTTCTTTGAATGCGGATCTTTCTTCTATTGATTTAGGAACGAGTGTTATTTCCTTTACGAATACTTTGCCTGTTGAAGTCACTTATGATAAGGATGAGAATGGTGTCAATAAACTGAAGACTTTATCCATCAATCAGAAATCGGTTATTAAGGTATTAGCTGGCTTGGCCACAGGTGACATCAAATTTAATGCTGCCCTTAATTCATCTGGATTTGATTTCCTTTCTGGATTAAGAAAAGTGGAATCCTACTATTATGGTAAGACTGGAAATAAAGATGACTACTATGTTATTACGGGTGTGGAACGTGAGAACAAATATAAGTTCCCATCTTGGACTTATTGGATTGAGGCGACTGGAACAGGCACAGTGCTTACTATTGGTGACAGTAATTCGACTCTTCCCTGTGTTGCTAAGTGAATACGCGTAATGTCAGGATGACTATTATCTGTTGTAGTCAAAACATATTTTTCTTGACTATAAAGTATTCGCGTATTAATATGTAGGAAAAAAGGGGGGGAGTTGTGATGATAAAAACGTCTGTGCGAATCGCTCACCTACTTGGGATTTGTTGTTTCGGAACTCTTTTTAGGCAAAGTTTTAGTTCTTGGGGAAAGCCTTGTTGTTTCTTAAATCATGAAGAAATCAAAAAAGAAAAAGTAGAGACCAAGACTGTATTATCCAATCAGAATTCTTCAACAGACTGGGAACTGATTTTACGGAAAGATGAAACGGCTAGCATTGACAAATTAGGTTACCTTACTGCCGAAACAAGAGCTTATCATTTTTCACATGGATTCAATCATTTATTCAAAATAGAGCAACAAATTGAACTGACACCCGGTTGTGTAGCTATCGGAAGTAATTATGATAAACATTGGGTTGGCAAAAATGCTACAGTTCAGAACTATTTCGAACCCTATACCTCTCAGAGTCATTATGGTTCATTCACTACGCCTACCCCGAAACGATTAGACTACTGGCCGAAAAACAAACCAGAATTTAAGACAATCACTTCTGGGTTTACCATAGGGCTTGATTGGGGAAGAACATCTTCTATCGAAATAGGTGCTGGCACGGATGGCTTTGGAGCAAAAGCTGATGGTCAGTTTTCTTCAGGATTTAATATAGGCTACCAGTATTCTGAGACTTATACCAAATCTTACCCATCTATTGATGCAAAAAAACTAGAGAATTTAAATGGATATGGAATGAATATCACAAACCTGAGTGGAAGTGGCATCACAGAAAAAACAGCAATTATTTCTTCGGGGATGTTGTTCGAATCTAAAGTTGCTGATGCTACCCAAGGATATGATATCTATGCGACTTTCCACACGGATGTTGACTTTACGATAGGTGCTTATTTGAACCGAAAAACAATTTCCTATCACAAGAGCTTTAATTTGAATGTGTTTAACCCAGACTTATCATGATTACCATTGATCAACTGAAATTCGATAAGTATTCAAATATTTCTATTAATATTCAGAACATCTCGTTTCCGGATACTGGTCTTTTCCTGATTACAGGAAAGAACGGGTCAGGAAAAAGCACCTTTCTTGAAGTCCTTTCCGGACTGATTCAGGCGGATTCGTTGATGCTAAGCGTTGATGGCAGAGCTTTGTCGAAGCGCCAGATTGCCAGATTTCAAGAAGAGAATATCCTTCTGGTTCATCAGTCATCCCTTGTTTTTGATAATCTGACCTGTCTGGAGAATCTTTTGCTTCCTTTTACAAAACAAGACAAAGAAAAAGCCAGGGAATGCTTAAAGCAAGTTGAACTTGAGAAGCTTTCAAATCAAAAAGCATCGGAGCTTTCTTCTGGTGAAAAACAGCGATTGAGTTTTGCAAGAGTCTTATATGATAAGAGAAAAGTCTGTCTTTTGGATGAAGTGACCTCGAATCTGGACCCTAAGAGTGCATCTATTATTGAATCTAGCATTCAAAGTCTTTCTAATGATTCACTGGTTTTATTTGTCACACATGAAAATAGTCCCTTGATTCATCAGGGACATGTTTTGACAAGGAGCCACGGAAACTTAGAAGGCAACGTGAGACTTGAAGAAAAAAACTCTTACGTTTCTGCAAAGAAGAAACATAAGAGTTCTTTTCTCCTTTCAAGAGGCATCAAGCGGAACTTTGGTTATTATCTGACTCTGTTCCTCTTTGCTTTTCTTTTCACGGCTTTTGGAAGCACATTAAGTTCTCTTGGCAACGTTCTTTCTTATGATGGAGTGAATCCAGACCTAAATAAGATTAAGGAGACAACGTACTTAGAAAATGCAGCTGCCTTCTATTGCAGCAAAGAGGACAATCCTTCTCTGGAGGTTGGAGAATGGTTCTATGCAAAACATGAGGACCTTTCTGGTAGGAACCCAGATATTGGAACGGATTTCTATGATCTTGCCTTGATTCCTACTGGAAGTTCCTTCCAGCAGTATTCGATTTCCCTAGCAAAGGATGAAAAAGAAAATGAGATAGGAAGATATCCTGAAAATCAAAATGAAATCAGGATTTCAAACTACTCTTACTCTATTTATTGCAAGCGGTTCCCTGCTCTTGATAGGAATGGCATCTTTGAAAAAGTATCTTCTTTAATTTTTGAAAAGAACGATTGGCATCTTCCGTTAACCATTGTCGGCGTTTATCAGGGGCGGGAATGGAATGAGCTTGACGAGGCCAGTGTAAAGGCAAGGAAGAAAGGCTATAAGCTTGATACAAACGGAGGTACTTATTACTACTTCCTTCAAGACACCTTGCTTGGCATGGCCGATCCGGAAACGGAAAAGAATCAGGAATACTATTGTTATTACCTGTTGAATACAACTTCGAATCGGGAGTTTAGGAAAAGCCATAGGAAAGACGTTCATCTCACATCGATTGTGGAATTATATAATAACAGGGGTGCGTTTTATCTAGTTCTTCATATAGATGGAACACCCGGGTATTCGAACATTTCCTATCTTTCTGCTTTTCAGTATTTCGGACTTCCTGTCCTTCTTGCTGTATTTGTGACCTCTCTTGTCTTCAGGATTGCCTTTATTTTCCGAAACAAGAAAAAATACCTGCTTTTAAGAAGCAGGGGATATAAGAGAAAGAATTTGTTTTTGGAGGATACGCTACTCCATCTGCTTTCATTTCTTCTTTCCTCTTCTCTTGCAATCGGGGTTTCAGAACTGATTCTTTATTTCTGCAATCGTATTTTCTCTTCTTCCTTAGTCGATGTCGTGCAAGGAAGGAGCTATTTCCCGCATCGTTTCCTCTTGCCCTATTTAATGTTAGGCGCCGTTATTCTTGTGCTTGTTTTTGCTCTTATTGATCTGTTCTTCCTTTTGAAGAAGGATAGGACCAAGGAAAGCAAAGAACTGAAAGAAAAATAGCTTATTGATTTTTCCTGACTTTCTATAAATAGTAGAAGATTTTTAGCTGGTCTATATACCCCATCTTTTGTTTGCCCATATTCCAGGATTGAATTGCTATTGGGGAGTGAACAAAAAAACGTACGGAATAGAATTGACAAAACACATGGAATATTCTAAAGCCATAGTAGTAGGAAAAGAAAATGGAACTTAAAGAATATAAGGCACGTGTCATCGATAAGAAGATTGATACCTATTTGAAAATATTCGGTGCTGTACTGATAGAAGGCCCAAAATGGTGTGGAAAGACTAGGACTAGCAGGGTTCATTCCCAGAGTCAGTTTTTTCTAGCCAATCCAAAAGGTAATTTTAATAATAAACGAATTGCAGAAACGGATCCAGATCTAGTACCGGATGGAAGTACACCTCGCTTAATTGATGAATAGCAGGAGGCTCCCGCTATTTGGGATGCAGTCCGAGGAAGAGTGGATAGGTCAATGGAAAAAGGACAGTTCCTTTTGGCTGGTTCTGCAACAGTCAATAAGGGACGATATATTCATGCAGGTACTGGAAGAATTGCTCGTTTACGAAGGAGACCGATGTCTTTGTTTGAATATGGCGTTTCGGATGGAAAGGTGTCATTAAAGAATATCTGCGAGAATCATACAAATGATTTACTTACAGGCGATATTGGTCTGCGTAGAATTATCGACTTGGTTTTGATTGGTGGCTGGCCTGCAACTAGGAATAGGACTGTGGATGAGGGCGTCCTTGTTTCTCGGGAATATAGGAAGTCTGTTTTGAATGAGGATATTTATAAAACCGATAACATAAAAAGAGATAAACATAAATTTGAGCTTCTTCTGCGTTCTTTGGCAAGAAATGAAGCAACAACAGCAACGAATCGTGTCTTGAAAAATGATATCAAAGAAAAAGATTTGGATGATATCAATACCGATACGATTTCAGATTATCTTGATTTGGTTCGTCGCTTGTATCTGACGGAGGATATACCTCCTTTTGCGAATAGTATCCGTTCTTCTTTACGCGTGAAGCAAAGTGAAAAGCATCATTTTGTAGATCCATCCATACCCTGTGCTTTGCTGAAACTAACCGAAGACAAACTAAGGAATGATTTAGAATTACTTGGCTTTTTGTTTGAATCTTTGGTAGAAAGAGATCTTTTGACCTATTCCGAAAACAGGAATGCTAAGTTATACCATTACCAGGATTATAAGAACCAGGAAAGGGATGTCGTGATTGAAAGGGAGGATGGTTCTTGGTGTGGTATTGAAATCAAGCTTGGTGCGAATCAGATTGATAATGCAGCACAGAATCTGGTTAAGATCAATGACTCGATTTGTGAAGCAGGCGGTATCCCAGCAAAGTCTCTTTGTGTTATCTGTGGCCTTACAAATGCGGCTTATATGAGAAAAGACGGAGTCTATGTTGCTCCAATCACATCGTTAAAACCGTAGCAGAAAGCTTTGATTATAAAAATTCTAGATTCAAATCAGTTCAATACACAAAACAATGTTATTGTGCCGATGTGATTTTACTATGCTAGAATAGAGTTAGTGAGGTTTGTATATGAAAAAGAAAAAGTTTGTGCCTTTGATGATGCTTTCGCTTCTCCTTGCAGGCTGTGGCAAGAAGACGAATGATTCTACTACTGTCGTTCCTTCTAATAGCGGTAAGCTGTCTACGACAGTTAAACAAAGCGATATCGTGAGTGAGACTCAGCCAAGCGCTTCGACAAGCGAAAAGAGTCCGATAGCTTCTTTCCTTGAGTCGTTAAAGAGGGGATATACCAGGAACTTTAAGCTCACCTATGAGAACACGCTTGAAAGTGCAGTGACAGAAGATGGCTATCTCAGCTCAGGAGAAGATAGTTTCAGCTACTTTGAGCCTTCTTATTCTTTGAACGGGGATATCTTCTCTGAACAGAAGGAGTTCTATGAAAAAGGAGAAGGAGACAGCCTCCTTCTCTGCTATCTGAACTTCCATAACGAAGTCAAGAAGATTCAATACACGGGAACAGAGAAGTTCTCGGAATATTCGAATGCCTTCCTCTCTGCTAAGGAAACGGATTTTGTCAAAGACGGAACGGATTATTCTCTGTCCAAGGATTCCGCTTCCTTTGCCTTGTTGGCAAGTGAACTGAAGACTTCAAAAGATAATCTTGAATACTTTAAGTTCAGTCTCAAAGACGGAGTGAACTCGATATCCTTCAAAATCAAAGGAAGCACAGATGACTCCTATGAAACAAAGGTAGCAGAAGGTACGGTTCTGACAGGAAGCGAGAATGTCATCAAAGTAAAGCCATTAGAAGGAACAGAAGACTCTCTCTTTACAAAAGGAAGGGAGTGGATCAATAACGGAAACTACAATAGGAAGTCTACCTTCTCGAAGTATGATAAAGATATCGGGGACTTTGTCCCGTCTGCAGTCTATGAAAGGGAAGCTGATAAGGAACACTCCATTGCCATTAATGCCTATGACGGAAATGGGAACCTTTTATCCCAGTCCGGACTCTCGAAAGCCGATAACGGAGATATCCAATCTTGTATTGTCATCAATGACGAACGTTATCCGGATGGCAAGGCTATCAAAGGAAATCTCTCCAGCGCTTTGTCTGCTCCACAGATTTCCTCTCTCTTCTTTGATAAGACTTATACAAGAAACGAGAACTCCGGAAGCAAGGTAGCTATCTATCACCTGAAAGATTCTCTTCCAGCTTACTTCTCAAAGGAAAACTTTGATTATCTCGATTCCTTTGCAGATGTTTCCATGGAGAGGAAGGACCTCTCCATCGCCATCAGCGATGAGAGCGACAATGAATTCATCCAGATCATCAATGAGAACCAGTCCCGGAGATACCGTGTTCTTTATTCTGATTTCAATAAGGTAGATGATCCAATCAGGTATTCTTCTATCAACGAGAACTGCGACGGACTTACTTTCGGTGACTATTTCACAAACAACGAGGATGGTTTCTCTGTCCTGAAAGACGATATTTTATCTCTTGATGTCTTACAGAATATCCCTGCCTTTGGATCCTGTTATGCGAACGTCTCCTTCATTCCTAGCTCCGAAAGCGATCAGAATCTCTTCGAAATTAGGACGACTCCTGTAACGCAGAAGAATATTACCTTAGCGGATATCACTTCTCTGCGTACTTCTTATGAGGCAAAGCTGGTGGAAGAAGGATATACGAAGGTCGCTAATCCAACCGAGGATGAGCTTGTTGATGCCAGTGATACTCTCTATCAGAAGACAGGTGTCACTTACAGGGATGATAATGGCGATGAGCAGACGATTACCTTAGAGGTCGAAGTCTCTGTTGCCACGGAAGATGATGGTCCTCATCTTGTCCTTTATCCGACTTGTGTCGAAGAGGTAAGTGAGGATACTGAGTCGATTCTTTAGAAATAAAGTCAATTCAAACCAGCCAAGGACCATCTCCTTGGCTGGTTTGCTATTATAAATATATTCGTTACGAACACCCTCAAGAGAAGAAATAAGAATGGTTTAATTTGTATCTTTGGGACATGAATGGATATTTTCTTTTTGTGTTTTTGTCAGCAGAATAAGTCGTGCAAGTCATAGAGGATGTAGTCAGCTTCGCTTTTAGGAAGTTGAAATCCGGACTTAGAGAAAAAGCCAAGTCTGTAATAGTTTAGTCCTGCCTTAGATAGCTGTTCTTTCTCTTCTGAAACAACATCCCTTCCCACTTTTTCGTTTGTGTATTTACATTCGTAGAAGGTCAGACCCTTGGAGTCTTCTGTTACGATATCGAATTGTCCGCTTGTTTTCTTCTTTGGATTGTTATAGGTATAGGAACCAATACGCGTAAAGAAAGGATTCAGCTTTCCTTGGCGGTTTTTTCGTAACAGATATTCCTTACAAATCTTCTCAAACACCATCGGAATATAACTGGAATAGAGTTTTTCTTTCCTGTAGACATCAAAGAACCTATCCGAAGATAAAAAAGATTTCTGCTCTATGTTTGGATAGATGATGTGGTAATAGAAGGAAATAAGGTTATCGCTGAGTTTGTAGTAAGCTTTCCGCTTGTCTTTATCGTTTAAGGCATGCTCTTTCTGTATATAGCCCCTATCAATCAGCCGGGAAAAAAGATAGTTGATGTCGGAATTCTTCACTTGGGAGCGGAAGACACTATTGATGTCCGTATACGAGTGCTTACCTGAAGCAATTATTGATAGAAGAAAGGCTGCATTTGCAATCTTCGAGCATTCTGTCTCAATGGTGGAATTGATTTCCCTTTCCAAGGGGGAAAAAGGATTCAAAAATAATTTTTTGATGTTTCCTTCCAATCCAATCGTTGGATCGATCCTTGCTAAGTAATAAGGGGTACCTCCAAAGACACTGTAGTATCCTATTTTCTCTTCATCCGTTGCATCTGGATAGAAAAGACTGCTGTCTTTGTAATCAAAGGAATCAATCTTCCTTTTTAGTGCAAAACGTCCATGGAGAGGGTTTGCAATATCAATCAGGCTTGTCCTGATATCGACATAGGACCCAGAAAGGATGATTTTCCTTTTGCTATCTTGATTGTTATCCCTGAGTCTTTGGAGAAATGAATCAATTTTTTCTCGGTTTTGGATATAAGGATATTCATCTAAGATCAATAGAATTGGCTGCTCTTTGGAAAGATAAAAGATTTCGCTTAGGACATCGGAAAAAGTGGGCGTTCCTGCCCTATGGAAGTTTTCAATTTGTGATTTGCATACTCCAATTAAGGAGGATGCGTTTTTCCTATCGACATCCTTTAAGCACTGGTAATAGATTTTTCTTCCTTTGAAATCTTCCCTGGATTTTTTTAATAGACAAGATTTTCCTTGTCTTCTTCTTCCATAAAGGATAGCTCCTTTTAATCCTGGAGCTTCATAGAAGGCTTTGAGCGTTTTCAGTTCTTCTTCTCTTCCGTAAAATATCGTCTTTGATGCTCCTTTGGTAGGTAAGTAAATTAACTAGAATAAATTCTACTAGAAAATATTCAAGTTAAAACAAATGCGGTAGGCAAGAGAAATGGCACTCTTTTGCGCAGAATTATGGAAGTGAGCTGATCTGATTTCTTGTTTCGGTATTATATGTGAACGAGCAACAATACTAATATAAGAACAAGAAAATTTAGTCCTGATACCTGTCTTCTAAGGTTATAAACTGATACGGATACTTATTTTTCAGATTAAATCCGCTTTTTGAGATGAATCCGTATTGGACGGGTTTCAGTGTTGTTTCCTTGACCTGTTTGATTTCCTCATGGATTATGCTGTCATCAATCGGTTTTTCGGTGTACTTGCATTCATAGAAGACATAACCATCTTTTGTTTTACCTACGACATCAAACTGTCCGTTTTTCTTTTCTTTTGGGTTATCGTACCAATAGGTGCCGATATCATACAGCATTGGGTTTAAAGCTCCCTTTTGGTTCCTTCGAATCAGGTACTGCTTTGCCATCTCCTCAAAAGTCTTTGGTACAAAGGAACGGCTGAAATCCTGATCAATAATCTGATTATAGAAAGCTTCTTCGCTAAGAACTGCTCGAGCGGATTCGTTTCTAGATAAATAGTGATAATAGAACCGAAGACAGGAATCCGTTAATAGGTATCCTGATTTTTTCTTATCTTCTTTGGCGTTGATGGGTGAAATATATTCGATGAGGTCCATCTTCCTTAATTTCTGTAAAACACTATTTAGAATCGGGGATGATTCAATCTTTGATTTAGATAGGATATCACTATAGTGAAAAGCTCCTGTTGCAATGCTATCGAACACCAGATTCGCATTGTTCACCTTTCTGAGTTCCTGCTTTAAATAGGTATCAAGGAAGTCATTTAAGCCAGAGAATCTTCCTGTGATTAAGCGTATGATATTCTCTTTAACTGTATCTTTTTCATTGATTTGTGCATTATAGAAAGGAACTCCTCCAAAGGCAGCATAGAGTTTTACTTTGTCTTCTAATGAAAAGGAAGGATAGAATTTTGCAGAATCAAAGTAGTCCCTCTGCTTTAGCAGAAGCGAAAGATGGAATCGCCTATAAAGGGAACTGCTCTGGCTTTGAATGTCTTCCCTGGTCTGGATGCTGCTTCCAAGAAGGAAAAACTTTAGATTGCAGGACCTTGCATATTTATCAATGATGTTCTGAAGCTGAGAATCGCATCCTTTTATTAGATTCCGAATGTAGGGGTATTCATCTAGAACAAGACAGAGGGTGTGATCTTTGGAATAATCAAAGAGGAAAGAGACAGCCTCCCTGAAGCGATTGAAGTACAAATAAGGCATATTTAGTATGCTCCGTATCTGCTCTGTCAATAACCGAGCATTATCTTCTTCGCTAGATTCCTTACATTGGAACATGATGAACGGCATGCTGTTATTGGATAGAACATGCTTGATCAGTTCTGTCTTTCCCCTTCGTCTGCGTCCATAAATGATTCCTGCTTGATATCCCTTTTTATCCAGCAGTCTTTGAATTGCTTTCTGTTCTTGAATTCTTCCTATAAAATTCATGAATTTTGCCTCCTAAACTATATAAACTAAATAAACTATATTCTTTGTAAAACATAATTTACTAAAATACGAATTACAAATAATTTAATTTACTGCTTATGATTTGTCAATAGTCAGTAAGATAGCTCTTTTTCCATGGCAGTAATAAGTTTTACCAAAATTCATTTGGGTAAAACACGATTGACTAAAATTATCAAAGCTATAAGCCCTTCTTTTTGGTGAAGCTTGAATAAAGTAGAAAAAAGCAAAATTCATGCTGAATAGTGAAAAATCACTTTCAAATATGAAAAAAGTGATAAAATAACTAGGTAGGGTGATAATTATGGTTGAAAATGAACGAATCGAATTTAAGTCTCAAAGGAGTGAGACGGTTTATAAAGAAATCATTGCCTTTGTCAATACAGAAGGAGGCGTCCTTTATCTTGGAGTGGATAATCTTGGTAATCCGATTGGCATCGAGGATATTGATGATACTTACACAAGAATTACGAATGGTGTTCGTGATGCTATTTCTCCGGATGTAACAAGGTTTGTTCGTTATGTGCTTCAAGATAATAAAGTAATCCGGATTGAAGTCCAGGAAGGGACTTCAAAGCCGTATTATCTGAAAAAAAGAGGATTAAAACCATCTGGTGTTTATGTTCGACAAGGAGCTTCCTCTGTCCCGGCTTCTGAGGACAGGATCCGACAGAGGATCAAGGAATCGGATGGCGATGATTTTGAAAGAAGAACATCTAGGAATCAGAAACTGACGTTTGCAAATATGAAATCTGCTTTCGAGAATATCGGCATTGAGTTTTCTGACGAAAAACAGATTGGACTCGGATTAAGAAATGCAAGACGTGATTTATATACAAATCTTGCCTGGATTCTATCCGATCAATGTCCTTATACGATTAAAGCAGCTGTTTTTGATGATGATGACAATCTGAATTTTCATGATTCTAAGGAGTTTACAGGTTCTCTGTTTGAACAATTAAAGGATTGTTTTGACTATCTTTCCTTATCGAATCATGTCGCTTCTGCCTTTGATGGCTTAGTCCGAGTGGATAAGCCAGACTATCCCAAAGAAGCTATCCGGGAAGCACTAAGGAATGCAGTGATTCATCGGGACTATAGCTATAGCGGAAGCATTATTATCAATATCAATGAGAAACAGATGGAGTTTATTTCCTTAGGTGGATTGCTTCCTTTCTTATCTATTGAGGATATTAAGACAGGAATCTCAGAATTACGAAATCCAAATCTTGCCCAGGTCTTCCATCGTCTTCGTTTTGTGGAAGCCTATGGAACAGGCATCCGGAAAATCTTTTCTTTTTATAAGGATTGTCCTGTGCAACCGAAGATTGAGGTGACTCCTCATGTCTTTAAGATAATTTTACCGAATCAGAATACGATAGAGAAAACAAGTAGGGTATCTACTGGGACTGAGAGTAAAAACAAACCCATTACGAAACAGAGGAAGAAGGTTCTAGAGTATTTAGCTATCTATGATGAAATCGATGAGAAGAAACTGCAGGAGCTTCTTGATATCAAGAGCACGAGAGCTTATCTCCTTTCCCGGCAGAGGATTGAGAATGGTCTTCTTCTATCTATTGGAAGAGGAAAGAGCAAGAAGTACAGGGTAAGAGAGAAGAAATTAAGATAACCAATTTCCTAGGTGAAAAGAAAACCCCTGCCTTTGGATGGCAGGGGTTTTCGGTTGCTTTACTTCTTATTATCGAAGCAGGGGATGATGGAGAAGAGGAGGGCGATGCCAGAGAGGATGCAGTAGAGAAGGACAGCAGAGAACTCTCCGTTCTGGAAGTTGAGGTTATTGAACTTATCTGCGAAGATCGGGAGGGAATAGTAGATGACGATTCCGAATGCGAAGGCAACAATCAGGGAAGAGATGAGCGGGAGATAGGACTGGTCAAGGAAGAAGGAAGCAAGGGAGACAAGGACAGCGACAATCAATAGGACTAAGGCGAAGGGTGCGAAGGTGTGTGCTGCAAAGCCCTTTGTAATCGGACCAAGGATGGCAACAACTAGGCAGAGAAGAGCTGCAATCAGGTTGCCGTAGGCAAGATAGCTTCTTTTGAATATCTTCGACATCTTAGTTTTCCTCCTTTGCTTTGCTCTCATCCTCTTTCTTGAAGAACTTGAAGTAGACATAGAATCCTGCAGAGGCAAGACAGAGAGCACCTAAGAGAGAGTCAATGACAATGACAGTCGGCTGCCACCATCCGATGACATCGCTGACGACCGAGTCGGTTGCTAAGCCATTGATCAGAGTAGAGTTGACATAGTTGTAATAGAAGCGGTGGTTGGTTTCCTTCAGGACTTCATAGAGGTAGCTGTCGTTATTGTCCGTGATTGCTTTTTCAATCGTCGTCGTACGACGGGCAAGACAGAACCTTCCCGTACCGGCTAATAAGGATTCGACAGTCGGAATACGATCATTCTCAGCGCCGGAAGAGTCGGTGACTAAGATGCCAGTGAATCCCCATTCCTTGCGAAGGATGTTCGTCAAAGTCGTCTTGGCAACCGGAGACCTCTTGCATCCGATACGGTTCCTCGCAAGCCTGGCGCCTCCTGCTTTTCCTTTGGTGAACGGAATCTCAAAGGCACGAAGGTTGAGCTCACGGGCAGTCTGCTCGGTGAAGAAGGTGCAGGCTCCGGAACGGTTTGTTTCCTGCTCATTTCCAAAGAGGTGCTTCGGAGAGGCAATGACACCTTTCTCAGCCCTTGCCTTGGTTTCAGCAGCCATCCTGATACCTGTGAACAAACCATCCTCGGAAGAGTATTCGAAGTTTCGTCCTCCATATGGAGTACGATGGATATCTAATCCAGGTGCCCAGGCCATCTGACCACGGGAGTAGATGCAGTCTTCTCCGTAGAAGGAACCACGTTTGGCCATCCTTTCGGTGGACCAGGTGGAAGAAGCAAGGTTCTGGATGTTATAGCAGGTCGGGGATTCCTGATCTCCGTAGCGGTAGTTCCTACCATATCCGTCTGGTCCGTCGGCATTCTTGTTAGCCGGCTTGGTGACGGAGGTGATAGCACCCTGTCCTAAGGAATCGGAGATAATCAAAGCCCTGTCATGGATAGAAAGCTGGGAGAGGAAGGTATCCCACTTTGGATCATCATAGGCGACTCCATACCTGTCCTTGAACTGGATGGAAGCATCCACGCCATTGATCTGGTCCTGAGTCAGTCCAGCGGTATTGCTGTCTTTTTCGTAATAACGGGAGACCCTGGCTTTGGTGATCTTGTCGTTGATGGTAAGGACCGTCGGGGCAGTCGGGAAAGTGCCGGCCCAGTCCTGACGCGTGAGGTAGGTAACCGGATCATCATCATAGAAGTCATTGGCATCGGTTGCATAGTCGTCCGTGAAGACGTTGGTAACCGTTTCATCCGTATAATGGGACTTCTTGTAGGTCTGTGTATCCCTTTCGGATAACGTGTACTTGTAGGCTTTGTCTTTGTTTCCGGTAACCTTGTTTCCGTCAAAGTCGACTAAGGCACTGCTATAACCCTTGGCCGAGAGAACATTGTTCAAGGCATCATGGGCATCATCACCTAAAGCGAAGTAATAATCTCCGGCATCAAGGATGTAGCTCTTTGCATTGTGGCAGTCATAGGAAGCGGTGAGATAGCGGTCGACGGTGATCTTCCTGGTTTCGGATTCTCCGGCTTTCAAGGTCTTGGTCTTTCCGAATCCGACAATCTGGATAGCGGACTTTTCGACTTTGTTAGCCTTGTCATAGTCTGTATACGGAGACTGCCTATAGAGTTCAGCAACGCTCTTTCCGGCGACGTTTCCGGTGTTCTTCACCGTAATGGTCGCAACATACTGATCCTTGGCCTGATCATAGCTGAAATCATCTAAGGTCTGGCTGAAGGTCGTGTAGGACAAGCCATGTCCGAAAGGATAGCTGACTTCATCGGCGTAGTTCCAGGAGTTTCCTTTGGAAGCGAAGGTTCCGACATCGGAGGAGGCTCCGAAGCGGTTGAGGACGCTGTCCTCATAACGGGTCTCGTAGTACTTGTAGCCGACATAGATTCCTTCGGTGTAGACGACATACTTAGCACTATCGCTGCCTTGGAAAGTGAAGTCTCCGAAGTTTGCCATAGCCGGTGCAGAGAGAGAATCGGTTGCATAAGTGTCAACTAAACGTCCGGAAGGATTGGCCTCTCCTTTTAATAAGGATGGGACACCGGCTAATCCATAACGGCCGGGTTCTCCAATCCACCTGACGGCATTGACGCCATACTCTTTTAATTCGCTGACTTCCCTCGCATTGCCGGAGTTGATCAAGACGATGGTCTTCTTGAATCCGGCGTTCTTGATCCTTGTCAGCCTGTCTTTCTCGGACGGATGGAGAGAAAGCTGCGGGAGACCTTCGGCATCTTTCTTGTTGAAGTCCTGTCCTTCTCCGGAATCACGGGAGAGGACGACAATGGCAGCATCCTTGTAGCTGTTGAAGCTCTGCTTGATAGAGTCCGTATAGAAAGAGGCCTGCTCTTCTCCGATGAGGGAGGTTTCTTCTTTGGATCCTTTGACTCTCTTTGTGGAAGAGCCGGCATAGGCATTGTAGAGAGTATCGTTGACTTTGAAGCCTGAGTCTTCCCTTGCCTTCTTCAAGGAGATGGCAGAGGCTGCGGAGACAATACCTCCGCCTGCATGGGATTTATAGATGATGTCATAGGAAGCGCGCCCGAACAAGGAGACGTTCTTGACCGAAGAATCTAACGGAAGGACGCCGTCGTTCTCTAATAAGACGGCACCCTCTTCCCTTTCCTCTTTGCAGTAGGCAATCTCGTCTTTGACGAGCTTGGCTAAGTTCTCGGCGTTAAGCTCGCCATAGCTAGAGGCATAGACCATGGAACCGTTGCCGGTAACATTTCCGCTTTCGATACCTAAGAACTGATTGATGGAACCCGACCAGTTGAACCTCTGGACGGTGATGCAGGTGCCAAGAATGCCAAGAGCACCTGTGCAGGCGGCAATGCCGCGGAATAAGTTTGCTTTTTTCATATTCTGTACCTTTTACGCTTTCTTTTCTTCCGGCGTATAGTTGACGTTCTGTCCGAGAGCGAACTTTGCATAGGACGTGTACTGGATTGTTCCTTCGAAGGAAGTGTCGCAGGTGAAATAGGATTTGATAGCCTGTCCTTTTTCTGTGCAATTGAAGTAGAAGGAGAACTTTTTCGTTTCCGGATCCGGAACAGCATCGAATTCATAGGTAGTGTACTTGACGTTTTCCCTGTCCGAGTCATAGTCCACTGAGGACTGGACATTCAAGGTGACTTTATTGGCTTCATCGATGGTCCAGTATCCATAGAAGAGCTCTAAAAGCTTATAGGTCGAATTGTACTCGTTCTGGTCATCACTTCCAGTGGATCCGACCATCGGATCGAACCTGTTCGGAATGAAGATGCAACGCTCCCATCCTTTGACGGAGCCATCTTCATAGAGGTTCAAAAGAGTCGGGAAGTAATTGGCAAAGCCGTGGTTCTCGGCACCGGTCTTGTCGTTGACGAACTGGTAGGTGACTTTCTTTGTCTCCCAGTAGTCATAGTAGCCTTCACTTCCTGCCGGAGCCTGTTCGTTCACATAGAGGGAGTCATAGTCTGGGTAGATCCTTTCTGCCCAGGATTTCTTTCCGTCTTGAGAGGATGAGACGTTGGAATCGATTTTCTTGCCGCAGCCTGTCACTAGAAGTGAACCGACTAAGGCAAGCATCAGTTTCGAAATGCCTTTCATTTGTTTTTCCTTTCTTTTCTGTCTAAGGGACCTTCTTAGGCAATGGCCGGCTTCGGTAGGGAAGGTCCATTCCCTAAGAAACCGGTTACCTAGAGCTTAGGGGAAGAAAAGAAAGGAAAAGCATGGAAAAGCGCAGATTTGAGATGAACCGGCGTAACTTTGAGATAACTTTTTCTTGGAATGGAAGCGATTACATAAGGATAATGTATAATGATTTCAGAAAGGGTGACGGAGCCAAAATGTACCAAATCGCAGTAGTGGAAGACAGGGATTCGGATGCGAATGAACTGATCTGTGCATTGAATCGCTTTAGCAAGGAGAAAAAGGTTGCTATATGTGTAAAGCGCTTTGTCAGCGCGGATTCCTTCCTTTTCGAATATGAGAAAAAGTACGATATTGTCTTTAGGGATATCAGGAGGCCTGGAACCAATGGCAGGGATTCTGCGGCAAGGCTGAGAAAGGTTGATCCGGATATTGTCCTTGTCTTTGTTACCACGATTGCCAGAAGGGCAATCCGTGGCTATGAAGTCAATGCCCTTGACTTTATCCTGAAACCGATTGAATATCCGAGTTTCGCTCTTAAGCTAGAACGTGCCTTTTCTGCAGTTCCGAAAAACAATGAGAAGATCATTGTCCTTAATCGACGGGAAGGCATTGATCGAATCAAGGAAAGCGAGATCCTTTATCTTGAGGTTAAGAATCATACCGTGGTCTATCACTGCCTGAAGAAGGATATTGAGATCAATACTTCGCTGAAAGCAGCAAGGAACGATTTGGATTCCTCTGTCTTTTATAAGTGTAATAACTGCTATGTCATCAACAGGAACTATGTCACGCGTATTGAAGGGTACTCGGTGACTCTCGATGGCAAGATCACTCTTCCGGTCTCTCATCCAAAGAGAGCGGAATTTGTAAAGGCGTTCCATCGCTTTGTTCAGGGGGCATAAAGAGTATGTGGCGGAATTTCTATTCTCCCTTTATTTTTGGAACGACGTTCTTCCTAGGCAGGTTCTTTCCTCTCTGGTATCTGAGGAAGGAGACCAGCAAGAAAGAGAAAATCTTCTTTTTCTCTTTCTTTGCGGTTGCCCATTATGCAGTAATCTTCCTGTCGACGTATGTCGATGGATGCCTGCTTTCTGTCTTTGATTTCTGGAATGATCTTTTCTTTCTCAAATATGCGCTGATCTATTTTGTCGACAGGAGGATCAGGAAGATTGTCGGTAAGACCAACTGGGCAACGAGTGTGTTCATTGTCAATATCGGACACTGTTTCCAGCATTCCTGCCAGTATTTCTATCAGATCATTACTTTGCTATCTGGCATCGCTAGGTTCTCTCTTTATGGAGCTTTGATCCGGATTGCCTTTAGGGCAGTATATACTTTTATCTTCTATCTGCTGACCAGAAAGCGGCTCCGGAATATCGATAGTGCCAAGATCAAACAGAACAGCTTCAGGGTGTTCTCGACCCTGATCATTGTCTTCTTTACGATTATCGGCAACTCCTACTTCTGGACGATTGCCTCTAAGAGCGATGTCTCTCTCTACTTTGAACTGAGTATTCTGATCTTTACCGGCTTTATTGCTGTCCTCTTGATTGCTTGGCAGATATCCATCCTTCGGAACGTCGAGAGGGAAGCAGACCTGATCACGGTCAAAAAGAGGATCCATGAACAGAAAGCCTATTATGAGCGGGAAAAAGCAGTTATTGATGCTCTCAATATCAAATCCCATGATCTCAAGCACCAGAGGAACAGCCTGAGAGCACGGATCTCCCAGGAAGACTATGATGAGATGGAAAAGAGGATTTCCTCTTATGATACGTTCATCAAGACCGGAAATAAGGCCGTCGATATCATTCTCACGGAGAAAGAGATTCTCTGCCAGAGCAAGAATATTCGCTTCACGGCTAGGATCGATGGGGAAAAGCTCTCCTTTATCCGTGAGAATGATATCTATGCTCTGCTTGGCAATATCCTTGATAATGCGATTGAAGCAAGCGAGAAATTAAAGAAGGATGAAGATCGGGTGGTCAGTATTTCGACGATTTCGAAAGAAGGGTTTATCCGGATCCATGAGGAGAATCTCTTTGCCGGGGATCTGATTTTCGAGAACAATGTCCTGAAGACCACGAAGCAGAACAAGCTCTATCACGGTTTTGGCGTGAAGAGCATTAAGCTTATTGCTGAGAAGTACCATGGGGATGTTTCGATTTCGGCTAAGGATGGGAAGTTTATCCTAGATATTCTTTTTCCTGTTGCATCGGAGTCTAGGAGATAAGCTCTCTATCTAAGACTGTAAAAGCATTAAATTAAAAAAACTGGCTTGTTTAAAGGCTTTTAGAAACACAAAAAAATTTGGGTCAAAAAAATTTGTGTTAACTATAGTCTGTTCTGGCGCTCGCTTTCAAAACTCTAAGAAAGACAATCGGTTTTCGACTATGCTTGTTTTCTATAGGCACAGCACACACTTGATTCCGTTTATGTTGAATCTTGTAACGGACAAGACACATCACACTTTTTTGTACTTGTCTTAAAATAGATAAAAAGTTGACAGTTTTTATCAAAAATAATTGAAAAAACTTCTATTTTTTTTTTTTTTTTTTTTATTTTCAAATCAGACTATGTTCTTATTGAATTCTAAACTTAAATTGACATATTGCCGAGTGAGACCTATAATTGAACAAACCTTTTATGACTAATAAGGTTACCTATCTATTGTTTAGTAGGTATATGTTGGATTGATTCCCTTCTTTCTATCCTTCTTATGTCTCTGTTACTGCTTATGACAAAAATAAAACGTTGGGTGTTAGTCTTATCCTCTGTGACTGTTGGCTCCTTAAGGGCCTCTGGCTTTGCTGCGTGGAAGATTTCAAATCCGATTAAGAACGAGACTTCCTTTGTTGTGGATGCAGATGGGGATGTGACGGAAGGAAATAATAAGAGCTATATTGCACTTGATACGACTAAAGGATATAAGAATTCGGGAATTGAGCTTCCTGCAATTTGCGATGCCGGATTTTATGGAGATGCAATTCAAGCACCAGATTCTTCATGGGGTTCAAATTCCTCTGTTTTAGGCTATTCGATTGTCAGTACTGGTTTTATTAAGGTTTATTTAAAGCTGGGATATCCACATGGTAACAGGCTTTTTACATTGACTGGCTCTCACACGCAACCTGTAGCTAATATTTATTGCGAATACATGGATGCTGTTCCGGAAATTCTAAAGAATGGCAGTGCCAGGGATGTGGATTCTTCAAACTTTACTAAGACAAAAAGCACGACACAAAATTCCTATGATTTTGATGGAAAAATAGATGTCAGCTCTCTTTCGAGTGAAAGCTATGTTGACCTGTGCTTGATTTATAAGGCCGACATATCAAATGCAGAGGATATCAAATCCTTAGCTAATAATGCTTCCGCTCTTTCTTTTTCATTTACCGCATCCTTTTCTGACAACTCTGTAGTAAAGGAAACTCTATGAAAAAGAAAAATACATCTCTTCGTCTTAGCGTTTTCCTTGTCATTGCTGATTTCTTTTTGATGGTTCCTGTTAATGCAAAATGGATCATTAATCGACCTGCGGACTGTTCTGGTACTGCAATGCCATATAAAAAGCAGGAAACAAAAGTCGCTTATGTGGATTCGGACACTATTGGAAATCAGTATACAAGTGTAGAGGCAGCTCTTGCAGCTGCATCAGTTAAAAATGATGGCCAGAAGCATCAAGTCGTTGTTATTCCCGGGACAGATCCTATTATTATCAAACAAGATTGTGTTGTTTCGAATAATGTTGAACTAATTGTCCCTTATGGTAAAGCAAATAGCCCTGTTACTCAGTTTGCAGGTGTTGTTAATGCAAGCTATTCTTTGTTAAATGCTTCACCTGATTGCGTTTTGACTATTGACGACCAAGTAAAAGTTCTAGTGGAAAAAGGCGGTAAGATTCTTGTTAATGGGCAAGTTGGAGCCAACTCTAGTAATCCAGGTCATGCTTCTGGAACTGGCAGGACTACTGGCTGTACATTTGGTCAGTATGCTGCTATTTATAGGAGCTCAAATTCTGCTATTGAAATTAAAGGCGGAAGCATGGACTGCTGGGGACTTATTCGAGAAGTAACTAAGTCTGTCGATTATCTGGATCGTGTTTCATATAAATTAACTGATGGGCTGAATAGTTCTTCTAATAGTTCATTAATTTCTGTTGATGGTGGAGAAATTAATCTCCCATTCACTGTGTATGATTGGCAGGGAGGATCCGCATCGATTATGATGGTTGCTGGTTATGATAATACTACCAGTAAATTCGATAAAGCAGGAGCTGCTGCTGACGCTTTGACAAAATCATATATTTTTCCGATGGGAAAATTTGATTGCCCTAATATTTATCCGAGAATGACCTTTTCTAATAAAGCCATTTTATATGGTAATCTTTCAGTGTATATGGATGATTCTGTTCAGTCCTTTGTTAAGCCATTAGTGGCAGAAAAAGGCTTAATACAATACACGAGTGGAACTGTGTGTTGGGATTTTGAAAACAACCAAAACAAATCAGATAAAATCAAATATCTTCAGCAATTGGACAATCACAAAACATCTATAGAATGTTCGCAAGTTAATGGTTCAATAGGTTCAATGTCAGTGAAACTAACAGTTAGTGGTATTTCTAAAGAAGTAGATACCGGTGATTTTTTTCTTCCGTTAGGCTCTCAATTTTCAATCATTGTCGGAAAAGATTCTTCGTTTGACGTCAGCAATAAGATTGTACTTTTCCCTGGCTGTGATTTCTTAGTTGAGAACGGCGCAACGTGTTTTTTTTCTGCTGATGCATGTGCTCTTTATTCTCCAAGTGAATCGGGGACTTTCTCTATTAAAAGATTATGGCCTATCTCCTCAATTAAAAATCGTTCCTTTTTATCCCCCCTTTCTGGTTCCTGCACTATTTCTAATCAAGGGACTATATCGTTTTCAGGAAGTCATGGCTTTGGTGGCAATATTGTAGGAAAACAACCTACGAACAGCCCTAATTCAAAAGATGTAGCGGTCTATCTTCCTGAATATAATTCAAGTGGTGCCTATTCTAAAATACAACAAGCCAAGAATTTTTATAAATATAATGGGCAGAAAAGGTGAACTTATGAAAACACAATTTAAAATTTTCCCATTTAGAATTATGAAAATGACTAGAAATCAATGTAATGGATCTATCCGTATCAGTAATAGCGGGTTTGCCTCCTATAGTAAGCATCAGGCGATTCGTTGTAGAAATAGCTTAGATGAGGGGTATAATATCTTATCTACCGCTATTCCGATACGGATGAGGATAAGGAAGATTATGGAGGATGGATTCTATTACCATGAAGAGTAAGAGGATTATGCAGAGAGGATATGGGGCTGGGAAGATATAAGAATATAATGATAATTAGTAGTTTAAGCGGATTGTTATAGGAATATCTGCTTCTTAGATGTTAGATCTGGGTCGATGTTGCAACTAACTTATTGTCTATACAAGTGTTGTGATGATACGGATACTTCATAATTGTTGAACTTAGCACTGCTAAGTTCAAAGAAAGGAAAGAAAAAGTATGAAGAAGATTGGTATGAAGAAGGTTTGGATTCCGGTTATTGCCTTATGTTCTGTCGGACTTATTGTCGGCACTGGCTATGCTGCTTGGACGATCACAGGAGGTAATAATCATCAGGAAAAGACCGGCAACAGGAAAGCAGATACTGTTACGGATAATCATGTCGACATTAAGAATCTTAAATGGTTTGAAGGAACGAAGACTGCTGCTAGTGATTTCGCCGGAGGAGGAACTGAAAATCCTGAAGTTTGCTTTGGATGGACAACTAAAAATACGCAAATAAGCGCTTCGTGGTTGCAAAACAGCACTTCTGGTTATGAAGCAAAAATGGAGTATACACTCTACTTCGAAATCGATAAAGGAAAGGATGTTTCTGACATCACTCCTACAGCCACTTTTGTAGTTAATGATGTTGCAGATGCTTTTAAGGCTTGTACGGATGGCGATTTAATTGTTGCTCCGACAAATGATGAAATTGCTCCTAAATCAGTTGCTGTCGATGGCAAGAATGCTTATTACATTAACGTTGCTTTCAAATGGGGTACCCTTTTTAACGGAATAAACCCAATTGATTATTACAACGGCTTAGCAACACCGGATTATTCTGGTGCTGCTGAATCTCTTGGCAAACTTGCTAAGCTTAATGAAAGCAACGTTACTTTTACAGTAACTATCGATGCAACAAAATAATTCATTATGAAAAAGAATTTCTTATTCGGATTAATTGGAGCTGGCGCTCTGATTTTATCGGGCAGTGTTGGTTTTGCAGCTTGGACGATTAAGAATTCAACTGATTCTAAAGAAGATCCATCTCTCAAGCTTACTGCAGATGCTACTGTTAATGATGAAAGTCTCCAACTTGGCGAATGCAAATGGACGGATAGCGTTGTTGAATTTAAACCCGTTAAGAAAACTGGAGTAACCTATAGTTATAGTTGGCTTTCTGCCTCTGATGTATTAACCGAGGATAATCTAACGGCTGTTTATGAGATTAAGGGAAAAGCATCTGCTAATGCGAATATTAATATTAACGCCTCGTTTACAGATTCTACTACAGCCTCAGAAAGTGTAAAAACATATAGCGAACTCACGAAACTTAGCGCTAGCACGGGAAAAGGCATTGTTGATGCACTCCCTAAGGCACAAGTTGGAAGTACTGGTAGTGAAACTGGTTCAGTTACAGCTGATGGGCAAGGTTCCTTCTCTGCTTCTATCTCTGTTACTTTCGGTTGGGGATTTGCTTTTGGAGGAAACAATCCATACGAATATTACAATAGTAAGAAATATAGCGTTTCTTTAGCTGGCGAAGCTAAAACGAATATTGGTTATCTTTCTTATCTTCCAAAATGTTCATTCACACTTTCTGTCAAGGTTTCTCTTGCGTCTTAATTTGTATTTAAAAAGGAAAATAAATAAATTATGAAAACAAAAACTAAACTGACGATTGCTGTTGCTAGTGTCTTATCTGTTGCTGCTTTAGCTGGTACTGGTTATGCAGGCTGGGTGCTTTCTCACAATGTTGAAGACAAGGCCACTGGTAATATGACGGCTTATGGTGTTGCAGATAAGACTGTTAAGTTAAGTAAGATAACTTTCAAAGATACAGATAATGATGGAAAGGCTAATGATAGTATCGTTTGGGGAAAAGCTGCTAAAGCAGCAGACGTTAAAGGAACCTGGTTTGGATATACAAGTGATGTAGAGGATGAGTTCTTCACCCCTGTTCTTGAGTTCACAATCACAAATGGTGATGACGAAAAA
This sequence comes from Caryophanales bacterium UBA4682, assembly GCA_002404995.1. GTDB lineage: Bacteria > Bacillota_I > Bacilli_A > RFN20 > CAG-288 > Enterosoma. The sequence goes on along the minus strand of DHKY01000015.1, from coordinate 39,093 downwards.
GATACTGCCACCCCTGTCTTTGAAAAAGCGACAATTACTGTCACTGATACTCAGGCTGGTGATTATGCTGCATGTTTAAAAGCTGGCTTAATTAGTGGACCCGCAGTGGGCGTTGCTACAAACATTAAAGTGCCGACTGGTACAAATGTGAAGAATGTTTTCAGTTATGAGATGAGCTTGGTTGATGAACACGGCGCTGCTTTCTTCGGATGGGGAACTTATTTTAAAGGCAGCGATGGAAATCCAACTAATCCTATTAATTTCTATAATGCTAAAGATGCCAATGGCGATTCAACCGGTACAAGTGAAACTACTGGAGAGCAAAAGACCAATCCGTGGTATGAGGATGCTAAAACTAAAATGGGCATGATTGAAAAACTATCCGGTGTCCATTTTGAAATTAACCTTACTGTCAATCATGCTCCACTTTCTGAAAACAAATAAGCACAGGAAATATTGAATAATGGCTACACGTACAAAGAAATCCGGACAGCGTAAAGCGTTTGTAGTAGGTATTGCTGCTTTTGCTTCTGTCTGTCTTATTGCTACAGGTTTTGCTGCCTGGGTCATTTCTGCTAAAGCAGAGAAGAAAGAAACCGGCAATGTCGATATTGGTAAGGTTTCCAGTGCTGATGTTAAGATTGAGGTCGCTCAGGAAGAGGGAACAACTGGTGTTTTGAGTGCTGGTAATGGTTTTTCCTTCAACCCGGATGCAAATGATGATTCTGGCCGTGTTCGTTATGATGGAAAGAATGGAGAGAAGAGGGATCTTCATCTGAATGGCACAGTTGGTCCTCAGCGCTTTGTTACTTCTTTCAAGATCCGTTTAGATATCGCGGCAAAAGATAATGGCACTGATGGAAAGCCGGTTAAAGACGACGAAGCAAATAAGCGTTTTAAAGCTGCTGAAACTGCAGGATATATTGTCTTACCTCCTTGCTTTGATAATGATGTTGAATTATACGGAACGGATGCGTATAAGGAAGATACTAGCAAAGATAACAATGCTAAAGCTAACTTTGCTTATGACATCAAGTTCACTTGGGGTTCCACATTCGGCGGAAAGAATCCTGGACGTTACTATGATGAAGTTGAAGCAGGAAAGGCTGTCAGCGATGCTGACGTTTCTAAGACCTTAAATGACTTCTATAAGGCGCTGACTGGTGAGGATCCGACTACTGCTGGTGGTGATACTACTTCTGAGGACCAGACCACTGTTCAGGATGGACAGCTTAAGTTCTTAGTTACTCTTACTGCTGATACTGCAAAAAAAGAAGGCTCTAAGTAATCTTCTTACTTTTTGATTATCCGTTGCCGTTTTAAGGTTATTTCAAGGTGTACAAGAAATATAGACATCATACAGTCCATCATAAGAACTGGGTTATCTTTGCACTCGTCTTCATTTCAACCAGTTTACTGACTTCAGGTCTTGCAACCTTTGTTGTGGCACAAGCCAAGAAAAACGAGGAACAAGGCGAAGTCAAAGTGGGTGTCGTGAACGATACTCACGTACATTTTGCTGACCTTGAATTTACCTATGACAAGGGTGGTGAACTCTATAAGGATAAGATTACCTTTGATGCTGATGAAAATGATGTTTCTGGACGTGTCCAGCATGATACTTCCTATGGTAAAGAGCATAGGAAGGTAACCTTAACAGGTAAAGTCGGTCCTAGGACCTACATCAATACCTGTACTTATCAGTTCATTATTCCGCAGTCTGTTCAGGATGCGATTGATGCAGAGTACATCCAATTAGCTATGCCGGATGGTGGTGACTATGATGCCTCGAAAGACTACATCAAAGCACCAAGAGAGCTTGTCACTGGTAAAGCAGATGCTACTAGTGATGAAGCATCCTTCTCTGTCACCTGTGGATTTAGATGGGGTAAGTTCTTTAACTATGAGAATCCATGCTTCTACTATGATGATACAAGTGAACATGGCGGTGCTAATAAGACGGATAAAGAGGTCGTGGACGAGAGGAACGAGTTCAGAAGAGTCAGGTACTACGGTAAAAACTCGACTGAACAGATTCCGGAAGACAATACAAAGCTTCCAAAACTGGAATTTACGATTACTCTGACGGCTAAGACGAGTCTATCTTAAAAAGGGAGAGGAATCATGTTTCTTGCATTAAGTCTGACAAAGAATGATCTGATTGCCCTTAGGCTGACAGCAGTTGTCTTACTGATTGTCTGCGGTGTCTTAACCGGGTTCCTGCTGTACTACAAGAAGAAAGCAAAGGATGAGGCAGTGAAAGGAACTCGCACCAGCGAGTTCCTTTCCATGCTTCTTGATACGAAAGATAAGAAGCTGATTAAGAAGAAAAAAAGAAGAAAGATTGTATCCAATATTATCTTCTATTGCTTACTGGTTCTCTTTATTCCTGTCTTTATCTATGCGGTCTCCAATCGTATTACCAATAACCGGATGCCTTTCGGAGATAAGAGGGTCAGGGTTGTCGCTTCTGGTTCTAGGAGCTTCAAGAATGAAGCGAATAAGGACTATCTCGAAGATGAGACACTGAGAAAAGAGTACAACCTGGATAATCAGTTCAGTAAGAACGATAGGATCATTGTCTCCAAGCCGAAGAGCAATGCGGATATCCATTTATATGATGTGGTTGTCTACGAAAATAGAAAGACGAATAGGACGATTATCCATCGAATCATCAAGATTGATGATTCAACCGGTATCCCTCATTATTCGACTCGAGGTGATGCCAATAATGCAGATGACGGATATGATCTTACCTTCGATGATATTGTCGGTGTTTATACGAATAAGAAGATTGATAAGATTGGTGCTGTAGTTTTGTTCCTTCAGTCGCCGATTGGCATCAGTACCTTCATTGCTGTTCTTTATTCCAGGATCAGGATTGATCTTGTCTCCAATTCCAGGGATAAGGTATCGGATGAATATGTTTCCAAGCTGAAAACGAAGGTGAAGTTCCCGGACTTCGAGATTAAGAAGGTGACCTTCTATCTCGAAGATGAGAAGGTCACCCTCGATAGTCAGGGGAACAGGGAACGGATAAAAGAAGAGTATGCTGGTCCGATCAGGGAAGTCTATGAAGAATGCGGTAAAGAACAGAGAATCCTGTTCGATAAAGAGGAGAAGCAAAATGCCTGAAGAAAAGAAAGAGATGGAGACGATGGCAGATAGGCTCAAGGAAGCTCCGAAAGCGGAAGAGAAGCCTGTTGCCGAAGAAGAAAAGAAAGCGGAGACTCAGCCCTCTTCTAGTGAGGATTCCGGTGGAGAGAAACACAGGAAGAACAAGAGGAAGAAGGCCAAAGCCGATCGTCCGGTCAGGAGTGTCGGTAACTGGTTTGCCTTTGGCTTAGCCAGGCTTTATGCCTTCTTCCTGATCTTTGTCGGTCTTTGCAGGGATGGCAGCAAGAATGCTGTCATGGGCGGAGCCGATAACGCAATCTATCAGTTCGCTGTCGGCCTTGGAAGGAAACCAAGGGTACCTGGACTTTCGGCTAGGGTTGTCCTTGTCCTTGTCGCTTGCTACATTGCCCTTCTTGTCTTTGCCCTTGGCTACGAATACCAGTACAGGAAGAGGAAAGATAAGAATCCGTGGGGTGTCAGTGCCTTCTCAATCTATTTCCTTTCGGTCTTTATCTGTGCCTTCTTAAGCATCGGTGTCGGAATCCTGATTCAGACTCCGATTACGAGCGCCAATATCAGGGGATTATTGACCTATATCGGAAACAGCAGGGCTGTTTCCTTAATGATCTATGCTTTCCTTGCTCTCTTTATCGGCGCTATCCTGATTTCTATCTTCACTCTTTATAAGTTAGTTACCAGAAAGAAATACGAAGATGTCGAAGACGATGATTCTGTCAAAGACAACGACATCACTTCCGATAGGCCGGAAGCCACCGATGCCGAAGGAAGTGTCACCTCTTCCGGTGACATCTCGGCTGCTCTTGGCGGCAATGCAAACGGAAGCACTTCTCTTGAAGAAGCGGCTATCAAGGAACGTGAACAGGTCTTCCCTGGATTATCCAACCTTGATAAGGTCTACAACGGAGTCAAGAGCAAGGATAGCTCTGTTATTGATGCTCTGACTCTTCCGGATCTGATTAATCAGTTCCGTAACTATCTCGCCAAAGTCGAAAAGCTCTATTATTCTGCCGATGACTTACGTACCTTCGTTGCCGGAAGGTGCGTCTCTCACTTCTCCATCTTAGAAGGTAGGTCCGGTACTGGTAAATCCTCCCTTCCTCGTTTCTTCTGCAAGTTCGTCAACGGAGAAGTCGTCTTCCTTCCCGTCCAGGCTACCTGGCGTGATAAGACCTCCCTTCTCGGTTACTTCAATGACTTCACTAAGACCTACAACGAAACCGATGCCCTCTTAAAGCTCTATGAAGCCAACTACAACCCCGATAAGATCTACAGGTTCGTTCTCGATGAGAGGAACATCTCCCGTGTCGAATACTACTTTGCAGACTTCCTCTCCACGCTCGAATATCCGCAGGATCAGTGGAAGATCCGTGTCTATCAGCTTCCATACGGCTTCATTCCGCCGAGGCTCCTTGGCGAAGGCAAGCTCAAGATTGCTCCGAACAGCTACTTTGTCGGCACGGCCAACCAAGATGAATCCACCTTCGCCATTGCCGATAAGGTCTATGACCGTTCTGTCACCAGGGACTTCAATGAACGTAATGAGCCCTTTGTCGTTGAGGAGGATGCTAAGAGCATCCACCTCACCAACACGCAGCTCACTACCCTCTTAGAAGAAGCCAAGAAGAATCCGGATAACCAGCTTACCAAGGCCGATAGGAAGAAGTTCGATTCAGTCGCAAACTACATCGCCGATAACTTCGCGGTTGCTTATGGTAACCGTATTCTCAACCAGATTGAGAGCTTCGTTCCTGCCTTTGTCGGATGCGGAGGCAAGAAAGAGGATGCTCTTGACTATGTCTTATCCGAGAAGATCGTCCGCAAGCTTCAGGGCCGTTTCGAGGACTATGTCCGTCCGTGCCTTGAGGAAGTCGATAAGATGCTGACCTCCTTATATGGTGCAAAGGAGTTCCCTCGCACCCGTAAGAGGATCAAGGAAAGGATCAAGAAGCTTTAATTCCTATGATCAATAAGCCAAAAGCCGCTGTACTGAAGCCATCGAATCTGTCTCTGCAGAAAGAGTCCTTCTTAGAGGACCAGCGGCTTTTGGATTCCTATAGGACGCTCTTCCGCGTCGTACAGTCGATCTTAAGGCATCCTTTCTCTCTTCTGAAGCGGAATGATGCCATCTTCCGTGCGGATCAGGTCGCTAATAGGACCGTTGAGGATGTCCGTCTCACCTGTGAGGATACGTCTCTTTGGAAGAGGAAGAATGGTCTTCCTTCGCCGGAGTATGTCCATGCGGTGGACTATGATATCAAGTACAACAACAATGAGAACTTCTTCCTTCTCTATCTTCTCAATGATATCAGCAAGGAACTGAAGGAGAGGTCTTTCTTCTATTCTTCCTTATTGGTCACGGCTTTCTCGAGCGAAGGGGATGCCTTCAAGGAAGTGAATCCTTCGATGGAGAGAATCAGGTATCTCAATATCCGTCTAGGCAAGATTTTAGGGACTTCTTTCTTTATCGGCTTAAAGAAAAAGAGGCCGAAAGGATTCACTCCGATCAAGACCAATGTCTTAAGGAACCATCCGGAGTACTTATACTGCTTCCGGTTCTATCAGAACCGCTTGGCAGAGAGAAAGAATGCCCTCAGGGAAAAGAAAGCCTATCAGGTCTATTCCTCTCTGCTTCCGCAGGTCCTGTCTTATCGTGGCTTTGAGCCAGTCAGCAACAACAAGGAAAAGAGCGTCTACCTTTATGCTCCGTATTATCAGGTCACCTGTTATCCGAGAAAAGACATTAATGGGTTTGTCTTTGAATTCGATAACCTTCTTGATCATCGGATCTCCTCCAAGCATCTTCTTTATATCCGGAAGGATATCCGCTTCAATGGCCTATTGACAGCGGATAACAAAGAGAGGTGGAAGGACTATGATACGGTCGAAGCCCTGTCTTTGTTCCATCAGGTCTCTTTCGGACCGGAGATTCATCATAAAGAGACGAAGAAGCTCGATGAAACCTGGCTGAGGCAGGATTATTTCAACGATATCCTGCGTGTCAGGACCGGAGAGAGAAAGATCTACGGGAAGTATTGTCCGAGCTGTAAGTCTAACCATGTCCATGAGATAGAAAAAGATATCTATGTCTGCGCGGATTGCACGAGCAAGTATGCGTTCTTCGATGTCGATGATGTCACTCATATTCAATTCAGGCGTCTGAGGAGAAAAGATTCATGAACGATAAGAAACAGGTCAGGGTCTCCATCGAACATGTCGATAAGAGCTATGGCAAGAAGCAGGTCTTAAAGGATCTGAATCTGCAGGCCTATGCCGGAGAGGTCTTTGGCTATATCGGAAAGAACGGTATCGGTAAATCCACGACGATCGACTGCAGGATCGGTGCTAAGCCTTTTGATAAGGGCACCATTCTTCTCAACGGCTATGATGTCAAAAAAGAGCCGTTGGAGGCCAAGGCATCCTTTGGTTATGTCGCTAGTGAACCGAACTGCTATGGCGTAAGGACCGGATGGGAGTATCTCGACTTCATCGCCTCCATTTATAAGGTCGATGAGAATGACTTCCAGAAGAATGTCGCTTATCTTGCTAAACGTCTTGCTTTGACAAACGATGATCTCAAGAAGAAGACGGAAGGCTACTCCCATGGTAGGAAGCAGAAGCTCTGTCTGATTGCTTCTCTGCTTCATAAACCGGACATCTGGATTCTAGACGAGCCAACGGTCGGTCTTGATATCAGGGGTGTCGAAGCCTTGACGGCCAGGAGGAAGGAATATGCGAAGGCAGGACGTCTTGTCTTCCTGACTTCCCATAATATTGATTTGGTCTCCTCTCTCTGCGACCGTGTCGGTATTGTCAACAACGGACATGTCGAGCACAGGCTTGATTTCAATCAGGACCCGGATTACCGGATCCAGCTGAAGAATATCTTCTTTACGACCTATCAAAGGAAGGAGGAAAGAGATGCTTAGCCTTCTGGCTAAGGATTTCCGCCTCCTCTTTTCCTCTTCCGAGAGCGGAAAGAAGAAAGTCATCACAGCAATCACATCCATTCTCTTCCTTGCCCTTTTCAGGACAGTGGAAGTCTTTCTGTTTGTCGGAGTTCTGCAGAAGCTCAAGTCTTATCCGGATGTTCCTTTCGCTTATAGGACTCTTTTCCTCTTTATTCTCTCTCTTGCTAGGATCGTATCCTTATTAAGGAAGTGCGAGAAGCTCTTCTACCGCGGAGAAGACCTGACCCAGCTTTCAACGCTTCCGGTCCGGGTATCGACGAGGTTCTTCTCGAAGCTGATTACGGTCTTCTTATACCAGTGGCTGAGGGAGACCTTGCTGATCTATCCGCTGTTCATTGCTTATGGTGTGAGGTTCCACAGGCCGATCTTCTTCTATTTCCTTGCTTTCCTTTATCCGGTATTCTGTTTCTTCTTTGAAGCCGGTGTGGCAAGGATCCTGCTTCCTGTGTATCACATTGTTGTCTCTTATCTCCATGATCGCCCGCTTCTTTTCCTAAGGTGCGGTCTTGTGATCATGGGGGTTCTCGCCTTCCTCTATGGAAAAGTGCTGAACATCTTTGTCCAGCTTGTCTCTGATCAGGATCTGACCTTATTGTTTACGACCGAGAACAGGCAGAAGAGGATCAATAGGCAGAAGTATCTCTTTATTACAAACATTGTCCTGAAATTCATTGTGAAGAACTCTGGGCTTCACTTCTTCTTATGGTTTGCCTTTGCGCTTGGTACGTTCTTTCTTGGCTTGATTGTGACCATTCCTTCCTATCAGGCTGTTCTCCACAAGGGAGAGAAGGACTACACCAGGAAGAAGAAAGACAAGAAGAGAAAGCTCTCTTCTCCGCTTCTTGCCTTAGCGAAGAAGGAAAGGCAGCTTCTCTTCTCCGACAGCGAAAACCTGTATTCCTTTACCGGACTATTGCTAATCGGTCCTTATCTTGGCTATCTGATCGTCTATGCCTTGAACATCATCTTTTCCAAGGGTATCCTAGGCTACTATCTTGCCCTGTTCCCCAATGTCAGCGAGAGCATTGCTTATTTCGTCTTTGTCTTCTTAAGCAGGGTCAGGCTCAGCGGTGCCAATGACTACTTAAGCCGTGAAAAAAGCGGAATCATTTTAAGGAAGACAAGGCCGGTTTCGATTGCAAAGCAGCTCTGGAGGAAGATTCTGATTCCTTTCTCTGCTCTTTCCCTGTCTCTTCTGGCTAGGTGCCTTACGAGGATCATCACCAAGAGCAGGAGCACCCTTTATGCCCTTTCTGGCTTCTTCTCTGCCTTGCTTCTCTGCTTCTCCTACTCCCTCCTTTCCAGGAGGGGAGAAAGGAAGAACAAAGGCGGAAACAAGGGAGGCCTCTTCTCTTACCTTGCTCCTTTTACCCTCCTTGGCTTATCCTTGGTTCTGAACTACAATAAGGTTCCCTTCTATGCCTGCTTTATCATACTTGTCCTTCTTTCTCTGCTCTGCACTGGGCTTGTTTTCTATTTCTTCAGGAAAAAGAAGAACGAAAGGTTCCTTTCTAGGGAGGTGAACGCATGAAAAAAAGCAATCTTGCTATCCTGTTATTAGCTCCCTTCGTCATTGCTTTTTTAGGTATCGTCTCTGTCAGTGCTGCCTTCTCTACGATTGATAAGGACATCGAAGGCATCGACTGGGAATACAACGACAGGGAAGCCTTCAAGATCTCATCGACCGGCTACTTATTGAAAGCCAAGCCCGTCTATGAATCCGGTGACGGAAACCTTGCCTACGGAAACGATCTTATCTGGGAGAGGGATGAAGAAGGAAGCAAATATGCTTCCTTGGAAAAGAAAGAGAACAGCTATTACCTCTATGCCAAAAAGGAAGGCACCTTCTCTTTGACCTGCAGGAACCGGAAAGGAAACGTGCACCGGACAAGGCAGGCTGTCTGCTATGACAAGGCTGCCATCCTCTTCCTTCCGGAGATTCCTTCCTCGCAGAACAATCTCGATTCCACGACCTATTACGGACAATACGATCTTGACGATGATCTGCATAAGACTCCGGCCTCTTTTGTCTATAAGACCCAAGTCATTCCGAATAATCTTTCTTCCACTCTCCGTATCTCCTCTGAGAGCGAGAACATCGACTACGATTTGTCTAGCGGAAAAGTCAGTGTCAAAGGATCGGGAAGGGCGTCTCTTACGATGTCCTGCGGATACTCGTCAGAGGACAGCAAGGAAAGCACCTTGAGCTTTGAGATTGTCGAAGGCGGCGTGAACGTCTACGACTATAAGCAGTTAAGGGCCTGCACCAACGATAGCCAAGAAGGAGAACCGGTGGTTCTCCGGAAGAATTTCGAATCCTTGAAGAACACCTATCAGATCGATAACAAGAATGTTGTCTATAAGGACAATAAGCCAGTACTGAAGAGCGAGAACACGACCCTCTTTGGATACTATGACAAAGACAAGGGAATCTCCTTCAACCCTTATACCTTTACCCGGGACGATTCCCATGAGTTCATTGACAAGTGGAATGAGAACTGCAAGAGCAATCCTTCCCTGAAGGAGAGGGATGCAGACCTTGTCGCCGCCGTCCATGTCCAGAAGGACTTCTACGGAAACGGGTACAAGAGGAACTTCCACGATCTGATCTATCCTTCCAAGAGCAAGACAGTTACGGTCAATGGCGTCAACAGGGAAATCCCTGCCCTTGGACAGAACGACCTTTATAAAGGACCGAGTTATTCCTATGCCTTAGGAGATCCGAAGAACAGGGCTTTGATTGCCGTCTATGGACAGGACAATGTCGGAAGGTATGTGAACAAGGATGATGTCACCATCGATGATGTCGACATCAAGAACTGCGATACTCCTTCTTCTCTCTCCTTCCTGAAGACCTGCGGAAGCGTCATGGATATCGAAGGGGACAATGTCTCCCTTCTCTACTCCCGTCTTTCCTGCGGAAAGAACGTTCTCCGTGTCTTCCAGAGCAGGAACACGTTGGTTCAGAACTGTCTTTTATCTAATGCCAGGAACTTCTTGATCGACACTGGCACGAATGACTATATCAAGCTAGATGGAAGCAAGACCAATAATTTCCTAGGAGTCGATGGAACGACCACGACAAGGACCTTGGACGAGTATCTCACGGGCCCGGGGGATGACTTAAGGGGATCTGCATACTTCGGGGGCAGCGGAGAAGATACTGCTTCGCTGAAGAAAGCACTCGATTCCCTCTGGCAGGGAAGGCGGCAGACCTCCGGCATTGAGAACAACTACAAGGGAACTAGGACGATCGACAACTGTTACTTCTATCGTTCGGGTATTGCATCCATCGGCATCGAGAGTGTGTTCGAAGGTCCCTTCAGGTACAACAATACGCCAAGTGCGGTCAGGTCATTCAGGAATCTCTTCTCTTCGAGGCAGGTTCCTGGTGCCTCATCCTCGAGCAGGATTCCCTATATTCCAAATGGAAGGTTCGGTATCTCCTATCCGGTCAGCATCCAGATCAAAGGAAAGACCCGCTTCTACGATTACAAGGAAGTGAGTCAGAGGGATATCACTGGACTTATCGAAGAAAACTTCTCCTCCCTGATTTCCTCGCTTCCGGAACAGCTCCGTGAAAAGATCTATCAGATCTTCGGAAGGAGCTCTGGCGGAGATAAGAACATCGAGATTTCCATCGATGACTTCTTCCCGATCAAGCCTGCCATTGAGCAATTGGCTGCGAGCAAGGGATGTTACTACAAAGGCAAGCTTCCTGGTAGCGAAGAAGAAAAACAGTACAGGAACCTGCCCGTCGCCTATTACGGAGGCGGCGTGAACCTCTCGAAGGTCGATAGGAGCGAAAGGGATGGTGCAGAGCACTATGAAAGTGCTGTTGCACTTGATCTGATCGACTACTATATCAAGCATGGTTCCGGTGTCCGGGGAAGGCTCTACAAGATCGTATCCTTCTTCACCGGATTCGAGCCGTTCCACTTCACAAGGCAGAAAGCAGACGGAGAATGGTTTGGAGAAGCTCCAAATGTCTCCGAACTCAAGAAATAAAAGGAGCAGACAAATATGAAGAAATCATTGAGATTGTTCTTAGCCGGTGCATCCAGGCTCAGGCCGCTGACAGGATGCTCGTTCCTCCGCGGAAACAAGGTCAACCAGATCGAGGATGTGACCGCCCGGACATTGGATGATGGCAATACGCTTGTCACTATCACTTTCACGGGCACCAATAAGGATCCTCTGACTTTTATCCTTCCGTGCGGAAACAAAGGCGCAGATGGAAACGGAATCAGCAAGATCGAACCGGTCGTTGGCGAGAACGGAGATGTGACCGTCACGATTACCTTCACGGATCAGAAGGTGCAGCCGGTTGTCTTCACCGTCAAAGCCGGACGGAGCATTACCGGCTATGATACTCAGAAAGACGAAGAGACCGGTGATATCCTTTTGACCTTCAATTATTCGGATGGTACTAAGAGCGAGCCGGTCCGGATTCCTAAGGGCGACAAAGGCGATACCGGAAGAGGTATCAAGGACTGGAAATGCGAAAAGACGGAAATCGGTGGACAGAAGGTAACAATCACCTTCAGCGATGATACGACCCAGGAGTTCATCCTAGATCCCGGAAACGGCATCTCCAGCATCACGTCCTCTGTCAATGAAGACGGAGAGTGGGAGCTTCAGATCTACTATACCAACGGAAACTCGGATACGCTGTCCTTTGCGGCTCCGAATACCTGGCTCAGCGGCAACGGAGCTCCGAATGCGGAAGTCGGTATTCCTGGAGACTTCTATTTCGATATCGAAAACCTGATCAGGTATCAGAAGAAGGCATCTGGATGGTCTGTCCTTGTCGATTTCAATGATTCTCTCACAAGGAAGTACACTGTCGAGTTCAAGACCAATGGCGGGCAGTTCGCCTCTTCTACCTTCACGGGTTCGACTACGATCGAGCGTGGACACTGCTTCTATTCCGATAATAGGCAGGTTCCGCTGGTTGTCCGTCAAGGATACACCTTCGATGGCTGGTATACTTCAAAGAATCCGGATCCGACCATTCACGGACGTTTCACGGATCTTACTAACGTCTATTCCGACAGGACACTTTACGCAAACTGGATCCAGGATACGACGGAATCTAAGTAACAAACAAAAACCAGGCTTGAGTCAGCCTGGTTTTTTGTTTAGTCTCTGATTTTGAGTTTATGGGTGAGTCTTGATTTCAGTGCAGTGATGCTCTGTCTGTCTAAGTAAGCATCTTCTAGGAAAGGCATGGTCGCGAGCAGAAGGAAGAAGCAGCTGGTTCCTTCCCTTAAGAAGAGGGCACGGGGTTCTGAGAAGGAATAGATGCTCAGTCCGATGGCTCCTAGGATATAGATGACAGTGGATTGCTTTTTGTCCTTGTATAATCGCTTAAGCAGATAGAAAGCAACAAGAAGGAAGGCGGCAATGAGCAGAATCCTTCCGAGGATACCGAACTCGAGTAGGATATCGATGTAGCTGTCATGGCTGGTCGGATAGGGATAATTATCAAGATTGAACGAATACTGGGTGAAGATGGCAATGAAAGGATAGCGTCCATAACCGAAGATGAAGTAGAAGACGGATTGCTTTAGCCTTGTCCTTGCCAAGGAAGTAATGGAATAGCGTGCGTACCTTGTACCCATTGCTGTGAACCTGCGGTAGATGTATTTGATAAGGGATGGAGTGAGTAGGCAGGCGAACACGACAAGGAGGAACGTGAAGATCAATACGCAGAGGAAGAAGAAAGACCAGCCTCGCTTGGAATTGAAGTTGAAGATCGGATAACAGATGGTGAAGCAGAGAGACAGAGTCAGCCTTAATAAGGAAGGCGTCTTTGAGATGATGAGGATAGAAAAGGCAATGTAGAGGACGGCTAGAAGAAGGGAGAAGACATTTTCTCTTCGCCTGAAGTCTGAAATGGCGAAGGAATATCCTAGGAAGAGGAAGAATCCGAAGACATTACGATTGGTGGTGTAGCTTGTGATGTTTCGCCTAAAGGAATCTTTCTTATGCAACAGCCTTTCGAGGTTTCCGATTATCTCGGTTCTTTGCTTGATCCTTGCATAAGCAATCCTTGAGAATACTAGGATATGCCTAGCTATGGATAAGCATTGGAAGCAGAAGATATTTTCTTTGGTCAGTGGCTTAATGAAGTGGAAGAATGCACAAATGTAAGTATAGAAGAAGAACTGGTTTGCTACGCTGGTGAATCGGAGAAGGCGGCTTGTTCCTGCAATATTGACGATATGCTTGATATCGTTCCTGTCTGTGAGCACAAAGGTCTGGTTTCCGACTGGTCCACATAGATAGGAGATAAGACTCCTGGCAACGAAGACGATATAGATGGATAGGATTAGTTTGTTTGGTTTGATTTCCTTCCGCATCCGGTAAAGAAGAAGAACAAGAAGAACAGAAAAGATTAGATAGAGAGGAAGGAGAAATCTTGTCTGCCTTGGTACACCAGGATAGTAGATCCATTTTCCGAACTTCTCAGTGGAATAGCCATATCCTTGAATCGGTGTCGTTGTGAATCGCCCGATCGTGAAGAGCGGAGATAATGTGGTGAGAAGTAAGAACAGGAAGAAGTTCAAAAGGTTCTTTCGATCGACGAGACCTCTTTCCTGCTTCACGCTGCCGTCAGTTAGTTCTTCAAACATATGCTGAATTATAGCACGATTATGGGAAAAAAGCAAAAACGGCAGATAGGCCTGTTTCCACCTATTTTTTACTGATTGGATTTTTTGTTTTTCTGCTTTTCAATCAGGAGTTTGACAAGTCTGATAATCAATGGAATCAGGAAGAAGAGAAGGGTGATGGTCACCGATGAGAACAGGAATCCGATATAATCGATCCTGACATCTGAGAATGCTCCGCATCGTCCGGGAACAAAGAGCTGGATTAGCTCGGTTAAGCCGGCTACAGCAAAGCCTTGAACGAAATTGATTGGAACCAGATAGAGGTGCTGTTTCTTTCTCTTCGCCAAGAACAGATAGAAGAGAGTTGAACAGATACCAGTGATCAGGAAGGCTCCAAAGTGCCCGAGTCCTTTTCTTAGTTTTGCAAGGAAGGATTTCCTGTTGTCAATGACACCTTTCTTGTCTACCACAATATTGACACTGTAGGACCTATGGATGGTGTTGTTATCATCTATTGTAGCTGTTATCTTGCATTCTCCGACTTTCAGAGGGGTGATATTGCCATCATTGCCGATCTGAAGAATCTCTGTATTGCTGGAATGATAGCTGACGGTCTTATAGGTGCTTTCCTTTGTGAAATTCGTTGTGATCTTAGCCGTAGTTCCGTTCTGGATGTGATAAGCGTTCTTTTCCTTGTCATAGGTCAGATAAGTCTGCTTCAGTGTAAAGGGATTCGAGGCAAAGGCAGATTTATTGACAACAAAGAGATTCAACGTAATCTTATTTCCAGAGCATTTGTCTTCCAAGACGATGGTGGACTTGCCGATGTTCTTCCTGGTAAATACTCCGTCTTTGACCGTAACGGCTTCTGGATTCGAGTTCTGGATTCGGATTTCTTCTTTCGTATAGTTCTCCGGTGATTTGATAAGCTGATAGGTGATTTTCTCTCCCTTGGTGAATTCTAAGGAGATGATTCCTTTTTCATCCGTATGCTTCTCTAAGCTGATTTCCTCTTTCGAAGTTTCCTTGAACCTCTTGATGGACCTGTTTTCAATATAACGATGGTAGATGGAAAGATGAAGGATCCTGCTGTTTCCAGTAAAGACATGATCCTGATAACAAGGTGTGACCAAGACTTTCCTGTCTCCTTCATCCCTTCCATGGATAGAAAATCCTTTGGAAGTCCTGCTGGTCAAGGAATAGAGATTGCTCTTATCGGATTCAAAGGCAAAATTATAAGATTCCAGGCTATCCAGTTCCGGATTGATCTTAATCTCCAAGGTATCGGAAACCGATACTTCTCCTTTCTCCTCAAAAGCAGGATAGGAGATACCGTTAAAGGTATTGTCTTCTTCTGTTCTGGAACTGACCGGATTTGAAATGCTCGCCTGCCTGCTCCTCTTATTGATGATGTAATAAGTCACATACTTGAAAAGACCTGAATCCTTATGCGTGACCTTGAGCGTCACTTGGAGAGGGACCATGGCATTTGAGACAAAGGTTCCGCTAGAAAGAGACAGATTCTGTTTCTGATCTTCCGGATAGACGGAATCGATTGCAAAGCCTAGTGTCTTACTGACACCAGTCTTGATTTCATTCCCGTCTTTGTTATATAGCTTATCTACAGTAATCTTCGAGGATAAGGAATAGGACTTATTGTTATATAGAACCAAGTCATCGTTATTGGCTTCACTCAAGCCGTTCTTCAAGGTAAAGTCATAAACACCTTCCGGTTCTGGCGGTACGACGACTTTGACTTGGATGGACTTTGTGACCGCAGGAGAAGCATGACCGTCTTTTTCTTCTTTCGTATCATAGAACTTCCTTGCCAGGGTAGAGGTTCCCTCTTTCCTTGCTGTCACCTTTCCGTTAGCATCGACTTTGGCTACTTCCGGAACAGAACTCTCATAAAGGATATGATCACTCTTGTTTCCCATAGCTGCCGAGGCATTGCGTGGACTTGGATTCTGATAGGTCAGATTCCTTTCTTGTCCGACATTCCTCGTCGGAGAAGAGGAATGACCAAGATAGATGCTTCCAATGGAATTCAGGTGAACCGTATCGATTGTGATAGAACGGCTATCGGATAGCTCTGGATATTTCAAAGAGGTAACCTTCAGTGTTGCTGTTCCGTTCTTCAGTCCTCTTACTGTCGTAGAGGATACGGAGGCAACAGTAGAATCCGATATTTCTAATTTGAAGGTCTTATAAGTTGCATTGCTTGGTTCGAACGTTATCTGATAAGGACCTGAGGAATTGACATTGATACTTTCTCCAACGGATTGTACATAGTCTGTCTTTGTAATAGCAATTTTAGTCAGAGGAATAATATTGGTTTTGCTCTCATGAACTTTTATTTTCAGTTTGTTTTCAAATCCCTGCTTGGATTTGATGGTGATTGTAATTTGGTCGGTGACCACCGAATTTGTTCGGATGGTTCCGTTATTGAGCGTGATGGAGTTATCTAAGCAGTTGCTCGAATATGAAAGAGTCTTGATTGTTGTATTATTTGGAGTGAAGGTCGTCTTGATGGTATAAGTCTTGTTGCACTCTAAATCATAGATGCCATCGCTAGCTGGCTTTACTTCATTGATAACCGATTCGATTTTGGTTTCGTGGATATTGTGGACTGTGAGAGATAGAGTATCTTTGATAGACGGGAAGGATGTGGAAGAACAGGTGATGATGCTTGTTCCTTCTTTTTTAGCTGTGATCAATCCTTTTTCGTCCACGGAGAGAACATCCATTTGGCTGCTTTCATAGGTGAGGGATTGGAAGGATGAGTTCTCAGGGAGAATCTTTGCAGACAATTGGAGAGTATCGCCGACATAGAGGTCTGTTTTGTCCTTGTTGTTTATGACAACATCAGTTGGTTCTACAATAATGGTCTGATCGGTTGCATTTCCGTTGATGATGTCGGCGATACCTCCACCGACAGCATCGGAATGGTTTCCAGATATGGTTCCTGGAAGACACGCTTCGACAATGACAAAAAGCATACAGCAAACATAGGCCATGAAGGTCAGAATTAAGAAGATTCTTCTTTTTGGACTGTATGATTTGAACATTCGTTATGACTCTTTTTTATATTCTTGTTTATTTTACAAGATATTAATATTCATAGGTTAAAGAATTTGAAAAAATCAGATAAAATGTGTCGGATTATAGACCAATTGATATTGTGTCAGCTAGTAACAATCTTTCTCTGTTTTTAGAATTCCTGAAACAGCACCTTGAAAGACTTGGCTTTATGAAAGAAAAGAAACTTTTTAGCTAACTAGTTTGACTTTGCTATAAAAAACAATCCAGGGTTAAAAAATGAATCATTAACCGTAAGTTTTTAAAGCCTGGATTTAAAAACCTTTAAATAATATAATAATAGTGTATAATAAAGTTTAGAAGGCTCATCATGATTTATAGACCAGATTATATAAAAGCAGTAAAGCCTTTTATCAATCAACCTATTGTTAAGATTCTTTCTGGAGTACGTCGATGTGGTAAATCGACTATTTTTGGTAGGATTCATGATGAGCTGTTGAAAGAGGGTGTTAATGAAGATGATATCATCAGGAAGAAATATACAGAGATGGATATTCCTTCTGATATTACGGCAAAGCAAAGGTACGATGATCTTCTAAGAAGAAGGAACGGAAGAGAACATTGCTATCTTTTATTAGATGAAGTCCAGGAAGTTCCGAATTGGGAAAAGGCAGTGAATAGTTTGCTCGAAGGATCAAACGCTGATATTTATGTTACTGGATCAAATTCTAAGTTGAGGTCTAGTGAAATCTCGACTTATTTGACGGGGCGGTATGTTCAGATTCCAGTCTATACTTTGTCCTTCCGTGAATTCTTGGATTTTAAGAAGAATTCTGCTCTTTCGATAGATGAAAAATTAGAAGAGTATATTTGTTTTGGCGGGTTCCCGATTATTGCTCTGGGGAATTATGATTCAGATTCTGCTTATCAGATTTCAAATGGAATCTATCATACTATTGCTTCTCGTGATATTATCAGTCGACATCGCAGGAACAGACAGGATCTATTTGAAAGAGTTGTCCGATTTGTAATTGAAAATATTGGAAAGACTTTTTCAGCAAATTCAATTTCTGTTTTTAGGAAAAATGAGCATCGCACTATTTCTGTAGAAAGCATCTACAATTATCTGAAGTGGTTGGAACAGGCCTTTATTATTTTTCCTTGTCCACGCTATGATTTAAAAGGAAAAAACATACTAAAGACGCAGGAAAAATATTATCTTTCGGATATTTCCTTGAAATATGCTCTGTTTGGATATAATCCCTCGATGCTGGATAGTGTTTTGGAGAATGTTATTTTCTTAGAACTAAAACGTCGCGGATATAACGTATATGTTGGGAAAGACGGAGATAAGGAAATTGATTTTCTAGCTGAACATGGAAATGATCGGATTTATGTTCAGGCTTGCGTTACTCTTCCAAAGAATTCGAATAGAGAGGTTTCGAATCTTATGAATATTCAGGACCACTATCCGAAATATGTTGTGACTCTTGATCGGCTTGCCGGTGGAAATGTTAACGGAATTAAGATTGTGTATCTTTCGGAATTCTTGCTGGCAGAGCATTGGTAACTTTAGAGACGATTTGAACGTTGAAAAGAGTTATCTTTTGATTGTTGAATCTATTCTCCTATGACAATTAAATTTCTCATTGTCAGTTGACAAAGAGAGAAAAGAATAGCAAAATGTTAAATATATGAAGAAAAGCTTTGCAGTTAAGAAGTTTGTACGACTAGTTTGCGGGGGGGGCTTCTTGGGCTAATATCCCTGTCTTTAGTCGGTGTCGGCTTTTCTAGTTGGTTAATTACATCAAAAGATAGTCCGTCTAGGGATGCTCCGTTAGATAGTATCGGAGCAGACGGAGAGTTTTCGGATATCAATCAGTATCTGACTCTTACTCAAATCGATACTTCTAGTTTTGTTTGGAATAATAAACTGAAGTGTTTTAGGACATCTGAAGATGAAATCATCAGTCAGACACAAGGAATTATTTATCTTTACTTTACGATTGATACCGGATCCGATTCTATTCAGTCTCATCTTCCATCTTCTTTTTCTTCTCTGAATGTTGTATCGGATATTTTTTCCTCTTCCTCTTCGGATCAGTCTAAGATTTCTTCTTGTTCTTCTCTTTTGAGTAGAGCTGACTTGATTTGTTCTCCTTCTTCACTGGATTCTTCTTCATTTAGCAACTCTGCTGTGGCAGGTAAGAAAGAAGAAGGAACCTGGAAAGAGTCTTTTAATCTAAGTGATATATCAGAAATAGGTAAAGCATCTTTTTATTATTTCGCTATTCGTTATACTTTCTCTCCAGATAGCAATGAAGATTTCTTTACTTCCAGTAAGACTCTTTCTGCTTCGATAACAAGGAATATGGCAGCATGAATAGAATTAAGTCTTCTGTTTTTTCTTTTCTTGCTTTTCTGACCATTGCGTTGCTTAGCATCGGGTCTTCTTATTGGAATGTAAATCCTTCTAATAAAATGGATTTTCCTTTGACTTCTGTTTCTAAGGAAAAGGTTGCTTATTTTAAGGATACTACAGGAAAGACTAGAAGTTTTACATCTATTGAAGGTGCATTAACGGCTGCAGGGAATGATGCAAGTACAAATACAGTCTTTGTTGTTCCAGGAACGAATCCTACTATTCATTCAAGTTGTACAATCGCATCTGGAGATACTCTCTGCCTTCCTTATGAAGGAGAGACCTATGATGGAAGACAGAAGGAATCAGAAAAGAGTAGGACGTGGAAGACAAAAGCGACATTTCAAAATGGAGCCCCTGTTTCGGGTGACTATATTCCAGAATCGTCCGGCTATTCGACAACTCCTTTTGCTGATTCCAAAGCTGAATTTGTTTCTTACTTTAAGAAAAATGAGGTTACTATCAGTGCAAACAAGACCTTGACTGTTAGTTCAGGAGCGTTTTTGAACATTGGAGGTATTCTGGGGTGGGAAGGCCAGATCGTAACTGGTCAGACTTCTGGAAAATACTGCCAGATAACAATGGAGACGAATTCAAAAATTGTAAATAAGGGAACAATTGATTGTAGGGGATATATCAAAGAGGCGAAAAAGGATTCTAATAGTGAAATCGTAATGCCTAAAGGTAGCACAGGAATAAGGAAACTTCCTTTTGTTTTTTATGATTATCAAGGTGGAAAATATACTGCTTCCGTTTATGGCGGACAGACAAAGATTTTCCCGTTGACACAATATGACTTCCCGAATGTACAAAGTAAAAGGACTTTTAATTACGGATCAAAACTGATTGGCTATGTTGATCTTTTCACAGGTGAAGTTCGTAAAACTGCTAGTGTTTTGGGCATTAATGTTACCGCGGTACTGGCTGCTCGACATAATGCAGATGATTTGGAAATAATAGGTCCCAATAGTTCAGACCAGAAAAGCCTTTTTGAGATGGGTTCTAGCAATGCAACAATCGTTATAAAGAGAAACTCATCTGGAAATCTTTATACAACAGATCCATCGCTACAACCGGATAGTGCAACAAAGATTGATATTAATGGAGATGTTAATTTTCAATCAACAAAGATTTCCATTGAAGCTGCTGGTGATGCATCTATAGTTGGATCACTAAGTTTCCTTTCTGATCTATTGAAGGCGATGACCGAAAAATTAAATCAAACGATTGATACTAGCACGGTATATTTCCCCTTGCCTTGGAATATTCTTTTAGCTGTAAATTCCAATTCCTCTCTAACTATATCTTCTTTAATGAAAATGAGGCCAGGTAGTGAAATAAATGTTTCTGATACTGGTACCTTAACAGTTGGCGGAAAATTAATTGTCTATGATGATTCTAGGAATTCTAGTTTATACCAATGCCCTTCTGGAAGTGACAAAAAGGTTGTCAATCCCTATCCAAGTGATAAGGGTAACGCGAAAGTAACAAATGCTGGAACCAGGACTATTAAAAATGGAGCATCTTTTGGCGGCTTGATTTCTGCTTTAGGTGATTCAGGCCATATCAATGTTGAAACCGGATCTAATCTCACTGTCAATGATTGTCATGAAGGTTATGGCGACTATGATATTTCTTTATCTGATGTGTCAGACCCTGTCAAATTTACCTTTACGGACTATTCGAATTCTCCCGTCACTAAATCAGCATGCGGAGCTATGATTCGAAAATACTATAAGACAGATATTGCTCCAAGCTATGTGTATGAAAACAGGAATCAACAACTGCTGACTGGTGGTAAAACATATAATTCTTATTCTTCTAGTAATGAGCAGAAAACTTTCGGATGGTATTCTACGGATGGAATAAATGATAAATACGGAATCCGATTAGACTATACAAATGACAAGAGTGAAGAAATTGAAATCTCTAATAATTCAAATCCAAATGAACTGTACTTTATTGGAAACGGAAACGAAGTTAAATTGAGTAAGCTGACTTCTAAGGACTCCACTTGGGCTTTCTCTGGTTTCTATTACAATAAGAATTATACTAAGCCTTTGAAAACAGAAAATGATTCATATATTGTTGAACCATCTGTTGCTGTTGGATATGTCAATAATGGTGTCTTAACAATTTACTCTAAGTGGATTTCAGCTGGATTAATTACAGTTAACCGATACAATGGTCAATCTAGTTTAGTCACCACTCAAAGGGATCTTTCTTCTGGAAAGACTTACCATCTTACTGATTTCAACATAAACGGAAATGATTCTAAACCAATGAAAAAAGTAGATAAAGTCAGCAGGACTGAGTTTGTCTTCCAGAATTGGACTATATATGATGCATCAGATGCGTCTAAAGCCAACAAGTTATCTAGTGATGGCAGTTTTACCCCAGAGAGTGGAAAGTCCTATGTACTAGAACCTGCTTTTAAAACTAATTACTATCTTTATAGGAGTGTGACGCAGAATTCATGGAAATCTTGGGGGACAACTTATTACAGGATGCATAATTTTAAAGTAGCAGGTAATGATACTCCTCAGGATTCATCTGAAAAGAATAAGATGTTTTCAGCTACTATTGCTGGAAATAGTAAGACTTCTACGACATATACAGCAGGGTGGATAAGCTTAAATTCGACGATTTCTTTTGATAGGGAATCACGATCTGCTGATGGTCCAAACTATGTTCATATTTATATTGGTGATAAGGAGAAAGTTCAAATTAAAGGAAACAAAAATAGCAGTTTGGGAAGTAGTAATACAAAATCTTGTAAAATTGTTTTGTCTCAGTGTTTTAACGATGATTTTATCAGTGGAAACGGACCAATTAGTATTAAACCCGATAATAGTCCGTCAAACAATGTCCAGACAATCTAATCTGCTCTTTTAAATGCAGAATACTGCATATAGAGGAACAATCTTCTTGTTATCTTCGAAAGCAAAGCTTTTCGCAGAGACTTTAATAGCATAATCTGGTTTATAAGTATCCCTATAGATTTTTAAACTTTTTGCTCTTGTGTTGTCGGCAGCTATAACTTCAATTGGAATAAGATGTTCCTTGCGCTGGATGACAAAATCAATCTCTGCTCTTCTATCGGATTCCCAATAATGTGTTCGGTATCCATTGATAGTAAGTTGGACATTGACATAATTTTCAGTCCTGCCGCCTTTAAAAACATTCCTTTCCCCTGTACAGGATATCATTTGCAGGCAAGTCTTTTTTAGGACAAAGTAAACCAAGATCAGAAACATAAATCTTGAATGAATCGATATCTCGATAGTTTTCAATTGGTTTTCTTATCTGTTCTGTTTTATAGATCTGAGATATAAATCCAGATAAAGAAAGCTATTCGATTGCGTTTTCAAATTCGGATACACGACCTTCTTTTTTGATTAACTTATATTGGAAACGTGTGTGTGGTTTTGAAAGCTGTGTTGTGATGTTGTCATAGACTAGTCTTGTCTTCTTTATTTCATTTAAATTATTGTATTTGCTCCTATCATTAAGATAACTAGCTAAGATTGTATCCTGGATATGACGAACAAGGACAAAGTCTTTAGTTTCGATAAATTCCTTAACACATTCCGGTCTTCCTCCAATGATTAGATATTGATGATAAGTCATCCTTGCAGCTACATGTAAGGCAGAAGGCATCTATCAAAGCAATACTTGATTCTTTCAACCAGATCTTTTTCGCCTAGTGCTATCCTGAATTCTTCCTTATCCATCGGATAAAGAGTTTTGATGTCTACTTTCCCAACAGGAAAAGAGAAACGAGATTGGTTAACAGCTACGCCTAGTAGACTGTCTGCGACAATAATGTGATAGTCTGGAGCGAGTTCATAGAAGTATTTCAGAGAAGCCACTGCATGCTCACATAACTCTTCTTCATCGAAGACAATAAGCTTTCTTTCTTTTAGAATTGTTTAATCAGAAATGTGAGACAGAATTGGTATTAAATAATTAGGACTGATATCTTCTTGGAATGTTTCAATCAGCTTTGAGCTTGTCTCAAAATTAAAATAGGCAACGTTTTCGTATTCTTTGTGTTCAAACTCTAAAATAGAGTAGGTTTTACCTATCTGTCTTGCACCTTGTTAAATCAAAGGCTTTCGAAGCTTGCTTTTCTTCCAAGTTGCCAAGAAATCCATTATTTTTCTGTACATATTAACCTCTCTCTTTGTTTTTCTAGTGTAAGTAGAACACATATTCGTGTCATTTAGTGCAAAAAAAGAACAGCAAAACACACTTAACTACATGAATAATTTTTGAAAGTTTACACTAAATGACACGAAAGAGCTGCTACTTCATCTTATATCAGTTAAAAAATAGCTCTTGTTAGAGAAAAGTTGACAGCAGCAACAAATGCGTTGCTACTTCTAATTCTTTAATGCAGTGATTGGTACGACATAGATCCCATCTGGACGATGGTAGGCAGCGTTGGAAAGACCACAAATGACGCATTTTATTTTTGGTGCCTTTCCTCCGTTCTTTTCAATATCAGAGCAGACTTTGATAAGGTTCTCTGCTCCTTCATCAATTTTTTTTGCGCCAAGTTTGATTTCAAAGGCACACCAGTCTCCATCGGCCAATTCAATGACGGCATCAATTTCATGGTTTTTATAATCCTGATAATGGAAAAGCTTTGCATTAAAGGAATTTGCGTAAATGCTCAGATCTCTTTCTACTAGGGATTCAAAAAGAAAGCCGAAGGTATTCAGATCCTTTAACAGTTTTTCTGGAGTGATGTTGAGTAAAGCACAGGCCATAGCTGGATCAGAAAAATGCTTTTTTTCAGATTGCTTTACTCTAAGTGAAGAGCGGAGATTTGGTGAGAATGGAAGTTGATTGTTGAATAAGAACATTCGATTCAACGATTCTAGATATTTATCGATAGTATTTCGACTCCTCGATTCGTTATCTTTTTCAGTGATATCGTTTGCAAGAGAAGAGAGGGAGACCGTTGTAGACTCGTTTCTAGCCAAGGAACGTAAAAGGAGCTCTGCTCTGTGCGGATTGTACTCCACCCCATCATCAAGACGATTTAGGTCATCGACAATGAATCTCCTGTAAGCCTGTGGCCTAAGATGAGCGAGCTTTTCGTCGACACCGATATTTGCCGGCCATCCACCTCGGACAATATAGTAGGCGAGATTTTCAAGGGATACGGAATCTAGAACCTGATCTTCTAGTTTTCCGTTACAAAGTTCTTCAAGACTGACTTTCCCAGAGGAATCACCGGATTCGAAAAGTGACCTTGTGTTCCTTCTTAGTCGAACGATTCTACCGGTTCCAGTATGCCTGATGCCTTTGTTCTTTGGGGTAGAAGACCCTGTCAGAATGAGTTGCCCTTTTTTCTGTCGATTATCGACTTCGGCACGGGTGGCATCCCAAAGGGATGGCACTTCCTGCCACTCATCAATAAGTCGTGGAGCGTCTCCTTTTAGAACAGTTGAGGGACTAAGTTCTGCAAGTCTACGATTTAGAAAATCGTTATCCGGATCACCGACTAAGAACTCACTATTCGAGTGATAAGCGGATGTCCAGGTTTTTCCACACCATTTAGGACCTTCGATGCAGATAGCACCAGCGACTTTCAGATAGTCTTCGATCTGCTTATCTACAATACGCTTTTTATAATTTCCTTTATCAACCAGAATTTTCATAGGAGAACCTCCTTCTTGAAAATATTATATATAATATTACTAAAAATTGTAACTTGATTGAGCAGAATCTTTATCAATTGTTGAGCAAAATTTTGATTAATTACCGAGCAACTTTCATATAAAAACGTAAAATATATACATACTCATTGATAGTCATAATTTTTTACGGACATAATAATTTTGAAATTGCCTTGCCTTTTGTATTCGAAGATTTCGTTATGTTTTTGACTAGTTTATATTCGACTTGTGTTTCGGAAATTAGTGTTTTGCTCTTCGGTAGAATGCTAGGAGGTTGTCTTATAATCTTAGGATAGTACAGCAGAGCTTTTATTATACTGAATCAAATAACCAGAATAAGTGTAATAATGTAAAGTAACTATATTTTTTCTTGACATGCTGTTGAATAAGGGTAAAAATCTTAATGATTCAAAGGAGAAATCGAATATAAGGGATTTGTTTCAGTAGATGTTATCTTTCTCTGTATATGACTTTGAATAGATTTCTAATACAGAAGCATATGGCGTTGCTATAAATAGCAATAAAGATAATAGAAAACCGAGACTACTTGCTTGATTTCAACTGAGGACCATTGGATATCATAAAAGGGGGATCATCCATGGAAAACAATCAGAATCGGGAAGAAGTTGTACAGGATCAGGGACGTGGACTGAAGATTGCAGGTTTAGTCTTAGGTATTATTGGTGTTGTCTTTGGTGTTATTGGCTTTGTTTGGCTCTTTGCTTCCTTTATCGCACTTCCGATTGCTGTCGTCGGACTTGTCTTATCTGTTGTTGGTTTAAAGAAAGGACATGATGGTCTTGGAATCGCAGCTCTTGTTCTTTCTATTATTGCAACCGTCTTTGCTGCTATTGTCTGCATCGCTTGTGGTATCTGTGTAGGGATTATTGCCGGTATTGTTAATGGTGGTAGTTCTGCTGGCGGTGTTTCGGCTAGCATCTAGTCCGATTCGAAGGAGCTACTTTGTTTCCTTATTTTGACAAAGAAAACAGAATCCCGGTTTACGGGATTCTGTTTTTCATGGGAATCTTTGTTTCTGTCTTGGTTCTTTTCTTTTTGAACAAGAAAGACAAAAACCGATGCTGGGACATCAGGCTTGCAAGCTGCTTTGCTAGGATCGGTGCCTTTATTGGTGCTAAGCTTCTTTTTATTCTGACTGCCCTGCCTGTGATAAAGGAAAATCATATATCCTTGATTCAGCTGCTCCGGTCCGGCTTTGTCTTCTATGGCGGACTAATCGGAGGCGCTTTGGGATATCTGATCTACTGCCTGATTTATAAGATTGATTTTATTTCCAGGATTGATTCCGTAGCTGTTGTCGTTCCTCTTGGACAATGCTTCGGCCGGATCGGATGTTTTTCTGCTGGCTGCTGTTATGGACGGCCTACGGATTCTATTATCGGAGTTGTGTATACCCATCCTGCGGATAGGAATACGCCAGTCGGTGTTAAGCTGCTTCCAGTTCAGTTGATAGAATCCGCATTTTGTCTATTACTGTTCATCTTTCTTCTCTTTTTATTTTTCAGAAAACCAGTTCAGAAGGGGACACTTTGTACTTCTTATCTTCTCTGTTATTGCAGTTTCCGTTTCATTATCGAATTCTACCGATATGATGCAATCCGAGGGAGTTATGGAATGTTATCGACATCCCAGATTATCTCACTGATTCTGCTCAGGATCGCATTAGTTTATCTCTTGATTTGCAAAGTCCATCAGCTGCGGATGCAGAAATAATCGACTGCTTGATTTAAAACAGTTTCAGCTGCCAACCGATTTTGAATTGTCTTCCGAAAGAGTCCTTGTAAGGAACGAACAAGACATTGTCTGTGTTCATTCCATCTACATGATCACCTAAGCAGATAATGGATGAGGGACTGATTTTCTCCCGCCTTGCCTTGTATCCACACAGGAATTCCTGAATAGAGCTTTGATCAGAATGGACACCAAGAGTCGATATCGATACGATAGAACCCTGTTCTACTCCTTCAAAGCAGACATCGAATGAATCTGGATTTGTCCAACCAATGGTCGGGATGACATTCCTTCCATACAAGGACCACAAGGCCCCTAAATACCGGTTCTTATAAGTGGCATTGATGATTCCGAATCGGTCCCTTTCATCATACCTGCTGAAATCCGGTGTCCTTACGGCATAGTACTTTCCAAGTTTTGGAATGTATTTCCTTGGTTTACTATACAGAGGCTCTAATTGTCTGTCATATAAATAGAAATGGACAATCTTGTCCTTGCAGTTCTGGTCTTTGGAACCGCAGTTCTGGAACCCCTGGAGAAACAGTCCATCACCGAGCCGGTCTAGATTGATTTCCGGCTTTGGAATGATCGGAATTGAAAATATACTGCGCTTGATGGTAGGTGGAAGAGGACGTAGAAGAGAGAGTCGTTCCTTGCTTGAATAATATGCCATTGAATTCCTCCTTTGTTATGAATTCTAGGTAACTAAAATCTGTGTTTCTAAAACAAACGGAATTAGAAATACTGTTTTTTCTTATCTTTGCTTATTGATCTAACGAATCAAGTGATTCCTTTTTGTTTTAAGACGAAGATGCCTGTGTTTTATCCGATTGGACTTATTTTCTAAAAACTCGGCTTCAGTCTTTTTAGCCAAGCCACTCCCTTTCTTCCTGTACTTCGAAGAAGGTCTTCGTATTGTTATCGAACAGCTTTCGCTTCAGGAAATCCTTGATTGCTTCCTGATACGTTGGAAAATGCGGTAATTCCACACAGGTATAGTCGATTAATTCTCCTTTTTCATTTAGGTCTTCTATGATATAAATGTGATCATCCGTATGTGCCTTCCATGTTTGGATCTCTATGGATGTCGTATCCGTCTCCTTGAAATAGTTTGCTTCAAAGAAGTAGCACTTTCCTTTGTATAAGACATACCATTCGTTCCTGTCCATCCGTTCAAGGAAGTCCATCACATCTCCGTTAATCATTATCTCTTTACCTCCTTTAAATTAAGTCCGATGAAATACGGACTGTATTCTCTGAATTCCTCTTCTGTTAGATGACGTGCCTTGGGATGTTCTTTGTAGAATTCTCCGTTTATATCATGGGCGTGGAGGATTTTGTTGCTTTTGGCTAAGGCCTCTCCATGATATCCGATTTCTAACCATAATTTATGATTTTTATAGATTCTCATCTCTCTAAATGTTCCGTCTAAATTAAGCTTGATGTATTTAACATCTGAACTATGGGAGACCTCTGGAAGAGTATGGAATCTTTTATCTTTTCCAACTAGAATTTCCGCATCTAGTACATGCCCTGCAACGATATAACTGCGCCTTTCTTCTTTGTTTAGTTCATGGTATTTTGCGCCTCTAGAACCCATAAAAATATCCTCTATTCCATTTGAAAGACAACAATCAGTCAAGCCACTCCCTTTCTTCCTGAACTTCGAAGAAAGTCTTCGTGTTGTTATCGAACAGCTTCCGTTTCAGGAAATCCTTGATTGCTTCCTGATACGTTGGAAAATGCGGAAGCTCAAGGAAGTCGAAGTCAATAGATTCTTCTTTTTCATTTAAATCATCGATGATGTTAATGTGATCATCTGTATGTGCTTTCCAGCTCTGAATCTCTATGGATGTGGTATCCGTCTCCTTGAAATAGTTTGCTTCAAAGAAGTAGCACTTTCCTTTGTATAGGACATACCATTCGTTCCTGTCCATCCGTTCAAGGAAGTCCATTACATCTCCGTTGATCATTATCTCTTTACCTCCTCCAAGTTAAGTCCTATGAAATACGGACTGTATTCTCTGAATTCCTCTTCTGTTAGATGACGTGCCTTGGGATGTTCTTTGTAGAATTCTCCGTTTATATCATGGGCATGGAGGATGGGTTGATAGTCTCCAGAGAGTCTTTTCTCTTTGTGATAGGCAATTTCAAGCATGAGTCGATGATTTTTATAAACACGCAATTCTCTAAACGAATTATCGGAATTCAGCTTGATATACTTAACATCCGACTTGTGTGATATTTCAGGAAGCGCGTGATCCTTCTTATCTTTTCCAGTTAAAATCTCTCCATCTAAGACGTATCCTTTTATTTCATACTTTTGCATTTCCTTTTTATCTAATTCATAGGGTTTTGCCCCTCTAGAGCCCATAGCTATTATTCCTCCTTTTCTATAAAATCTCTTTTCTCTTATTTTCTCCTAATGTTTTACACCCGCAATAATTTTGCTGCAATAAAACGCCTGGCTTTCATTTTGGAGATTCTTTTGCAGCTTTGTCTTTCTTACTGGTTCCTTTCCTGACGAAATCATTATAATTTACGAAATATGATTACTCAATAATAAAGCAGGAGCAAAGCAGTAATAGGAAAATTTAATTAATTTCAGCTATCTATGCATGTTTTTTCATTCTTTTTGTCATCGCGAGAGTAGCATAAAGTTTGTGTAAGGATGATGAGATACAACATATAGGAACTCTTTGGAAGTCTAGACAAAAACGTAGCACTATCTTGCTGGTTCTTAATAGGCTCTTAAATAGCGGTGGTGCTTATATTAAACTACAAGGCTAGTTATCATAGAATGGCACTTTTATCTCGCTTTTCCTTTCTTGAGAAACTTTGATTGTAGGAAGCTTACGGATATTAGAAAGTTTATTTGGTTTTCTTTTTTTGTTGAATTTTGAATTGTTACGATGTTTTTTTATAAAAAGGAGAATATTATGTTTTGAAGAATAAAATTCAAGCTGTCTTTACCGGTGTGTTAGTTCTTTTTGTAATATTCTGTTCTTGGCAGAGAGGTTCGATACAAAGCCGTTCCATAATTAGAGAAGCTACTCGGAGTGATGTCCTTAATGATTATGGCGACGTGGATTGTGAACTTTATCCAGAACCGGAATACACCTATAATGGCTTTTTAGATGATGTGGTTACGGATGCTTCCTGGAATCAGACAGAAGAGTCTTATGTCTCTTTATCAGGCACGACTGGCCCTAGTTACGAATCCGTTCCATTCACTTGCTCATTTTTTTGAGAACCTAGTTTTTTTGTTTTGATTACACATTGGATGATGTCGAGGGTTGCAGAGAAAAGTGTATTAATTTAAACAACAATGACTTTGCTGGCTTTGTTGTCGGATCTCTAATTTACAATTGATGATGTCTTTTATGTTTCTAATCTTTCCCGAGGACAATCCTGTATTTCATCCAAGATTAGAATGGATTTCCCTGGTATGAATTTGAAATCCGTATTCCTGAAAGAAAGCTTTCCGATAATATCATCAACTTCTAAGGAGTCATCAAATACATGCTTGATGTCTGGCGTTTTCCAGAAATTGATTTAATTGACGTTGTGAAAGTGGCTTTTTGCAAATTCCAGAATGCTTCTGGATTTTCCACACTGTCTTATGCCATAGACTAAAGCAGGAGAATGATGTTTGTTTTGCAGCCATTCACTTAATGTTTTATCAATTTTTCTCTTTAAATATTCGCCAATCTTATATTTCATGTTTTTATTTCACACCAAAAAACCAGCTAGTTAAATAGAAATCCGCACCAAAAAACAAGTGAGTTTTATGCAATACTGCACCAAAAAGCACGGAAAGAAATTATCAAATAGACTATTTGTATTGTTTATCCTTTCTATTATATTTAAGAACAGAAAAAGGTGTGCATGCTTCTCCCATGCACACCATGTGTCTACTTTGCTTTTTTAATGATTTCTTTCAAGGCAACGGCTGAGGCTTCCAGCTTTTCTTTCTCTTCTGCTGTAAGAGGAAGCTCAAGGACCTTCTCGACTCCGCTGCGTCCAACCAAGGAAGGAATTGACAAGGCTAGATTGGACAAGCCATAGGTTCCGTCTAGTTCAACGGAGACGGGAAGCCTAGTATGTGTGTCATTGACAATGCAGGAGACAATATGGGAGACAGAGAGTGCGATTCCATAGTAGGTTGCACCTTTCTTTTCAATGATCTTATAGGCCGAATTTACCACATCATCCTGAATCTGCTTCCTTCCGGCATCATGGTCGGTGTATCCCCGCCTGGCGCAGAAATCATTTAGCGGAATTCCGCTGATATTGGCTCCGCTCCAGATCGGAGTTTCACTGTCTCCATGCTCTCCGATGATGACAGCATGGACGTTCTTGGTATCAACCGATAATCGCTTTGACAAAAGGTATTTTAAGCGGGCAGTGTCAAGGACGGTTCCGCTGCCAAAGACACGATTAGCGGGTAGTCCGCTTTCTTTGTATGCAATATGGGTTAGGACATCCACAGGATTAGAGACAATCAGCAGGATACCTTCGACTTGAACTCTCTTTAATTCTGCAATGACTGATTTCCTGATTCCGACATTCTTATGAATCAGATCTAAACGGGTTTCTCCCGGCTTCTGGCTTGCACCAGCGGTGATGATGATGACACTAGCGTCTTTCGTATCTTCGTAATTACCGGCATAGATGTTCCTGGAATAGGCATAAGGAAGGCCATGGGCAAGATCCCTTGCTTCTCCTTCGGCCTTGGCTTTATTTGCATCGATGAGAACAAGTTCGTTGAACTGTCCCTTCTGCCTAAGGGCAAAAGCGATGGAACTGCCTACGAATCCGCATCCGATGATGACAGCTTTTTTGATATTGACCATTGTTATTATTTTCTCCTTTGTCTTTAGTATATAGAAAAAAGAAATGATTTTCTTAGAATGTGATTTATCTATTACCAGATTTTGAAAAATGAAAAAGGCAGCTATAGTTTCCTATAACTGCCCGATCATTTAGAGAGAATGTATATTTACTTTGAGGCTTCTTCGATGGTTTCTGGAATGTGATGTCCGGAAAGGATTAACTGATATCCTTTTTCAGTGAACTCTTTGATCTGTTCTGCGGTTGGCTTTTCTGCTTTCGGATCTATTCCGAACCTATGAGTGTAGACAGCCTTCAGGTCTTTGATTTCAACGTCAAAGTCAGTACCTTTCCTGGTGAAGGATAAGGACACATCTCCGAAAACTGGTGTGTGCTCAATGCCTAAGATTTCATTTCGGGTCTCTGCTTGGATAGAATCAGTGAATGTCTTACGGAAGCTTTCGTATAACTTTTTTGGAGTTCCGTTCTTTAAGGATTCGATGTTCTCTTTGACAGAGTAGATCTTTGCATCCGGGAGGAAATCCTTCGGAGCAACATGATCCACAAGGAGAATGTATTTTTCCTTGATGTTCAGTCCTTCGATGAACTGATTCAGCTCTTCGACGTTCTTCTTGAATAAGGGTGCTTCAATGACAACAATAGAATCATTTTTCCGGACTAAGATGACCTGATCCGCAATCGGGTCTTTTGCCTCATAAGCATAAATGGTGGTTCCGTTTTCTTCGTAGATTCTCCTGCTTCCTTCTTTTAAGTTCTGTAATTGGTAATTCATTTTATTGACCTCCTTGAATTACGATGATATTGTAGAAAACAAGCATCTAAATGAATAGTACGCACTTAAATGTGCTATAGTATCTAAAAAGATACTTAGGAGAACTGACAATGATTGATAAAACAACGCTTCCGCCTTGTCCGGTAGAGACAACGCTTAAGGTTATCGGAGATAAATGGAAGGTGTTGATACTGAGAGACCTGTTCACAGGGACGAAACGTTTCAGTGAACTGAAGAAATCACTTGGCACTGTCACACAGAAAAGGCTGACTCAGCAATTAAGAGAGAGGGAAGCGGATGGAATTATCTTCCGCAAGGTCTATCCTGTTGTTCCTCCGAAAGTCGAATACTCCCTTACTGAGTTAGGAAAGACACTGAAGCCAGTGATTCAGTCGCTCTCTGACTGGGGAACCTATCTTAAGACGGTTCTCTGATTATTCGACTCATCTTTGCCTTGTATTCCAATTGAAAAAATAATAGAAATAGAACAGGGGATATTACATTGTTTCAGGAAAAAATCAGCTTAAAACTAAGTGAACATTTGGTCGATTTGATTGATCATGACTGTCTACAATTTGGAATATTGAAACAAGACAGGAGTCCAAATAGAAACGCATTTTTGAATCGGCTCTTTTTGTCATTTCAAGCTTGGGGTGATAAGACCTCAGAGTATTCTTTTGCTTTTTCTAAGATAATAAATGATGATGAAGCGCTAGTTTCTGTTGGCTTCAAACCAACCCGAGAGACCTCTTTGCTAGTTCAGGATCTTTGGATAGGACTTGATTCGAGGATAGCCGGTAACCGATTGCCTGTAAAGATGGATAATGATAAAGAATGTATCGGTTGCCAGGATAGTCAATCTTTAGGTGCATCTTATCCTGCCACGACTTTTCCACAGGCCAATAGATAAGGGAAACCGAATAGAGATTGAAAAAGAACTGTTTTAAGGTCTTCTCACCTTCAGGTGTATATATTTCGGTAAGTTTGTCTTCTGATGGATTTGATTGCATAAGAAGATTCCTTGGAAGACGATGAATTTTACCTTTCATCTGGTTTGGACAGAACCATTCCTTAATGAGGTTTAAGTCTTCTGAAATCTGGTCTTGCTTGATTCTTGTTGCTCTGATCATATTATTTATCTAAATAGTAAGGGAAGCCCATGTCTTGTAGTAATATCGAGTTCTTGAACTGTTTTCTGAAGGGCATTTCCCAAGCGAAATCGAATTGGCTTCTTAATTTTCATTGCTTATCCTTCTTTTCTCCGTTTATTTTAGAACGAGAGTATCTAATAGTCAGTGGCTATTTTTTAAAACAGTTTGTACTACCGGAAAGTCTAGAAAACCCTTTAAGAATAGGCTATTTTTAACTTTTACTGACCCCCCCAAAAAGAAAATTTAAGAAAATACTATCTTATTGATTTGCATTCCCCACCGAAAACTAGGAACTGAAAAAAAGAATACCCAAGTTGACAAAGACGGATTTGCTTGGTATTCTATGCTTATGGAAAACAAATATCGTTTATCAGAGGATGTTTCCTTTGCTATGGAAGCTTTAGGGATGACTAGGAATCAGATTTCAAAAGAAATGGGTGTTAGCACATCGGATAGGTTTCATGCCTTTTCAGCTGTGGAAGCCCCGAGTTTTATTTTAGAGAAATTCTATTCCTTTGCTTATTCTCATAATCTTCGATTAAACAGGACCAAAGTTGAGAATTATCAGGAACTCCTTGAAAAGGGAAACCTCCTTCTTTTTCATGGCTCCCGAGATGGACTCAATGATATTGATCCAAAAGGTTCACGGAAGGAGTGTGATTTTTCCAACGGTTTTTATTGCAGTGAGTTTTATTCTTCTGCCCTCTGCTTTGTGGAAGGAGATGCTGATTCATCTATTTATCTTTTTGAGTTTTCTCCCCGGGGGCTGAAAATCGGAGAATATTCCTGTGATTTGGAATGGATGTTATCGGTTTGCTACTATCGAGGTATGCTAAGACAATATTCCGAAAGTGAAACTCTTAAGCGTATCTTATCTAAGCATGCAAAAGATGATGTTCTGATTGCTCCAATAGCAGATAACAAAAGGTTCCAAATCAGGCGTAGGTTCGGGAACGGGCAAATTACTACAACGCAGGCTGTGCACGCTCTTTCTGCTGCACGGCTTGGAAAACAGTTCGTTTTCAAGACGGATAAAGCCGTCTCAGCTTTAAAGGAAAAGGAAAGACTTTATCTATGCAAAGCAGAAAAAGAGTTTAGCAAAAACAACTCAATTGAACGCGGTAAGGAAATTCAGACAAAACTTGATTTTGCAAAACGACAATACCGCAATGAAGGACTCTATATCGACGAGGTGCTAATATGATACGTGAATTTGACCAGAACGGGTTAGATAAAGCAAGGTTCCAGGCAGAAGTCTTTGAAGAGTCCTTAACTAAGACCTCTGTTTCCAGTCCTGTTTTTCTGCGACGTTTCTTTTCTTCCGATTATGCCGTCAAGTTCGATGATACCCCAGGAGAGCTTTTCCTATATGATTCGAATGATGCCTTTTATCAAATTGAAAAACAGTACGGGAAAAGCAACTATGGGAAAATAAAGTACACCCCGGAAGGACTCTATTGGCTTGGATATCTTACTCGTTATATCTGCTACACAAGAAATATTTATAGTATTCTTCTCTATAAACTATTTGATGTAAAGCAGATTTATTCTCTTTATAACTCTTATCATACCCAGAGCGAAGAATGGTGTCTTAATCGTCTTCTTTGCCAATATGGGTATACTGAGGACGACCTTGATATCAACAAACGGCTTAAAAGAGCTATCCAAAGATACACAGATTGTGGTGCTGGCTATAAGATTACCGATGCAAAACATCATATCAAGTAAGCTGTTGCCTTCGTTGAAGCAGATTGATTAAAGGCTGCTTGTTTTTCTTAATGCGGAAAACAGAGTATCCGGAAACAAAAATACCAAACTGGTTTTAAAGATTTCGTGATGGATGGCAGGTGAAGTAGATAATCTGTCTTTCTTTGGAAATCTCTTTCCTCAGCTCTTTTGCTTTCCTTATATGTTCTTCATCTAGGTACCTGAAGAGATCATCCCTGATCAGGAAAGGCTTGTCTTCTTTGAAGATGCTGTCATTCAGGGCAAGGGTATAGCAAAGAAGGACAAGGGCAGTCTGTCCGCTTGAGAGATGATTGTAGTCTTGGCTTGTGCCTTGTTCATCTAAGGACACCTTAAAGTCGGTATTGAAACGAATCTTCTCTCCCCTTGTTTTTTCAATCCTGTCACTGTAGTGGACAAACCGATCATGCCTAGGTTTGATATAACGGTTCTTAATGTTGTTTTCTGCCCTTGTCAGATAATCAATCGTCTTTCCGATCCTCTTCTCTTTTGTCTTCAACTGGATAAGATTCTGTTTCAGTTCTGGCAAAGCAGAGATTTCATTATTCCATTGACTAAGAGTGTCTTCTATTTCAGAAATGGATTGTTCCATAGTGTTCTCTTGTTTCAAAAGAGAGTCTATTTCTTTGTTTAACGAGGTAATATCAGCAAGATCTGTGTTTTCCCTTTTCCAGTTGGGATCCAGTTTCTTTTCATTGATGTAGTCTTCCAGCTGTTTCTTGCTCTTGCTATAGAATTGAATGGCAGAGTTATAGTCTGATATTTCACGATGTATTCCATCCAAAGAAGATAGTCTGTATTTGCTTAAGAAGGCATTGATTTGATTATCGTATTCTTGGATTGCTTCGTTGCTTTTTTCTTTCCTTTTCTGATAGTCTGCCTCTTTGTCCTGGAGCTTTTTGTAGCTTGCAATTGAACTATTGAGTGATTTTAGGTTTTCTTCTAGGTTATTAGAAAACAGGTTATATTTTTCAAAAAAGTCATTAAGCGACTTTAATGTCATAGAAAGGAATTGTCTATCTTCGTTTGCTTTTAAATCTGCTTTTTCTTTCTTAGAATAAAGATCAAGATAATGGTGGTACTCACTTTCCAGGCGCCCATAGGTTTCTTCAATATCATTTCCTTGGATTCCAAGGAGGCTCTTGATTTCTTCTTTTGCTTTCTCTAGTTTCTCTTGTTCTGGATCAACACTTGGTTCTATTGTTTTTTTCTTCTTGGTCAGGAAAGCCACTGCAAGAAAAGCAGGAACAAGGAGAAGAACGAAGAAGCACCATTTTGAAACAAATATACTAAGAAAGACTGCTAAAACAGCAACGAGGACTGCCGAAATTAAGAAGACTGGGAATAGTTTGGAATGATTTCCTTTCTTTTCAATCACGGGTTCTGTCTTTGGAATATAGTTCCTTTTTGCTTCCTTGTATTCCAGATAGGCGGTTTTGATTTCATCCCTATTTACTGGTTTTTTCGAATAGCGGTCAAGTACAATCTTATCTTCCTCTGTAAACGGAGATTTGTTCCTTTCCTCTTTTGTGCTCTGGTACTGGTATATCTGCTTGTTGATGTTAGCTAAGTCTTCTTGAGAAGGCACTCCGTCCTTAAAACTTTCTTTCAGGCTCTTATACTCAACTTCTTCCCAGGCAGTAAATGGGCCTCTGCTCTGGCTATCTAAAATATTGTTTTTTCTGCTAGAGGCATCCTCTGCTTTATGTATTTCATCTTCCGAAGGAATTCCATAAGGAAAATAGGCCGTCTTCTTCTCTGCCTCCGCTTTAGCTTCTTCCACTTGTTTTTTCTTTTCCTGGAAGGACTTATAGACTTCGATGGTGTTGTTCTTCTCGATGAGTTCATCCCGTCCCTGTCTCTTTTTATCGATATCCTGCTTTAAGATAGCTAAATTAGAATAAGATTGTTCCAGTCCTCTTTGTTTCTCTTCGCTATTCTCTTTGAGCTCTTCAAGATTATTGATCTGATCACGGCACTGGGCAATCTTTCCTTGAGTCTGTACCCTTCTCTTTGGCTTGTATTGCTTTTGCAGGTCACTGAGATCATTGATGACATCCTCGAAAGTATAGTTTTCATCAGTGCCATCAGTATAGTGTCCCCTCTTGCTGTCAATGGATTCCGTAGATTCTATGACCAGATCTTCCGGAGTCAGAAAAACAAGCTTAAAGAAGGATTCTCTGTCGAGTCCCGGAAAGAACAGATTCCCGATTTCGCCGTTAACTTCGACTTCCTTCGTATCACAGAAAAGACGTGCGGTATCTTCATTTGGTCTTTTACCGAAATGACGTTCAATACGATAATCCTTGCCATTATCCGAAAAGGAAAGAGAACCGCCACAGTCTTTTCCAGAGTAAGGAAGATATCTCTTCCGTTCCGGACTCGAGACCTTGCCAAGTCCGTAGAACCTTGCCAAAAGATAATTGGCAAGGGTTGTCTTTCCTTCGCCGTTGTTTTCAAGGAAGTCATTGATTCCTTCTTTGAAATCAATGGGTCTGTCTTCGATATTTCCGAAGGCACGGACATAAGCCTGTTTCAGTTCCATTTTAGAAAAGCTCCTTTTTCTCTAGGGCAGCTAAGCCTAAGACGATGATTTCCTGCTTTTCCTCTTCGGAGAGAGTGCTATCGGAAGAGACAAGACGGTAGAACTCTCCCTTCAGGGAAAAGTCTTTTTCTAGCTTATCTTGGTCAAATTTGATTCTGGTCAGATTCTTGATATTGATAAAACGGGCAAGGCCCTCTAATCCGCTTTTGATATCTTCTTCTTTGAAGTCGGCATCTTCTGGCACATCCCCTTTCAGGACGATACGATAGATATCGTTTGGTACAAAAGAAACGGAGTCTTTGACTTTGCTGATGATAGCAGGGATTGAACTCCTATCACTGATATCGACTTCCTGTGCCTGAATGACAACACGGGAAAAAGGAACGAATTCCTTTTTGATTTTTTTGTCTTCAATCGTTAGAAGGATAAATCCTTTTTCTCCGATTTCGTCGAAGCCTCTGCCTTGAAGACATCCAGGATAAGCATAGCTTCCTCTATCATCGATGCTTCCTTCCTGATAGGAATGAATGTGTCCAAGGGCAAGATAATCGATGTTCTTGTTTTTTAGCTTCTTTAGACAGACGGCATCCCTTCCCGGCTTATCGCCAAGAGCTCCATGAAGCCTGACAAGATTGATCTTATCGGCATCTAAGGAAAGAGTGTCATAGAATGAAAGACAGTTCTCTTTACTCCTCTCAATGCCACTGAGAGTGACATCATCCGAAAGAGGATAAGAGGCCCATTGCTGAGAGAAGGTCTTTAGATTCTTAGGCCTATCTTCTTCATTGCTCTTTCGGTCATGGTTTCCTTTAAGATAATAGAAAGTGATCTCTTGGTGGGCGCGTATGACATCATAGAAAAACTTCTTGTCTTTCCTAGATGGTGTATCCGAATCAAAGACATCTCCAGAAAGAAGAACAACTGGAATTGAATTATCTTTTGCATAATCGGCAAGACGGGAAAAGGAGAAGCGGAGTTCGTTTTTCCTATTGTCGGATATGTTTTTCAGCTTATTGTCTATCGGAGAGCCAAGGTGAAGATCCGCGGCGTGAATTATTTTCATATTTCCTCCTTTGTAACTAGTTACTTGAAATTATAACATTAAAAGCAGGACCTGGATACAGCATTTGTCATGATTTCTTTTCAAAGCTGATTTGTAAATCGAAATAAGAATGGAACGGCTACTCAAGGAGGAACATGTCCTCCATGGGTGTCCTTGCCTCCGAAAGAAGCCGCTCCCTTCCTGTTTATTTACGGTTCAGAATTTTTATTTTTTTGGAAAAACTCTGTTTCCGTTCCCATATTAGGTAAGACCTAGAATGGAGGATATCAATCCACATGAGGTCTTACTCTGATCACCGCCAGGCCATCAAGGCAAAGCCAGGGTGAAACTAAAAAA
>DHKY01000005.1 GCA_002404995.1 Caryophanales bacterium UBA4682 | reverse complement strand
GAGCAATCGTATGCGCTTCTCTTTAAGCGCGATAAGAATTGTACCATGCGGAGGATTCAATTGTCAACAGGCAATTTTTTCTTCTGCAAGGCGCTTCCGATTTGGTGTTTCCATTCCGAAAGCTTGAGTAGTATATTCTCGGATTTGATTGAATTCAAGGAATTTTTTAAAATTTTTCTTTGTTTTTGTTCGTAAGCGGTTCCATTTTCATCTGCCATTGTTTTATTAATCAGATTTCTAATTTTGCTTAAGATTTTTGATTATTCTTTCACCTTTTTAGAAATTTCTTCTGATTTTTTCCTTTAAACAATTGCCCGTCCATTTTTTAAAAGCTGGATAATGGCAGGCTTGAACTCTTTTGGTTTGGTCAAAAAAACCGCTCGGATTTTTCCAAGCGGTCTTTTTCATTTATTTTTAGATGTGAAGCGAATAGAAGACTGGATCCTGGTATCCCTTTGTGGAATCATAGCCATGGTTCAGGGCAAGATTCTCATGCTCGCTTGCTAATTCGAACTGTTGACGGGAGGCATCGATTTCTGCCCTGTTATGATATGCAAGGCCAAGTCCTCTTTCACCTGCCAAAGCATAATAACGGTAGGCAACATCGAGGTTGCGAGGATCCCTGACTTTTTCACGGAAGCAGTCTCCTAGATAGAGAAGTGCCCAGCTATAGCCTTTACGGGCAGACTCGATGATCCTTGCGTGTCCCTTATCCGCATCATAGAAAGAAGCATCCCGGTCGGTATAAAGAATTCCTAAACGATATAATGCAGAGACAGAACCCTGGGAGATGGCTTTCTCATAATAGGACTGTGCAAGAAGATAGTCCTTCTTGACAAAGTCATTGTCTCCTTCATAGAGGTAGGCAACTAAAACCGAAGCACGGCAGGAGCCTTCCTTAGAAGCCTCTTTTGCCCTTTCGATGGCATCGAGTTTATCCTGGCGGGAAGCCGATGCAGAATCAAGGATGCGCAGTGCTTTCCTTAGCCTCTGTTCTTTATCGAGCACATCATTGATATCTTTATCATCGGTCTTGATTGCCTGTCCTTCGCTCCTGATGGCAGGAGATTCTTTGGCTTTAGCATAGTAAACCGGACTTCCGCCTTCTGGAATAATCGGTTCCGGCTTCTTTTCTTCCACAACGGTCTGTGGCTTTTTTGCCTCGTTTTCTTCAATTGGAGAAACAGCGGCCTTCTTGTCAAAACGAGGAGCCTGTTCGCTGTTTCCTTTCTTCAAGGTTGCACGGATAGCCTCAGCTTTCTTCTTGGATTCCTCATCGCCTTCCTTGGCTCCGAGATCATAGAATTCTAAAGCTTGATTGCTGTCGGCCGGATGAGTGCCATATCCGTAGTAGTAATAGTCACCCCTTTCCCGGTAATCCCTTCCGTCCTTGTCTTCTTCCTGGGCGTTGAAATTTTCCCTGGCAGCATCGAAATAGCCACGGCTTTCTTCCGGGTTAGCTTCTAGTCCCGGTAATCCGTTGCGGATAATCCTTCCAACTTCAAAATAGGATTTACCTTTGGTTTCTCCGCTGCGTGCTGATTTATTGATGAGCTTTAATGCGGTGTCGATCTTCTTTCCTTCCTCGATCAGCTGCCTGCCTAAAGCAAGGTTTTTGTCGATACGGTATGCCTTCTGGGTGCTGTTTTCTTCCTTAGACATATTCTTTCCTCCGATTTTCATCTTCTATTATAGGGTTAGAGGTTTTATCTTGCAACGGAAAATTTGATAGAAAAAGAAGATTCAACGTTATTTTATTTCATCCGTTCGTTTCTTCTTTCGAAAATGGCCCTAAAGCACTTCTTCGAAAGGAGAGATGTTCCTTGTCACTGACTATCAAGGAATCAAGAAGAATCCTGTTTGCGTTTGCCAAAGAACGGTATAAAGATATGGTACTGGATAAATCAGAAAAAGAAGGAGAAAGAAAGGCAGAAGGATGATTATGAAGAAGAAGGACAAAGGAAGCGTCAATCCGGATTCCTTCCCGTGTTATCTGGCTGATAGGGAGATAGACCTGACTTTCCTCCTCCGATTCGAAGATGTCCTTTTTAATGATCCGCTTCTGCTTATCAAGGTAGATAACCATTACCCTTTCATCTTTACGCTTATAGAAATAAGGTTTTGTCCTGAGATAGGCACTTTCATCATCGATAACGAGATCATCTTTCGACAGCCTAAGCCGTTTTGTGATTTCGCTGACAGCAAGGAAACGGAAGGCTTTCGCCTTGTTTACCCCAAAACACAAAAGCTCATCCAAGGAAGAGGAGAAAATTCCTCTCAATCCTCCTTTTTCCTTCAGAAATCTTTTCGAAAGGGTCAGAACGTCTTCTTTCTTAGTGCCAAAATCAAGCCTTAAGGCAACAAGCTCTTCATCCTCCAAGGAGGAAATCCCGTCCTTCCTTGCTTTTTCCCGAGGAAGGAGTTCTCCCTCGGGAAGTGTTTCCTTTACTCCCACGAAAAGGAGAACCCTCCAGGCAAAATGCTCTTTCCTTTTTTGGAGAAGAAGAGCTTATAGGTAATTACTGCCCTGACGCCAATGGACCTAATTGCAAGAACGGCTGCAAGTGTAATGGCCTCTCCCCCTTTTATTTCTGCCTTTTCGTTGTCTGAGAGTCTGTATCTCATTTTTGTCTTCCTCCTACCCTATATGGGAACGGAGAGAGGCTTTTTCCCAAAAAAATCAGTTCAGATATTTTGCAAGTTCTTCTTTATAGGCTTTGTATTTTTCCTGTTCCTTTGCGATTTTCTCCGGCTTGGCCTTTGCCATAAAAGCAGGATTCCCAAGCATTTTCTCTTCACGGGCGATTTCTTCTTTCAGGACCAGGATACGTTTTTCGATTTTTTTCTTGGCTTCTTCGGAATTTCCGTCGTCAATGGAAAGAGAGAAAGCAGCAAAGTGGGTGAAAGTATCATCGGCTTTGACTTCTTTGATTTCCTTTGCAAAACCGAAACGGGAAAGATAAGGAGAAATCTTTTCGATGTCTCCTTGTTTTCCATCAATCAGAAGGATAATCGGAGAATTCGGTGCCCTGCCAAGACTGGATTTATGGTTCCGAATAGCCTTAATGGCATCCCGCAAGGACTTAGCCAAGGCCAGATCCTCTTTGCTTTCTTTGATTCCGAAAGGAGTAGGATAGCTTTCCTCATAGATAGAGTTCCTGTGTTCCGGAAGATAAGAATAGATTTCTTCGGTGATGAAGGGAGCAAACGGGAAAAGAACAATCAGAATCTTCTTCCTGACCTGATACAGAACATTCAAGGTAGAGTCTTTGGCAGCCTGGTCTTCTCCGCTAAGAGTGACTTTGGAATATTCAAGATATTCAGAGCAGAATTCGCCGTAAACAAAGTTGTAGATGTAGTTGGCAGCTTCGCCGAGTTCATATTTTTCCCTGTTGGAATTGACATGGCTCAAAAGCTCATCGGCTTCGCTAAGAATCCAACGGTCAAGGAAGGAAAGATGCTCCTCATCAAGAGAAGAAGGCGCGAATCCTTCCGGAAGCCTAGAAAGAAGATAACGGGAAGCGTTCCAGACCTTGTTAAGGAAGTTATGAGCATTTTCGACTTTGTCAAAGGAGAAGTTAAGATCCAGACCAGGTGTTCCGCCAGTTGCCAAAGAGTACCGGAGAGAATCTGTTCCGTATTTCTTGATAACATCAAAAGGATCAATTCCGTTTCCTAAGGATTTGCTCCTCTTGCGGCCTTGGCTATCCCGGACTAATCCATGGATATAGACCTTCTTGAACGGCCTCTTGCCGGTGAAGTGAACACCTTCGAACGACCTTCGTTCAACCCAGAAGAAAAGAATATCATAAGCAGTGACCCTGACATCAAGAGGGTAGAACCGCTTATAAAGCGGGTCTTCTTCATTCGGCCAGCCTAAGAAAGCAAACGG
Source organism: Caryophanales bacterium UBA4682 (assembly GCA_002404995.1). GTDB lineage: Bacteria > Bacillota_I > Bacilli_A > RFN20 > CAG-288 > Enterosoma. The sequence continues at coordinate 80,099 of DHKY01000005.1, read as the reverse complement.
AGCAAGAGCAGAAGAGAACCAGGTATCAAGGACATCCGGATCCTGCTCCCATTCTTTATCGTCAAGTTTAGTCTCGCTGCAGACAACTTCTTTCGTCTTTTTATTGGTATAGACCGGAATCCGATGGCCCCACCAAAGCTGGCGGGAAATACACCAGTCCTGCGTGTTCTTAAGCCATTGCCTGAAGGCATCAGAGAAACGCTGGGGGAAGAAATCCGTCTTCTTATCGCTGTTCTGATAGTCGATGACAGCTTGGGACAAAGTATCCCTCTTGACAAACCATTGTTTCGAAAGCATCGGTTCGACAACTGCTTTCGAACGCTGGGAATGTCCTACATTATGGACAATATCCTCAATTTTAATGAGGTCGCCGTTTTCTTTGATCTGATTGACAAGCTTTTTCCGGCATTCGTAACGATCGAGTCCGACATATTCCTTCGGACAGTTTTCGTTCCTCTTGGCATCCCTGGTCCTTGTTTTGACCATCTTAAGATTATGGCGCTTGGCAATCTGGAAATCATTCGGGTCATGGGCAGGAGTGCATTTCCTTAAACCGGTTCCGAATTCGATATCGACATAACGGTCGCTGATAACCGGAAGAAGTTCGCCGTTAGCAGGGTTGATGACTTTCCTGCCAAGGTATTTCTTATAACGTTTGTCTTCCGGATTGCAAACCACCGCCTGATCGCCGAACCTGGTTTCCGGACGCGTGGTTGCAATAGTCAAATATTCAGAATGATCTTCGAGCCAGTATTTGAAATAGTAGAAGTGTCCGTTGTCCTGGCTGTATTCGACTTCGATATCGCTGAGTGCAGTCTGAAGGACAGGATCCCAGTTAATGATTCTCTCGCCACGGTAAATCAGTCCTTCATCGTAGAGCTTCTTGAAGACTTTATTGACGGCGACGCACCTCTTGTCATCCAAAGTAAAACGTTCCTTGGAATAGTCCCTGCTTAAGCCAAGGGCACGCCACTGAGAGGAAATGTAATCACCATGTTCCTGTTTCCATTTCCATGCTTCCTTTAAAAAGCCCTCCCGGCCGAGCTGGTATTTGTCGATGCCTTCTTCCCGGAGCTTGGCTTCCACCTTAGCCTGGGTGGCAATACCGGCATGATCCCTATCCGGAAGAAAAAGAACATCATAGCCGCAAAGCTTTTTATAGCGGGCAATAATATCGAGGATTGTGGTATTCGTTGCATGGCCGATATGAAGAATTCCGGTGACATTCGGCGGAGGAACAATCCTTGAAAACGCAGGCTTGTTCCGATTTTCTTCCCGGTTAGCTTCGAAATAATGGTTCTTCTCCCAGAATTCTTCCCGCCCTTCTTCTACCTTTTCGTGATTGTAGGCTTTGTCCCTTTTGGAAACATCCATAACAAATGTCCCTCCTATGTGAATGAAGGGACGCAATTTCTTGCGCGGTACCACCCCTCTTCGGAGAATCCGCTCTTATTTTCATGTATCTGACCGGACACAAAACGGGGTATTCCTACCAGGCTCAGGGACGACAAGAACCATTTCTTTTCTCCGTTTCCATCACGCAAGGAGTCTCTGATAAAAGAGGCATGGTTCCCCTTCCCTTCACAGCCGGATTCATTATAACTGGTTTGTTTTTTCGTTTCAACAAGGAAAAAAGGCGCACCTCAGTGCGCCTTCTCAGTCCTTTCTTTTTCCCTGTCTTTCCGAAGAGCAATGATTCCTTTTTCATCTTTCAAAGAGACCTCAAAGGATTCATAGGGAAGAATCCGTTCTTCTTGTTCCTTGACTAGAGCCTTCTCAGAGCTTTTCAGTTTGTCCCTCTTAGTGAAAACGGCGGCAAAAGGGATATTCAGCCTTTCAAGATAATCCCTGAAAGAATCATCGGCTGGCCTTAAGAGACGTCTGGAATCAATCAGAATATAGACTTTCTTCAAAGCACGGTTTTCTTCGAGGAAGGATTTCCTCATCGGAGAAAAGCTGTCCCGCTCGAAAGTCGCAAAACCGTATCCAGGAACATCGGCAAGATAGATTTTCTCATCAATCAAAGCATAATTGACCCTGTTCGTACGGCCAGCCGTCTTGCTGGTTTTCCTGAAACCTTTCTGCTGCACAAGCCGATTGATCAGCGTCGATTTGCCGACATTGCTGCGCCCGATGAAAGTGAAGACAGGTTTATCGAACAGGAATTCTTCCTTCTTTGTGGCAGACTTCACGAATCTGACTTTAGAAAAACAGAGTTTCAAGGCCTATCCCTCTTTCTTCTTGGATTTGGATTCTTTTTTCTTCGGAGTCGTTTCTTTGAAAATCTGGTCTTTCCTCTGGCTGATGTCCTCTAAGAAGACACGGGGGAAAAGCTCATCGACTTTCTTGATTTCCACAATTTCAAGGGCATCTGCGATTTCTTTTGGAAGCTCCCTCTTGTCTTTGTGGTTTTCATATGGAATGAAGACGGTCTTGATATGTTCCCGGCTGGCAGCGTTGCATTTTTCACGCAAACCGCCAATCGGCATCGAATTACCGCGGAGATCGATTTCTCCGGTCCTCGCTACATCATTGCGGATACGAAGCTTGCAAATCGCGGAAAGAATGCAAATAGCAGTCGCAACACCTGCACTTGGTCCATCTTTCGGAGTGGCACTTTCGGGGAAGTGGATATGGATATCGTTATTGGAGAAGAACTCCGGATTGATACCGACTTTCTCGCCAATGGATTTCACATAGCTAAGAGCAGTCTCGCAGGCTTCTTTCCTGACATCGCCAAGATTTCCAGTCAGCAAAAGCTGTCCGCGGCCAGGGAAGGTATTGCATTCGATTTTCAGCACTTCTCCGCCTGCATCGGTGTAGGCTAAGCCATTGATAATGCCGACTTGGGAGTCATTCAGATTCTTCTCATGGAGGAAAATCTCGGCACCTAAATACTTTTTGACCGCATCCTTGTCCACAACGATGTGATTGTAGGAAGGGTCACGTAAATAATCGACTGCGAACTTCCGGTCAATCGTCGAAATCTTGCGACGAAGTTCACGGACGCCGGCTTCCCTAGTGTAATACTCGATGATATAGTTCAGAGCGTCATCAGTCCACTCCATCCTTCCAGGCTTGATGCCATTGTCTTTTTCATCAAGTCCGATTAGATGTGTTTTGGCAATAGAAAGTTTCTCGAACTTCGTATAAGTATTCAGTTCGATCCTTTCCAAACGATCGAAAAGAGGTCCAGGAATCTTAGAGATATCGTTAGCAGTGCAAATGAACAGGACCTTGGAAAGATCGAAAGGCTCATCAAGATAGTTATCGCTGAAATTAGTATTCTGTTCCGGATCAAGGACTTCCAGCAATGCGGAAGAAGGATCACCATGATAACCGCCGCCGTTAATTTTATCGATTTCATCCAACAGGAAGACTGGATTGTTCGTTCCGCATTTACTGATAGAAGAAATTATCTTGCCTGGCCTAGCGCCGACATAGGTCTTACGATGGCCACGGATTTCAGCTTCATCGGAAATGCCGCCCAAAGCGACTTTCACGAACTTCCGGCCCAGAGCCTGGGCAATTGAAATAGCCAAAGAGGTCTTGCCCACACCCGGTGCACCATAGAAGCAGAGAATCGGAGCCTTGAGAGACTTCGTCAATTGCTTTACTGCCAGATACTGAAGAATGCGCTCTTTCTGTTTTTCAAGGCCATAATGGTTCTCGTCAAGCACTTTCTTGACCGAATCAAGGTCTTCGTTATCCTGGGAAGAAACACGCCATGGAAGATCAAGAAGAAGCTGAATGTAATTTGTCGAAACAGAAACTTCCTGGCTTCCGCTCGGCATAGCTTTTAAGCGGGAGATTTCACTCCGGATCCGTTTCTTGATATTATCTGGATAATTATCCGGATGCTCTTCTAACCGTTTTTCAAAGCCATCGACTGTATCTCCGCCATCGAATTCTTTAAGCTGATCACGGACAGCTTTCCTCTTCTCACGGAGAACGAATTCACGCTGATTCTTATCGATAGCATCACTGACCTGTTTCTGGATTTCGTATTCGATTTTCGAATCCAGATTGAAACGATCGAGGTCATCCAAAAGAATGCGGAATTTCTCAATCGGATCTTTTTCCTCAAGAAGCTGCTGTTTAATGAAAGCATTGGAATCCAAAAATGCAGCAAGATGGTAGGGAATATTCTTTACTTCCGGAACGGTCTGAGAAAAGTCCGGAAGTTCAGGAAGCTGAGGATATTTTTTACGTAACCCAGCATAAGTCCTAGTAAATCGTCCAAGGCTTTCATAGAGCTTCGCATCTTCCCGATCATAGAGAGGACGGGCCCTGACAGAAGCAGTGATTGTCGAGGAAACAGAATCGACATTAAAATCCGAAAGGTCCACAGGAGCGATGCCATAGACTTCGCAAGAGATTCCGGTGGCTGTAGGATTGATAGATAATATCCGGCACAGGCATCCGACGGTGCGGACGCCTGGCAGGATTAAGTTGTCAAAATCACCATAGACATCGTCCTTGGAGGATAAGGAAAGTACGATTTCATCGCCTTTTTTCCTTCGGGAAAGAAGATGCCTGTCATAGTTGTTCTGGGCAGCAATCGACCTTTTAATATCCGGAAGGCCGACTGTCTTATTGTTCGGAAGAATGCTTAAACGTTTCGGTGCATAGGTTTCCATCACAAAACCCTCCTTATTTAATTAACACACAGAGAATAACGACACGGAATGAAAGAAAGATTATTTTTCTTCTTTGACTTCTTTCTTTTCTTCCTTCTTACCCTCTTCAGGCTTGGCCTCTTCTTTCTTAGGCTCATTGAGTTCTAGGACTTTGGCCTGAACACGGGCAGTCCTTAAAGAGGAGAAGACCTGGTTGAGGTAACCATTGATCTGGTTATTGATCTGATCCTGGCTGAGTTTCTGGGCTTTCAGATAATTCGTGAAATTATTAACGAAGTTCTGAAGCGGAGAGCCGATTTCCTTTTCAAGGTCAGCCTGAGTCGGGGCAGGAATCTTTTCTGCTTCAGCTAAAGCATCGTAGATAAGGGAAGACTTGAGTTCAGCCTCAACGCCAGCAAGAAGACCTTTCTTGTATTCATCCCTGGTCTGATTGACAAGCTTTAAGTACTCGTCCCTAGTAAGACCCTGTTTTTCAATGCTTTCGCTATCAGAATGGACACGGTCCTCGACTAAAGCATCAAGGTATTCCTGCGGAATGACGAATTCAGAGGCTTCACGGACAGCTAAAAGATAATCGTTGACCTTCTGGTTGGTGTAGGCGTCCTTATGGGCCTTTTCAAGTTCAGTTTTGACTTTGGTCTTGAGTTCGGCAAGGTCTTTGGAAGCATAGGAGCCAGTAAGGGTAGTAGCAAATTCATCGTTAATGGCCGGAACCTGTTTTTCTTTGACAAGGTTTAAAACGACTTTGAAGATAACCGGTTTGCCAGTCAACGGTTCAGGATAGTTCTCCGGCCTTGTAAGTTTGATATCAAACTTGTCGCCAGCCTTATGACCGATGACCTGTTCTTCGAATCCAGGAACAAAGCGTTTGGAGCCTAAAACCAAGTCGAAGGATTTAGCAGATCCGCCTTCGAATTCCTTGCCATCCCTGACACCGGTGAAATCGATGTTGACGGTATCGCCTTCCTTAGCTTCCCGTTCCGCAGTAACAAGCTCAGCATTGTCTTCTGCTAAGGAAGCAATCTTGCTATCAATATCCTTGGCAGTGACTTTCTTTAAAGCAGCCTTGCTCTTAAGTCCTCTGTATTCGCCGAGTTTCTTGACTTCAGGACGGAGAACATAGGTGATTACAAAATCTGCCTCATCCTGAGTGAATTTCTTTAAGTCAACCTTTGGACGGAACTGACCTAAAAGCTTGCGACCATCGATGTATTTCTTGAATTCCTCATCGGCTTCGAAATTCTTATCAACCCTGCGGAGAAGCTGATTGACAGTCTCATCCCTGACATCATTATTGCGTAAGTACCGGCTAGCCCTATCGATTGGAGCTTTTCCTTTACGGAAGCCCGGAACAGTAACAAGGCCAGCTAATTTTGCAATAGCCTTCTGGCTTGCTTTGGCAATTTCGTCTTTGTCAAAGCTGACGTCGGCAATCAGATGTCCTTCTTCGTCTTTGAAAGTGTGTTTCATATTATTTGTACTCCTTTAAATAAGTTTGAAAACGTCTCATTATTATAGAAACAGAAAAGGGAAACTTCAAGGAAGCATTAGGATAGGTAGGTAATCCTATAGCGAATGGATTCAAATAAGCTCTGCCTATCGGCATTTTCCTCTGCCAGGAAAAGAAGGAAACAACGATAACTCTTCTTCAGCCTCTCGGCTTTGGAAAGATTGTCGATTTCCTCCTGGGTGAAAGCCGTAAATCCTATGGAAGAAAAGAAAGGCTTCAGATAAGGTCCGAAGATTTTCTTCCTATCCTCGATAGCTGCCTTTTTCTCCTTTTCCCCCGAAAAGAGGGAAAAGAAGAAGGAAAGCGCGTTTTGGTCGGATTCAATGGTTAAAGGCTTGGAAGAGGCAATTTCAGCCGTAAAGTCAATTTCAGGCAGGCTCAATGGATTTTCTTCCTATGCCAGATATCTCGATTGTATTCGGCAATCGTACGATCAGAGGAGAACCAGCCAGAATTTGCAACGTTAGCAAGGCACTTCTTGCCCCATTCATCCCGGTCTAAATAGCTCTTCCTGACACGGTCTGCTGTCTTATCGTAGCTATCAAAGTCCTTAAGGACCCTGAATTCGTCATTATGATACCTGATTTCATCATAGATCCTTTGGAACTGGCCTTTGTCCGAAGAGAAAGTGCCATTGATAAGGGAATCCATGACTTCTTTGATCTTTCCGTTGGTATGGTACCTGTCCCATGGATTATAGGAGTTAGCAAGTTTGATATCCTTGACCTGTTCCTCATTCCTTCCGAAAGTGAAAATATTGTTCTCGCCAACAAGCTTGGAGATTTCGATATTGGCACCATCCCTCGTACCTAAGGTAAGAGCTCCATTCCTCCTGAGCTTCCTGTTGCTCGTACCGCTGGCTTCTTTACCGGCCAAAGAAATCTGTTCGGAAACATCACTGGCCGGAATCAGGACCTCTGCCTTAGAAACATCGTAATTTTCAATGAAAGCAATCTTAATCAAATTGTTGACATCTGGATCCTGGTCGATAGTCTTGCTGACAGCAAGAATCAGTTCGATGATCTTCTTTGCATAAGTATAACTGGGGGCCGCCTTGGCGCCAAAGATATAGGTATGCGGATAAAAGTCTTTGATTGTTCCGTTTTTGATTCCGTGGTAGAGGGAAATGATATGGAACAGGTTCAAAAGCTGTCGTTTGTAAGCATGCAGACGTTTGATCTGTGTATCAAAGATCGATTCCGGATTCGCATCGATTCCTGAATACTGTTTAATCAAAGGAAGAGCGCGAAGTTTGTTTTTAAATTTGATTTCATTGATCTCTTCATAGATTTTCTTATTGGCAGGGTCATCATTGACGAAACGATTCAGTCTATTAAGCTCTTCCGGATTCTTGATATATCCATCCCCAATCAGGGAAGTGATTTCACTTGAAAGGCCTGGATTAGCACAAAGAAGGAAGCGACGATGGGAAATACCATTTGTCTTGTTCGAGAATTTTTCCGGATACCTCTCGTAGAGATCGTGGAAGGTTTGAGTCTTAAGGATTTCGGTATGCAAAGCAGCAACGCCATTGACCGAATAGGCGACATGAATTGCTAATTGGCACCTATTGACATTGCCGTCCTTGATGATTTGGCAATTGCTAATCTGAGCATCAGTCCTATTCTTGCTTCGCCTCATCCTAAGCGTCCGGCGATTGAATTCCTCGATAATCCTATAAACACGCGGGCAAACCGAAGCTAAATAACGGCAGGGCCACTTTTCCAAAGCCTCCGGCCTGACCGTATGGTTTGTGAAAGCAAAGCATTTGGAAACAATCCGATAAGCATCATCCCAGCCATATCCGTTTTCATCCCTGAGGATTCGCATTAATTCCGGAATCGTCCTAATCGGATGGGTGTCATTGAGATGGAACACATAATGTTCGTAGAGATGGTCCAAAGTTCCATATTTCTTCTTTTCGTAATTGACAGCAAATTGGATACCCGCAGAGACAAGGAAGTACTGCTGCCGCAAACGAAGAAGTTTTCCGTCTTCGGTCGAATCATCCGGATAAAGGCCATGCGTAATATCACGGATAAATTTCAGATAGCCGTAGAAGTCAGTGTTCGGCGGAAGCTTTTCATCGCTCGGCTCGGCATACCAAAGACGAAGGGTATTGACAACATTGTTGTCTTTACCGATCCTAGGAACATCATAAGGAACCGCCCGTACGACATAGGCGTTAGCGGTCCGCCAACGATTTTCGTTGGTAATCGGATCCCGGTAAGTCTCTGGATTTCCATAGAAGGAAATGTTCACCGCATCATTCGGCTTCCGGATTTCCCAAGGAAAACCATCCAAAAGCCACGTATCAGGGAATTCCACCTGTTTGCCATTCTGGATTTTCTGATGGAAGAAACCATATTCGTACCGAATGCAGTTTCCGTGGCCTGGGAGGCCTAAGGAAGCGATGGAGTCCCTGAAGCAGGCAGCAAGACGACCAAGTCCGCCGTTTCCAAGGCCGGCATCCGGTTCCTCTTCCTTGAGTTTATCGAAATCGATGTTCCTCTCTTTAAGGGCCTCTTTGGTCTGGTTAAGCACATTCAGATTGAAAAGGTTCCTAGTCAGCCTTCTTCCAAGAAGGAATTCCCTGGAGAAGTAAATCAATTGACGACCGTTCGAGGCCTTGACTTCTTCTTTGCATTTCTTGTTCAAGGCATTGGCGTAGTCACGGACCATAGTACCTAACACATCATAGAGCTCCCGATAGTCAAGGTCTTTCGGATCGCGGGAATACTTGGCAACACAGCGTTCCGTAAAAGCGGATTTGAAATCCTGATTAAAAGTCGAACTTTCTTTGAATTCAAACATGTTGGTATATCTCTTTCTGCACTCTAATAAGGCAGAGCGCGGCCAAAAGCGAATTACTTAACAGCAGAAGTTTTAATTTCGTCCCTTCCATCCTTACTTACGTAAGGCTTCTTAGCATCCGGAAGATTCTTCTTGTGACATAGATAGATAGCTCCGAAAGAAGGAATCTTGATAGTGATCTTATAAGGCTGGTTATGTTTTCCTTCGCCATGGGTCCTGAGAGGCGAGCCATTGAATTGATTCCATCCTCCGTAAATCGCCTTATCTGTGTTCAGAATCTCTTCATAGGTTCCTTCATAAGGAACGCCAATATCGTAGTCCCAATAGAAGTTCGGAGTCCTATTGAACAGGAAAACCCTGCATTCTTCCTCAGTTTCCCGTTCAAAGACATAAACTGATTGCTCCGCATTATCGGCCATAATCCAATTGAAATGGACTGGATTGTACTCTTGGAAATACCTAGCAGGGTGGCTTCTGTAAATGCGGTTGAGATCCTTGAACAACTCGTGAATTCCTTTGTGCTTTGGGTAGGAAAGAACATTCCACGGAATGACTTCAGTTTCTTTCCATTCATCGAAGGATGCGATATCGTTACTCCTGAAATTCAGTTTTTTCCCAGGATGTGCAAACCTATAGGCGTAAAGGTTCCGAACATTGGCGAATTTTGTATCATAATCACCCCACCTTTTGTTCAGAATCGATCCTTTCCTATGGACAACCTCATCATGGCTTAAAGGAAGAATAAAGTTTTCGCTATAAAAATAAGCCCTAGAAAAAGTCAACTGATTATGGCAGTATTTCCGGTAAATCGGATCCTTTCCATAATACTTCAGAGTATCGTTCCTCCATCCTAAGTCCCATTTATAGTCAAAGCCAAGAGCATCCGCGCCAGGCCTTCCTTTTGTCACGTGACCATAGGCAGAAGAATCTTCCGCAATCCTCCTGACAGTAGGGAAAAGAGTATGCCTATAACCATTGGCTCGCTTGATAAACTCAATAGCACCGGAATTCTCGCCTTTTTGGCTATTGCCATCCCAATAAATAATATTGGAAACTGCATCAAACCGGAACCCGTCGATGTGATAAACCTGCGCCCTGAAATGCAGCGAAGAAATCAAGAAAGAGCGTACAGGATCTTTCCCTAAATCAAAGTTCTTGGTTCCCCACTGAGAGAATTCATGCTCATTGTTATACTCGTAAACACAGGAGCCATCAAATTTTTCAAGTCCAAAAGAATCCAAAGCAAAGTGAACCGGAACAAAATCCCTGATAACACCGATTCCAGCTTGGTGCCTCTTTTCAACAAAAGAGGCAAAATCCGAAAGAGTGCCATAGCGTTTATCAATAGCAAAATATCCGAGAGTCTGGTATCCCCAGCTTGCATCATTTGGATAAGAAGTCAAGGGCAAGGCTTCCACATGGGTATACCCCCTCTCTTTCCTGTAAGGAATCAGGATATCTGCCCTCTCGCTATAATTATATAAAGACCCATCTTCTTTTCTACGGAAAGTACCCCTATGGAATTCAAAAATGGACCTGGGATTATCATAATTACGAGAACGGGATTCTAAATAAGAAGTATCATCGATATGAATGTCTTTTTCAATATCGACAGTAAAGGAGCAATGGTCACCGCTGATTTCATCGCTAAAAGCAAAAGGATCCTGTTTATCGCGAACAACATTGTCGCAGCATTGTATCTGATATTTATATCCTTCATTGTCTAGAACACCGGGAATGAAAAGTTCAAACAATCCCCGGAAATCCTTTTTATTCCTAACGCAAGCTTTTGGATTCCATTCATTGAAGGCGCCAATTACGCTAACGCTCTTCGCCCTTGGGGCATAGACTCGGAAGAGATATCCTTCCTTGCCTTTGACTATGGCTTTATGGGCACCAAAATATCGGTACGCATCAGGCAGATGTCCCTGAAGAAAATCATCAAAGAATGTATCAATCCCCATGAGTAGAGCCTCTCTATACAAAATAAATTATAGCATAGCCGAGGACTAGCCTTGTAAAAAGATAAACAAAACACTAAAATTAGTTTGTTCAATTTAGAGGGGAACATCATGTCTAAAACTTTCAAAATCATGTGTGTCAATGCCGGCTCATCATCCTTGAAATTCAAGCTTTACGAGAGGGATGACGGTGCTAAGAACGAAAACACTCTGAGTGGCAAGGCAAGCCACTTAAAAGCTCTGACGAATGGTATTGTCGAGCGTATCGGCCATGAAGACGGCATCTTCACTTTGAAGAAACCAGGTGGATTCAAACATACGGAGGTTCTTCCAGTCCACAATCACGACGAAGCGGCTAAGCTTGTTCTTGAAGGGCTTAAGAAGTTCGGTGTTATCGAGGATATCAAGGAAATTGCAGGTGTCGGAAATCGTGTTGTCCAAGGTGGAAAATACTTCTCAGACTCTGCACTCTTCGACGACTATGCCTACAGCAAAATCAAGGAATTGATTCCGCTTGATCCTCTTCATGCACAGGCACATCTGACTTGCTTCGATGCATTCAAGAAGGCACTTCCGGAAGCTGGAGAAGTCGCTGTCTTCGATACTTCCTTCCATCAGACAATGGAAGCGAAGGAATATAGGTATCCACTGCCTTACGAATATTATGAAAAATATGCTGTCCGTCGCTATGGTGCTCACGGAACGAGCCACAAATATCTTTCTATCAGGGCAAAGGAAACCTATTTCCCAAAACAGGAACATGTCAACATCATCACTTGCCATATTGGCTCTGGTGCGTCCTTAGCCGCTGTTAAGGATGGAAAATGCATTGCAACCTCAATGGGTCTCACTCCTCTTGCAGGCGTTAGGATGGGTACCCGTACTGGTGATATCGATCCTTCCTGCAGGCCATATCTTGTTTCCTGCACAGGAAAGAGTGCCGAAGAACTCTATTCGATTTTCAACCATGAATCCGGACTTCTTGGCATCTCCGGTGTATCTAATGATACCCGTGATGTCGAAGAAGCCTATAAAAAAGGCGACAAGCGTTCCATTCTTGCCATCGATAGGTATGCCCAGCATATTGCTGATTACATCTCCAGGTATTATGGAAAGCTCGGCCATGTCGATAGGATTGTCTGCTCTGCAGGTGTCTTTGAAAATGCTCCTCTCTATCGCGAGAAGACTTTCTCCCTTTTATCTGATGCCTTTGGCATCAAGCTCGACGAAAAGCTAAATGCCGAAACACGTCTTGGAAAAGAAGGAATCATCTCTGCTAAAGACAGCAAAGTCCCAGTTGCTGTCATTCCAACCGATGAAGAACTCAGGATTGCCTTGGATACTGCTCGTATCCTTGGTCTGTAATCTACCAACATTCTTTTAACATTAAAGGAGGTCGTATAATGAAGAAACTTTTGTCATTGCTTCTACTATCGGCCTCCTTTTTGTGTTCAGCTTGCCATAACGAATCAGAAAAAGATGACGGAAAAGTCTATCTCCATAAAAGGGAGGGAATCAAGGCGACAGTTTCTTTAGATTCTCGTGACCAGCTCGATTCCGTTGCCCTATACGATGATGCAAGGATCACCGTAACAAATGTCGGATGCCACTTCTGTCAAGAAGCAAAGAAATACTTAGATCCCTATATTGAAAAGACCGGGACGGTCATCTACGAAGTGGATTATAGGAACGTCTATAAGGACGCTTACGAAGCAACCAATCCGGAAAGCGGAAACTCGAATATCAACTCTTCTTTAATTGGCCTATATCCAAGCATGGCAAAATATGGAACCCCGTTCTATAGGTTCTATTCGAATGGTAAGCTTAAGAACACGCAGGCCTCAACGAATATATCCGAAGAATTCTTTCAGGATAGGTTCAATTCGTATACTAAGCTAACGAATTATTACCAGAGGAATGATTATACCTATGATGCTTCACGGGATACGAACGTCCTTGATAACACCGAGGATTATTCCTTCAGCGAAAGTCTTGATTTTCTAGGATTTGGGACTTCCAGATTAGATACTTTATTAGAAGACAACAAAAAGAACAAACTTGTTCTATTCACCTGGCGCCGTTGCAGCGATTGCAAGAATTACAGGCAAAAAGTTCTTTATCCTTTCATGGGAAAGAATCCGAACCAAACAATTTATTTTTATGAAACGGACGGATACAGGCGATTCAAACGAAGCGGAATAGAAGAATATCAGAACAAGGGACTGAAAATCTGGTCTGATTTCTGCCAGAAGTATCATCTTTCCGATTATCCGGTTACCGATATCAACGGAAATATTGCCGGTTATACTCCGACAATTGTGTATTTTAAGACAGATAATAGTTATACCCTTTCTGTTTTCGCAAATGAGACTAACCTTACTATTAACGAAGATCGCACTTTGAGCTATAAAACTGCATTCTATCCTGAGCTGGCTTCTATTAAGAGCAAAACCAAGCTCCGAGAAAATGAACAAGAAGGCTCATCGAACTATCTTAAAGCTCTCAAAGAGCTTTTGGGTCTAGTTATGGAGAAGGATATTGAATTAAATAGGTCTTATCTAGAATCATGCAAATAAAAAAATGTCTGGTGATTCTTCCTTTGCTGCTCAGCAGTTGCAAGAAAGAGTCAATTGAAAAGAAAATCCCGCTGTTTTCGTTCTCCGGTACTGTTCAGAAAACCGAAAAAGGTGAAAAAGGTTTTCTATTGTCCTTATCGGATTCCGAACTGAAAAACAGGGTAGAAAGAAAAGCTTCTTTTCCTCTTTTTGTCTATTCTCAAGGATGTGGAACCTGCGATTTATTCTCCTATACCATCCAAGGATATCTGAAGTCATCCCATATTATCTTTCCGTTTAGGACTTTATCTAATTATCTTTCGTTTGATAAACAGGCTTCCTTTTCGGAATCTGCTATCCTCTTTTACTCTGGAGGAAAAATCATTTCAACAATCTCCAATCTTCCTGATAATTATTCTTCCACAGAATCTTTCCAGAAGAGGATGGATAAATACACTTACACTTCTTCTAGCTCTGTTATTAATAATTTTGAAAACCGGCTTGGGCTGACTTATTCCTCGGATTACCCTACCTACAAAATAAAGAGGGAGGAACAGGAAAGCACTGATTTCTCTAGCAGGAAAGAAAAAGAACTTTGCATAGTCAATACTTCACGGGCCGATTTATCCACCCTTAGCACCGATAATTCTTATTTCTATTTTCTTGATAAGGCTTCGTTTCATCAGAAAAGCCAAGCGCTACTATCCGCACTTGGCTTCGATTCGTCAATCGTTTCGGAAAAAGACTCAATCTTGATTCGATTCGGAGAAGATGGAAAAGCAGCTATTTTGGATTAACTACCTTTTTTAAAGCTTCAACTAGCTGAGGAATCTCGTCCAGTTCTTTGATGTGGCAACCAGCAGCAAAATCATGGCCGCCTCCATTGAAAAGATTGGCAATATCATTGATCTTCTTTGTCTTGCTTCGCAGGGAAACACGGTAATCATTCTTTTGCTCGTCATAACTGATAGAAATTGCAACTTCGCATTCTTTCCTATCCCGGATATTGTTGATGAACAGATTGCCTTCACCAGGATACCTGTTCAAGTTGGCGAAGTCCTCTTTTTTCAAAACGTAGTAGAAGATGCCATCTCCGGCATCCTGATAATGGTCTAATACGAATTTCAGGATTCCCATTTCCCGCTTATCGTGATCATACCTTAGATGGAGAAGCTTTTCTTTCTCAATTCCTTTATCAACCAAATCGCCAGCAATGCGGAAAGTGGCACCATCCACATCCTGGTAGCTGAAGCGGCCAGAATCACCGACAATACCAACATAAAGGTAACTTGCCGTCTGTTTTGACAAAATATACTTCTTTGGCTGTGACAAGGTAAATAGCGCAATGATTTCGGCAGCAGCCGGGCGGGAAGGATGAATACAAAGCCTATCACCGAAACATTGCTCAGACGGGGGAAGCGGATGATGATCTAATTTATAGACTTCTTTTGCTTTGGCAAGCTGCTGGGCACTGATTCTTCCAAGGTTCGCAACGTCGACCGTGATTGCAAGGTGCTCCTGATCGAAGAAACTATCTTCGACTTTGTCCGGATAGGGGAAAAGAGAGGGGCATTTGCTATCCATGATATCGCCAGGGGCAATAACAGTTTTATCCGGGAAGTTATCTTTGATCCACGTTTTCAGACCAAGCTGGCTTCCTAGGGCATCAAAATCCGGAGATTGATGACGGTAGATAACAATGGTCTTGTATTCTTTGATTTTCTCCAAAAGAAGCTTGAACTCTTTTTTCCTCTGCTTTATTTCACTATCTTGAATCATTTGTTTCACCTCAATTTTTATTATTTTAAAAGGGAATGTAGCTTTTGACAATCCTTTTGCAGCTGTAAACCTTGAAAA
Source organism: Caryophanales bacterium UBA4682 (assembly GCA_002404995.1). Classification (GTDB taxonomy): domain Bacteria; phylum Bacillota_I; class Bacilli_A; order RFN20; family CAG-288; genus Enterosoma. The sequence goes on along the minus strand of DHKY01000005.1, from coordinate 64,762 downwards.
ATCGGTCAATTTCGGTTATTATTTTTGTTGGATTTTCTGGGGCTGTAGCTCAGGTGGATAGAGCATCTGCCCTCTAAGCAGGGGGTCGAGGGTCCGAGTCCCTCCAGCCTCACCAGAATCGAGTCAGCGAAAGCTGGCTCTTTTTTATTGTCTCTCCTTCAGCAGGTCAGTAAGAGAAATCACCCCCTTGACCTTCTCGTCTTTCTTTCCGTTTTTTGTGACAAACAGCAGGCTCCTTTGCTTGTCGTGTGCTTTGGTTTTTTCGAAAATACTAAAAATGGAATTAGCACTTTCCTTTTCCGACACAAAATAGAACCGCTCATTTTTGTGCCCATACAAACCGACTATACTCATCCTGTCTCTCCTCTTCCTTTCGAGAAAGGAAGAAGGGTTGCCTCCAACGGACAGAAAATCAAAGAAAGTCGAACGGGAGAATACGCCTTGACAAACACCAAGGGAATCGAGAAGGGGAAGATGCGATAAAAGATTCTTATCCCTTATCGGAATAAGGTCTTTGACTCGGTCTTCCCTCTTACAGGTAAACCTGTTTTTGGTCCTGATGTCTTTTGCTAAGAGCGGCTTGATAATCGAAAAAGCCAAAGATTGGAACCGAGCGATGAAATTCTCGCTTGGAGCACAAACATCGTTTTCATGGGAAAGAATATTTCGTAAGTCACTTGCGGTACGAAGAAAATCATAATTTTCCCAGACAGAGACAATAGGATCAAGATGCTGGTAGTAAACCCTATTAAGCGCCTTAGAAAATGAAACATGTCCCTCCCCGGATGATTTCACCAAAGAGAGCATCTTCTGTTCGAGGCTTTTAAACAGACTGAGAAATAGGGTCTTCCGCTCTTCTTCCGTCATGGCTTATTTCAGGCTTTTAAGAATCGCATCAACAGTTGAGGAGAGATAGTCTCCCTTGAAATCTTCGATATCCCCTTTATCCATGAAAAAAGCAATTTCAGAATCAAAAGGAATTTCATCAAAAACAGGAATACCATGTTTCTTTGCAAGTTCCGCATCATTGCCCTGTTTTCCATAGATATCAATTCGCTTGCCACAATCCGGGCATTTCACATAAGCCCTGTTTTCAACCAGGGAAAGAAGAGGGACATTGAGCCTATCCGCCATTTTCGCGCTCTTTTCGACAATTAGGGAAACCAAAGACTGAGGAGTAGCAACAACCACAGCAGCATCGACCGGGATTTTCTGGAACACAGTTAGAGAGATGTCTCCGGTGCCTGGTGCTAAATCAAGAATCAGGAAGTCTACATTCCAGACAACCTGGGCATAAAACTGTTCAATTAAAGTCGAAATCCTGCTTCCACGCCAGACAATCGGATCTTCCGGAGAATCCAAAAGCAGGTTCGAAGACCTGACTTCGATTCCGCCTTTGCTCTTAAGAGGATAAAAGACGCCATTTGCACCATAGACTGGGCCTTTCCTGTTAAAAGCAAATGGAATGCTGGGGCCGGTGATATCGCAATCCCTGACACCGACTTTGAACCCTTTACGAGACAATAACACAGAAAGATAGGAAGAGACAAAGGATTTGCCTACGCCTCCTTTTCCAGACCTAACTGCGATGACATGCCCGATATGGGCGCCTGCCGCGGGTGAGCTCTTAGGAAGGTACGGAGCCTTCTTTTCGCCGTTTTGATTCTTGTTTTCCATTGAAGATACCTCGTTAATCATTGTTTATTATAAATGTTTTTGCTTACTATTTCATTCTTAAGGATAACGAATCATCAAGAAGAATTTCTTTTCTCTTGAAATCAGACAGACAAAAAAACCGGGGAATATCTTCCCCGGCCCAAAAAACTAAAGTTTACTTAATCCTGTCGTGTTTCAACCTGTAAGTCAAACCGACAGTTCCATCTCCGCAATGACAGCAGATGATACCAGAGGCATCAACAGGGAACAGAATCGAAGAACCGACATGCTCTTCCAACTCTTTCTTTATCTTCTTTACGAATTCTTCCCCACCGACATGGGGAATCCTAATCGGATAAGAGACATCGATATTTCCTTTGTTCAATTCCGCTAAGAACTCTTCAACCCTGGAAGCAACGCCCTTTCCAATGTCTTTGCCACGAACCAGCTTATGAACGCCCCTGGTTCCATCCTCTAAGCGAATAATCGGATGAATATGGAATTTGTTGCCTAACAGGAAAGTAAGACCGGAGCAGCGCCCACCTTTATAAAGGAACTCCCTGTTGGAAATCGTAAAAGACCTAGAGATTTTCTTAACTCTTGCATTATGCCGCTCCTCGATTTCCTTCGGGCTTAACCCAGCTTTGATGTCAGTACAGATACCGATAGCCTCTAAGCCTGTCCCACAGGAAAGGGAAAGGGAATCAAGAACAGTGACTTTATCCTCGGCTTCCATCCTCCGGACAGCCAAATGGGCATTGTTGTTAACAGAAGAAACATTAGAGGAAATCGGAAGGTAGAAAAGGTGTTCTGCATGTTTGAGTCCTTCCTCAAAGCATTCCTTGAGTTCAGGAATATTGAGGGCACTGGTTTTCGGGAATTCCTTTGTAGACTGATATTTTTCAATGATTTCCTGCGAAGTGATGTCTTTCCGATCACGATATTCACGTTCGCCGAAGTGAATAATCAAATCCGTAACTCCGATATTGAGCTTATCTGCGAACTCACGAGGCAAGTCACAGCTGGAATCGACGATAAGTCTTGCTTTTTCCATTAAGAAAAGTCTCCTTTTTTCAAACGAATAGACTTTTATTATTCTAATGGTTTCGGTAGAATATGTCAAAGAGGGGAAATCGCCTATGGAACAGCTACGATATGAAGAAAAAGGATCCATTTTCCTTGCTTATTTGACTCCATTGCAAACCCCAGAGAGCGGGGAGGACTTTCTAAAAAAACTCAAGGAAGAAAATCCAAAAGCTCGGCATATCCTCTATGCGAGGCGTTTCCAAAACAAATTCGGAGCGAGGAGGACAACTTCAAGCGAAGACCGTGAACCAGTTTCTTCCAGGAAGAAGCTTGCCCAGCTAAGGGAGAAAAAAGGCAGGAAAGGATATGGGATATTCATTGTCCGGTATTTCGGCGGAAAGAAGCTAGGCGCAAGTCATCTTGATTCCATCTACTTCAATTTGGGTGCAAAATTCTTCCAAAAGGCCGGAAACTAAAACGAAAGAAAAAGCAGCCTTTACGGCTGCCTTTTCTTATGCTACCTAATTTCTGCAGATTCCAAGATTTCTTTAACGGTCTTATTAGAGAGGTCAATGGTAACAACACTATCGAATGTGGAAATATCGCCACTCATTTTCCTGACCGGAAGCTTGAAGACTTTATCCTGGAAAATCTGGATAAATACCGAATTGTTTCCGTTCTGATAGAAGAAATTGTAGATAGCATTATTCACTTGAGGATTGCTGTCGCCAAAGAGCGGATAAATTGTCTTTAGTGTCTCTTTGCTGTAATAAGGGATGTGCTGTTCTCCGGCAGAAGGGATTGTGATAGTTTTCTGGCTTGGCGTTGCTTTAACAAAGGAAATCAAGCCATTCAATGCTCTCCCTTCTTTCGGATTTACAAGGAAATGGTCGTTTGCATAGAAATCATAGCCGGTTTGGTTGTTTCCTAAGACATTGACAACATTAGGGTTTTGGAAGAATGCATTCCTTGTACCAGCGAACACTTCTGAAGCAAAGTCGGAACGATAGATTGTGCTTCCATCCTTTTCCAGTTTGAAGCAATTGTAGGCCATCGTTTCAAAGTCAAATTCGATATTTTTAAAGTTTTCCGCATTCGAATCAATGATTTTCGGAAGTTCAGAGAAGATACCGGAAAGGACCGCCTTCACCCTAGCCAGATCAGCAAAGGATTTTTCTTTGTCAAGTTCACCATTTACCAATAGTTTCGGATTCGAGAAGAAAAGTTCCTCAATCCGATAGGCTTTTTGGCTTTCTCCATAGGGAGTATTCGAACTAAGTGCAAACAAGGAAACGGATTTTCCAGTATCCTTGATAGAGTCACTGGTCAAACGGTTGACAAGGTTATAGAACAAATAGGAGCGGCTGTCTTTGAAGATTTGCCTCTTTCCAAGATAGTAGAGGAAGGAAAGATTGATTTTGTCCAGAGATGCATTGTTCAAACTCATACCTTCGCCCTTCAGCAGATTCCTGATAGAATTCTCACCAAGAACCATCTGAAGAGCATTTTCGATTTCATTTGCCCAGAATTCGATATCTTCTTTTTTCAATCCAAGGTGGACATTGAAGTTAAGAGGGTGGACGATTTTTCCGGTATCCGGATCAGCAAGCAGAGCATCAATGCCGACTTGCTTCCTGCTCTCTTCCATCCTGGTAATCGGAACACGGTGGAAGATTCTGCTCTTATTCCTTTCTCCCAACAAAGAAGAAGCAACAGCATATGTCCTATCCTTAATTGAAATAGTATCCTTGGTCCTTCCCTGCCTTTTATCCACAATGGTCTTCCTATGCGTGCCTTCATCCAGCCACTGCTCTTTTGTAACGCTGGCAAAGAGTCCGTTGAGCGCTTCATCCCCTTGGTGCCTAGTCCTAAGATCAGTCCTGTTCCTTTGGGAAATAAGATTCTTCAGCAGGTAGGAAATCGGGGCAAAAAGATGTCCTTCCTTCCGGTAGGTAAAGAGATCTAGGGAAGTCCTTTGGTCAATCCTGTAATCGAAGACATCCTGGAAAGTCTCGCCATAATGAGGGTCAGAAGCATCCGTGATTTCCGGATAAGCTTTCGTGGTCTTCCACTGGAATGGGTTAGACCTCCTGACAGCGATTTTGCTTTTTCCGTCGATTTTGCCATTCGAGAACTGATAGAGGAAGTCAATGAAATTCAGCGTTTTACGGAATTCATCCTTGCTCCTGCTTTCCAGAATATCGAATTCAATGAAATCCATGCTCTGGATATTCCTGTCCTTTAGGTTAATCTGGCTCCTGCTTGTTTTCAGGAAGGATACGAATATTTTCCGTATGAAAGAAGAGTCAAAGGCTTTGACTAAGTTCTCATTCTGGAAGAATCCAGCCGGAATCTTGCCAGAAGAAAGATTGTTGATTCCCACTTCTTGGATAGCCTTCATCAGAGAACAGATTGCAGAGATTCGACCTGTCGTATCGATTTGGAAGTCTTTTCCATCAATTTCCACATTTGCTTTCGTTCCGACCCAAGGGTCACTATCCGTCGCAGTAAAGAGATTAATATCCCTAGTAGAATCTAGTCCCCTTTTCTTCCTTGCATCCTGAGAGATAAGCCTTTTATACAAAGCATATCCGAAAGGATCCTTCTCTTGGTTCGAAATCTTTATCAGGTTCCTTTCAGAGAGAAGAGTAAGCATTGCATTCAGTCGTTCCGTATCTAATGAAGCGAAATCAAAGGAATTCAAGTCTACTTCCTTAAGCAGGTCAAGAATTTCAGCAATTCTCTTCGCATCATCATTCCAAACATTATTTCGCCTGTCATTGAAGGAAATGTTGATGCCCAAGTTCTTAAGATAAGTATTTAAGGACTGATCAATGATTTCAAGAGCACAAGGACGGACAAGGTCGCTTTCCCTGCCTGTTTCAATCAAACTTGCAACAGCATCGAAATTCTTGATTTTGCTCAGTTTCCGGTCCTCGCTGAAGATGAAATCAGAGTTTTCCTTGGCGTAGTCGAGAATCTTGCAAAGGCGCGTGATTTCTCCGTCACCGTTATTGTCTTCCCACTGGATTTCCGACCTCTCATTCAAAGAAGGAAGAGTGAAGCGGAAGTTCTGGAACCTATCAGAAGAGAAAAGTCCTTTTAGGAAATAATAGAGGTTCGCATTTTTCTGTTCTTCACTTGTGATGCCGGTTTCTTTATTAGAATTGAAGAAATCCGAACTGACAACAATGCTAAGGAGCTTGTGAATAGTCTCAGTATCGATTGCCTGGATTTTCTGAGATTCCGTCAAAGTGTTGTCATTCCTTGACTTAACCATCTTCCTCCTCTTAGGCCTGACTAATAAGACTTCCTCCCTGTGATTCAGGAAGTCATTATCATCATAATTGAAACAATAAGGGGTCAAAGAGAACCTATAGGATTTGAAATCAAAGTCAGAATTGAAGAAGAAGGCTTTTGAGACGATAGGGAGCAATTGGGAAAAAACAGAGGAATTCGAAGCTTTCTTGAAAACCAGCGACAGAGTTTCGACGGTGCTGTCATCGGAAAGATCAATCTTATCGATATGCGATAAGTCGATTGGACTATCCTTTGCAAACAAAGGCTTCCTGATGTCAAACCTGCTGCTGATCTCAGATTTGATATTTGCATCGCCTAAAACAGAATTAAAGTCAATCTGCTTTGCATATTTGCTGATTCCCGGAATCAAAGAGACTAACGACCGCATCCTATCCGGAACGGATACAAGCTTAAAGATGTTCCTATCCCTGATTCCAAGATTTCCAGCACTACCAAGAAGGCATTCCTGGATTTTCGAGAATTTCGATTCATCGCCAAGTCCTTCCCTAATAATATCCGGAAGCGCGTTATAATTCGTACTATTATCGAATTTCAGATTTAAGGTACGGGCAAGGGACAAGACATTCTTGAAGAGAATCTTGAATTCACTATCCCAATTGACGTCTTTATATTCATCAGCATTCGTAGGAAGAATATTGATACCCTGTCCGCTCCTATAGCGGCCAGCATAGGCAAGAATAACAGGCCTGTTTTTCTTAACAATGTCCCTGCTGCCAAGGGTTCCGATATCATTAGCGAGAGATTCAATGGTCTCATCATCCCTTTTTGTCGGATCAAGGGAAAGCTTAGAAGTATCAATCTTGTTATCCGTTGTAATAATTGGCTTGATAATGTAGTCATACCTGCTCTGATAAATTCCGGACAAAGCATTGATATCCTTATCCCACTGAATGTCTTTCCTATCCAATTCCTGAACTGGGAAGTTTGTTCCGGTCAAAGAGCTTGTCGCAGCTTCTATCAAGGAAGGGACAAGGGCCATGATTTGTTTGTTTTGTGCTAAAGTGGTCAAAAGAGAAGTGACCGTTCCGGTAGAAAGAAGCGCAGAATAATTAATGACAAATCCAGCTGTAGCATTATAGGAAATCGCATTCTTATCCAGAACCGGTTTTGCGACATCCAAGACAGAATCGACTAAGCCGGAGAAGGATACCTTCACGCCGCCTGCAGATTCGAATTCAGAGGCTTTGTTGAGAAGAGCAAGATCCCATTCGTTTATGCCATTCCTTTTATATAAAGCACTTTCACTAACCGCATCCATGACATCGTTTGCTTTGGTTTTCGCATCCTCGTCATCCGAAAGCAATTGATTTACGACTTCCTTGTTGTTGATCGCCCTTCGGCAGAGTCCAGTCAAAGGAGAAATCAACAGACAGACAAATATAAATTCCTGGACAGCACCAAGGACAGTTGCCGGAAAGCGCAGAAGATGCCATTTCTTCCGTGTCTTTTTTGCGGATACGCTCCCGTCTTCATTGGTCATTCCGGACGTCAAAGAAGACATTTTCTTCTTTTTTCGGCGTTCCTTCCATTCACTCTTAGACTCGGCTGGGATAATCCAACGGAAAATACCGTTATAGACAATGGCAGTAAGTAAGGAAATCACAATCTGAATGACAATCCTTTCGATGAAGAAAACAAAGATTGCAATCAAGGAACTAGCAAGATTCCAAGCCCTTTGATAGACCGACATGCCATTCCTAGGGGAAAGTCCTGTCCTGTTCCTCAAATAGGCAGAAACAAAATTCTGTAATGTTGGTGGGTTGAGTTCCCCGCTTCCACCATTCCTATTACTCCACAGCGTATTCAATGCACCGATTTCAATATTGGAAATCAAGTTAGAAACAGGGACGGCAAGGCAAACGGCAACAATAACAAGGATAACCTTAAGAATTGTCTTTGCTGTAGTCTTATAAAAACCTTTCCTGAATCCGGCCAATGCCCCAAATAAAGCTCCCAAAAAGACTACCACTAAGAGAAGAATCCTAATTACCGAAACCAATTGTTTTAAATCCATAAGTGTCTTGTTCCTTGTTGATAAAATTATAGCAAAGAACTAACGCTTTTTATATAATTATTTGTGTTTCGGAGGCGCTATGGAAATTTATCAAGAAAATCTCACGGAAAAGCAGAAAAAGCAGACAAAAAGGCCGGTCAATGGTAAAAAGCCCAAACAGCCTTTCCGGTTTATAAACGATAGCTATAGGAACCGCACGACCCCGACTTGGGAAAAAATCGTCTTCATCTTAATCGGGGTAATCGGGTTAAATATTGCAAGCTACATTGTTTCTGCTCTTAGGATAACGACAACTTTTTATGATCCAGAAACCGGTACCACAACACCTTTTGGGCAATCGCTCCAAAGGTTCTTGATTTATGGAATTGTCTTAATCGGATTCCTGCTTTTGATTTTCTTCGACAAGCATTCCAGTTATAAGAAAATATTCAAAGATTTCACTTCTGTTAAACCATATATATATGGTGCAATCGGATGCCTGCTTCTCTATGTCGTAAACGTAGTGTTCAATGCCATCTACGCTTCCACAAGGCCTGGTATCTACGGAGCAAACAATAATCAGCAGAGCATTGAGTCAAGGATGCATGCATCTCCAGCGTTATCGATTATCACAGTTGTCTTTTTCGCACCTTTCTGCGAAGAAAGGACTTATCGCCTTGGCTTACTCGATGCAACCGGAAAAAAGAACCGTTGGGTCGGTTTAATCATTTCCTCTATTATTTTCGGTGCTATCCATTTCGACTGGACACCAGGCCTGCTTAGGAATATTGCAAAATCCGAAGGAGACAGGAAGCTCTTCGAAACCTACCGAATCAGGAGGATAAACGAATGGCTTAATCTTCCGATTTATATTAGGTCAGGGTTTGTTCTCGGGTTGACTTACATAACAAGCGGAAAGATGGCTTCCTCATGGATCAGCCATGTACTGCTGAATTCCATTTCCTGCATTGAAGTCATGACAATTGCATCTAATAGGTGTGTATTTCCTATCCTACGTTAAACTATGGAAAAAAAGAAAATCGGCTTATCCTCTTTTTGGCTGAAAATCATCGGATACCTTCTTAGGACTCTTGATCATATCGGAAGGCTTTTTATAGAAAGAGGGAGTGGCGTAACTATCCCTACCAGCTATTATGTTTTGCGTGCAATAGGCAAGTGTGCGTTTCCAATTTTTGTTTTTTTTGCTGTAGAAGGCTTCTATCATACCAAGAATATAAGAAATTACTTGCTTCGTTTAGGCATCTTTGCACTAGGCAGGGATTGTTTTGGGTTTGTTTTCGGTGCTATTACAAAAATCCAAATAAGCAACAACCCTTTAATCGGAAACGTATTTACTGATCTCTTCAGGGGCGTTTTGACTCTTTATCTGCTGAAGCGAAAAGACTGGTTTAGTCTTCTTGCTTTTCTTCCAATCGCCTACGAATTCCTGTCTGGTTATGTTATCAATGGAACTTATGGCACACTGTTTAAATCCGACTGGGGTCCGTTTAGCATTGTTCTTTTCCTTTTCATTTTCCTGTTCCGGGAAATGTACTCTGTCAATTTAAGAAAGAAAGCGGACAAAGCTGGGGTCCCTTTTTCTGTCATGGAAGAGACATCTGGCGCCTTAGTAAGAAATGCCTTTGAGTGCATCGGGGTTCTTTCTGCTTACCTTCTTTTCTATCTTTTCTATCGTCTTGGATTTGTCTGGAATGGTTATTATCTGCTGCCAAACGAATTCATTCCCATTGGAACCTATTCCGTTTTATCTTGCCTTCTTCTCCTCTTTTACAATGGAAAAAGAGGGCCGGACAATAAGATCATTCGTTCTAGTTTCTACTTCTATTACCCCTGCCATCTTATTCTTCTAGGCCTTGTTTCCCTCTTCTGTGGTGTCTTATCTTCTCTTATTTGAGCGTTCTGTTTGAAACATTGCCGTTTTGAAAGTATAGTTATATTAGTCAAAGGAGATTCATAACATGATTAAAGTTCTTGAAAACGAAGCTGATTTTTCTAAGATTCTCGAGTCCGACAAAAAAGTCCTCGTCGATTTCAATGCCAAGTGGTGCGGTCCATGCCGTAGGATGGGACGCAGGATTGAAGGCTTAGAGGAAGATTACAAGGATCTTACTTTCCTGAAAGTCGATACGGATGAATTCCCGGAATTAGCTCAGAAATTCGGAGTTGTTTCCATTCCTAGGATGGTTGCCTTCAAAGATGGCAAACGCATCTATGTCGAGAAGGACGGAACCCAGGATGAAATCATTCTTGGTGCCAGGCCGGAGCCTGCCTTCCGTCAGATTCTTACGGATACTTTCGAGAAGTAATGCTTAAAGCCTGAAGAAATTCAGGCTTTTTTCTTCTTTCGTCTTGTATTCATAATTTTAGAGAATTAGAATAAATTCTGCTATATATTTTGGGGGTTAACTTAATATGAAGAAGCTGACGAAAGAAGAAAAGAAAGCCTTAAAGGCCAAACGGAAAGCCGAAGGAAAGACCATCGGCCAGGAATTCAAAAAATTCGTTACTCGCGGAAATGTGCTTGATAGGTCTGTTGGTGTCATCATGGGCGGTGCATTCAATGCTATTGTCACTGCATTCACCAACATACTGTTATCCATTTGTACTTGGGCAGTCCCTGGAGGTATTAAAGGTCTTGTCACTGTCCTTCCAGCTGTTAATGCCGCTCAGGCTGGCTTAGCACCGGATCAGGCTGTCGGCCTTGGCCAGAAATTTGCTGCTAGCGAGCTGCAGTCCTTAGCGGAGAAATATGCAATCAGCAACTACGGCAGTGCCACTGTCGCTGCAAATCCGGCATTGGTCGATAACGCAAAGAACTTCATTACCAGCAAATACACGCTTCACGGAACCATCTATACTTATAACAGGTCCGCAACTATTGATTGGGGAAGCTTCATCAACGCTATCATTACCTTCCTTTGCATCGCTATCACTCTGTTCACAATTGTTAAGGTCTTCAATGTCGTTCATGAACGCCGTCTTGCTTTCGAAGCCAAGAGGAAGGCCCAGAAAGAAGCCGCTGAAAAGAACGAAGAATCGGATTCTTCTGCCGAATCTAAGTAAACGAATGAATCGAAAAGGTGTCCTTATTGTGAGGACACCTTTTTTCTTGCTTATAAATTGTTTACTTATCGCTGATCAGCTGATATATCGAGACACCATCCGTAGTAAGGATGAACAGATGTTTTTTGCTATAGTTCCTTCCTAAGTAAGTTCCTTTCAGCTTGATTTGTTTCTTCCTCCTGAAAGAATTCAATGAGAAGAAATAAAGATAGGACTCCATTTCCGGTTCTTTCCTTGTGATATAGAAAACCTGGTTTGTCGTATAAGCAACAAGCCTATCCAGATAATGTTCATCCCTTTGCCTGTGAGGAACCCTATTCCCGCACAAGGAATCAATTTCTTTGTTCTGAAGGATCTGGAGTTTCTGTTCCTTGGTTGGTTTTTTTCTCTCTTTTGGAAGAAGAAAATCACATTTCCGAATGATTTTTCCATTTAAGGAAGAAATCTGGAAGCCAGCCCTTGTATCCGAAATAAGATTCGTCCCTTTATCCCTGAAGAAAGTCTTATGGAAAGGGGATGTTCTTGTTTGACGAACGATTTTTCCATCCTGAAAGTAAAAAATCTTTCCGCTTCTTAATAGAAGAGTCAGGCAGCAATAGACTGGGGAGAAGAAGAGCGCATCAAAGCGAATGTTATCCTCTTTGAAGAAGAAAGACTTTGTCTTACTGCTCCTATCATATGAGATGAGTACTGTGTGAAGTCCTTTCTCGCCTTGCGTATCATAAAGAAGATAAAGTGTTTTTCCATCATGGGTGAAGCATGCGTCTTTAAAGGTCCCATCCACATTAATTTGTTCCCTAATTGAAAGGGAGGGAAGAGAATATAGTTTCAAGGAAGAATGAAACAGCGAAGGAAGAAAAAGAAAAGCACTATTATCGGGAGAAACCACGAACTTTTCTCCATAGAGAGGTTCACTCACGCTGATGATATCCGCAAAGGATTCATCTTTTAAGACAATTCGTTTCTCTTCTTTAAAAAGATATCCGTAGGAGACATAGGCACAGGCTGTAACCTTTTTGAAATGCTTTTTCAATACTATTTTCGTCATATCAATTAACGATAACCCGTTTCAATGTCATTTACAAGAAATTCTGCTAAAATATCGCAGAGGTCAATAAACATGGAATCTTTATTAAACAAGATTATTTATCAGGTCTTTATCCGCAACTATACTGAAGAAGGAACATTGAAAGCTTTTCTTCCACACATTAAAGAAATCAAGGAAAGAACAGGCGCCGATATTCTTTATTCTATGCCTGTCAATCCAATCGGACAATACAGGAAGAAAGGAGAGCTAGGCTGTCCTTATTCTATCCAAGACTACGAAACAATAAACCCACAGCTCGGCAGTGTGGATGATTTCAAAGAAGTCGTAAAGGAAACCCATAAATGCGGAAGGAAATTCAGGTTGGACAGGGTCTTCAACCATACTTCCCGTGATTCAAAGCTCTTAAAGGAGCATCCGGATTTCTTCTACCATGATAAGGACGGCAATATCAATACCAAAGTCCCGGAATGGTCCGATGTCTATGACCTTGACCATACCAATCCGAAAGTGGAAGACTATCTGGTTGGGATTCTCGCACAATTTGTCTCTTATGGTGTCGATGGATTTCGGTTCGATGTTGGGTCGAGGATTCCGGCAAGCTTCTTTGCTAAAGCAAGAAAAGCACTTGGGGAGGAAATCATCTTCCTGTCCGAATCCGTGGACCAAGAAAGGATCAACTCTTTCCGTAGGAAAGGCTTTACGGCTAGGTCAAACGGCGAGCTTGCGAGCGGCGGGAGGAATCTTTTCTATCATTACAATTCCCATCGGTATCTTTTAAAGTATCTGGAAGACTTCGATCCTTCCGAACTTCAGATATATAAATGCAGGGTCAATCTCGAATCCGCATCAATCCCTGCCAGCACCAGTATTGTCCGCGCCATTGAAAACCATGACCGAAAGCGCATTGCCTCCTACACCGATAGCAAAAAGATAGCGCTGAATCTCTTGGCTTATTCCTTCTTCACAAAAGGACCTAGCTTTGTGTACAGGGATGGAGAGAGGGGGCAGCAGCACACTCCTTCTCTCTTTGATAAAGACACTGTAAAGTGGGCAAATGACAATGAAACTTACTCACTTTACAAGAAACTCGTGGATTTGAAGCATCGTGAAGCAAACACAGAACTCTATCAGACTATCCTTGATCAGGATCGAAGCACCTATATCAAAGCTGTCAATGGCTTCAGGGGTGGCAAAGAAGAAATCGGACTTTTCTCACTGAATCCAGCAGGTGTTAGGATTCCGGTCGAGAAAGGAAATTATAAAGATCTCATTTCCAGTAAGGAAATCATTTCGAATGGAAATCTGTTGGTAAGTGATCCTAGGATTCTTGTGAAAGAGGACTGATTCTTTTAAAAAACTCTTTCTGATTGCAGCTTCCTAAAAGGCTGGCTTCTTCCTCGTAAAAGGAATCCTTCCTCTGGATTCTTTGGAACAAGGAAACAAGAAGGCCTTCTTTTTCATCGTCATAACGAAAAGAATAGAAATAAGAAACTTCGTCTCCCTCTGTCGTTCTTGAAACCGGAAGTTCTAGCTTCCTTTCAGAATTCTGGAAATTGAATTCATAGCTAAGAATCCGGACATCTTCTTTCAGTCCAAGAAAAGAATGGAGAAAAATTCTACCCGTACGATCAGGATAGAATTCAATCACATGTCTTTTATGTTCTTGAGAAACATATTTTCCGATGAAATCATCGGTTTTCCTTTCTGGTAAAACAGTAAGAAGATAAGTAAATTCAAATCCATACTCTTCCGAAGAGACAGTTAGTACAGATTTCATGAAAGGAGTCGTCTTTTCCAAATCAAGAAGAATTTCGTTTCCTTGACAGAATGCAGGAATTGTTGGATTCGAGACGAGGAGAAGGTCTTTTAGCTGAACATCCGGCTTAGAAAGAAATGACAGGACATGCTTATGTCCTGCCATTAAATTCAGATTCCGGAAAGAAATATTTTCACCATACTGGCTGTTGTCTAAATAAAAGACAGGTTTAGTCATTCTGGATTTTTTCGTCCTTGCTCGTCGAGCGGACAATCGAATAAACGTAAGGGTAGGAGGAGAAGGATTCACAGAAATCGGCAATGGTCGCTTTATCCGTATGATAAGAGAAGTAGACAGTCACGGAAACTTCATCTCTTCCGTTATCCTTGATTCCTTCATGTGTAACAATATTTTTCACAATCAATGAATACTTATCGGCTTGGGAACGGATCTCGTGGAGAATCGGAATATTGGGAGCCACTTTCCTTTCAACATGCGGAGAATGGTTATCCAGTGTTTTCTCGACTTTCGAAAGTGTCACAAGTAAAGTCCAGGCAAGTAAAGTGACTAAAGCAGTTTCGACGACGAAGCCACAACCGCAACCCATTCCGATAGAGGCCGAGAACCAAATAGTAGCGGCTGTTGTCAATCCGCGGATCGAGAGTCCATTCTTAACAATCGTTCCGGCACCCATAAAGCCAAAGCCGGCAAGAATAGAAGCCGCAATACGGGCAGCATCATAATAAGGGGCTTGGAGCTGACTTCCATCGGTTCCACCATCCCTGCTTTTGACAAAGAATCCCGATGTCTTAGCTAAAGCGACACGAAGAGCATAAATGGAAATCGTCATGACCATCGAGCTTGCGATACCAATCAATACGTGAGTACGCAAACCAGCAGCCTGGCCTTTCCTTTCTCGTTCAAACCCGATCAGGCCGGTAAGAAGAGCAGCAATCACTGTCGTAATGACCGTGAAGAGAACTAAGCCCCATCCATGCCATTTACCAACCAATCCAATAAGATATTCATCAAAAGACAGCATATGACACCTCCAACAAAGCTTTTATTTTATAGAAAGCTTTACCATTATAGATAATTGAAAGCGCTTTTACAAGGGCTTTGAACGAGTGTTGATTTCTCCCTGTCAAATGAGCAGATAAACGAAAAGGAGCGGCTTTTTACCGCCCCCTTTGTCATGGAATTATTCAGTCTGCAAAGCGGTTAATTCGCTTTGTAGATCGGAGCATAGAACGTATAACGGCCGACGATGGCTAGAATAGCAAGAGCAAGAACGATAATCCTGCCTACGAGCCTGTAAACATAGAATGACTTATAGGACCTCTTAACCTTGAAATAACCGACAAATTCCTCGTCTTTCTTCGTGCTGTAGACGAGCCTGTAGATAGAATACATGATAAGGAAGACCGCGATTAAGAGACTAATAGCACTAAGCCAGAAATAGCCATTCCAGAAGTTGTATCCTTTGATGGAAGCTCCACATGGAGGAATCAAAGAGAAGATATCTAAGGCTAAGCATAAGAGTAAGACAAAAGTAAACCTGGTTTCAATGGAGAGATGTACGGGTGCTTTTTCTTCTTTGTTTTCTTTCACGCCATTTGGAACAAGAGGGAGAACAATCGGAAGCTTCTGGGTCTCAAATAATGGCTTGCTGATAGCAACTAATAATAAAGCGCAGATGAGAATAGAAGGAACCCTATAGCCAAGGTTATAACCTAAGGAATAGATGAAGCCTCCGGCATTGATGCTCGGATTGATTGCTCCGGTATTGACCTCATCCCAGCTGATGAACAACCCAGAGAAGAACGAAGAAATGAAACGGCAGACACCGGCTAAGGACCTTGCTGCAACCAAGGACCAGGTCTTCTTTTCAAAGAAGGCTTTCCGGAAGACAGAAGCGACACCCCTTAAAGCGAATCCAAGGAAGTAATCCAGGATCAAGGAGAGCCAATGATAAGCAACAGCTCCATCAATAAGCCTATCAAAGACACCATAGGCTAAACCAATTGCAACACCCCAGACCGGTCCGCAGTAGAGTGCATTTAAGACAAGCGGAGCCCTAACCAGCGAAATGCTTCCGCCATTCGGGAAATTGAGAACCGGAACGAATTTGAAGACGTACTTGATAATAACTGCTAGTGCCAACCTCCTAGCCGAAATGACAATCGTGCTGACTGCTTTTTTTGATTTTGTGCGAGCACCAGCTGTTGGCCTACTCCTGTTTTCGGACATAATGTCCATCCTTTCTGGGCAAAAAATAAAGTGCCCCAACTTGCTAGCCAGGGCACTATAGGTTCAATCTCTATCTGATTTGCAGATTTCAGATGGATAACTCCCTACACTGGTCTTGACCAACAGGTTCTAAGCGTTAGGCATAAAGCCCTCTCAACCGCCTTACGGCAGTACCGCTGTTACGGGAACTAGTATAGTCAACACCTAGGGAAAAGTAAAGAAAGAGTTATTTCAGGCTTTCGGTCAGTGCGTTTTTCTTGTTTGTCCTGTCTTTCTTCCAGTTAGCATCAAGTTTCGCAAGAGCTTTCCTGACATTCTCTACGGTTTTATTCTTTTCTTTTCCGGACTCACTTTCTTTTAAAATAACAGAAAGTTCGGATAAGCATGAGCAAATTGCCAATACAATCTTGGTTGTTTTCTTATCTCCATGGCGAATGGATTCTTGAAGAGCTTGATTAAAAAGCATCACCCAAGCATCCAAATAAGAGTTGTTCCTGCGTCCTTTCCTGTAAGCATCCTTTGCTTTCTCAATATAGCACCTATCAAAATAGAAATCCGGTGTCCTGCGGAAACGTAACCTGCTTTCTATGGCTTCCAAAGGTATTTCGCAGTTCAGGCCCTTCCGGATGCTATCTGGACAGACTCTAGAAGAAACACCATCAATAATTTCGATTTCATATCCACTTTTGGATAACTTTTCAATTTTCTTGTTGAAGCCTGCATAGCTAAGATGACGAGCTTTTAAAACAAGATTTTCTTCATCCCTGCAGTTATTGTAAAAAGTCACAGTCTTTCGTTGAGGAAAAACTCTTAGGACATCATAGACTTTCCTAGTTCCTTTCCTGTCAATGCGATAATACTGCTTTGATTTTGAATTGTAGTTTTTCATTTCTCTTACAATATAAATGTTTCGATTCTCTTTTTCCACTGAGTCTAGAAGAAAAACAATAAAAATCAGTTTTCGCAGAAATCTTTCTAGAGTCAGTGCAAGGAACAGAAGAAGCAACATATACAATCCCTGCCTTCCTGTCCTTGGAAAGGAAAAAGGTCGTTCCTCTAGACTACTAGCCGCATTTCTGCCCACTTGTCACGATTTGTCTCCATCCGTCCTTCTGATTTAGAACCTAAGGTTGCCGAAGTTTCAAAGCACGTTTTCTTTCTCGATGTACACGTAGTCCCCAGTTCGCTAGAATCCGCTTGAGTTTCACATTCTGATTCTCAATTGACGGAAGTGTGTATCGACTTCCTAATTACCTTTAAAAGCCTATCTTAAGCGAACTCTTCGTGTTCTGCCTTGCGAAAGATTAAAGAAATCATTATATTTGCCGACAAAAAAGCATAGACTCAGACAAAATCTAACAGCACTTCCCGCGAGAATTGTCCTACGGAACCATAACCTTCCAGAGAGCACCTATTTGTTGTCTCCTATCTTCCTTCTCTTAAATTTTTGCATCTAGTTTTCACCTTAAATTGTGGACCTTCTTACACATTCAATTTATAAGATTTCTTTTTAACAAAAAATCACCTCATTTCTGAGGTGATCAATTTGTTATTTACCCTTCCACTCTTCAGTGATTTTATTCCACTTATCAAGTTTTATGGTAACACCGAACCCGTAATGGTGAATATACAGGGTTCGGATACAAATCAGATGGCGGAGCGACAGAGATTTGAACTCTGGCGGGATATCGTCCCCTACTGGTTTTCGAAACCGGCCCCTTCAGCCCCTTGGGTATCGCTCCAAATCGCTTGAATATTATATCAGCAGATGCGGGAAAGAAGAAAGCTTTTCTTTTCTTATCATCGAAAAAAGGATAAAATGTTGCCATGAATTTCAAAAAGCTTAACCCGTTCAACAAGAACGATGAAAAGAAAGAGCCAGTCGCTCCTTCCCCTTATTTGCGTAACCCAGTCCGGAGCCACACCCAAGAAGCCTTCTCTACGATTAGGATTATCTTGTTTTTGTCCTTCTCGAGGCTAGGACTATATCACCTAGGGCTTTTTAAGACGGACGGAAACGATTTAAGATCCTTCACTTATTCGGCAGACAAAACTCTTGAGTTCTCTCTTTCTTTCCTGAAATATTCAATATTCGCCGGTTTTCTCTGCTGTGGTCTGCTTTTTCTCCTATTTTTTCTGATCCGCCCAAGCGGATTAAGACCAAAGATCGGAGAAAAAGGAAAATGGCTCATTGCTAGGATTATACTGGATCTCTTCGGTGTTCTTGCCTTTGTCGTCTTGGATATCTTCCTGGATGGATTCAAAGTCGGACGGGATAGGACCGTTTTATTCACTTCCCTCTGCGTTAACACCTATTTGTTCTTCATCTATAAGCTCTACAGGGAACAGAGAACCTACTCTAATCTTCTCTTCTGGGAAATCTTCCGCTTTGCTTTAGTCGGTTTGGTTGCTTCTGTTTTCGACTTTCTGACGACGAGGCTCTTACAATTCGGTGCTTTCAAAGGAAACACGGCCGGATATGTAACCGGTTTATCGACAGCGGGTGGATTCATAATCGGCGTCATCATCAACTACCTCATGTCCACTTATAGGGTGTACAAAGCCACAAAATCGAACTTCTCGAAATCAATCGTCGGAAAGATCTACTTCCTCGGCTTAGCAGTCATCGGCCTGTTCATCGGAATCGGTTTACAGTACTTCTTCTACGATTTCCTGAACCTAAGCAAAGGAATCACTTTCCTTTCCTACCCGGTCTGCTTTGTTCTTCGTACCTTGATTGTCATGGTATTCAACTATATCACCCGGAAAATCTTCATCTACCGATAAAATTCCTATTTTTCTTCTTGAAAATCAGCGTGTCAACCTCTATAATTATTTTCGCGCTGATATGCAGGCGTAGTTCAGTGGTAGAACTTCAGCCTTCCAAGCTGATCATGCGGGTTCGATTCCCGTCGCCTGCTCCATCAAAAAACACAATCCGGCACTTGCCGGATTTTTTTGTCTTCAAAAAAACCCTCATCCGTTCCATTGGATGAGGGTCTGTTTTTACTTAAGTCCTTCTTTGTCTTCTGGGCGCTTCACGTAATCGATAATCGTAGTCGGCCGATTCCGCGTATTCAGCAGGATATTGTGCTCGTAGAGCCTTGCCACCGCTAAGAAGTCAATTATTACCGACCTAGCGAGGAAAACAGTGAAAACTAGGAAAAGAGGAGTAACCCATCCTCCGTAGAGGACGTTGCAGTTCTGAAGGATAAAAAGAATGAGGAAAACAGCAAATCCAAGGAGATTAAAGCCAGTCAGTCCAGCACCAAACAAGACAGGCAGGAACAAAGGGCGGCTTGTGCCAGAAGAGAGCTGGTTGAAGGCATGGTTGAAGAGAGCATGTACGTTGTATTTCGTTTCTCCGGCCGAACGTTTTCCACGGACAAAATCGATTTTAGCGGTCTTTAATCCGATATAGGCATATTCAACCCTCAAATGACGATCGGATTCCGGTAACGAAAGGATGGTATCCACTGCTCTTCTCGATAAGCCGCGGAAGAGGTTCACGTTTTTCGGAAACGCTTCTCTTCCCTCGACCTTGTTGATGAAATTATAGAACCTAGCTGCAGTAGTACGTTTGAAAAAAGAGTCTTTTTTCCGGTCTGCCCGATGGGGGTTGACGACATCGTACCCTTCGGTGAATTTCTTGCAGATTTCTGGAAGTATCGATGGACTATCCTGGAGGTCACAGTCCCTGCAAATCACATAATCTCCCTTTGCGCTCTTAAGACCAGCCAATAAAGCAGGCTCCTGCCCGAAATTCCGGGATTCATTGACAATAGTAATATCATCCCGGCTTTTATAGGCGTCCTCTAAAACTTCGAGGGTTTTGTCTTTTGAACCATCGTTCACAAAGAGATATTGGAATTTGTATCCTTCAATGGAAGCAAGAATCGGATCGAGCGTGCTTAGAAATATCGGAATCGTCTTTTCTTCATTGTAACAGGGGGTAACAATCGTAACTGATTTCATTCGCATTTTTCCTTTCTAGAATGCATTCATTTTAACAGATTCTACTTTGCCTGCTCTGATTTCTTTTCTTCGACCGGGGTAAGAGTCATTTCCTCTGCCTCTTGGCGCAAAGTCTTTCCTTTCGGAAGTTTCCTGATTCGCCTGAAGAGGAATCCTAAGACAAAGAGATTGAGGAAAGCGGCAATATGGACCGAGCTATCAGTCATGGAAGGAATAAAGAATTCATTGAATCGGGACCTATAGTGATAATAGGCAATATTGCCACTGATTTGGGTAAGAAGCAAAAGAAAATAGTCTTTCTTATTGGCAAGGACATAGGCAAGAACAAGAATATCGAAAGAATAGAAATAACGTTCATGCCTATGAGGCAGGAAGAAAGGAACGACATTCACCAAAAATGCTGACACAAGAATAAAATTCTTTTTGTCACCAATATCAGGATTATGATACAAAACAATCAAGGCACAGACAGCAATCAAGCCGAGTCCGATGAAGGTGGAAGCCTTGTTAATTATGGTCAGATCTTCTCCGGAGAAAGAATAGAAGAACTGCCACCTATTGGCGCAACCAAGGTTAAGTTGCGGATAGGTTCCAACCTGTGCACCCCTGAAGCCAAAGACATCCTTAAGAGAAGCTCCACAGAACAAAGCTGGCAGACAAGTAATAAAGAATCCAAGAAGGGCAAACAGGACTTTCCATAGCGAGGTCTTACGTTTGAGCCAGAAATAGACAAAAAGAGGAAGAATGAAAATCCTGTGGATCTTCACGGAGATTCCAAAGCCGATCAAAAACCAACTCCAACCGTCTTTCTGTTTTCTGAGGAAATACAAGGCCCAGATAATCGCAGTTGTCCAAAAGTTATCACATTGCCCCCAAAGAGCCGAATTCCTGATCTGGACTGGAAGAAGGAAGGTAATCCATGCTCCTAAGAAGGGAAGGTGCTTCTCGTCTGTCAATTCTTTTAAAAGGAAGAAGACACCAACACTGAGGAGAATATCAAAGAAGTAGTTCGCACTCTTTAGGCCAATCCTCCAGTACTTTTCAAAAGTATATCCTGAAACAGTAACTGTCGGGGATGACGGCAACAAGGAAATCAGTCCTAGGAAGAAGAGATAAAAAGTCGAATAATTTGCCCTGCTGACTTTATAGAAATTCCCGAATCCCAAGTCCTTGATTTCTCTTGCCCATGGGAAAAGAAAGTTCCTGACATCTCCATAAGGCATCAAGACAACCCGGTACCGGATAAACAGCCCAAGTGCCAAGATAATTCCGGATACAATCCATTCCCAATACCGGAAAAGAAAGACGTGGACCTTTATCCCCCTTTTTTTCCAGAAGTCGGAGATCTTATTTACGTCAACAGTAAGTTTCTTCTTCCTATTTTCTTTGTCCATACTTTTTCTTCCTCCGTTCAAAAGTGCTTTCTGGGTTTTCTCCCCTTGCATACCTGAATTTTGGATTGAAGAAAAGAATAGCACCAAGTGAGACCAAGGCAAAGGCAGAGGTAATCTTTCCGGCAATAAAGCCTTTATCCGTATAACGTATTTCAATGGTGTGTTTGCCATCAGATATGCCACTCAAGTCAACTCCGGAAAAGATATTCCATATCTTCAATAGCTCCCTCTTTTTGCCATCGACCAAGATTGAAATTTCTTTCTCGTAGGGAAGAGTGAAAAGAAAATCTTTTTCCCCGTATTTGTAAAAGCTTCCTTTGTACCCATAGAAATTTATCCCTTTGATTTCCTGAAGTTCTGTTTTAGAAGAACGAAGTTCATCAAGATACTCAGAGAGAAGTGTGTCATCTTCATAATAGATTTCTGGACGGATCTTCACATTGTCCCTATCCTCTTTCAGATAAACAGTAAGAGTATGTTTATGAGTCAGATTATCCTTGAAGCCTCGAATTCCTTTATGCCAATAGGTGTTGATTTCCCTGTATTTGCCATCCAGATACCATTTAAGGCTTCCGTTTTCCTGCTTTTCACCCCTATAAAGATTCTTTCCATACGCCTTTTCAGGCACAAGGAACGAGAAAACAATGCTATCTCCTTTTTTGCCGTTTAGATAATAGTACCCATCTGTTCCTAGTTCAGACAATGTGGCTTTTCCGTATTCTTTCTTAAACGGGATTTTCTTGTAGATGTCGGAATTTTCTTTTTCTGCAATGGATGGAACGAATTCCTTGAAAATTTCGTTTTGGTATTCAAATTGGTCAAACCAGTAAATGCTGGAATCATCGTTATAGGAGCCTTCACCGATGTAGTAAGAAGACTGATGTCCGATTGTATACCCTAAGGGCAGAGCTTTGGTATTCTGGTAAAACGAAATATTCTTATTGCTTCCTTTAAGAGAAAGTTTTTCCCTTATTTCATTATTCGTATTTGAAGGATAAAGGGGAAGATTCGTATTGCTCCTATCCGGTTCATCAATAAAATACTTCAGTCCCAGAAGGGAAGTCCTTCCCAATGTGGAACCACCATCCAGCCTCTCGGAGTAATAGTTATACTGGAATCCGAGTTTAATCCTGTAGTCTTCCACTGACTTTTTCTCACTTGATGAATAATGGGAAAGACCAGAGTAAGAATAGAACCTAGGATTATTGTCGATTTCATTGTAGTTTCCAGGGCGATTGAATGTCCTCTCCCTTCGGTAAGGGTCATCATTTTTGGCATAATTTTTAATAGCGTCGACATCGGACTGATAAGCAATATCGTTCTCATAGGTTTCCTGTGATTGATACTCATTGCTATTCACATTGGTTTTCACAATATTGTCGGCGCCACGATAAGAGGACAAACAGGCTAACGGGGCTAAAGAAACGGACAAGGCAGGAATTGCGATTTTCATCCTCTGAGATTGATATCTACGCACGAGTTCTACGCCAAAGCAAAGAGCAAGGGTAACACAATAAATAATCAGACTTGGAATCGATAAAGTAGTGCCGTTTTTCCTTGGATCCTGACCAAATGCCAAAACAGAGACGACTAAGGAAAGAGGAATCAGGGGTTCAATAAAACCATAGAGGTGAGTTGCTTTCTCGGAAGAGAACTGATAAGCCGCAAAATAACAAACCAAGAACCCAAAGAGGAAAGAATAGCGGCAAGGGAACCAAGTAGGTTCCCGTCCGCCATGAAGAAGTGCGTTTGTTATCCGCGTCCTCGACCCTAAAGCATAGACAAGAAAAAGAATCAAATAAGCAAGACGCTTTTTCAAAGAATAACCTCTATTGAAAAAGTAGAGCTGAGCTAAGACAAGAGGAACCCTTCCGACAAACCTGGTCCTATAACCATAGTTGGTCTTGATGCTGTTGTGATTGGAAAATCCGTTTTCCCTGAATCCTTCAAGGAAGGCAAATGGATTCAGCAAAGAATTATTTGGCCTGTTCCTGCTTGCTTTCGTCCCCGAAAAGTGAAGAAAGGCCGGAATCCACAATATTCCAGCTAACAGTCCTCCGATTAAGGAAAGAATTCCGAAACGAAAGAGAAAAGGAATCTTTTCTCCTTTTTCCTCAGCAGGGAAAGAGCAGAAATCAGCAAGGAAAAGCAGAAGAAGGAAAAGGCAGATCCTGGCGCCGAGATACCATCCAACCATCCTTGTCCTGAAGACCGCCAATGGATAAACATAAAGATGTTTTCCCTCTTTTACGAATTCGTATCCAAGAATAACAAGGGGAAGCCACCTTAAGGAGTCAAGCCACCTGAAATTCGAAGAATAAACAAAGAAATAGCTCCTCCTACCATATCCAATAGATAATCCGATATAGGCCAAATGGTTTTTCTTGAACTTGAAATGACAAAGAAGATAAAAGAAAGCAGAGGCAAATCCCATTTTGAAGCAATCCGTCCTAAGCCTAAAGAAGGGAATATCCTTTTCAGCAATTAACGGAAGCAAAAGATTAAAAGGGGAAGCAAGATAGTAGGTAAATATCGATAGAAAATCACCACCGAAAGTCTTGGATGTCGTATATATAAAAGAACCGTTTTCGATAAGCAGTTCCCGATAGTAACGAAGATAGGAAATATACTGGCTCTGAAAATCTAAGGAAATGATCGTAATCCCGTCCGGGTCAAAAGGATAGAACCCATTTTGTTTCAGAATTAGAGTCCCTAGAAGGATGGGAAGGGAGAAAGATAACAAAAGGAACAAAGTGAACTTTGTCCACTTCACCCACTTTTTTTCTTCCCTATAAGAGGAAATAAGACAATTATTTTGCATGCTTAAATTTTATCATAGCAAGAATAAAGAAGGTATATGTTAAGGAAGATGGTGTTTTTGAACTTTTAAGAAAAATAAATGAAAACAATGGATTTGTGTGATAAAATACATTTCGGAGGTATAGCAAATGCCTTTTATCCACGTCAGGACCAATCTCTCAGTCGAGGATTCCATTAAAACAAAAATGGAGCGCGATTTCGGGAAAGCGATTTCATTCCTTCCTGGAAAAAGTCAAGACTGGTTGATGACCCGAATTGAGGATAATTGCCGTAGGGCTTTTTCGGGAAGCGATGAACCTCTCAGGAGGATTAAAGTTTCCGTCTATGGAAAAGCATCGGCAAAGGACTATGATTGCTTTACCGGAAAGCTAACTGATTTAGTTTCATCCTATCTCCCTAGGAGAAAGGATCGTATCTATGTGAGTTACTTTGAAACACCTTACTGGGGATACAACGGATCTGATTTTTAAAATTTCTGTTGTGAAAGCCAATTCTGTGTGATAAACTATCTTTCGCTGGATCCATAGCGAAGTTGGTAACGCACGGGATTGCAAATCCCTAACCGTCGGTTCAAATCCGGCTGGATCCTCCAAAACATGCCCTCGTAGCTCAGTTGGATTAGAGTATTTGACTACGAATCAAAGGGTCAAGAGTTCGAGTCTCTTCGAGGGCACCATTTAAAAGAGAGAGCCCTAATGGCTCTTTTCTTTTATTCGAGAGTTAGCGCAGTTTGGTAGCGCACCTGCTTTGGGAGCAGGGGGTCATGAGTCCGAATCTCATACTCTCGACCACCTTAAAAAAGCCCTGAATTCAGGGCTTTTTCTTTGTTTTTTACTTTTTGTTTTCTATTTAAAACGAAAGCACAAGCGAAAAAAGTCAAAACTAGATGTCTCAGAAGAACGAGCAGTGACAGTAATATACCCTGTCCACCACTTCTTGAGTTCCTGCCTGAATATTCCATTTCCTATCCGATGTGTTTCCAACAGACGATTTATTTGCCCAGACGGCAAACCCTTTGGATATGAATCCCTTATTGAAGCCCTCTTCAAAAAGAATCCCTTAGTCAGTCATTGCTATAGTGCAGAATATTTCTATTGTTCTTCAGGAAACGATGAACAAAACAGAACAACAGCGGCAATATAAAGGAATTCCAAAAGAAGGACTTTTAATTAAAGAATCCACCAAAAGTAAAGCCAGAACTGTTTGCTCTTTTCTAAGTGTTAAAAAGAAGAACAAACCGAAAGATAAATTTCACTAATTTCCTAGACTCTGTTTTGTATTGTTTAGAAAGCTTTTTCGAATTGTTCAGCCCATTCACGGGACGTTCATAGGAAAAGCAGCCACCTCTGTATCGGAAGCAAAAAAAGAAAACAAGTATTAGAAAAAATCAGACTATTTCTTTCCTAGAAAATTATTTTCATTCCATCACTTTTGAATATTATTTTTTAAAACATCTTTTATTCTGTCTTTATGTGTGTTTAGTAGATTTCTTTTTTATTATTTTTAAATTAAAGAACTATTTAATTAATAATAAATGTTTATGTTTTTTACTATTTTGGATGATGTTCTTTCTATCTGTCTAGTCATAGTTTCTTTTTGATTCCTTGGATAAAAGATCATAGTTTGTATCTAGAATCCACAACTGGTCCTAAGGTAAGTTCATCCAAAAGATAAAGCTCTCCCATTCATCCACTTAAGGGCTGACATGCTCTTCAATTCCAGAATCATTCAAGATGGGAAAATCTTCTTAACAAAGCACTTTTTTCAGTTCAATCTTTGCAGAGAATTTATCTTAAGTTCTCTATTCCTTTCTCTTCTAGTTTGACAAAACATAAAAATCACCTTATCCAAGAGACGTCTTAAAGCATGTTTCATTTCTCTTATGGTTTCTTTAAATTCCTTATTTTGGTATTATATTTAGGTTAGTTTATTTAGTTAATTTATAAGAGGTATATTATGAATATTGGAATTGTCTCTCTTGGTTGTGCAAAGAATCAGGTCGACTTAGAAGAAATCCTAGCCTATTTGAAAAAGAACGGCTTTGAAACCGTTTCTGATCCTGATCTTAGCGATATCATCATCGTCAACACCTGTGGATTCATCGAATCTGCCAAGAAAGAATCGATTGATGCGATTCTTGATAGGTGTCGATACGGAAAGCCAGTGGTTGTCACTGGCTGCCTTGCTACCCGCTATCTGAAAGAACTGAAAGAAGAAATTCCGGAAGTTGCTGAATGGATTCCGCTCGAGGAATACAAGAACTTTGGTGAGCATTTCCAGAAACTTGTGAAAGACCGTAAACTGACTGGCGAAATCAACCCGACAAGACGTCTTTTCATTTCTCCAAAGCGGGAGGCCTATCTCCGAATATCGGACGGATGCAACAACTTCTGCACTTTCTGTGCTATTCCTTACATCCGTGGTCGTTTCAAATCCGTGCCTTTCGAGACTTTGAAAACAGAACTCAACGAAAGGGAAGAAGACGGCATCCGCTCCCTGACTGTAATCAGTCAGGACACCTCTAGGTATGGAAAGGATATTGGACTCACCTTAACCGATTTAGTCAAAGAAATCGTCAAGCATCCGACTTTTGACTTTGTCAAACTCAGGTACCTATATCCAGATGAAGTGCCTCAAGAGCTGATTGATCTCTACGCTGCCGACAATAGTCTGACACCTTATTTTGATCTTCCGGTCCAGCATTTCTCAAACAATGTCTTAAAGCACATGGGACGCCGTGGAACGGAACAGGATATCATCGACTTGATTCATCGTTTCCGTGAAAAAGTTCCGAATAGCATTATCCGTACCACAGTCAGGGTCGGTTTCCCTGGTGAAACGGAAGAAGATGTGGACGAACTGATCAAGCAGAGGAAGGAGCTGAAATTCGATCATCTCGGCTGCTTTACCTATTGTCCAGAGGAAGGGACACCAGGTGCAAGATTCAAGGACCAAATCCCCGAGGATGTCAAACTCGCCCGCTACAAGAGAGTAAGGCAGACCCAGAAGCGGATTTCTTATGCACTGAACAAGAAGAGAATCGGTCAGACCTATCACTGTTTGGTAACAAAGAGGAGCAAGGACAATTTATCCTACTCCTGCATCAATAATGTTTATGCCCCTGATGACATCGATGGCGAAAGGCGGCTCTACTCTCGCTACCCATTAAATGAAGGCGATTTAGTAAATGCTAAGGTCGTAAACGCAGGCGTCTATGACTTGGAGGCAGAGGTCACCGACATTATCAGAAAGGCCTAAATGAAGTGATTTTCGGCAAATACGTAAACAAATACTATAAAAAATACTGGTACTATTTCATTCTTGTTCTTCTAGTCGATTCTCTTGTCGATATCATGCAGCTGAGGCTTCCCTTGCTTAGGGGAAATGTGGTTTCTGCCTTAAACAACAAAAGCAATCTTCCGGTAAGCGGTGAAAGACCCTGGCATCGGTTCCTCACTGGATATACGAGCCAGTTTATCATTGCCTCCTCAAAAGAAGTTTCCTTTTATCAGACCGATTTATTCATTCTTATCATTATCCTGTTTTCCTTAGGAATCAGGATTTTCTTAGGGCGAATGGGATGGCGGTTTCTGCTAGGCAGAATCGGGGCCAACATCGAACGCGATCTCAGAAAGGAAAGGTTTGTCCATATCCAGACCAGGCCGGTGTCTTACTATTCGGACAAAAAAGTCGGTGGTCTGCTTTCTTTCTTCACTAATGATGTCCAGACCATTGTTGTTTGCTTCACAGATGGAATTCTCGACACCGTAGATTTAATTGTCCTTGGCACTGTCTCTTTAGTAGGCAGGAGGACTAGGAGCTACCAGATTGCTCTCTATACTGCTCTTCCCTTGGTCCTCTTCATCGTTTTCGGAGGAATTGTCGGAAAAGCTGAAGCCAAGCGTTTTAAGATTTCCTCCGATGCTTTCGAAGACCTCTCCGATTTTACGGAAGAGAATCTTCAAGGCTTTAATGTAATCAAATCCTTCCGCAAGGAAAAGGAACGCCAGAAATCATTCAAGAGGCTATCAAAGAAATCCGAAACGACCTCGGTTTCCTACCTTCGTTTTTCCTCAAGGATTTCTGCATCTATCAATATCCTGTTAGCGTTCACTTTCGGGATTCTTTATATCAGGTGTGCCTATTCCATTCTTGACAACGATATCAGTTTTGCCGGAAAGATTACGGATGTCGGAAAGAGGAGGACATTCACCGGATATTACGAATCTCTAATCTGGCCAAGGAGGGCAGGTGGTCTTTTGATTGATTATGCTTCCCGAGGAAAAGGCGCACAGAAGCGTATCGGTGAAATCCTCTCGGCAAAAGGGGATATCAACGACCAAAGGAACCCTGTCCGTGCGGAATTAAAGGGAAAAGTCATTTTCAATCATCTTTCCTTTTCTTATCCAGACGGAAAAGGGAAAGCGTTAAAGGATATTGCCTTTGAAGCCAATCCGGGGGAGATTATCGGAATCTTAGGTCGAACGGGTTCAGGAAAGTCGACTCTGGTATCTCTGCTTCCTAAGCTTTATCCGTTAAAAAAGGGACAATTGCTAATTGATGATGTGGATATCTGTGACTGGAGAAAAGAAGATCTTCGGGAGAAGATTGGATTTGTACCACAGCTTGGTTACCTGTTTTCGGGAACAATCACTGAGAATATTGCTTTCAGTGAGCGGAAGAAAGAGGACATCGATTTCGAAAAAGTCAGAAAATGTGCGTCTTTGGCCTGTATCGACAAGGACATCCTCTCTTTCCCGGAAGGGTACAACACCATCGTCGGTGAAAGAGGGTCTACGCTCTCAGGAGGACAACGACAGCGTGCCTGTCTGGCTAGAGCGTTCTATAAGGAGCCTTCCAGGCTTGTTCTGGATGACTCTCTGTCCGCGGTAGATGCCGATACCGAAAAAGAAATCTTGGATCATCTTCGCACAAGGAAGAAAAAAAGGACGACTTTCGTTATCGCCCATCGTGTTTCGACACTGGAACATGCAGATAAGATTGTTGTCATGGACGAGGGGAAAATCGTCGGAATCGGAAAACACGACGAGCTTCTTAAGACGTGTTCCCTTTACCATGACATCGTTGAGAGGCAGAAGCTTCAGAAAGAGAGGAACTAATTCATGGAAAACAAGAAGAAACTCTCTCTGAACCAGAAGTTCTCTGTCCTTCGTGGAATCATTCCTTACTTCAAGCCCTACAGGAAGCCTTTCATTCTGATTCTGATTGGTGATGTATTTGTCAATTTCCTTTTTACAGGAGAGCCTTTCTTAGCTAAATTCCTCGTGGATTATCTTTCTAAGACGTCGAGGATGCCAAAGCCCTATTCTGCGGATGTTTTCCTTCCCGTCATTTATTTAACAATAGCGGATACTATGCTCTGGCTTTGTGCAGGTTTTGGCGCCTATTTTGTCACAAGGGGGCTGAAGAAACTTGGCCAATACGTCATCCGGGATAGGCGGGACGACAGGTTCACAAAAATAACCAACTATTCTTTGAGCGAGTTGCGATCGTTGAAAATCGGAAGCTATGTCACACGGATCACCAATGATACGCAAAATCTTTCTACCCTTTTTTCGGATATCGTTCCCGAACTACTCCGCTCCATTGGAACCATCCTGATTATCACGATTGGAACCTTTGTTGTTTCCGGAAGGAACGGATGCTTCTATTTTGGTTTTGTCTTCCTTGCCTTTATTCCGATTGTGTTCTTTGTTTCGCTTTTCTTTACTAAGCAGACGAAGAAGTATTATCGTGCCAACAAAAAGTCGATTTCTGAAAGGAACTCCTTCCTAAGCGAAACATTCCAAGGCGTCAAAGTAATCAAAGTGTTTTCCGCTGAAGAGAAAAAGAAAGACGAATTTGATGAGAAAAACGAAGCAATCCGATCATCCGCACTGAAGTGTTCGAATGTCTATTCAGCCTTTTACCCGACAAGGTATCTTCTGCAGGTCATCTGCTACGTAATCATAATTTCCCTAGCTTTGCCAAAAGTCACAAGGGATCCCTCTATGGGAGGACTTACCATCGGAACCTTCCAGATGCTGATTTCCTTCAACGGTCAGTTCTTCCAGCCTATTCAGTCCGTGACCAAGAGGCTGAATCAAAGGCAGTCCATCTTCTCAAGCGCTGAACGTGTTCTCTATGTCTTGAACTCTACTGCGCTGGAAGAAGCAAAGAATAAAGGCGTCTCAGTTCCGAGTTTCAAAGGAAAGATAGAATTCAAGCATGTCTACTTTGCTTACGAAGGAACAGACTATGTTTTGCAGGACATCAGTTTTGTTATCCAGCCAGGAGAAACTGCTGCTTTTGTCGGAGCGACGGGTGCTGGAAAATCGACTATCATCTCCCTAATCAACCGCACTTATGAAGTCAATTCCGGCGAAATCCTTATTGATGATATCAACATCCAAGACTATTCTCTGGACTGCATTCGAAAGAATATCGGCGTAAGGCTTCAAGATGTGTTCCTCTTCTCCGGAACAATCAGCGATAACATCTCTTTAGGAGATGAAACAATATCCCAAGAAGAAATCGTTTCTGCATCAAAAGAAGTCGGGGCGGATAGTTTCATTGACCAGCTCCCTGGCAAATACCAAGAAAATGTCAAAGAACGTGGCGATAATTATTCTGCTGGACAAAGACAGCTCGTTTCCTTTGCGAGAACCCTTGTCTATAAGCCATCGATGGTTCTTCTCGATGAAGCAACTGCCAATATCGACACAGAAACCGAGAATATCATCCAGAAGTCCTTAGAAAAGATGCGAAGTATCGGAACAAGGGTCATCGTGGCTCATCGTTTAAGCACGATTAAAAACGCAGATGTCATCTTTGTAATTCACAAAGGGCACCTCAGGGAACAGGGAAACCATCAACAATTACTAAAGAGGCACAAAATCTACTATAATCTATATCAGTTACAGAATAGGGAGAATAATTTAGGGAAAGGACAGCAAAGCCATGACCAAAATGAAAATCAGTCTTTATGATTCCTACCAAGGAAAAAGGCGGGAATTCGTACCATTAGAAGGAAACGAGGTCGATATCTATTATTGTGGACCAACCGTCTACAATTATGTTCACCTCGGTAATTTCCGGCCGACCATCACGTTTGATCTTCTCACACGTTTCAGGGATGAATGCGGCTACCAAGTTAAATGCGTCTCCAATTATACCGATATTGACGATAAGATTATCAAAGAGGCAAAGAAAGAGGGGAAAAGCGAGAAAGACCTTTCTCAATTCTATATTAAAGCCTATGAAGACTGCTTAGACCAGCTTCATATTCTTCCTCTTTATGATCATCCAAAAGCAAGTGAGTACATCAATATCAGGGCTTCTTTCATCAAAGACCTGGTTGATAAGGGCTATGCCTACCAAGCTGATGATGACATCTATTTCCGTGTGAACAAAATCAAAGACTATGGAACCTTAAGCAAACAAAATATCGATGATCTAGTTGCTGGCTCACGAATCGATGTCAATTCTCATAAAGAAAATCCGCTCGATTTCGCACTTTGGAAGCTCACGAAAGACGATGGCATCAAATTCGACACAGTTGTCGGAACCGGTCGTCCTGGCTGGCATACCGAATGCGTCGTTATGGTCAATTCTGTCTTCCATAAGCCTTTAATCGATATCCATGGCGGTGGATTTGACTTGAAGTTCCCCCATCACGAAAATGAAATCGCTCAATCCGAAGCAAGCCACAATACACACTTGGCGAATTACTGGAGGCATGTCGGCTTCCTTCTGACAAACGGAACAAAGAGGAGCAAATCCTTAGGAAATTCAATTCTTGCCAAAGATGTCTTAGCTCGCCATAGCGGTAACGCAGTCCGTAGGTTCTTCTATTCTACCCATTACCGTGCCCCGATTAATTACACGGAAGAACAGCTTGATTTGTTTGATAAGAAAGCAAACAAGTTTGCCTCTGCTAGGAAACGTGCTTCTTGCACGTTGCAATTGAATAATGCGGAAAAGAAACCAATTATCGAGCAGGATTATAATGAATTCAGGGCTTCTCTTGCTAACGATTTGAATGTTTCTAACGCTAGGGCTGTCGTAGACAAAGAAATCAAGGAGAGGAACTCTCTTCTGAGGAAAAAGCCTTTGGATTTAGAAAGCCTTTCCTCTGTCTATGAAACCTTGAATAAATTCTTCTCCATACTCGGTCTTGTTTTTGATGTTCCCTCTGTCTCACAAGAAGATAAGGCAAGGTATCAGGAATACAGGAAAGCCCGCGAAGAAAAAGATTTCGCCGCCTCGGATAAGCTTCGTCCTATCCTTAGGCAGAAAGGACTTTTATAGCATGTACGATTATCTCATCGTAGGCGCCGGTCTTTTTGGTGCTTCCTTAGCAGCAAGGAGGAAAAAGGA
Organism: Caryophanales bacterium UBA4682; assembly: GCA_002404995.1. Taxonomy (GTDB): domain Bacteria; phylum Bacillota_I; class Bacilli_A; order RFN20; family CAG-288; genus Enterosoma. The sequence goes on along the minus strand of DHKY01000005.1, from coordinate 32,060 downwards.
TTATAAAGTCCTGGCTGTCGAAAAGCTTCCTTATGTCGGAGGTGCAATCCGGACTGAACGAAAGGATAACATCGACATCCATGTCGTTGGACCGCACATCTTCCATACTTCCGATGAATTCGCATGGAACTTCTTTGATTCCTACGGAAAGAGGAAGACGTTTATCAATGAACCATTAGCCTTCTTTAAAGGAAAATACTATCACAGGCCTTTTAACAGGAATACCTTCAAAGACCTTTGGGGAATCACAGAACCAGAGGAAGCAAAGAAGAAAATCCAGGAGCAGATTGATGCAAGCGGAATCAAAGAGCCGAAAAACCTGGAAGAACAGGCGATAAAAAGGGTAGGTAAGGATATCTTTGAAATCCTTGTCAAAGGATATACGGAGAAACAGTGGGGACGTCCCTGCAACGAATTACCGGCTTCCATCATCAAACGGCTTCCTGTACGTTTCACCTACAACAACAACTATTTCAATGACACTTATTCTGGAATCCCAGTAGAAGGTTACACCAAAACCATCGAAAACAGGCTGGATGGAGTCGAGGTCAGGCTGAACAAAGACTTTCTTTCTGATAAGGAAAATCTTGAAAAGAGGGCAAAGCATATCATCTATACCGGACCAATCGACGCTTATTTCGGTTACCGTCTTGGTCATCTTGAGTATCGAACTCTTAAATTCGAAACCGAAAGACTCGACCAGGAATATTATCAGAAAGCAGCGGTTGTCAATTATACCGACAAGGATGTTCCTTATACCCGTATCTGTGAACACAAGCATTTCATGGATCGGGGCAGCTCAGTCACCTATATCACAAAAGAATATCCGAAGGAATTCGAGGAAGGGGATAGGCCGCTTTATCCAATCAACAACGAGAAAAACAAAAACCTCAGTCAAAGCTATAAAGAACTTGCAAAAGAAGCAAAGAACGTAAGCTTTGCCGGGCGTCTTGGAAACTACAGTTATTTCGACAGGGATGATACAATCATCGAAGCCAAGAAGCTCTACCAGAAACTCACTGGAAAATAAGGAAACAAAAAGGACCGGCTCAGCACCGGCCCTTTTTTTATTTTCTAAGTTGGTTCGGATGTTTTTTCTTATCGTCGTCCAGGATTCTGTCCCAATTTTCCCTATCTTCCTTCGAAGGGACGAAAACATAGGGGTCATTGCGGAAAAGACCATAGTAATCAAATCCAAAACCAACGATATAGCGCTGCTCATCCGTGGTGAGACCTGTGAAATCAGCCAATTCGTTGTAAGTCTCTTTTGGATTCTTGCGTTTGACAAGAACGCAGATATAAAGATGCTTCGGTTTGTATTTCTTCCTGACAAAATCCTTTAGGAAATGCCTGGTGGTCCCCGTGTCGATGATGTCTTCGACTAAGACGACGTCACGTCCTTCGAGGTTATGATCCGGTTCTTTCTCCAGAGTAACAGTACCAGTAGAGGATTCGCCATCATAGGAAGAAACCTTCCTTGTATCCAACCAATAAGCCCCTTTGAGATGGCGGACTAATTCGAATAAGAAGGGAAGCGCACCGTTCCTGACACCGACGAAAATCGGAATGCCATTGTTGTCTTCTTTCAGCTTTGGTTCAATTTCAGATGCTAGACGACCACAGATGCGGGAGATTTCATCTTCCGACAGGATAAGTTTCTCCATAAGCAAGCTCCTTTGTTAGACAACACTATTTTAAAGGATAGAATAAGAAGTTGGTATAATTTCTACTTTTCTTTCAAATGAAACCGCTTAACATTTCTTGATTTTTTATTCATAATTGGCTCAATTGATAAGAAAATCTGGATCCTGAAAATTTTGGAAAATTTCTCTTGCTTTTCTTTGGGCTACATGCGATAATCTTAAAGCGCGAAAGAAAGCGCTGGATGGATCCTTAGTGTAGCGGCCTATCACGTCTCCCTGTCACGGAGAAGATCACGGGTTCAAATCCCGTAGGATCCGCCATCTTATATTTGCAGGCGTAGTTCAGTGGTAGAACGCGACCTTGCCAAGGTCGACATGCGGGTCCGATTCCCGTCGCTTGCTCCATTTGGTAAATTAAGTCCGGGTGTTCCGGACTTTTTTCTTTCTCTTTTTCAACTATAATGGAGTCAGTATGTCCAAAGGCTTTTTTCCCTACCTGAACTGGGCGGTTCCTAAAGAGAGGTCCCCAAGCCCGGAACTTACCTTTATTAGCGAGCATCAAGGAATCTGTCCTCCAAACAGGCGGCCTTTTCTTGAATTTTCTTCTCCTTACGGAATTATGCGTTCCTATATTCTTCTGAGAAGCCTGGAAAGGCGGAACAGGATAATTTCTATTCTAAAGTCATCCATCAAAGAAGAAATCCAAAGAAATAAAGAGAAAATTAAAAAAATAGTGGATCACATTCCCTGTTTTACCTATCATCAGACTCCAATCTGGTTTCCGTTCTATTCTCCATTTATCAATCAGCGTTTTCTGTCTTCTTTGGATTCCTTTTATTCCTTCCCCTACGATGCTTTCTTAAGAGATCCTGATTGTTCTCTTATCAATCCGTTCCATGAGTACGGCAGCCACCTTTTCGATAGGTCCATGACCAGTAGGAAAAAGCTTGGGGTATCCGACATCGATTCCTCTGCTTATTATATTGAAAAGGCAGGTGTTCTTCTGTTTATCGATTCTTCTGGATATCTTGAAACGAGGATTCCTTTCTTCGATGAGAGCAGGAAGCAGAAGAAGACAGACCATCTGAAAGAACGTCTAGAAGAAATAGCCAAGGATTACTACTCCAATGATTTTGCTAAGCTTAGCCAGGATTTGATTCGTTTCGAACTGCTTTCCCCAAAGATTGTCTTAGCGGCAATCAAAAGCAAAGAAGGACAGTACAAGGAGATAAAAGAGGATGACCTTTAAAATTTACACGCTTGGATGCAAAGTGAACGCCTATGAGTCGGAATCACTCAAAGAGCGTTTATTGAAAGAAGGCTTTGAAGAAGCCAAAGGCAAAGCGGCGGATGTCTATTTTGTCAACACCTGTGCAGTAACAAACGAAGCCGAACGCAAGGATTTGCAAAGAGTCCGCTCTCTTTCCCGTAGTTTTCCGGGAAAGAAAATCATCATCATGGGATGTTCGAGCCAGATTCACAAGGAAGAATATCTCTCGATACCTGGCGTTGCCGTAGTCACCGGTTCATCCAACAAGTCCACCGTCGAGCTTCTGAATGCATCTGAGGGTTGCGATTATGTCGACACCGAAAGCCGGAAATTCGTATACGAAGATACTCCGACCGAACAAGGGGAGAAGAGTGTACGAGGCTATAGGAAAGTACAGGATGGCTGCGATAACTTTTGCTCCTACTGCGTTGTCCCCTATACCAGAGGCCGATCCCGTTCAAGAAGCAAGGATTCTATTCTAAAAGAAGCAAAATCCCTATTAGAAAACGGCGTACGTGAACTTATTATCGGCGGAATCGATACCGGAAGCTATCAGGATCCGGATAATCCCTCTTATCGTTTAAAGGATTTATTAAAGGATAGGCTGGACTTATCATCCCTGCCTTATCGAATCCGGGTCTCTTCTATCGAAATCAGTCAAATCGATGATGACTATATTGATTTGTTCGCCGCTCATCAAGACAGACTTTGTCCGCATTTCCATATTCCGCTTCAGTCCGGATGTGAAAAAATCCTCAAGAGGAGGAACCGCAAATACAAATTGGAAGACTACCTCAGTAAGGTCAACCGGATCCGGGAAAAGATACCTTCGGTTGCTTTCAGCACTGATGTCATCTCCGGTTTTCCAAGTGAAACAGAAGAGGATTTTATGGAAACTTATGAATTCTGCAAGAAAGTCGGTTTCATGCGAATCCACGCCTTTCCTTATTCCGAGCGTCCGTTCACTAGGGCGGCAAAGCTCAAAGGAAGTGTCAAGCAGTCTATCCGTCTAGAACGGACACGGAAACTCATCCAGCTTTCCGAAGAAAAAGAAGAGGCCTACCGGAAGAACATTGCGTCCGAACTCGTCCTCATCGAAGGAAGAAACAAAGAAGGGAAATATGAGGGATATAGTCAGCATTATTTAAGATACGAATTCGATTCCGATAAAGACATAACGGGTACTTTTGTTGAAATTTAACTTGATTGCTGTAACGGAATTCAGTATAATGTTTTCCGTTACGTTTTGGGGCTGTAGCTCACCTGGGAGAGCGCGTGCTTTGCAAGCATGAGGTAGCGAGTTCGATCCTCGTCAGCTCCACCATCAAAAAGTCAAGACCGGTGAATGCCGGTTTTTTTCGTTGCCGTTTTAAATCAAACGTTTTACCTCTATAATAAAGTCATGAAAAAATCAAAGACAAAAAAACAGGATTCTGATTTTCGGAAACTCCACAAGAATATTTTCTGGTCCGTTTTCCTGATTCCTTCTGTTTTGGCTTTTATTCTATCGATTGTTACGTCTTCCTTAACTTATTCTCTTTATAAGAACAGTTTTCAATCTTCTTTCCAAAGCCAGATTTCACTTCTATCATCTCGATTCCAAAGGGCTTGTGTCCAATTTGAATCCCAATTGAATGCACAGGCTGAAAACGAAAATTTCAAGAAAGCTTGTGAAGTGGAAAATGAAAACCAGATTACCAAGGGACTTGGTGATTTGGCCTTGTCGAATTCCTGCTTTCTTGGTTCGTTATTTTATTCTGAAAATTTAGTGGCATCCTCTTCAGAAGTGGGAGGAGCTCCTAGCCTTAAGCAATTGCTATCCAGGGAAGACTTTTCTTCTTTCTATTATAGCAGTAAAGACAGTTTCTGCTTTATTCGAAAAGAGAATATTGCAAATACTTACCTTAGTTTTCCGTATCAGTCGGACCTTGGCATCTTTTCCTATTTTAAAAAAGTCTTTTCCGACACAGACAAATTTCTCGGTATTTTGGAGATTGATCTTTCGACACAGGATATATATGACCGCTATCTTTCTGTCAGCAAGAGGACATTCAGGCAGGATGCTCTTGTCTCTCTTAGCTACAAAGATTCAGTTCTTCTTACCCCGGGAAGAAAGCAAAACGAAAATCCAATTCGACTTGGCGAAAAAGGAATAATAACCTCTTATCAAAAATCCTACATAAGGAAAACGGACTTTTCCTCCTCCTTAAGGAAGAACACCATTGATGGTTTTACTATCAGGATTTCTATTCCAAAATGGAATTTCCGGCAGGTCATCCTCTATATTAATCTCGGTATCATCTCGGTGTTGCTTTTATGCATCCTGTTTTTCTTCTTTATAGCCAAACGAAAAGCAGATAAAGACTGTCAAAGACTAGATGCTATTTCTTATGAGAGGAAGACCGAGAGAGAAAAAGAGGAAGTCTGATAACCGTCTTCGTTCCTTTTCCGACAACAGAAGTCACTTCCCTTCCATAGTCGCTTCCATACTCTAATCGGATTCGTTCCTGCACATTATACAAGCCAAAGCCAGTCGATTTTCCATTCGGCTGTTTTTTCTTCTCGAAAAGATTATCTGGAACCACAAAGCCCCTTCCGTTGTCTTCGACAACATACTCAAACGAGTCTTTCATCCTTTTGGATGAAATTTTGAGGAGAAACTTTCCTTTTTCGGGATCAAACGCATACTTGACGGAATTTTCAACAACCGGCTGAAGAATCAGTTTCAGTGTCCGCTCATCATCGAGGCTATGATCTTCATCGAATTCATATTGGAACCGTTCCGGAAAACGGGCGCTTTGAATCTCGAGGTAATGCTTGGTGATTTCCCTTTCTTCTTTGACAGTGATGATTTTGTCTCCCGAATGCAAAGTAAGGCGGAAGAACTTTGCCAATGACCTGACCAGGGAATCGATTTCCTTTTCTCCATTGATTTTGGCAAGCCAAGAAATGGTATCCAAGGTATTGTAAAGAAAGTGCGGATTAATCTGCCTTTGAAGGCTTTCCAGTTCGAGTATCCGCTGCTGATTCATTTTTTCCCTATTTTCTTCCATAAGTTCATGAATCCGATCCAGCCTTTCATGGTAGGAAATCTCTAGTTTTTCAATTTCGTCATTGGTCGTTATTTCTTTGTTATACAGTAAGTTTCCTAGCTTATTAAGATCCGTCATTTCAAGCTCATTCGACAATGCGGTCAAAGGCATGGATATCTTCTTGGAAAGATAATAAGAAGTCCAGGCTGCGGCAAGAAACGCAGCGATTGTAAAAACAATCAGGACAATCCTTAGCGTTTTCAATGGTCCAAAGAGGGAGTTATAGTCCTGAATCGAAACAATCTGCCAGGAAAAAGCAAAAGAATGCTTCAATTGTTTCCTTGAATGAACTGAAACATAGCAATCCTTGTTGTTGAATTCCGTATGGATACTAGCTTCTTCTTTGTTAATGCCGAGTTTAGCTCCATCCAAAACAACTGCTCCCAGCTCCGAAGTGTTTTTCGATAAGACGATATTCCTGGTAGAGTCCACAATATAGTTCACTTCCAAGCAGGTAATGGAATCGACAAGCTGCCTTAGCCAATTGCTATCAAGATAAAGGAAACAGGCAGAATCTTCACTAAGTTTCTTCCCGAGGACCAAGTAGGACCCGGAGCTATTGTAGGCGGAAAAACAATAGGATATCGGAAAGCTGTTATTTTCTCGATTCCTGACATCATAAGCAATATCCGAAGTAACTTCTGGCAGCCTAGTCTTCTCCTGGCTGACAGCAGACAAACTAGTCTTTCCCTCTTGATAATAAGAAATTCCTTTGACAAGTGAACCAGAGACCGGCTGAGTAAGATAGAGTTCCTGAAAAAAAGCCTGCGGATCCTCAGAGGAATTCATTTGGGAGATATTCTCCTCGGTAAAGATATTAATTGGAATATAATTGCTGTCTTCAATCAAAGAAGACAACGACTCATCGAGTGAATTATGACGTGCTTGAATTGAGGCATCAATATTGTTCTTACGGTATTCATAATCAACAATATAAATAGAAGAACCCATAAGAGCACAGACAAAAAGAATCAAAACGGCAAGCGAAGATAATAGACGTGCACGAAAAGACAGTTTCTTTTTCATTCCGGATAATCACTTGGAGAAACGCCAACCCGCTTTTTAAAGACACGGGAGAAATATTTTTCGTCATTGTATCCGACCTTGTCAGCAATCTCGTTTACACGGAGTTTCCCTTCCTTCAGAAGTTTCTTGGACAGAGAAATCCGATAATCCGTCAATATATCATTAAAGGTCCGTCCTAAGGATTTTCTAAGAAGATGCCTAAGATAGGAATCCGAGACATTCCTCCTCTCGGATACAATGGAAACCGAAAGATCATCTTTATAATGTTCGCTTAAGATCCGGTAGAAATCCTGGATAGCGATATAGTGCCGATAAGAGATTGAGCTTTCCTTAGGAATTTCAATGCTATTAAATCCAAAGAACATTTTGTTCTTGATATTTTCCTTATCGGTCTTATATGCCAAAGATATCTCGACCGGAGAAGAATAAGAACAAATCGAGCCCGTATAAATCGTATCGGTTCTTTCTTCGACTAGAGAGAAGGATTTCCTTAAGATAGAAAGAACCTTCTCTTCTTCCTTGGAGTCAATAAAAGCAAGATAGGAGTCTTCGCTCGCTCTAGGGAGGTAATCCAATCCCTCCTTCTTGATTTCAGAAAGAAGAAGATCACCAGCTTCAGAAAGACTTCCCTCCTCTTCCTTGTTTTCTTTTTTCAAAAGGAAGAGAATTCCAGAAGGCGGGACCACAAAATCAAATTTCTTGCTGTTCTGAATGAATTCTTCGTTCGTAATATTATGCAAAAGCTGATAAAAGAAAGTAGATTCCATCCTGGATAAATTTCCAGCCCTATTCCTTTTCCTTTCCTTTTCTTTTCGCTTGCTATTAAGTTTCACAATAGCTTCTTTGACCGTTTTCAGAAGTTCCTCATTATCTACTGGTTTCAGAAGATAAGAAAAGATACCAGATTTATAAGTTTCAACTGCATAATCAAAATCCCGATAAGCAGTCAAAACAATGATTTCACCTTCGAATCCGTCTTTTTTCAGTTCTTTTACTAGATCAACACCAGTAAGACCAGGCATACGAATATCCGTAAGAACAAGGTCCGGCTTTGCTTTCCGGATCAGTTCCAATCCTTTTTTTCCATCAAGCGCAGTAAAAGCAACCTCGACACCAATCGTGTCCCAGGGAACAGCCTTTTCCAAGCCCAAACAGGTAAGATATTCGTCATCGAGAATGCAGATACGATACATGATTTTTATAAAAATATAGGCAGCACTTAGCTGCCTATATTTTACTACATTTAAAGTTACGGATTAAGCGCAGAAGTAGTTATAAACGGCTTCGTAAGTCGGACGATAGGAGAGAAGGGAAACAGACTCGAACTTCCTGACACCGCCAACACTGTCGTTGTAGTGAAGATGAACAGCGCCATCAAAGACAATTCCAGACTTCGTCAAATCAAAGATAACAGTTTCGCCTTCTGTGGAAATCGTCTTACCAGCCTGTAATACAGTTCCGTCTTCGAGGTAGAGCTGTTTACGTTCGACCCTGTTTTCTGTGTTAACCCAGTATTCATTGCTTCCTGCACCGATGCGAAGATTATCAAGGGTTGCCTTTCCATCACCTTTGACAACGGCTTTCCTGAAGACATGGTCTTCATTCCAACGATCCGCACCAAGCCATCCAACATAAGTATATTTATTGACAGCAGCAGTGATTTCCTGTCCTACCGCCGTATATTCAATCTGCTTATGATTGTATTCGGCATACGAGACAAGAGTGAAGGTTCCTTTGCTACCATCATAACCGCCAATATGGACATAGAACTCAGTAGCAGTTGCATTTACAGTCCAGCCGGAACTTTCGATATCAATGTAAATGGTTTCTCCATCTGATGAAATTACATGGTTCCTATCCAAGGCATGTCCATAATAATCAAAAATTGCAGCATCCTTAATCCACTTTACATCACCACCATAAGCAAAACGGATAGATTTGAGCGTAGCATTGGTGCCATCGCCTTTGATTGTCAGGGCGACAACCTCGGAAGTAATATTAAATCCAGTTCCTGCATAACCGGCAAGGTCTTTGTCAGCAAAGTCCACAGTATGGTCTTCTCCGACTTTTTCAAGTTCGAGGTAATCATTCGTTAAGAATACCTGATCGATATAGACTTTGCCTTTTCCGCTATAGTACCTATCCAATGTATTGGTGAAGTCAATACTGCACTCTTCAAGGTCAATCACATATAAGGAATAGCCATTATCCTTCTTATAAGGAGTATCTAAGGATTTGACTCCAAAGCCGGCAAGCCAAGCGCTCGCATAATGTTCACCATTCGTGACAAACCGGAAGCCATCCATTGTAGCATCTCCTTCTAGTTTCCTAGAGAAAACAAGGTAATTCTCATTGGTCCGGCGATGCAAATCGCTTCCGACCTTCAGGTTGATAAAGCCGTTTTCCGCAAGGTTGGTGGCATCAAAAACCGCGCATCCGTTTTCAATCTTGACTTTGTCTGCATTCTGATAGGAAAGCACATAATCAAGTCCAGCACCAGTGACAACCGGATTCGTATTCGAAGCTTCATAATTTCCGTCAATCGTGGTCTGAGTCCGATTGAAGTCATCAAAGACTTTAGCAGATTTTTCATCGATTGCTGGATATTCTTCGATTGCTCTTGTGACTAAATCCGAGAAGAAGATTTCATGGATAGTGACAGCAGAAGTAGAGGCAATCTTAATAGAAGTCGGGGCAATGTCAACTCCTGATTCATCAAGATTGATAACAAAGTTGCTGTAACTATTCTTAAGAGGGGCGGATAAAGCTTCGCCTTTGCTGTTTTTTAAATCAAACCAATTCTTCGTAACTGTCTTCTCAGCGCCAATGAATGAAACGGTAGTACTAGCAGTGTCTCCTTTGATTCCAAGGACAAGGTTCCCCATCAAATCATCTGCATTAACATCCTGGGTAAAGGTGCCGCCTTCCTTGACTGTGACATTGCGTCCAACGATATGACCAGTAGAATCTCTCCACCAGCAGACAGAAGCATCCGCATCGTTCGGTTTGGCATGTTCGAAATTATCAAGGATAATATCGGCTGCACCTTCCTTGCGGAGGAAGACCGATTCAATATCAATCGTGCAATCGGCATTGCCAGCGGCATAGAGATGGAAGCCTAAGATTTTGTCTAAAACCTTCCTAGAAGAATTGCTTCCGTCTTTATTTGCATACGGAGTGTTCTCGTTTTCTAAGGTAGCCCTAGGGGAGATAACGAATTCCTGATATTCTCCAGTAAGAGCCGAAAGAGCTTCACCATCCGGATTCTTGGCTTTGGATAAGGCAATCGGGAAAGTCTTTAAGCTATCATCGCCGCGGAGAGCTAAGACAAGATGATTGTTATCAATGGTCTTGCTATCTGCAAGTTTCCTCTTGAAACCGATGGAATAACCATCCTGAATCTGATAGTTTCCAGTTCCAAGCTTATAAATAGAAGCATCATCAGAAACCGGTGCAACTTCATTTGCAGTGTTGACCCGGACTTCAAGATAAGGAGCATCGACTTTAACGGCAGCTCCGGTCACTTTATCTTCAGCTACTTTCGCGGAAAAATCATTGACCCTATTGTCTAAGGCACTATTGTAGTCCCGTGTCTCCGTTCCTTCCGGCAGAGCTTCTTCGACTGGTGAATCTGCAGTTGGTGCAGGAATCGGATCATTGGCAAGATCCGGAGAAAGATCATCGAATTTTTCTTCTTTGCTTATCGATTCGCTCGCCGAGGCTTTGGTGGTGTCCTTGGGTTGCTCGGATGGCTTGGTCTCCGTTGCCGGAGCAATCGTATTGCTCTGAGCCGGAGAAGTTGCGGAAGCATTCCCGTTGTTGCAAGCAACAAGTCCGGATGCCCTTGCGAAGACAGATAAAAGCTTAACAACATTCTTCTTTTTCATTGTATTTACCTCCTTTTGGTTGACAATGATTTATTTGCCGTAAACGTTGAATTCAGACAGTTGCGCACCATAATTTCCAAGGGCGCTGTTGGATGTAACAATAATCTTGATGAAACGTGCCTTGATGTTTTTGTCTTTTACATCGACTTTGTTCCTGTTGCCGGTTTCTGGATTGAAAACATAGTCCTTTGCTGCTTCCAGCGTTTTGAATTGTGTCTTGTTCTTATCGAAAGATACGTTAGAATCCGAATATAAGAGTTCGATATTCTCTGTACGTGTCGTCCAAGCCCTATTTCCAGGCAGGAACCTGACAATACAATTGATGGAATAAACATCCTGCCTATCAATCACGATCTCGCAAGGCAAGGACTTAGATTCATAGTAAGAAGTTCCGTCCTTGTTTCCGTCGACTAACCGTTCCACGTTGTAGACATCATTATGCTCCGTGGAATAAGCAATCGGCTTGTTGTAAGTCAAAGACGGGGGATAGAACTGGATTTCAGACAAAGACAATTTATCCGTATATCCAAGTCCCTCTTTCTTGAAGAAGCGGAGCTGAATAGCAAAGTATTTCGTTGCAGTAAAGTTGATATCAGCATAGTTTCCGCTCGATGGAGTGATTTCATAGTCGGTTGCGGATAAGAGTCGGACAAAATTCGGATTTTCAGTAACCCCATCGCTTTTTAGCTTACGGGCATAGAGAGAAACATTATAACGATGGAAGATTTCATTCTTTTTGCTCTCAAGGATTCTTAAGACACCAAGGTTAGTCAGACCACCGAATTCAATGGTGATTGCTATGAATTCATCCGTTTCTCCCGAATAGGATTTGAATTCAATATCTTCGTCCCGGTTGCCGTCGACAAGCTTAGCAGCATTTCCAAGAGCATAATCACCGGTCTTATCATCATATTCAGCCTTGTTTGTCGTTCCTTTTCCATGGGTGACAGTAACAACAGCGTTGCTCCTATCAGCGCTCTCGCCAATATAGGCTAGATTATCGGTATTACGAAGGATTTCCGGAACCGCAATGCCATCTTGTTTCTTACCTTCTACATTCTTGATCTCCGGATTGCTGCCATCCGAATTATTCTTATAGGGGAGAGTAAGCCTTGCACCAGCTGTTTCCCCGTTGTCCTTATAAGATACATTCTTGACGTTTTCGTTGGTTGTCCTCTTAATGGCCTCGGCAGAGTTCGCTTTCTTTCCTTCGATGACAATGTTTTCAAAGTTCACATTTTCAATCGAGGATTCCTCGCTCTCGCCTTGCCTGCGACAAAGAATCGTATCTTTCAGGCTATCGACCTTGATGTTCTTAAAGGTGACATCCTTGATTTTTCCACGTTTGCCCTCGGATTTTGTCCATTCAGCATTGAAGGCAATTGTCCTGTCGATCAGGAAGTCATTGATGCCATCGGTCTGGTTATCACCGAGCATGGAACCATCCTCCAAGGTTATATTTTCAAAATGGACACCGGTAATAGCCGCATCATCACAGTTGTGAATTGACCTGCAGGCTTTATGGAAATTATGAATGACAGTGATGTTCTTGAAGGTAATGTTATCCCTTGTCGGTCCGTTTGTCTCATAACCGACCTCCCTGGATTGGGCAAGATCCGTCCAGACGCTTACACCATCAAATGTGATGTCCTTCGTTGTTCCGCGATTGACATTCTTGACAACCAGAGAATCATCCCAAGTACGTATGAACCCGCCAGTAACAGTAGTGTTCTTGCAGGATTGAAGCGAGATGCCATCTCCATTAGGACGAGCGGATATGACCTTGAGATTCTTAATATTGATATTTTCCGAATCCACCCTAGCAACTGCCCATCCTGCCGGATCTAGAATTGTCACGCCTTCGATATTGACATTCTTGCAACGCTGAAGCTCAATCGGAATTTCTTTCTCACTTGAACTCCGTCGCTCATAGATTTCGCCATCAATGATTCCTCTTCCACGGATGGTGACATTTTCCAAATCTGCAGCCAGAGCTTGTCCATAAAGATAAGAGCCGCCAGCTAGATAGATTGTCTGGTTGGACTTGATTGGCAAAGAATCCACTTTATAGACACCCGGTCCGAAATAAAGAATGTTGTCATCCTTCTTTGCTTCTTCTTCGGTGATAGGATTTTCTTCCGGCCTTGAAGTAAAAAGATGAATTGAGGTCTTCTCGTCCTCGTTATATTCCACGACATAGTTGGTAGGATTATCTAAATCGAATTCGATTGTCTTATCATGGAAAGTCGGAGTGACACCGAGATCCAAAGGAGAAACCTTTGCCGAGGTCACTGCTTCATTAACTGTAATCTTGATATGAACTTTACCGACAAAGTCGAAAATCGCAACCGGCGCCGTATCATTAGAATATTCCCAGGTAAAAGCACGTTTGTGATTCACACGGGTTTCATAAACAAAAAGATCATTATCATCAACAGAAATTTTCGCTTTTTTGGAGCTTTCAAAGATGGATGGACCTGGATAAGTGACGACTTTGGTTTCATTCACAGTGTTTTCCGGAACGATGACATTACTGCCTTGAGTGATTGAAACCTGCTCTTGGGAATCACCTGTACTGGAAGTATCGGGTTTCTTGCAGCCGGTCCTAGCAACCAGACCAGCAAGGATAATAATTTTCGTTAGTTTTAGTAGCGCTTTCATATCTTCTCCTTTGTGAAATATTTTATTAAAAAAACCGCTTACATAAAATTGCATAAAACTGCATATGGGTGTAAAAACCTGCTTATTTTCTGTTGCATCTAGTAAAAAACCGCAAAAGAAGAATAATTATTCAAAATGCTAGAAAAAGTATAAGGGTAAGAAATAGAAGAACCGGTAATTGGCTTATTCAGTTCTTCAAAGGTAACCCCTTTTACAAAGGAATTTGTTCGGAAATCATTTGCCTTTTTCTCTTGTCCGTTAACGGAAAAGCCTTGAATGGTTACTCCTAGGACATCATGTTCCGAGTTATCCCGCTCATCCATGCTGCCTTCGATCACCCTCCTTCCTTCGTTTCCGTTCACCAGAATGTTTTCGAACGAAACACTTTCAATCGTTCCTAGAGAAGTCTTCTTCCAGTTATCGGACCAGGTGGAAGAATGCTTTACATTAATGTCGACAAGTCTTCCGTTTCCGTCTCCCTTACCCATTGCAGCATCTTCGACGGTTATATTTTTATAGGAAACATCCTTTATATTTGCGTTGTTGCCATTGTGAATGGAGAAAACGGCGTGATGATATGCATGAAGAACTGTGATGTTCTCAAAGGTGATATCGTTCCTCACTTCACCGATGGTCTCGTATCCGATTTCCATGGACTGGGCAAGATCAGTGATGATAATACAATCCGAAAAATGAATGTGCTCACTAGCTCCTTCCCTCGAATAATTGCCGTACCGCGGATAGTTCTTAACCACCAAAGTGTCATCAAAGGTTCGGATAAAGCTATGACTCACTTCAACATTCTTGCAGGATTGCACGGAAACCCCATCTCCATTTGCGCGAGAGGTGATGATTTTCACATTGCTGATTGTGACTTGGTCAAGAAAATAAAGACTGAGACACCACCCTGCGGGGTCGGTAAACCTAACATCCTGTATTGTCACATTTTTGCAGTACTGGAAATCAATTGGAATTTGCCGTTGGTTCGTATCCGCATTCCGAACAAAGACAGAACCATCAATCCTTCCGTGCCCTAAGATTCTTATTCCATCGAGATTGTAGGCAAAAAATGAAGCACGGACAATTGCCCCTTGTTCCAAATAGACGGTTTTTATAGAAGAGCTTAGGCGAATCGTGTTGTCACTTGGAATCCGTTTGTCGTTGCTTTTATCATGGATACCTTTCGAAAAGTACAATACGGAGGAATCATTTTTATAACTATCTTCATCATTTGAAAACGGATCTACAAAAAGATGCAATGTCTTAGTAATATGATCGTTGAATTCAATCGTATATTGTCCTGGATTATAGATAGTGAAAGAAATAGTTCGAAAATCCTTATCCCTTTCATAAGAAAGTCCGGATTGAAGAGGACGAATTGTCGGTGTCCGGTAAATCGGATGCTTGAGTTCGATTGTAATAGTACAATATCCCTCTAGCCTAAGCGGCCTGAGTGCAGAATCCTCTCTATCGTTTCCAATGCTCTTAAAAGCATGGGAAACATCCGTCTTGACTTTATAAGGGGTAACCTTTTTATTGTTTACATATACCCGGTACTCCTCAAAAGCCCTATCGCCTTCCGCCGAAACATAAGAAATGCGGCTGTCTTTCTTTCCTTCTTCTTTGACTCCTTCCGAAAGGAAAGACGAGGGAAGGATGTAAAATCCTTCCTCGTCTTTTATCAAAGTTCGGTCCAGTGTGTTGCTTGCCTCAGTATCCGAAACAGAAGGCAGGCATTCCTTTGTGCTTTCTGATGGCTGCCCGCTTGAGAAAGAGGAACAACTTGTCAACAGAATAAGGGAAAGAAGCAGAACGCCAGGTTTCATTAAAGAAGGCTTTCTTCGCTGATGTTATCAAACAGATGGATGGATTCCTCTTTCAGCGTAAAATAGACTTTTTCGCCAATTTCCTTATGGATTCCTTTCTCCGCCGAAATGACAAAATCATGATTGAGATTATCCACATGGAGATAGAGGATTGTCGAGTCACCAAGATCCTCCTTCAACGCCAAGGTTCCAGTAATTGAATTTTCTTTTTCCTCACAGATAACGCAGGCATTGGGACGGATGCCAAGAATTGCTTCCCCGCCCTTGATTTGCTTATCCTTTGATGTTTTCACCTTATAGTGTCTTCCGAAAACATCAATACCGATCTCATCATCTTCTTTCTCGATTTCGCAAGGAAGGAAGTTCATCTGAGGAGTGCCAATAAATCCGGCGACAAACTTGTTTTTCGGATGATCATAGATTTCATCTGGGGTACCAATTTGTTGGATTTTTCCGTCTTTCCTGCAGACAATCTTAGTTCCCATAGTCCTAGCTTCGACTTGGTCATGAGTAACATAGACAAAGGTAGTCTTAATATCATTATGGAGCTTGGTAATCTCGGTTCTCCTCTGTGCCCGCCTTTTCGCATCAAGGTTGGATAACGGCTCGTCAAGAAGGAAAACTTCCGGTTTGCGGATCAAAGCACGCCCCAAAGCAACACGTTGCTTCTGACCGCCGGACAATTCACTAGGATATCGTTTGAGATAGTCTGTCAGGCCAAGGATGGAAGCAATATTTTCTACCTTTTCCTTGATTTCTTTTTTGGAATAATGATGTTTCAGATAGTGAGAATAGAAAACCTTATCATAGAAACAATACCATCCGTCTTTGAATTTGTTCCCGGTTTTTTCACGGACATAAGGAATCTCACGATTGAATTTGTAGTTTTTCAACGGGAAAGCGATGTTCTTGAAAACTGTCCTTTGAGGATACAAGGCATAATTCTGGAAAACCATGGCAAGATTACGGTCCTTAGGTTCCTCATCATTGATTCGCTTTCCGTTGATATAAATGTCACCGGAACTGATTTCCTCCAGGCCGGCAATCCTTCTTAAAGTCGTACTCTTTCCGCATCCTGAGGGTCCGACAAAGACAAGGAACTCACGGTCATCGGCTTCCCTAGTGAAATCATCGACAGCTTTAAGGCCTTTGACATATTCTTTGCACACATGGAAAAAGACGATTCCCTTTTCCGCAATCTTGATAAGCTCCGAGAAATTCTTGATGTGATAATCCGCCTTATCATAGCCATAGGCTTCGCCATTGAAGGCAATCGAAGTAAAGTTGCCTTTGTTTGCAGCATCGATGCCTGCTTTAGCATCCTCAACGACGGCACACTGGTCAGGACGGAGGTTGAGCCTCTTTGCCGCTTTGAGGAAAACTTCCGGATCCGGTTTAGGATGGACTAAACCGACACCATCGCTAATAGCATCAAAATAAGAAGTCAGACCAACCTTCTCGAGAATCAGCTTTGCGTTCTTGCTAGAAGACCCAAGAGCGAGCTTGACGCCATTGTCATGCAAGGTTTTTAAAGTATTACGTGTTTCTTCACTCACCGCATCAGGAGTAAGCTGCTCGATAGAGGAAACATAAATCTTGTTCTTCTTTTCCGCAAGTGCTTCTTTTTCTTCTTGCGTATAAGACTTGTTAGCTCTTTCTAAAATAATTTCCAGGGATGCCCTTCTTGAAATACCACGGAGACGATCGTTTATTTTCTCATCAAAATAGATTCCTTCGTCATCCGCCCTCTTTTTCCATGCTTTATAGTGAAGTTTGTCGGTAAAGACAAGCACGCCATCTAAATCGAATATCCTTCCTTTGATCATTTAATGTCTCCTCCGTTTTCTGCTGACTTTGTCTTTTACAATATCTACTTGATAGACTTCCTGATTCTTAACTTCATGAAGGGTGACTTTCTTGATTCCCTTCTTGAAATGGGGATGATAGTCTTTTCCATCATAGCCAAGCCTTCCATAAATCAAGGACAGATATGCGCCTCCAGCAGCAGCCCTATGAAGACCGCCAATATAGATTCCGCCTGCATACTCCTTGTTCTTTCCGGAAATATCGGTAAGGCTGGATTTCTTCCTGAAGTGATAACCATCCTCAGCTTTACCTAAGCGGAAGGCAAGCAAGGAGTGCCTTGAGGAAGAAAGAGAACTTCCATGCTCCGTATAAGGAAGATAGAACTCATAGTTCTTCTTTTCAATCTTTTCTGGGAAACAACCGCTATGGAGAGCCCTAAGAGCTACAACATCCGCCTGTTTGATCACTCGGGTCTTACTCGCAGGCCCCTCTTTCCCTCCCCAATACTGGTTCTTGTCCTTGAGTCTCTTTCTGACATCCTCGATGGTACAGTCTTCTAGGGAAAGGTAGCCTTTGAACTGTTCGATGATTCCATCCTGATTTGGCTTTGGAAGATAGAGCTTATCACGGAACTCTTTAAGTGTATTCCTGTTTTTCTCCCTATCCTCATAACACGGAAGAAGGGAGATTTCCTCTTCATTTAAAAGGGAAAGATAATGGAAGAAAATATCAACTGCTTTTTTTGCCTGATAATTCGTAAACGCATTGTCATCGACACGCTCGTGGTATTCGTCGGGTCCGATGACATCATTGAGATGATAAAGACCATCTTGCTCCTTTTTGCTATAAGAATAATAAAACCACGCAATCTGATAAAGTTCTTCCAGTCCTCCTTCGAGAAGGATTTTCTTCTCCGAATAACGAGTAAGATATTCGTCTAAGGCTATTGCGACATCCGAAGAAATATGAATCTGTTTGTCAATGAAGTAGGTACGGATGCCCTTGCCTGTTCTAGGATCGGTCACGGAGTACCTAGTGCAGGCTTCCTTTCCCTCTTCTTGGCTTTCCCAAGCATAGAAAGCCCCATCCGTATTGAATCGCTTTGCTTTTTCCCTTGCACCCTTTAGTCCATGGATACGATAAAGAATCAGGTTTCTAGCTTCTTCTTTATCAAAAAGCAAGTAGTAGGGTAGAAGAAAAATCTCGCTGTCCCAAAAAGCAGCACCTTTATAAGTCTGTCCAGAAAAGCCCCGTGCCGAAATGGAGGTAACATATTCACTCTTATGAGAGACCAGCAGATAATTGCAGTAGTCTAATGCAAGCTGCCTCTTTTTATCACCAGTTATTTCTATCCGTGCCAGACGAAAGCTTGCCGAAAATGCCTTTTCGTGTTCCTTCTTCAGGCCTTCGTAAGATAAAGAAAAGACTTTCTTTACTTCTTTAATATCTGCAGTCTCATGAAAGAAAGATGAGAAAACATAGCATAACAGGGAGAATGTAATACTCTCTCCCTTCTTCAGAAAAATATTTCGATTATTTCGGAAAAGACATTCCTCGTCCCTTTCCGGATCAATCTTCAAATATTCATCCGCTTCATATCCTTCATTCGTCAGTCCATGGAAATGAATCAGCTTATCTTCACGGAAAAATTCTTTTTCTTTGAAGTGAGGACCGTTTATATCCTGGACCTTATCATCCCTGCCTAAACTGAACTCATATTCGCCATCTTCTTCCGCCGTAAACTCGATTTTCTCGGCTATAAGCTTTTCTCGAACACGGGATGCAAATCTTTCCGTCTTCAAAACACCCTTTGAAGAGATGGACTTTCGATAGTAAACCCCATTCTCCAAGTCGAGAGTCTGTATCGTTTTCTCAAAAGCAAGTTTGCGGTGATTTTTCTTAAGTGAAAGGGAAAAAGGAATCCTATAGGCGACAGGCTCACGCCATTTATCTTGAAATTGATCATAAAAACCAACCCTGGAAAAACAAGGGAGTCCTTTGTCTTGCTCTTCCTCTAGTGTTCCCCGATAGCCGATATGACCATTGCCGATTGAAAAACGGGTAGCCGCATTTAAAGCATCTTTTCCTTTTGGATACACACGGGAGAGGTTAATCATAATTCCTCCAGAGGGAATTTCCTGTTTCCGAAAACAACCGTTTTCTTCCCGTAGATACTAAGAGAGGTTTCCTTGTCTGCATGAATTTCAAAACGATCTTTAAATACTTCTACCTCAATCGAGCTTCCCTGATAATGGAACTTGAAGGAGTAGGAATTCCAATGTTCCGGACAGGTCGGTGCAATAGAGAGGATTCCTCCATCGGAACGTAATCCGCCAAATCCGTAAACAATATTCCTGAAGCTGGCAGCTAAGGAAGTCCTGTGGATTCCCTCTAACGTGTTTCGATTGTAGTCGTCGAGGTCAAGCCGTGTAGCATAAGAAAAGAATCGAGAAGCAGCCTCTTTCTTTCCTAATTCAGTCGCAAAAATAGAGTGGATACTTGGCGAGAGGGAGGATTCATGAATGCAGCGAGGTTCGTAGTAATCATAGTTCTGTTCTTTCTGCTCCTTCGTAAAGCAATGAGAATAGAGGAACCTGAACCTTAAGACATCCGGCTGTTTAATCCTGTCATACCGGTAGATACGATCATACGACCAGTGAGAATATAGAGGAAAATCGGTATTGGGAATGGAATCAATATCAATATGGGGAAGAGAGAAGAAACCGTCATTTTGCTCAAAGAGCTGTGTCTTCTCATCATATGGAATGTACCTGTCTTCCGCGGCTTTTTTGATTCGAGAAAGGAATTCTTTATTGACCTGGCATTTACTTAAGATAGATTCATCGCCAAACTTATCAAACATTTCAAGAGTGAATTCAAAGGTTTTCTTTGCCCTATAATTTGTATAAGCATTATTATTAACCATCATCTTGAATTCATCCGGACCCCTGACAGCATAGTATCCGAACTTTTTGCCTTCCTGGTCATATTGTCCGCGGTCAAGCAGGAAATGAGAGACCTCAAGAAGGATTTCAAGACCGTATTTCTTTATGAACTCGCTATCTTTCGTCAAGTTATAGTAGTGGAAAATAGCATAACAGACACCCGTGGAAGGCTGGAACTGGAGGGAGGCATGCTGCCAAAGATTGCAGCCTTCTTCGCCGTTCAAAGTAGCAATCGGATAGCAAGCACCTGAGCAGTCTAACCTTTTTGCTCTCTCCTTTGCTTTGCCAAGTGTATTATACCGGAACAGCAGAAGATCTTTTGCCGCCTTGATATCGGTAAGAAGATAAAAAGGAAGACAATAGGTTTCGCTGTCCCAGAAAGCATGTCCGGAATAAGCTTCGCCGGTAAGGCCTTTAGCACCGATATTATCATCTTCCTGATAGCCATGATAAGCGGATGCAAGCTGGAAGAGGGAGAAACGGATGCCTTGCTGGTCTTTGTCATCTCCGTTAATACGAATATCATTTTCTTTGAAGAACGATTCCCAGAAAGAACGGTTTTCCATCAAAAGACCTTCATAGCCTTTTGCTTTAATAACTGAGATGTCGGCTTCCGATTCTTTCTCCAAGTCACTGAAAGATTTCGTTCCCTTTTTGTCAATTTCAAAGGCACAACCTTTTTCAAAGCAAATGGAATCCTTCGGAACCAGGACGAATTCTGTTCTGCTTTCGCTTCTCCTAGATGAGGTCGATGCCTGAAACGGAAGATCTTTGGTAGAAGATAATAAAGATCTTGCGAAAAGCTTTTGATGAGAAGTCAGGGTGTTTGCAGAAATCGAGGTTTCTTTGCTGCTATATGCTTTTTCGTTTTCTCTAGTCCAATAGCAGTCCTTCCCCCAATGAATGACATTGTTCTCTAAGGCAAAGCAAAGAGAGAGGGAAAGGTCCTTTTCAGAAAGGTTCTCAATCTGGATTTTCTGGAAGCCGATATGTGGATGACTCCTGGATAAGAAACGGGAAAAGGTAAGGCGGGCCTTACTTCCATCATCCAGGACCAGAACAAAAGAACGAACAAGTTCACCACTCAGGAAATCAAGAGAACGGCTAAAATCCTCGATTTTGTTTTTTCCAAGATCCAGCTTCGTTCCGTTGCAATACAGGGTAAAATTGACCCAGTCTACTGAGTTGATCCTAAAATGAGTGCGTTTGACAATGCCTTTGTATGCCGAGGCGGTATCTTCTTTGGCATAATCGTAAATGCCATTGAAGTAAACGCCTCTCAGCGTATGGTCAAAGCTTCCCCCTTCATCCATCCTACCGCGAATACCCCTGTATTCGTTGCTGATTGAAAACAAAGACTCGCTGACCTGTTTTCTCTCTTCATGGAATCCGTTCTCACGGATAGAATAAGGAAGAACGTCGAGATACTGAATCGGGAATTTATTCATTTTTTGTTTTACTCCTTGATACCGCTGTTAGCAGTTGAGTTAGTGATTTGCTTCTGGAAAATAAAGAAGATAATCAGTTGCGGAATAATCGAAATAACTAAGAGCCTAAGGAATTCATCGGAAGAGAATCCATTACCGATTGTGGTCTGGATACTATAGATTTCAACCCTGACAGTATAAAGGTCAGAGTCCTGCAAAAGCAGATAAGGAAGAAGGAAGTCAGACCAGGAGGCCGTCAAGGCAAATATGGAGACAACACCGATAATCGGCTTTGATAGTGGGAGAACCACTTTAAAGAAGATTTTTAGATCGGAGCATCCATCCCTTCTAGCTGCCTCAAACAAGGATTTCGGGATGGAAAGGAAGTAGTTCCGGAAGTTGACGTAATAGAAAGCATTAGCACCTAAGATCAGCCTTAGGGCAAGATAAGGCATGTATCCTCTAGTAAAGCCCAACGCGGAAAGCCAGGTAAAAATTGGAATGATACCAGTAATAGCAGGAATCCTGTAGGAAATCCTAACCCTGATATGGATTACCTTGTAGCCTTTCGGTTTGACGATGTTAACGCCATAGGCCATGAGCCCATTGAACAGAACAGCGCAAAGTGCAGCACCCAAACCGATAATAATAGAATTCAGGAAATAGCGCGTGAAATTAGCCTTCTGCCAGACACGGAACACTTTCGTAATATCAAAGGCCTGTGGGAAAAGATGATAAGTAGTAGAGTTGATTTCACCAACTGTTTTAAAAGACGTAATAAGAAGCCATAGAATAGGAACAACAGCTGTCAGAAGAAAAGCAACCAGGACGAAGATGAAAACAAAATACAGAAAACGAAAACGATGTTTTTTGAAATCCTGGAAGTTAAACAGAGTATTCTGCTCTTTTAAGGTACGAGGTTTGACTTTTTTCATTTTGCTTTCTTCTTTCCAGAGTCAAAAAACCATTGAACAAGGAAGTAGAGTCCTGTGAACAGAAGAATAATCAAAGAAAGAATGACACCCACAGCGGCACCGAGTTCCGGTTTTCCGTCTTCAAAGGCATATGTATAGGACTTCAGCATCAGAGAAATCGTATTAGGATTATTTGTACTTGTAATAATCATAGGTTCGTAGAAAACCTGGAAAACAGAAATAATCTGCCTGATAAACAAAGTGGAAATAGTAGGTTTAAGATGAGCTAAGACAACATGGTTAAGACGGCTCATAAATCCTCCGCCGTCTAATCGGACTGCTTCAAACTGATTTGTATCGATGGACTGAATCGCTGAGAGGTAAATAAGAATAGTTCCTCCAGCACCACGCCAGGTCCTTGCAACGACAATGAGGGGAATGGCAAGTTTTGGGTCAGAAGTGAATTTCGAAGCAGGAAGACCCCTGCCGGTCAGAATCGTGTTCAGGACAGAATAAGGCTCCGGACTGTAAAGAGTCTTAAAGAGGAAGCTGGCAGCAACACCGGAAATAACACATGGAAGATATAGTCCGATACGGAAAAGGGCTTTGCAATGTCGCACCTCCGATAGCATGATGCCTAAGATAATCGGAAAGAAAAAGCCAATAATCAAGGACCAGAAGATATATAAGAACGTATTACGGAAGGCAGCAACAAAGGTGGCATCGTGGAAGATTGTCACATAGTTTTCAAATCCCCGGAACTCCTTTAGAGAGAATCCTTCAAAGAAAGAAAGAATCACATTCCTGATCAATGGTCCCCAGATAAAGAAGGAAAACAAAACAACGGACGGAAGGATGACAAGCCAGCCGGAAATATCTTTTTTGCCTATGATGGATTTTCGTTTTTTCTTCGCGGTTTCCGGTAATATGGTCGCATTTCCTTTAGAAAGGGTTTCAAGTGTAACCATAAGATTAATCTGTCACTTTCGACCTATAGTTATTGTTGAAGTTTGTATTAGCATTCTGAAGTAAAGTACGACAGTTGGCAGTATCTGGATTAGTGAGGACTTCCGAAATACAGATATCAAGAGCAGTGTACATTTCCTGCGCATAATAAGGAACCTCAGCGTGGCGGATTGTATCGATGGTGTTAAAGAAGTCCTTGTAGTTGTCCTTATTGACATTCACGTATTTTTCATCAAGTTCCTTTGTTTTGGCGACGTATTCAGAATTTGTCCACGGACGGATTGTCTCGATGATTGGTTCACCTTTGCTCTGGCTTACTTGGAATCCTTCATCCCTGGCTTTCAAAGAGTTTTCGCTGACTTCTGGGCTTCTTCCCCTGTATTCAAGGAAGCGTAGTGCGCCAAGTGCCTGTTCGTCGGTAGCATCACTGGAAACAACAAACGGAGTACCGCCAAAGAGAGCGTACTGATCACCAGAGGGGCCTTTGGGCCTTGGAACAAAGGCGATATCGTCCTTGTCCACCTGGCCTGTCGTAGTAGCCAATTTTATAACATCGCTTCCGACAAAAGCCCTTGCGACTTTCTGTCCTACGCTATTAGCCCAGTCGTTATAATTGACCGAGGTTTCTTTGACTAGGTAGTCGTTCTGTTTCCTCTCTTGAATCCATTCCAGTGCCTCGACCGCTTTGTCATCATCCAAGGTTGCAACCCACTTACCGCTTTCGTCTTTCTTTTCCAAAGTAGCCCCGAAGTTCCAGGCCATGTTAGAGAACTGCCATCCACCGTTTTTGTTTGTCGAAAGAATCAAAATACCTTTCGTATCGGAGGTAGAGGTGATTTCCTCGGAGAATTCCTTGATTTGTTCAAATGTAGTCGGATAAGCAGGTGTTCCGTCATCATTATAAATACTATAACGGGTCTTTCCGTTTTTGTCTTTGTACTCAGGAAGAAGACCAGCTTCTCCTAAAAGACGGGTATTCAGCAGCAAGCCGAGACCGTAACCATCACGAGGAACGCCATAGGTCTTTCCATCAAATGTAAGCGTAGCTTTCCTTGAAGCATCCATTTTATCAAGCCAGTTCAGTTCGGTAAGCTGTGCCGTGATGTCTTTGATGTATCCACGCGAGACAAGCCTCGTAGGTTCGGTGAACCATGTCTGGAAGATTGTGGGCAGTGCATGAGCTTGTGCTTTGGCCTGAACAGAAGCAACGGAATACTCGAAAGTCTTAGGAACGATTTCATATTGCGGGTAATCGTTCTCAAAGCGAGCCTTCCACTGTTTGAACCTGTTGACTTCTTGTGTCAGCTGAGAAGCAGGCCACCTTCCGATAGAGATTTCAATCTTGTCGCTTTTCTTGCCACAGCTAGGGAGCCTAAGCCTGGAGATTCCAAGTAAGGATATCAGTTTCTTCTGGAAAACTTTCATAAAATAGATACCTCCTGAGAGTACTGTATCTATTGTAATGGAAGCGCTATTATTGCAAAACCTAGAAAACCTGCATTAAGGTAGAAAAAACTGCATTTTGGGTTCTTATTCCCTGTTTTGCAACAGATTTTTCCGCTTCGATTTAGAAGTCTTCGTCCTCTTTTGTAAGCGTTTTTCATGTCACAAGTATTTTCTTGTCAAAGCAGAATAATTCCCGGCGACTTCCTGACTATTTTTTCAAGAATAAAGGTTGGTTAATTTTATGCATTAAGAAAAGAGTAAAATAACAATTGAGGAAATTACAGAATGAAAGCATTTAAGACTGTCTTATTGCTTGCACTTCCAGCAAGCGGAAAATCCGAAGTTCGTAATCTTATGGCGCACAGGGACAAGAAAGTCCTCGAAGAAGATTTTCACATCGGGGAAAATCTTCAGCTTGATGACTTTCCTTATGTTAATTACAGGCGTCGTATCGACCAGGAATTAGCTAAGCTAGGTGAAAACAGAATTTTCTACAAGGGAGATGATGACATTTTCTTCGATGGAAGAGATTGGGGAACGCTGATTCATAGGCTTAACGAAGACTACCACGATCTTCTGAACCGTAACTTCATCAAGACTGACTCCGCGGCAGAATATCTTTTCGAGCGTCTGGATCGTTGTTCAGTCAGGGTCGGTCTGAAGCCACGTCTTTCTTTGCTTGACGAAAGCATCCGGAAAGAAATAGCCACAAAGCTTGAAAAAGAAGCCTTCGAAATTATCAAAGAAAAAGAGAACCAGATTCCAGAAAGCTTTGAAGATAAGACGATTGTCATCGAGGCTGCCCGTGGCGGCAAGGATGGCTCCAAGATGCCTCTTACGGGGACGAGGGGATACCAATATAGCCTGAAGGAATTTGCTCCGGATCTTTTAAAAGATGCTGCTATCCTTTATATCTGGGTGACTCCAGAAGAATCGCGTCGGAAGAACTTTGCAAGAGCTAACCCGAACGATCCTGGTTCGAACCTTTTCCACGGAGTTCCACTTTCGGTAAGGAGGAACGAATACGGAATCGATGACAGGGAATACCTGATGGATTCCTCTGAAGTGAAGAATACTATCACGGTTGTCAGCCAAGGAAAGAAGTTCCACCTACCCATTGGTGTCTTCGATAACCGCATCGATCGCACTTCGTTCTTGCGCCAAGATGCCAAAGACTGGGAAAAGAAAGAAGTCGAGGCTGTCACCAAATCCATCAAAGAAGCTACCGATATTAGGTGGAAAAACTACAATAAGTAAAAAAGAGGTCTGCTTCAGAGCAGGCCTTTTTCACTCCGAAAACGAAAACAGCTGCTAGTTTAGCCTAGCAGCTGTTTTTTGGGTTTACTTGAACCAGAACGGATAATCGTTGAGTATGATGAAGACAATATCGAGAATCCAGCCGATGGTGCCACCGAAGAGAATCCAGAGAATTGCTAAGACCAATTCAACCATGTTGTTATGTTTGACAGCCTTGCAAATACGCCAAATTGCCCAAGACCAATCTAAGATCCAAAAGCAAAGGACGATCTTCAACCACTTCGGATTCTTCTCCATCCAGCTAATGTACTTGTCCATTTTTATTAACCCCTCCAATAGATTCTGTACAAATTAAATTATACACTGCAGTTTTTTCTTTTCAACAAACGAGAAGAAATTCATTGAACAAAAAAGGATTTTTTCTTGTTTGGACAAGCAAGGTATTTTGTTAGTGCTCTTTTCAAGGGTTAGTTTTCAGATTGAGAATCATCGCTTTCTTTCTTAGGACGGCCGTTTTTTTCATAATTGTCTTCTTTTTGCTTTTCCGGATCTTTCAAGAGAATTTTTCTCCTCAACCTGTTGATTTTTTTTGCTGGCTCTAACTTATCCTTTTTCCCAAGTCCGTTTTTCAAGTTCTGAGGAAGAGCCTCATAAAAGCGTTTTTTGCTCCTCTTTGCATTTTCTCTTTGATTCTCACGGATTTTCTCATATTGTTGAGCAATAACAGATTGTTTTGTGGCTTTGCTGATCTTTGCAAAAAGGTTCTCAGATACTACAATATCAATCGCAAATATTCCATAAGTTAAGCCAAGGATAAACACTGCTCCGAAATGGGCGGCTTCCTGAGCATTTGTACTGCCGAAAAGATAGACAAAAGCATCTTCGGCATATTCGAAAACATAGGGGTTGATAAGATAATAATAAAGAATTGCAACTAAAAACCAGATGACCGAGAAGAGTGGGCAGATGATTCCCCTGATATTCCCTTTCTGATTTGTATAGTCCCAAAGACGGACTTTAAATCCTTTGACAAAAATAAGACCAGCAATGAATTCAAGAATAATCAGACTTGTTCCCCTGATGCAGATTGGAATCAAATCATTCCAGCTAGCTCCGTGAATATATTCTTTTCCATACCTTCCCTCATAAGGAAGATAGAGAGGCAGAGATTCCGGAAGAAAATAATAAAGTATTCCGCAGAAGGTAAACATCGTTACGATTCCGAACCCGTAGAGTGGAAGCCAAGGTCCTTTCAGGAAGCCTGGGTTCACCCATTTCTTAGCCGAAACGAATCTTCGGAACAAGACTTCAAGGAGGTAGCCAAGCCTACACCCAGTCCTAAACATGAAAAGATAGAGAATCAGCCTTTTGCTAACTAAAAATTCAGTATTTGACAACATTTTCCTGCTAATCATCTTGGTTCTAGCCCTCCTTTTTTATGATACCATAATAAAGATTAAGAAGGAGGAAGATAATGAACGAACGAATTGTATTCCTGGGCACTCCGGAAATATCGGCCATTTGCCTAGAAGGACTCATCAAGGCCGGAAGGAATATTGTCGGTGTTGTCACCAAAGAGGATAAGGAAAAAGGTAGAAACAAGGTCAGGGAAGAATCCCCCGTCAGCAAAATTGCCAATAAATACCACCTCCCTCTTCATAAGCCACACAAGCTCAATGCTGACTATGAAATCGTAAAAGAGTGGAAGCCAGATCTTCTTCTCACTTTTGCCTATGGACAGATTCTATCAGAAGCTGTACTTTCTTTAGGCAAATTCAAGCCTCTGAACCTGCACGGCTCCCTGCTGCCGAAATACCGCGGCGCTGCACCAATGCAGTTCGCGCTTCTCAACGGAGATAAGGAGACTGGTGTTACCCTTAGGGAAATGGTGAAGGAAAGGGATGCCGGAGACAGGTACGCAACTAAGGTCATCCCTTTAACCGAAAAGGATAACTACACATCCCTATGTGGAAAAATGGCAGAGGCCGCTTTAGAGCTCGCAATCGAAAAACTCCCTCTTTACTTTGAGGGAAAGCTCACTCCTGTAAAGCAAGATGCGAGCAAAGCGACTTTTACCCACAGGATCAAGAAGGAAGATGAGCACCTGCCTTTGGATTGCACTCCCGAGGATTTCATAAACCATGTCCGTGCTCTGTCTCTTACCCCCGGTGGATTCCTCCTTTTAGATGATCAGCCAATCAAGATCTATAGTGCAGAAAAGTACAGTGACGAAAAGACAAGTGCAGCCGGAACCATACTCCTGGCCCGCAAAAAGAATATCGTCCTTCAATTAACCAAAGGCCAGGTACTTCTTACACTCCTCCAACGACCAGGAAAAAAGAGGAGGAGTGCACAGGACTTCAACAATGGAGTTCATGACTTCCAAGGAAAGATACTTAAATAAGATGTCAAAAGAAAAAATATCGAAAACAAACGCCAGGCGTTTGCTAGAACAAAAGAAGATTCCATTCACAATCCATACCTATGATCCCGAGAAGGCCATTTCCGCAACAGAAGTTGCTGCTTACCTGAATCAAAATCCGGACAGGGTATTTAAAACCCTTGTGACCTATGGCAAGTCAGGAGAACACTACGTATTTGTTCTACCTGCCGTAGGAGAACTCGACTTAAAGAAGGCAGCCGAAGCCGCTGGCGAGAAATTCATTGAGATGCTTCCACAAAAGGAACTACTCCCTTTGACAGGGTATATCCATGGCGGATGTTCTCCAATCGGCAGGAAGAAATCATTTCCCACATTTGTTGATTCCTCTGCCTTAAAGCTCGAAAAAAGGCTTGTTTCTGGAGGAAAAAGAGGTTATCAGATTGAAATTTCCCCCGAAGATCTTGAAAAGGCCTGTGGCGCTCAGTTCGTCGATTTAATCAAATAAAAGGAGAATATAAATGCAAGACTATATCAAAAACAACCCAGTCATTCTTGGCTTAAGGCGTATCCGTGATTTGAAACCGGAGCAGGTTGCCGATTTAATTGAAGGATCCATAGCAAAAGGAATCCACTATTTCGACATTGCCGACATCTATTCTGGAGGAATATGTGAGAGCAATCTTGGTGCCGCCTTGAAACTAAAGCCCTATCTCCGTGAGCAAATGTTCATTCAGACAAAATGCGGAATCGTCCGCAAACCAGGGGAAGGAACGGTTAGGGATTTATCCAAGGAACACATACTCGAAGCCGTGAATGCCTCTCTAAAACGAATGGGACTCACTTATATCGATAGTCTCTTACTTCATCGTCCGGATGTCTTCAGGGACAGCGGTGAAATCCACGCTGCTTTCAAACAGCTCTATGAGGAAGGAAAAGTAAAACATTTCGGCGTCTCCAACAGGGACACAGAAATCATCGATTACCTGAAAGACGGAAGTCCAGTTCCCATCGAATTCAACCAATTGCAGGTGTCTCTTGGTCAGCCGGCGATGCTTTCCCAGATTTTCAACACGAACAACCCAGATCAGACTCCTCTTCTTTCCGACCATCTTTTCTTCTATAGGAAACATCATCACAGGGCTCTTCAGTGTTGGTCTCCTTATCAGTACGGATTCTTCAATGGCTCAATTTTCACCAACAAGCATAGGAAACCAACCCAGGATGTCCTATCACGTCTTTCCGAAAAATACCATACTTCTCCCTGTGCAATTGCAACCGCCTTCCTTTCAAGGCTTGGCGATAATGTACAGGTCATCACAGGTTCCGTTTCTTTAGATCACATTCAGCAGACTATTGATGGAACCAAAATCAAACTGACAAAAGCGGAATGGTATGAACTATATTGTTCAACCGGTTCAATTCTTCCGTAAGCAAACAAATAAAAAGGCGCTATCACAAAGGCGCCTTTTTAATTTGAATATTAGGACTATTTCCTCTACTCATCCTTGTTATTTACAATCTTTGCAGGTGTTATTTTCTTTAATGTAAGCAACGGAATCCATGCAACAAGTATGAAATAGAGAACTAGGAAAAGAACATCTATCGTAAGAAGCACAGGATGGAAATAGAACACCTTAAGGTTCTTAATTGCAATTTTCAGTTCCGCCGAATAGGCTTTCTCGACAATCCTGTTTGAAAGTGAATAGAAACCAGGCAAGACCGCGATGCCAAATAGAATTGAAACAAACTCAAAGAGAATATTCTTTGTCCTGAAAATCTTACGGATATCCTTGTCCTTCCTTCCTAAGGATTTCCTAACACCAATCTGGTATTTGTTCTTTTTAATATTATCTCTTCCGATTACAACAAGAAGAATCATCCTGATAACTGCTAATGCAATCTCGACAAATTCAAATAAATCTGTAAATAATAGCAAAGTCTTTCGAATCCTAGAATAGATGCTGTTGTCTTTATCCCAGATGGTAAGTCCCTCTTTTGTCGCATAACTAAGTGAATCAGCAAATCCAGCCTCGCTGATTGGCACAAGGAATCCGAGAACTTTTGCTTGCCTCGCATTGACTTTTCTTCCCCTCGCCAGACTGAAGGCAAAAGCCCCGTTCTGGGAAAAACGTTTGATTTTCACCTTTATATCACCGGTTATCGTCCCATCCCGTTCTCCATTGTCGGTTTTATATAAGTGGATTTCTTTTCCGACAGGTTCCTGATTGCCCCTGGCAACAAAAAGCAAACCACGATAACTGGAAGGAAGGACAATCTCATCATCCTTAAGCCCACCATCATAGCCTCCATAACTTGACCAGGTCGTTGTCCCTTGCTGATCAAATTGTCCAGGTGCATCACCTGGCGAGAAGAAAATGCCGCTCAAATAAACAATGGTTCGCTCCGTGTTTTCGCTTTCCTTCCTCTGGGAATAGAAATCCGGATTCAAGGTATAGCCTAGTGTCAATTCACCATTCACAATATCATTAAAGTAACTGCCGAATTCTTTTCGCTGCTGAAGCATGGCCAACCTGACTGGATTAAAGTCCTGTTTTTTGATTTCATCGTAGGCTTTCAGTAAAAGGCTGTATTTTTGTTGATAATCTGTTTTGATAATACAACCGATCTTGCAGATAGCCTGAGTCTGGGCCGACCTAAACTTGAAGGTACTTGGGTTATAACCAGAAACGGTCCCAATTAAATCATCGTAGGTATAGTCCTTAAATGCCTCGTAATAGGAATCGAGCCTAGCATCCGCAATGTAA
Source organism: Caryophanales bacterium UBA4682 (assembly GCA_002404995.1). Taxonomy (GTDB): domain Bacteria; phylum Bacillota_I; class Bacilli_A; order RFN20; family CAG-288; genus Enterosoma. Next base: position 746 of record DHKY01000005.1, on the reverse strand, counting down.
TCCGTAATGATTAGATTAAAGCCTTTTTTGCAGTTATCAAGACTTCCGGCTAGCACTTCTACTTTACCATTATCATAGCCAAAACGTTTCTGTAAATAATCCCCGTCAACAATAGCAGTACCCTGAGTGCCATTAGGAAAGAAGCCATGGTGATTCAGAAGCTTGGAATCATTCTGAAGCTTGAACCCGCAGTCTATCAAGCCAGAAGTAGAACCATATTCGGTCGTTATGGTATAGCTAACGATTGGATACTGTTTGACTCCTTTTCCAAAGAATACTTTTTCTTCCGTTTCTTTACTGATATCAACATAGGAACCGAAATTATCCGTGTTTTCCTGAACTTTGGAAAAGACAACATCATTCCGATCAGAAGCAAGGTTACCACTCCTAACACGGGAAGAATCGAAAGACACGAAGGTTTGGAAAACAACAAAAACAACAAAAAGGAGCGCAAATAAAGCAGCATTCCTAAACGAACCTATTTTTCCCTTTTTAGTAAAACGCCAGGTGATTGTTCGTTTAGCCTTTTTATCAAATTCAATTTTCTTTGCAGAAAATGGATTGTTATCCTTTTCAACTTTCTTATTTTCTTCAAATCCGTCATCTAACTGACGAATATGATGAATACTTTCTTTTGAAAGGATACTGTCAATCTGCCTTTCCTGTTCTAAATCAAGTGACTTTTTGTAGGGAAGGAAAAGAGTATCACCTGATACTTTCCTTTCATTCTCATACCCTGCCTTTCT
>DHKY01000016.1 GCA_002404995.1 Caryophanales bacterium UBA4682 | reverse complement strand
TCGTAACCGGGTCCGGAAAGCTTTATCAACACTTAACTGGTACTATCCTTTTGACTTAAAAAGCGGGACAACCAAGGTCCTGGACAAGAAGTCCATCGAGGGGGTTGTCTACGAAGACACAATCTGGGATGACCCGAAAGACGAAGAAGACTGGAAGAGAAGACATCCGGAGGGCCCCATCAAACTGAATTAGGTCCATCTGAATCGCATTTGAAAAGGGCCGCTGATAAAAGCGGCCCTTCTTTTTGAATTTTCAATAGTTAGTCAATGATGACTGTGCCATCTTTCTTGATGGTGATCTTATCGCCAGTCTTGACAGCATCGAGAAAATCTCTTCCAAGTCCATCGATGCAAAGAAGGGGTACTTTTTCCCAGACGTTGGAGAGAACGACACCGCTTGCTGCAAGAGGATCGATTTCATCGGCGAAGAGCATGGCAGCAGGAGCAAGATGACGATTGGCAGCGGTCTGGATGACAAGGCCGCCGGTCGTGGAACCGATGGTCTGCGGAAGGCAGAGAATCTTACCTGTAATGTTTTTCTTAAACAAATCTGGATTGTTCTGGTCGGACACAACGACTTCCTTCGCGGATTTTTTCAGCAGCGAAGACTGGAAGCTAGCCAAAGTGTTGAATCCGTTGTGACTGACAATAGCTTCACCGGTGAAATCATCGGCGAATAAGGGACGTCCTTTGAATTCTTTCATTTTAGTAGCTCTCCTTTCCGGTGATGAGATTCAGAATCTTTTCATCTTTCTCGTATCTTGCAAACGTATAAGTGCGAAGTTTATTCGAATTGGTAATCCTCGGCCGAGCGTGGCAGAGCGGATTGTCCGCATACCTTAGCGGGCAGATAATGGAGATATGGGCACCCGTGGCAAGCAAACGGTTATAGTATTCCGTCTCCTTAAAGGCATCTAAGACATGGGGAGAGGTCGTCAGGACAGTATCAACGACCAGCTTTTTCTTTCCGGTTTCCTTTAGTCCCTTTTCGATATTCCTAGTCCAGTCAATCAGCTGTTTCTTTGTCAGATGAGGACAGCCGATGAAGCACTTGTGGGGTTTGGCGTTCTTTTTCTTCCACCTGATCGGGTAGCTCTTATAGACACGTTCAATCTCCGCATCATCGATAACATATTCTTTGACATTATCTTTCAACAGGGATTCACCAAGTTCCTTGGCTTCCGGAGTAATCTTGTCGATATGATAAAGACCAACGGCTCCGTTGCTGGCCGTAGCAGCACCGAAATCCTTAAGATAGGCAATCGTATCCTCATCCGGCAAATCCTTAAGCCATTTGTCTAAGCCGATGACATAAGGAACCTTTTCCCTTACTTTCCTGCCAATAGCAGATCCTAGAATCTGGGCTTCGGGAAGCTTTGTGCATTTGATAACAACCTTATAATCTGCTTTCCGTCCTTCATCGAGAAGGAATCCGAATTCCGGAACTTCGCCAAGAAGCGTGCCAAAGAGATCAAAGACACCAGAGTTGCGGTTGCAGCGTGCACCTAAGACAGAGTTAGCATAGACAACGGCAGAGCTCTCTGCCCAAGAAAGAATATCCCCTTTCTGAGGAATGTTTCCGTTTTCTTTCAAGTAACAGGTGCAAGAGAAGCCCTTATCGTCTTTCCTGCCAACCTTTTTCAATTGGTCCTCATAATGTCCTTGAGTAGAATACATGAAATGATTGAAAACCAATTTCTCAATCGGATTGGCACTTGCATTCTTATAGTCCCTCGGACGAGGATCGGCAGTAAAGCCTTCTTCTGCCACCAGTCCTGCTTTAATCAGTTCATCCCTAAGCGGATAGATCGGAGTAAGCAGCTGAAGTCCGAAGGAAGTGACAAGATGTCCTTCTTTGTGAGTGACTTTCACCATTCTCTTGGCATGGAAAATATCACCATAGCGGACAAGGCATTCCCTCCTCTTGGCTTTGGTTTCTCCCTGCTTACCTTCCAGGATTTCTTTCTCTTCCTGGGTCAGCTCCATTTTCGGTTCGTACATGAGTGTTTCTCCTTTATCTAAATCTTCCTGGCAGCTTCGTAGGCGCCCCAGATAACATTGCGAAGGTTACCGATTCCGTTGCAATCGCCAACTAATGTGACGTTCTTTCCTTCTTTGGCAATCGGAGATGGATTATATCCTACCGAAGTGATAACGCTGTCGCAGGGTATTGTGATATCCTTTCCGTCTTTGCCGGTGCAGATGACTTCCTTGTCCTTGATTTCCTTTACTTTCGTTTCCAGATAGACAGGGACTTTATGTAAGGCAAAGTATTCTCTCAGATAGGAGGAATTCGCAAGACAGACACCGGTTTGAGCAACAAGGTCGTTCTTCCTCTCCACAATTACCGGTTTCTTCCCGTCAAGGCATAATTCATAGGCAATCTCGCATCCCGTCAAACCACCGCCGATAACGACGACATTTTCACCGCATTTCTTTTCCTTAAGATAAGTGACTGCTTCAATTCCTTTATCAAAGCCAGGGACTGACTTGAAGAATTTCGGGGTGGATCCAGTTGCAATGATATAGTGATCCGCTTTGATTTCCTTGATATCCTTCACTTCAGTATTGAAATGAATCTCGATATTCCTGTCTTTCCTCTGTTTCTCATACCAGGCAAGAAGCTCACGGAGCTTTCCTTTGAAGGAGGCAGCGCCGGCTTCTACAAAGACACCGCCAAGATGATCGCTCTTTTCATAAATGACCGGCTTATGTCCACGCAGGGAAAGGACTCTCGCTGCTTCCCTGCCTCCGATACCGCCGCCAATGATGGCAACATCCTTGGGGTGGGCTGTTTTCTTGATATAATGCTTGTTCGTCTGCCTCGTCTCGGCATCGACGGCACAGCGGGACCTATGAAGGGAGTCTGTTAAAGACTGGTCGTTGGCATGTCCTTTATAATGCGCCCTATTGAAGCATCCATTATGGCAGCAGATGCAGGGACGGATATCCTCCCTATGTCCCTCTTTCCTTTTGGTGACCCAATGTGGATCCGCTAAGAAAGGTCGGGCAAATCCGGCACCGTCTAACTTGCCTTCCTCGATTGCCTTCGAGGCAGCAAACGGATTAAGACGTCCTGCGCAGACAACCGGCTTGTCCGTATATTTCTTGATTTCCTCAACATCCTCTAAGTTGCAGTTCTCCGGCCTGTAAATCGGCGGATGGGCCCAGTACCAGGCATCATAGGTTCCGTTGTCGCAGTTGAACCTGTCGTAACCAGCTTCCGAGAGAAGTTTTATTGCCTTCTTGCTCTCTTCCCTATCCCGTCCGACCTCATTGTATTCCTCTCCAGGAAGAGCACCTTCCCGGAAGCCTTTGGTCTTGGAAACAACAGAATAACGGAGAGAAACAGGGAAATCCTGTCCGCATTCTTTTTTGATGGCTTTGACGATTTCAATGGCAAAGCGATAGCGGTTTTCTAAGCTTCCGCCATATTCATCATTTCGCTTATTGACATATTTCAGAGAGAACTGGTCAAGCCTGTATCCTTCATGAACGGCATGGACTTCGACTCCGTCTACTCCATTATCCTTAAGCAGCTTTGCGCTCTTCGCAAAGGCCTTGATGAACTGATCGATATCCTTCTTCGTCCTTTCCTTAGAAGGAACCTTATCCGACCAACGGTTCGGGGAAGGAGAAGCGGTAGCACAGATTTTATCGAAATTCATCACCGGCTTTGACAAGACGTTGAGGACTTTATTGGAAGCCAGTTTTTCCATCCTATCAGAGATACAGAAAGAACGTCCAAAACCGGCGGTCAACTGGATGAACAGTTTTGCACCATGCTTATGAACCTCGTCCCTGAATGGTTTGACCTTCTTGAACCTGCTCTTTTTACGGTAGAGCCACTGACCAAGCATCGGATTATAGACCGGCTGGCAGCCAGGAAGAATCAATCCCACGTCATGTTCTGCCTTATCCAAAAGGAACTTAGCGGCTTCCTTATCGAAATGGTTGATTTCCCTCCAACCAAACAAATCAGTTCCGCCCATAGAAGTCCTAACAATGCGGTTCTTGATTTCAAGATTACCGATCTTCCACGGGGTGAACAACGGATTCAATTTTTCATCCATTTTCCAGATGCTCCTTTCAAGCACCTCTATTTTAGCCCAACTTGCCCGTTTTTCCAAAGAAAACAGGGCTGTCTGTTTGTAAACAGATAGTTTTGGAATTCAAAATTGTTTTTCTTATGAAGAAGAGATGTTCTGAGAATGGATTGCTATCACTTGCCTTTGACGGATTTCTTCATGGCATATTTTTGAAAAGTGTATTGTCCATGTTGGTCTGTCTTTCTTCCGTTTCCATAATAAATGGCATGTTTCGGGCAACGATGAAGACAGCCTAAGCACATGACACAAGTGTCTTTTATCCACAAGGGCTTTCCCTCTTTCCTAGCAATAGCCTTGGCAGGGCATTTTCTTTCACACAGGCCACACCCAATGCAGCAATCCGAAACCGATAAATTGATTGTTTTTCTTGTCTTTCAATCATAAATTCTTTGACCAATACGTCCGATGAACAAAGGGGTAGTCAGTCCCATGTGTTTACCTAAGGCTCGATGTTCGAGCTGTTTCTTCAGTTTTTCTATTTCTTGTTCTGATTTCTCAAGTCTCTTGTTCACCTTCCTTTCATCTGAAAGATCAAATAACACAATCCATGTATCCGGCCTTTTGATATCGAATTCTGCATTTAATTTGATATCCTTCGATTTTAAAAGAGACTTAACAAAAGAAGAGGCAGAGCCTGTCGTGGTCCCGCATGTTCCAATATAGAAAACATAGGGGGCTTCCGAATAGGAAAATACCGCTTTTTCCAAAAATTCATGTACGATACTTGGCAACCCCCAATTATAAGTAGGAGTAAGGATTCCAATTCTTCCATCCTTGATTTCAAATGAAAGTTCATTGCTATTCAAGGCATCCGCAATGGAAATAATGACTTCCCCAGCACTTTTGATCTCATCGGCAACATGCTTTGTATTGCCAGTTGCAGAAAAACAAAAAATCATTTGGTACCCTTTCCTTGTCTTAGGCTAAGTCTTAGCCATGCATTGAATTTCAAAAGCCGAAAGGAGCAGCCTCTCTGTTTAAAGAAATCTCTAATCTTCCTCAATCTTTCTTATCAGTTTTGCCGGCACACCCGCATAAACACAATCTGAAGGCACATCCTTGGTTACGACAGCACCGGCACCAATCACCGAATTATCGCCTATGGTAACTCCTGGCAGAATCGTAGCATTACCACCAATCCAAACATTGTTTCCGATCGTAATCGGCTTTTGGAAAGCCAAATGCTTTTTTCTCCCTTCCGGTGAAACGGGATGCCCCACGGTAGTGATCAATGTATTAGGACCAATCCAGACATTATCGCCGATAGTTACTTTGCCAATATCTAAAATCGTCACATTATAGTTGGCAATAAAGTCTTTTCCGACAAAGATGTTTTTTCCATTATCACACCAAAAGTTAGGGCCGACCCATGGGTTTGTATCTGCACCGCCAAACCTATGAATCAGTTGCTTAGCAATTGTTTTTTCATCTGTTTGAGGTATTTTGTGCAGTTTTTCGCATTCCACGATTGCAAACTGTTTTCTTTGATTTACTTCATCATCGAAAAACGAATACTCTAATCCAGAATCTAATTTTTCTGTTTCGGTCATGGTGTTATCTCTCCTTTGATGGACTACCTGTTTTATTGTAAATCCCTGAGCTTTGCTTCATCAAGTAGCACAAAAACACAGGCCAAATTCAATGCTTCGAATTGAAAAAAGCCTGGTACAAAATGTACCAGGCCCTATGTATCTTTGATGGTGCAGCTGGGGGGACTCGAACCCCCACGGGTAACCACTAGAACCTGAATCTAGCGCGTCTACCAGTTCCGCCACAGCTGCATAGCTAAATAATGATACCCCAAGAACAAAGAAAGTGCAATTGATTTTTTCATTCAATAGCATAAAGAACGCTCAGGAAAAAAGGTGTTTGAAGAAGTCGATAATAGCATTGAAAATCTTAACAAAGAAGGAGATGACTCGATCAAAGAAAGAGTCCTTCTCCTCCCTTTGGAAAGAATCCGTTTCTTTTTCGTCAACCGAAAGAATAAAGGAAAAGACAACATCTTCTTCTCCGAAACTAGATAGTCTCAGCTTCCTTTGATAATTTCCCGGCTTGAGATTTTTCGAGATGGTTTCACCCTCGATTTGTTCAATAGAATGATAGCTTTTATCAGGAATCTTCCCGCTTTGGACAAAGAGGGAAACGATTTCTTCTTTCGTAGGGATTTCGGTTTCCAGGACTTTGACAAATCCGTCTCTTAGATAGTATTCACCAAAGCTTTCCTTGACATGGATTTTCCTTGCTAAGGTGCTTACATTCTCCTCTTTATCTTTTCCTTCTACTGTGACCGAGTAGTTTCCCGGCACCGATTGTTTGGCCGAATAAGTATCCTCTGCTATCTTCCTTGTCGGATGAGAATCAATATCATCTTCGATATGAAAATAAGATAGAAGTTCCTTCTTACTGATTCGGGTTCCTTTCGGAAGGAAAAGGTCCGAGTATTCTAAGCTCCTGTTCGGAGGAACATCATCAACTAAGGTCACCTTGACCGCTTCTTCGGCTTTGTTCTGCCTCCTGTCATAACAAGAAAGGATACAGTCAAAAGTGTCACAAGTGTTTTCAGGAATTTCCGTTCCGTCTTTCCGGAGCAATCGTGTTCTTATGATTTCATCCTTGTTATCGGTTATCAAAACCTCGCCTTCATAGCTTTGATAAGACTGAAAGTCGCTTTTGTAGCTTAACTTTATTTCTTTTCCATGTGGAAAATAGATGGTCGGAGGTTTCTTATCTCCGACAATCCTATGAAGAATGATTTTTTCATCATAGGCCCTATAGCTGCTATGCCTTTCTACTTCGTACTTGGTTCCAATGGGAGCTAGATAACTATCTACAAAATACCGGGAAACCGTACCTTCTACAATATTGTTGTCTGTAATCAGATGGTTGTCCTCAGGATATCTTCTTACGCCAAATGATTCCTCAAGATACCGTCTATCATAAAAGCTTCCATAAGGGGAATAGAGAGTAAATTCCGCTTTTGTTCCGATATTCAGATTATATTCGCTGTCATGGCTATGGCAGAAGTCCTGTCTGCTCGAAATCAAGTAACGGTCATTATCATTTTGAGGCAAAAGATAAGCATGCCAGATATCTTTTGGAAGGTCTCCATAGAAGAAGTCAACAGAATTCAGATAAAAAATCTGATGGCCGGCCAAATCAATGCGCAGGTTGATAGTCCGCTCATTCCAAAGGAAAAAGCTTGTTTTCAGTATATCCTCATCTTCGTTGTCATCCCTCTTACCCATTTGGTGAAACAGGGAAGGAAGATCATTCACAATCTTCCGGTAAGTCTTCTTGAACTCTTTTCCATCGATGGTGAAGTCAAAGGAAAAGCCAAGTGCTCTCATTTCCTTGTTTTTGTTTTGATAATCAATTGACTGAGCAAAGACAATACCTATATCAATTTTTCCTTCCGGGGTACTGATCCAAATGGGATTCCTTTTCTTTTCCAAGGGTCTTGCATGTTCTCCACCGATACCAAGGCGGCCTTCAGCTGGAGCATTTGCATAGAAGTCACTGGGAAGTTTGTTCTCAACTGTATCCGCATCCACATAGGTGATCCTGTTAGTCTTACAGGCTGGAATATCCACAACAGGGTTCGTATAAGTCCCCTTTTTAGTTGAAAAAGAAGAAAGAAGAAAAGTTGGCGATAGATAAAACACCCTCCATTTGCACTTCATAAGGACCCTCCTATCACTTCATATTGGCTAGGAAGAGCGGAGAATTACACGAAAAATATATTTTTGTTTTCTTTTTCAAATCAAAGGTGTATAATTTCTTTCGGCTGGCCGGGTAGCTCAGCATGGTAGAGCAACCGTCTCCTAAGCGGTTTGTCACGAGTTCGATTCTCGTCTCGGCCACCATTTTTTATTATCAGTGCCCTTAGCTCAGCTGGATAGAGCGCAAGCCTCCGAAGCTTGAGGCCAAGGGTTCGAATCCCTTAGGGCACACCATTCCTAACTCATGATTGGTAAACTTATTGCAAAGATCAGGTTCGGGATTGCCCGATTATCGAAAAAGGGAAGTGCAATCTTCATTTGCATACTTTCTCTCTTCTTCCTTATCAGTCTCGGTGTGCTTCTATCTGGCGTGATTCTTCTCACTTCTCCAAATCCGATTACACTTGCAGGAATTCTAAGGACGATTATCGGCGGTATCGTTGTGTTCTTAACTCTTGCTGCCGTTGCCTTGACTACGATTTCATCCAACTATGTCCGTAAGAATCCTGACAAGAATCCGAAAAACGAAAACAAGGACATCCAGTAATGGATGTCTTTTTTTGTCCCTTGTTCAATGGTTCTATGTCTATGAACCAGACAATTCGATAACGAAAAACAGGAAGAGGTTTCTTTCTTCCTATTTTCCGTTATCCAGAACATTTGTCTTTTTCAGTTTTATAGGAAATGCTTTTATTCAAAGACTACCACTTAAAGCCGAGGTTCTGCTTCGCGCCGATCAGCTTCAGGAAGTTCTTGTTTTTCTTGGTGAGGAAATAGAAGATCCAGTAGCCCAGTATGGAGACGGCAATGATTTCACCTAGGGCAACAAAGCCGAAGTTTGTCCAGTAGAGGACACTGCCTGCATTCCCTTCCGTATTGGTGATGAATGTGAATTCCCAGGATAGGAGAGCTCCTCTGTGGATATCGAAGCAGCCTTTCCAGATGGAATAGGAGAAGGACAGGCATTTTCATCTTTTCATTCGATGTATCGATGAAAACATAGCCTTTTTATGAATATCTCCGAAGACAGAAAAGCTCTTGGGATCAGCAGTAATTTCGTATATTCTTCCTTAATTCGGATAGCTTTATTTTCCTTTCCTGTTTTCGTGGTATTTTTTTTGGAATCTCTTCCTTTCTTTTCGAATCGGAGCCATAACGAAATAGTAGATAATGAAAACATAAGGAACAAAGAGGAAAATACCATATGCGAAAGCCATCATAGCATTTATTTCATCCCATGGTTCTCCCTCAAGAGAAGTTTGGCGAATGATTGCAAAAGAGAGGAAAAACGCGACCACAATCGGTAGGGTGTTTGCAATCAAATTAATAACAAAATGTGACTTATTATCAAAAACAGGTTGTCTCTTTTCAAGATGGATGTTTTTTAAAAAAGAATAAAGGAAAAGAATGAACTGAAATACAAAGAGATATCCGAAAAGCTTCGTTGAAAAGGAACGGAACCTACTGTATCCACTACACATCCTGAAAAGAGAGCAGGAATAGGAACTGGTAAGGAGCAAATTACAGTATCCGTTCCGTTTCGTCCTTTCTCCATCCGTCCTTTTGCGGAGATTATTGCCACCAATCCACTTATAGTTAATAGTTTTCATTAACAAAACCCCAGTGACAGCATCCATATCGTACCGCACCGAAACGCCATCCTTTTCCAATCCGCCCAGAATAATAAACGCGAGAGACAATAAAAGAAGTGGCCAAAACAACGACAGCAAGGATAATAGCAAAGATAACACTGATTGTCCCGCCGGCAGAGAAGAACTGCATTATTTCCGACCAAATGCCGGAGAAGAAACTCATCACTGCAGAGAACACTAGATCAAAAGAAGGGTTCCTACGAACAAGGAAAACAAAGTCATCCCAGATTCCAGATTTATCAATGAACAAGGTAGCCGCCTTTTTGTTCAGCCAGTTGCTGACAATATTGTAGAAGGAAATGCAGGTGTCCGGTGTGAAGTCGACGCCAAAAAGAATATATTCCGGATAACGTCCGTTAACACGGGCCTCTAGTATAGTGTCGTCATGATTCTCTATAATCGGAAGAAGATTATCGTCTTCATTGGCAGAAACGTCAACGTCCGCTAAGGCCTTGTCCGCCTCTTCCAGAGAAGTCCCCTCAGTAACGACATTTTGATCAACCAACGGAGCACCATCTCCAGCTTCGCTTTCTTCTTCGTAATGATCGGTGTCAAGAAGCAAACGAATGAACTCTTTCGCAGCAGAATGCTCCAAATCACCTTGCCCATAAAGAGCACTGTTCTGCCTTCCTTCAAAAGTAAAATAGGGATTGAGGTTTTTGCTCTCCTCCTCTTCCTTAGAAAAATCCAAAAAATCAGGAAGAATATCGGCAGACACAAGGCCAAAGGACGGAAGCGAATCAAGCCTTAGCATTTCCCTTGTGTAATCCATCCGTTCCATATCAAAATCTTCTGGAACATCGAGAGAAGAAGGGTTCCTTTCTCCTGCAATCTGTAAAATCTCTTCAGCCTTGTCTTTCAACGAATCGATGCTTGATCCTGTGACATAGTTCCCGTTGCCTATCGTAAGACAAGTCGATATTGTTAGAAGCAATGTTATTTCCATAATCCAATTCCTCCTGCCTGGCATTATTGGATTCTAACACGAAGAAACGGACTATAGATGAGTGTATAGTAGGGAAAATCAAATTTTCTTTTTGAAAGCGCTTTTACAATAGGGCTTGCTCATAAATCTAGGCTAATAAAAAGGGGCTGTTTAAAAACTCAGACTGGAAAGTCCGGGCCGGCAGCCCTTTTTTTGTTCCTTGTTCAATGGTTCTATGTCTATACTATTCACCAGACAATTTGATAATAAAAAACAGGAAGAGGCTTCTGTCTTCCTGTTTTTCATTGTCTAAAACTATTATTTTCCTTATTTCAACAAGAAATGCTTTTATTTATAGACTACCACTTGAAGTCAAGATTCTGCTTCGCGCCAATCAGCTTAAGGAAGTTCTTGTTTTTCTTCGCAAGGAAATAGAAGATCCAGTAACCCAGTATGGAGACGGCAATGATTTCACCTAGGGCAACAAAGCCGAAGTTTGTCCAGTAGAGGACACTGCCTGCATTCCCTTCCGTATTGGTGATGAATGTGAATTCCCAAGATAGGAGAAGGCCGTTCGTAATAGCAGGGAACAAAGTAGCTACAAACCTATGTCTGCACCAAGAAATCAAGAATAAAGCTACGATCGTAGCCAAGGTTCCGATTGCAATGTCTAACGGTGAACAGAAGCTTGACCTAGCAGGAGCATAGATGTTGCTTAAGACGCAACCGATGGTGAGACCGTAGATATAATTTGGATTGAAGAATACTAATAGTACCATGAATTCAGATATACGGACTTGTACATTTCCGTAGGAGCAGAAGAAGAACGCATAGGTCAAAGCCGTATACCTAGCTGCAATGATTGCATTGGATGCAATACTTCTCGTATCTAATTTGAAGCAGGCAAAATAGTTTTTGATTCTCGTCTTTAGTCCCGTAACTTCTCTCTCTTCCATAATTTTCTCCATTTCTACCAAGAAGGAATGAAAAAATGCACTCCTTCCAGAGACAAAAGAGTGCATCATAATGTAATCTTTGTGTTCCTGGTTTTGTTTATAGACAGGATGGTAACGTCGAACTGTCTGTACGGGTAAGGATTGTATCAAATCATTTTCTTAAGTTCAACAATAAGTTGAATCCTTAACTCTATGATTCATACGGAATAGAAACACATGATTAGAAAGAATCATCCGTCGACTTTCCGTGTATAGCTTATTTGTTTTTGTGCAAGAGCATAAACTCATCACTGCAGAGAACACTAGATCAAAAAAAGGGTTGCTTTCTCCTGCAATCTGCAAGACCTCATCTGCTTTGTCTTTCAACGAATCGATGCTGGATCCTGTTACATAAGTCCCGTTGCCTATCGTTAGACAGGTCGATATGGTCAGAAGCAATGTTATTTCCATGACTCAATACCTCCTGTTCTAGTAATCAAATTCTGCACTAGGAAAGATTTGAAATATTACATAGCCAAAAAAATAATGATTATCGTTATATGAAAGCGCATTTGCTGAATTCACTTCTGAAAAGGCTTTTCACTAAAAAGGTGTCCGTTTCCGGACACCGTTTTTTACAATCCGATAACAGGGTAGAGAAGGACAGAGAGGAACTGAAGAAGTGTTCCAGCCAAGCAGAAAATATGGAAGATGGAATGCCAGTATTTCTTCTTAGAACCAATTCCATAGAGAATAGAGCCGACTGTGTAAGCAACGCCGCCTCCGATTAAAAGCCAGACAGAAGAAAGTCCCAAATTGGCTACCAGAATCGGATAGAAGCAGATAATCGACCAGCCTAAGGCAATATAGATGATCCTAGAGATGACTTTGACTACGAACTTACGCATCCTAGTCGCGTTGAGGACAACTCCTAAGATAGCTAAGGAATAAACGAATCCGAGGTAGACGTAATGCCAGGGTGACAATGTACTAAGGCCTAATAAGACAATCGGAGTATAGCTTCCCGCAATCAGAACATAGATGGTGCAGTGGTCTAGAACTTGGAAGACGGATTTTCCGCGGTTGACATAGAGTCCATGGTACAGAGCAGAGTTCGTATAGAGGAAGATGCTTGTCAGAGAGAAGGTGATCCTAGACCAGAGAACGACGTTATCTCCTGGTTTGAACTTCAAGGAGAAGAAAACAGATAGTATCAGCCTGATAACTCCCCTTCCAGCTCCGACGATATGGGTGACCCTATTGAAGATTTCCTCGCTCCGGGAATACATCGGAAGCTTATAACGATTTCTTAGGGCACGCCTTTCTTCCGGTGACCTCTTCTTTTCCATGTTCTTATTCTTGTGTGCTTTTCCGAAGAAGGTCTCATTGAGATAAACGAGCTTATCCTTACACTCCTGTTTGGCGTCTTTCTTCTGTTTCCGAATATCTCTCTTCTCTTCTTTATATTCTTTCTTTAGATTCTTTTTCTGGTTCCGTAACTGTCTTTTGCTTTCTTTCAGGCTTAAGGAGAGACGGTCCTCTTCCTCTTCCTTTTCCCTTTTTATGCATTGATAGGTCTGATCGTATTCTTTGCGTTCCATGATGATTAACTCCTTTTTCTATTATACATTAGTAAAATAATAAGGGATAGTGTTTTACTTTCCAGAACAAGAAAAGACAGAGGAAAGCGCTCATTCTTTGCCCTCTTTCCTTTAAGCCTTATAATAATTCTGTTAAGGAGTATATTTTTTCTATGATCAAAGCTGAACCATTCCTTCCGGATGAAGACTACGACAATTCGGCGAGGGTAACTGATTTTTATGAATTTTCCAGGGCGAACTGCCTCTTCCTGAACGGATACAAGGACAAGGTCCTTGTCTTCGACAGGTTCTTCCGGAAGAATCCGGAAGACAGGGGCTATTCAATCTCTGCCGGCCAAGATAAACTTACCAAATTCCTTCTGAATTATCATTTCACGGAGAAGGACCTTGCTTATCTGAGATATAAAGGAAGGGATGAGAAATTCCTTGAGTATCTTTCCACGTATCGTTGGAAAGGAAACAGGTATGCCTTAAAGGAAGGTACCGTCTGTTATCCGCAGGTTCCAAGGGTCCGCATTGAATGCGACAGGGTCGGAGCCATCCTGATCGAGACTTATCTTCTCCAGACCAGGAATTTCCATTCCCTGATTACGACCAAGGCGACCCGGATTTCCGGTCTTGCCACCCACACGAAGAGAAATGTCAGGGAATTCGGAACGAGACGTGCCCAAGGCGAGAGCGCCGGCAATGAGGGTGCCTATTGTGCAATCCTGGGCGGATGTGTCGGAACGGCGGACTGCTTAGCAGAAAGGAAGTACGGAAGCGATGTCAAGGCGGTTGGAACGGTTGCCCATTCCTTTATCGAGTTCTTCCCGAGCGAACTGGAGGCTTTCCGTGCCTTTGCCAATACTTATCCAGACAATGTGTCCCTTCTTTTGGATACTTATTCCATTCTCCATTCCGGTCTTCCGAATCTTATCAAGATCGATGACGAAAGGATTAAGAAGTATCCCAATGATCCAAATAAGCGAGTCAAGGCGGCCAGAATCGATTCCGGTGATTTAGCACGGGAATATAAGAAGCTGAGAAAAGCCCTTGATGCTGCTGGTAAGCCTTATATCAAGCTTGTTGCATCTAATTCTCTTGACGAGCATAAGAGGGCAAACAGGGAAATCTATCAGGACGCTCATTTCGATTCCTATGGTGTCGGAGAACGATTGATTACTTCTTCTGCTGATCCGGTTTTCGGTGGTGTGTATAAGCTTGTAGCAGTCAAAGAAGAAGACGGAAGTTATACTCCTAAGAGGAAGTGCTCAGACAGTGCTTCCAAGGCGATTATCCCTGGCAAGCTGAGGGCATGGCGTGTCTTTGATGAGAATGATCAGGGGCAATGTGATGTTATCTCCCTGGATGAGGAAGAGTTAAAGGCAGGCGAGCCTCTGACGATCATTTCCCTTGACCGGGATGAGTTCGAGCGGAAGAGAGTCATCATTCCAAAGCGGATTGAGAAGATCCTGGTTCCTTTCATTGTAGAGGGCAAGCTCGATCACCCGCTTCCTTCTATCAAGGAAAAGAAGGAATATATCAAAGACCAGCTTGAGAACCATGTCTGGGAGAGCGAACTGAGAAGGGAAGTCCCCCATGTCCATTATGTCGACAGGACTGAGAAAGTCTACAACAGGCGGGAAGAAAGGTATGAAAAGCTCCATGGGGGAACCCTCTAAAGAGAAAGCCCTCGTCTTTGCTGGCGCTTTTAATCCGATTACCATTGCCCACTTGGAAAGGGCACGCTATGCCCTTTCCTATATCCGTTATGATAAGGTCGTCTTTGTTCCATCCAAGTCTGTCTATATCCAGAAAGTCCAAGAGAAGGATTTTGCCTATCAAGACGAAGAAAGATTAAGAAGGCTCAATCTTGTCAAAGAAGACTATCCTTTCAGGGAAGTCTCGGATTATGAACTAAAGCAGGTTGTTCAGCCCCGCACTTACCTGACCCTGAAGGCCTTAGGGAAGGGATATCAGAAGGTTTCCCTTCTGATTGGAAGCGATAAGCTGATTGAACTCGAAACCGGATGGAAATATGTCGATGAGATTGGCAAGGAGTTCGGCTTCGTCGTGAGGTCGAGAAACGGAAGGGACCTTAAGGAGATCATCCAGGATTC
The DNA here is from genome assembly GCA_002404995.1 of Caryophanales bacterium UBA4682. Taxonomy (GTDB): domain Bacteria; phylum Bacillota_I; class Bacilli_A; order RFN20; family CAG-288; genus Enterosoma. Next base: position 3,875 of record DHKY01000016.1, on the reverse strand, counting down.
CCCTTATCTGAAAAAGCGTGAGAACTATTTCACGCTGATTCCGCCTAAGACGGATTATCAGGATCTTTCCTCTTCCATGGTCCGGAAGAATAGGAAACAAGGGAAGGATGTCTCTTCCTTAGTTCCAAAGGAAATCAGAAAGGAGCTTTTATCCTATGAAAAACACGAGGTTTAAAGCAGGACTATGCGTTCCGAAAAGGAAAGTCGGAAACGTAAGCTTCAACAAAGACGAAATCCTTAAGACAAGGGGAGAGAATAAGGACTGTCAGATTCTTCTTTTTCCGGAGCTTTCGTTGACCGGTTATACGTGCGGAGACTTGTTTTTCCAGGAGGAAATCCTAAACAGCTGCCTTTCTGCCTTAGAGGAAATCAAAGAAGCCTCGAAGGAAAACAAGGGTTCAAGGATCATCCTTGGTCTTCCCTTAGCTAAAAAGAATTCCCTTTACAATGTCGCTGCCTTTATCAACGAGGGAAAGATCCTTGGCTTTGTTCCGAAATCTTATCTTCCGAATTATTCGGAATTCTATGAAGAACGTTGGTTCAAGGAAGGAAAAGGAATCGAAAATGATGCCATCTTACTCGATAGCGAAGAAATACCTTTTGGAACCGACCTTCTTTTCAAAGACAATGACTTAGTGATCGGAGGAGAAATCTGCGAAGACCTCTTCGTTCCGGATAAGCCAAGTACTCACCTCGCCTTGAAAGGTGCAAATGTCATTGTCAACCTATCCGCTTCCGATGAAGTTATCGGCAAGCATGATTACCGCAAGCAGCTTGTCTTAGGACAGTCGGGAAGCTGTTATCTTCAGTACCTTTATGTCTCTAGCGGGGAAGACGAGAGCTCAACCGATCTTGTCTTCTCTGGTAACAGGATTGTCGGAGATAATGGAAGTCTGGTTCTGGATGAAATCTATCCGAAACCAGGAAGCGTCAAGAAAGTCATCCTCGATTATGCAAAGAGCCTTCATAACAGAATCCATCAGACTAGCTTTGGAACAGAAGCATTTTCCTGTCGTAGGATTCCCTGTTCTCTTTCCCGCTTAGGAGAAGAAAAGGATATCGCTGTCTCTGCTTTGAGAGGCGCTCTGGAAGAAGAAAACTACCGTGTCAACCCCTTCCCCTTCATTCCGGATGATAAGGAGAGGGAAGAGAGAGCAAAGACGATTCTCTCGATCCAAGCCCACGGCTTAGCAACACGGGTAAGAAAAACAGGACTGAAGAACCTGATTGTCGGTGTCTCTGGCGGACTTGATTCCACTCTTGCCCTCTTAGTCAGGAACGAGACGAAGAAGTTTGTTCCGGATGTGAACCTGATTGGATACACAAGGCCGAACAGAGGAAACACGTCCTCTCTGACCTATTTTAACTCCCGGAACCTGAGGAAGGAAATCGGATGCGAAATCCATGAAGTAGATATCCATGATAGCGTGGAAAAACATCTTAAGGATATTGATCATCCGCTCTCTTACTTAGGAGAAAAAGACACGGCCTATGAGAATGCACAGGCTAGAAGGCGGACTTATATCCTTAGGGATGTCGCCAATAGGAGAGGAGGCATTGTCGTCGGAACCGGAGACCTCTCAGAATTAGCCCTTGGCTGGTGCACCTATAACGGGGACCATAGGAGCAGGTATGGAGTCAATGCCTCCATCCCGAAGACCTTGGTCAAGTATTTAGTAAGAAGCTATGCTTCCTATTGTCAGAACGATGCACTTAGCAAAACGCTTCTTTCGATCCTAGATACTCCGATTACTCCGGAACTGACTCCGAATAAGGATGGAAAGATCAGCCAGATGACGGAAGAGAAGGTCGGAAAATACGATCTGAATGATTTCTTCCTCTTCTATCTGCTCCGATACGGATACTCTCCGGAAAAGATCCTTCTCCTTGCCTCCCTTGCTTATCCAAAGCTATCTTTAGACGAACTGAAGGCAAGCGAAAAGCGCTTCTATTCCCGTTTCTATTCCCAGGCCTTTAAGCGTAGCTGCCTTCCGGATGGTCCGAAAGTCGGCACCTTATCCCTCTCTCCGAGAGGAGACTATCGTAGGCCAAGTGATGCAGATGTTGAGGACAGGCTGAAAACAATCGATCATATTCAATAAAAGAGGCAGTCCTATCAAGAAGGACTGCCTTTTATTTTGTTAGGATGCGGTTGTTTTCGGTAAACTCTTTGTCCGCAAATACCATCCTGGTTGGCATCTTGATTTTCCTCTGGCTATCAGCGATAGAAAAACAAAAAGAGTAGGAAGAAGTACCTTTGAATCCTTCTTCGATGGCATCATATCCGTTCTTTTCTCTGTTTTCTAGGGAATCAGAGGTGTAGGTAGTTACCATCGGGTAGTTTCCCTCGCTATTGTCGTAGAAGAGGAAGTCTTCTTTGACAAGAGAGACTTCCTCAACCTTGGTCTTGAAATCAACTGTCCAGATATAGAGGATTTTGCCATCTTTCTGCTCTTTGATGACTCCCTTGTTTCCTAGTTCAAGGATTTCCTTTTGGTTTGCATCTTTTACTAGGCATTTTTCATCCTTGTGGATGGAGGTATCCTTTTCTCTTGTAGAATGGAAACAGGAGGGTAAGAAGAGAAAAGGTATGAATCCTAAAATCATATAATTGAGTTTTTTCATTTCCGTAAATAATCCTTTAAAATAGCCATAGTATCAAACCCTTCTTCTATTAAATCGAAGTGTCACCTTGAAATCCGTTCTAAGTAGACAAAGAGCTTAGTCAAGAATCAACAAGTGTATTACCCACACGTTCAAGAATCGAACTACAGATTAATGTAAGAATATACTTATTCGTTTGCACTCATCCTATTTGTATTTTACTTATTGTATTTAACTAAGTCAAGTTTTTAAATGTTTCCGTATTAATATTCATATGAATTAAAAGGGCTTAAATCTGCAGTCCTATTTCTTCTATGGAAGATCTTTTATCAAAATAGATGAAAGGAACTATATTTTTATCTAATAAAAGATCCTTGTATGGTTTTCCTTATGGTTTTATCTATAATATTGCTTCAGAAATTTATCTCTATCAAACCCAATAAGGAGGGAAACGATATGAATACAGCCAAGAAAACAAGACTTCTTTATTCGATTTCTTCTATCTTAGAACTTGTTTCCATCATCCTGGTTTCTTATTGTGTCGTTCTAAGTCTAAGGAAAGCCAATACCGCCAACAGGTCTTCCGATGCAAGAAGGTTCCGTTACTTTACGAACCTATCGAATATCTTCTTTGCACTGACTTCCCTAGTCTGTCTTCCTTACCATATTCAAGGTATTATGAAAGGAAAAAACATTCTTCCTAAACCAGTAATGATCTTAGAACTAAGGGGAGCTTCCAGCATCACTTTGACCTTCCTTACCGTTCTATTCTTCTTAGGACCAAGACAGGGCTATAGTCATCTTTTCTCAGGAACAGGGCTTTATCTTCATTTAATTGTCCCGATTCTTGGAATCCTATCGGTTTTAATTCTTACCGGAAAAGACAAAGTCAGCCTGAAATCTTCTTTGCTTGGAGTTCTGCCAATGGCACTCTATAGTATCGTCTACCTTACCTGTGTCATCGGAAGGAAAATCTGGGAAGACTTCTATGGCTTTACTTTCGGAGGTAAGATGTGGGCAGTTCCAATTGTTGCAATTGTCAGGTATCTTGCTACCTTCCTTATCTCCCTTGGACTATGGTCCTTGCAGAAATTCTCCGAAAAAAGACTTTGGAACAATTAATATCCAAGGCAGCCATCGCTGCCTTGGATGACTTCTTCAACTTCTTGTTGGTATCAAACCTACTTTGCGTTAAAATACATAAGCATCCTCTTTCTGCGGACGTGGCGTAAAGGCAGCCGCGATGGACTTAGAAACCTGCTAATTACAGG
>DHKY01000018.1 GCA_002404995.1 Caryophanales bacterium UBA4682 | reverse complement strand
AAGCCGCTCCTCAATATGAGAAACGGCTTTATTTTTTAGAAAATCAGAACTACTTAATCAAAGAATTTTTGCAGTGACCAGTAGCAAGATATTCGTCCCTGTTCTTCAAGGAAATCTCAATCCTATCAACAAGGGCTAAATCCGTTGCAGAGCCGACATGCGGAGTAATGAGAACCCGCGGATAGAGATCCACGATTTCCTGATGAATCGGAGTGTCCCTGTGTTTCGGATCAAAGTCATGGTTGAAGAGGTTCTTCTCATCATCAATGACATCCAGACCAAGACCAGCCAACTTGCCAGACTTAACTGCATCTAAGGCAGCCTTAGTATCTAAAACCTGACCACGGGCAACATTGACAAGGATAGAACCATCTTTCCTCTCATTGATCTTCTCGGCATTGATGAAGTTATCATTCTTGCCTTTGAAGTAAGCCCTATGGCAGATAACGATATCGGCATCCTTGAAGAAGGAATCGACATCCTCGAACTGGACTAGTTCCTTGGCTTTATCCGACTGGAAGACATCATAGCCGATAACCTTTGCACCAAGACCCTTGAAGAGAGAAGCAGTGGTGCATCCAATACGTCCGCATCCGATGATACCAACAGTGCAACCACGGACTTCCCGGGAGAACCTCTGGTTTGTAACCTTGAAATGTCCGTTGTGAGTCTGATCCGTAGTGTAAGCAACATTGCGGAGCAAAGACCTAGCTAAGGTAAGAGCAAGCTCCGAAATAGCATTCGGGGAATAGCCAGGGACAAAGGCAGTCTCAATGCCAAGCTCTTTGCAGGCGTTGATATCGACATGGTTATATCCTGCCGTACGGGTAAGATAATAGCGAAGTCCATTGTCATGGAGGTATTTCCTTCCATTGGCAGAGACATTGCAGTTGCCGCGGACCATAACGATCTGATAGCCCTTGGCTAAATCAAGGATGCTATCGTTGAGATATTCCGGACGAAGGACAAGCTCATAGCCATACTGTTTTCCGAGTTTCTCGAAGTACGGCTTCTCATAGTCACGGACACCGAAACAGACAATTTTCTTTTCAATCTTTTCAGACATTGTTCAATCTCCTATTAAGCAACGTAGAAGAATCCGGTTGCATCGATAACAGTGAGGACAATAACCCAGATAACGATACCGATAACAGAACCTAAGGTACCGACTAAGGAGAGATGAGATGCCATCTCCTTTTCCTTATCGTAGTTGATGCAGTATCCAACAGCAACAGTTGCCGGCGGAACCATCCAAGTGATGACAGAAGAATGGAGCGTATCAGCAGAGATAAGCTTCGGGAAACCACAGGCTTTGGCAATGGCTTCGACAGCGAAGAGAATGCCAAGGACAACAAGCGGAGCAACAATGACCTTCAAGCCGGTCCATGCCCAAGCATACTTGTCTTTGACAGCATCAGCAATATTCGTTCCGCCAAGAGTGCATCCAATAGCGAAGAGAATAATCGTAGAAGCTAAGCTTCCAAGAGTCTTTGCGGCCTGGAAGATCCACGGAAGCGTGACGTCGAAACGCCAGAAGGCAACATACTGAATCTTATCAGCAGCAAGAGAAGTGTTCGGTTTAAGCCAATCCGTACGAACCATAGCAGATCCCGGAATTGCCTGTAAGACCCATAAGAGAAGACCCGCGAAGGTAGCAATGATGATTGGATTGAGGAAGACCTTCTTGCAGATAGCAGCGAAGGAGGCATCCTTTCCGCCGTTTTCCTTATTGATACCAGCGATAGCCCTATAAGCATAGGAGTATAAGAAGACACGATAGGCAACATTCCTTAAGTTGAAGTCATTGCCAGCAGCATTGCCATAGATAGCAACAACAAGCGGATAACCGAAGAACGTAGTCGAACCAAAGGCAAACAGGACGGATAATACCAGACGTTTATCCTTATCCTTAACCCAGATGAAAATCAGCTTAGATAAGAAGATGAAGCCGATGTAGAAAACGAATCCTAAAACGAAGTTAACGGCTGCGTCAATACCGCCCTGAACAGTGAAAGCACTCCTGAACGAGCAGAATGCAAGACACGGCAGACAGACTTTCCTGACGAACTTCGTCAGAGTTTTACCGGTGTTGTCTGGCAGCCATTTCTTCTTGGTAAAGATGAAACCGGCAAGAATGAAGATAACGGTTTTGGCGATGTTAGTCCAAAGAGTCGTAGAGCTCCTGGCCTCAGCAAGGTTAGCACCAATTGAATTGGTACTACTAGCTAGAAATAGACCTTCCATAGATGGTCCTCCTTAAAAACAGCGATATTTTAGAATAATTTACAATCTGTTCGCAATATTTTTTCTAGCCAAAAGTGCCGATTATAAAGTGATTTTTTGAATTTTTTAGTGGGTAAATATCTCTTTAACTATACATTTTTAAAAAATCATTGAAATAAAAGAAATATCGGATTTTTCGGGTTTTTTTGCCATTTGTTATGGGGTTCATATATATTTCTAGAGCCGTGCAAAAACCACATTTGCACACCATAAATCGACACTTAAATTATTTTGTCTATTTAAGCGCTTTCTCAGTTTTTAAACAAAAAAGGCTCCTAGATCCTTGGCATATCCAAGGGAAGGAGCCAAATTCTATTGAATAACGGAAAGAGGATTAATATCCCCTATCCCTGTTTCCTGCCGGAGCAGCAGCCGGTGCAGCCGGTTTAGGGATTTCCGTAACGACAGCTTCAGTCGTAATGAATAAGGAAGCAATAGAAGCAGAGTTCACAACAGCAGTACGGGTGACCTTAGTCGGATCGATAATGCCATTATCCATCCTGTTAATCCATTTGCCAGTCTTGACATCGAAACCCTTATCATCCTTACGTGCTTTAGCAGCATCAATGACTTCGCCAGCATCGAAACCAGCATTGATAGCCATCTGGGAAAGCGGAGCAACAAGGGCATTGAGGACAACGTCGATGCCTTTCTGGACATCCGGATCTTCATCCTTGATCTTGCCTTTTAATTCCTTATAGCACTTCCTAAGCGCAATTCCACCGCCTTCGACAACACCTTCATCGACAGCAGCAGCGGTTGCGTTGATAGCATCTTCAAGACGGAGCTTCTTGTCTTTCCTCTCGGTCTCAGTCAAAGCACCGACACGGATGACAGCGACACCGGCAGAGAGCTTTGCAATACGTTTCTGGAGGTTCTTCTTGTCATAGTCGGAAGTGACTTCGGCAATCTGACCTTTGAGTTCAGCCACACGGGCAGAAACATCTTCTGCAGAACCAGCACCATCGATAATGGTGGTATTGTCTTTGGTAACCTTGACTTTCTTAGCAGAGCCAAGATCATCCAAAGAGATATCCTTGAGGTTCCTGTTGAGGTCCTTAGAATAGAACTTTGCACCAGTCCTGACAGCAATATCCTGAAGAATGTTCTTCTGATTATCACCGAATTCCGGAGCCTTGACAGCAACAACGTTGAAAGTGCCGCGGAGCTTGTTGACAATAAGAGTAGAAGAAACATCATTGTCGACATCATCGGCAATAATCAATAACGGACGATGAGACTCCACAACGGCCTGTAACCTAGGAAGAATATCCTGTAAGTTAGAGACCTTCTGGTCTGTAACCATGATATAGGCATTCTCTAGGGTTGCAATCCTCTTTTCAGAATCTGTGACCCTGTAAGGAGAAATATAGCCTTTATCAAACTGCCTTCCCTGGACAACATCAAGAGTCGTATCGAAGCCTTTGCCTTCTTCGACAGTGATAACGCCATCTTTGCCGACCTTATCCCTAGCCTCAGCAATCGTCTTTCCGATTGCCTCATCGCCAGCAGAAATACCGGCAACAGCAGCAATATCAGCAGAAGTATCAATCTTCTTGCTATGCTTCAAAAGATAGTCGCCGACCTCATGAGCAGCTTTATCAATACCAGAACGGACAAGAACCGGATTGGCGCCGCGATCAAGAGCTTTGAAGCCTTCATGAATCCTAGCCTGGGCTAAGACAGTGGCAGTGGTGGTTCCATCGCCGGCAACATCATTGGTCTTGTTCGCGACTTCGTAGACAAGCTTAGCACCTGCGTTCTGTTCCTTGTCCTCCAGTTCGATTTCACGAGCGATAGTGACACCATCATTCACGATAATTGGAGAACCATAACCACGGTCAAGAGCAACATTACGGCCCTTAGGGCCAAGGGTAAGCTTTACCGTATCAGCTAAGACATCAACGCCCTTGAGCCTATTGTCGCGGGCTTCTTTTCCATAAGAAACTTTCTTTGCCATATTCAGTAATTCTCCTTTGATGATTAGTCAACAACAGCGAGGATATCTTCATCGCGGATCAGCCTAAGCTTCTTTCCGCCTTCCTCGTAATCCGTAGTCGAATATTTCTTATAAATGACTTTCTGACCGACTTTGGCTTCAACAACGATCTTATGTCCTTCTTTATCGGTATAGCCAGGACCGACAGCAATAACAGTAGCAATAGCAGAATCGTTATCCGTCTTGCTACTAGCAATGATAATGCTTCCGACTTTCTTTTCTTCCGGAAGCTTCTCTAAGACGACATAATCGCGTAACGGTTTAATCATTTGATTTCCTCCATCACCCTTTCTGTAGGGCCAAGATTAATTATAGGCACGAAATTAGCAATTTCAAGGGCAAAGTGCTAATTCTTTCGATTTAATTTTTAGGCCATTGAAAAAGTCCCGTGTTTTCGGGACTTTTTCAATTTATTCTTTCATCTCCGATTGCTTACGAAGAACCTTGGAAATCCTCTTTTTTGGAACCAAGTGAGAGAAAACATGTCCAAGTTTGATTGTAAATCCAGGGACAATCTCAAATTTTCCTTTTAGCCTCTTTTTGACAGCATATTCTCCGACATAAGGGGAAGTCAGAGAATGGATGGTGAACTTTGCATTGGCAACTTTTTCAAAGTTTGTCTTAACCGGTCCTGGGCATAAAACAGAAAGAGTCACTTTGCTCTTAGCATCTTTCAGTTCACGGTAATAGCCATGGGCTAAAGAATAAACAAACGCTTTCGAAGCATAGTAGACATTCCTATAAGGCGCAACGCCAAACGCAGCCGCAGAAGCCGTCCTTAGAACATGTCCCTTATTTTTCTTCTTGAAACGAAGAAGGAAAGACTTTACTAAAATCAAGGTTGCAATATCGTTAAGCTTGAGCCTATTCACTTCCTTATTCAAATCAGTCTTTTCCCTATATCCGATATCACCAAAGCCGGCATTGTTGATAAAGACATCAAAGTCAATGTTCTCTGTATCCTTTAATAAATGATAGCATTCCTCTTCTTTTGAAAGATCATAGGATGCAAACGTCAGTTTTCCTTCTGGAAACTGTTTCTTCCTATCGGAGAATTCGCCCTCTTTCCGGGAAACCACCCTTACTTCATATCCTCTTTTTAATAAACTTAGAGCCCTGTCTTTCCCAATTCCGCCGGTTCCACCGGTAACTAATGCTTTCATTCTTTCTGCCTCCTTTCATCTTCTCTATCTAGAATAGCGAAAAGAAAAGAAGAGTTCAAACAAAAGGATAGTTTTCTGATTCATTCGGATTCAAGTGTCTTCATTTTTCTTCTGTGTTATGTCAATTATCATAAGTAATTTTACGCCATGTCTTTTTTTAGTGCTATACTATATCAAAATAAAAGGAGCTAACAATGAAAGCTTTAAAAAAATTAGTCGCTTTAGTCACACTAAGCGGCCTCAGTTTTTCGTATCTACCATTTCTCTCCTTCAATCAACCTACGAATATCAAGCTGACAAGACGCAACCATCCAGAAATTGAAGGGTTCACTTATGAAGGAGGAGAAGACGAGGAGGTCTATGTTAGTGGAGGAAGCTCTGGATACAGGAACTATAATTCTGATTATTACTATTCCCAATTGACAGATATTTCCAGATTATACATTATTCATGTGCAAGTCAACTTCATTCCTGGGTGCATTCCTCACTACAGTGGCCATAGTGAATACGATGTCGGTTCGAAACTAGATCATGGCTATATTCACATTCTTCCTTATCAAAAAAAGGAAAATTCATTCAAAAAAAGTTCTTCTTTTGCTTATATTCGTTCCTGGCCATGTGAAAACACATCTTCACTCACTTATCAAAATGCATCAAGCTATAGTACCTCATACAACTACTCAAGTAGCTTAGGTGCTGGGGTAAATCTGACTGATGGGGCGAAGTTATCAGTCTCTGGTTCGAAAGGAGTGACACTATCTTTTTCTGGTCAAGCAGTTCTGTCAGGTTCCGCGCCAAAGGTTTCTCAAGCAACTGCGCCACGCAATAATACTCAGCAAGAATGGGTTTATATATTCGACCCAACATATGGTGGAAACTACCGCATGGATTGTTACTACAGGATGGAAGTCAAGAACGATGGAATTGTGTATAGCAGCTATTCTTTTGACTACAAAGTAGAATACTCTATGACTACTTCTTCAGCCACGAGCGGTTCATATACAACAAATCACACGGACTATGGATTCTATGGAACCTATTAAAGAAAACAGATTTCTTTCTCTTAATTCTCTCTCAAAGAACTACGGAGAGCAGAAAGTACTTTCTGCCCTTTCCTATTCCTTCTATCCGAACGGACTCTACCTTCTTTTTGGAGAAAACGGATCTGGAAAGTCAACCCTGCTGAACATTCTGTCTGGAAAAGAGACGGACTACGAGGGAACAATCTCCTGTTCAGGAGAGGAACTATCTAAGAAGAATAGAGAATCCTTTTCTGACAATTATGTCTCCTATGTTGCACAGGATGCCCTTTTCTTTGAGGACAGGAAGGTAATCGATGACTTCCTTCTCCCTTATGAGAAAAAGGACAAAGAGAAGGCAAAAAAAATCCTTACGGATCTTGGACTAGAAAACGTCCTTAACGAGAAATGCAAGGAACTAAGTGAAGGCGAGAAAGAGCGTCTTTGTTTTGGACAAGCCCTATATGCGGATAAACGAATCATCCTGCTTGACGAAATCACCTCTAATCTGGATCCTATCAGTACAGAGAAGATTCTGAGATATGTTCTTGACCTATCGAAAAATCGTCTTGTCATCTTTGCTACCCATGATAACAGGCCGGAATGGTTCACAAAAGATGCTTTTATTTTGAAAAGGAAGGATGGAAAGCTGACAGAGGAAAAAGAAGGAGCCTTTGATGATTCAGAGACTACTGTGAAGAAAAAGAAGAGCTTCTATACAAGCCCTCTGCTTAGCAGCTTCAAAACAGACAAGAAATTCCATGGTCTTCTTGCTGTGTTCTGTGTCCTTCTCACCATCTTTTCCTTCTGGAGTATTTCTGTTTCAAAATCAACAGAAACCACTACCAATTTTTCAGATACTGGAGAGGTCAGGACCAAATCACCCTATCAAGAAGCATGCAATCAGGTGTTCCTACAAACAGCACCTGTTCTTCCGACCTTCCACCCGCTTCCAGATGAAACAATCGTATATCCAGTGGTCTATGCCAATGCGTTAAGTGTTAATGAAAACACCCAAACAGGCGGAGAAGACTATAAAATTCCGGGAAAGACCTTCGAAGGAATCTGTATCTACCAAGATAATGATCCAGATAAAGTTAAACTAACGGAAGGAAAATATCCTACCGAGCAATTCGAGTGCATAATTCCTGACATATGTCAGAGGAATAATCCTGAACTTAGAATCGGTTCAAAGATAAAATCACGGGAGCAACAATGTTCTTTTGAAATTGTCGGCATCTATAAAGCAGAAAATCCGAATACAATCGCACTAAAATACAAAGACTATGATCCAACAGACGCTAATCACAGACCGGATTCGAAAGCACGGCTCATCTACGCTTTTAAAACAGAAACAATTTTTTGCGGACAAGGAACCTATCTAAACCAAAGCCGTCTCTTCTTTGTTCCGAACAACAGCAGAAACCAAGAAGCCTTTCTGAGCTCAGACCCTTCAAGGTTCATCAATGTTTTCCTTTATGCTCCTATCTGCACCGATAAAAAGACAGGAAAAAGGCTCTTCACTTGGAATGGATTCAATCGTCATTCCTTACGATTAGAACAAATCGGAAAGCTGTTCCTTTGGATATTACCCGGTTTCTTAGTCATCTTCATTTTGGGTTACATAACCGCAAACCGACGGAAATACATCTTGCTTCGTTTCCTTGGAACATCACGGAAAAAACTATTGAAAGATAGTTTAATCGGATGCCTAGGCTCCTCTTTCCTTGGCTTTGCTTTTGGTATCCTACTTGGAATCCTAAGTGTTTTCTGCAGGAATCCTTACTACAATAGCCATTTCGGAACAACCGGTCTTACCTTCTTCACTCCTTTTTATTCAAGGTGCTTTGTTTCTCTGATTACCTTTCTCTCTTTTGCACTTCTTTTCACGCTCTCTATCCTGTACTTCCTCCTACCACGAAAGAGGAAAAAAGAAGAAATCAAACGAAAATAAGCCAATCGAGTAGGCTAGGAAATTGAAGAATCTTCAATCTCCATCACCTCTCACACCACCCATCATGCCGTTCGGCAATGGGCGGTTCAATCCTACCTCAAACTAAACCTTCTTAAGATAGTAATCAAGAGGGTCAACTAGCCCCTTGCGGGCTAGTTTTTCCTTACTGGTTGCATTTCTTACTCAAAGTTTTGTGCAAACAAATTGATAGTGGTCTCCCATATATGCTGTTTGTCTTGCCTTATCCTTATCGATACCAAGTTTTTCAAGTCCCTGTTGTCTTTTTGATGGTACTTTCCATTGTTTCCAAATGATGATACGAAGCATTGTTCTAAGGTGGTTCGAGATATTGATAAGAAAGTCTTTCATGCTTCCTATCCGATAGTAGTTAATCCATCCTCTTGTCACTTCATTGAGTTTAGATATTCTATATCCTAGCTCCACACCCCATGAGCGTTTGCATAGTAACTTCACTTTTCTTTGGAACTTCATCTTGGATCCTTGTGTGGTCTTGCTTTCCAAGTTCCATCATTATCCTTCCAAAAACCAAAGCCTAAGTATTTTAGGTCTTGTGGTGGGACAATCTTTGTTTTTGTTGCGTTGACTTTAAGTCCTAATTTTCGCTCAATAAAGCCCGTTATCGAGTGCATAACCCGGTTAGCAGCAGCATGCGATTTGACAAGGATAATGCAATCATCCGCATATCTTGTAAAGTGCAGTTCTCTTGCTTCCAGCTCTTTATCGAGTTCAGTTAACATGATGTTACTTAGTAGTGGTGATAAGTTTCCACCTTGTGGTGTTCCCATGTCCGTTTTTTCTGTTGTGTCATTAACCATTACCCCTGCCTTTAGAAATTTGCGAATAAGGCTCTCTGTATCACCATCATTGATAATACGATGAAGATAACTCATAAGCTTATCTTGCGGAACATTGTCAAAGAATTTCTCTAGGTCAATATCCACAACCCATAAGTACCCATCATTCATAAATTCTAATGCTTTGATAATTGCTTGCTGGCAACATCTTCCCGGTCTGAATCCATAAGAGTATTCACTGAAGACAGGTTCGCAAATCGGCGATAAGACTTGAACAATTGCTTGTTGGATTGTTCTATCTACCACTGTCGGGATACCTAGTTTTCTTACTCCACCATTAGGCTTCGGGATTTCGACTCTCTTTACTGGATTAGGAACATAGGTTCTTGTCCGTATCTCATGCTTGATTTCTTCTAGATGTTCCTCCATGTAGTCATCAAGTTTAGATAACTCCATTTTATCAACACCAAAAGTACCACCATTCGATTTTACTCTTTGCATGGCTATCTTAACGTTGTCATCATCTAGAATCTTTTCAAGCAAATCGGACATAGTTTGCTGTCTTTTCTCCTTTCCGCTTCCCTGTGAATCTTCCTACGTTTCTTATCATCTCCTCCAAGGATACACCTTAGCTGAGACGCAGTGTCGGATTATCACATAGAACATACATTTAAATCGACACATCGGATTGTTTGGTCCTTCCCTGCTTCCAGGTACTATGGCCTCTGCTGACTCCTCACACTTCGATTTTCTAGGTGCTACCCTGTGTGAGGCCTCATGGGATAAGTCATTGCTCTTTCCTCGTCTACCTCCGTGATTTACATCGTGGAGTTACGTTTGTCTTTTGGGTTTGTTGCTTTGAGCCAACTAGCCCATCCACAACGCCTTAATATCACGTTTCTGTCCGTGAGGCTACGATTTCGCTATCACTTCTTTTCACGCTCCGTCACCGGTCTACGCTTTGTGAGTCGCTATATAGTTCGTCGACAACTACGCCTATTGGGACTTTCACCATAGAACAATGGCATGCCCATCATACTCAAAAAAGGCAGCTTCTTCTCAGAGGCTGCCTCTTTTAATCTTACTTTAATTCAAGAAGTGCTTTGGCAAGCAAACCACCGACATAGGCATTATTCTCAATGAGAGCCCTATTGGTTTCAAGAGATTTGCCGCCAGTAAGTCCGACAAGTTTGGATAAGAGATAAGGAGTGACCTTCTTGCCAGTGATGTGGTCTTTTTCCATCCTAGCAAGGGCTTCTTCAATCTTGCCTTCCATCCTATCGGCATCTAGTGAATACTTCTCCGGGCAAGGATTGACAATCAAGGAACCCTGCTTAAGTCCTAAGACATCGGAAGTATGAAGGATACGGGCAAGCTCCTCTGCACTATCCGCATGGATATCAAGCGGATACTTGCTGGTGGAAGTATAGAAGAGAGGCCTCTTATCGGTCTTATAACCGATGACCGGAATGCCTTTCGTCTCTAAGTATTCAAGTGTACGAGGGATATCAAGGATTGCCTTCGGACCGGCGCAGATAACATTGACATCGGTCTTCGAGAATTCCTCCAAGTCAGCAGAAACATCCCTGGTTTCATTGAATCCGCGATGGACACCACCAATGCCGCCAGTGGAGAAGACACGGATATGGGCTAGTTTGGCTAAGATCATCGTAGCAGCGACAGTCGTCGAGCCATTGAGTCCTTTTTCAATGACATAAGGAAGATCACGGCGAGAGACCTTGACGGCATTCCTCGTCTTTCCTAAGTATTCGATTTCATCCTTGGTAAGACCAATCTTGATCTGCCCATTGATAATACCGATCGTATACGGTTCACCGCCGGCACGGCGAATTTCCTCTTCGCATTTCAGAGCACATTCGACATTCTGCGGATAGGGCCTTCCATGAGTCAAGACCGTTGTTTCAAGAGCAACAGCCGGACGGGAAGAAAGATCCGGAATCTGCTTCATCATCTCTTCGATTTTCATTTTCGGTTCTCCTTATTTTTCTTCAATATGATAAACCCTTTCGTGTGAGTAGAGTTTACCTTTCGCTAAAACAAGATTCGACCTGAGCGGGAAAGTCTCCGGCTCAATTGCAATGCCCCGGCGGTCTTTGGTCCGTAAGTTCTCGTTGTTTGAGAATTCAATCGGGGTATGAGAAGTATCGACATAGAAATTGACCGCTTCAAAATCCGTATCGACTTTCAAGCGATAATGTTCGTCTTCGACAACAATACGGTCATCGCCTTCTTTCAGAAGATAGGTATGATCCAAGGTTCCGATTTCCGGAATTTTCTTTTTCCTTTCATCCAGCTTCTGTCCGAGATTCGGATTTTCGTTGAAGTCCAGATAAAATGGAATTTCATCCCTTCCTACAACGAGTTCGGTTCCCTTCCTGAAACGTCCGATTTTCTTTGCCTTGACCTGCAGATGATAGGAAGATACATCCTCGCTATCCGGGAAGAGCCAATACCTATGGTTCGACAAGGAAACCAAGGTATCTTTATCGGAAACAGCATCCAAACGGATACGGAAATCGTTTTTTCCGTTTTTCAGGAAAGAATAGTAGACATGGACAAGGAGATTTCCAGGAAAGCCGTTCTCACCATCATTGGATAGATAGGTAAAGACGACACCCTTTTCCTCTTCATTTTCGAATTCCTCTCCTTTGAATTCCTTAAAGGAAAGAGAAGAGGTATAACCGGCATGCAGACAGATATTCTGATCATCTCCGGGGAGAGCATAATATTTTCCGCCAATCAAAATTTCATCCGGAACACGCCCAGCAACGCGACCCAGCGTCTTTCCATAGAACTGACTCTGAGTGAAATAAACCTCATCGTCTTTGATTGTCAGAATAAGCGGTCTGCCTTTAAGCATCAAAGAACGGACACCGGCACCAAAGGAAGAGAATGTTCCTGTAAGTCCGTTACCGTTATCAAGCTGAAAGAACCGGTTGTTCATCTTCTGTGCCTGTTATTTTGTTTCGGATTCAGCTGGACGGACAGCTTCTGCCGTCAGCTTGCCATCCTTGAAGGCTTTATAACGGAGATCAAGGGAATCCGCAAAGAAATTGCAGATCTTGTTGTTGAACTCTTCCGGTTTGTCTTTCCTGTACTGCTGGACTTTTTCGGCAGCGGCTTTTTGGGAATCATCCCAAGCCTGGGATAAGGAGAGACGTCCAGTCACGACATCCTGGATAAACCTTAATCCTTGTTTTGGATCTTTCTCCTGGACAAAGAAAGCAAAACGGTTTCCGCTTTCTAGATCGTCATAGCAGAAGTTGGA
Organism: Caryophanales bacterium UBA4682; assembly: GCA_002404995.1. GTDB lineage: Bacteria > Bacillota_I > Bacilli_A > RFN20 > CAG-288 > Enterosoma. Next base: position 4,523 of record DHKY01000018.1, on the reverse strand, counting down.
AACATAATCGACCTTCGTTCCATCCTGCTGGTTGAAGGTGACACGTCCACGGGTATCATGATCCGTCAAAGCCTTGGCACCATCGGCAATAGTACGATAGGAAGGAAGAACACGGGCCTGAAGAAGCTCGGTAATCCTATTGACACGATCACGGAGCTTGCCTTCGTTATCGATAATCAGACGGATATGCTTGCTATCCGGAGTAACAGAGAACAGATACTGTCCAGCAAAAGAAGTGGCAACGCAGGCGACGAAGAAGACACGGCTGACATAATCGAAATAACGATACCTTTCGACCATCGTAACATTGCGTCCAGTCGTGGATTTCAGTTTGATTTCAACTCCGTTATCCGGAAGACGGTTTTCTAAGAGAATCTCGTATTCGTTGCTCTCTTCAATAGCCGGCGGAACAAGTTTCCTAGTCGGCTTGATGTCGCTATTGAAATGATGCGTAAGATTGACGGCATTCTGGATGTCTGGATTTTCCTTGACATTTCCCTCTTTATCAAGGACAAAGATACGATAAACAAGAAGCGGCCTATCGGATCCAAGGACATAGCAGATCGTAGTTCCATCAGTCTGTTCTTCCTTATAGATCAAATCCCTCTTCGCATGTTTCTTGAATACAAAATTATCGGCAGTCTTATCTGCTTCTTCCTGAATCTTCGCTAATAATTCTTCATCTGTCATAACAATGGTACCTCGCTTTGATGAACAACACACAACTACATCTATTATAAGGTTATCTCTTGTGGTTTTCTACTCTAAAAAGGGCTACCAAAAGAGAAAACACGTGAAAAAAGGCTAATCTTTGATTTGGAAATCGATTTCACCGGCTCCATTTTCCTTCAAATACTTGTTGCACTTCTTAAAGCAGTCCGAGCAGAAGAAGCCACGGTTTGCAGACAAAGGAGAAGGATGGCTAGTCTTAATAATACAGGCTTTAGGATTCTTGATCCTTTCTGCTTTGCTCTGTGCATACTTTCCCCAAAGAAGATAGACGATCGGTTTATCAAAAGTATCAATCCTCTTGATCCTATCGTCGGTAAAAGTCTGCCAACCAAGCCTGGAATGGCTGTTCGGCTCTCCTTCTGTGACAGTCAAAGAAGCATTGAGAAGCAAAACACCCTGCTTTGCCCAATCATCCAGACAGCCGTTTTGGGGGATCGGATATCCGAATTCATAGAAGAGTTCTTTATAAATATTAATCAAGGATTTCGGAAGTGGAGTCTCAGGATTCACTGAGAAAGCAAGTCCATTCGCCTGTCCTGGATTATAGTAAGGATCCTGTCCGATGATAACGCAGCGGATATTGCTCGGCGAAGTCAGTTCTAAAGCATGGAAAACCTTGTTAAATGGTGGAAACACAGTTTCTGTCCTATAGAGTTCACTCACACGTTCGACCAGTTCCTGGTAGTAAGGCTTTTCCTTTTCCTGTTGAAGAAGCTTATCCCATTCTCCTGGAAACAAGCTCAGACTGTTTTTAATTTCTTCCTTCGTCATGTTTTTCCTCTTCTTTTGATTCAAGCTCATTCTTTTTCTTTTCAAAATCCAGAATGTCCTTAATCAAAGAATATCCTAAGACAATCACCGCAATACCAGCTAAGGGAATCGGTATCACCGCATAAATCTTCCAATCATAAATATAGGCTAATGCAAAAGAAGCAGCGAATAAAACCAAGGCGCCAAGAAACGCCCAGACAGAAGGATGTTCCTGTAATCTGAATTTCATGTTTCTCTCCTCACTGCTTTCATTATATCCAAGCAGAGGAAGAAGGAAAAAGAAAAGAGGCAAACTGCCTCTTTTCTGTTCTACTTCTTGTTGTTGAACCACTGCGTCTGGATGAAGTCCAGCGTATCGTCGAGGTTTTCTTCTTCCCTCGTTGCAATTGCAAAGAGATAAGAAGGCATCGGAAGGGATTTCTGTTCATCGAACTCAATCTCAGATCCGAGCTCTCCATTTCCTTTGACAATATAGTATTTGTTATCTGCGAGAACAAGTACTTTGCCACCTTTCGTCCTAACAACGTTTCCTTTAGTCATAATCTAATCCTCCGTGATAAGAAACAGGTAATTCCCGCTTCCCTAATATTATAGTAAAGAAACTAGCAAAGACAAAAGTTCTTATTCGTATTTTCTGAAACGCAGGCAATAACGTGCACCTTTGTCCTTTATTTCTTTTGGATTATTTAGAAACTGATATCAACGTTTTTGTATCCCGAAAGATATGAAATATGATAGAAAGGAACCAAAGCATCCTCTTTGCGTTTCCTGGTTTTCTAGTTGTTATTTTATCTTTAACTCATTTGCTTGTTTTGTCCTATTTTTCTTAAGTAAAAGGAAGTAGGCAAAGAAGAAAAAGACAATAACAAAAGCAAACACATAAGCTACGGATATCAGAGGCAGAGTGTACGAATGAGCAAAGCAATTAATTCCCGAATGAATTCCAGAAATGCTCAATGAAAAAGAATAATTAGCAATCCATAGGACAAGTTCGGAAACACCAAATGAAAGAAGGGAACTGAGCAGAAGAACAATGCCATGAAGAATACAGTCTTCCTTCAGTAAAGAATTTCTTTTATATCCCATACTTCTCAACAAGAGATATTTTTTCTTGTTATGGAAGAAAAAAGCAATCAGGAAGACGAAAGGAAGAATAAAACCGGCAAAGAAGATTGGTTTTCCAAACATGGCAGCATTTGCAAGCCATTCCGTTTTCTTATAGGCGGGGTATCCATCTTCCGTAACTGGCAGAATCAAAGAGCCATAATCATCAAATTGTGTTTGATAATTATAGATATGAACCTGATTCCTATGTCCTTTCCTGAATTTGCGGTTTCTTTCCGTATTCAACAAGAAATACGCGTATTCATTATTATTTTCTTTATTGGAATCTGCAATGCCAACTACAGTATCCTGAAGAAAATAGTAAAACGTCCCGGCATCCGTATCTAACGGATATCCGTTTTCAATCCTCTTTTTTGCTACTGCATCTTCTTTTGTCCACTCTAGTCCTTTGTACACACCGACAATCGTGACTTTATCGGTATCACTCCTCCTTGTATTCTGGCGAAGTTTTCCAGTGATGGAATTGAAAATCTCAGAAGAATTCAAGGAAGGATTTTTCTTTGAATAAACCTGGAAGCAATAATCTGAAATCCTTGCTTCTGAAGAAGAAACAGGATACCGCCCGAGAGGTGAACCCTGATCCGTCATTGCCAATGAAATATTGTATTTTTCAAAACTAGATGTTGATGGAATATACGCAAAGTCATAAAGAGATTCTCCGATATCTGGTTGAATCGAGGTAATAGAGTAATGTTGTCCGTAGAAGAACTCTGTTTCTTTAAGCTCAAGTTGTTCCTTCCCATAATAAAAGAAAGCAGAAGCATTTTCAAGATATATTTTCTCTTGTACATTTTTCCTATTTGGATTAACCCCGGCATAGCCAAGGGAATCCTGAAACGCATTCAAGATTCCACCAATGAAGAAGAGCAGAAACGCAACTATCCCAAGTGTAAGATAGTAAGCTAAATTCCGGCGGAATCCTCTTTGGATTTGATGCCCAAATTTATATTTTTTGGTCTCAAGTGCTTTGCCATGCTCAAATTTTCCGCCCTTGAAATTCTGTTTTCCTTCAATTGAGCCTTTTTTCCTGTGAAGAATAGTAGCGTTATTCTTTAAATTGCTGTTTTCATGCGTGGCAAAAAGCACAAGAGCATGGGTTGATAGTTCATGAATACAGTTCTCGAGTATTTCAGAACTAACCTTGTCAAGATTCGATGTAACCTCATCAAGCAAAACAATTGGCTTTTCTTCATAAAGCACACGTGAGAAACTAAGGCGCTGTCTTTCACCTGAAGACAAGTCTTTTGCTTTTTGATTAGCAAAATCCATTAATCCGACTTCCTTAAGACATGCCAATGCTTTCTTTTTATCCGGATGAGCGAAAGGAAGAAGAATATTTTCAAGGCAAGTCAAATTATCAAACACCAAAGAAGACTGATGGACAAAAGAAATTCCTTCCTCCTGAAAACGAATTAATTCCTTTTCTGTCAAATCCCGTCCATTGATAGAAAGAATACATGAGTCTGCTCTAATCAAACCAGAAAGAGCCTCGAGAAACGTGCTCTTTCCAGATCCGTTTTCTCCCACAATCAGGAAAAGTCCCATATCCGACAAACAAAGATTTTGAATATTGAGAACAAAGGAAGAATATTCGTTAAATTTGATTTCCTTGATTTCAATCATTCTGTTTACGCGTTTTCCAAGTTAAAGCTCTTTTTGTAGGAAATTGTCTTCATTGGAACCATAGCCAAACGATTCGTCAATTGAGCTTTCTTCCTTATGAAGAATCACACTCCAGTCATCATTTCTGTTCTTTTGTGACTCATAAACTGAAATATTCTGATCAGTCGACAATGTGTCCTTCTGTGAGCAAATACTCATAGGCAATAAGAGAAGAAAAGTAGAAAGAACCATCATAGATGTTTTTTTCATTTAGGATAGTACCAGTTAAGTGT
>DHKY01000019.1 GCA_002404995.1 Caryophanales bacterium UBA4682 | reverse complement strand
CAACACTTAACTGGTACTATCCTAATTGCAAAATAAAAACGGGATGCCTGAAGCGACATCCCGAATTCGGTTTAATCTTTGAAATGAGTTTCTGGCTCGGTTCCTTTTTCCAGGCGCTTAATGTTGGATAAATGCCGAAGGATTAGCAAGGTTGCAATCAGCAGATAGGTAATTCCGAGGATATAAGTCAAATGGAGATAGAAAGACGGTCCGAAGTAAGTCCCGCCATTGTAGGAGGAAGGATCTTTTGTGATAGTCGCATTGAGAATCGTAGGTATAAAAGAAAGTAGCCTTACAGATGGAGCGGCAATGACACTGGCAAAGGAAACGCGTTTGCTCAGTTTGAATAAGAGAAGGAACAGCACGAGGCCTACGACGAAAAGAATCGGGCAAGTATAGAGGACGAAACCGGCAAAACAAGCAACGGCTTTACCGCCCTTGAATTTGGAATAGATGGAATAAGAATGGCCAATGGCGACAGATAAGCCTGTGATGCAGATAATCAGTTCGTTTCGCCAGGAATAATCGATTAAGGGGATGTTGGCAAAAGTCAGCAGGAGATGAACGAATAAGCAGGGAAGGAAGCATTTCCTCCTATCTAGGAACCTGGTTAGGTATCCCCACCAACGTCCGACGCTACGACCAACGTTTGTCCCGCCGGCATTTTTGGAACCGACTTTTAGAATATCAATGCCTTTTGAATAAGCAATAATTCTAGCTGTTGGAATTCCACCGATAAGATATCCAAACAAAGCGACTCCGAATGACAAAAGAATTGTATAAGTGATTTCCATGTTACAGTTTTCCTTGTCAATTATATCGGTGCCGAAAATCTTTTCAATTATTATCGGAAGAAACTGTTTGAATCTGAAACCATATTTCAATGATGCAGGAAGAGAAAAAAGTAAAGATATTGGGAAAGAAACATTTTAAGTTTCGTTTCCTCTTGACTCGAAAGCTATGCTTTCTCTTTAATTTTGCCTCTGTTTCAAGTAAAATCTTTCCGAGGTGTTTTTTGAATGTCTGAAAAGTATAATGCAACAAGTTTAACTGTTCTTCACGGCTTGGAACCGGTTCGGGAACGCCCTGGCAGGTACATTGGCTCTACAAGCACCTTAGGCTTGCATCACCTTGTCTGGGAAATTGTCGATAATGCTGTTGACGAAGCCAACGAAGGCTATGGTAAGAATATCTTTGTCACGATTCACAACGACGGATCTTTGGAAGTTGAAGACCAAGGTCGTGGTGTTCCTTATGACTACAACTCCAAAGAGAAAAGGAGTGGTTTCCAGATTGTCTATCAGACCTTGCATGGCGGTGGAAAATTCGATGAATCCAATTATAAATCCGCTGGCGGTCTCCATGGGGTCGGTGCTTCGGTCACCAATGCCCTCTCTGTCTGGAGGGAAGTCCATTCGTATCGGGATGGAATTGACCATTTTGCCCGCTTTGAAAAAGGTGGCTCCAAGTTTTCAGGAATTAAGGATTTAGGCAAAACTTCCAAACGTGGAACTAATGTCCGTTTCCTGCCGGATCCGACTATTTTTGATGATGTGACTTTCTCCTTTGACCGTATTGCTCAACATCTTGACGATCAGGCATGCTTGACAAAAGGCGTTACGTTCCACCTCTTGGATGAGCGCACAGGCCGTAAACAGGAGTTCTATTATGAAAATGGACTTCTCGAATACTATAACCGTCACACTTCGGGAAAACTTCCGCTTACGAAGCCGATGCATTTCGAAGGAACGGACAACGGAATAAAAGTGGAAGTGGTCTTTGGTTTCTTGAAAGACAACTATGATGAGAAAATCATCAGTTTTGCCAATGGTGTCCGCACCGGGGATGGTGGTTATCATGTTACTGGTTTTAAGAAAGCCAGGACGACCTGTTATAACCAATATGGTATTACTAATGGTTTGATCAAATCCTCTGCCCCGCTCGATGGTGATTGTCTCCGTGAAGGATTAGTTGCTGTTCTTTCTGTTTGGGTTCCGGAGCACAGGCTTCAGTTTGAAGGACAGACGAAAGGCAAGCTTGGAACAAAAGATGCCCTGAATTCGGTTGATGCTGTGATTGAGGGACAGCTTAGCTATTATCTGGCTGAGAACAAGCAGGATGCGGATGCTGTTGTTAAGAAAACAAGCGATGAAAGGAAAATCCGTGAGAAAACAGAGGCGGATCGCAAAAAAGAACGTGAGCTTCTGAAGTCCAAAATTTCCGGTTTTAACCTTTCGGATAAGCTTACACCTTGTTCGAGCAAGAATTACAGGCAGAATGAGCTGTTTATTGTCGAAGGCGACTCTGCAGGCGGTTCTGCAAAGAAAGGACGTAATCCGAAGACGCAAGCCATTCTTCCGCTTCGTGGCAAGCCAAAAAATACAACTGATATCGAGGATGAGAAAATCCTTCTTGGCAACAAGGAAATTGCTACCTTGATTTATACGATAGGTGCTGGCTATGGTGATGAATTCAAGATTAAGGATATCCATTATGGAAAAGTCATTATCAGGACCGATGCTGATGACGATGGAAGCCATATTCAGTCTTTGCTACTGACTTTCTTCTACAATCATAGGAAACCATTGATTCAGACCGGTCATGTCTATATTGCCTGCCCGCCTCTTTATCGTGTCTATAACAGCAAAAAGGAAGTCTACGCCTATGATGATAGCGAGCTTCAAGCTGCCAAAGATAAAATCGGAAATGGATACAAAGTCAATCGTTATAAGGGACTTGGTGAAAGGAACTATTCGCAGCTTTCTATTACCACAATGGATCCTGATCATCGCCGGTTGATTCAGGTTACGATTCCGGATGATGATGAGGCTCAGGACAAAGTAGATCTTTTCTTAGGAAAAGATGCCGATCGTCGTAAGGAATGGATTGAAAACAATATTGATTTCAATACGACCGATACCTTTACTAAGGAGGTAAGGAAGAATGAAAAGTAGCAAGAAAACTGTCACTTATAATGAAGAAATCATACCTTCTGGTATTAGCCAGGTGTTAATCGGTGCCTTTAACCGTTATGCGAAGGAAGTCATTACCGACCGTGCGATTCCAGATGCTCGCGATGGCTTAAAACCTGTTCAGCGCCGTATCCTTTTCGGAAGGTACGCTAAAGGAGAAATTTCTACAAAGCCAACAACGAAGTGCGCCACCATCGCTGGCGATGTCATGGGACATTATCATCCTCATGGTGATGCCTCTATTTATGATGCCCTTGTTCATCTCAGCCAGCCTTGGAAAATGGAAGCTCCTTTAGTTGATTTCCAAGGTAACAATGGTTCCATTGATAACGACCCTGCTGCTGCTAGCCGTTATACCGAGGCCCGTCTCTCGGCTTTGAGCGACTATAGGACTAGGGATATTGATAAGAACACTGTTCGGATGGTTCCGACTTTTGATGACAAGTCTCTGGAGCCGACAGTGCTTCCTGCCCGTTTTCCGAATCTTCTGGTTAATGGTACAAGTGGTATCGCTGTAGGCTCTGCCACCTATATTCCACCTCATAGTCTTGGCGAAGTCGTGGATGCCTGCATCTATCGTATCAAGCATAAACGTGCCACGTTGGATGAATTAAGGGAATTTATCAAAGGACCTGATTTTCCTACCGGAGGAATCCTTGATGATAAGGAAGCTATCCATCATCTTTATGAAACAGGAAAAGGTTCCCTTTATTTGTATGCAAAATGTCATATTGATGAAGGCGAAAATGCTATTGTAATCACCGAAATTCCTTATGATGTCGTTAAAATTGATTTTGTCGCCGCTTTGACAAAGCGCAAAGACACCGACCATCTTGATAACATTGAAGAAATTGTCGATGAATCTGCTAAGGATGATGTCAAGATTGTAATCAAGATCAAAAAGGGTGCCAATCCTAACGATATTCTGAACTATCTCGAGAGCAAAGGAGCCCTTCGTAATACTATTGCATGCAACTTCCTTGCAATTGACAAAGGCCATCCGAAATGCAGGTCGCTTAGGGAACTTGTGGATAGTTTCATTTCTCACCAGAGAGATGTTTCTACCCGGGCTTACCAATATGATTTGCAATCCGCAAAAGATCGTTTAGAAATTGTCGAAGGCTACAGGAAAGCCTATTCGATTCTTAACGAAGTCATTGAAAAAATCAAAAAATGCTCCGGCAAAGAAGGCGTTAAAAAGAGGCTTGAAGACGACTATGGTTTTACTCCGCGCCAGTCGGAAGCTATCGCCAGGATGCCTTTATACCGCTTGAGCAATACCGATATCATGGCTTTGAAGAAAGAACAGGCCGAACTCAACGCTCAGATTGACGAGTTCAATGCAATTCTCTCTGACCAGGCCAAGCTTGATAATACGATAGTGAAGACATTAAGCGAGATCCGGAAGACGTTTGCCATCGCTCGAAAGACACAGATTCTAGATGAGAAACAGGTTTTCAGTTCGATTGATCCGACAAAACTTATTGCAAAGGAGACTGTCTATATTTCCCTCACCGAGGATGGTTACGCAAAGCGTACGAATGAGAAATCCTACCTTGCGACCATCAAGACAATTACCGATGATCCTTTGTTCCTCCCTAAGAGGAAGCCGGGGGATCGTCTTGTTTTCGATGGGAAAGCTGACACGCATGAAAGCATCCTTTTCTTTACTAGCCTTGGAAATTATGGAATGCTTCCTGTTCATCTCCTCCCAGAAGGAAAATGGAAAGAGGAAGGAAAGCATTTGAATAACCTTATCACGAGGAAAGCAAACGAAAAGATTGTCAAAGCTTTCCTTGTCGATGAATTCAAAAAAGGACTGAATGTCCTTAGGTTGACTAAGAGGAACAAGATTAAGAGAACCGCTCTTGTTGATTTTGAACAAGATGGCTTGACCAAACATTTATTCCGTGCCTGCAAGAGGCTTAACAAGGACGATGAATTAGTGGATGTCGAAGTTTCCACCGGCAATTCCGATGTTATTGTTGTCGATGTACTTGGCCATGCCTCACGATTCAACGAAGGAGATGTTCCATTGGTTTCGACTGCGGCTAGGGGTGTCAAGGCGATAGCTTCCTCTATCGAACAGGTCCCTCTGCTTACTAGGGTTACGCTTTCCAGCAAAGAAGTAACGCTTCTTCTTGCTGTTAGCAAGAAGAAAGCCGCACGCCTTATCAATTCGGCAAAAATTCCTACGACTGAACGTTTAGGTGCGAAAGTGAATCTTATCAAGGTTCTTAAAAAGAATCCTTACGAACTTGTCTCGGTCAGCAAGGCGGAACGTGTCCGTGGACAAGTCAATTATGCCTCCCTGGTTACTCCTGAAAGCAACACTGCCATGGACCTTGCAAACCTGCAACCTATCGATTTGAACTCTGAGAGGCGGGAAAATGTTCCGAATCTCGGAAAGACTTTGATCAGGGGCGTTAACGATTTCGGATCTGTGATTGGTCCGGATTCTCTTGTTGAGACACCTCGTCCCGCTAAAGCGGTAACTGTTCAGGCGAAAGCGGATGATGGTGAGACTCAATTATCTCTCTTTGATTTGTTTGAAAAGACGAAATAATCTACTTTGCTGATATAATAGTAGCAAGCATTATTTTCATCGTAATACGAAAGGAGTGAAAACTATGTTTGGAAAACAGAAAACTAACCATGGACTAACTGCTGAAATCCGTATCAAACGCTGCTATGGGTGTGGTGCGATACTTCAGGACCAGGATCCGAATGAAGCAGGATACATTCCTACAGAGAAGCTTGATTCCGGCGAGGAATGCCTTTGCGAACGCTGCTATAAATTGCGACATTATTCTGCTTACAAGGAAATGCCTGATTTTACGGTGGACTATGTTACTATTCTTAACAAGGCGAAAGAGGAGAATTCCTTGATTGTCTATGTTAGGAATTGCTTTACGTTAGCTTCTTCCCTTCTTCCTGGAATAGGTAAGTATTTAGGAAAGAAAGTCAGGGTTGTTTTAAATGAACGTGACTTACTTCCTGCCTCTTATTCTGATGATTATCTTATTTCCTATGCCAAGAAAATGCTTTCCTCGGAAGGTATTGAACCATTAGATATCCTGATTACCTCTTCTAGTGGAAAAGGAAAGAATATTGACAAGAGGAGGAATGACATTCACAAATTCCGTCAGGGTAAGTCTGTTTATTTTGTCGGTGCATATCAGGTTGGCAAATCTTCTCTCATCAATTGCCTTCTTCAGGACTATTCCAACCGCACCGACCACAGGATTACGACTTCTCCGTTCCCGGGAACGACACTTGACGTCATTTCTATCCCACTAGATGAAACAAGTTTTCTCTATGATACTCCAGGCATCTATAATCGTTATTCCATGGTTTCCTTTTTGGAACCTTCGGTTACTCGCTATGTTTTAGCTCGGAATGCCATCCGGATAGAAGAATACACTGCCAAAGAAGGACAATCCTTCCTCTTTTCTAATTTCTGTCGTGTTGATTTTGTCCAAGGACCTAAGACTCGTTTTCTTTTCTTCAAATCCAATGATCTTAGGATTGAACGTTGCAAACTAGCTAAAGCCGATTCTTCCTTTAATTCAATCTGTGATAATCCAAATAGGCCGATTAAATCGAAGAAAATATCTTCTAGGAATAATCTTGAAAAGCATTCCTTCCAGTTTGATGGCGGAAAGGATTATCGTGTCCGTATCTTTGGCTTAGGATATTTTGATATCCATGGGGATAAGCAGATGGTGGATGTCTACGTTCCAAAAGGCGTTAAGGTCACCCAGGAAGAAGCTTCTCTCCATGAGTAAAGACAGGCTTATCATCGAAGGATCCTTTGATCCTATTTCGAATTCGAATATCAAATCGATTTTGGAGCAAAGGAAACTTCATGGATGTTCTTCCCTTTGTTTCCTGATTAGGAATGATATTTTTGATAGTCAACATCATCCATCGGTTAAGGAAAAAGAGGAAAGGATAAGAATTGCCTTCCATAGGCATCCGGGAATTGAGATTCTATTTGTCAACGAGGACGAAAATCTCCATCCGGTAAAGAATCCAGAATGCCCCTATATCAGGATCGATGATTCCATCGAGAACCAGAATGTTCGTGCCGGTAGAAAACTGGATTGTCCGTTCGATGTGTTCGGATATATTTTCTCCAAAGGCTTCTATTTCCTTCCTTTGCTACGTAGACAGAGGAAAACCTCCCGGTATCTTCATTCCTACGAAGTCGCTAAAATGGCATATCAAATTGCTGAGAAAGCTGGCTTAGATACTAATATTGCGTTTAGGTCTGGCCTTTATCACGATTGTGCTAAGGATCTTTCTTATGACCAGCAGAAAAAACTGGTTATGGAAGGTTCACATCCTGAATTCGCTACACTTCCGAATTTTGCAATCCATCAAGCTGCGGGACCAGAACTAAGGAAAAAACTTTTCCAAGTCTATAATAACGATTATTATGATGCCAGGCTCTATCATTGTACTGGCAAAGCAGATAGGACAGAAAGGCAGAAAGTCATTTTTGCTGCGGATAAGGTGGAGCCGACACGGCAGTTTAAAACCGAGGAAAACCGTATAGCCTTACTTGAAGACTTGGATAAAGGTTTCATTCATTTGCTCCGTTCGAATGTTGAATATTTTCTGAAAAATCAAATTACTTATAAGGATACTCCTTTTGCCAAGGAAAGGTATTCCTACTATTTAGGGAGATAATTATGTTAAATAAGAAGAAAACTATTAAGCCGAAGTTCAATGTGAAAGACATTACAAACAAGGGAAGAATCACTTCCCAGCGTGTTCTGCATATTGCGGAAGACCTTTCCTGGAATTATGGAAGCGATGTGGTTGTCTATGATGTCCGGGAAAAATCCCCATTCGTCAGTTATTTCGTTGTCTGTTCGGCTGTGAATAAAGAGCGTTTAAAAGCCCTCTATAACGCTGCCAGAGAAACACTTTACGATAACTACAAGACCATCGACCATACGGAAGGAAGAAATGAAAGTCAATGGATCCTGATTGATGCCAAGGACGTTGTTATTCATCTTTTCACCAAAGACGAGCGCGAGCATTTTGCCTTGGACGAAAGGTATCTGGACTGCCCTCATAAAGTCGTAAAGGCTTTGAAGGAGCCGGTCTATCGTAAGAAGAAACGTGCACCTTCTCAGGCTGAATGAAAAACATTTTGATTCTTTGTGCTATGGAAGAAGAGCTCAAAGCTTTTCTTTCGCTTTTGCCCTATTCCAAAGATGATGACGGATACTATCATCAGGAGTTTGGGGAGAATAAAATCACTTTAGGCATTGCCGGAATCGGAAAAGTAGCTAGGGCTGGTTCTTTAAGCCGGTACCTTGCTAATCATAAAACGGATATCAGGATCAATGTCGGTGTTGCAGGTTCTTTGTCTTCTCGGCTTTCTCCTTTATCCACATTGGTTGCTTCCCAATGTGCGTACTGGGATGTCGATGTCACGGCTTTTGGATATAAACGTGGCCAAAGGTGTGGACATCCTTTGTATTTCGAAACGGATTCCTCTTTGCGGAATAAAATCAGGAAACAAAAGCCTGAACATGTCGTGGAAGGCTTGATCTTATCTGGTGATACGTTTATTACTTCAGAAAACAAACCAGAATGGCTCAGGAATGAATTTCCGAAAGCTCTAGCCATAGACATGGAATCCGCTGCCTTTGCCCAAATCGGTTATGATCAGAAAATCCCGTTCCTTGTTATCCGCTCCATATCGGATGATACCAATGCGAACGGAAACAAAGATGTTTACGAGAAGCTTCTAAATAAAGCATGTTTGGAAGCTGCCAAGTTGACGTTTGATGCAATTAGGGACTAGTGTTATAACTAGTCCTTTTTTAGTACCAAATAGAAACTAAAATAAGTTTTAGGGAAATGGTCGGAAAATAGTACTATATTAAAACTAACCCTAAAAAGGATAAAACATGAATACTAATACTATTATTTAAAAATATATGATAACTAGGAATTAGTACCAAAATAGTATGAGATTAAAGGCTCGATTATTTCATTGAAATTTCAATTTACAACTCGTATATCAGGATCTCTAATCATAATGTTCGTTCTTTTCTAAGAAATTGCCCACTACGTATAATGTTTATTATGTTAATTAAAAAGCTTTTTATAAACTTCCAATTTTTCTACCTAACTTTAGTATAGAAATGGTACCAGAAAAGAACCAATATATTTTATTCTACAAATCTGAAGAATAGCTAAAAAATAGTACCAAAAAGATACTAAAGTAATTTTACTGTCTTTTGTCTTCAATTATATATCCAATTTATAAAATAGTAATTTAATAGGACTAGAAATATACTAAAAATAAAAAAGCCATCTTCTTTTGGAAAATGGCTTTGATTTTGTTAATCTTCGATTAATTCGTCAATAGGATAACCAATCTCATTTTCACTTGGCTTAATTTTGAAATTCTTCAGTACTGTTTTTCCAATGCAACCAAAGGTTGAAGTTTCATCGATTTTTCTTCCTTTAGTGTAACTTGGCGAATAGGTAATCAAAGGAACTCGTTCACGGGTATGGTCTGTACCCCACCAAGTCGGGTCGTTACCATGATCTGCGGTAATCCTTAAGCAATCATCCTTTGTGATGTATTTTAAGAGTTCGCCTAAATCTTTGTCGAATTCTTCAATGCATTTGCCATATCCTTCAGGATTACGGCGGTGACCATATAAGACGTCGAAGTCAGCTAAGTTAACGAAGCAAAGGCCTTCGAAATCTGCCCCTTTGGCCCTTTCTATGGTCTTTAGCATTCCATCGTGATTGGATACGATATGTTCGGATAAATCGCACCCGACACCTGCAAAGATATCGTGGATTTTTCCGATTGCGATAACTTCCTTGTTCGCGTCTTGCAAATCCATCCTTGCAGTTCTTCCACTTGGCTTTAACGAATAATCTCGGCGGTCACTGGTTCGCACAAAATGATCTTTGTCTGGTCCTATGAATGGACGTGCAATGACACGACCGACTCTCCATTCTTTTTTCCTTGTGATTTCACGTGCTATTTCACAATCCCGATATAATTCCTCTAATGGTACTGTATCGGTATGTGCCGCAATCTGCAAGACCGAATCTGCGGAGGTATAGACGATTAAAGAGCCTTCCTTTCTTTGCTGCTCTCCTAATACCTTGAGAATTTCGGTTCCAGAAGAAGAATAGTTTCCGATGACTTTGCGGCCTGTCCGCTTTTCAAGTTCATCTATTAGTTCCTTTGGGAATCCGGTTTCCGTGAAGGTTACAAGAGGATTCTCGGTTTTTATACCCATCCTTTCCCAATGTCCGGTCAAGGTATCTTTTCCATTAGATGCTTCTCGCCTTGTTTGAACGTAGGAATGAGGGTGATTTACAGCTTCTGTTCCTAGGACATTTCCAAGATCGTGAAGTCCTAATGCGTTCCTATTTGGAATATTCAACCCCTTGCACTTTTCACTGATATGGACCCAGGTGTTGGATCCGACATCGTTATGATCGGCATTGAAAAATTTGTCTGCATCGGGTTCCGCCCCAATGCCTACAGAATCCATGACAATGACAAATATCCGTTTGAATTTCATTTTCTTTTGTTTCCTTTCTTCGCTATTATACACTATTTTCTCTTCCTGGCCTTTTCGTACGCTTCGATTTCGCTCTTTTTGCTTAGATGGGTATAAATCTGTGTTGTCTCGATATCCGCGTGTCCCAAAAGCTCCTGAACCTGTCTTAATTCAGCACCGTTTTCCCTAAGGAGAGTAGCAAAGGTATGACGCAAGGTGTGAGGGGAAATCTCCTTCTGGATATTGGCTTCCTGAGCATATTTTTTGACTTGCAGAAAGAAATACTGGCGGCTCACATTTCGACCGTTAGGATGGAGAAAGAAGGCCTTTTTGGAAGGCATCAGCGGTTTTCGTACTTTCTCGTTATAAAGATTCCTAGCTTCCCTTTCGCTTTTGTTTAAAGGGACTAAGCGTTCTTTTTTCCCTTTTCCGAAGATTTTAAGGTACCTGCCTTTCCAGTTGATCCGGTCCGTTCGCAGGGAAACCAGTTCTGAGACACGGAGTCCGGAACCAAAACAGGTTTCCAGCCTTGCTTTATCTAAGATTCCTTTCTTCGTCGATACGTCAGGCCTAGATAAAAGGGAACGGATTTCATCCCTGTTTAAGACATTCGGAAGACGTTTTTCTCCTTTCGGAGTGGAAAGCTCGGATAAAGTCGTATCGTTTTCTTTTGTTTCCTTCAGGTAACGGAACCTTCCCTTGACGGCCCTGCTTTTCCGGATTACCGTAGATTTCTTCCTTTTTTCATCTTCCAAGAAGAAGAGGAAATTATTGTAATCATCACTGGTCAGCAAAGAAGCATCTTCCTTATTGACGAAAGCGATGAACTGATCCAGGTCTTTGGAATAAGAAACTATCGTATTCCTGGAATCCCCTTTTTCGGTCCTTAGATAACTGATGAAGGCTGCTTTTGCTTCCAGCAAGGTCATTTCCTTTTCCTTCCTTTCTGGATACTTCCGCCCTCTTTCAAAGAACGGTTGATGGATTCTACGAACTCATCGCTTTCTTTCGTAGCTTCAGGTTTGGTTGAGACTACTTTTTCAGCCGAAACCCCGATAAGGCGGACTAGTTCATCTTTGTAAATCCTGTCAAAAATCTTCCTTGCAGACGAATATAAATCCGAAGCCTCTGAAGATGGGAAAGGCATTTTACACTGCTTGCTTCGCGTGACAAAAGCGTCATTGCGGATCTTTAATCCCACGGTTGTTGCTAGCTTTTCATGTTTTTTCAGGCTAGAGGAAATGTCCTCGCAGCAAGTCCTGATCCTGCTCTGGATCTCCTCATAGTCACTCACGTCATCCGAGAAAGTGCGTTCCGCTGAAACGCTCTTCGGGTCAAATGCCGAATTATCGACAAAATCATCTCCCATTCCTTTGGTAAGTCCTTTGTAATACTCGAACCTGTTTCCTAATAGGCTTTTGACCCGGCTGTCTTGAGTCCTGGCCAAATCTCCGATGGTATTTATTCCTAACCGGATCAGGCGCGGAGATGTTTTCTTTCCGATACCGAACCTTTTATCGATGGGAATCGGATACAGGATGCCTTCCCTGTTTTCCTTAGTGAAAATCGTCAAGCCAAGAGGCTTTTTGTAATCGGAGCCCCTTTTGGCTAAGAATTTTGTCCACCCTTTTCCTATCGAACACTTCAGGCCGGTGACATGATAAAGTTCCCTTTGCAGGTCAAAAAGATAATCATGCACATTGTCTTTGGGAATCCTACCGGTCCTATCGATGTAGCATTCATCGATGCTAGCCTGTTCTAGAATCGGATAACGGTTTCTGAGAAAGGAAAAAAAACTACGTGAATATTCTTTATAGGCATCAAAATGCGAAGGTACAAGAATCAGTTCCGGGCAGGCTTGCTTGGCCCTGGAAGTCGGCATCCCGGAAAAGACCCCTTTCTTTCTTGCCTCATAACTCGAAGTCGCGATAACCCCTCTTTTGCCCTCGTAACCCACCGCAATCGGCTTTCCCTTCAACGAAGGGTCTTTGATCCTTTCGACCTGGGCAAAAAAAGCGTTTAGGTCTATATGGACAATGTCTTTCATTTTCCCTTATGATAGCTATCGTAAAGCACTCGTGCCTGGTTGAGGGCAGAGTCGGTCCTTTTTTCAAGAGAGAGCCTTCGTGCGATTTCGACAATGGTTTCTTCTTTGCTTAAATTTTTTGCAGTAGTCTTTGTCGTTCCGTTCCTCGTTTTCTTCGAAATCAAGATGGCAGCATCTACGCTGCTCAATGCCTGAGGGAGATGGGAAATCAGAACGACCTGAGTGACCTTCGACCTTTCTCTGACCTTGTTCGCCCTCAAAGAGGCCTGCTTTCCGCTGACACCCGTATCGATTTCATCCAGGACGAGAAGATCATAGGGATCCAAGGCATTGAGAACGACTTTCAAAGCGAGCCTTAAACGACTTGCTTCTCCTCCGCTGGCTGCTTTTTTCAAAGATGCGAAGCCAAGTCCTTTATTCAGCCTTACTGAAAAGCTGGCATGTTCTAATCCGTTCGAGGAAAGTTCATTTGGAATCAATTCGGCTTTGAATCCGCCCTTTAAGAGACCTAGAGCCTCCCTTTCGTTTCCAATGCTCTTCTCCCTTTTTTCAGAAGACTCTTTTCTTAATAAGGATAATTTCGCTGCTTTTTTCCTTGCTTCCTCTTTTGCGTCCTCGATTTCCTTTTCTTTCTCTTTCCTCAGCTCTTCGTAGGAATCCCTTTCTTTCAGCCTGTTCTGATAGTTATGGTACTTTGATAAGATTTCCGCTGTTGTCTTTCCGTATTTCCGCCTGAGCCCCTTCAGTTCGAATAGACGCGAATTGATTTCATCCCTACGGGCGGAGTTCTTTTCGATATTCGAGAAGGAATCGTAGAAGGACGACAGGGAATCCTGCCTTTCGTTTGCCAAGGAAATTAGCTGCTCGGCTTTTTCCTTATTAGAGGAATTAAGAAACGGGTGCAGCTTATTGACACAGGTTTCCAAGGACTGGGAAAGGCTTTGGTTTCCGTTTTCGACGCTGGAAAGGAAATCATCATACTTCCGCTTCCTTTCCTCCCTCTCGCGGAAAGACGAATACTCTTCGTTCAGATCCTCGATTTCATGCTCTTTGAGGTGGTACTTTTCGATTTCGGATATCTGGAAAGACAAGTAATCCCGGTCCCTTTCCTTATGGGAAGCAATCAGAGCTTCCTTTTCTTCTTTTTTCTTTAAATAATTCTTATAAGCCAAATCAAAAGCGTCTTTTGCTTTTTGAAGAGGTTCTCTTCCGTATTTGTCTAAATAAGAAAGCTGCTTCGTTTCATCCAGGAGATCATAACGGCTGGCCTGGGAATGGATATCGATGAGATGGGAAGTGATTGCTTTCCTTTCCGAAAGAGAGACCGGAGAACCGTTGATATAATAACGGGATGTCTTATCCGGATTCAAAGCTCTTTTCAGCAGGAGGACACCATCTTCCAGTTCCTCTTTCCTTTCCTTATGGGCGGAGAGAAAACTGTCCGAAGGGACAAACAAAGCTGAAACAGAGGCTTTCTTTTCTTTGTCACGGACTAGGGAATAATCCGCGCGTTCGCCCCTTAAAAGAAGGAGGGAAGAGACAACTAGGGATTTGCCTGCACCGGTTTCACCCACTAAGGCGACATCATTGGCGGTAAATTCAAGTGTTGCATCTTCCCTGACAGCCAGATTCTCGATATGAAGTTCCTGAATCATTTCCGCTTCTCCTTTTTCCTATGCCTATGACAGATATTAAGGATTTCTTCCAGAACATCGCTGGGATAAAGGGAATTCCTCTTCAAAAGATCCTCGTTCTGCCCGACTGGTATGTACTTGTTCTCAAAAGCCATCGGAAAGTATTTCCCCCGGTAAGCATGACGAAGAAGATAGGATTCGATATGACTTGCGCTTCCTTGAATTGTGGAGTAGGGATCATAGAAGAAAATCCGCTTGTAGCGGAGCAGGTTATAAGTATCCAGAACGGAATCATCGCTAAGCAGATCAAGAAGCCTGAAAACATCGAACCGATGGTATCGTTTCCTTTTTTCTGCTAGCTGCCTTCCTAATGGACCCACACCGATAAAGGCATACTTTCCTTTTCGATAGCGATCGAGCGGAAAGAGGTCGGTAAAGCCCATTATCTTCCTATCCCGGACATCTTGTTCCCGAGGAAGACGAACAAAGAGAGGTTTATCTGATGCAAACGAATAGACTTTCCTGATATATTCCAAAGAAGAAACATCAAAAGGCATCCTTACCTTACAAGAAGGAATGCTTCTTAGCCTTGCCACATCATAAAGTCCTTGATGGCTTTCCCCGTCTTCTCCATTTAATCCAGCCTTTTCTACGAAGAAAAGGGCAGGAAGTTTCTGCCGTGAGATGTTTTCCCTTATTTGGTCATAACCGCGCTGGAGGAAACAGGAGGAAATATCAACGACTGCTTTTTTGTTTTTCAGCCTTAGACCGGATGCGATTCCAATGGCATTCTCCTCTCCGATTTCGGTATTGATGGTACGGAGAGGGAATTCATCGAAGATTTCCTTTAAACCGGAGGAATAGATGGAATCGGGAGCTATGACATAAATATCCTTTTTCTTTTTCCTCTCGGACCAAAGGAATTCTTTCTTTTTTGCCTGAAGAGGATAACTTTCATTCTCCTCTTTATCAAAATTCTTATCAACGCAATGGTATTTTCCTTCTTTGTCTTTCCTTGCCTTCACATATCCATAGCCCTTGATTGTCCTTAAATGGACAAGAATCGGCCCGTTAATGGCTTTCTGCTTTGCCTCTTTGAACGCATCATCCCTTTCGGAAAAACTATGCCCGGAAACCGGGCCAATGACCGGTAAGGAGAAATGGGCGAAAAGACTGTCCTTTTCTTCTTTTGCCGGCAAAAGGCTTTCCTCTCTCGGTATTTCAATCAGGGAAGAGGAATCCCTTAAATTCGAAAAGTCTTTTCGAAACGGAAGATATTCCTCGGTGAAGGTTCCTTTGTTTTCTCCGATGGACCTTCCATTATCGTTCAGGACAATAATAAGACGCTTTAAATTCCTTCGGGATAACTGTTCAAGGGCTTCCCTAGCCCTGCCATTGAAAAGACTGGCATCCCCGATTACGACGACAGTATAGGTGTCGCGCTTTTCCGCGTTTTTCCTCCTTGCCCTACCAATGGCCGTGGAGATGCTATCCCCGGCATGTCCGTTATCGTATTGGTCGGCCTTGCTTTCGCTTCTCAGATTAAAAGGAGAGAGACCGTTTGTTTTTCTCAGATGATAGAGTTTCCGTCCCGTCAAAAGCTTGTACGCATAGGACTGATGTCCGACATCGAAAAGGATATCATCGTAAAAAGGATCAAAGGCCCGCAAGAGGGAAATCGTCCTATCGGTGGAACCAAGATTCGAAGAGAGATGACCACCGTTATGGGAAACGGCATCCAAAATCTCGCCTCTCAGCTCAAAAGAAAGCTTATCAAGGTCTTCTTTGGAATAAGTCATCAAGGATTTCCGGTCGCGTTTCCTCATTCCCTTTCTCCGTCAACTTTGTCTTCTACGCTTTTCTCCAAGGAAGTAAGACGATTATCCCTCTCTTTGAGTACGGCCTTTCCGTAGAGATAGAGTTCATTGGCCTTATCCAAGGGCAGAGAGTCTTCGCTTAAAAGATGTAAGGTTTCTTCCTCTTCTTTTTCCAGTTCTTCATACGAGAGTTTTTTTAGTTCGCTGATTTTCTTCATATTCTTCCTCCTAGTCTTTCACAAGTGCTTTCTTGCATCCGTCCGGATAGGTGATTTCAATCCTGTCTCCGGGAGCTAACTGCTTTGCAGAAGTGATTTTCTTCCCATTCCTTAAGACAACTGCATATCCTTTTTCCTTGATCTGGCTTGGATCATAAAGCGACAGGATGCGGTTGAAGTTTTCAAGTTCGGTTCTTTTTTTCCTGAGCTTGGCATTGAAGTCCTTTTCTAAGGAAGAGGCATACCTTTCCTTTGACCTTTCCTTCGACTTCAGGATCTGGATGAAAGCCTGCTTCCTTGCCAAATAGGACATCTTCAGACTGTTCTTCTTTTCCTTGACCCGGTTTGAAGGAGAAAGGGCAGAGAGTCTTGAATGATAGGATTCATTCCTCCTTGCATAGTTTCGTAAAACCTGGGTAAAGCGGCTTTTAAGCTCTTCTTCGAACGATGCTCTTTCTTCTTTGATTTCGTCCCTGCTCGGATTGATAAGACTCGCCCCTTCCGTCGGCGTGATAGCCTGCTTTGAAGATACCCGGTCGGCAATCGCAACGTCTATCGTATGACCGATGCAGGTTATAACCGGAATCTTGGATGTCGCAATGGACCTAGCCAATGCTTCGTCATCGAAGCAGCTCAGGTCTGTCTTAGAACCTCCGCCTCTGCCTAGCAGGATTACATCAAAGTTTCCCTTTTTTGCCTTTTCCAAGGCTTTAACCCTGCTTTTCGCAGCGTTCTCCCCTTGGACAAGACTCGGGAAAAGGACTGTGGATACCGGAAACCGCCTATGAAGCGTTTTAAGCCTATCCTGGTAAGCAGCACCCTCTTTGGCTGTAATGATGGCAACGTTACTGCAAAAACGGGGAATCGGTAATTTTCTGTCTTCTTTTAAATAACCGAGCTTTTCCAGTTTTTTCAGGGTTTCCTGCTTTTTAAGCAGGCTCTTGCCGGACTGGGATTGTACCCTAGTCAGTTCTTTTGCCCAGAATGTCAAAGAAGAACCATGGGGGTAATAGCTTAAATCCCCTTTTACGCAGACGACATCACCAATCTTGACTTCGTTCAAAGGCGTGTCACTGGTGTAATAGTAGCTCCTTGCGACTTTCAAGAGCGGTGAGTTCGTTTCCTTTATTCCTTGGTCTCCAAGGTCAATATAGGTGAATCTTCCTGGCTTGATGGAATAGACTTCGCCATAAACGGAAATGCCCTTGAACGCCGGGTTCTCAAAGCACTGCTTGAGAATCGTGGATAACTGACTGACGGAAAAGGCAGAACTAGGCTTTTGGAACATAGTTCGGAAGAACCTTGTCTAAGAGGGCATTCACAAATTTGTAGTCCTCTTCGGAGAGGAAGTCCTTGGCAAGGTTCACTGCTTCGTTGATGACGACTTTCCGGGGTGTACGCTGGACATAATAGCCTTCGCTGATAGCCCTGAAGAGAAGTCCTTTCAATACATCGTCGATACGATCGAAAGTCCAGTTCCTTAAATGGTCGCTGATTCTTTTCTTGATGTCATCATAATGATCTAAGGCAGTGACATAAAGGAGCCTTGAGAAAGGCGGGACAAGGTCAATGGATTTGACATTGTACCTGCTTAAGATGATTTCGGTCGCATCGTAGTCTTCCTGCTTTTCCTGGAACCTGATGACCTGGTAAAGGGCTTGCCTTGTTTTCCTGCGCTCGTCTCTTCTTGTATAGTTTTTCATTTTCTTGATTTCTTCGTTCATTCTTTGATTTCTCCTTGGCTGACTTCGTATGTATGGATTTCTTTTACAACAAACTGGGAATAAATAAGCAGGCCGAATGCAATCCCATGTGTTATTCCGTTTACCAGGAAATCGGTGAGATTCCTTGTCAAAGGATAGCTTCCTTTCAAAGAAAGGATAATGCAAGGAATCAGCATCAACCTATCCAGGCCTTCCACAATCCTTGCAAAGAAGAGCATTCTCCCTTTCCCCTTGCCAGCAAAGTAAGAAGCAAAGACCATGAATAAGCCAATGGCAATCGTTACAACGGCGGAAGAGGAATAGATAAGCTTAAGGTCGAATTTCCCGCTCAGACACCTTGCGGTCAAGGACGAGGAAGAAAAGAGCCTGGATA
Organism: Caryophanales bacterium UBA4682; assembly: GCA_002404995.1. GTDB lineage: Bacteria > Bacillota_I > Bacilli_A > RFN20 > CAG-288 > Enterosoma. Next base: position 103,236 of record DHKY01000019.1, on the reverse strand, counting down.
AGGAAGACATTGAGTCTACATAGACCGAGCTGTCCATCTTATCGAATTTCAGGGATGATTGAACGAGAATCTGACCGACAAAGCAGAAGATTGCAATGATCCTCGGAACGACAAAGAGGTATCCGTATCTTTTCCGCCTTTTGGTATAACGTTCCTTGCTGATTTCTTTCATCTTATTTTACCGGATAACATCCCAGCAGAATGACATCGACTTTCAAGGAAGAGATTTCCGTAGCTTCAAACGCTTCGTCATAGACTTCTTTCTGAATTTCGGTAAGAACTTTAGTGTCTTGTCCGACTGGAAGGAAAAGACCGATTTCGATGGTTACCTTATTGGCCTTGCTGATTTCAGCATGGATATAGCCTTTCTTCTTTCCGTATTCGAGAGAAAAAGAACCTTTCTTTTCTTCACTGAAGTCGTCAAGGACATCGCTTGCAATCTGGACAAAAACCTTATTTGAGATTGCAATCAGTCCTTTTTCAGAACTTTTGTCTTCGTAATAAGTGCTGTTTTCCATCATTTCTATACTCCTTTCCTAGAGAGGGAGATGCGTCCTCTCTTTAGATCGACATTGATGACTTTGACCTTGACGATATCGCCTGGTTTTCCGTATTTATGCGGATCATCTACTCTTCCATTCCGGATTTCGGTCAAATATACGAGTCCGTTGATTTCGACACCGATATCGACAAAGAAACCAAATCCAGTGACATTACGAATCGTTCCTTCCCTGATCCTCCCCACTTTCAAGTCCTTGATATCATTGACACCATCAAGAAGCTTGGCGCTTTTTGCCTCTAATCGTGGGTCACGGCTAGGCTGGATCAATTCTTTGAGGATATCCTCAAGGGTCGGCCTTCCGACCGAAAGAGAAGAACAAAGCTTTTCTTTTTCCGGAAGCGTAAGAGACTTCAAGGCCTCCTTCGTTTCCTCATCGGATCCTTTTTGGTATTCTTTCCTGATTGCTTTGGCAATCGGATAGGATTCCGGATGGACGGCAGTATTGTCCAAAGGTTCCTTGCTTTCTGGTATCCGGAGGAAGCCGGCACAGTTTTCAAAGGCTTTCGGCCCTAAATATGGAATCTTCAGCAATTCCTTCCGGGAAGTAATCTGTCCGTTTTCATCCCGGTATTTGACAATAGAATCCGCGACTTTGCTGCTGATACCCGAAACATAGCAGAGCAGGGAAGCTGAAGCCTGGTTCAGGTTGACACCGACATAGTTCACGCAGTCCTCCACGACGCCTTTCAATGCCCTAGAGAGCTTGTTCTTTTCGATATCGTACTGATATTGACCCACACCGATGGATTCCGGCGGAATTTTGACCAGCTCCGCTAACGGATCGAGCCTTCGGCGTGCGATAGAAACAGCAGAACGAAGGTTTGGCTCATAATCCGGGAATTCCTTTTGGGCCTGCTTTGTTGCAGACCAAATCGATGCACCGGATTCGGAGACGATGGCAATTTCCATTGAGGCAAGCTCAGGGATTTCCTTTTTCCTTTTTTGAAGAAGGGCAAGGCTTTCACGGCTGGCGGTTCCATTGCCTAAAGCTATCGTGAACGTCTTGTTTTTCAGCCTCAGTCGTTTCAAATCTGCTACTGCCCTAGCTTCTCCAGACTTTGAATGGAAGGGATCCTTGAGAACATAGGTGTCTAAGACTTTTCCATTTTCATCGATGAACGCGAGTTTGCAGCCATGCGTGAAACCGGGATCGAAGCCAAGGATGCGGCGCCCTTTTAATGGCGGAACTAACAAGGTAGCTCGCAAAGAGGATTTGAATTCCTGAATCGAGTCATCGCTTGCATTGTCCCTAAGCGAAGAAAAGATATCATTCGAGACCGAAGGGGAAATCAAACGGTCATAGCTGTCTTGGATCCTATTCTTCAGCCTTTTTTCGTAAGGGGAATGGCTTGGAAGTTCGAAAGTCTCTAAATGGTTGATGATTTTTTCATCGGGGAAGACGAACTTCTTCGTCAGGCATTTTTTATTCACGCCACGGTTGATGGCAAGGACGTTGTAACTCTTCAGTTCCGAAACCTTCTTGCTGTAGTTTTCATAATTATCGAAAGTGTCCAGCGGTGCATCCTTTATTTTGGCAGAGGTGAGATACCCTTCTTTCCTTACTAGGTTTTTCCTAAAGAAACGATAGTTTGGATTGTCGGAAATCTTTTCGGCTAGGATATCCAAAGCGCCTTGGATTACCTTGTCCTTGGTCGGATAGGCTTCACAGAGGTATTTTTCCGCTTCTTCCTCTAATTTACCGCTCTTGTCGGTCCTCAGGTATTGGCTTAAAGGCTCTAGTCCGGCTGCCTTGGCTTTGCTTGCCCGGGTTGTCTTTTTCGGTTTGTATGGACGATATAGGTCCTCGAGCTTTGCCCTTGTCCTGCACTTGTCGATTTCATCCAAAAGCTTCGAATCTTCAATCTTCTGATCTGCCAAGGACTTTAGAACTGTTTTTTTCCGGTCTTCTAAGTTCCGGTAGGAGAGAAGCTTTTCCTCGATGTCACGCCTGTTCTCATCTGTCAGGCCGCCGGTTTCCTCTTTACGGTAACGTGCAATAAAAGGAACCGTATCCCCCTGGTCTAAAAGCTCTACTGCTTTCTTGACGTTGACAGGATTCAGCTTCAGCTCGACTGCAATTTGATTCAGGATATCCATTTTGTTATTTGCTCCTAGAACATGTAAAATAAAACGTCACGTCTTTCGACTTCCTCCTAGCCTTACAGGAAAGGATTTCCCTCGTGGAAGAAAAGTGGATGCCTATGGCTTTTACTTCTCTTTTTTCTTTGTTGCTTGTTCCATCGCTAAGAAGGGTATAGGGGGAGTCATAGCCGATAAAGAAAACATTCTTGCCATCATCCGGAGAAATCCTCCTTCTTACCTCGTCCCTAGTCTTTTGGAAGCCATAGCAGTTGAAAGTATATAAATACCTCCCTTGGTTTTGGCTCCTTTTGAATTCCGAAGAGAAAGGGAGCGAAGGATCCTTGGAAGAAACAAAAGACTTACTATCCGTTGTCTGGAAAGAAACTTGGTCCTGACGGATTAAGTCAGAAGAGAGCTTTTTCGAACAAGAGGATAGCAGGAAAAAGGAAAACAGGACAAAGAGCGATTTTTTCATACGATTATTTTATCATAAACCGCCTTTCTTTTCCTTACCTTTGGTAAGGGAAAAGTCAGCAATTCTTAAACGAATCATCGACTTTTAAAGGTCGATGCTCTTTCTCTGCTTTGGTTAAGGCTTTTTCTTCAAGCTTTGCATCCAAGATTTTCTTATCTTTTTCCCTTCCGGCTTTTGCATAGTTATCTAGGAAGGAGACTTCCTTCCCTTCTTTCTCGTACCCGATAATCTTTTCCGGATAGACGTTCCTCCTGCTCTTCAGGATATTCTGTTTGGTAAAGGGAGAATAAGTTTTATCAAGTCGATCTAAAAGCTGTATGGTCTGGTTTTCAAGATGGTAGTTAGGAAAGATTTTATAAGTCCTTCCGATGGTATCCAAAAACCGAAGGATATCTTTGTTTTTTACATACCTAAAGGGACGAATCTGAACAGCAGAATATTCATCCTCTTCAACCCATTCTTTCGGAAGAGTTCCCTGAATGAAGCCCTGGGCTAGGAAGCGATACCTATAGGAATCGATGAAGTCATCGTTTGTTTCATTGGAGATAAAGTAATGGATGTTTTCCTTTTTTGCAAAATCAAATAGATCTGCCAACTGGTTTTTGGTATGGTAATAGGCTTTTTCGATATGATCTGATTCAATTCCGAGATCGTAGAGGAAAAGCGTGGCATCGTTTTTTTCATATCTGCTAATTTTCTGGTTCCTTCGGAATACGACATAAATTTCCGGATGATAAGAAGAATAAAGACTTAATTTCGAAAAGAAAATCAAAGAAAAAAAGCTCGCTGGGGTGAAATCGAAATCAATCAGGACTTTCTGGTTTTCCTTCAGCCTGTCGAATTCCTTCCTTGCCCGGGTGATGGGATGAACAAGGGCAAAACGATAGCTTTTGTCTAAGATATGGAGAATTTCCTCCTTATTGTGAACACGTGTCATTAGGTTCATATTTTTATGCTTTTTATTGTTTACGGAAATTATTATAAGGAAACAGGCGTCTAAAGCCAAAAAAGTAAGCGCTTTTTGTCAAAGCACTTCCCGTGAAAACTGATGTACTGATTGCTAATTCCTTTCCTTTGCTTTTGCCTTTCCTTTTATTTGTTATATAATCACATGTTGATTTCAAACCATTTATTAAAGGAGAGAAAATACTATGGAAAACATTATTCGGGAATCTGACCTCAAGAACTTCGAAGAGGACTTTCAGAAAGAGGAAAAGAACCTTGTTGCGCAACGTGCGGTTTTGAAAAACGGAATCGTCAATTCGGCTATTGACGAAAAGACCCAGCGGGAAAGGATTAACACTTTTTCCGTTGATGTCGATAGCGGAAACGTTACAAACCAGCGTTCTTCCGGACGTTGCTGGAGGTTTGCAGGACTGAATGTCCTCCGTGTCATCTTAAGGAAGAAATTAAATGTTAAGAATATTGAGTTAAGCCAGGCGTATCTGCAGTTCTACGATAAGCTTGAAAAAGCCAATTTCTTCTTAGAGCGTGCAAGGGAACTTGCCGGTGAACCTTTTGATTCCCGTCTCAATGTTTTCCTTCTTGACAGCGGAATCGGAGATGGCGGCCATTTCACGATGTTTACGAATCTGGTTAAGAAATACGGTGTCGTCCCTTCTGTATTTATGCCGGACCGTACTGTCAGCACTGCGACAAATGAACTCAATACCCTTCTGACTTCTCTTTTAGCCCGTGATAGGAAGGAAATCCGGGAAGCAGTCAAAACGGGAACAAAGGAAAACGTCGTTCGGACTAGGAAAGAGGGCAGGTTAGATGAAATCTATCGTGTCCTTGAGATTTCCATCGGCACTCCGGTCAAGGAATTTGTCTTCGAGTATAAAGACAAGGACGATAAATTCCATCGTCTTGACAAGAGGACCCCGAAGCAGTTCTTTGATAACTATATCGGCGTGGACCTCGATGATTATATTTCACTCTGCGATGCTCCTATCGAGGGTAGGAATAGGTATCAGTCCTATACTTGCAAATACGTGAACAATGTCATTGGCGGTGATCCGGTTGTCTTCTTCAATGTCCCGCTTGCGGAACTGAAGAAGGCCTGCATCGAATCCTTGAAAGGAGGAGATGTCATTTGGTTTGGAAGCGATGTCCTTGCTCAGTCAAGGCGTAAAGACGGATATCTTGCGGAAGGTATCATTAAGACGGACGAGTTATTCTCGCTTCGCCCTCTTCTCGATAAATCCGGACGTCTTACCTATCGTTCTTCCTTCTGCAACCATGCTAGGACTCTGACTGGTGTGAATCTTGACGAAAAGGAGATTCCTGATCGCTGGAAAGTAGAGAACTCCTGGGGTGAAGACAACGGAAAGAAAGGTTACTATATCAGGAACGATGCCTGGTTTGATGAATATGTTTACGAAGTCTTTGTCAACAAGAAATACATCAACCCTGAAATCGTCAAGAAGTTTGAAGAATCCAAGCCAGTCGAAACACTGCCTTTCAATACCTTATGGAAGGAAAGGAAATAATGGAAAAAGGAGAGATTTCATCGTCTCTGCTTTCTTCTTTCAATCGCGATTATCAAGCCGACAAGGAAAATTCTGTCAAAGAATTTTCGGTTTCTCGTGTGGGTATAAAGGAAACCTGCACGAACCCTTACCTGCCCCGAACCTTGGTTCCTGCCTTTAACTTAGAGGTTGAAGGCGGCATTCCGACAAATCAGATGCGCTCTGGGCGTTGTTGGATGTTTGCAGCGACGAATGTCATGCGTTTTGAAGTCAGGAAGAACCTGAAAATCAAGAACAGGGAATTATCCCAGAACTATCCTCTCTTTTTCGATAAACTGGAAAAATCAAACTTTTTCTTAAGGAATATTCTGAAGACCTTGTCTTTGCCTCTTTCTTCCCGTTTGGTATCTTTCCTTCTTAAGGATCCTATCAGGGATGGCGGACAATGGGACAGGTTTGTTGCCTTAACGGAAAAATATGGCATCTGTCCGAAAACGGCAAGGCCAGAGACTTTTTCTTCCAGCCACACGGCAGATCTTAACAAATACATTACTTTAAAATTAAGAGAGGATGCCTGTGTTCTCCGGGATGCCAACGAGAAAGGCATTCCTTATGAAGAATTGCTTCAGAGGAAAGAAAAAAGGTTGAATGAAATCTATCGCAGGCTTGCTATCTGCCTAGGAAAGCCTCCGGTCGAATTTGACTACGATTATTATGAGAAGCCGAATGCGAAAGGCGAAAGCAAGTTCAATTCGATACATTCTACTCCTAAGGAATTCTACGAGAACTATGTAAAGAGGAAACTCTCGGATTATGTTTCTGTCATCAATGCCCCTACGAGTGATAAACCTTATAGGCGGTCTTTTACTGTCAAATATCTAGGCAATGTCATCGGAGGTAACCAGCTCCGCTACCTTAACCTTCCTATCGAAGAGCTGAAACGGCTTGCCGTAGCCCAAAGGAAAGATAAGCAGGCCGTCTGGTTCGGAAGCGATGTCGGACAATGCTCTACGAGAGATACCGGTCTTCTGTCTCCTTCGGCCTATGATGTCGAAGGCCTCTTCTCCTCTTCTTTCCATAGGAACAAAGCCCAGCGTCTTGATTATGGGGAATCCTGTTTGACCCATGCAAGGACCTTCACTGGTGTCAATCTTAACCAAGATAAGCCTACCCGGTGGAAAGTCGAGAATTCCTGGGGAACTGATTTCGGAAATCACGGTTTCTTCACAAGGGATGATGCCTGGTTCGATGAATATGTCTATCAAGTCGTTGTGAATAAGAAGTACCTCACTGCGGAAGAGCTTTCCGCTTACCAATCCGATCCAATCGAACTTGAGCCTTGGGATCCAATGGGTTCCTTGGCCAGGTAAAATCTATAAAAAAGGCCTCCCTGGTTAGTCCAAGGAGGCTTTTCTTATCGTTCCGTATAATGGACCGTAGCATTCTTGAAAGGATCGTTTCCTTCGAGAATTACAATTTCCTGATAATCTTCTTCCGTTGACCCATAATAGATATCGCTTAAGAAAGAACACTCATCAAACGTATACCTTTCAATGAATCTAATCGAAGAGGGAATTGTTATTGTTGTTAAGCTCCTACAGAAGAAGAAAGCACGGAAGCCGATTTCAGTAACATTATTTGGAATGACGATGTTTTCTAAGCTGTAGCAGGAGGCAAAGGCATAGTATCCTATTTTCTTGAGGGAAGCTGGGAGGGCAATAGAGGTCAAGTATGAACAGCCGGAAAAGGCAAACGGTGAAATCTTTTCTGTTGTTGAAGGAACGACTGTTGTTGAACACCCGGCAAGCAAGGAATTGGTAGCTTTTTCATAGATGCAGTTTCCATTATTGCCACTGTCGAAGTACTGGTTTTGACTATCTACTTTCCTAGAAACCAGGGCGGGAATTGAGGCAAATGACCGAATACCGATTTTCGATGTTTGAGCTGGAATAAGGATGGAAGTAAGTCCCGTTCCCTCAAAGGCCGAATAGCCAATCTGTTCCAATGAGGACGGGAGATCAATAGAAGAAAGGGCTCCGCATTGATTGAAAGCGTAGGAACCGATACTGGCAAGATTCTTTGGAAGCTTGATAGAACTTAAGGCATAACAGAAGCGGAACGCAGAAGCCGGGACGTGCTTAATGGAGTCGTTCCTGGCAAAGGATTCCAGCAAGGAACATCCTTCAAAGGAAGAATCTCCGATTTTCGTGACTTGATTGCTATTATTTATTTTCTTTAGGGAGGAGCAATCCTCAAAGGCGCAATCGCCAATGGTGGACACGTTTTCCGGAATCGTGATTTCGTTAAGTTTCGACCTTCCTTTGAAAGAATAGTTGCCTATCTTTTTTACATCATCCGGAATTTTAGTTGTGCTACAACCAGAGATAAGGGTTTTGGTGCTTTTTTCGATGATTGCATTACTATTCGAGGGGGATTCGTAGTTCGGATTGGAAGCTTCGACTGTCCTAGAAGTCCTAGAGGAGCAGGAATCAAATGCCCTCGTTCCGATTTTTTCTACGGAAGCAGGAATCGAGATGCTGCTAAGTGAGGAACAACCACGGAAGGAACCTTTTCCTATGACTTTCAAAGAAGAAGGGAGGGTAATGGTTTTCAGTCCCGAAATGCCTTCAAAGGCAAAGTCTGATATCGTTTCGATTGAATCCGGCCTTTCGGAAGAGGAACAGCCAGCAAGAAGAGTGTTCGAAAAGGTGTCAAAAATCACGTTCTTCCCGTTATCCGAGGAGTAAGCCCTATTGGCTGGATCCACTGTCAGGCTCGTCCTTTTCTGGCAATAAGAGGTGATTCCTTTGCCGATATTCGTTACATTGGCAGGTATATTCAGACTTTCCAGGGAAGAACATCCAAAGAAGCAATTATCTCCGATAACGCTTAAATTTTCCGGTAGTAAAAGACCATTTAAAGATGAACACCCTTTGAAACAGTTTTTACCTAGAGTCCTCCTCGTTTCGGGAAAGTTGATGGTTGTCAGATTTGCACAGCCTTCAAAGGCAGAATCTCTGATATAAGACAAGCTAACCGGAGTATTTTCATCGATTTCTGGAAGAGTAATCGTCTTCAGGTTATTGCAGCCCTTGAACGCGTTATCTGCAATGCCATCGACAAAATACCCATTAATGAATTCAGGAATAATAAGATTATCGTCTTTCTCATTATTGTAGTAAGTCTGGTAACCGACAATCTCGCATAACCTGTTGTACGGATCAGTAACCTCGTAAACCAGGTTCGGAGCACTAGTTTCATCCAAAACAATCGGAGAAATATAGATTTCGTTGCAACGGCTGCATTCTATCCATTTTGTCGTGACACCACTAGCATCGGTATCGTAGTACCAATAATATTCATGGCCAAGGGGTTCACCATATTCGAAGGTGTTTTCTCCTTTTTCTCCGCAGAGGCAAGAGTAGTAATAAGTCGCGGCGTGAGTACAATCGGCTTCCGTCACTAAATATTCCTCAGAGGGAACTTCCTGGTCGAAGACATGCGTATGTTCTTCCGAAACGGAAGATTCGATTTTATCCTTGTCATCTTCTTCTGATACCGGGGCGTCCAAAACAAAATCGACGCCATCCTTCTGCCCTTGGACAACTTGTTTTCGTGTGGAGAGATTTCCGTTACACGAAGACCTGGAAAGTAAAGAGAACAGCCTTGTACAGAATAATGTAAGTCCCTTCGTTCTGCTGAATTTCATTTCGTCTCCCCTCTCTTTTAGAACTAGAAGAGCCCCTCTGCTCTAAAATATTTTAATTATATCATAAATATAATTTTTCTTTCCGTTTTTTAAACACAAAAAAAGGGGAACGGATTTCTCTGTTCCCCTTTATTTCTGATTAAGAATTTTTCTTTACGACAATGGAGACAATCTTATTTTTGACTGCAATAACCTTGACAACTGTCCTGTTTGCAAGGAAAGGAAGAACTTTTGGATCGTTGAGGGCTAATTTCTTAAGCTCTTCAAGTTCCTCCGGAGTTGCATCTTTTTTGAAGTCGATTGTTGAACGGAGCTTGCCATTGACCTGGATTGCGTAAGTGACTGGGCGTGCCGCAATCTTATCTTCGTTGGCACTTGGCCATTTCACAAAGTCGATAAGACCCTTATATCCGAGCTTTGAGTAGCACTCTTCGGCAAGATGAGGGGTAATCGGAGCCCTGAGCTGTGCTAATCCTAAGAGCCTCTTCTTCGGAAGCTTGTCGGCCTTGTAGAATTCGTTTACACAGACCATAATCTGGGAAATGCCGGTGTTGAAATGAAGGATTTCATAATCGTTTGTGCATTTCTTGATTGTGGTTGCATAGACGAATTCAAGACTTTCATTTTCCTCATCGGTCCATTTGGAGACAAATTCCTCGTCATCATAGAGACGGAAGAATTTATCTAAGAAACGCTTTGCAGCTCTCGGACCATCCGGGGACCAAGGCCTGGACTGATCAACAGGTCCCTTGAACCTCTCATAGAAACGCAGGGCATCGGCTCCGTATTCTTTGATGACATCATCTGGAGAAACGGTATTACCTAAGGATTTGCTCCTCTTTTGTCCATCCGGGCCAAGAATAAGTCCTTGATGATAGAGTTTCTGGAACGGTTCTTCTGACTTGAAGATTCCCTCATCATGAAGGAACTTATGCCAGAATCGTGCATAAAGCAGGTGGAGAACTGCATGCTCGGCGCCACCGACATAGACATCGACAGGAAGCCAATGGTCGAGGAGCTTCTTATCCCCGATTTCGTTCTTGTTGTGCGGATCGATGTAACGGGCATAATACCAGCTTGAACCAGCCCACTGCGGCCTTGTATTTGTTTCACGCTGGGCTTTTTGTCCGTTGAACGTCGTATTGACCCAGGCTTTCTCTTTGGCGAGCGGCGGGAGTCCATCGCCTGCCGGTTTATAATCCGACCTTTCCGGAAGAACCAGCGGGAGCTGATCATAAGGAACACCTTTTGTTGTTCCGTCTTCCCTGTGGAGAATCGGAATCGGTTCGCCCCAGTAACGCTGACGGGAGAACAACCAGTCGCGCAGTTTATACCTGACTTTGTATCTTCCGTTACCGGATTCTACAAGTTTGTCGGTAATTGCCTTCTTCGCGTCTTTGTTGTTCCTGCCATCGGCAAAAGAGGAATTGATATGTTCGCCGTCCCCTTCATAAGCGGATTTTGAAACATCGGATTCAATGACCTTGATGATCGGAAGATTGTGTTTCCTTGCAAAATCGTAATCCCGCTGATCATGGGCAGGAACCGCCATGACCGCACCATCGCCATAGGTGGCAAGAACATAATCGCCGATATAGACCGGAACCTTTGTGTTATTAATCGGGTTGATACAATATGCACCGACGAATACACCGGTCTTCTCCTTTGAACCATCCGTACGTTCCTGATCGGATTTTGATTTTACTTTCGCCAAATATTCTTGGACATCCTTTTGCTGTTCTTTTGTTGTTAGGACAGCAACCAAAGGATGCTCCGGAGCAAGAACGATATAAGTACAGCCAAAGAGCGTGTCCGCACGGGTAGTGTAGACTTTAATTACCTTATCGGAATCGACTACTTTGAAGTCGACTTCGGTGCCGGTGCTCTTTCCAATCCAGTTCTTCTGCCTAGTCAAAGTGGACTGTGGCCACTGAATGGTATTCAAAGAAGAAAGGAGCTTATCCGCATAAGCAGTGATTTTCAGAACCCACTGTTTCCTTGGCCGACGCTCGACCGGGAAACCGCCACGTTCGCTCTTTCCATCTACAACTTCCTCATTTGATAAGACCGTGCCAAGGGCAGGACACCAATTGACTAAACGGAAGTCCTCATAGGCTAAGCCTTTGTCATACCTTTTAAGGAAAATATATTGGGTCCATTTGTAATAATCCGGATCACTGGTCTTGATTTCTCTATCCCAGTCATACGAGAAACCAAGCCGTTTTAATTGACGACGGAAATTGTCAATGTTCTGATTTGTATAAATTGCTGGATTTTTGTTGTTCTTGATGGCGAACTGTTCGGCTGGCAGACCAAAGGCATCAAAGCCAATCGGATGAAGGACGTTAAATCCCTGCCTTCTCTTCCTTCGAGCCAGGGCATCCGTTGCCGTATAACCTTCGACATGTCCGACATGGAGTCCGACCGCAGAAGGATAAGGGAACCTATCTAGGACATAGAATTTTGGTTTGGAAAAATCATAGCAGTCTGTTTTATAGGTTTTTTCATTCTCCCATATCGTTTCCCATTTTGTTTCGACTTTGTTGAAATCGTAGCTCATTGTCAGCCTCCTGGTTTAATTTAAAACAATATTTAAAGCGAAATTGTGCCTAATTATTTTAATACAAAAAAAGCAAATTAACAGGTATAATAATAAGCAGTTGTCTTTTCATTCGACTTAGTTTCCTCAGCAATGAAGTCACAATAGAAAAACAGAAGAAAACTCTTGCAGTCTGAATAAAATATCTGTATACTATCCCTTGCATTCGTAGCACGGCAGTAGTTATCCGTCCGATGAAATCCAATTAAGTAGCCTAGCTATCAAAGGTGAAAGATTCTCATCCGGGATAAATGGACTTCCGCTCTTACCGTTTGCATCGTAACGGAAAGGAGAAATTGAACATGTCTCGTTACACTGGACCAGTTTGGAAGGTCTCTCGTCGATTAGGTTATTCCGTTTTAGGCACTGGCGTCGAACTCAATGGCGAACACAAGGATAAGATTCCTGGTCAGCACGCCGATGCTCGTCCGAAGAAGAAAACTGAATATGGACAGCAGCTTACTGAAAAACAGAAACTTCGTTTCACTTATGGATTAAGCGAACGTCAGTTCCGTCGTTTCTTCAGGATTGCTAAGGCTGATAAGAATCATCCAACTGGTGTTGCCTTATTCCAGACTCTTGAATCTCGTCTCGATAACCTTGTTTATCGTATGGGATTCGCTGCTACCCGCCGTCAGGCCCGTCAGCTTGTTAACCATGGCCATATCTTAGTCAATGGCAAGAAGGTTGATATCCCGTCTTACTTAGTTTCTGTCAATGATGTTATTTCCTTTAAGGAAGCAAGCCAGAACTTAAAGATTGTTCAGGAAAACATCGATAAGAAGCCGTCTGTTCCTGGATTTGTTACTGTCGATTTCAACAAGAAGGAAGGTACTTTCACTCGTTTGCCTGAACGTAGCGAACTTACTTCTGAAATCGATGAAGCTCAGGTCATCGAATTCTACAACCGTAAGCTCTAATCTGTTTATAAGCCGGAGAAATCCGGCTTCTCTATGGCGGGTATGGTGAAGTGGTTAACACAAACGGCTGTGAACCGTCCATGCCAGGGTTCGAATCCCTGTACCCGCCCCATTGTTTATTAAGGTCAGTCACTTATGACTGACCTTTTTTAATACTTCGGCAAATTCGTCAGGTTTTTTTAATTTATCCTTTCAAGTATCGGAGAATGGTAGTTTTCAATTCCAAGTTCGGACTCTGGAAGGATGTATTCTTTTTTCCTGGCTTTCTTTTCGGCAGAGGGGCGATATTCCTCAAAATAATAGCATGATTCAGTTTCGGCGAATGTGAATCGGAGAATATACCTTTTGTCTTTTTCGAGTTTTGCTTTTCTGTCTGCTATAGTTATGATTTTATCTTCCGAGTAAAGCTCGGCTTTTCCTTTTTTGTAGTGAAGATTCCTTTCTAACGAATCTTTCAATGAGAGTTCGGAATTCTCATCCGTTCTTAAATGATAATTGAGTGTATATATCTTTTGATTCCGTAAAAATTCTCTTCTTTCTGATCTAAAAGGCGGTAGGAATACCCTGGTTAACTGGAATCTTTCTGTAAGATTGTAAGGCTCAAAGGAAAAGTGTAATTCTGCTTGCCCCTGCTTACGGCCAGTTTGCTGTATTTTCTGCTGTCTAAGGAATTCAAATAGTAGGTGTTCTTTTTCTTAGAAGAGGCCAAGGCAAAAGAATCCACTTTTTCGCCAAACAAAGGAATTGAATAGCTAAACTTGATTTCTGACTTTGTCTTGACATATGTGGTCGGGCCAAGCCGCATAATCGGACTCTCTTCATTATCTGTAAACTTAGACAAGTTATAGTCAACTTTGAGTTTTGCCGATTTGTCCACGTATATTAAGGAAAACTTGTTCGTATACGTTTTGCCCCTTCTGGATTTATCGGCATTCCAAATTTTTTGAAAAGAAAAGAGCATCAGGAAGTCTAGTGAATTTGATTTCGCTTTGTTGGCTATGAAAATAAACCAAATATAAATAATACCTAATCTCCCAACTCTAATTTTTAATCTGGAATGCTATTTCTGTTTGCACAATTATGATTCTTCTTGTCATAGGTGGAATAGTTCTTCTGGAAAGTGCAAAATTTTATTGGAAAACCTTTTTTGTATGACTTTTTTGGTTGAATCTCCCAATTATAATTGGTCTGGAACGTACTCCCTTTTATTCTATATTAGAATGTATTCTTATTTTATTTTTTAGAAAAGAAAGGAGCAAATCAATAAGAATACAAAACACCAAAAGAATCAGGATATATTCGGTTAATGAGGTGAAATCACCCTCTTGATAGAACCTATATATGTTTTTTCCAAGACCATGGAAAGAACTTGTATAGCCAAAGGTTTCTGCCCTTATTTCTGCTTTAAAGGAAAGGCCTAGGCACTGCCTGGCTGCGCATAAAAAATCTGGAACAGAAAGAGGAAGGCATACAAAGAGAATATTCTTCCTTCCTTTATTTCCTTCCAAGGCGAATTCACTCCGGAATCTGTCACAGCAGTTATTAACACTCTCTCTGGAAGCTTCATAGGCAATAGGAAAACAAAGAAGAAAAACAACTGCTAGATAAAAATGCGGAACATATAATGCCAGAATGAAAATCACGGCAATCCTCGGCACCGATCTCAGAATGGAAACAAGTGGCGAAAGAAATGAAGAAAGACGGGAATAATAACCGGCGAAAAGCCCAAATGATAAACCTAAGAAAAGGCTCAGTAAGAATCCAATCAGGGTTCTTAATAATGTATAGCCGAACGATAGAAGAAATGATGTGCTTCCTAAAAGCGTGAAGGCGTGTCCAAAAGCATAGAAAAATTCAGGAACGAATTTTCCTCTTGTTGCGAAAAAGAAGATCTCGTAAAGGATTATTGCAAAAAGAACACCTAGGGCAACGAAAAAGATATTATGTTTATGGGTTCTCGCGTTTTTCATTTATCTGCCGTAGACAGTCTGGAAAGCAAGGTCTGGTATAAGCCCTTCCCCATAGCTGACAATATAGTCGCTATCATCCCTTTTTCCATCCGAATCATTGCCTAAGGAAATCACATAGAGATTTCCATAGGTAATCCTTGAAACAAACTCGTAGTTTTCTCCACATAGCTTCCTACCATTTACAGAATCGAAAATGATGAAATCTTTTTCACCTTTGGAGAATTCAGCTTTCACTAAATTAGGAGATTCTGTGATGAATTTATTATCTGTGACAAAAGAAGAAAACGCTAGACTAGGAGCTCCAACAGGGGAAACAACATCAAAATACAAGGTGCTGGTTTTCGTTGTTCCATAAGAAGCATAATAGTAAGATGAGAAGCTCTTAGTGTTTACATTCAGGGAAAGCGTTTTGGAAAGCTTTTCGTACTCATATTCATCTGGTTGGTCCTTCTTATCCAAGAAGCCAAGGGCGTTTTTCTCATCTTTCTGAATTGTCAGCCTTAAACTAGATGACCTTCCAAGTTTGCTTTTCTGTTGATCGATATCCGGCCTTGCTCCATCGATGAAGTCTTTAACGGATTCTGGATTGGAAATCAAGTTTTCCAATGTGTCATCGACGGTCGAAAGGAAAGAGAAGATATCGGTACTTCTCGATTTATCATTAGCTAGTGATTTTTTGATAAACAAACCGGCTTGAGGAAAACCTTTCGTGCCATATTTTTCCGAGAAAAGGGTCCGGATATTTGAATAAACAGAAAGGCTTGAATCCTTGGACAGCGCATTTTCTACCACAGGATAACTAGACACGACATAGTTGACTTCTTTTCCTTGGTCGGTTTTGGAAAGCCTGTAAGGAAGGGTGTCAGAAACCTGTGAGACATAACGGTTTATTGTTATCTTAGTTTCATGGGGTGCTGAGGTTATTTCGTTTTGGCAGCCTGTAATTAGAAAAGACGACAAAAATAAAAAAGATATATGGGTTTTCATGTTTTTATTTTAGCATAGGCGGTTTTTTGTTTCCTTAAAAACGCTTACTAAAAAATGCTCCCCTGGCAAAAAGCCAGAGGAGCAAAGAAACCAGAGTTAGAAATTGACCGGGAGATCGTAGTAGACGCAATCGAGAAGCTTTTCCCTCTCTTCCTGCGTAGGTTTACGCGGGTTGGTAAGGGTGCAAGCATCAAGGATAGCATTTGCTGCGATATTATGACGACGTTCAAGGTAAACAGATTCCGGAACAAAACCTTCCTCCGTCGGATAGGAATCCTTTCCGTAATGCTTAATGCAGTGCGGAATATTGAGGGCATCATTCCTTTCGCGGAGAACCTTGATAAGGTTGTTGACCGTATCCCTTGGAGTGCAGCCGTAGATTCCCATTTCATTGGCAATCTCGACATAACGCTGACGGGCGGTTAAATCCTTGGCGTTATAGGCAATGACCTTCGGGAGGTACCTTGCATTGGCAGCACCATGGATAATGTGAGCACCATAGTCCTGGAAAGCAGCACCAGTCTTATGTGCCATAGAGTGGACAATACCTAAGGAAGCATTGGAGAAGGCCCTGCCAGCTAAGCACTGAGCAAAGTGAACATTGTCACGTGCTTCCCTGACACCATTATAGGAATCGACTAAGTCAGCTTTGATGACTTTTGCAGCTAAGAGAGCATCCGCATCAGAGAACCTGGAATGAGCAGTAGAAACATAGGCCTCGATAGCATGGGTAATAGCATCCATACCAGTGTGGGCAACAAGTTTCTTCGGCCTGGTGTGTGCAAGTTCCGGATCGACGATTGCAACATCCGGAGTGATTTCAAAGTCAGCAATCGGGAATTTGATGCCTTTCTTATAATCCGTGATGATAGAGAAGGCAGTTACTTCGGTTGCAGTACCGGAAGTAGAGGAGATAGCGCAGAAATGAGCTTTATGACGGAGTTCCGGAAGCTGGAAGACCTTGCACCTGTCTTCGAAAGTAATCTCCGGATATTCGTATTTGATCCACCTTGCTTTGGCGGCGTCAATCGGGGAACCACCTCCGATAGCAACGATCCAGTCAGGTTCGAACTTCCTCCTGGCTTCGGCACCGCGCCTAACAGTTTCGACAGACGGATCGGATTCGATGCCTTCGAACAATTCGACTTCGAAACCAGCCTGCTTCAGATACTCTTCAGCTTTGGCAAGGAAACCAAAACGCTTCCTGCTTCCGCCACCGACACAAATCCTAGCCTTTTTGCCTTTAAGATGAGATAAGGCCTCAAGGCTGCCCCTTCCGTGATAAATATCACGAGGTAAAGTGAAACGTGCCATTGTATACCTCCTGTTTCTTGCTGCTAAATGGCATTAGCAACAACACTAAGAAACATTTTAGTTACCAGTTTATGATTAGTAAAGGGCTTTCTTATATCAAAAAAAGCGTTTTGAATACTGCTTGCGCATTTTCTGCTGCCCATAAAGTGAATACGCAAAAAGCAATCATTTCAAGCTTTCCTTTTGCACCGGGATTCGCGTTCTTATAAAATAGAGATATGAAACTAGGAGGTAATCACAAATGATTCAGATTTATGGAAGCCATCTCTGTCCGGATTGCAACAACTGCACACTTAGCCTTGATAAAAACAAGATACCCTACCGATACTACGATATTACGAACGATATCCGTCTTCTTCATAAATTCCTTGAGAGGAGAGATACGCTATCCTTCTTTGACCACGCCAAGGAAATCCATGATATCGGGTTGCCGACTTTGATCCTTGATGATGGTACGAGGACTAGGGATTGGGAATCTTATTTGAAAAAGCTAGGGCTTCCCTGTTTCTATACCGACACCAAAAAATCCTGTTCCCTTGACGGAAAAGGATGCTAAACAAAGAAAAAAGGCGCCTTTCTGGCGCCTTTTTATTTGGAATAGTGTTTCTTCTGCAGGTAATGAGCAGCATAGGAGCAATCAGCTGTCAAGGAGCAGCCTTCCTTCTCAGCCTTCCCGATTATTAAACCCCTTAATGCCTTCCCAAGACCTTTTCCCTGGTATTTTTCCCTGACAACGGTCTTTCGGATATTCAAGACCCCTTCCTGGATTTGGTATTCAAGATAGGCGGCTTGTTCCCCATCCTGGTAGAGAGAAATAGTGTTGGAACCGAATACTGTTTTGAACTCCTGCATTCTTTTAACGGAGATTCAGTCCGACTTTAAAGGCATCTGCAAGAACCTTATCCATAGAATAATATTTGTTTTCGCTTGGATCATAGGCAATCGGTTTGAGTTTACGGACATCGACCTTGCCGTTGTCATCCAGAATGGAGTCATCCGCAACGATTTCAACGATTTCACCAATCCTGTTTCCGTTCTCATCCCGATGGTCTAGCTTGCATGCGAGGGTCAAAGGAAGCTCACGGAACAAAGGGCAGGGGAAATTTCCCTCCCTAAGTGTCAGTTTGGTCTTTTTCCTTTTGTTTTTATCGTTTTTCCTTGAGATAAGACCGACATAATCGGCAACCTCAACCATTTCTTCCGTGGCAAAGGATACGGAGAAATACCCATTATCTTGGATATTCAAAGTCGTCTGATGGGCATCGGAAAGACATAAGATAATTTTATTGGTGTCATAAACACCACCCCAAGCTGCATTCCTCCTATCCGGATGACCTTCCTTATCATAAGTCCCAATCAAAAGGACCGGAAGCGGATAGAACCTAGTAGATGGTTTTAAATTTACTTTCATGTTTCTTCCTCCTAGTTTCAGTATATTACGGAATAAGAGAAAAAACAATAAGTTTGCTTAATCGTATTGCCCGATTGAACGGAGATATCGCTCCAGAATGACACAGCTGGCAGCAGCATCAATGCTTTTGTGCTGCTTTTTCGAATTTTTCCCTTCTTGGTGGAGGTAAGAGGAAGCTTCCAAAGTAGAGTAACGTTCATCCTGGAGGACAATTGGAATATTCGGAAAAGCCTTTTCAAGCCTTTTCTGGAAGGAATAGACAGTTTTCGTCCTATCACATTCATCCCCAGAAGGAAATAAAGGTAGCCCAAGCACAAATTTGCTCACCTTTTCAAAACGGAGAATCTCCTTCAGTTCTTGGATTGCATAATCAAAATCCATCCTTCTGAAGCGAAGGTTCTTCAAAGGAGTGACAAACCTGCCCGAACGGGAAATCGCAATTCCAAGACTTCCCTTCCCTAAATCAAGGGCGACAAGATTCTTTTCCATTAAAGGGAAAGAAGATACTTCTTGACTTCTTCTAGCTTTTCAAGGGAAGAAGCACCGCCGAAAGCGACATCTTCTCTTCCGCCGCCACGGCCATTCAGAAGCTTCGAGGCTTCCTTCCTGATCCTTCCAGCCTTAAGATTAGCCAGTGCCTTGCCCTTTGCGGCAACAAGATCCTTCTTCTCGCCATTATCGACCGCAAGGAAAAGAACTAGATCCGGATATTTATCAATCAGTTTATGGCTTAAGGAGTCTAACTGCTCATGTGTCAGTCCTTTTAAGCTCTTAATCAGGGCCTTATGTCCATTGTTTTCAATCCTATCGGCTTCTAAGGAACCAAACAGGGCATTTGTACTCTCCTCACGAAGAGCCTTGATCGTAGAGTTCAAAGAAACCAGGTTGTCGTTGTTTGCAATGATCTTGTTCCGGACTGCCTTATCTGAGTTGACATTCAACAGGCGAGCTGCTTCTAAGATCCTGCCCTGCTTTTCCTTGAAGAACTCATAGGCTTTTTCGCCAGTATAAGCAGTGATACGACGGATGCCTGCTGCCACCGATTCTTCCTGGGCAATTGCCAACAAATCGATATCCTTGGTGTTAGAAACATGAGTGCCGCCGCAGAATTCAGTCGAATAGTCTCCCATAGAAACCACACGGACAATATCTCCGTACTTTTCACCAAAGAGATGCCTTGCATTCTTCTTCAAAGCGTCTTCCTTCTTCCTGACTTCGGTCTTCACCTCGAGTCCAGCGAAAATCTTCTCGTTTACGCGTTTCTCAATGGCATCGAGAGTATCTTGGCTAAGCTTTTCATCCGCATTGAAATCGAAACGTAGCCTTTCATCGTCATAATAAGCACCTTCCTGATGGATTTCAGGAGAGATGATTTCCTGCAACGCCTTCTGAAGCAAATGCGTTGCCGAATGGTTCTTCCGGATATTGTTGCGACGGTTCCAATCTACTTTTTCGAGGAAGACATCGCCTTCCTTGATTTCGCCATAAAGAACCTTGACATGCAGCAGATGCTGGCCATGGTTGGCGATAGAGACATCGGTGACTTCCGCTTCGCAGTTGGCAGAGGAAATCCTTCCTTTGTCGCTTACCTGTCCGCCAGATAAAGCATAGAAATCGGTCTTGGCAAAAGCAACATCTCCTTCTTCATCAATGGAATCGACTTTCTTTCCGTTGATGAAGAGACCAATGACCTTACTTTCGAAGTCACATCCTTCTTCATAGTCGAATTCGCTTGGAGTAACAAAGGATAGCCTATCTTTGGACTGAAGTCCGAAAGACTCACGGTTGCCACGGCTCTTGCGAGCAAGCTCTTTGCTTTCTTTCAGAAGCTTGTTATAGCCTTCCTCATCGACCTTTTTTCCATTATCTTGGGCAATTTCCTTGGTCAATTCGAAGGGGAATCCATAGGTGTCTGAAAGCTTGAAGCAGTCTTCGGCAGAGACAGTATCGCCTTCTTTAGACAAATACTGTGCAAGAAGCTTTTCACCGGTCTTAAGCGTATTAGAGAATTTGTTCTCTTCGCTCAGAATCCTCTTCCTAGTACGCTGTTCATGTTCCTTAAGATATGGATAGAAGTGCTGCCTTGTCTTCGTGACAATCGGGACAAGGTTAGCCAATGTGCCAGCATCCAGGCCTAAAGTAAGAGCATAACGTGAGGCACGGCGGAGTAGACGTTTTAAGACATAACCCCGGCCATCATTGGAAAACACAGCACCATCGGCAAGAGCAAAGGTTATAGAGCGAATATGATCCGCAATGACGCGGTAGGCCAGCTTGTATTTGCCTTCATAAGGATATTTCGATTTGCTTTCCAGGTACTGAATATAAGGCCTGAAAAGATCGGTCTCGAAATTTGTTTCGGTTCCCTGCCTGATGCAGGCTAAGCGCTCAAGGCCGGCTCCGGTATCGATGTTCTTCTGCGGAAGCGGCTTGTATTCGCTGCGCTTCTTTCCGGGCTCTGAATTGAATTGAGAGAAAACAATGTTCCATAATTCAATATAACGGTCATTATCTAAGTCGTCCTGAAGGAGCTTCAGTCCTAAATGCTGTGGGTCCCACTGCTCGCCACGGTCATAGTTGATTTCCGTATCCGGACCGCAAGGTCCTTCACCGATTTCCCAGAAATTCGATTGGCTTGGGACCCTGTTCTCTTCCGGAATACCACATATGACCCAGAGGTCATGGGTATCTTTGTCATCCGGATAATAGGTCACATATAGCTTATGCGGATCCAAGCCATAGTATTTATCGCTGGTCAAGAGTTCATAAGCCCACGGTATGACTTCCGGGCGGAAATAATCGCCGATTGAGAAATTACCCATCCTTTCGAAGAAGGTATGGTGACGGGCGGTATGTCCGACATTGTCGATATCATTCGTACGGATGCACTTCTGTGCGTTCGTGATTCTCCGATGCTTAGGGGTCAAGGTTCCATCGAAATACTTCTTCAGGGCAGCAACACCTGCATTGATCCAAAGAAGCGTCGGATCATTGTTCGGAATCAAAGAAGCCGATGGCTCAATGTAGTGGCCGTGGTCTTTGAAGAAGTTCAGCCAGATATCGCGGATTTCATCACTGGACAGTTTACGCATAGAAAGAATCTCCTTTAAAAAATAGTTTATTTATTAACCGATTTATTATACTCTGAAATCGAATACTGGCGCTGAAAAAGGAATTTTCAGGACTTCAAAGCCCTTTCTTTGTACTTGGCAGTTCCTTTTTCTAAGCGTTCAAGTCCATCTTTCAGTAAAGAGAGAGGAGTAGCTACGTTCCTTCTTAAGAAACCCTGCCCACCTTTTCCGTAAACAGACCCATCTTGGAGCCAAAGACCGGTTTCCTTTAAAAGAAACTCAGCGAATTTGCCAGAATCGGCGGTAATTCCATGGACATCTATCCAAATCAGATAGGTGGCATCGCCAGGCAAAACCTTCCTGCCCGGGATTTTATCCTCAACAAATGAACGGGCAAAATCCCGATTATCGAAAACATGCTCGCGCCTTTCGTCAAGCCATCCCTCGCCTTCGTTGAGGGCAGCAATAGCAGCCGGACAGCTGAAAACATTCGGCTCTGCCACTTCATCCGTATTAATTTGCCGGTTCACCTTCTGACGAAGGTCCGCATCCGGGATAATGATGGCCGAAGTATGGATACCAGCCAGGTTAAAAGGCTTTGTCACGCTGATTGCATTGACTGAAATCTTTTTATTGACTTCATTGACACCAAAGAAAGGGTGGTAGCTTAAACCAGGTCTTACAATCTCGCCATGGATTTCATCGCTGAGCACCACAACGTTGTTTTCATAGCATAGGCGTCCGATTTCCGCAAGTTCTTCCTCCGTCCAGATTCTGCCGACCGGATTTGCCGGATTGCAAAGAATCCTCCTTTTGGTTCTTTCATCCTTAAGTGCGGATTCTAGGGCAGGAAAATCGATGGAGTAGTGGTTGTCTTTCAAAAGCAGGGGCACTTCTTTGACGATTCGGTGGTTGTTCAGAATCGAATTATAGAAAATATTGTAGACCGGAGTCAGAAGAACGACATTGTCTCCTTCTCCTGTTAGTTTGCGTACAGAAGAGGAAATCGTAGGAACGACTCCCAAGGAAAACAAAAGCCAGTCCTTTTCAATCCGGATATTGTGGCGTCTTAGGAAGAAATCCCTGTAAGCCTGATACCAGTTGTCGTGCGGTTCGGTGTAACCATAAATCGGATGACTTGCCCGCTTTTGTATAGCAGAGACAATCTCTGGTGCAACCTTGTAATCCCTGTCGGCAATCCACCTAGGCAGAATGCTCTTGTCGCAGTCCCATTTGACCGATTCTGTATGATGACGGTCAATTACTGTTTCGAAATCATATTTTTCCATTTTCGTTTACCTTGATTTGATCCAAATCAATCCGTTCATCGTCCTTTATATATTTTTCATAAGAAATGCAGGAGATAGTTCCGGATATCGGGTTCTTGATGATCCCTAAGGAAGAATCGACTTGGCAATCCAAATCAGAGCAATATTCGAAAATCAAATCCGAGTCCTTTGTTATGGTGCAATTCTTCCTGGTTAGGTTTTTCCTATAGCAAAAACCTTGGTGGGATTGGAAGTGGCATCCAATGCAGAGGATGTTCTCGCTGTTCCAGCCGAAGTATTCTCCTTCAATTGTACAATTGATCAGAGTAACGTTTCTGCAGTTCCAGAAGGCATCCTTGGAATGGAAGACACAGTCCTTCCTAACAATGTCTTTTCCGCCGTCGAAAATATAGTTTCCCTCAATATGGAGGCCTTCTCCTTCCACAGTGGATGAACCCCTTCCGAAATAGTCGCCTTTTACTTGGATGTTCTTCCTTTTTACCTTCGTGCAATTCCATAAGGTTTCTTCGGCAAGAGAGAAGACAATATTTTCCATCCGGATATTATTGCAGCGCCGGAATTCCTTCGGGGCTTGGATGTCTAAATCATGGAAATAAGAATCATCGGTATACCAAATCCCGGAACGGGACCTAAGATGGAAAGTGCAATTTCTTACTTCGTGACCTTTCCCATACCAAAGCGGATATTTGTAATCGAATGTGCACTGATCAACTAAAAGATTGCGTCCTTCTTTTAGTGGCGATTCTCCGTTTGAAAAAACACAGTCTTTTATCAACGTGTCATGACAGCGGAAAAGAGAACGTTCTCCTTCGAAATGCTTGTTAATTATTTCTTTCATGGTTAAGATCCTTTTCGTTTCGATAACAAATCAGAAAATATCCTTTTGTATCCCTGATCTGTTTTAATAAAAAGAGAGAAAAATCATTGAGTCTTTCATCTAGCAAAGGATAAAGGTATTCGTTTTCCGTTCGAACGCAGATTGCTAGCGAGGAAACCCTCTTGTCGAAACAACCCTTAAGCGGCTGATCTGATTGACTCCTGGCAAGGGCAGAGGAAAAAGCCTTCCTATTGTCAAGGGCAACATCCCTGTCAGAAATAATTTCGTCTTTCGCCATTTGGTCCAAGTCTGAAATCATGGGGAGAATCAGCTCTTTGACTTTGTTATAGTGGAGTGTTATGCCGCTTAATCTTCCGATTTCTTCGTTTAGCCTTCGGACTCGGAGGCCATCTTTCGGACCATTCCTGTCTTTCTGCCTGTTTTCCCTTAAGGCCCGTATTGCTCCGTTTTCCTCAGCCCTTAAGACAAGAGGATTTTCATCAAACCGTTTCGTCCCTCCCATCCTTGGGTTGATTAATCGATCCAATGCCCCTTTTCCAAAGACCGCATCGTATTCTTCCCGGATTCTATCTTCCGGGACTCCGCTTTCAAGCTCTTCCAATAGACGGTTAAGAAGATCAAGCTTTGTCTCCATTTTCTTTTTCCTTCCCAACGATTTCGATTTTAGTTACATTATTCAGTTTCGGAGGATAGACAAGGGAGACAGTTCCATCATAGGAGACCTTTAAAGTGTCTCCTTCCTTTATGGAATCAAACGAGGAATCCTTTCCGTTGTAGGTGACTTTTGTATCTTTTTCCACATCAAACACATAGAAGTAGTCTTCCGTACCAGTATTGGTTACGTTCAGTCCCCTGATATCATTGACTTTCTCATATGTTCCGGAAATGATAAAGGTATTGTTCTGTTCGACTTCCATGCCTTTATAGTTTCCGTCCGGATTTTCCTTATATTTGGAGAAGCCGTTCACTAAGGACAAAGATGCAAAAAGAAAGTTCTTCACTATGCTTCCTCCTTTCTTCAATCATAAACTTCAATGCTTGATTTTACTAGTATAATTGCGAAAATAACGCTTCACGAAGGGATTCAGTGCTTCCTGGCCATACTGGTTCAAAAGGGTTCCATAGACTCTGTCGACGAGAGCCGAAGCTCCCTTTGGTATCTTGGTGTGGAATCTTTTCTCCCTCTTTTCCCATTCCTTGAGGAAAAAGTAGCGGGCTAGGACACTAGAAAGGGCCACACTTGGAAAATAGCTTTCTCCCTTAGTTCGGAAATAGACAGGATTCTCGATCCTATCCTCACCGACAAGGCGGCGATAGTCTTTTTCCGGAGCGAACTGGTCCACATAAACAATCAGCGAGGAAGGGAGGGAATATTTTTCCCTGACTCCTTTATGGCATAGATTGTGGCATTTGGCCCTTGTCTTGTGGATATTGAACCCATTTTTCGTCAAAAAGGAAAGCTTTTCAGCCGAAACCAGAATTGAATAGTATTTCCTCTTCCTCCTGAGGGGACGGCCAACGGAAAGAATATATTCATCCGTCCTTTTCTTGGAATCATTGATTTTATATTGTTCTAGGATTGGCACATCTTTCGGCGTTATATAACTAGCGACCACTACAAGTGGACCGAAGAAATCCCCGACACCGACTTCATCGGAACCAATCTGGTAGGAAAGATCTTCCCAGCATTTGAAATAGGGCCCTTTTTCTTTGCTAGTTGCTTGCTCCTGAGACTCTGTTATGGTCACATCCTTGGAGAACAGGTTTGCCCTATGGATTGCATCATCGTCCTTGCTGGAGAAGATGATGGTATAAATGTCCTTCCGGTTCTTATAAGCATGAATATCAACTCCGTCCTTC
The DNA here is from genome assembly GCA_002404995.1 of Caryophanales bacterium UBA4682. GTDB lineage: Bacteria > Bacillota_I > Bacilli_A > RFN20 > CAG-288 > Enterosoma. The sequence continues at coordinate 77,678 of DHKY01000019.1, read as the reverse complement.
TTAAGGGAAAAGTAGTCATAGGGATGATTGGGATCATTTATTTCCTCAGCGTGGAAGAAATCCTTTATCTCGCTTGCCTTCACCGGGTCGGCCTTGATTTTGCAGTAAATCATATTCTAAATGGTCTTATGCCTATCAAAGAAGTCTAGCCTCTTTGTCAACCGGGTGATCCGGTTCGAAGGCTTTCCGCCACGGCTCCTATCGTGATTCTCCCCATGGAAGATAATCCTCTGCGCCTCGACCTTCTGATGAATCAAGGCAGTGAAGAACTGGACACCCTGTTCAAGCGGACAACGGTAGTCTTGGTCGGAATGAAGAATCAGAATCGGAGTCTTTGCATTTTGGATATAGTGAATCGGAGAAATTTCAAATAGATCCTTAAAGCCCTCTTTGGAGTAGATATCATGGCTTGTCTGACCAAATGCAAAATTCGGTCCGATGTCACCATTTCCGAACCTGGTAATCCAATTGGAAATGCTTCTCTGGGTCACAATGGCCTTAAATCTTTCCGTATGGACTTCCATCCAGTTAGACCTATAGCCTCCGTAGCTGCCTCCTGTGAGAAAGACATTGGACTTATCGATGGCAGGAACACGCTCTAAGCAAGTATCGACAAAATCAAGGAAATTATGGTAATCGATATCACCCCATTTGGTCAGGTAGGCAAATTCGTTTCCTCTTCCGTCGCTGCCAAAGGGGTTGGTATAAAGGACAAAATAGCCTCTTGAAGCCATGACTTGCCTCTCCTGGCTATACACCTCTCCGTAAGCACACTTCGGACCGCCATGGATATCTAATATGGCAGGATATTTCTTATTCGGATCAAAATCTTTCGGATAGATAACAAAGCCATCGAGATCATAGCCTCTTGAATGGTAGACAAAATGTTCAGGATGACCGACATATCTTCCTTTCAGATAATTTTCGTTGTGTTTCGTAAGCTGAAGTTTGCTGTCCCCATTCCTCGTATAGACTTCATTCAGTTTCCTGTCATAAAGGCCGGTAAAGATGATTTTACCGTTTTTGACATCAAAATCCGTCAAAGAACCCTGGAAAGGAACAATCGTTTCTATTTTCCCATCCAATCCAATCCGTTTAAGGTGTGTGTCATAGCGGTCTGTTGCAAAAAAATAGACATAGCCTTGGTCTTCCTTGAAGCCTCTCCTTGTTCCAAGAAGGACATCGGAAAGAACCGGAATTCCTAAGGATTCATCCGCCTCGTTCCTCGTTTTGAGTTCCTTGGTGGCTTTGTCAAGACTATAGAAGAACGGATTTTCATTTTCACCATAGCGTTTTTTCTCCGTTCCAATCAACCTGAGCTTGTCTAGGACAGAGACCAGTCCGAAAAGGGACCTGACCGGCTCAAGCAGCTTCTCGGTATTCTTCTCCGTAAGGGAATAAGAATAGATTCCTTGCTTTCCAGTGCTCTCCTTTTTGATTTCTTCTGCGCCATAGTAAATAAACGAATGATCAAAATCGAAGAAGGAAACGCTTTGGTTCAAATGAGAGACTTGTTCAAGTCTCTTCTTTTTCCTGTCATAGAGGAACAGGACAAAGCGGTGGTGGTCGATGACCCCGGCTCCATTAAAAACGAAAGGAACCTCATGATACTCCTCGTAGTTGTTCGAATAGGCCTTTATTTCCTTTGTATAGCAGCTTCCATCCTTGGAAAGCAGTTCGGTCTCTTCTTTCTTGTCCAGGTCAACATCGGCTAAAAGAAGAAGGTGTTCCTTGTCGAGAAGCTCATAAGAGGAAACATTCAAGCGGAAAGAAAAAAGCTTTTCTGGTTCTCCTCCGTTGATGGAAAGGAGATAAAAAGGAGTATATGGATGACCATCTTTCCTTTTTTCCTGATCTTCCTTATCCCGATAGGAAACAAAAAGCAGGTTGTCTTCATCGAAATAGCGGAAAGAGAGAACCGGAGAAGAGGATATCCTCTTCTTTGGCGTCTTTCCTTTCCTCAGGTAAAGGTAGGAGGAATAGCTGTCTTCTTTTTCATCCGGCTGTTTCAGCAGGTAGCAGAATGACTTTCCGCTAGGGGAAAGAGTCAGCGATGAGATATATTTCTGATTATAAAGGTCTTTTATTTCAATTGGTTTCATTTCGGATGAGCTCCCTATTGGCTAACTTATAGTTTATCAGAAGATGCAGGAGAAATCCTTCTTTTCTCTTTTATGATAAAATTAAGCTGTTATGGAAGAAAATTATCTAGAAAAAGAGACAAGGGAAGTCATCCACCGGCTGAAAGATTTCTTCTCTTTCGAAGAACTGAAGGAAAACTTCGGCTTTTCTTATATTGCCAAGGACAAAGATGATTCCTTGAACAGCCACGAATATCTTGAAGAATTTGAACGATATCTCCGCCTCGGCCACATCAGGAACATGCCGACGGTATTAAACCTCAATCCTTCGTTCGAAGCCTTGGACAAAGGAGCGATTTTGTCGCCGGGAGAACTGTATTCCATTGCTGAACTCCTGTCCTCATCCAGGGACTATTATGATCAACTCGGTCAAGAAACGGACTTTTATCATCTCCGGGATGATGCTTTGGACCTGAATCCGGTCCTCCAGCTCCAAAAGGATATCCATTTTGCCATTAATCCGGACTATACCATTGCGGACCACGCTTCCAACGCACTTTTTGCCGTTCGAGGCCAGATCCGTTCCGTAGAGAAACGTTTGTCTGAAGCCAGGAACGATTACAAGAACCGATATAGCCGCTATTTATCCGAGGATGTCATAACCATCAAGGGCGGAGAAGAAGCCCTGCCGGTCAAGAGCGACAGCAAAGGAAGGATTAGAGGAAGCGTTGTTTCCTATTCCTCAACGGGTCAGACGGTCTATAGGGTTCCTTACGAAGTGCTTGACTTGCGGAACAAGCTCTCCTCTTTAAAACAGGAAGAAAGCAGGGAAGAAACCAAGATCTTATCGGAATTGAGCCAGAAAGCAGCAAAACAGTTATCCTACATTAAGAAAGACTATCGGATTCTCAGGAATTTCGATCGCTACCTTTCCTGTGTCCGCTTTGGCAAGACTTACAACGGCTCGATTGCGCAATTATCGGAAGCTGAATTCGATTTGGATGGTTTTTTCCATCCTCTCTTACAAGCAAAAAAAGTCATCAAAAACCATCTTGCGCTAGGGAAGGCTAATCCAAAGTGTCTTTTGATTACGGGTCCTAATGCTGGCGGAAAGTCAGTCTTAATCAAAGCGGTTGCCCTTTGCGTAAGGAGGGATAAGCTCGGAAGGAGGGTTCCTTGCGAAGAAGGGGCTAAACTTCCTTTCATCGATTACGTTTATTTCTTAGGTGGAGACAATCAGTCCGTATTGGACAACCTATCGACTTTTTCCTCCCAGCTGATGAAAATCAAGGAAATCACGGAAAAGGCCACGAAGGATTCTTTGGTCATCATCGATGAAGTCGGGGAAGGAACCTCTCCGAAAGATGGAGAGGCTCTCGGAGTCGGAATACTGAAATTCTTCGAAAAGAGGAACTGCTTCACTTTGCTTACCTCTCATTTCGATGGCCTGAAAATCTATGCCGCCGCTGATCGTCTCTGTTTGACAGGCGCAAGGGAATATAACACGAGCGGAAGGATTCCGACTTACCATCTTCTTTTAGGTACCACCGGAAAATCCTACGGTATTCTTCTGGCCAAGCAAATGGGTCTCAATCCGGAAATTATTCAGGATGCAAAAGACTTTGAAGCATCGCGTTCGAATCAGGACACGGATGCCTTAATGGAAAAACTGACCGAAGAAGTCTCCGAGACAGAGAAAAAGAAGAAGGAGCTTGAAAATAAATTAGCGGACCTTGATCGCATCACGGAGAAGAAGCAGAAAGCCATTGATGCCCTGAATGGGGAAAAGAATTCCATCCGTATCAAGGCGGAAAAGAAAGTCCAGCGTCTCGTGGAACAGCGGATTGAAGAAATCAATTCGGTTTGGGCTACGAAAGCCGATAAGAACCTTTCTTATTCCGAATTGAGCGAAGTCAAAGGAAAGCTGAATAAAATCAAGGAGAACTCTTCAAAAGGGGAGCCCGTGAAGAAACCTTCTCTTCCCCTTCCGGATCTTAAGCCGGGGGATGAAGTCAGGGACGAAGATTTTCGTCGTGCCACCGTTCTGTCTATTAAAAAGAACGATGTTGTCTTAGACAGGGACGGACTTAGAATCACGCGGAAAATCCAGGGTCTTAAGATTGCTCCAAAACAAGTCAAGGAGAAGACAAAAGAGGAAATCCCCTCTCGAATCACCACCATTGTTTCCGGTCAGGGGCTCGAATGCAACATTATCGGCAGGCATGTCGATGAAGCCAGGCGGAAAGCAGTTTCTTTCCTGAACTCGGCCCGTATCTCGAAATTCGAGCATGTCCGGATTATCCACGGCCTTGGCACTTTTGCCTTAAAGAACGCCCTTTGGAAATACCTTGCCAACCACAAGGATTTCATCAAAGAATATCGTCTTGGCGGAGAAGGCGAGGGTGGCCTTGGGGCAACAGTGATTACCTTGAAATGAATTATTTAGATTATCCTCTTCTGAAGCAGAAGGTATCATTGCTTCCCGATGTGCCTGGCTCTTACCAAAGGAAAGACAAGGACGGAACGATCATCTATGTCGGTAAAGCGAAATCCTTAGTCAAACGCGTCAAGCAATATTTCACCCGTCCTCAAGTTGGAAAAGTAGCCCGTATGGTAGAGGAGATCCGGGACTTCGATATTATCGAGACAAATACCGAAAAAGAAGCCCTTCTTCTTGAAATTTCCCTAATCCATAAATATCGTCCGAAATACAATATCAGGCTTAGGGATGACCGTAGTTATCCCTATATTGCATTGAAGAAAAAGGGGGATCCTTTTCTCAAGATTGCACGTTCGGATAAAGAAAAGGGCTATTATTATTTTGGCCCGTATCCTAATTCAAGGTATGCCTATAAGAGGATTGATCTGCTTAACAAAGTCTTTCCTCTTCGGAAATGCAAGAATATCCCTTTGCACCCCTGTCTTTATTATCATAGGGGTGAATGCCTGGCACCTTGCATTCAAAAAGTAGACGATGCAAAATACGAAGAAAGGGTCAAACAGATTTCCCGTTTTCTCTCTGGTGATACTGGGGATAGGATTTCGCTTTTGAAGGGGAAAAGGAAAAAAGCAGTTGACGAACTTAATTTTGAACAGGCAAAGAAATACAAATCTCTTCTGGATGCTATCTATAAAACAACTTCTTCTCAGAAAATCATATTTGAGGACCATGTTTCCCGTGATATCAGGGGATATTCTGTAAGAGAAGGTTATCTTTGCGTGGTGTTCCTCCTTTTCCGCAAAGGCGTGTTACTCGGAAAAAAGACCTATATTGAGGAAATCGAGGATGATATCTCGGACTTTTTGGAAAACCTTATTATTCAATTTTATGAGAACCGTAGCGACCATCCCAAAGAACTAATTATTTCGGATAAGGATAGGACCAAAGTTCTTTCGGATACGTTAAGCTTCCAAGTCCTGTCTCCGAACCGCGGAAAGAAACGGGACCTTCTTGCTATGGCGTTTGAAAACGCAAGACAGAGGCTAGACCAGCATTTCCAGACTGCCCGCCTGAATGATGATGTCTTGTCGCTTTTGGAAGAGCTCAAAGATAAGCTAGGTCTCAAAAAGACACCCTTGGATATCGAACTTTACGATAACTCGCATCTTCAAGGATATGATCCTGTTGGTGCCATGGTCAAATATATCAATGGCGAAAAAGCACCTCAGATGTATCGAAAATACAAGATAACCCAACCGAATCCGCAGGACGATCTGGCTTCAAGGAAAGAAGTCCTTACCCGAAGATTGACACGTCTGAAACAAGGGGAAGAGAAGAAACCGGACCTGATTATCCTCGATGGCGGCAGGAACCAATGCGTGACGGTCCTTGAAACAAGGGATGAAGTCGGTCTGCACATTCCTTTAGCTGGCTTAGCGAAGAACGACAAGCATGAAACAGATACTTTGATCAATGCGGATACCGGAGAAGAGATTCCATTGGACCGGAAATCCCCGTTGTTCTTCCTTCTTAGGAAAAGGCAGGATGAAATTCACCGCTTTGCCATAACCTATCATCGCTCGAAAGCCGAGAAAAGCACCTTTAAGACCATTTACGATGATATTCCAGGAATCGGAAAAAAGCGGAAAGACGTTCTCCTTGATCTCTATCCGACAAGGGAATCCTTATATGGAATCAGCGAGAAAGAACTCAGCCAAGTGATTCCGCCAAGTGCAGCTGCACTCGTCATTGAGCGAAGAGACAAGTATCAGAAAGAAGTTGAAGACCTACAAAAATCTACTCAGAAAAAGGTAAAATAGAAACGTTATGGAAATCAGGAAAAAGAAAAACAAGTTACCAGCCGTCTTAGCACTTATCTGCTCCCTTCTTAGGTTTGCTCTTTTTGCCTTGCCTCATTCCCAGTATGACAGGCTTTCCTCAAGGACACCTTTGAAGGAAGCCCAGAACGGAGAACTGGTGAACTGGTCTATCACAATCCCAGGCCTTTTATCTATTTTGGCCATCCTTATGGATTCTGTTGTATTAGTGGTTTCTCTCTCGTCGCTTTTCTTAAGTCAACCTTATAGTCACCGGAGGTGGAACATTTTCCTTTTGGTCTTCTTTGTAAGGGAACTCGCCTGCGAAACCGGCATCATTGCTTCTAGTTGCACACTTGTCGTAGATTCTGTTTCTTTTATTCAATGGGGCAATTATTTGACTTTTGCAGTCAATATCCTGTTTTTTGTCGCAATTTGTATTCTTTTTTATCCTTGCGTTATCAAGCCAAGCAAAGAATTGGATCAATGGATGAACTCCATTCCAGTCGAAAAAAAGAAAAGTGAAGCCAAGGATGACAGCAAATATGACATGATTGCTAGGATTGACTTATTCGTAGAACAGGGAAAAAGGTCTAAGGAAGAAGCCGATAAAAGGAAAGATGCAATCAACAAGAAATAACACGCTTTTCTTTCCTTGCAAATCCAAAGAGACCGTATTATAATTTTTTCTGCAGTTGTCGGGACATAGCGCAGCTTGGTAGCGCACTTCCTTGGGGTGGAAGGGGTCATGAGTTCAAATCTCATTGTTCCGACCATTAGCAAATCAAGGGCTCCGTGAGGAGCCTTTTTTCTTTCTCTTGATTCGGTTTCATTTTTCCCTTCAGAGTTATAAAATATCTTCATGGACTCAATAGCGCTGGCAGACTACAAGAAACAGTTAAAAAAAGAAAAACAGAAGAAAAGTTGCTTTCTTTTAGTATTCTTCTTTCTTTTTTTAGTTTTTGCTTTTTTCTCTCTTTTTTTCGGATCTTCGTCTCTTTCTTTCCAAGATGCTTTTCTCGGTCTGTTCGGGCAAGGGGCTTCTAGGGCAATCCAAATCAGGCAGAAAATCCGACTCCCTAGAATCCTCGCAGGAACAGTATGTGGAATCGGGCTCGCTCTTTCGGGGTTAATCAGGCAGACCTGCCTTGATAACCCTAGGGCTTCTCCCTCGACCTTAGGTGTTTCAAACGCAGCTGTGCTTGGCGCCAATGTCGCTATAATTATTCTAAGTAAAGGAAGGGTTCATACGGATAACAACAACGGATGGAACAGCTTTAATCCCTTTGCCGTTTCTACAATAGCCTTTCTTTTTGCCCTTGGTTCTATTTTCTTGGTCCTTGCCATTGCAAAAGCCCAGCGATTCTCACCAGAAACCCTAGTCCTTACTGGTGTCTGCCTTTCATCCTTATTTACAGCAATCACCACACTTCTTCAGTATTTTGCAACCGATACCGAATTATCTAGTGCTGTTTATTGGTCTTTTGGCGATTTAGGAAGAGCAGGGTACCGGGAAATCCTGATCAGGACAGTCACCGTCCTTGTTTCCAGCTTTGTTTTTGTCCTTTTCCGTGGACACCTCAATGCTAGGACTTTCGGTGAAGAAGAAGCTTTAGCAACGGGTGTAAACACCCAATTTGTTCGTTTCCTTTTGCTTTCCTTAGCTTCCTTAAGGATAGCCAGTTCGATTTCCTTCCTTGGCGTCATTGGATTCATCGGACTTATCTGTCCGCATATTGCACGGAAGCTTTTCTCTTCGGATCATACTTATCTGTTGCCCTCTACTGGATTATTCGGTGCAACACTTTTGCTTTTTTCGGATGATTTAGCCCGTTTCCTTTTAAAGGGCTTCTCCTTACCTGTCGGTGCTATAACTCCGATTCTTGGAACACCATTCTTCTTGTTTCTTCTTTTCCGGTATGAACGGAGGAAAAAACATGCTTGAAATAAAGAATCTTTCCTACCAATATCCAAAATCCAAGGTAGATTCCTTGAAGAATCTAACTCTCACGATTGAAAACGGAAAGCTGAATGTTTTGCTTGGAAAAAACGGATCCGGCAAATCAACCCTGAGGAAATCCATTCTTGGTTTTATCAAACCAAAACAGGGGGATGTCCTGCTCGATAAAGAAAAGCTTCTGAAAAGGAATTATAAGGAAAAAGCAAAACGAATTGGTTATCTTCCGCAGGATATTCCTTCCTCTTTTTTATCGGTTTATGACACACTTCTGCTTGGAAGACTTCCTTATCAGAACTTCGAAATACGGAAAACCGATAGTGATATCGTTTATTCCGTTGCCCAAGAACTGCATTTACTTCCTTATCTTTTGAAAAATTGCAATGAGCTTTCTCTTGGCGAAAGACAAATCGTAAGGATCGGAAAAGCCTTTGTTCAAGAGACTAACACACTGATATTAGATGAACCGACCTCTTCCCTTGACATAGCGAACCAGGTCCGAATCCTCTCCTTAAGGAAAAACAGGGCGAAAGAGAAGAATCTTACCATCCTGGTTTCCTTACATGATGTTAATTTAGCTCTTAAGTTCGGAGACGTTTTCCATGTTTTAAAAGATGGTCAAGTTGTTTATACCGGAGGTATTGACGGCTTAGATGGAAAGAAGCTAAGCTATGCCTATGACCTTCCGATGAGTTTACACAAAGAAAAAGGGAGGACATTTGTTACTTATTAATATGAAAAACAAAAACTTATTCAGGATGCCGATGCTGTTGTCCCTTGTAGGATGCACCAAAATCTCCGATTCCGTTTCTGAGGCTAAGGAAGAGGGTATTTCGTTTACGGACTTAGTCGGCCGTAACAACCAAATCAAAGAAGAAGACCGGGAAAGAGTCCTATGTATCGGTGCTGGTGCCTTAAGAAGGTATAGTTATATCGGAGATAGGGAAAACCTTATCGCTGCGGAAGACATCGACCGGAATGTCGGGGCCAATGTTTTCGAAGATGTTTCGCGTCCCTATTATGATATAAACAAGGAATATTTTTCGACCCTCCCTTCCTGCGGAAAAGGAGGACCACAGGCGCAGAGTGCCGAAGCTGAGAAAATCCTTGCCTGTAAACCATCCTTGATTATCAGCGAATACGAAGATGTCTCAAAAGCAGATCAGCTTCAAAGCCAGACTGGAGTCCCCGTTATTGTCGTAAAGTACGGACCGAAATCTGTATTCGACCCCAACGTCAGTGCCTCTTTCACATTACTAGGGAAGGTCCTTGGAAAAGAAGGAAAGGCGAAAACCTTAAATGATTTCATCCAATCATCTTTAAGTGAATTAAAGGAAGCTTCTTCTTCTGTCCGTGAAGAAAACAAAAAATCCATCTATATCGGCTGCCTAGGAAACTGGGGAACGCAGGATATTTATTCGACAAGCTCTTCTTTTCCTTTGCTTGAAGTTTCCGGAATCAAAAATGCTGTCAATTCTTCCGTCAAGCTTTCTAACGGTAAGCTGGAAAAAGAAGCCTTCCTTTCTTTGAAGGCAGATAAAATCGTGTTAGACAGTGCAGGACTCAAAAAGTTCAAGCAAACCTATAAGGATAATCAAGGCCTGTTTGACTCCCTAGAAGCGATTCAAAACGGGGAAGTCTATTTGGAGATGCCTTTCAATGCCTATTATACGAACCTTGAGATTGCCTTAAGGGATGCCTATTTCTTAGCCAGTGTTGCTTTCCCGGAACAATACCAAAACATGGACAGGGTAGCCAAATACGAAGAGATATCGACCGCATTTTTAGGAAAATCCTGCTATAAGGACACCATTTCAAAAGCGAAAAGGAGTTATGGCGGATTTCAGAAAATCCAGAACCTGAACGATTTCCTCAATCAGATATAAAAGAAAGGGCCCTATTGCTAGGGCCCTTTTTTAATCGATGTAAAGTGTTTCTGCTTTCAGAGCTTCGTGTTTCGGGAGGGTGTGGACATCGCTATCATTATAGAAGAGATAGGCTTCCTCTCCAACCTGGTAGATTTTCTGTCCGCGCGGGTTGTACTCGGTGATCTTAACTAAGGAATCACCAAGCCTGGCGTGATAAAGCTGATAGGAACCCATAAAGGTTGAAAGAACGACTTTAACTTTCCTGTCTCCTTCGTCCGCGAGATGGACAGCCTCTGGACGTACAACCATTTTGACTTCGTCTCCAACCTTGAAGCCATAACGATCCTCAGTCTTGGTTAAATGGTTACCCGAACGGACCATCCTAGTGGTACCATCCAAAGATTCGACTTTGCCGTCAATGAAGTTGACTTCACCAATAAAGTCTGCAATAAAGTCATTCTGGGGTTCATAATAGACTTCTTTGGGTGTTCCAATCTGGGAAATGAAGCCTTTGTTCCTGATGATAATACGATCCGATAAGGCCATTGCTTCACTCTGATCATGTGTGACATAGATAGCCGTAATGCCGACACGTTGCTGGATCTTACGGATTTCGGTACGCATTGAAACACGGAGTTTTGCATCAAGGTTCGAGAGAGGTTCATCAAAGAGAAGAACCGAAGGATTGAGAACCAAAGCACGGGCTAAGGCGACACGCTGCTGCTGTCCGCCAGAAAGCTGGTTGGTCCTACGGGACTCCCTTCCGGTCAGTTCGACAAGGTCAAGCCTCTTCCTTACTTTTTCCTGGATTTCCTCTTTTGTGAATGGACGGTACTCGTAAGCCTGTTCCGGAACATGTTCAACTATTTCTAGGTTCTTAAGCTGAACTTCTTTTTCCTTTTCGACCTGCGCCTTGATTTCATCTTTGGCTGTTTTCAGCTGACGATCAAGATCCTTGAGAATCCTTTTGATTTGGTTAACTTTTGTTTCGTTGATGGCAAGAACCGGATTTCCTTGTTCATCCCTCTTAGGAACGGCGAGCTTTCTCAGTTTCAAACCATAAGCAACGTTGTCAAAAACATTGTAATGAGGGAAGAGAGCATAGCTTTGGAAGACCATTGCCGTATCACGCTGATTCGGTGTCAAAGCGTTGACTGGTATATCGCCGATATAGACCTGACCTTCATCCGGGGACTCAAAACCGGCAATCCTACGAAGCGTAGTTGTCTTACCACAGCCGGAAGGACCAAGAAGAGTGACGAATTCGCCTGGCTGGATCACAATGTTCGAATCCTTGACGGCATAGAAGTGACGATGGCTTTTCGGATCTTCGTAAATTTTGGAAACGTGTTCCAACCGGACAGGCACCGGCTTCTTTTCTGGAGAATAAATCAGAGCAGCATTTTTCTGAGAGCTTTTTGTTTTGAAGCGATCAAGAAATGACATAGTTTACTTTCCTTTCACCGGGGAAACCGGTTTTTCTTTCCGGACGCGGCTGGTTCCGAAGAACTTGATGAAAAGGTTCCTTAATCCGACAGCGAGTCCGGCGATAATGACCATGACAGTCGCATAAACGGCAGCTTGTTCATAGGCGCCTTTTCCAGCCAATTCGTTCCTTTCATAGGTGACAAGAGTGGTCTTCGCAGTCGAAACAACAATAACAGCAGAAATTGCAGTCCTTGAACGGACAAAGGAGGTAACCAAAGAGGAGAAGAGGGAATCTTTGATTAGCGGAACGGTAACAGTTGCAAAGATCTTGCCAGATCCGGCACCCCTATCGGCTGCAGACTCCTCAATTGACTTATCAATCTGGTTCAAGGCAGTAACACCGGAACGGACACCAATCGGGAGAGAACGGACAATGAAGATGATCACGATCATAGCCCTGGAGCCATAAAGCCCAATCCTGAATCCTGAACCGAAGAGACCTTTGACGAAGCCAAGTGCGAATCCGATACCGAGGACTGTACCAGGAACGGCCCTAGCAAGCCTGGAAGTGAATTCCATAGCCCCTTTTCCTGGGAAGCGTTTCTTGACCATTAGGAAGGCTATCAGCATGGAAAGGAAGGCGGTTATAACAGCGGCAAGTGCGGAAGACCAGACTGTATTCCACAAGGAATTGCTCTTGCCTCCGAACATTTTTCCGCCGATTTCAACCCAGTTTGCAGTAGTCCAGACAAGATGTTTGATATCCCTGTTCCGCCAGAATGTACAGATAAAGACGAGAGCATAGAGAAGAATAACAAAGATAGAGACACCACCGCAGAGTATTCCGAGCGGACGAACGACATTACGATCTTCAATCCTGATACGGGCTCTTGTAGCCTTTCCAGACAATGTGGCATAGGACTTCCGTTCAATGCAGTATTTCTGAATAAGATAGAAGAACCTAGAGATGCAAAGAAGGACGACTGCCATGGCAGCAGCGCGGTAACGGGCATAAACACCGTTTCCACCCCTGTAGGTGTTATAGATTTTTGTCGACCTTGTATCAACGTTTCCGCCGATAATGAACGGATTAGCAAAATCCGCCAGTGATTCAATCCTAGATACAAGGAAAGCATTCCCCAATCCTGGAAGCATTAGCGGAAGGGTGACAGTTCGGAAGACTTTTCCCCGTCCGGCCCCCCTGTCCCGGGCTGCTTCTTCTAAGGAAGGATCGATGTTCTTAAGCAAAGCTCGAAGCCTTAAATAAGCTGTCGGGAAGAAAGTAATGATTTCTACTATGCAGATACCGCTAAAGCCAGCGAGTTTACTAACAGCCCTATGGAAGATTCCGTTTGTGATAAGACCATTGTTTCCGAAAAGCCTATACCTGGCAATAGCAACAAGAAACGGTGGAGAAATTGTCGGTAGAAGAGATACGACTTTGAAAAGACCTGTGACAACTTTTGTTTTGAATTTTACATAGACTTCAACATAGGCAAAAAGCAGACCAATCAAAGTCGCAAAAAAAGCAACAATGAATCCAATGAACAAGGAATTCAGCAGAGGTCTCCAGTATTGGTCCGTGACAAGATAACGGAAGGCATTCAGCGAGAAGACGTCATGGTATTCCTTTACTCCATCAACTTCATAATAAGCCCGAGTCGAAAAACCTTTTGCAAGAACCATAACAAGAGGATAGATGACGAATAGAAGAAGGACAACTGTCAATAATAAGATTATGGAAATGGTGAAAGGTTCTTTCCTCAGTTTTTTGGCATCCAGGATTTTTCCCTGACGCCGGCTTTTCCTTGCTCGTTTCCGGTTTTCTTTCTGCTGTGCTTTTAAGGCTTTAGGATCAACTACGTTTTCCATATTACCCCTTTCTGTACAGTCGAAGTACTTCTTTAATAAAATTGAGGGGAGCATTTTGCTCCCCTCAAAGGAGTTCAAATATTAATGCCTATTTGGTAGGAGCTGCGACATTAACTGCTTTCTTCCAATCGGCAACATAGTGTGCTGTATTGACTTTGGCATCCGCAAAATCATAATCCATGGTGACAACTTTATCCATGCCAGCATCAATAGCTGCCTGCGGCTGCTTTGCATTCTTCAGAACAAGGAACTGATATGAGCCGTTCTGAGCGCCCAGTTCAACACATTCCGGAGAAGTGGCAAAATCAATGAATTTCTTAGCTAAATCCCTATTTTTGGCACCTTTGACGATAGCAGTAGCACCGACTTCAAAGGAAGTTCCATCGCTCGGAGCACACCTTCCGATTGTCGTGTATTTCTTGTCGACAATTTGGTAGATGACATCGTGTAAGAAGCCAACGCCGATAACACATTCGCCGGTACCGACCATCTTAGAAGCACCAGAACCAGATTTTGTGTAATTGACCGTATTCTTATCTAATGCCTTGAAATATTCCCTGGCTGCGCTATCGTCATAAGCTTCGGCATCTTCGCCGTCATCGTTCTTGTATGTGACTTTCTTGCCAGCGGCTTTCTTCTGGACAATCGTGTTGATAACTAGTTTAGCAGTACCAGCCGTTTCCGGGTGAGACCAAGTGACGTATTTGGAATACTCTGGCTTAATCAAGTCGTCCCAAGTAGATGGAGCGGTTAAACCTAATTCAGCTAATTTGTCCTTGTTCCACCTGAAGCCCAAGATTCCTTTGTAAATACCATACCAATAATTATCCGGATCCTTGAAATGTTCGTCTTCAATCTGATCATCATTGGCAGATTTGTACTTGGCAAGAAGACCTTCGCTCTTTAAAGCATTGTATGGATCGGTCGTTCCGCCAAAAATGACATCACAGGAAGGATTACCATTTTCGTTTTCAATCTGGGACTGAATTTCACCAGAGGATTTACGGATACGATTGACCGTAACATTGTACTTTTTCGCAAAAGCATCAGCGACTGCATTCCTATAGGGTTCTTCACAACCAGCTAACAGATTCAGCTCCTGCTTAGAATTATCTGTCTTTTTGCATCCGACCATGCCAACAACAAACAATAACGACAACATACTGACTAACTTACGTTTCATTTTGTTATCTCTCCTTTTTGAGATACCCTATTTTATAATTGCAGATTTCAAATGTAAAGAATTTTCTGTAATCGCTTACAATTATTTAAATAAATCCTTCTGATTTAACAAAATAAAAAGATTTACAATAGAATTCATCAACAAAAGCCTTTACATTTTAAAAAAATGAAAAGACCGGCTTTCGCCGGCCTTTCTTGTTAAAAAACAATTTTCTATCGTTGTCCCTTATCGTAAGGAATACCTTCGGCTTTCGGACACCCGGATTTTCCATGGAAGAGAATCAGGACTAAGATAACAATGACATAGGGGACGATATTGTAGAAGTACATCGGAAGTTTCCACTGAGCCCTGAAAGGAATCCTTGGAGCTAAAACGCCTAAAGATTTCAGGAATCCGAAGAAGAATGCGCCAAGAGCAATCAATGCCGGATTCCAGTTGCCGAAGATCCTGATGGCTAAGGCCAAGAAACCAAGGCCGTTGACGGTACTATCCGCAGTGGTGGCCGAAACCGTGGCAATATAGACAAAACCGCCTAAACCAGCTAGTGCACCGGAAATCGTCGAACCTAAGTAGCGCCTCTTGTAAACGTTGATACCGACCGAATCGGCAGCCTGCGGATTTTCGCCGCAAGCCCGTAAATGGGTTCCGGTTTTCGTCTTGTAAAGCCAGATAGAAAGAAGAATG
This sequence comes from Caryophanales bacterium UBA4682, assembly GCA_002404995.1. Taxonomy (GTDB): domain Bacteria; phylum Bacillota_I; class Bacilli_A; order RFN20; family CAG-288; genus Enterosoma. The sequence continues at coordinate 62,348 of DHKY01000019.1, read as the reverse complement.
AAGAGAAGGATGACAATATAAGTCGAAATATAGATCTTGTCGAAGAAGAAGGAGAGAAAACGGCTGTTTTTCCTCCTCGACTGGAAAGCCTCGGGATACCTCGAGCGGCGGATGGAGAAGCTGCCACCGGAGACAATTTTTTCCTGGGAGAAGAAAACAAGACCGAAAGCCGAGACAATAGCCGGAGCCAACCTATTCAGAGAAGTTCCGACAATGGTCTGATCCGCTTTCCTTTTGATAGCGGCAAAAGAAAGAAGCAAGGACCTGATAGCGCCGGACACAGCAGATATCAACCTGCCAAGGAGGAAAAGAGCCTGACTTGTACCGGCCCATCCGGCTTTTTCAACCCTGAGTTTTACAAAGACAGCACCAGCGAAGGCTCCGAAGATCCTTTCGCCATCCAAGGCAAGATTGATAATACCGCTCCGTTCGGAAAAGACGCCGCCTAAAGCAACGATAAGAAGAGGAATAGTCCTTAAGAGAGCCTGTTGGAAAACGAATACCGTTAAATCTGCGCCAGACATTCTATTTCACCTCCCCTTCTTTTTCTTCAGAAACAATGGCTTCTTCATTCTTTGAATCCTCAACGGTTTCTCCTGTTTCGACCCGCCTTAAGCCATCTGGTGCAGGCAGGGTCGTAAGAAGGAGTCCTTCGGTAAGCATACCGAAGAGTTTTTTGCTCATAGAATTCGATTTCTTTTGTTTAAAGCTGCGATAGATTTCGATGAAGAAGCGGGAGAAGCCAGACCTGTAGATGATGACAGCAATAATCCTGTCGGCATAGTATTTGTTATAGTGAGCCGCACCCAAAGCAGTGCCGGAAGAAGATAGATAACGCCTGAAGAGGGAAGCAAAGAGCACCCCAATCGGGTTGCAGTTAGCCAATAGGGCAGCGGGAATGCCATCAAAACCATAGCTTGGAAGAGAAGCATAGGCGCTATCGAATTTGATTTCCCTTGCGGGGTTGAGATAATTGAAGCATCCTCCAAGGGCAGCTAAGCCTCCGGCAAGTGCCCTAGCCAGCCTGATATTTTTCTTTTCTTTCCTTCCAGCGTACTTGGCAGAGAATTTGTTCAGACCACAGGCACGCCTAGAATAGCCAAGGGAAGTCTTGTTCCTGAAAAGCCATAAAAGAATGGCAATCACGCCGGCAATCACAATCGAGCAATCCAACCTCGAATTGTCCGTGAGTTTGCCAAAGCCCCAAGACGGGGTTCCGTTTCCGGTTACAGAAGTCTTAATCAAATATCCGGATTTGCCGGTTCCAGTTCCATGAAGGTAAGTCCTTGGCTCAAAGACCCAGGAGAACCTGTTGGCAGCAATCCAGTTCGTCCTAATGCAGATGATGACTTCATTGATTCCTAACGTTGCCTTCAAAGCACCTGGAATGAGGCCCCAGAGAGCACCGGCAAGCCTGCCGGCAATTAAAGCAAGAATCCAGACAAAGACGCCCTGAACCGGTTTCCCGATGCTGTTGATGTTCAAGGCAACCAGCAGGGAAACCCTGATTCCCATCAAGAACTGGCCCGGAGCACCGATATTGAACAGACCGGTTTTATAAGCAACGGCAACACTTAAACCGGTGAAAATCAAAGGAACGCAATAGAAGATCCTGTTTCCGACCGATTGGATTCCAGTCGTAAAGGGTCCCTGGAACAAGAGTTTGATACCTTTTGGAAAATCCGTTCCCGGAACTGCAGAGGTAGCCGCGAGAAGGATAATACCGAGAATCAAACCTGCTGCAATTGCTATCAGAGAAGCGACAACCGAAGAAAAATCATGCTTGGAGAAGAACTTTTTTATTCTAGTCATGCTGGCTCTCCTCCTTGGCTATTACTTTATCCATCTCTTCTTGGCTCCTATGTTTTGCGCCCGCCCTATAGAGACCCATCTCTTCTGCACTCGTCTCCTTTGGAAGGAAAGCACCGACGATTTCTCCTTCGTACCTGACGAAAATCAGATCCGATAGGTTCCTCACTTCATCTAATTCGAGAGAAACGAGAAGCACACCGTGGCCTTTATCACGATCTTCCACAATTCGTTTGTGGATGCTTTCGATGGCACCGACATCCAAACCGCGTGTCGGCTGTACAGCAACGAGCAAGGAGTGTTCCTTATCTAGCTCACGTCCGACAATCGCTTTCTGCTGGTTTCCGCCGGACCTCGAACGGGCAACTGTCTTGCCTCCCTGCGAAGAACGAACATCGTAGGAATCGAGTATCTTATCCGAATATTTCTTGCGGTTTTTGAATTCAATCCAGCCTTTGCGGGAGAATTCCTTTTCCTTGTAACGCTCTAAGACCCTGTTCTCTTCCAAGGAAAAGTCCAGGACAAGTCCGTATTTCTGACGGTCTTCCGGAATATGGCTCCTTCCATCCTTGATTCGGTTCCGGATCGTACCATTGGTAATATCCTGACCATTGAGAATGATTTTTCCGGAATGGACTTTTCCTAAGCCGGTGATACCATTCACAAGATCGGTCTGTCCGTTTCCTTCAATACCGGCAATCGTAACGATTTCGCCTTCGTGCACTTCAAAGGAAACATTCTTGACGCTTTCCTTATTGTGAACACGCTGGCTTTTCCTCGTCAGGTTTTCAATCTTCAAAATTGTTTTACCAGGTTTGGCTGGAGCTTTATCGACGGAGAAAGAAACATGACGGCCGACCATCAAGGAAGCAAGTTCTTCCGTGTTGGTATCCTTCGTGTTCAGAGTCTTGATCCTCTTTCCTTTGCGCAGAATCGTGCAGCGGTCCGAGACTTCCCTGATTTCGTTCAGCTTATGGGAGATAAATAGAATGGATTTCCCTTCGTTTGCCCTAAAGCGCCTTGTCTGCCTTAGGTCTTCGATTTCCTGAGGAGTCAAGACAGCGGTCGGTTCATCGAATATCAGGATATCGTTGTCACGATAAAGCATCTTAAGGATTTCCGTTCGTTGCTGCCTTCCGACGGAGATATCTCGGATTTTGGCCTTCAAATCGACCTTAAGTCCATAGCGTTCCCTTAAGCTATGTATTTTTTTGACAGCTTTCTTTTTAGTAAGAAATCCGAAATGGGTGTCTTCTGCACCAAGAATGATATTGTCGAGAACCGTAAAGCACTCCACTAGTTTGAAATGCTGGTGGACCCTGCCTATGCCAAGCTTAGTCGCATCATTTGGATTCTGGATCCGGACAGGCTTGCCGTCTTTGAGGATTTCGCCCTCATCTGGCTGATAAAGTCCGAAAAGAATACTCCTCAAAGTTGATTTTCCAGCGCCGTTTTCGCCGAGCAAAGCATGGATTTCGCCTTTTTTCAATTGAAGTGTGATGTTATCGTTAGCTTTGATTCCAGGAAAGGATTTGCTAATATTGCGCATTTCGATAACAAAGTTATCGTTTTCCATTCAGTTAAGCTCCCTTCTATAAGTGGATAAAGACCCCCTGTTTCCAGGGGGTCTAGCAGACGTAAATCAGAGAGAAAAACTACTTATCGAGAGTGATGTTGATATTGGAGAAGAAATCCTGAGACCAGAAGGATTCGACATTGCAGTCTCCGGCAACATCCGCACGAGGAGTAACCGTTCCGTTCTTGATGCTAGCGAAGAGAGTGTTGTATTCGGCCTTGGTAAAGGTCTTGAAACGCCAAGCATCATCGTTGGTTGGAAGACCGGTAGCATCTTCGGCTGCACCTAAATTCTGAGTCTTTCCACCGAGCTTGGAATCCCATTCGTTGGCATAGTATTCGCTAAGGGCAAGCTTAACAGAAACGGCTAAGCCTTTCTGAGCAGAAGTGATGACATTGGTTGATAAGCCGTGCTGATCGACATCAACACCGACGATTTTCTTATCTTCGCCGAATTCCTGGCTTGCTGCGATAACAGACTGAACCATAGAACCACCGCAAGAGAAGATGATTTCGGTTCCGGAATTATACCATCCAGTCCTCTGAGTCTTTAATTCTGTCGAGGCATTGAAGCTGGAACCATAACGATAGGAGACTTTCCTTTCGACGGTCTTGTTCCTTTCCTTTGCAGCAGCATTGGCGCCCTGGGCAAAGCCATAGCCATAACGGTTGCAAGCCGGATTCGAACCAGCTCCGCCGAAAGTTCCGCCGAGCTTAGTGTATCCGTCTTTGACAACGGCATAGCCGGCCCTATAGCCGGATTCCTGTTCTTTGTAGGAAATAGCCGTGACATTGGCTAAAGGAGTTCCGTTATCGTTGCCGTCTTTATCGGTCGAATCGGTTAAAGTCCAGCCATCGACAAAGACAAATTTAATAGACGGGTTGGCTTTGGCAACAGTACGCCTTGCAGTAGCCTGAAGGAATCCAGGGGCAACGATGATCTTTGCCTTGTTCTGGATTGCAAGATTCCTAGCAGACATACGATCAGCATCTGAAGCATTGGCACCGTTTTCCGGAGCATAGTAAGTGAAAGTCTTTCCATTTGCTTTGGCATACTCCTTGGCACCTTCATAGGTACCCTGGTTGAATCCGCCGTCCCTTAACTGACCGACATCCGTAACAACAGCGATTTCGGCTTCGCTGCCTTTCTGTTCTTCCGATCCCTTTCCGGAACCGTTGTTTCCCGTGCAACCGACAAGTGCCACGGAAGCAAGACCAGCAACGAGCATTAAGAACGACTTTTTCATACTTTTCCTCCTTTATATATGAGTATGAACTTCAGAGGAAACCAGGGCCCGTCCTTGACCCTCTTTCACTTGTCTTTCTTACCGCTTTTAGATAAAAGATGAGTAGCGGATAGACTTCTGTTTGATGGTCAGAAGACGATGAGGCAGCCATACATTTGCCTCGTGTATCCAGTTTTCTTCTTTTGCTATTGTATCATAGAGCAAGGGAACCAAGAGATTTTTTCTAAAAGATGATTGAAATGAACTATTTTTCAAAGGTAAGCGCTTTACATTTTTTGAAACTTACTCTCTTCCTATATAATGTTTTCGATTTTCCCCTAAGAAGTTTGCCGCTGAATTGATTCTGTTCCACTAAAAAAGGGAGACTTTTTGTCTCCCTTTTCTTTGTTTGGATTTTATTTGGACAAAGCCTGGACCCTGAGAGAATTCAGTTTCTTCAGAAAATCTTCCTTGTCTTCGATATCGAATCCGGAAATCAGTCTTGCCTCATCATAGAGGACACTGCCATATTCCTTGACTTTATCATCGTCGAGCTTGCTCCTGGCTTTGAAGAGTTCGGAATCCGGATTGATTTCCAGGACTTTCACGCTCTTCGGTGCATTTTCTTCCTCCCCTTCGCGCTTAGCCTGTCCGTCTAAGACTCTTTCCCTGTTCCTGCTTAAGCCCTCCTTGGTGGATAAGCAGACCGGGGCAGAAACTAACTTGGAGGAGAAAGAGACTTCATCGACTTTACCTTTCAGGGACTCAGTCAGATTGTCCAAAAAGCGTTTGTTCTCCGTTTTGGCCTGCTCGAGCTTATCCTTTTCTTCTTTGGATAACTCATCGGCAGATGCCGATTCGATGTTCTTGAACTGCTTCTTATCGTAGTCTTGCCTCACCCTGAAAGTGAATTCATCGATGTCATCCCTAAGGAAGAGAACATCCTCATCCTTTTTGACATAGGCTTCCCTCTGTGGAAGCAGTTTGATGGATTCCTTTGTCTTTCCGGAGGCAAAATAGATTTCCTTCTGTTCCGGTTTCCTTTCCTTTACGTATTCCGATAAGGAAATCGGCTCCTCGTGCTTATAGGTAGTATACCTAAGAAGGTCCTGAAGAGTATCCTTCTTTGCGCCATAAGAAGAATAGATGCCGCCTTTGATATAGTTTCCGAAAAGCTTATGGAATTTCAGGTACTTGTCTTTTTCGTTTTTCTGCCTGTCCTTCAGCTTCTCGACAACCTTCTTTTCGATGGCATCACTGATTTTCTTCCTTAAGGGAGAAGTCTGGAGCCTCTCACGGGAGATATTGAGCGGAAAATCATCGCAATCCACAAGTCCTTTGATGAACTTCAGATAATCGGGCACAAGTTCCTTGCATTTATCCTTGATGAAGATGCCTTTTGTATACAGGGAAAGTCCCTTTTCGTACTTGTCGGAATAGAGATCATACGGAACATGGCTTGGAATAAAGACCAGCGCATTGAAAGAAACCCTGCCTTCGAGTTTGACAAAGAGAGAGCAGAGAGGATCCTCGTAGTCATGATACGTGGTCTTATAGAATTCGTTCAGTTCCTTTTCGCTGACCTGGCTCTTAGCCTTTTTCCAAAGCGGAACCCTGCTATTTAAGGTCTTGTCTTCGATTGTGGTCTTGTCTTTCTCCGGAATGACCTTTCCTTCCTTATCGTATTCATGAGAGACATGGCTCTCCTCCATCCTAATCGGATAACGGACATAATCCGAATACTTCTTCACAAGTTCCTCGATTTCGTAATCGCCAAGATACTTCGTATAGTTCTCTTCGTCGGAATCGTCCTTCAGGTAAATCTTGACGTCCGTTCCGGAATCCTTGTCAAAGGAACTGATATCCTCAATGGAATAGGAATCCACTCCGTCACTGGTGAAACGATAGGTCTTTCCGTTCCTCTTCTTTGTCGTGACTTCGATTTTCTTGGCAACCATAAAGGCGGAATAGAAGCCCACGCCGAATTGTCCGATAATATTCCTGTCACCCTTTTCCTTCTCGTCCTTATGCTTTAGAAGGAATTCCTTGGAGCCGGAACGGGCAATCGTTCCAAGATTCTCTTCCAATCCTTCCTTATCCATGCCTATGCCATTATCCGAAACCGTGATAGTCCGTCCATCCTTATTCGGGGTAATCCGGATCAGATATTTGTCTTTGATCGGATATTCCTTGGTGTCCGTCAAAGAGAAATACTTGTATTTGTCGATGGCATCGCTGGCATTAGAGATCAACTCCCGAAGGAAGACCTCCTTATTGGAATAAATAGAGTTGATCCTCAGGTTCAGAAGCTGCTTGCTTTCTGTCTGGAATTGTTTCGTTTCTTTCATATTTTTAGCCTCTTTTCTATCATCTGCTATCCATTATAGTTTAATAATTAGCACTTTCAAGTGTAGAATGCTAATTTCTTTCCAGCCAAAGAAAAAGGCTGCCATAAAGGCAGCCGATTGGAATCTGTTCCTTATTCTTTCGTCCTATCGTCAGCAACATAGATACCCGTTGCGGAAGCCTGCCTCAGGCCACGGGTGATGCCAGCGCCGTCTCCAATCGCATAAAGGCCTTTGATCTTGGTCCTGAAGCGGTGGTCGACATCGACTTTCGAAGAATAGAATTTGACTTCGACGCCGTAAAGAAGCGTGTTCTTGCTATACAATCCTGGTGCAAGATGATCGAGTGCCTTCAAAGACTCGACAATGGAAGTCAGGATACGATCGGGGAGAACAAAGGAGAGATCACCGGGAACTGCGGTCTTCAGGGTCGGAATGACGGTAGACTTCTCAAGACGGGACTTCGTCGTACGACGGCCTAAGAGAAGATCGCCTAGACGCTGGACCATGATTGGTCCGCCGGTAAGCCTATTGGCAAGCTTTGCAATATTCTGGCCATAGAGAATCGGCTCATGGAAAGGCTCCGTGAACTTGTTGGAAACAAGAAGAGCGAAGTTGGTATTATTGGTCCACTTGCTCTTGTCTCCATAACTATGCCCGTTCACAACGGCAAGTCCGCCTTCATAGTGTTCTTCGGAAACGACTCCGCCCGGATTCCTGCAGAACGTACGGACTTTGTTTTCGTAGGTATCGGAATAATAGACAAGCTTTGCTTCATAGAGAGACTTGGTCAAGGGATCCATGACCGAGTTCGGACATTCGACACGGACACCGATATCGACCTCGTTGTTCGTGGTCGTCAGACCGATACGGCTTGCTTCTCTCGTCAGCCATTCCGCACCGCCACGGCCAGGAGCGACAACAATATGTTTGGAATAAACTGTCTTGATTTCCTTGGCGCCCTGCGTCGACAAAGTGGCACCTTTGACATTGCCTTCTTCATCCGTAAGGATGTTTTCGGCAGTCGTCAGTTCCCTAAAGACCGTGTTGGTTTTATTCAAAAGATAATTCTGCCTGTTTTCCAGAACGGTCTTAGCATACTCGGTACCAAGGTGACGGACAGGAGAGGGAATCAAGCGGATGTTGTACTTGCTCGCCTCATAGCTGATCCGGTCGACTTCCGGAGAATTCTTTCCGTAGACTTCCTTGCTAGCGCCGAACTTTACATAGATACTATCGGCTTTGTTGATGTATTCCCTGGCGGTTTCATGGCCAACATATTCTTTCCTATGTCCGCCAACCTCGTCGGTGATGGTCAGTTTTCCGTCGGAGAAGGCACCCGCTCCCGACCATCCGGAAAGAATTGCACAGGGGTTGCAATGAGCACAGACACCGGTTTTGCGTGCCGGGCAAGTCCGTTTATCGATACTTCTTCCGGAATCGACGATAAGAACGTGCCACTCAGGCTTCTTTTCCGCAATCTCAAGTGCGGTGAAGATACCGGCAGGACCGGCACCAATGATAATACAATCGAAGGTCTGTGCTTCCATAATTTATTTTCCTCCAAGTAAACAAACAAAATTAAATTATAAGCTTTAGAAAAACTTTTTCCTAGAAAAATCGACTCCTTAAATCATTTAAAGCGTCACCAAGCGAAGAAACCACTGCGGTGGCCTTGTCCTGAACGGATTTCGGAGAGGTTAAGAAGGTATAGGAGGGACTAGCTTCCTCAAGGAGAGGAATGTCATTGTAGGAATCGCCCCTTCCTGCCACAATGTCAGCCTTTAGGATTTTCTTCAGTTCCTCGATTCCGTTCCCCTTGGAATTTCCTTTTTTCACCCTGTCGAGAAAGTTCTTGTTCTGATATGCGACGATACTAGGATACTTCTTTTCCAGAAACTGTTTCCATTCCCAGGCGTTCTCTTCATCCAGGCAATCCACCGAGACTCCGCAAACCGGAGACAAGAAAAGGTCTTCCTCCTTTTTCGGAGGAAGACCATCTAGGATATCGTGTTCGGAAAGGAGGTACTTTCCAGTATTGAGAACGACCCAAAAGGAAGTGTTCTTTTTCAGGAAAAAGTAAATCTCCTTTGCTAAGGCAGAAGGAATCGGATCCCTATACAGCGTCTCGTTGCCCTTTCCGACTACAAGGGCTCCAGTGGCACTTATTTTGAAATCATATTCGAGGATTCCCTCACTCGGGAAATCGATTCCACGTAAGGCTCTTCCTGAACAGATTCCAAAGAGTCCGCCTTTCTTCTGGAAATCCTTAATAGCGGTAAGATCATCTTTTCGGAAAGGGTTCTTTTCTTTTCCGAAATAGATGGTGTTATCGAAATCGGAAGCAAATACAATTTTTTTCATACCGCTATTATACCCTAACCGAGTCTTCTTATTAGAGAGGAAGGTCCTTTTTCTTGAAGATGATAGACGAACTGATGTAAGTAACCACTGTGATGGCCAGCAATCCGATCAGCTTAATGAAGAACTTGACGTAATCTCCGTCCCTAACAGCCAGAGGATCGAAGAAGGAAATGATTGTCCTATAGTTGAACCTATTCCTTGATTCGATACGGATGGTACCCGGAATCGCACGGGTGCCGAATAAACCAAGGATGGAGCAGATGAAGAAGAAGATGGTAAGACCGCCGCCGATGCCAATTGCTTTATTGGATTTGTTGAAGATGCAGGAAGAGAGGAAGCAGATACCGGAAATCGCGAGGGTGACCATGAAGTTACCGAGGGAATAGCAAGCCAAATGTTCCCTTGGGAGAGAGACCAGCAGATCCGTACCGCCCAGAGATATGCCAACGTAGCGGGTAATCGTAGTGAAGACGAAGAGAGTAATACCCCTGACAAATTCAGAAAAGATCCTGAAGCAGGCTTCCGTGAAGATATAGCTGTCGCGGGTAAGCGGAGTCGAAAGAGTAAAGGCGAGAGAACCGGTCTCGACTTTGTTGGCAACAAGATCATTTGCAAGAAGAATGGAGTAGACCATCGGAACAAGAAGGGTAGTCCTAGCAAAGCCAATCCTGCCGACGATAATGCCATAGACATTCCTGTTACCCATATCTGAAAGGGAACTGCCGACTTTGTCCGGTAACTGGTTGATGACGCCCTGGCTAGCCTTGACAGTGGCAATCCTCCTGCTTTCAGTTGCAGAATAACCGTCTTTTAATGCCGATGCATAATAATTCTTGTAGGAAGTAATAGAACTGGAAGCATAGCCCGCAAGGGTATTCCTCCTCGTCTTTCCGTCCATTGAGGAATTCTCGTTTGTGATTTCATCAAGCGAAGAAATTTTGACGTCATGTTTTTCGTTATAATTGTCGATGATTTGCTGTTTGCCCCTGGAAAGAATCCTCTCGGTAGCGGCATCGCTGATGGCGGAATCAATCACGTCTTTTCCATCGAAGAAACGATTGGTGTTATTCTTGTCACGGGTATTGAAAGCGACAAGGAAGTTATCTAAGCCGGCAACAAGAGTAGTCCTGCCTTCTTTGGCATCTTCTTTCGCCTTGGCGTATTCCTCTTCGGTGTAGTCTTCGCCCGTAATCGCCTTCTTATGCCTTTTCTCAACTAAGGTAGAAGTCGTACCCCTGTCTCCTTCGACCGGAACGAAAACACTTGGATTATAGGTTTTGACTTCAACGGCTTTCTTGATTTTATTGCCGTTTTCGCCGATTTCCCCGGTTTCCACATAAGTGATCGGATATCCAAAGTCGCTAGTGGCATAATTGACGGTAAAATCCGGAAGGTAGTCGTAATAGAGCCTGTCTTCGAATCCGCCGATAACATAGTCTTTGACGGAGGAAGAAAGAGCCGTGTCATGAATTGATTTATCGGATAAGTATTTCTGTTTGTCTTTTTGGTACTCGGCATCGAGCTTGTCGGAAGCAGAAACAAGGAATTCTAGTTCTTCTTCGGAAGCCATTGCTTTCCTTAAAGGATAGATGGCTTCCTGGATTGTCTCTTCTTGGTCGCGATTCTGGTTATAAACCTTATCGAAGCATTCACTAAGAACACTCGTCACGGTCTCCTGTACTTTTTCATCTTTGTTTGCCTTTTTGCACCTGATAGATCCAATGGCGGAAGGTAAGCACTTGATCAAAAGGTCTCTCGTCGAAGCATCTTTGTCTTCGATATAAGCGTCAAAGAAGCAAGAGGCAATCGTTTTGGCAGCTTCTTTCTCCTCATCCGTATACGAAGAGGAAGAATTGATTGAAGTCTCAATCACCTTCCTGGCAGCGTTTTTAGCAGTCTCGTTCTTCTTGGCTTCGTCGCCCCTTGTCAAAGTATATGTCAAGCGGAAAACGGTCTTAGCAGAATCGAGCCCGCTTGTTAGTTCAGAATCATCCACTTTATCAATTGCAGAGGAAATGGATTGGCGCATTGTCTCTTCACCATTGTCGAAAGTGACAATCGCTTCCGCAGAAGAAGAAAACTCATTATATAATCCGATAGTTCCCTGTTTAATCGTCTTTTCCCTGTTGGCATTGGAGAACCTGTCTTTCCTGGCATCCGAAGTAGCATTGATGTTCAGGTTGGACCTGATGACAAGAATGACAACCATAATAAGGGCATTTAGGAACGAAACAAGGAAAAGGGAACCACGCTTGCTCTTAAAGCTCTCGGAGAAAACAGCGTGGGAGAAAAGATGATGATGGCGTTTCTTTTCTACAGGCTGTTCAACCGGTTGCTCTTCTTTTTGTTCCTGATTCTTATCTAATCCAACAACCAGGATATTCTTTTTGTGACCCATATTCTATTTTCCTTTCCGACGTTCTCTGAAATAAGTAGAGAGGTCGTAGTTCATCCTGCTTAAGAAACGGATTTTGAACCTAGCGACATCCGTAAGGAAGTTTTTCCTGTCTTCCTTTCTTACGCGGAGTACAAGCTGGTAATATTGCGGCTTGTTCTCAAGGATTTCATAATTCTGATGCAGGAACCTTTCGTAATCTTCTTGTCTGACAAACGCAACCTTATAGTCCCGGAATGGCGGATTCTTAACGGCATTGACATCCGCAGAGTCCACGATACGTCCTTTGCTAAGCAGGTAGACCTTGTCGGAGACACGGCTAAGTTCATCCATTGAGTTGGAGGATATTAGCCTGGTTGCACCGTTTTTCTTCTGCTCGAGGATAAGCTGTAGAAGTTCCTCACGCCTTAAGGGGTCAAGTCCGATAGAGGGCTCATCCCTGATAAGAATCTTCGGTCTTCGCCTCCTAGCGGATACAATAGCGGTCTTTTCCTTCCTTCCCTTACTCCTCCGTTTAGGATAAGCACGGATGTCAAGCTGCCTTCTTTTAATCAGCTCAGAAGCATATTCGAAGTCTTTTTCAGTCCTGCCAAGACTCTTTCCGTAATTCCGTAGAAAGACATTTCCGGACTTCACATCCGGGAAATTGATTTCTCCCGGGCAGTAACCGATGTATTGCTTCAGATTAGCTGATTCTTTATAGGCATCTTGTCCGAGAATCTGGATGTTCCCGCCATCAGGACGGATGAAGCCCATCCTCCTTCGAATCAGAGTAGTCTTCCCAGCGCCGTTTTCTCCAGCAATACCGACAACTTCGTTTTCATGGATTTTCAAATTGATATCGAAGTCACCGCGATTATTGCCATAATCTTTTGTAATGTTATTGATCTGAATGATTTCCTTATCGAGATTCATTTGATGCCTCCATAATCAAGGTCTTCCTTATAGAAGGACATGAAGTAATCCTCCAAAGTTTCTTTTATTTCCTTGAAGTCGGTCCTTCCTTCCCTGTTCCTGTTGCAAAGGAGCTTATTGATATCCTTGTCATCAGCATCCACAAGAAGAATCGGCTCCTTTTCGTTTTCGGTGACTTTGAAGCCTTCGCTCACGAGCCGATCCCTGCCGCTTTCCCTGTTTTTCTTGTTCGAATAAGTGAGAACGTATTTCTTCTCCGTCTTATGTTTCAGACTGTCTGCAACAATCTGACTTACAATCTTTCCGTCTTTGATGACCGCAATCCGGTCACAGCAGGAATCGACCTCAGAGAAGATATGGGAAGAGAGGAGAATTGTTTTTCCCTTCTTTTTCAGATTAAGAATAAAATCAACGAATTTGTCCTGCCTTTCCGGATCAAGACCTGAAGAAGGCTCATCGAGAATGATAATATCAGGGTCGCTCCTAAAGGCACAGACAATAGCCATTTTCCGTTTCCTTCCTAAGTCCATCTCTTTGCAGACAAGGTTAGGGTCCAAACGGAAGTAGTCTTTTAATTCATTGTAAAGTTTATCGTTCTGAACACCCTTAAGCTGCCTCTGTTCCTTAACAACATCGCTTCCTTTCAGGTTTCGTGGAAGGACGACTTCGCCTGGAACATAGGCAACATTCTGAAAAATGATATCACGGTTATAGCGTGTATCCTGTCCATTGATATAGGTATGTCCCTTATCTGGGAGGGAGAAGCCCATCAAGTGACGAATAGTAGTTGATTTACCCGCACCATTTGGGCCTAAGAAGCCAAAGCATTCTCCTTTTTTCACATAAAAGGAAACATCGAAGATCCCTCTTCCTTGTCCATAATCTTTGGTGAGGTCGACAATATCAATGGTATGCATAGTATTTACCTCCTTGGTAAGTTTTTGCACTCTAGCTCAATAACTTGCCTTGTGATATAATAGTGACACCGAAGTCATAAATCAAGACTTCGAACAAAAAATTTAAAGGAAGCAACATATATGATTGAAGAGAAAGAAGATGGGCGAATCATACGCTCCAAACGTGACCTTGCAAATGCTCTGATTGAGCTTCTTCAAGAGAAGAACTACGATGACATCGGAATCAAGGAAATTACCGACAAAGCAAGGGTGAGCAAGAACACCTTCTACAACAATTTCAAAGACAAGAACGAACTCCTTGGTTTCGTCTTCCAGCGTTATGAAGATGCCCTGTTTGAGGAGATACGCCCTCTGAGGAAAAGTTTCTTCCCAATCGCCAGACTCCTATTCTTACGTAAAACGGTGAAGAAGATTACCCATTTTTTCTGTTCTAGGGAAACACTTCCTTTTAAAAAGAGGGTCGATAACGATAATTCCCGTTCAATCTATTATAGGCTATCTTTATTTATTTTACACTTAATTAATCGATTAGATAAAGAAAGCAACGGAATGCTATATAAGGGCACGGAAGAGGAAAAACAGATCAAGGCGACATTCTATTCCGGTGCTTTTGCAGCTTTGCTTTACAGTTTCTTCAAAAACAGCGGCCAACTGAAGGAGAACGAGCTTTCAAAAATCATCAGGCGCTTAGCCGCTCCCGCAAGGGAATAATAACAATAGAAAGCAAAGAAAACCGCCGGAATTTCCGGCGGTTTTCTTTTATTTAAACTGGGAAGAATACCTTTGGTAGTAAAATCCCTGCTTCTTCCTTAATGCGTCATGGCTTCCTGACTCGATAATATGTCCGTCCTTCAAGACAAGAATCAGATTCGCTTCCCGTATGGTCGAAAGACGATGAGCAATGACAATCGATGTCTTACCTTGCAAAAGCCGATCGAAGGCATCGGTAATCCTTTTTTCGGTTCTGGTATCGACATTACTGGTTGCTTCATCAAGAATCACAATATCCGGTTCAAGGAGCCTGACACGGCTGATCGTGATCCTTTGCCGTTCACCATCACTGAGCCCTTCTTTAGCAGAAACCAAGGTATTGTATCCTTCCGGCAAGGTCTGGATGAAGGTATCCGCATGGCTTCTCTTACAAGCATCAATGACTTCCTCGTCGGTTGCTTCTGGTCTTGCATAGCGGACATTTTCCCTGATGGTTCCGGTAAAGATCCATGTTTCCTGGAGAACCCTTCCGAAATTTGAACGCAAAGAAGATTTCTTGATATCGGTTCCTTTGACTCCATTATAGAGAACAGAACCTTTCACTGGATCGTAGAAACGCCTCAGCACATTGACCAAGGTTGACTTCCCCGCACCAGTCGGTCCGACGATAGCGACTTTTTCGCCTTTGCTTATGGTCTCATTGAAATCTTCAATCAGTTTCTGATCCGGTTCATAGCTAAACCACCTATGATCGAATTTGATTTCACTGATGTTCTGGACTTCCTGGGTTCCATTATCGATATCTTCCTCATAATTAAGGAAGCGATTGATTCGGGCAAAGGAGAATCTTGCCGCCTCGTATTCGCCAAGGACACCGCTGATTTCATTGAAAGGCTTTGTGTATTCGCTCGTGTAGCTCAAAAAAGAAGAAAGCTTTCCAATTGACATCGAGAGAATAGGATAAGTAGTAGAGAAACCAATCCTGATAATTCCACCGATACCGATTAAAGCATAAATGATATTGTTGACAAAACGGGTTGTCGGATTCGTCCAGGAAGCAGAGAAGAGGGCTGTTTTCCCTTCTTCCTTTAAAACATCATCTTCCTTCTTGAACTTGGCAAAGGAAGTATCCTGATAATTCCTAGACTGTAAGACATCACTGTTGTTGATGGCTTCCAAGGAAATGCCGTTCAGAACAGATTGCAGCTTAGCCTGTTTTTTGAAATGGGCATGGCTGAACTTAGCAACAAAGCGGCTGACGAAGAGGGAAAGCGGAGATAAAAGAATGGCAGCTAAAGCTAGAATCCAATTAACGCAGAACCTTAAGACAATGGTTAAGACTATGGAAAGGACTCCTTCAATCAGCGACTTGAAAACTGAAAAGAGGCCGGTTGCCACGTTCTCTACATCGCCGATTTCAAGCTGAACAAGGTCACCCGTTGTCTGTTTGAAAAGAACGGAAATCGGAACTTTATTGAATTTATGGTAGACATCATTCCGCCTTTCCCTGATCCTTTTCTGTGTCCTTACTCCGACCGTATACTCGAAAAGGAAATCAAAGACGGCCCCGACAATTGATAAGCAAAGAGTCGTAATGACAAGAACCATAAAGATGGTTTGATTGTCTTCAAGGGCCCTGTCAAGCGCCTTTCCTACTAAATAGGGTTGGCTTAAACGGGCAAGAAGGAAAATCAAGACCGAGAACGAAAGGACGAAGATGGATTTCTTCTGCGGAAGCAGATAAGAAAGAAAACGTTTTTTGTCGTTCATTATTCCCTTTCCTCCTTTTTGGTCTGGCTAAGATAAGTCTCGAGATAGACCGGGCAGTTCTTTAAAAGCTCTTCGTGGGTTCCTTTGCCAATCAGTTTTCCGCCTTCTAAGACAAGGATAAGATCACAGTCCATGACCGTCGAGACACGCTGAGAAACAATGACTTTGGTCCTGTTTTCGTACTTAGAAAGGTTGGTCCGGACTTGTTTATCCGTAAGCAAGTCAAGGGCGCTTGTAGCATCATCAAGAAGCAGGACTTCGGGATGTTTGACAATGCCCCGCGCGATGCAAAGTCGTTGTCTTTGACCACCAGAGAAGTTCTTTCCGCCTTCCTCGACTTCATGGTCAAGGTAGTCCGGATACTTGGAAACGAACTCATAAGCCCTGGATTCCTTCAAGGCAGAAGTGATTTCATCATCCGTAGCAGAAGGATTGCTCCTTAACCTGTTGGATTTGATAGTTCCTTTGAAAAGCACCGCTTTCTGAGGAACAAGCCCGAATTCTTCATGAAGATGGCTTAAAGAATAGTCTTTAATATTTTCGGATTTATATTCCACTTCACCCGAAGTGACATCGAGGAAGCGTTCCCTAAGATGAAGAATGGTAGACTTTCCGCTTCCGGTTCCACCGATAATGCCTAAGGACTGGCCTTTTCCTAGAGAAAAACTGATATTAGAGAGGGCTAAGTTTCCTTCTTCTTTATAGCCTAAGGAAACATCATCAAAGGAAATGATTTCCTCTCCTTTGTTTACCTCTTTTACAATGGCATCCTTCTTTTCGAAAATCCTCGGCTTAATGGAGAGAACCCCATCACAGCGCTTCCGGCTGACTTGAGCTTTGGTCAGGACCATGACAACATTCGTTAGTTGGACAAGAGTGACGAAAATCTGGCTAAGGTAGGAAACCTCTGTGATGATAGTAGAGGCAAGCGCGGTCTTTTGTTCGCTCCTAGAGGAAAAAATCGGTTGAGCTCCGAAGAGGATCACGAAGCTAGTAGCCAAAGCGATGATGGCAAAAGTCAGGGGGTTAATAAGTCCATTGAGGAAGGAAACCTTAATGGAGTTCTTCTCGTAATCCCGGGTATTCGCTTCGAAATGCTTGTTTTCGTAATCTTCCTTGCGGAAGGCGCGGATTACTTTCTCGCCTTCGATTGTCTCGCTGGCATTCGTAGATAGAGTATCCAGTTTGGATTGAATCGAAAGATATTCCTTGGAAGAACGGCTCCTGAGGAAGAAGATGACAAAAAGAATCAGAGGGACAATGGCAACAAAGATCAGCCCAATCTGCCAGTTCAGGACCAAAGAAATAACCAAGGCACCTAAGATGATGAAAGGTGCGCGAACAATCAATCGGATAAAGATGAGAACGCCTTGCTGCACCTGATAAGAATCCGCATTAAGCACAGTCAGAAGCCGGGAAGAAGAAAGCTTTTCCCGTTCCTTCTTGCTGAGTGAAAGGATTTTCTTATACAGGGAATCCCGGACATCACAGCCAACAGCCCTGGCGGTCTTAGCGGCAACATATTGTGTAATCCTTGTGACAAAAAATCCAAGAAGGCCCCTTAAAAGTATCAGGGTCCCGCCAATAATGGCATAATTGACCCTATCATTCCCTTTGATCCAGACACCGAACCTCTTGATAAAGCTTCCAATCGCGTTAGTCACAACGTCTCTGCTTGTTCCAAAAGAAAGGTCGATAACCGCCTTCCTGATGAGAGGAATCCTGAGGTCGAAAACGGCCTCAACCCTCTTAAGCAGAGGACCGAAGATAAACGCAGGAATGTGCTTTTTATAGACATCACTGACTTTATTGATCATAAGCCCTCCTGATTCATAGCTTTACGATTATACTTCCCAAAAGACAGTTTTCTGAAACATATTGTTTCTTTTTCATTATTTCATAAAGGAAAGGGTGCAAAACCCATTGACTCTAGTCGGAAAAGCGAGTAGACTTTTAAACGTAAGAGGCGAAAAGCCTTTTCCATTCTTAAACACAAATGTTAAGAGTGGGCCCGGAAGGGTCCACTCTTTCTTTGTAAAAAGGAGGCAAAATGGACCAATCTATCAGGGACAAAGTCAATTCTGTTCTTGGAAAAGCATGCGAAGATATGGGACTGACCTTAGTCAAGACCTGCTTCAAATCAAATGGAGAAATGGGACCGACTTTAGAAGTCTACATCGACCACGATTATGCCATAACAAGGAAGGAAATCGAAGAATACACCGATAAAGTGAATCCTTTGCTTGATGCTATCGAAGGCTTAGACGAGGCCTACAGGCTCGATATCTCATCCGGTGGAAGCTTAAGAGAGATTCCTTTCCAGGATTTAGCCAAGTTTATCGGCCATTATCTCGATGTAAAGCTGAAAAAGGACGGGAGCCTCCATACTAGGAAGCTCGATTCCATCAAAGAGAATAAAGCCTTATTCTTCTACTTCTTAAAAGGAGCCAAGAAGAAAATGGCTCTTAGCGAGGAAGAGATCGATTCGATTCACAGGGGCTACAAAGCCTAACGAGTATATAGACACATAGGAGGTTAGAATTATGCTCGAAGATTCAGTCAACACAGTTACGGGAAGGGACGAAGAAGAAAGGCCGAAGAAGCGTCGTCGCAAACAGGCTGCCCAGGTCATCACTGGAAAAGTCGATGCCGTCAATTTCTCGACGAACTTAGCTTCCAGTGCAAAAGACAGCAGGTTGACCCAGGACGATATCACGAATATTCTCACTAGGTCTAGGGAACAGGCTTATCTTGAATGGTCTTACCCGGGATTATTTAAGGATAAAGATAGTGAAGATCCGGATAAAGAGCTCATCAAATGCCATGTTGTCTTCAATGATACTTTCTCCAAATTCAAAATCTATGATGTAAAAGTCGTCACCAACGAAGATGATATCGTCGATGATGCTTACCAGATTTCCTTAGAAGAGGCACAGGAATACAAAAAAGGTGCCAAAATCGGTGACATTGTCGAGATTCCTTTTGATACCACCAAGCTTGATAAAGCTTATGTCCGCCGTGTCAAACAGCTTTATCTTTCCCATCTTAAGGATTCTTCCCGCCAGGCAATTTTATCTGTTTATAAGGATCAAATCGGCGGCCTCATCTATGGAACAGTCCTTTCCGAAGAAACCAGCAGCAATTCTTTAGGTTTTGATCGTCGCGGTGAGCAGCGTGTCTGCGAAGTCAGCTTTGGAAAAGCAAACGGAACTCTCCGTAATTCCGGCAAAGGACGCAACAGGCTCCCTGGCGATATTTATAACAAAGGGGACCGCGTCTGCGTTTTATTAAGCGATGTTTCCGACAAATCCAATCCGCCGTCTTTAGTCATCACCCGTACGACAGACCGTTTTGTCGAAAAGCTCAGGGAACGCGAAGTTCCAGAACTCGCCAGCGGTGAAGTAGTCATCAAATCCATCGCCCGTGAAGCCGGGACCCGTACCAAGATTTTGGTTGACAGCACGAAACCGAATATTGATCCGGTTGGCGCCTGCATTGGTCCTGAAAATTCTCGTACCCGTGCTATCTCTACCGAATTGCACGGCGAGAAAATCGATATCCAGCGCTGGAAGGAAAACAAGGCCCTGCAGATTATCGAAGCTAGGAAACCGGCTACTGTGATCGGCAGGACCTGCCCGGATGATTTCTTCGATTCCAATGTCCATTATGAAGAAATCGAAAATGACCGCGGCTATGTCTTCCCGAAGATCACGGTTGTTGTCAGGAACGGCAATCAGGGTGTTGCTATCGGCAAGAACGGTTCGAATGTCCGACTCGCTTCCAAGATTACAAAGTGCTCCATCTCGGTTCTCCAAGCGGATGAAGCCATCAAGCAGGGCCTGAAATACAGGATGATTCCGGAAATCAACGATGCTATCAGGAAAGAATTCCCGGATGCTGTTCTTTCTACTCCGCTTCCGACTGCTGAGCCAGTGACTGAGGAAGAAGGACTTTCGGATGAAGAAATCGGATTAAGGCCGGAGCAGAACGAAGTCGTCATCAATGGCCAGAAGCCGATTGAGGCAAAGAAGGCAGAAGAACCTGTCAAACAAGAAGAAGTCAAAGAACAAGCCGTTGCTGAACAGCCGAAGGAAGAAGTCAAAGAGGAAGTCAAGGAAGAAGCTAAGCCGATTGCCGCTGAACCGGTCAAAGAAGAGGTTAAACCGGAGCCGAAAGAGGAAGAAGTTGTCCATGTCGAAATCAAGAACAAGCCGAAGATTTCTCTTGAAGCCCTTGAGCAGGCAATGGAGAAGAAGAAAGGACCGGCTGAAACCAAATCCTATAAACGCTACAACGATTATAAGAAGAAGGAAGAGGCTGACGAAAAGAAGAAGGACGAAAAAGTTGCTCCTTCCGTCAAAGGAATGGCTATCTATACGGACGAAGAACTCGAAAACAGGGATCTCGATCCGCAGAGTGCAGATAACGAATATACCGATTCGGATTACGATGAGGATGTAGCCGAGCAGTACGATTCCGACAAATACTACGACGACAACAAATAATCCATGAAGAAAGACTATCCGGTATTCCGGAAAGATGTTCTGACCGGGAAGATTCTTCCCCGGTCAGACCTCTTCCGCATTGTCATCAAGGATAAGATTGCCCGGCCTGGAACTCGTCTTGAGCCAGGAAGAGGCATTTATCTCTGCCCCGCTTTTCTTAAAGACAAGGAAATGCTTAAGAAGAGACTAGTTCGAAATGCGCCGGAAACCGATTTCGATAAACTCTATCAGGAGGTCTCAGAATGGAAAACGAACAAGAAGTAATGCGTTTGAAAGCCTATATCGGCTTCGCACAGAAAAAGCGTGCTCTTTTTGTGGGAAGGAAGATGGAAGAGAGGCTGACAAGAGGAAGAATCCGTCTAGTCGTTTTCACTCCTACCTGCTCAGAGAAAAATGAAGAGAAGAGGAAGAATCATTTCAAGGACAATGAAGATTTGTTCTTTATCCGGTATCAGGGAAATCTTCCCCTGAACCTGATTGCCGGGTATGAGAAGGTCAGTGCTCTCGGCATCTCCGATCCGCACTTGGCAAAAGCAATCCTTGAAACAATCAAAGAGGAAGAAAACGAGGAGGATAAGCATGTCGAAGAAAAACAGAAACAATAAAAAGAACCAGCAGAACCAAGGAAAAGTCTTGAACGGAGTTTTTCTTTATTCCGGGAATATCACTTTGGACCAGCTTTGCCGACAGACTGGCATTTCGGCAACAGATACCATAAAGGATTACCTGCTCCAGGGAAAAAGGATTTCTCTCAACAGCGTACTGACCGACGAAAGGGTCGGCGAAATCTGTCTGAATAACAACTTGGACGTCAAACGCCAGGAAGATTCGGCTTTGGAGGACTTCACCAAGGCCCCGATTTTCGACCGGGATATCGATAAAGACCCGCGTTCTCCGATTGTCACTATTATGGGACATGTCGACCACGGAAAAACAACCCTCATCGACTCCATCCGTCACAGCAACATCACCGGAAAAGAACATGGTGGAATCACCCAGGAAATCGGCGCTTACCAGAAAGTAGTCAACGGAAAGAAAATCACTTTCATCGATACTCCAGGCCATGAAGCCTTCTCCGCAAGGCGTGCCCGTGGCGCTAGGGTTACCGATATTGTTATTCTCGTCGTTGCAGGCGATGATGGCGTCAAGCCACAGACTATCGAAGCAATCGATCACGCCAAGGCCGCAAAAGTCCCTATCATTGTTGCCATTAATAAGAGGGATAAGCCCGGTGCTAACTCGGAAAGAGTCAAGCAGCAGCTTGCCTCTCTTGACGTAGTCAGCGAAGAATGGGGCGGCGATACGAGGAGGTTTGAAATCTCTGCCAAGCAAAACAAGGGCGTGGACAAGCTCTTAGAAGGTGTCCTTGATCTTGCCGAACTCAGGGATCTCAAAGCCACAACTAAGAAAGAAGCCGTAGGAACTGTCATCGAAGCTGAACTGGATAAAAAAGAAGGAGCCAAAGCCACTTTGCTTGTCCAGAACGGAACGCTACATGTCGGTGATTATCTAGCTGTCGGCCAATATTATTGCAAGGTCCGCAAAATGGTCAACGAATTCAACCAGGGAAGGAAAGAAGCAGTTCCTTCCACTCCTGTTATGGTCACTGGTCTTTCCGGTGTTCCGGTTGCCGGAGACCGTTTCAGGGCTTTCCCGACCGAGCAGGATGCAAAGGCAGCTGCGAACAGCCGTGCGCAGAAGAGGATTGGAAAAGCCAATGATGATGTTTCCTTGGCTTCGATTGCCGCTAACGCTAAGAACGGCGAAAGGCCACAGCTCAATCTGATTATCAAGGCCGATACCCAAGGTTCTGCCGAAGCCTTAAAGTCTTCTTTAGGAAAGATTGATGTTCCAGGCACTAAACTGACCATCGTCCATACTGCATCCGGTGAAGTCAATCAAAGCGATATCACTTTGGCCTCAGCTTCTCATTCTGTAATTCTCGCTTTCGATATCAAGGTTTCCCAGTCAATCAAAGACCTGGCCAAAGAAAACCATGTCGAAATCCGTGAGTACAATATCATCTATAAGCTGCTAGAAGATATTGAGGCCGCTCTGAAAGGTAAGCTCGGACCTGTCTACCATGAGGTAATTTATGGGCACTGCGAAGTCCGTTCCCTCTTTAAGGCAAGTCATGTCGGACAGATTCTCGGCTTATTTGTTACCGATGGAAAGATTACCGCTAAGAGCGAAATCCGTGTCTTCCGTAACAAAGAGCTGATTCTTAAAACCCATATCACCTCCTTGAAGCGTTTCAAGGATGATGCAAAAGAAGTTCTTGCCGGCTTTGAATGTGGTGCAACCATCTCCGACAAGTTTGATCTCCAAGAAGGAGATGTCTTAGAAGCCTATGGTCAGGAAGAGGTGAAGAATGGCTGAGAAATACGGCCGTATTAATGCGCTAATCCAAAAGAACGTTTCTGAAATCATCCTTTATGAGCTGAAATCGCCTGTTACCGAATTTGCTTCGGTTAATGAGGTAAAGGTCACGACGGATTATTCCTATGCAACCATCTATGTCAGCAACATCGATTCCAGCAAAGTCGATTCCAGGGTAAGTTTCCTGAATAACAAAAAAGGCAGAATACGTTCCCTTCTTTCCAAGAAGCTTGATATCTACAAGATTCCGGAACTAACCTTTGTAAAAGATGATCTTTTCGAAAAAGGCAAGGCCAGGGAAGATTTGATTGATAAAGCCTTGAACGAAAAACCGAAGACATTAAAGGATGTTTACGGAAAGAACTTCCGAAGGAAGAGAAGCCCTTCGGCGAAGAAGCCCTCTTCTGAAAAGAAGCCAACGAAGAAAACCACGAAGAAAGCAAGTTCTTCTAGTCGGAAGAAGACCACGAAGGAAAAGTAAACAAAAAGGTCTAGGTTCTGTTCCTAGGCCTTTTTCTTATCTTTGCTAACTCCAAGAAGAATCTCTTCTTTCAATTGCTTTAAATTGTTCTTTAATTCATCCCTAGAACTGAACTTAGTCTGGTCCCGCAGATACCGGACAAAACTGACGGTAATATTCAGTCCGTACAAATCAAAGTCTACACCAAATATATTGGTTTCAATAATGGTCTTGTCCTCTTTCTCGATAGTCGGATGGTTTCCGATATTTGTCCTCGAAGGGTACCATTTTCCTTCCACTAAGGTATTGGTCTGATAGACGCCAACCGGAAGACATATTTTATTCTTCGGAGGCAGGATGTTGGCAGTAGGGAATCCGATTTTCCGGCCATTCTGGTGTCCTTTGATGACTTTTCCTGTCCTGATATAAGGATAACCAAGAAGACTGTTTGCTTCTTCCAGTTCCTTGTCCTTCAGAAGCTGTTTAATTGCGCTAGAAGAAATCTTCTGTTTTCTCCCCTTGTATTCGAAGTCCATCAGATCTTTGATCACGACTTCACATCCCCGGTCCTCCCTCCGGAGGAGGTCCCTTGGCTTTCCGCTCCCTTTGTCGCCAAAGGTGAAATCCTTTCCGACAACGATTTTTCTTACATTCCTGTTTGTCAGAAAGTCAAGAAAGGTTTCAATGCTGGAATGAATAACACTGTTTTTGAAAGGAAGTACGAAAATCTTCTCGATTCCAGCAGCCAGAAGGACATTTTCTTTTTCTTCTTCAGTCCTAAGTAATTCCCTGTTTTTTCCGCTAAGAGCGGCTTTGAATTCACCCGAAAAAGTCAGGACGCATGGCCTGTATTCACTATTCAAGGCTTCTTTGATTAATGCCTGATGTCCTAAATGAAGGCCATCGAAGAAACCGATGGCTAAGGAAATTCCATCGGATTCAAAATGACTGTTCCTGTTTACTTTGATGACTTTACTGATTGAATCCTTTAACACAGACATATCGGTTACCTTCTTTCTTATATAAAGCAAGTATGGTTTGGTTCTCTTTCACAAACAGAAGCGGATAAGATAAAGGGAGTTGTAGCTCGTTTCCGTGTTTAGCACGATTGATATTTGTTTGATCCTTGATCTCGTATCCTTCAATATAGTTCAGGACTTGGTCCCTAGGATGAATGTCCTCCTTCTTTATTTTATCCAGAGGAAGTGCATCTTGGACCGGAAATCCACCAATAGAGACCCGCCGAAGTGTTTTTAAGTAGCCAAACGTATTCAATTCTAACGCTAAATCCTTCCCCAGCGTGCGGATATAGGTCCCCTTGGAAACTTCGGCAGAGAAAACAATAGAGGTGGAATCAAAGGAAAGTAAGTTCCTACCATAAATAGTGACCTTCTTTTTCCTTATCGGAATCTCGATTCCATCGCGGGCAAGATCATACCTTCTTTTCCCATTGTAATGAGTTGCGGAGAAGGAAGGGATTTCTTGCTCGTAGGTCTTTGTCCTGTTTTTCCTTGCATCAAGTATTATCCCTTCTGTCAAAGGAGGAATATCTTTTTCTTTGGTTGTCTTGCCTGTCAAATCATAGGTATCTGTTTCTTTTCCCAAAACTAAGGTAGCAACATAGGTCTTTCTTTCATCCGAGAGATAAGGAAGCCTTTTTGTAGCTTCCCCGACTGCAACAATCAATAGGCCAGAAGCAAAAGGATCCAAGGTACCAAGATGGCCGACATGTTTCTCGTTCCTTTTCTTCCTTATAAGATTATCGACTCTCCGGGAAGATACCCCCTCCTCTTTGTCGATAAAAAGGAAACCATTGTTTTTCATCCTATTCAATATACTTTCCCATTTCCTTTAGTGCAACAAAAGAAAAGCAAAAATGATTGCATTTTGTATTGAATATTCCTTATGAAGCCTTATAATATTAAAGCCTTTCGCTGGTGCAAGGCTTGTTCCTCAAGCACCTGAAACTGGTCTTAGGCAGAAAGTAAACGAGGTACAAGGTTATGGCATTAACCAAAGAAGAAACGAAGAAAGTCTTAGAAGCTGCACGCCGTGATGAAAAGGATACTGGTTCTAGCGAAGTCCAGATTGCCCTTCTTACCGAAAAGATCAAGAAGCTCACAGTCCACAGGACCAAGAACCCGCACGATTATTCTTCCAAACGTGGTAGGAACATCCTTATCGCCCGCCGTCAGAATCTTCTCCGCTATCTGAAGAAGAACGACCAGGCTCACTACGAAGCTATCGTTGCTAAGCTCGGTCTCAAGAAGTAGTTCTAGGAAAATGCTTCACTAAGGCTTCCGAAAGGGAGCCTTTTTCATTTCAGTAGTCAGATATTTTGTTTATAATAATTTCAGTAAGGAGGATTCATTATGGCCCTATTAGAGAACATTCTCTCGCGCCGTTCCGTCCGTAGTTATACCGAAAAGGAAGTGGAGAGGGAAAAACTTGAAAAGATATTAAAAGCTGCCGAGTACGCCCCTACAGGGCGAAACAGTCAGCCTCTTTTCTTTGTTATTGTAAAAGACAAAAAAATAAAGGATTCGATTCTAAGCGAAGCAGGGGTTAGTAGCAATTTCTATTCTGCCCCGGTGATCAGGATAACCTTCGCACGTAAGGAAGACCATCTCAATGAGCTTAATGTAGGAGCCGCTCTTAGGAACGCAAGGCTTCAAGCAAATGAACTAGGCGTCTCATCTTGCTGGATTCATAGCGCAGTTTCCTCCTTGGACACCCCTCACAGGCGTAAATTCCTTAAGGATGCTTTATCCTTGAAAGAAGAATACCAAGTCTTTGATTGCCTAGCCTTAGGTTACCTCAAAGGCGATAAGCCAGCAAGGAAAGAACGGAATCTGGATGAAGACAAAATCGTCTGATGTTCTAATCCTTGGTGCAGGCCCGGCTGGTCTAAGGACGGGCCTATCCTGCATTGGGAAAAGAAAAGTTACCTTTCTCGATCGAGACGGATTTGGCAAGCGAATCCTTGTTTCCGGAAACGGACGTGCGAATTTTTTCAATGACCTTTTATTGGACAAAGGAACCTATTCTTCCTTTCCTTTTAAGGAAGTAAAAGATATTGTTTTTTCTTCTGGGACAAACCATGCGGATGAATTCTTTTCCTTTTTGACGGAACATCTTGGGTTTGGCTTTCGAAAGGAAGGAAATCTCTGTTATCCTTTTTTCAATCGTTCCGAATGCCTGAATAGTTTTCTGAAAGAAAAGCTTATCAGCGGGAACGCCTGTTTTCTAAAAGGACAGGCAGAGCAAATAGAGAACAGCTCAATTCTCTATTTAGATGAAAACGGGGAGAAGACAAGAATCGAATATCAGGACCTTGTTCTTGCCTTAGGCGGAGAAAGCTATGACCGAAAGGAAAGAGGAAACGATTTCCTCCTTTCTAGTCTGAAGAGGAAGAGAACTCCTTATCAAAGCTGTCTATGTCCGTTGATCGTCAAAGAAAAGATTCCTTCTTATCTTAAGAACCAGCGATTGAAAGGAACTCTTTCCCTTTACTGCAAGGAAAATAAGATTTATTGTGAAACCGGTGAAATCCTTTTTAAGAAAGACGGACTGAGCGGAATCTGTGTCTTCAACACCTCACTTTATCTCCGCAAGGCATTGGAAAAGGCAACATGGAATGACAGGAAGAGGACAAGGGAGTTTCTACCCAAAGAATTCGGTAATCTTCCTCTAAGCTGTTATCCAGCTTACCTTATATCCTATTTAAAAGAAATCAAAGCCAATGAAGGTTCTCTCCTTGTTTTTCATCCATCTGGATTCTATCCTTTAAAAGAAAGCCAAGCCTCTTATGGCGGAATATCGCTGGATGAAATCCATCCCTTGGACAGGCAAAGGAAAAAATATCCCCATATCTACAGGATCGGCGAAAGGCTTTCCCCTTGTTTTCCTTGCGGCGGATTTAACAGGGGTTTATCCTTTATCGAAGGCTACATAGCCGGAAAGGCATTAGCAAATGGAAACAAATAACCAAGAAAGAATCGAGGAACTTTTTGAACTCTCGGCAACTCAATTAGAGATTTTACCTGAAGAAAAAAAGGAAGTGCATCGGCTTTTTTCCCTTGCTGTTAAGGATTTAGAGCCGAGGTTCAAAGGCAATGATTTGTCGAGGCCGAAATTTGCTGTTGCTATTCCTTACCTGGTCGGTTTCACTCTTGGTGAATACCGCTTCGTGTCCGAACTCTACCACGAGGTCAAAGACGAAGTTATCCTTCCAATCATCGAACAGAAATACCTGACTTTCCGGCAGAATCTCCAAAAAGGCGTAGGCTATGGAAGGGAGATTTTCGACCCTCTATTATCAACCATTTCCACTGCTGATTGCTTCTTTGAACAAAGGAACGCACCAAGGAGCCATAGGAATCCATCCGTTTCTTTGGTAAATGATATTTTCGAAACCATCTTTAAAAAAGTGGACGGATTTGTAAAGAGGATGGCGCTTGGACTATATACGGACGCTCTATCCAATTGGAGAACTGTTCATGAATCCGAATGCATTCTCTCTCTTCTTGTCAACGGAAACGAAAAAGTCCGTCAGAACTATGTCAAGCATATCAATTATTCCAGGGTATTCC
Organism: Caryophanales bacterium UBA4682; assembly: GCA_002404995.1. Classification (GTDB taxonomy): domain Bacteria; phylum Bacillota_I; class Bacilli_A; order RFN20; family CAG-288; genus Enterosoma. The sequence goes on along the minus strand of DHKY01000019.1, from coordinate 34,385 downwards.
GAAACAATGACAATGATGTCTTCCCAAAAGAGTATGTCGATTCTATCTTCGAACAAATCAAAAGCGAGAGGAAGGCCTATAATCTGAAAAGCAAGGACAGGAAGAAATACATTGACTACGGATGGATTTACTCTCTTGACCAGTATGATCCAAACGATAACAAAATACGGTTGAATTTCCGCTTCGGCGTCGAATACCTAGCTGGTCTCATTGACCATTCCGACAGGTATGAGGTCGCTTCGGAAAGGGATCATGCATCTGCTTCCTTCTTCTTCTATTCGAATGATGAGACCTGCAGAAAACTTGCGCTTAGGAATTTCTATGATTCCAGGAACCGGATTATCGCCCTCTACAGGAAATACAGGAAACTTTATTTTGACAGCAATCCCGAAAAGAAGAAAGTCGCTTTAAGGAGGCAGGATTCGGTAAGGAAAGTCTATCAGTTTATCAGGGGACGTGAGAATAGGAAGGAGCTCTTCTATGACCAGAAAAACAGCAAAGACGACATGTCGGGGGATTGACGACTTCGGAAGAGGAATCGTCACGGTCGATTCCACAACAGCTTTTGTCCCAAATCTTTTACCCGGTGAAGAAGCTTATGTCACAACTGTTTTTTCCTATGGGAAACTAAAAGAAGCGATTCTAAAGCAGCGTCTTAGTTCTTCAAAGGACCGCGTCAAACCGGTCTGCCCCTATTATCCAAAATGCGGTGGCTGCCAGATCAGGCATCTCTCCTATGAGAAGCAGTTGGAATACAAAACAGGAAAAGTAAAAGACCTTCTGCACAAATTCGGAGGACTAGATATTGAGGTTGAACCTTGCCTTGGGTTAGCCAATCCAACACGTTTTCGGAACAAAGTCCAAAAGCCGGTCAAATTCCTTCCAAAATACAATAAGATCTGTGCTGGTTTTTATCAAAACGGTACGCATGATTTGATCCCAATCCAGGACTGCCTAAGCGAAAGCGAGCTCTCGAACCGGATCACGAACCTGGTTCTTTCTCTCTTAAGGAAATACCATTATCCAGCATACGATGAAGACAAGCAGACTGGACTAGTCCGCCATATCCTGATTAAAACGAGTTCGGATCTTTCCAGGGCTTTAGTAACTCTTGTTGTCACAACGCCTCTCATTAAACGAAGACAGGAATTTGCCAAGGAACTTAGGAACAAATGCAAGGAAATCCGAGGTGTCGTCCTAAATATTAATGACCGAAAAACGAATGTCATACTAGGAGAGAAAGAAGTTCGCTTGGCCGGATATGACAAGATTTCCGACAAGATATTCGGAAAGACATTCCTTATTTCATCGAAATCTTTTTATCAGACGAATTCCCGCCAAATCGAAGTCCTCTATGGGAAGGCGAGGGAATTTGCCCGTTTGAAGGCTTCCGATGATGTTTTAGATGCCTATTGCGGGACAGGAACGATTGGCTTATGTCTAGCTGATAAAGTCCATTCTGTGACTGGCGTTGAAATTGTGAAAGACGCCGTAAAAGATGCAAAGCTAAACGCCAAAATAAACAAAATCGAAAATGCCTCCTTCATTGAAGAAGACTGTACAAAATACAGGCTTGAAAACGAAGGAAAATTCTCGCTTGTCATAATGGATCCTCCTCGGAGAGGAACTACACCGGAATTCATCCATGCCTTAGAAAAGAGGAAGCCAGAGAGAGTGGTTTACGTCTCTTGTGACCCTGTCACACTTAGCCGGGATTTGAAGCTTAGGAAAGATTCTTTTGAAATCAAGAAAGTCCAGCCTGTGGACAGGTTCCCGAACAGTTTGCATGTCGAAACAGTTGTTGAATTAAAGCTTAAATAAAAGTAGAGGACTGAGTCCTCTACTTTTTAGCATATGAATATAACCAAATAACAGGTTAGGGAAATAGCTGCTATCCTTGCCGTTATGATTAAAGATGTTTTCTTTTTCTTTCCATAAAGATTGGTAAAGGCTTTCCTTCCGACAAGCAGAAGAATCAAAAGGCAGACAACAATTCCGAAGATTTCAAATTGCTTCGAATCTCCGCTAGAAATATAGATTCCACGCTGGGAAATAATATAGTTTCCATTACTATCCCTGTGATTGTTGTACTGATGCCAGGATAGGAAGTCTGCAATTGCAAAGATAGCAAAGTCAAAGGTGCAGGAACCGATCCTATTTCCATAACCTGCATCATAGTTTTTCTTTCTAAACAGCTGAGCCGTAGAAATCAGTTCTGGTATTGAAGTTCCGATTCCTAATAATAGCGCACCTGCGACAGAGCCAGTGAGCACAGGAAGTTCTTTTTGGATTCCCTTAGTTAAATAAGTCCTTGCAATCGAACTGCCAATCAGGGCAACCGACGATAAAACAAATAATACAATAATCCGCTTGAGACTCCATTTAATTGTTTCTTTTTTCCTCTGGTCTTTGTTTTCGCTTTTCGGTTGGAAAACAAGGGTGAGAATATAAAGGACAAATATCAAAATTGACCTTAGATTAATATCGCCGAGCCTTACCTGGTATTTTACCGGAACAAAGAAGGCATATGCTGCAAAGAGGTACCTTAATAAGAGCGTCAGCCCGTTATAAAAATGGAATTTCTCCAGTTTTGCCTGAAAAAAGTTCTTCCTGAATAGTATGGTCTCTAAGGCAAGAACAACTAGATTAAAGATGATCGACCCTAAAATATCACCGACAACGTATTCCGGTTCATTCACTAAGAAGACACTCGAAAAAGAAGTGAATAATTCCGGAAGCGACGTTACTGCTGCTAGTAGTACGCCACCAATGAAAGCCCCTGAAATTTTTGTTTTCTTGTCAAGCATGTCGACAAGATTTCCTAAAAACATTGAAACGGCAACCATAAACGCCAGATTTAGAAAATAAAGAACATAGATCCACCACATCTTGATTCTCCTATTCTGCTTCGGGAAACGAAAAAAGACTTAGACAGGCTGAACCGAAAAACCGGTTTAGCCTGCCTAAGTCTCGTTTTTTAGGACTTGCCAGACCTTCTGTAGAAGAAGGCAGTGCTGTTGACAAAGTCTTCGCCAAATAGCGATAACTACTCCCCTAAGCAGAAATAGTCTATAAAACTTTCTTCAATTAGTCAATTTTATTTCGGGCTACATTACTGGCAGCGCTTACGTTTTGACTTTGTCCAATATTGGACTAAAATAATAATTAGGTCTTTCAATCATGAATCAACAGCTCGAAGAACAATTTGAAGCCATAGACAATTACTGGAAAGCAGAAGATAGGATTTACGATAGAGTTTCAAAGAAGCTCGGCATTACTAAACCATCTTTGTTTATTTTTCTTTTTTTGCTGCGAAAAAAAGAAAACATTACTCAGAACCAGATTATCGACTATTGGCTTTACCCAAAACAGACTGTGTCCTTTACTTTGCACCGCAGGATGATGGATGGAAGGATAGAAAGTAATTTTGTCAATGGTTCCAAAAAAGCAAAAGGTATTTTTCTTACCCAAAAAGGGAAGACCTACTGTAATGAAAAAATCCTTCCTATCATGGAAGCAGAGGACAAGGCTTTTTCCTCCCTTTCCGAGGAAGAAAGAAAAGCTTTCGTTGAAATTACCAAAAAGCATGTTGCCCTACTTAGGGAATATATGGACAAAATCAAATAGCATCCGATTGGAGACACATATGAATTTATTAAAAGATGATATTAAAAAAAGGTATTACCGTTATTTAGCAGCCGCTTTCGGATCTTCCTTGATCAGTACAATCTACGGAATGGTTGATTCGATTGTCATCGGAAAATATGCAGGTCCGGATGGATCAGCTGCCAGGGCTGTTAGGGCTCCTTTATGGAATGTGGTCTTTTCCTTTGGTCTTCTTTTTGGAATTGGTGGAAGCGTGTTTTTCAGCGCTTTGCGGGGAAAGGGGAAAGAATTCAGAAAAGAATCTAACGAATATTTCACTATTTCCATCATTTGGGGGCTTTTCTTTTCGGCCCTTTGCAGGCTCGTTTTCTTCTTGTTCGATAAACCGATATTCGTCGCCCTTGGCGCGGATGAATCAAGGCTTAAGCTTTGTGATGAATATTTAATGCCGGTGAAATTTGCTATCCCTGCCTATTTGTTTTCCCAGATTCTTGCTGCTTTTCTCCGAAATGATTCCGATCCAACCTTAGCAACTATAGCTGTTCTATTAGGTGGTATCTTTAATGTTTTTGCGGATTTCTATTTTGTCTTTTCGTTGAACCTTGGCTTATTCGGAGCAGGGTTAGCAACTGCCATCGGAAACTCTCTTTCTATCTTAATAATGTGTGTTCATTTCTTCCTTAAGAAGAAAAACACCCTTAAATTCGTTAAACCGGAACATTTCTTCAAAAAGACAGCAAACATCATGTCCTCTGGCTTTTCTTCTTTCTTCGTAGATGCTGCTATGGGAATCGTAACCGCCTTAAGGAACAACCAGATCAGGAAGTACCTTGGAAGCGATGCCCTTGCCGTTTACGGCGTTATCGTCTACAGGTCAACCTGTGTCCAATGCTGTGCCTATAGTGTTGGTCAAGCCGCACAACCCATCTTCTCGGCGAATTTTGGCGCAAACCAATACAATAGAATCAAGGAGACTTTAATCCATGCGGTTATTTCTTCTGTGTTTTTTGCTTTGGCTTGGACAATCCTGAGGATGGCTATTCCAAACGGATTCGTTAATCTTAGGAGGGAAGCAACGGAAGGTGTTTTAAAAATTGCCCCGAAAATCATTCGCCTTTATTCGATTTCATTCCTGCTTTTACCATTGAACATCTTTTCTACCTATTATTTCCAGTCCATCAGGAAACCCGGTATATCTTTGTTCGTTTCTGTCAGGCGTGGTGCGGTTATCTCCTCCGCTTTCATTGAAATCCTTCCTCTCTTCAGGAAAGACTTGGGAATATGGCTGGCAAGGCCCTTTACTGAAATCGTAGTCTTTGCCATCATCGTCTATTTCACAATTCATTATACGAAGAAGAGGAAAATAGCTATGCAAGAAAAACTTGTCTTAACCGAAGACTAATCACGGTTCAGGCATCTCTTTTAGTATAAGGAAAGATTTTTATCTTCACAATAGATATAACAACCCTTTTGCCCCCGTGTCAAAAGGGTTTTATAGGTGTCCCGTATGATCTTATCCGCTTTGGCTTGGTCATGACATCCCTTTAAGGAAATATCTGTTTTTGCTCTTGCGCTTGGAACAGTTACGACCTCTCCATCCTGGTAAATCAGATCTTTTCCGATAATAACGCCAACATAGTCAAATTCAAGCCCCTGACAGGTATGGATGCATCCGATCTGATCAAAGGAATCCTGATCAATTGCCCAGGTCTTGGTATCATTGAAATTCCACTGTGCACAGAAACCATTTTTGAGCACTATATCATACAAAAGCGGATTTCGTTTACTAACCCAAGGATAGCAATAACCAGCTACCCTCCGTGTTTTATTATTGATCTTATTCTTCCTTCTGAGGTCCTCTCTCCTTTTGACTGGATCATCATAGACCTTGACGTCATAATCCATGTCTTCCCTATCCGTGTTGGCAGTTTGACGAATCTGAAGAACGTTATCCAAGAAACAAAGATAACCGTCACTGCCATTACAACGGAACTGGGAAACCAGCTCCAAATCCTCTCCTTCATGAATAATAGAGCCCTCTTCTTTCGCCCATTTTCTTATTTCTTCTATCGAACCAATATCCTTTGAAGTCACGATCTGGTCTTCATCAATAAAAAACACACTGACTTTGGAAGCATGAATGATTTCCTTAATCTGGTTTTCGCCCTGATTTCCGTACAAACCGGATTTTGCGTTCAAACGATGCGCTTCGTCTACTAAAAGACAATCAAATTCATTTTCCGTGGCATCGACAAAAGAACCAGAGCTTTTAAACAGGTTCGAAATATACGACATCCGGAAATTGTCTTGGATAAGCTTCTTGGCATAAACATTTCTCGGGGCAGCGTTTTTTGAAACATAGCAGACGTTAAGCCCTTCTTTTTTCTTATCGCAAATCAAATCACTAAGAAGATTCCTGGCTATAACGGTCTTTCCCGTGCCTGGTCCGCCTTTGACTATAATCGTGTGCTTCGTCTTTTTTCCATAGGATTTCAAAATCAGGTCTTCAATAACTGAAAAAGCTACTTGCTGTTCATCTATCCTGTTGAATTCTTTGTTTCCATGCAAAAGCTTGGAAATAGCATCCTGTAACTCGATAGAAGGACGAATTTTCCCATTATCGATTGCATAAAGGATTTCTCCTTTATCTGGTTTTCTTATATATTTCTTAATAAACCTGCGAAGTTTAAGCCTGTCATGAGAGAGAAACAAAGGGGCATCTTTGATAATCTCCTCATAGCGTTGGTCTTCAATCTCGTTTTTCCACTGTTCTTCATAATTATGACAATAAGCACAGGGATAAAGATAGACAGGCTTATCCTGAACAGTTTGGTTGAAATTCTTTATCCTCTGCGCATAGCTATAGGCTTGATAAGAAGGATGAGAAAGATTCCGTTTCCGGCCACCTACATAAGCAAAAACAAGATTTTTCAAGTCCGTCTTTTCACATTCTGTCCATTGCTTGAGTTCGATGATGACGGCATTCTCTTTGCCTTCCTCATCATATCCAGTGATTAGAAAGTCTACTCGCTTTGAAGTATTGGGCACCTTGAATTCAATTGCGATTTTTAGGTTCGGATTAATTTGGGCTTCTCTGTCACATAAAACATCACGCCTGACACGCAAAGAGTTCACATAAGCAGCATGTTCACGGGGATTGTTATGATAAAAGCCATGGGAACGAAAGCTTTCTTCAATCTTATCAGCAATCCTACCTGTATCAACATCCTGTTTGAAAAGTGCTAAGGTACCATGATAAAAAATCATAAACCCCTCCTGATTCATTCAGGAGGATTATAGTTTAAATTGAATTATTTGTATAGCATTAATATAACACTTTTAGAACATTCATTTAGTGCAGTCATAGACAACATAACGTCCCCTGTAGATTCGATTGTCGAAGGCAATGTCTTGATAAGGATCCTCATAATCCTGACAGATATATATGTTTCCTTTTTCCCTCTCATCTGGCAAATAGAAGCTGTAGCCAGTGAATTCTTTCGGATTCTCAAAAGCGGAACCCGGATTATAGAATGAAACGGAACGGACATATTCTGGTGTTGCGTATTCCGAATAATAAAGAACTAGAGTATAGTTGGCATATGGAGTGATATAAACATGGTCTGGTTGCTTCTCAAGGCAGTACTTGACCGCTTCCTTCAGTCCAAAGAAAAAGTTTGGAGTGATTTTTTCATTACAGTGAATCGGATAATATAAAGAAAAGGCAAGGAAGGAAACTGCATAGGCTGCACCAAGAGGAACCTTAGTCCATTTCCTATAACTAACAATATCCGATAGGCCGATGGCTCCAAAGAAAGCAAGAAGAATCCAGATGATATTGATACGATTAATATTGGAATCAAGAATAAAACTAAGCAAGAAGCTGACAATCCTTGCATCCGAAAGGACAAAATAAAGAAGAGAGGAAATGGTTTCCTTTGAATCAATTCCGTTAAGAAGCGCATGTTTCTTCTTGTTTTTGAGTGGATGAAGCATTCCAATGATAGAGAAGGGAAGCGTAAAAAGATAAAGCGTTCCGAAGTAAGGAATATTATTGAACCTTAAACCATCGTTTTGATTAAAGACAAGCCTTATGCAGTTCTTAAAGTTATTAAAACAATCGTTCAGGAATCTCGAAGAGAATATACTGGTCACGGTATGGAACCGATCCACTTTCAACTTTGGGATGTCGAACCATAGATAGTGGATGGTTTCCTTATCGAAAAGGTTAATATATAGGAAAAGAATAATTGGGATAACCATAACAAACCTTACGCCAAGATAGATGATTTGATGATATCGTTTCCTTGGCTTCTTCACAAATAGATAGACTAAAAAGGCTATGATGAAAAAGAAAAGGAAGAAATAGCTTGTTCCGTAACTATAGGCTGAAAAGCCAAACAAAATCGCAGAGAAATAATAGAAAAAATAGTTCTTTCGGAAAACACCATAGGCAAGGAGCAATGAACTAATCAAAACAAGATCTGGGAAGATATTACTCTCCAGTGCCCATCTTGATTTCCTGATATGCCAGGGATTTATGATTAAGAAAAAAGAAAAAACCAAAGCTTTCTTTTCGCCAATCCTTTTTCTAAGGGTAATGAAAAGAATATAGAGGGTCAAACTGCTAAGTACCGCCCTTGGCAGACGAAGCGCAAGAGCAGTATTCCCTAACAAGGCAATAAAAGGAATCGCCAGATAAGAATAAAGAGCATTCTGTCCGCTTCCCCAAGCAATCAAATGCCTTGGATAACGCCTGCCATTATGATCAATTCCGTATTTCAGGATCGAGTAGGCATCATATCCGGCGCTAGCTTCATCCTGATTTAAACCGCCCGGGTATTTGTCCAGAAGGCATACTCGTATCCTAGTTCCTATGATCAAGGCAAAAGAAGCAATCAGGAGCGAAATATGGTCCTTGGCAAACTTTTTCCTTCCCTGGTCATGATGAATCAGCAAATGTATAGCAAAAACAGAAAAGCCCGCCAAGATAGACAATTCTAACAGAACTATATTAATTATCGTTTCGTTCATCGTTTTAAGTTATCGTAAATATTATATCGAATCTACCTAGGTTAAGAAAGTCGGATTCTTATTCAAGAAGCCTTTCCTTTAGCAAAGAAGAGCTTCATTCTTTTGTTTACTATAACTTCTAGGAAAGCCTAGTTTATTCTTTTTTAGCAGGTATTGTAATGTTTGCATTGACTAACAGCCAACCAGATAGCTAAACTAAGGGGCTTTCTTCTTTTTTATGCTTTAAATCGTGAAATGGAGGCTGTTTTTATGACTTGGTGGTTGTATCCTACCTATGTAGTTGTCCTAGTCGTGAGGGTCTATCTCTCAAGGAAACTTGGCGACTTTGTCGATTTGCTGGATAAGAAAACAAAGATATCCGGTGCATTCTTAGGTGGCGTCATGCTAGCGGGTGTGACAAGCCTGCCGGAGCTGTTCACTTCGATTTCCTCCGTATTGATGGTTCAGAACCCATCCTTAGTTATCGGCGACATCCTCGGTTCCGATATCTTCGACCTCACTATCCTGCTTATTCTGACCTTTTTCTTCGCTAAACACTTCTATCAGGCCAAAATCGATAAAAGCCATATTACTTCGTTATTGCTCCTCATTGGAAGGTACGCCTGTGCTCTCTATGCGGTCTTTGCTCCTACAGGATGGCAGGTCAGGCTCGGTGACATCAACCTTATGTCGATTCTAGCTCTCGTTCTCTATATCGTATCCTTAATTCTTCAGCCAAAAGAAACCGATTCAGAAAAAGATGAAACGGATAACAACTGGTCTGTCAAGAAAATCGTTGTCTTATTCATCATCGCATCCGTTCTATTGGTAGCAGCATCCATCGGTATCACTTATCTTACCGATAGGATCTGCAAGGAAATCCCAAGTCTGAATGGAACAGTCGGCGGAGCACTACTCCTAGGAATCGCCACATCCATTCCGGAAATCATCTCTACCGCTCAACTCTTCAAGAAGCGGAACTACAATGCGGGCTATGGAAACAGGATTGGCTCCTGCACCTTCAATTATTCCGTCATTGCCATTGCGGATATCATCTCCTGGCACCAGATACCAGGAAACGAAATCGTCAGCGAACGCGGAATCTGGATTCTCGGAGATACCGCAAACGGATTCTCTTCCACACAATGGATCGTCTTATTCGGTCTCGGTGTCGTTCTTCTGACTCTTGGATTCGTTCTGCTTAAAAACAAGACCAAAGCGCTAGAAGGCATCAAGACCTCCTTCCTCTTCTCCGCCTTATTCGCAGCTTCTGCCTTCACGCTTTATATCCTCTCTCTCGTTCTCTGATAATCAAAAAGCGGCCTCCTGGGCCGTTTTTTGTTTGCCTCAATATGGAAAATTCCAAAAACAAAAAAGAGGCTGCTTGCACAGCCTCTTTTCAATTACTTACTGCCTGCCCTAAGATTCCTGTCTTTGTCTTTTTTCTTCTTTTTGAAGTCGCTCTTACGGACAAAGATATCGATTAAGAGAAGAACGACAGCAATAATCCTGAAGAGAACATTAAGGGATTTGTAGGATTGGAAGGCATATTCCGAGCTACTGACCTGGTAGTCGATGGAATCGTAAGTGACTTTTCCAGTGTCTTTTGTCAAAGAATAGAGCAAAGTCGAAGTGGATTCCGGGAACCTGTCGTATTCGGAAGAATAATCAAAGTTAAGTTGCTTGATTTCAGGCTCATCCGTCACTGTTTCAACAGAACCATCCTCTTTCGTAACATCATAGGAGTAGGTGACTTCGACTTCATAAAGGCCGACTTCACCCGTCTCGACTTCAGCCGAGAAGGTAGAACCATCATAACTAAGGTCGTATTCTTTGACACTCTTCTTATCCGGAGAGGTAACTTTGATGTGAATCTTGGCATTTTTGTTCTTTTCGGCGGCAATGAAGCTGACCGAAGATGTCACGCCATGGTTCTCATATTTCCTATCCAAGATAGAGTCGATATTACGGGAGGGCAGAGTTTCCGAAATCATCTGCTTCCTGAAGAGCTGACCTTCATTGCTTCCACGGAAGGATTCCGTCCAAACATTACCAAAGTCAGAAGTGAAGGAAGCGACTCTTCCCTTGGCATCGCCGATATCCCAATAGGCATAGAGCGGAACCGTAGCAATAGCCGTAGAAGTCGAACCTTCATCCTCATCGGTATTTTCATGTTTGTAAGTGAGGGTGAGAACCGTATTCGCGGCTTTCTTGATCCGGGCGAAATTGTAGCCATCAATGGATGGAAGAGAGCTGATGTCCTTGACAGAATCGTCTTTTTCGTCCACTATCTTGACATCGGAAGCTTCTTCAACCGTCTTTTCGTTGACATCGGTAACGACAGAAGTAATCATAACGTCGACAAGGCTTGCAGCGGTCTTACAATAATAGTAAGTGCCCTCTCCGGCTTTTGCCAAAGTCTTAAGCAAGGAAGTACCAGAGGAATTGGAAATGTTGATGAAGGAGCAAATAATGTTGTCTGCATACCTTTCCTTAACAAGTTTTTTCAAAGTATTCGTATTATCGAAAGGATCACCATCGGACAGAGTAATAACAAACTTATTCTCTGTCGGAGAATTCTTCAACTGCTGATGTGCAGCTTTAAGGCCACCAGACATAACAGTTCCGCCTTCGGATTTAATCTTGCCGATACTCTTGATGACGGATTCTTTGTTTTTGACAGAAGTCAGAGGAGTAACAATCTTCGTGCTATCCGAGAAGGTAATGATAGAAATGTAATCCCGCTCGTTCAGCTGACCGAGAATCGCCTTGGCGCCCTCTTTTGCCTTCTTCAAACGGCTATCGCTTTCCATAGAGCCAGAGTTATCGATAACAAGAACAATCGCTTTGCCCTCATCGGATTCACTCTGAATCGGAAGCCTTGCATTGTAATCCGAAAGGTAATCACCCTTGGCCGCGCCTGCGAAGACCGACCCAAGAGTCAGAAGGCTCTTTCCATAGTCCTTGACAGCCGTTTCAAGATTAGCAACGAACTGTTCCGGTTCATCCAGGGTTTCCCTATTGACATTATTGAGAATAATCTCATCGTATTTGATAAGATCCGTAATGGAGTAAGGAACACCGGAAGCACCAGCAGAGTTCAGCAGAACAGAAGAGAACTTCGCGTTCTCAGGGAAAGAAGTCTGGAGATTGTCCAAAGCATCGGAATCATCTCCGATGTAAAGGACATTGTAGTGGTCAGAGATTTCCTGAGTGAAAGACCTCTTGTTATTCTCTTCGAAGGTATCACTCCTTCCAGAGAGAGAGACTTCATAACGGAACGTACCGGCTGTATCCGCGGCAATATCAAAGGTATAGACATTGATGCCTTTGTTGCAGGGCTCATCTTTCCTTTGGGCAACCTGCTTACCATCACACACAAGCGTAAGGGTTAAAAGTCCGCCTTTTTTGGATTTGACCGAAACCTTGACCTTCTGTTCCTTGCCGATATAGCAATGATCGGTATAATCAAGACCAGTGATAGCAACTTCATCAAATTCCGGTTGACTCCTGGAAACAGCATCAATCTGGACAGAGTCAGCAGTCAGCTGATCCAAAGCCTCAACGGCAGACCCATCGGTCTCGAGACCATCGCTCCTGATGATCCTACGGCGGACAGCGCTGTCTTTAGAATACAGGCTGTCGGCATAGAGAAGAGCAGATTTCAAGTCAGTAGCGGAATTATCGAAGTCAGACCCATCCTCAAAATATTTCAGAATAGATTTTGATTTGTACTTGCTGCCGATGTTGTTGACGACTTCCTGGTCTTTTGCGAAGGCAACGACACCGATTTTCGTCCCATCAACCTTTTCCGCCTGGGAATAAACTTCATTGATCAGCTTATCAATCTGATCGGCATTGTTGAACTCGCTCTTTGAGCAGTCGGCGAGGACAATCAATTCCGTCGTAGAACTGGATTTGACGTATTGAATATCGACGAAGGCAAGCGTAAGCCTGACAGACCTGACCAGATGAAGAATCAGGGAAATGATGTTCTTGGTCCGATACCGCTTGTATTTCGGAATCAGGAAGAAGCCGAGGAGAACAAGTGCGACAAGGGGAATCAGAAGGAAGAACAGATATGGGTTTTCAATTCTAGTATTGTTCACGGGCATATAGGATCCAATCAGCGGCAAAGAAGACAGCAGCAGCAATTGCGACAGGAAGTATCGAGTCGAAAATGCCGTTGACCTTCGTTGCATCCGGATTCTTGACAATCTGATAAGCGTCAGAATCCTCGGCGAGTGGATTTCCCTCCTCCTTTGGGTATTTTACGTACCTATAGACTTCCTTACCCGTTTTATCCGTATTGACGGTTTTAAGGATATAGGTACCGACCTCATCGAAATCATAGCTGAGGTATTGGCTAGTTCCCTTGACAATCGGAACAGCAGTTCCGTCCGGGCGTGTCCTGGTCCTGGATTGGACTTCGTCACCGGTGTTAATGGCAAGGCTGTCTCCGACCGTATAACTGAATTTATCGAGCAAAGACGGATGGGAGAATTGGATAAGATTACGGGTCAAAGGCAGGAAATCGTAGGTAACCGGAATGCTTGAACTCTGTAACGGGAACGAAAAGACAACCTCACGCTGGCCATATTGGGTCTTGCCAGCAAAGATCATCGGGACGTTGTTGTAAGCAAGAATGGTAGTAAAGTCATCTTCGAGCGTATAACGGGAATAGTAGCTGACTAAGACATCTCTCTTTGCAAGGTTCTTGGTAAGCTGCTGATAAGTCAGGCTGTTGTCATTATCCGTATAGGTGCATTTATATCCGTTTTCAGAATCCGAATAAGAGTTAAGGTAGGTAAATCCGGTATCCGCCACATCTTCTTTAGGGCAGATAAACCAGATTGCACCATCGGTCGGAAGCTTATTCGGAGAGACACAGTCAAAGATGTAGATGTCATAGCCGCTTGTCGTATTGAAGGAGCTTGGAGATACAACTGTGCAGTTGACGCCCCATGCCTTGAAAGCTGCATTAAAATACCGCGGATTGCTGCTGACTAAAAGTACTTTGGCCTGCCTGTCGCTCTTTTCATTGTAGAAAGTAAAGGAATTATCACAGTCAAGGCAGTCTTTGTACCCTTTGTCCTTTTCCTTTTGATCCTCAAGGACAGAGCAAGTGATGGACTCAATCGTGCCATCATACTTAAAAGGGTATCCACTAGTGTATTCAAGACCGGCAGAAACAGCCTTTACCGTGGCAACCTGCCCTAAGTCCTTTCCGTTAATAGAGAAACGGATACGGAACTTGGCATTGTCATGGTCGTAGCAGATATAGGTCGGAGAAATCACGATATACGTATCATGCTCCGTATCATCCTTATACTCGAAAGCAACGTCAGTGATAGCATAATTGGTCTGCTTATCGTTGAAGTAACTCCTGAGATGGATGTTGTCATCGCAATTGACTTTCTTATCCGTAGCCAGATAGACATCGCTTCCGCTTCCGGAAGAGACGAGCTTCTGAGCTAAGGACAGAGAATCCTTGATGCCATTGGCAGCAAAGGAGCAATCTACGGTATCCCTGTATTTTTCGAACCTAGTAACGTCTTGGATTCCTTGACAAACCGTTTTCGGTTCAGCGGAATCCGTGACAATCAAAGTAAAAGTAGAACCTTTCTTGGCAGCGTGGACTTTCTTTAGAATGTCTTCTTTCGCCACCTCGAACTTCGTCTCTTTGCCATCATAGCCAGTACCTTCCCTCTTCCTGTTCCTGCTAGCAGAACCATCGAGAACGAAGACCCTGTTTTCTGCTTGGCCCTTCAGATTCAAAACAGGATGGGCAAGGGTGATTGCCATAAAGGCAATAGCAAACATCTGAACAAAGAGAGCAATCAGGTTTTCCCTGGAATGGAACGGGTTCCGTTTCTTGAGGAATTTCTGACTGAGCTCCCAAAGATAAGTAGACGGCGCGGTCGCTTCCTTATAACGGTTCCGTAAAATATAGATGAGGATTAAAACCGGAATCGCAAGAAGGACCAAGAGAGCATATGGATATTGGAAACTCATTCGATAACCCCCCTAGATAACCTCTTATTCAAGAACACCTCTTTCAAGGGTTCGTCAGTCGAACAGAAAACATAGTCGGCTTCTCGGGAAAGACAGAAATTCTTGATTTTATCCTGGACAAACTTCAAGGCCTTCTGGTAGGCGTTGACAACGTCACGGCTGATATTGTCCTTGAAGAAACGATCATCATTTTCCGAATCATGGATGATCCTTTTACCACGGAACTGCGGATGAACTTCCTCATCGCCGAGAATCTGGATGCACCTGACATCACGGCGTTTATTGCGAAGGTAGTCAACAGCATCCGTAAAGTTGCTGTCCGAACAGAAATCCGAAATGATGATGCTCTTTCCATCTCCATACCCGACAGTCGAACGGACAATAGCATCCGAGATGCTACTTTCTCCGTCAAACTTAACCTTGTTGAGCTGGTTAATGGAACTCCTATAGCTGTCTTTGCCAACCAGATTTTCAATAATCGGTTCCGCATAGTCGCCTTTTAGGGCGTAGATTGTGACCTTGTCCCTGTCGGAGACCGACCTGAAAGCAAGAGTTGAAGCAATTTTAAGAGCCATCTCGTCTTTATTGAAGAAACTCCTGGAACGGCTTGTATCAATATAGATACGAGTGTGCCTCTGACGCTCATCGAGATAAAGCTTTAGATACCTTTTCTCGAATTTTCCGTAAAGGTTCCAGTCAATCTTCGTGACATCATCACCTTCGATGTAGTCGCGGTAATCTGCGAACTCACAGGAAGAACCATATTTCTTGGATTTGTGGTTTCCACCGAAAAGACCGGCGACGTTGTCCTTGACGGCCAACGTAAATTGCTCGATTTGCTGGAGAAATTGTTCGTCGATCGCTTGTTTCATATTTGATTACTTGTTCTTTCTATTTTCCTTAATGAGAAGACCGATGACTTTATCAATCGTCAGGCCTTCGTTGATGGCATTGTAGTTGATCTTAATACGATGACGGAGAACCGGATAAGCAAGGGCATCAATATCATCGTAGGAAACGTTATAGTTTCCATGAATCAAGGCACGGATCTTAGAACCAGTAATTAAAGCCTGAGCTGCACGAGGAGATGCACCATAACGGATGTACTTCTTTGCAACTTCTCCGCCTTCGTCAAGTTCCGGATGGGTGTGAGAAACAAGGTTCCTGGCATAGTCTAAGACTTCCGGAATAACCGGTACATCCTGGGCAAGCTTACGCCTTTCCCTAATCCTAGGTCCATCGACAACTTTCGTTGCGTTTTCGTTCCTATTCTTTTGAGTCCTGTTGACGATGTCGCCAAGTTCCTTAGCAGACGGGAAGGACCTGATAACCTTGAACCTGAAACGGTCCATCTGAGCTTCCGGAAGCGGATAAGTACCATCCTGCTCAATCGGGTTCTCCGTTGCAAGAACGAAGAACGGTTCAGCCATCTGATAAGTTACGCCAGAGACAGTTACTTTATGTTCCTGCCTGACCTCAAGCCTAGCAGACTGGGTCTTCGGAGTAGCACGGTTGATTTCATCAGCTAAGATAATCTGAGCGAAGATAGGTCCCTTCTGGAACGTTGTGACAAGGTTTCCATTCTCATCCTTACGAATGATGTTGGCACCAGTGACATCGTTCGGCATAAGGTCTGGTGTGAACTGAATACGGCTGAACGGAAGGTTCAGAGTCTGTCCTAATGAACGAACAAGACGGGTTTTACCAGTTCCCGGGACACCTTCAAGAAGAACGTTTCCACCCGAGATGACGGCGATGATGACCGCATCCAAGACTTCTTCCTGACCGATGATATCCTTGTGGAGCTCGGTTTTGATTTTCGTCACGGAATCACTGAAATTCTTAATAAGCTGCTCGTTTTCCATTTTTGTGTATATCCTTTGTAAATTAGAAACTAGATTATGAAGCTCGTCCCGGATTACGGATTTGTCTTATTCTGATCACCATACAGTTCATCGAAGTAGTCTTTCATGGCATCAGTGATATCAGAATCGCCGTTCTGGTTACAATCATCCTGGGCACCGCCGTTGTTCTCATCAATGACATCTCCATATTTCGTATCGCCTTGGTCGGTGTAAACATGATCATTTCCCGGATATTTGACACTTCCGTCGCCACCGCCGGCGCCTTCGCCAGTCTGGTCCCCATTCTGGATACCATTTCCGTTTCCGGAACCGTTATCGCCATTGTCACCGTTATCGCCATTATCGCCGTTATCGCCAGAGCCCTGTTCACCAGAACCCTGTTCGCCTTCACCGGAGCCCTGCTCACCTTCGCCAGAGCCCTGTTCGCCTTCGCCAGAGCCTTGTTCACCAGAACCCTGTTCACCGGAGCCTTCTTGGTCGCCGCTGTCTCCGTTCTGACCATTCTGGGTAGGATCTTTCATCTGATCAAGAGCATCTTTGGCAGTCTCACCTGCTTTCTCATTCTTGTTCTGCTGGTCGATGGCATTATTGATGTCCTTTTCTGCATCATCGATGTCTTTGTCAAGATTATCTTTCGTCTCATCAGAAGTATCCTTTCCGTTATCGAGGTTCTTCTGAAGTTCATCGGCTTCCTTGTCGAATTCATCGGCAAGCTTGAGAAGAGCATCACGGAGCGGATCGCCTTCCGGAATCTTGGAATCCTCTAAGGCCTTGCGGATCTCAGAAGCGATGGCATGAAGCTTATCGACAAGCTGCTGGCCACTCAGTTTATTGATTTCATCCTTGAGTAATCCTAACGCAAGAGAAATCTGTTCTTCATCACCGTTCTTGATGGCTTCGCCAAGAAGCTTTAAGGCATCATCATCGCTCTTGACAAGCTCATCGCCGATTTCTTCTTTGGAATTGGCGTCATCTACAATCTTGTCGATATCATCCTTGCCGGATTCGACGATATCATTACGTTTATCTTCATCCCTTTCGCCATCGAGGTCATTTACAACACGATCAATGATTTCATCGATTTTGTCATTCACATCGGAATCGGGATCGATATCGTCGATATCTTCCTTGGCACTATTGGCCACCTCGTGGACAAAAGAATCGACCCCGCTAATATTTGAAGAATTGATAGGATCTTTAATATGAGACGGGAACTGGTTGATGTTTGGCATAAAGAAGGATCCAGCAAAGAGGCCGGCAGCTACAACCAAGACAGGAATCGTAACGCTTGCGAGTTTCCTTTGGACAGCCTTGACCGGCTTCTGATCCAGTTTGACTTCGGCATCCTCACGCTGTTTGTTCAGAATGATTCCGTCTTTTCCATCGAATTCAACCCTCGTAGAAATCTTTTCCTGGAGATTGAGATCCTTATCAAGACGAGCAGCGATTTTTTTGTCCGTCGGCTTCTTGATGAAGTAAGCAGCAGCGAAGGCAGCAGCTAATCCAGCTGCACTTGCGATAGGAGCTGCATAAACCATCGCGGAAGGATTGGCAAATCTGCAGGCTGCAATCGAGATAGCTGCACCGGCTAAGCCGCCAGCTACTCCGAAGAGCAGGGATTTGATCCTATGCTCACGCCTTAGCTTTTTCTTGAAGCGTGCGAAGCTTTCGTTTTTCTCGTAATTCTTGACATCTTTGTTTTTCATATTCGATACCTCCTGACATAGTTCCAGATAATCAATAGGAAACCAAACGCATATTTCCTGGAACAACTGCAAGAAATTTTAATTTGTTTTTTTCTTTTTATAAAATTCATAAAAAACCGAGATTTTGTCTTATTATTTTGTTTTTATTGAATAAAAGGGGTATTTTTTTAAAAAAACGATGATTTTTTGTTAGTTTTCAAATTTAACATTAGAAAAGTTTCTTTCTGTAAGCGGTTCCAATGATGCAAAAGCCTAGTCTTTTATTCTTTTTCTGTTACTTTTTGAATATTTTCGTTTGTTTTTTCCTATCTTTCGGGATAATACCAGTTTTCTGCATTCTTTCTTCTTTTTTTCCTTTTGTTTTCTAGTACTTTCTTTCTATAATAAATCTGACTAACGGAGGAATCTGACGATGGATAACTACTTAGAAGCGAAGAAGAATCTTAAAGGCCACCTGACGAGTGCAGAAATGGCCTTGATGGTCAAAGATTATAAGGAAGCCTATCTGGATTATCTTGCTGCTAGCGAAGATGCTGCCTTATTGGCCACTCTTACATTAGATAAGAAGGAAAGCGAAAGGGCTAGGAAACAGAGCGAAGAGTATAAGGCTACAGGGGAAAACGCTTTATCCAAGCTTCATCTCTCTCCAGCCGAGAAAGATAAACTCAAGCCCCGTAAGAAGCCAAAAGGCTTCTGTGAATTCATCGGCATGGATGACATCAAGGATTATCTCACGAAGACTTTCGTGGAGCCTTGGAAAAAGGGAACCTATCCGGAGAATGAGTCTTTAGGACTTTTGATTTATGGTCCCAAAGGATGCGCAAAATCCGTTCTCGTCCAATCTCTTGTCCATGAGCTCGAAGCAACCGAATACTATGTTGAACCAAGGGAGAATTTTTCGGTCTATAATTCCACGAATGTCCTCTCCCATTGGCAGGCTCTTTTCCAGAGAGCAGAGGAAAAGAACAATATTGTTTTCTATTTCACGAATGCAGAAGCTTATTTCCCGAAAGGAGAAGATGAGGAAAGCAAAAAGACGGTCAAGAGGTTCTACTCGATTCTGCAAAAGGAAAGGAAGAGAATCCGCTCAAAGAATCTGAATATCCTCTTTGTCCTAGGAACCGATAAACCGGGATGCATCGATGTATCCATCTTCGAAAAGAAGTTCCTCCATCCGGTGCTGTTCACGGATATCATCCGTATCCACCATCCGAACACCAAGACCCGTAAGGAAAGGAGGAAGGAACGTCTTAGTTCTATCGATATTGAAAATCCTGCACTCCTTGATGACCTTGCAAAGGCAACACATAGGTTTGTTTCCAAGAAAGTCTCGGATGTCTGCCGTTCCTTGAATAAGATGGCAACCATCTACCAAGGTGACCGAAGCCGTCCGCTCTTAACCCGTGAAAGGGCTGAGAAGGTCAGGAAAGATCATCCCTATGTTCCGGATACCACTTTCGAAGAGGGTGCCGAAGCATTCGAAAAGAGCCTTCCTTCCAACATCAAAGTCTTCGGAAAATAAAAAGCGGCAGTCCCCTTGTGGGGACTGCCTTTTTTCTTAGAAGAATCGCTTCCTTATCTTAGTTGCCTTTTTTTAGCAGGATCCTGTTCAGGAAGACATCGTCCTTCCGCATCGGGGTCACTGTCTTTTTCCTTGCCTTAATCTGGAAAGGGAAATCCTCGATGTCCTTATCCGTCAGGTAGGTGAAGTAGCGCCCTCGGTTATCATACCCGTCTTTTTTGTCCGTACATTTCCTAGAGATGAAAAGCACTCCGCTCTCTTTTAAAAAGGAAAGAAGCCTCTTGATTGTCGGATTGATCTCGTCTCTTTTAAGGTGATGCAAAGAAGCAAGCGCATAGATAAGATCATATTGGTGGGATGGAACAAATTCCTTCCTGTCGCAGTGATAGCAGAGGAGTCCCTTTTTCTTGGCATCCTCGACAAAAGGAAGAGACGTATCGATTCCTTCCACATCATATCCAAGGGATTTGAAATAAAGCCTATCCCGTCCGGAACCGAATCCGACGTCTAGGACAGAAAGCTTTCCTTTTGGAAGAAAGGGGTTCAGAAAAGAGTAGACTGAGCTCCTGTCGGCATCCTTTGTCTCTTCCTCATAGGCTTTGGCGTTCTTCGTGTAATAATCTTCCATCATTCCTCTTCATCCTCTTCTTTTGGATAGGCTTTGACCAAGCAAAGGTCAACCGTATATTGGGTTGTTTTCTTCACACTGATAACAAGGTTCTTATAGGCTATGACATCTCCGACCTTGGCAAAACGTTCAAGCTCATTGTTGATAAATCCAGAAAGAGTCGAGTAATCATCCTTGAGTTCATCCGGGTCCAGTCCAAAGAAATCAAGAAAGTCATCAATATTGATATTGCCGCGGACCAGATAGAGATTCTTTTCCTTCAAAGGACGGATCCTGGTCTCGACTTCATCGCTTTCATCCCAGATTTCGCCGACGACTTCCTCGAGAATGTCTTCCCTGGTAATAATGCCCTCCGTTCCACCGTATTCATCTCGAACTACCAGAATATGTTCCTTTTTTTCCTTCCTAAGTTCCCTCGCTTGGGAGATGACCCTGGTGCGCGGAACAGAGGAAATCGGCTGAATCAGCTTCTTATAGTTCTTATCATTTTCAATCAATGCCTGAAGCAGTTTTTTCCTTGGAATATATCCGACAATATGATCCAAGTCATGGGCAAAGACGATGACACGGGAATAGCGGAAACGGTCTGGATTGACTAAGAACTTCGACCTGTCTCTTTCTAGATCTATGCCAATGATTTTGACACGCGGAGTCCTGACTTCGTAGCAGGCAGTATCCTTGAATTCAATGGAGTTATGGAGCAATTCGCTTTTATCGCTATCGAAAATGCCTTCCTTCTGAATCGCATCAACCCTGTTGTCAAGTTCGTCATCCGAAGCCGTCAAATCTCCTTTTGGCTGTCTTCTAGTCAACAAGGAGACAATCCCCTGATCCATTTTTGTCACAAAGAAAACAAAGGGGAAAAAGATAATACGCAGGACTTTGACAAAATAAGAGAAGAACTTTGAGAAGCCAAAGGAGTTCGTCTTTGCCAAGGCTTTCGGAGTGATTTCTCCGAAAACCAGGAGAACACAGAGAAGGATCCTTGACCTGACAAAGCTTCCGATGCTTCCAATCACCGGCTCCAGCAAGTCCTTTGATAAAAGCGAAGCCAGAGAAGAAGCTAGAATATTAACAAAGTCATTACCGAAAAGAACTGTCGCGATGGTCTTATCGTACTCGTTCGCATACTTCAGAGCGAGCTTTCCGCTTTTTGTATCGTCTTTCTCAAGACGGGTGATTCTTACTGAAGAATAAGCCCTGTCAATAGCGGAGAACCTTCCGGAAAGAACAATCAGTATGACGATGAGGACAAGATAAACAATATCCCTAGGCTTCATGGGCTTTGGTCCCTTTCTCGCTGATGGTTCCTACCAGCTCTTCTAGAACATCTTCGGTCGTGATCCTTCCAAGCAGCGTTTCTTTTTCGTAAACCAAGGCAATCTCGGTATGGTGGGAACGGAATCCATCTAACACATCGTCCATCCTGATGTTCCGGGAGACGATAAAAGGCTTGTCTAAAACAGAAGCGACTTTCCTATTCGGATTCTCATAATAGGCAGCAAGAAATTTCTTGACGACAAGAATACCGACAATCTTGTCCTGTGTTCGGAAATACATTGGGATGCGGCTATAGGGAACGCGATAGACAATCTGGAGGAGCTTCTTAGCTGTCCTTCCTTCCAAATTGATGGTGAACCTTTTCTTCTTAGGAGTAAAAACTTTTTCAACCGATGTATCCGTAAAGTCGAAACCGGCCTGAATCAAGTCTGTCTCGTTCTCTTCCAGAGCACCTTGTTCTTCGTTGTTCTCCAATACGGAATTCAGGTCATCTTCCGTCAGTTCCGGTTCTTCTTTCTTCGGGAACAGCAAACCAACCCCTTTGCTGATTCCATAAAAAATCAGAGTTAATGGAGCAAAAAGAATCAAAAAGAAAGCAAGCGGATAAGAAACAATGCGAGCAGACAAGTCAGGGACCCGTTTCCCAAGCCTTTTCGGAAGGGTCTCACCGAAAGCATAGACAATCAAGGTCACAATTATGGACCCAATCAAGGAAGTATAGAATTCATCCCTAGTAGCAGGGAACGCTTTCAGGAAAAGGAAAGTAGAGACAAAGGATAAACCGACATTGACCGCATTATTTCCAATCAGAACTCCGACTAACGCGGAGTCAAAATGACGGATAAAGAAATAAACAAGCTTCGATGTCTTTTTCCCGTCTTCAGCTTCCGCCTGGAAACGATATTTGTTCGCACTGGTAAGACTCGTCTCGGCAAGGCAGAAAAAGAACGAAAGGAAGAGGAAGATGAAGGAGGAGATAAGAAACAATAGGCTTTTACTGTCCAATTGGGATATACCTCTGAATAACATTATATAAAGAACAAAGAAACAAATAAAGGAGGATATCAGCCAAAAGAAATCCATCGAATGCAAAATCAAAGTCTTTGCTCCTTGGCAAGACTATTTTCTGCATTCCTTTACCAGTTCCACATTTTTGGACCAACTGCCTGTTTATGCTAAAGCAATAATTCGATTATTATTTTTAAAGCGCTTACTTTTTTAATGCTTGCCTTTGATATATAAGTCTTGTTTTTTACTAGATTAAAAAGGAAATTCAAATTTTAAATTAATAAAATACAATATGGTAACCGCTTACTTTTCTTTTAAATAATTATCAATTTTTTATTATTAAAAGCAAAAACTATGACTTTTTAACCCGCTTTGTATCGAAAAAGCTTAAAATTTTCATTTTTTCATTTAGAACCGATAAAAAAATTGGAAAAAGCATCAAAAATTCTTTTTTATTCATATTTTTTCACTTGTTTTATTTTATTTTGCAGGAGGCAACAACCTACATGAAAAAGAAAACATTGACGTTATTAGCTCTGACAGCCCTATTCTTAACTGGCTGCAACGGAGGCAAAACATCCGACACGGCATCAGCTTCGAAAAGTGATGCCCCATCCGAAAAGGAGTCTGTGACAGAAACCACTGCCAAGGCAACTGAAGCTCCTGCAAGCGAAAGCCAGGGAAAAGTATCAGAATCCCCAAAGGAATCTCAGTCAGCATCGGAGGAAGGAAGTGCATCTGTATCTACTGGAGAAAAAGTATCAGAATCAGCTGAGGAGTCTTCCGTATCACCCTCAGTTGATCTGACTGCAGCATGGCCACAGAAAATCAAGGATTTCCTGAAGGCTAACCTGGGAGGGCAATTGATTCCTTATGTCAATTTAGGAAAGTCTTCTTTATTAGACTATGAAATCGTCGAGCCTTCCTATAGCAATAATTATGAAGTCTATCATCTCGAAATTTCAGGAACTGTCCAATACAGTACTTCTTTAGCGAATACATTCCAGCAGGACTATACAGCTTCTGGATATACGGTTACAGGAACAAACTCTAAAAAAATAGCAAAGAACGACGCAAACAACATTACAGTTACGTTAGTCAATGATTCAGATATGGATGCTGCTGTCCTGCATATAGCCTACGATGAGCCCTACGATGCAAGCCAGAGGACAGCTTATTCTTCTGATATCCAGTCAGAACTCTCGACGCTTTTCGGAACCCATGCCAACGATGTACCAGTCGTTTATCTTGGTACAACAACGCCGACCTACGAGGAAACAACAAGCGGTTCTTCAACCGGCGTCACTATCAAAGGAAGAAAATGGAATGACAATATCCTTGTCGATAGCAAGACTACCTTGAACAATGCGGGCTTCGATACTTCAGCAAGCACTACTAGTATTGTCACAGGAACAAAGACTTTCTCTGATCAGTACGAAAGGACAATAACTATCGAAAAAGGCTATAGCTATAACACAGGTGATTATCCAAAGAGGACAATCACAAGGAAAGAGCCTTTCGATGCCGCTAGCTTCACTGCCTGGCCTCAGGAAATCCAGGATAGGGTCCAGGATTATTATGACGGACATACCCTCCCCTTGATTTATCTTGGAACCAATACACCGACTATTTCCTACCAAAGCACTTCAAATGGTGAATTCGATGTTAAAGGCGGAGCATGGGATGATAGAATCCGCTCTCTTGCCCTCACTAGTCTTTCAACGACCTATGGTTATACTGAAGATACTGCAAAAGAAGCATCCAGTTATCATACCAGTGTCTTAATCAGGACAAAGACTGAGACCGATGGCTGCACATTGGAAATCCAGCTTTATAACAATTCCGGAACAGCTTTAGTCGAATTCCATTGCTCCGCAGGATTCGGTGATCCTTCCAGCCAGACCGACTGGTCCCAGGATGTAAAGGATGCTTTCGACAATTACTGCAACGGCATCTACCCTCCGTTTATCTACTTAGGCAAGAGCGTTTCGGTTAGTTCGCTTAGCTATCAGAACAAAGTCGAACTATTAGGTCAAACCTGGGACGATGTCGCAAGAAGCAATGCCTTGACCGTTCTTACCGCCAAAGGCTGGACGGAAGATACAGCTGCAGAATCCAATTCTAGTTATTCCAATATTCTGATCATGAATTCCCCAGTTGATCAGACAAACTATGTCAAATGGCAGCTTAAGCTCTATAAATATTCAGGAAAAGTCGATTGTGAATTCATCAGGTCCGCTGCTTACAATAAGAACAATACGGAAACAAGCTATCCGCAGAATATCTTGGACGATATCAGCGACAACCTCAATGGAGAAACTCTTCCGTATGTCTATCTTGGCACCTCTGCCCCGACTTCCAGCTGGAGCTCTTATTCCAGTCAATTGACTATTACCGGTGATGCCTGGGACGACGAAATCATCACGAAGGCAAAGACTGCCTATGCTGCTGCTGGATGGACTGAAGAAGCAGGAGCAACAACAGAAAGCGTGACTTTCACAAAGAAGGATGACAAGGGCTACTTTGCGGCTGCCTTCGGAAAGAACTATTCCGATAAGCCGAAGATTGAAGTAACGTACATTCCTTGGACTACCGAAACGGATTATACCGATGCTGTGAAAACAGCAGTTGGCACCTATAGGAACAATGTAACTACTCTGCCGTTTGTCTTCCTTGGGGATGATGCCTCCTTAAAGACAACGAGGAAAGATGGTACTATTGTTATCTCTGGTGATATCAAGAAAAACACCCTTCTTGAAAATCTCTTTGTGAAAACGTATACCGCAGCTGGTTGGACCGAGGATACAACCGTGTACTCTGGAAAAGCAAGGACTCTAGAAAAAGACGGTTACACCTTCATGGCCACTTTGAATAATAACACAACCGGAGCTAGCGGTTATGTTGCCGACATCACCATTAAGGCGATTCCGCCCTACAATTACTCTGACTTCGCGACGAGGAGCTATTCGGATGATGAGAAGACCTTGATCAAATCCGCTCTTGGAAACAATAGGATTCCACTCCTCTATTTGGGAACCAAGACTCCGACTATCACTCAAGGAACCTATTCGAGTTCGTATTCCGCTGGTATCAAGATTACCGGTTCGAAATGGAATGATAATAGGCTCAAGGATAACAAACCCCTGCTCGAAGCCGCTGGATTCACGGTCAGTGAAATCGAGGAAGGCAATAGCTATGGTCACTTCACCGGTTATCGCAGTGCAGTTGCTCTCCAAGGCTATAAGGCACTTGGAACAACTCCTGCAGATGGCTATATCCGTTTCATCTTAACCCGTAGTGAATCGAATATTAACAAGAGCAGTGCAATCGCAGTCTTCTTCTATGATGCACCTGAAACCATTGATGATGGAACTGCCACGACGGCAAAGTGGAACGAAGACACCACAAACGTTGCATTAAGGCAGAGCAAACTCGGCGGAACTGTTCTTCCGTTCATGGATTTAGGAACGGTTACAAGGAAAGCTACTTCTGCCGGCGATGGAATCAACAGGAGCTGCAAATTCTCCAATGTGACGAACGTTCAGCCATATGCAAGGAATGCAATCGAAAAGCTGAAAGCGTTCGATCCAACCTTGAAGAACGTCAATCTTGATCTCAGTTACGATAATCAGGGAAGGAAAGGAACCTGGGTCGGAACTGCTGCCGATGGAAACCGTCTGACCTATAAAGTCACGGTCTTGTCGACAAGGACTATTGAAGTCACCTACAGCGAGTGCTTCAATCCGAGCCCGGAAACCGATTGGCAGGCTGAAGTCAAGGCAGCAAGGCAGGAACAGCTTGGTGGCCATGTGATTCCTTACTTCTCCATCGGAACAAAGAATTACACCATCAGTAAAGGAACCAACACAGTTACTTTGACAGGTAAGACATGGGATGATTCCGTCTTCTCAATCGTAGAAGATGCCTTAGCCGCTGATACTACTCTGACCTGGACAAGTGTCGACAACGGAAAAGACCTCCTGCTCGCAAAAGCAGAAGCAAGCGATGGTACCCTCTACATTCAGCTCACTAAGAACAGCACAAACAATCCGGTCTGCAAGTTCTCCTTCACTCCAAAGCAATCCGCTTAGCCGTTAATACGATAACCAAAACCCTGTCCTCTTTAAAAGGACAGGGTTTTCTTTTACCAACCTATTTTTTCATACGAATCAAGATGCCTATCCTTTTAGATGCGGCAATAAACGCTATTTGAAAATCAATCTCAAGCTCAACAATCACATGGTCTCCTATTCTTTTGAACAACCAAAAAAAGCTGTCCCTTATTAAGGAACAGCTTTGGTTTCGAAATCAGAGAAGATTTTAATGATAGGTAACGGTAAGAGTCGGAATCGAACTATAACCTTCAAGGGTCAGCTTGATGAAGATGGATTTTCCGTTTTCAAGCTTTGCAGAAGCGAAGAGAAGGCTCTCACCATCGCTGACGACTTCCCAGTTATGGGCAGTATCCCCGTTCAGAGTGCTTTCTGCCAAAGTGAAGTAATCGTTTTTGTGCTCCTCATAATACTTGCCTTGGAGGACGATCTTGCCTTCGTCTGTGGTATAGGTGAGATGATTGGTTCCGAGATATAAGTACGGAATATTGTTTCCGCCTAAGGCAGTAGAGATAGCGGAAGTAACCGCAGCGTTATAGCTAGTAGCACCAGTTGGATTGTATTCTTCGACAAGCTGAACATCGAGTTTTAAATTCGTTGAAGTGCAGCTGAGAGTGTAAAGAATCTTATCGCCATCCGGGTTCTTGCCTTCTAATACGACATAGGCACCGTTTGTCTGGGAGAGGTCGATTTCCTTATCGACTATCTTTGCACCTTTCTTGGTCCTCAGTACTTCCCTGGCATTCCTTAAGTAGCTGTTATTCCACTCGCCGTAAGTGAAGGTTCCAGTCACGGTAATACCATTGGACTTATCCGCTTTCTTGACTTTGACATTGCTGCCCCTATAGAAGTAAGGAAGCGTATCGTAGAGCTGTCCTTCCCTTAAGGTGCTGTTGGCATCGTCTTCTGCCCAGTTGACATCGGTAGTAGGAATCGTAACAGCCTTATCATACCAGAAGCGGACTGTCGCATCCTTCTTTACTTCATCCTTGGAGGAAGAGGCAATAGCTAAGCGGATGTATCCGTTGGATGGATCATCACCGATGGCCTTGTAGGCCTGGATAGATTTTCCATAGCCATAATATTTCTTAGTATCGTCCTTGCTGACATCTTCCGTATAGAAGGTCGTGAAGCCAGCTGCTTTCAAGACAGCTTCATTATCCGTAATGACTTTGTCATTCCATCCAGTACCGGTAAGCGTGACATAATTACCATAGGAATCTGTGGTCGGATCATTGGAGCCTAAGTAGATAACCGGAACTAAGGAAGCCTTGTCACCGAAGAGCTTGTCGATTGCCGTCTTTGCTTTTCCGGTATAGGCAGTATAGGAATCCTTGTTGTAAGGAGCAATCGTACGGAAGGAAAGTGCGGAGGCATATCCGCCTAAAGAGGAGATATACGTTTTTCCTTCTAAAGTAACGAAAATCGTATATCCGTCATCAAAGACTTTCTTAGCAGTACGGCTGGAGTAACCCTTGGTGACTTCCCAGCCAACGAAGGCCTTTTCAAAGAGATAGTATTCCTTGTCGTCAAGAAGGACATCGCCAGAAAGTCCGACAACGGTCGGATCCGAGTAACTATTGGTGCGAGGTGTAACATTGCCCCTATAGAAATAAGGAATCTCATGGTTAGCCGTCAGGCTCTTGATAGTCGTATTGATTTCACTTGTCCAAGCAGTATCCGCAGTCGGAGTCATCCTAGAGATTTCCCTGCGCGGGGTCGAAGTATTCCAAACCTTGGCAGCGAGAATACATCCATCCGTCCTGCTTGTCACATAAGTGGCGTTCGTATTCTCGGTAGATGTATTTGTCCAGGAAGCAAAGGCCTCTTTAGCCTTATCGAGTATGATGTTCCCATTTGTAGTCTTGCCATAAAGGGTCAGCTGCTTTTTGGAATCATCCCATTCGGTCTTGAATTTGTTGCAGCCCAAGTAGACAAACGGAATCTTGTCTCCATGGTTATCGAATTTTTCGTTAAAAAGCTGCTTGATTTCAGCAGAATATTCGGTCCTGCCTTCTGGATACCATCCGGCTTTCCTCTCGACATCCATCTTTGCTAAGCCAGAATAATTCTCACCGACAGTGATGGTAATCTTGTCGTTATCAGCAAAGGTCTTTTCGTAAGTCAAATCGGAAGAATAGGAATAAGAAGTCTTCGTCCATCCCTCAGCGGCAGAAAGAACAGTATCGGCACCAGTCTTGATTTCTTCAACATAATTACCACCGGTAAGAGAGACTTTATCGCTATAAGAGGACTCTTCGAAAGAAGGTGTATCCGTTCCTAAATAAATGACCGGAATCTCGTGTCCATCCAAAGAACGGTCGAACGCAGCCTTAATATCGTCCGGATAAGCAGTGAAGGATTCCGGATCAAAGTGCTCAAGAATCGTGATTTCCCTCTTCGGATAATAGACAGTGCTGCCCGTAGCATAAGAGGAATCCTTTGAAATTTTAACGGTCAGCCTGCATTTATCCGATTCCTTTATGGTTGCAGTCAGACTCGGACTATAGGAGGACGATGTATTGTCATCGGAAATAGTCCATCCAGAACCAGCTCCGAAGGCCGTTTTAGCAAGAGTGAAAACCTGATCGTCATAGACTTTACCTGAAAGGGTCAGTTTGCCATCCTTCCATTCTGCAGAAGGAGCTTTGGCACCAAGGTAGACAAACGGAACAGTATGGCCATCGAGTTTGGCAGTGAAATACTGCTTGATATCATCCGTCCAATCGCTCGCAACAGTCGGGTCAAAGTTTTCGCCTAAAGAAATCATCCTAGTCGGAACATAACTGCTATATTCGTATTTATAATCCTTGGAAATCGAGATAGTCAGTTTATTACCATCGGAAAACGCTTTTTCCGCTGTGAAATCCGTGCTATAGGAAGAAGTCTTAGTGACTTTATATCCATTGTTCGTAAGAGTGGTCTTAGCATCGGTTCCCCTAGCATCGATCCAATTGCGGCCATAGATTTTCACACCAGCAGTCGTTACCTCAGAATACGGATTCACAGTGCCAAGGTAGACAACCGGAACATCATTCTCATGTCCGCCAAGAGCAGATTTCAAATCGCTCCTGACACTGGAAGGATAAGCCGTAAGCTTAGAGGGCTCATAGGGTTCGTCATAAGAAGCCGTAAGACTTGCAACTTCCAATTCCGAATCTTCCTTTAAAACAACACTAATGTGCTTTGTCTCATTCGTAGCAGAAATCTGATCCGACTTGGAATCATCCACAGTGTAACCATCGGCAGTGAAAGCAGCCTTGAAGCTATTTGCCAACGTTTCATCATAGACAGCAGAGCCGCTGATGGAGACATCAAATTGCTCCGCCAGAGCACTGACACCGCTTCCTAAGCTAATATACGGAAGAAGCTGTCCGCCAAGATACTGTTTCCTGACACTCTGGACCTTCGTCGGCCACTTGGACTTCTGGTCATCACTCTCCGAAGGAGAAACAGAGGGGGAAGCACTCTCGCTTGGCTTATCCGAAGAAACGGAAGTCGTCGGATTTTCGCTCGGCTTATCCGTTGCTGATTCCGTTGGCTTTTCCGTTGGTTTAGTAGTCGGCTTCTCGGTCGGTTTCTCCGTAGGCTTATCGGTCGGCTTGTTTTCCGATGCCGAGGCTTTTTCAGAAACCGAGGGTTCTGCAGATGGCTTAGTCGAATTCTTATTGCTATTGTCCGTGCATCCGACAAGAAGCATGGAAAGAAGCGCAACTAATGTAATTGTATTTTTTCTCATTGTCTTGTTACCCCATAAGGTTAGGCGTCTTTTTCACTATCGGATGCAGCCTTCTTGACTTGTTTCAGAGTCCTCACAGTTTGGTTCTTACTGTTCTCCTGGAGAGTCACGTAGTAGGTGTTCCCGTCTGCATCGACTGCTTTAGCGAAGAGAAGCGTCTCATTATCATTGACAATCTTCCAGGTGAGAGTTGTATCCTTCTTCAAGGCTTCCTCACAATATCCAAAGACTCTTGTATCAAAGGCAGCACCGGTAATCGTGAATCCGTAATAGTACGAGACAGAAGCAACCGGATCTTTTGCGCCGATGTAGAAGTACGGCAGAACATGTCCGAAATTGCTTGTCCTCTTGTTCTTTACGTCAGCCGACCAATCGGACTGGGCATTAGCAGGATTGAAGGCTTCTTTGTATTGGCAAGTGATGTAGAGGCTGGAAGAATAACTACTCCTTGTAATCTCGATAACGTTGCCGTCTTTTGCTGGATAGAGAATGGTAACTTTGCCTGCGTATTCGCTATAAGAGTAATCGACGTATTTCAGAGTTCCGCCGTTAGTAATTAAAGTATCAACAATGTTGAAATAGACAGCTCCGGAGTTCGTATCGCTTCCAGAGAAGTCACCTGTGATCTTGACTTGATTCGCGCTATAGGAAGAGGTACTGACATCTACGCTTGTACCCGCATAGAAATAAGGCAGAACGGTACCGCCGAGGTTATCTTCCATCTTCTTTTTGTTGGTTGCATCCGTGGTCCAGTTAACACTAGCCGAAGCATTCGGATCGGTGAACGGAGCATCATACCAGAAACGGACCGTTGCTTTGGCAACGCTCTTGTCTTCATTGTCACGGGTGAGGAGGAAACGGATCCTTCCGGATTTTGCATCACTTCCTAAATACTTGTAACCCTGCAATGCAGCAGCATTGCTGACCCCTGTCCAATGTCCGTTGCTTCCTTCCTTGTTTTCAAGGACAGTGAAACCGGCGTTTTCAAGAATCGGCTTATTGTCGCTGAGAATGGAATCGTTCCACTTCGCACCATTGAGATCAATATAACTCGACTTATTCGGAACACTGACAGTCGGATTGACCGTGCCAAGATAAAGGGCCGGAAGCTCATTGTTTCCGAAGATTTTCTTGATTTCGGCTTTGACATCATCCGAATAGGAAGTCCTGTTCTTAGCATTGTAGTTCTCGGTGAACTTCAGATTCAGATAGGCATTGCCATCGCTTCCTTTGGAAAGAACTGCGTTCCTTGTTCCAGAAACACCGCTCGTCCTAGTCGCACTTGCACTTCCCTTACAGGATGCAGCATCAGTTTCAACCGTATAAGCGGAATTCTTCTCAAATGCAGCCTTGAACTGAGTAAGCATCTGGGCATCATAGGCAGCTCCTTTTAAGACAAGGGTATTGCTGGTCTTTTCCGAAACCGTAGCTTCTGGATAGCCCATGTAGAAGTAAGGAATGTCATCATGACGGCCTAAGGAGTCTTTCCTGGCATTCTTGACTTCGGTAGACCAGGCCGTTCCCTTGCTTGGATCATAAGGGACATCAATGGTCACCGTGAAAGTACCCGCATCAAAAGTGCTATCGTATTCATTTTCGCTTGTCTTGGTACTAAGGACCGCTGTCAAAGCACAGCCGTCCTCTTCGGTCTTCTTCGCGATTACGCTATAGAGGCTGCTATAAGATCCGCTCGACGTTGTCTTGGTTTCAATCGTCCAGCCATCATTGATATAAATCGCCTTGTAGGCATCGATAATGTCGTTAGTAATAAGATCTTTGCTTGCCGCGCTCAAGATAACCTGGTTCCCGCTCTGCGTAGTTGTGATATCACTGTTGGGAGCCCTGTAGAAATAAGGGACCTGATGGTTATCAAGGACAGAATTCCTCAAGGTCTTGCTTTCATTGGACCAATCTTTGCTATCCCTAGTTGTCTTCCTGATATGAGCAAAAAGACGTGCATAATCTCCGTATTTCTGAACCGTGAGGAACCTATAATCCCCATTGTCGAACCATTTATGAAACTTGATGGAAGGTTCTTTTGCCGTTGTGTCTTCACTGTCTTTGACCCATCCGGAGCCCTCGGACAAGAAGGCAGCTTTGGCTAAATCAATGACTTGGTCATTCCATTCCCCACCGTAGACAGTCAGTCCACTAGAAGTGTAGTAGGTTGCCTTGGGATCCTTGAATCCAAGATAGACGTAAGGAATCGCATCCTGGTTCCTCTCATTATTTATAATATCGGAAACCTCCGTATTCCAGCTAGAACAGGCAGTAGGGTCGAATTTTTCCTTATAGTAGAAATGAAGATTCGGAACACCCTTGTATTCACTTGTCAGTTCCGCATTGATGATGACACTTCCATTATCAAAGGTTTTAGATAAAAGAAGAATTGTTTTTCCCTGGGAAATGGTTTCCTGGCTGTTATCCGTGACAACACTCCATCCATCCTTAGTATAGGTGGTCTTGACATCATCAATGATTTCGTCATGCCACTGTCCGCCTTTTAAAACAATGGATTTATTGTAATCGTTCGTATCGACAGTCGGATCACCATCCCTGCCTAAATAAACATAGGGTGGAACATGACCTTGGCCAAGGTAATCCTCCAATTCCGTCTGAACATCGCTTGACCAAGCCGTTGCCGAGCCCGGGTTATAGCCTTCAACAATGGAAATCGTGGCTTTTGGTTTATAGTTCGAAGCTAAATAACCGTCTTTCACGATAGAAATCGTGATAACGCAGTTATCCGAAAGCTTATAAGTGCCGACAGTGGAAGTAGCAGTGGACTCGCTTGTCGTCCAGCCAGCGCCTTCTAATGTCGCCTTAGTATCGGCTAAGACCTTGTCATCCCACTTAAAGCCAGTAAGGACAACCGCACCATGATCGCCGGTATAGTCGTTCCATTCGCAATCCGGATTACAGGTGCCTAAATAAATGAGCGGAATCGAAGAACCATGCTGGTGGAGATTATCATTGAAGACTTCCCTGGTTTCATCGTTCCAAGCTAAGAATTTGGTCTTGTCATAGGGCTCATCATAGGAAGCCTGGATGACAGCAACTCCAGATTCGGAGTCCTCTTTGAGAACGACCGAGAGATGTTTTTCATCGTTCGTGGCTGTTTTCTCATTGGTGCCAAGAACTGTGTAACCGTCTTTAGTAAAGGAAGCCTGGAATTCATTGGCTAGAGTCTGAGAGTAAGCAGCAGTGCCGGTGATTTCCAGATATCGCTCTTTAGCATAAGTACTTGGGCGGGACCAGGATGCCGTAACACTCTTGCCAAGAGAAACATAAGGAAGGATTTCTCCGCCTAAATACTGCTTCCTTTGAGCTTGGACATCGGCACTCCACTTTGTCTTGTCATCGACAGAAGAGGAAGCAGAAGGCTCGACACTAGTGCTTGTCTTTCCTGAGCTAGCCGATTCGACGGGTTTGGTAGATTCACTCGGTTTTTCCGTTGGTTTTTCTGTCGGCTTCGTAGTCGGCTTTTCCGTTGGGGCCTCGGTAGGCTTCTCGGTTGGATTTACCGTTTCAGAGATTCCAGACGAGACGTCTTGGGAATTTCCTTTGTTGCTTGCAGAATTTTCGTGATTCTGGCAGCCTGCCAAAAGCAGAGAAAGCACAGCGAAGAGGGTTAATGTTTGTTTTTTCATTGATTCACTCCTTGATGTGAAAGATTTCTTCGGAATTATAGCACTTTGCCTAAGTACTCATATTTCTGAAAGAAAGGGTATCCGCCAAAATAAAAGGAAAATAATAGTAGAAAGCGCTTTCTTAAAAGCTGCTTTTTTCTTTGAACAAGGAATAATCTCTGTAAAACGCCATCAAAAAAGCCTCTCTTCCGAATCGAAAAAGAGGCTTTTAATAGTCAAAAGGATAGTACCAGTTAAGTG
>DHKY01000001.1:99454-198542 GCA_002404995.1 Caryophanales bacterium UBA4682 | reverse complement strand
TTCTTGTTGAATTTTTCAACCTCTTCAGCCATTTCCGCCGCATCGAATTCATCCTCGATTTTTTCCAACAGCGCACGTTTATATGCTTCCGAAATAGAGATGCCGTGAATGGCAGAATAACTTTTAAAAAGTTTTGTCTCTTCTTCGTTTGTTCTAACTGACACTACAGCCATTTCAATATTTCTCCTTTGATGCAATTATAATTGTAAACTACATTGTAGTCAAGAAAAAGCGAGTAGAGAGTGAGAAGCGATAGCTTCTCCGCTCCCTCTCACACCACCGTACGTGCGGTCTTCCGCATACGGCGGTTTGAACAAACATCTATGCCTCTCTTTGAGATAGTATTCAAGAGGGTCTAAAAGCCCTCTTTTCTTCAGTCGTGAATTCGAGATTGCTCTCTTGACGAAACAGGAATGAGAGATGAACTGATAGCCTCTTCTGCAGAAGGTCAGGCCTTTGGCTTCCTCTCTGTCAATCCTCAGTCGGACCAGAGTCTCTATTTTCTTTCGGGAGACCTTCAATTGTTTCCAGATGACAACCCTCGTTGCATTTTTCAACCATTCTCCTAGCCTGGCGATTTTGGTTTTCATACTAGACTTGCGATAGCAGTTGATCCAACCTCTCAGCACTTGGTTTATCTTTTCAATTCGATCTCCAAGAGCGTCTCATAAGCATTCTCAGTTTCCTGAAAAGCTTTATGAAGCTTTCGTCATGTGGTTTTGCATTCCAGCCATCCGCTGATTTCCAAAACGAAAAGCCTAAGTATTTGAGGTTGTTCGGTCTTGTGATATAGGTTTTCAAGGCATTGACCTTCAGTTTCAACTTCGTCTCAATGAATGTGACAATGTTCTTCATCACTCCTGCAGCTGAGAATTCGGTTTTAACGAAGATAACACAGTCATCCGCATATCTTGCAAAATGCAGCTGTCTCCTTTCCAGCTCCTTGTCGGGCTCATTCAGGTAAATGTTGCTCAGCAAGGGTGAAAGGTTTCCGCCTTGTGGTGTTCCTAGATTTGTTTCTTCAAAATGCCCATTGACCAGGACACCTGCTCTCAGGAATTTATGAACAAGTGCGGTGACATCACTGTCTTTCACCACATTGTCAACGATTCTTATGAGCTTGTCTTGGGGAACATTGTCGAAGAATTTTTCCAAGTCTAAGTCAACTATCCATTCATACCCTTGGTTGGTGAGTTCAAGCGTCCTGTCTATCGCATCCTGACATCTTCTTTTGGGCTTGAATCCATATGAGTATTCACTGAATATAGGCTCGAATATCGGCGTCAGTTTTTGTACGACAGCCTGTTGGACAATCCTATCAACAATGGTCGGAATGCCAAGTTTTCTTATTCCGCCATTTGGCTTTGGTATTCCACTCTTTTACCGGAAGAGGTTGATACTCACGGCTTAGGATTTGATTGATCAAGTCTTGACCATGGACTTTCAGATAGTCTTTCACTTCATCACAGGTCATGTTGTCGATGCACGAGGCACCTTTGTTTCCTGTGACCTGCAAAAAGGCTTGATTCAGGTTGTCTTTAGATGCAATTTCCTCAATCAATCTCATAGTTTTGTGTTTCCTCCTTTCGGTTTGTCCATCATCATCGTTTTCGGCATACTTTTCGCAATGTACGATTGCTACTTCTCACCTTGCGGATGAAACAGACACTCCCATTTGTACCTTGCAAAGGTTTGTTCATTCGGCCCTTCCTCTTTCGAGTACTATGGCTTCTGCTGACTTCTTGGAGCAAACCTTTTCCGACTTTGAATTTCTTCAAATCTCCAAGACCTCACGGGGTAAGACACATATCTTTCTAGCCTTGAACACTTGATTTACTGACTGACTTTTACGGTCGTCCGTGATTTTGATATGTACTGTTATCTCATCACAAGCCAATCGCCTTGTATCAAGTTTTTTCCGTTGCCTAGTCTGTTTGCTACGCTCTTCTTTCATCCTATACCACGATACTAGACTTGAGTTTCACTAGGTAGTTATAACGACGTTCCTACTCGGGACTTTCACCCTTTAGATATATGACATGCCCATCACACAATAAAAAACACGGATTTCTCCGTGTTGAATTTCAGATGGCGGAGCAATGCAGGATTTATTCGAACCCTTATCGTTCGTAATGTGACCACATGGAATGAACAATCACGATATGCTTTTGGGAATCAACGCGATAAACAAGTCGATGCTGGATATTGATTCTTCGGGAATAATATCCGTTCAAATCTCCAACAAGTTTTTCAAAAGAAGGAGGCGTCTGAAATGGGTTTTCAGAAAGCAACACCAGCAAGGACTTGGCTTTCTTCTCTAAACCGGCCATTTTCAATTTCGGCTTATCTTTCTCAGCGTTTTTGGTAAAAAAGACAGCCCACATCTACCATTCCTCGTTCGGGTCGAATTTGGACATTTCGGAGGTCCGTTCTTTTTCGCCTTCCTTGATTTTGGAAACCAATCCAGGCTGTGACATGAGATAAACCGTTTCCAAAAGCGCATTATAATCCTCTTCGCTTAAAAGAACTGCGTTTCCATTCTTCGTAGTCACCTGAACGGGCTCGTTGAATTTAATGACGGAATCTATTGTATTGAACAAGTTTTTTCTCAATTCAGTAACATTCGTTGTTGCCATGTCTTTTACCTCGTTACCATTATACGGAAATAAACGTACATAAACAAGTACGCTAATTGCTAAGCAAAGAAAAAACACGGATTTCTCCGTGTTGAATTTCAGATGGCGGGGGAAGAAAGAATCGAACTCTCAATAATGGTTTTGGAGACCACTGTTATACCACTTAACTATTCCCCCGAGAAGAAACAGCAGTTAGTATTTTAGGGCTTAGATGGAAAATTGTCAATTCCAGATGCTGAATTCTGAAGTGAAGCTGCAAAAAGAAAACCAGCCTCTAAAAGAACAGAGGCTGGTAAATAGCGTTTGATTGAGAAAACTACTTTCCTTGGTAGGAACGGGCAATCTTAGAGACAAGACCCCTGTCTGCTTTGCCGGCATACTTGGTCTTGAAGACAACCCTGACATTCTTGATGGAACGATCTTCGAGTCCTTCGATGATGGTTTTGATTTCATCCTCGTTCCTCCTTTGAGGAAGATAGGATTCAACAATCTTGATCTGAAGATCGATATTCTTTGCTTCTTCTGCCTTGTTTCCAGCCAAATACCTGGCTTTTTCATCCAGAAGCTCTTTCTTCACTTTATTCAGAAGAGAGACCCTGTCGGCATCGCTCCTTTCTTTGCCCTGGCCTCTTTTATCAGCTTCGGCTTTCTGGTAGTCACCGATAATGACGCCTAAGACATCTTGTGCATTCTCATCGTGATTCTTCAATGCCATCCTTTTTGCTTTCTTCAATTCAATTAATGTAACCATAAATGTTACCTCCTATGTATTTATTTCCCTTCCCTATGGGAAATATAGTTCTTCAATCCTGCAGCAACGGATAATTCTGGATTGTCGGCAACATGGACAGGAATCGATAAGGCATCCCGGAAGTAGTCTTTCAATCCAGAGAGAAGGGCTCCGCCTCCTGTTAAGGTGAGACCAGTCTTTGTCAAATCGGCGGCAAGCTCCGGGGAGACAGAGCCAATGACATCGGTAACCTTCCTGACAAGGTAATCCGCAAGCGGAGCCAGGACATTCTTGATTTCTCCGGAAGAAACCAGAATCGAAGAGGGAAGCGAAGTCAGAGTATCTCTTCCTTTGACTTCAATCAGCTTATTCGAAGTGCTCTTGGATAAAGTGCCGATGGTCCTCTTGACGTATGAACTTGTTTTCCTTCCGATTGACAGATGCTGCTTCTGAATCCTATAACGCCGGATGGCTTCTGAAAAGCTGTCTCCGGAAATGAAACAAGAATCCCAGCTGACAATTTCCCCAAGGGAGAGAATTGCGATATCTGTCACACCCGAGCCGATATTCCTGACTAAGGCTGCACTAGGGGTGTAGGCCTTATCACAGGAACCAAGAGCTGCCCTTTTTGCTTCTGGTTCAATGAAGACCTCTTTTGCAAAGAGCTTCTTTGCCACCTGGATCAGCACTTTTCGGTCCGTCTTTCCACAAAGAGATGGTGCCGTTAGAATGAGCACGGTCGGATTATGCTTCAAATCAAGATGGAGCTGACGGAAGACAGAAGAAAGATACCTGTAGAGGGCATCATCATCATTGACAAGTCCTCTTCGAATCGGGTAGATGATTTTGATTGGAAAAGGGGTCTTGCCTTCAATCTTGGAAGCAAGGTAACCGACGTCCTTTATCTGCCCCGACTGGCTATCCAGTGCAATACAAGTCGGTTCCTGAAACAGAATCCGGTTCTGCTTATAAGAGTAGATGACCGTGTTTTCGGAACCTAAGTCTATTCCCAAATATTCTTTTTTCATGTCTTTTCTATTCTACACTCTTTCCTTTTAAGATAAAAGAAAAGGAAGAGAGCAGGCCACTCTCTTCCTATTGTTTCGATGAAACCGGATTACTTGTTTTCTGTTTCTGCTTTTACCGGTTTTTCTTTCAGAATCAGGTTCCTGATGATTCCTAGAATCATGGCTGCGGCAGTCGAAGTGATTTTGATCCTCTCCGGATTCTTCCAAGGACCGAAGGAGAAGACAAGTCCTCCGATGCCGGCGACTAGGATAACAGAAGTGACAAAGATGTTCTTTGTC
The DNA here is from genome assembly GCA_002404995.1 of Caryophanales bacterium UBA4682. GTDB lineage: Bacteria > Bacillota_I > Bacilli_A > RFN20 > CAG-288 > Enterosoma. Next base: position 193,869 of record DHKY01000001.1, on the reverse strand, counting down.
TTTCCCATGTCTATATGCTCGTTGATCCTCCTCTTGACGCCAGAGGCAGCAATGAATCCGTATAAGAGCAACGAAACACCGCCAGTGACACAGGAAGGAATCGTTTCTGTGACTGCCCTAAGCGGAGAAATGAAAGAAAGAAGGATCGAGAAGAGACAGGCCAAGCAGATGACACGGACAGAAGCGACTTTAGTGACACCGACAACCGCAACGTTTTCACCATAGGTTGTGTTAGCGGCACCGCAGAACCTTCCGGAGACTGCAGTGGCAATACCATCACCCCTTAAGGTCTTAGTTAATCCTGGTTCTTTCAGAAGATCACGCTGAAGGATGCCCGACCTGTTCTTATGGTCCCCGATATGTTCGCAGATAGTAACGAAAGAGACAGGAAGGAATAATAAGGCGATAGATCCAATCTGAGAAACGGAGAACGGATTCAACATTTTCGTAAGGCTGGAAGCGGCAACAGTAGTCTTACCGACTTCTAGAATCGAAGGAAGCTCGCTTGTTGTGGTATAGCAGATGCTGTTTGCAGCAGCATAGTTCCAGTTTTCGGGCAGGAAAAGGAAACGAGGATAATCGAGGAAGGACTGAATAGTGATGTGAGCAACGCGGTTTCCAGTTTCCGGATCGACTTTCGTAAACAAATTGATCAGCGGAGTGAAGTCGATGATTTTGAAATAATCATGGAGATAATTGCTTTCCGGAATTGCATAAGAGATACCGGTAAAGACAACAGCAACTACATAACCGGCTAACCTTCCTAAGACAAACGGAATCAAGGCAACGGTCTTTTTGCCGTAGTGGGAGCATAAGGCGGTGACTATCCTAGCGACAAGACCGGATAATAAGGCGATGAGGTTGTATCCGCTTGACCAGCTTGGTGTACCCAGAGAAGTAAAGGAAAGATGAGGGCCAGTCCTCAGATTGGAAACGGCAGAAGTCGATAGGCCGAGACCGATGACCCTGATGACAGGTCCTACGACAATGGTCGGCAGAAGCTTATTGAGCCAGTTGACTCCTGCAAAGCGGATGATAAGGCTGACAATGATATAGACCAGACCGACAAACGCCATGCCGATTGGGAGTCCCCATAAGTTTGCGCTATATCCGAGGAAGACACCCTGGGCATTGAATACCGGTTGCTTTCCAAGTGCGACAGCAGAGAGCATCGGAGAGATATAAGCGAAGGAGGATGCTAGGAACCTAGGAGATTTCAGCTTGGTCAGAGCTAAGTAAATCAAGCTTCCGATACCCGCCGAGAGAATGGTCGGTGCGATAAGACTTGAAACTAACGAACTTCCATTCGGCGCGACATAACCGGAAAATACAATCCTCGGAACCGTAATACAGGCAACGAACCTTGCCAAGACGTGCTGGATTGCAAGAACAATCCATTGACTTGCTTTTTTCGGATTCTCGTCGACGTCTAGTATCCTGCCGTTAGCATGTTTTTTGACTTCTTCCATCCTGTTCCCCTTTCTGTTTTTGGGCAAAAAAAGAGGGGCTCGAAGAGGAGCCCCTGGTATCTATTTCTGATGACTGGTGAAGAAAAGAAAGAAAAAGTATCCCCGTTTCTTTGAAGAAAGCTGAGTCTTGGAATTGCAGATTTCTTTTCTCATCGGTTTTTTACCCTGAGGGTAATTCTAAGGGAGGGAGTGGAAAAAATCAACTAAAATTTACTCTTGTCTTTTTTGGGTGAATCAATGGAAGGGAAAAAGAAAAATTAATTTTTCCATTTTTCTTCTTTTTTCTTCTTATTTTTTAGAGTACGATATTAAGCGTTACCGAAAGAAGAGAGAAATTCATGCTGAAATTAAAAGAAATTACTAAGACCTATAAGACGAAGGATTTAGAAGTTCATGCTTTGAAAGGCATCTCCCTTACTTTTCGGGACAATGAGTTTGTTTCCATACTTGGACCGTCTGGATGTGGTAAAACCACTCTTCTGAATATACTTGGCGGATTAGATCATTACACCACTGGTGATTTAAGGATTAACGGACGCTCGACAAAAGATTTCTCTGATCGTGACTGGGATATTTACCGAAATCATCGCATCGGTTTCGTGTTCCAGAGCTATAACCTGATTCCTCAGGAAAACATTCTGGAAAACGTGGAACTTGCCCTTACTATTTCTGGTATCAGCAAGTCAGAACGTGAAAAGAAAGCAAAAGCGGTTCTGGATGAGGTCGGATTAAAGGGAAGGTACAAGAAGAAACCGAATCAGCTTTCCGGTGGACAATGCCAGCGTGTTGCCATTGCTCGAGCACTTGTCAATGAGCCGGAGATTCTTCTGGCGGATGAACCTACTGGAGCTTTGGATAGCAAGACTTCTGTTCAGATCAGGGAACTGATTAAAAAGGTAAGCCAGAAGCGTCTTGTCATCAGGGTTACTCATAATCCGGAACTTGCCAAGATTTATTCTTCCCGTATTATTTCATTACTTGACGGAAAAATAGTTTCGGATTCCAATCCTCTTACAGAGGAAGAAGAGAAAAAAGCGGATAAAGAAGCTTTGGATTATTCTCTGCTTCCGGAAGACGAAAAAAAGACCATTAATAAGAACGAGAAAGCAAAGAGGTCCTGGCGGACCGCCTTCCTCCTTTCTGCTAAGAACCTTGTTTCTAAAAAGAATAGAACTATTCTAACTGTTATTGCTGCATCTATCGGTATAATTGGCGTTTCCGCTGTGCTTGCTGTCAGCCAAGGTGTTTCTAATTACAGGAACGGAATGGAAAGGCAGATGCTTTCTGGCAATCCGGTCAGCGTGTCTAAATCTTCGATGGATTTGAGTTCTCTTAGGGAAAAAGGCACTGCTTCCGTAAACACACAGATTATCAAGGACAGCACCACAAAAGACGGATACATTGATGTCAATTATAGGATTAAGCGGCTCATTGAACAGGAAAAGAGCCTTGGCAGTACAAGGATTCAAAACGAAATCACAGAGGACTACATTAACTATCTTGCACAGATGCCGGATGATCTTGCCTCTTGCATAAGTCTGGATTTCGGAATTGATCCTTCTAATAATATCTATACTCAGGATAAAAGGTTCGGACATCAGGCGGATGAAAAATATTCGCTTTCCTCGATTCTCTCTTTTGCTCGAACAATTATTGAAGAAGGCGGAAAACAGGATGGACAGGAATTAAGCGGCATTTCCTCTAGGCTCGGCGAACTCACTTCCTTCTCTCAGTGTCTCAGCAACAAAGATTACATCAGGACACAATATGATAGGTTAGCTGGTCACTATGCGACAGAGCCCAATGAAATCAGGCTAGTCGTCTCTTCGAAAGAAGAAGTTACAGATCTTTCTCTGGCTTTGCTTGGCTATTACGACCAGGATGATATCAGGCGTACCATCAATAAATTCCGTGGACTTGACTATGATGACAGCAAGTTTAATGAGCGGAAGAGTATCTCTTACGATGAAATCAGGAACAAAGAGTTCTACTATTACTCAAACGATACAGTGTTTACGGAAAACAATGATTCCTCTACTTCTTCTTTGCGCCCATATTATTATTCCTATCAGCCAAAGGCAGATTGGAGCAAAGATTCGAAAGCAAGGAAGAGGAAGGTGGCAGGCATCAGGAGGCCTAAGGAAAACCGTAGGTATTCCTCACTCTCCGCAGGCTTCTATTACACTCCTGCTTTTGCAAAGAAATACATTGAAGACAACTATTACTCCAAGATTGTTACTTTCATCAAAGATTATGTGAAGAAGAATCCGCAGCGGCAAGGATACACTTCCGGGGAAAGGAACACAACCCAGGGAGACACCATGGTTACTGTGGATTATGGTATCTACTATAAGTTCAATTATCAGTATCATGATCCGGATAAGCCGGATATCGAAGGCGAAGACAAGACGGGAACAAGCTTTATTGGAAACTATTCCAGCTCACTTGCTTCCTTGATTAACAGGTTCAGGAGCTCAGCTTCCGGGGGTCAGTCTGGCTCTGGAATGAGTTCTGCAGCGAATGCGACGCTGACTTCGCGTCTTGTTGGCGGTGAGACCCTTCCGTCAAAGATCAACTTCTATCCGAAGGACTTCCCTGAAAAAGATAAGGTCACTCAGTATCTTGACAAGTGGAACAGCGAAGAGGATATTGCTCTTCCGGATAAGGTTCTCAAGAAAGCAGACCGGAAGGAAATCAAATATACGGATAATGTTGCCTTGGTTGTCTCAATGGTCGACAGGATTATCCAAGGAATTACGATTGCCTTAATTGCCTTTACTTCCTTGTCCTTAGTTGTCTCTACAGTCAGGATTGCCATTATAACTTATGTCTCAGTGATGGAACGTATCAAGGAAATCGGAGTCATTCGTGCTTTAGGCGGAAGAAAGAAAGATGTTTCTCACTTATTCAATGCTGAATCTAGGATGATTGGATTATCCTCTGGATTGTTTGGAATTGCGATTACCTACATAATTCAAGTTCTTTTCAATATCATTATCCATCATAAATATTCTTACCTGACGAATCTTGCCTCTTTGGCTCCTTGGACTGCTGTAGTCATCCTTGCCCTCTCTAGGATTCTGACAACCATTGCTGGACTTGTCCCGGCATTGCTTGCAGCTAAGAAAGATCCTGTAGTTGCTCTAAGAAGCGAATAACCAAAAAGCCGCTTTGGAAAAAAGCGGCTTTGTCCTTTGTCACAAAACAGACGAAGAGCAAGTCGTTTTATGGTTACCAGAAAGTAACTAAGTGATTAAATAGTGCGTGCTAGTTTTCATTTGGCAGAAGTGCAAAATATAAACATGAAGATGATGCTGTTGGTGAAAAGAGACTATGATTCTTAATACAGGCTGCCGGACAGATATTCCAGCATTTTATAGCACTTGGTTCTATAATCGAATCAAGGAAGGCTTTGTGTGTACACGGAATCCCTATCGTCCGGAACTAGTTAGGAAGTATCAGCTGTCTCCAGATGTTGTGGATGTTCTTTGCTTCTGTACTAAGAACCCTCAACCGATGCTGCCCCGTCTTAAAGAACTGAAAGAGTTCCGTCAGTTCTGGTTTGTCACATTGACCCCCTATGGAAAAGAAATCGAACCACATGTTCCTGATAAAAAAGAAGTATTGAGCTCAATACTGGAACTATCTTCCGTGGTTGGGGAAAAAGCAATTGGTTGGCGCTACGATCCGATATTCCTAACGGAAAAATATTCTATTTCCTATCATTTAAGAGCTTTTGAGAAGATTGCTAGCATTCTTCAAAACCATGTTGGTTTCTGTGTAATCAGCTTCCTTGATCTTTATGTGAAGACAAAGCGGAATTTTCCGTCTGCAAGAGAGGTGGGAACAAAGGAACAGGAATATCTCACATTGAAACTGGCGGAAATTGGATTGAAGTACGGAATCAAGGTTCGGACATGCTGTGAGGATTCTTTACTTGCCAAATATGGGGTCGATGTCTCAGGCTGCAGGACAAAGGAAGTCCTTGAGGCTGCCACAAATTGCCGCTTTGTCGTTCCAAAGAACGTGAAGTCTCCTCGCACAAAGTGTAATTGTCTTCTTGGCTCTGATATAGGAAGGTATAACACCTGTCCTCATGCCTGTGTTTATTGCTATGCAAACGAAGATCAAAGGAGGGTGCAAGAGAACAGGAAGTCTCATGATCCGAATTCGCCTTTTCTTATTGGTGGTTTCCGTGAAGGAGATAAGGTTATCGAGGCACGGCAGGTATCTTATTTGGATCGACGAATTACTTTATTTTAGATTAATTCTTAATAGATGCTTTTTAATTCAGGAAAGGAGATTGTTCGAAGATGAATCATTCTGAGAAGAGAAGATTTCTCATTCAAAGGTTTTTAAAGGAGAATCCTGAATATCGAAACGTTGAAATTCCGCAGGATCCCCAAGAACAGCGGCTTCTTTTGCGTGGACTGATGAATGTCCGCTTGCCAAGACCAGACAGCCAAGCCTTTCTGGAGTTTCAAGATGAGTATTTAAGAGAGGAAATTTCCGAAAAAGGAATTACCGATGTGGATGATCTGAATCCGATTCAACCTGGCTTGTATCTTTGGCAGGGTGATATTACGACCTTAAAATGCGATGCGATTGTCAATGCTGCGAATAGTACAAGGACAGGATGCTATATTCCAAACCATCATTGCATTGATAACGCAATACACACCTATGCTGGTGTTGAGCTTCGCTATTTCTGTTCGGAAATGAGGGAAAAACAGGGAAGACTAGAGCCTATCGGAGGGGCGAAAATTACTCCTGCCTTTAATCTGCCATGCCGGTATATTCTGCATACTGTCGGTCCTATTATTATTGGCGGAAAGGTGAGAGAAAAGGATAAGGAACAGCTTGCCTCCTGCTATCTCTCCTGTCTGGAATTGGCTGCGAAGGAAAAACTAAAGAGTGTTGCTTTCTGCTGTATATCGACAGGGGAGTTTTGCTTCCCGCATGAACTGGCTGCGGAAATTGCTGTAATGACCGTAAAGGAGTTCTTGAAAGAAAGAACTAGCATTCAAAAGGTTGTGTTCAATGTTTTCAAAGACGATGACAGATACATATATGAAAAATTGCTTGGAACAGATTAGACTGCTTCGTGAAATTCTTGCAAAGTGTGGGGCGGTAGTAATCGGTGCTGGTTCAGGACTCTCGGTAGCAGCCGGCTTTGATTATACCGGGGAACGATTTGAAAACTATTTTTTCGATTTCAAAAAAGAATACAGAATCCAGGATAGGTATAGTGGTGGCTTTTATCCTTTCCCCTCTAGGGAAGTCTTCTGGGCCTATTGGAGTCGATATATTCTTATAAATCGTTATCAAAAGGCACCTATATCGGTATATGAGAATCTTCTTAAGCTTGTATTCGATAAAGATTATTTTGTCATAACCACAAATGTCGATCATTGCTTCCAGAAAGCTGGTTTTGATAAAAAGCGCTTGTTCTATACACAAGGTGATTTTGGACTCTTTCAATGCAGTGAGCCATGTTGCCAGGAAACATTCGATAATGAGAAGCAAATTCGTGCAAGGGTAGCAAAGCAATCAAATAGGAAGATTCCAACAGATCTTATTCCAGTCTGTCCCCACTGTGGAAAACCTTTGATGATGAATCTTCGTTGTGATAGCCGCTTTGTCGAAGAAAAAGGATGGCATATAGCAGCGGATCGTTATGTTGATTTTCTTGCAAAACATAAAGGACAAAGAGTTCTTTTCCTTGAATTAGGAGTCGGCAACAACACTCCTGGTATTATCAAATATCCATTTTGGGAGAGGACAAATAACAACAAGAATTCTTTTTACGTCTGTGTTAACAAAGACAAGGCGGTTTGCCCAAAGAAAATTAACCGCCGATCTATTTGCATCCAAGAGGATCTTGGTTTTGTGATAGAACAGTTAGGAAATACAAAAGAATATTTTTGAATAATAAAAGTTTAAAACTTAATTCAAAATGATAATAAAGTGCTGATTTAATGCAATTAACAAAAACTAACAATCTAAGTGCATTTAAAGGACTTGGATATTTTTGGTCCTAGAAAAAAGCCCTCAACCATAGAAACGGTGAGGGCTTTTCATATCTGGACTAAATCGATGGATAAGAACTAGTTACGTCCGTAGAGTTCAGGATGGTGAGCTTCGTATTTCTTGCGCTCGGCAGTGTTCAGAATCTTCTTACGCCTGCGGATGGCCTTTGGAGTGATTTCGCATAATTCATCCGTGTTGATGTAGTCTAAGCAGTCTTCCCTAGACCTACGGCGTGGAGACTTCAGAACGATGGTGACATCCTTATTAGAGTTACGTTCGTTGTTCAATGCTTTGGTCTTAACGACATTGACGGCAAGATCCATCGGATATTTGTTTTCTCCGACAACCCTTCCTTCGTAGACATCGACGCCAGGACCAATGAACCTTGTTCCACGGTCTTCTGCAGATTTGATTGCATAGGCTGTCGACTTGCCTTGATCTGTTGCAACGAGGACACCTAAGTTACGGGTTCCAATCGCCTTGTTGATCTTCGGACGATACTCTTTGAAGGAGTGGTTGATGATACCATATCCTTTGGTAAGAGTCCTGAAGGTGTTCCTGAAGGAAATCAAACCACGGGAAGGAATAACATAAACAAGACGGGTCTGCCCGTTCTCTTCGTTCCTGGAGATGGTCTCTGCAGAACGGCTTCCGACAAGCTGCCTGACGTTTCCAGCATATTCATCCGGAACATCAATCTGGAGATCCTCGAAAGGCTCGCATTCGACGCCATCGATGACCTTTGTGATGACCTGCGGCTTAGAGACCTGAAGTTCGAAGCCTTCACGGCGCCTAGTCTCGATTAAAACGGAGAGATGCAATTCACCACGTCCGACAACCTGGAAGGACTGATCGGTGTGATTGATTTCAAAGCGCCTGGAAACATCCTTCTGGCTTTCTTCGTATAAGCGGTCTTGGATTTTCTGTGCGGTAAGTAGAGTTCCGTCATGACCGGCAAAAGGAGAATCATTGGCGGCAAAGGTCCTGCGCCTAGTCGGCTCATCGATACGGAGCGGAGGAAGGGCATCGAGGTGATCCGGAGGACAAATCGTCTCACCGACCATGATGTCTGGAAGACCGGCGACACCGCAGATATCGCCGCTATCGACATGATCGACTTCGGTACGATCAAGTCCATGATAAGTAAAGAGCTTTGTGACTTTGAAGTTCGTAGTGGATTTATCAAGACGGATGCAGGTTACCGAATCGCCGAGGTTAATATGTCCACGGTCGATACGTCCGATTCCGATACGTCCGACATAACGGTTGTAGTCAAGAAGGGAAGGCTGGAACTGGAGCGGAGCGTTTCCATCGGCTTTCGGAGCAGGAATAGTCTTGATGATGGTATCAAAGACCGGGTTCCTTCCGTATTTCTGAGTTTCCAAGTCCGGACTATAAGAAGAAGTCCTGTTGAGAGCAGAGGTGTAAATGACAGGGAAATCAAGCTGGGTATCATCGGCTCCTAATTCCATAAAGAGGTTCAGAACATCATCCAGCGCTTTTTCTGGGTTAGCACCAGGACGGTCGACCTTATTGATGATGACCACAGTCTTGAGATGGTAAGAGATAGCCTGCTTGAGAACAAAGCGTGTCTGCGGCCTTGGTCCATCGAATGCATCTACGAGCAGGCAGACGCCATCGACCCTGTTCCTGATACGCTCGACCTCGCCGGAGAAATCGGCGTGGCCAGGAGTATCGACGATATTGATTTTGTAGCCGTTGTAGTTGATTCCAGTGGTCTTAGCAAGAATGGTGATGCCACGTTCGTGCTCGATCGGATTGTTATCCATTGCACGGACCATGACCTTTTCGTTGTCACGGAAAGTTCCGCTGGTCTTCAAAAGTGCATCGACGAGGGTTGTTTTTCCGTGGTCGACATGTGCAATAATAGCTACATTTCGGATTTTGTCATTCATAAATAATCTCCTTCATCACAAAAAGAAGTTTCACAATGTTTTATTATACCGACTGATAGTGAGGATAGAAATAAAAATTCTGTTTTTTGCTTGTGAAAGCGGTATTTACCTACCTTGCTAATTCAAGCTGGGCGTAGAGGTCTTTTAACTGTCTATCCAGTTCTTCCCTTTCTTTTTCGATTTCTTCCCTTTTTTTGCTGTCTGTATAGTTCTCTTCCAGGTAGCAGCTATCCGAGAGTTCTTTCTTCTTGGATTCCCTCTTATCAATCTTTTCCCTGATTTTTTCCGGAGAGAGTCTTGTTGCACGGGTCTTGGATTTGACTTCTTCTTTTTTCTTGAGAAGTTCTTCTTTTTTCCTTTCCCGTTTTTCTTTCTGCTTTGCTTCTAAGGCTTCTTTTTCTTCCTGCCTGATCTTGTTGAGATCATGCTCTTTGAAATCCTCGTATGATCCTTCGTAGTAGTATCCTTTCTTTTCATAGAAATAGAGGACCTTGTTGCAGGTCTTATCAATGAAATCACGGTCATGGGAAATAATGACTAAGGTACCTTCATACTGATTTAAGGCATCGACAAGTTCCGAGATAGACATCCTATCCAGATGGTTCGTCGGTTCATCTAAAAGGAGCAAATCATAGTTTTCCATTGAAAGCTGGAGAATCTCAATTCTCATCAGTTCTCCTCCGGAAAGATTGCAGAGCTTCTTCTCATTTGCTTCCTTGTAAGTGAAAGCGTACTTTCCAAGTCCGGAATAGATTTCCTCGTTGGACCTCTTGGGATAGAGATTGCGGAAATGCTCAAATAGAGTCTCTTCACTGGAATAGGACCGGATATCTTGTCGTAATACACCCCTGGTCCTATGAAAATAGCGGCGTAGGGAACCAGAGTATGGTTTCCTCTCATCCCTGAGTACCTTGCCGAAGGTGGACTTTCCGATACCGTTCGCACCCATGACAGCAAGATGGTCTTTTCCACAGAGAGTAAAAGTAATATCGGAAATCAATGGAGAGTCATATCCGACGGAGACATCATTGAAGTCAATCAGTTTCTTTCCTTCCCGGATTTCGCCTTTCAGTCCGATGTTCAAGGAACGTTCCTTATGGGTCGGATCGACAATGCTTGATTTTTCGAGCCGGTCTAATTTATGGACGCGATCTCGTGCACGTGAGGCAAAGCGCGGCTTTGGCCTATAGAAAGTAATGAACCGTTCCAGCTTTGCTTTTTCCTCCTCCTGCTTCTCATATTGTGCAAGAAGGTTTTCGTATCGGTTCTTCTTTTCTATGGCAAAGTTATCGTAATTGGTATTGTACCTAGTAAAAACCTTATTGTCGATATCTAAGATGTGATCCGCAAGATGCTTGACAAAAGCGATATCATGGGAGACAAAAAGTACGGCTCCCTGATAGGATTTCAGATAGTCTTCAAGCCATTCAATCGAAATGATGTCGAGATGATTCGTCGGCTCATCAAGAATCAGTATATCCGGATTAAGAAGAAGAAGCTTAGCAAAAGCAACACGGGTCTTCTCTCCACCGGAAAAAGTAGATATTTTCCGTTCATAGTCTTCCTTGTGGAAGGAGAACCTATTGAGAATCCTATCGATTTTATAGTGATAAGAGTATCCTTCTTTTGATTCAAAGTCCGATTGAAGTTTTGAATATTCATCGACAAGCTGCCTGTTATTGGGATTCTCAGACCTTTTCTTCGTCAGCTCATCCCTTTTCTTTTCCTGCTCTTTCAGAGCATGGAAAACGTCTTCGCATTCTTCATAGAGAGTATGATCTGGATTGTCGATGACGTCCTGGCTGAGATAGCCAAGAGTAATGTTCTTGGAAAAGACAATATTTCCGCTTGTTTTCTCTTCTTTTCCTAAAATCCTCTTGATCAGGGTCGATTTTCCAGAGCCATTCGGTCCCAGAATAGCTGTCTTATCATGATCGCGTAACACAAAAGAGAGCGGCTCGAAGAGCCGTTCTCCTGAAAATTCCTTTGTTAGATTCTGGACGGAGAGTAGGATTGGCATAGTCGTTTATTCTTTCTCGATTACGAAGTTTCCTTCTTTGTCCCTGCTGATCAGTTCTTCGACGACTTTCTGCGGCGGGACAGGAATATCCGAGAAATCGTAGTCATTTAAGATATCCGCGCTTAAGGAAGAAATGTTCGGACGCTCGGAATACCTTGTGACAAGGACATCACCCTTACTGACTTTGTCACCGATTTTCTTGTTGATGACAAGGCCGGCGGTGGTATCAATGATATCGTCCTTAGTCTCGCGTCCGGCGCCTAAATGCCTTGAGACCAGACCGATTCCCATTGTGTTCATTGCAGAAACATAACCTTCCTTGACGGAACGGACGGCAAAAGAATAACGTGCTTTCGGGAACTTTGTCCTGTCATCGATATAGCTGACGTCTCCGCCTTGTGCTTTGACAAAGGATTTAAAGACTTTCAAGGCACTTCCGTTCACAATCGTTTCTTTCAGCGCATGAATCGCATCTTCTCGATTATCGTACATCTTAGCCTGCATAAGCAGAGTTGCACCAGAGGACAGACAGAGTTCGGTAAAATCCTTAGGGCCTTTTCCGAGAAGAGTCATAACGGCTTCTTGTACTTCAAGGATATTGCCAACTGCTTTTCCTAAAGGCTCGTTCCTGTTAGTGATTTCAGCACGGACGTCCTTGTGGAAGTAACTGCCGATTTCAACCCTGCATTTTGCAAGTTCTTCTGCACTTTCCTTGGTTGGCCTGAACGCACCGGAACCATATTTGACATCAAGCAGGATGCAGTCACAGCCAGCTGCTAATTTCTTTGACCTGATAGAGGAGGCAATCAGCGGAATCGAATCGACGGTTCCGGTGACATCACGGAGAGCATAGAGCTTTTTATCAGCTGGGTCGATTTCATCGCTTTGCCCGATGATTGCCCTTCCGATTTTCGTGACCTGTTCTACAAAGCTATGCGGAGAGAGTGTGGTAGTCCTTCCTGGAATGGATTCTAGTTTATCTAAAGTTCCTCCGGTAAAGCCAAGTCCTCTTCCAGACATTTTAGCGACCTTGAGTCCTAAAGCGGCAATCCTAGGACAGAGGGCCATGGAGGTCTTGTCTCCGACTCCTCCGGTGGAATGCTTGTCGACCTTTACGCCAGGAATCTTACTTAAATCCAAGGTTTCACCAGAATTCATCCTTGCCTCATTGAGGTTGAAGGTTTCCTGCTTGGTCCTTCCGTTTAAGCGGATAGCCATCAGCAAAGCTGCGCTCTGGTAATCCGGAATGGTGCCTTTGACATAGTTTTTGATCCAGTAACGGATTTCTTCTTTCTTGAGCTCTTTTCCAAACTTCTTTTTTTCGATGATTTCAATCCTATCCATATGAATCAGCCTTCTTCATTATTTCCTGGATAAAATGACCCAGCGGTCATTTTCGATTCCAGAGATATTATCGTAAATCCGGATGAAAAGTTCCTTCTCACCGGTTTCTCCGGTATAGAACAGAGACGAATTCTTATTGGTGTAAATGTAAACCTGGTCGTCTGTTGTTTCGCCAAGTGCAACAAGAGCATGCTTTGATTCAAAGCTTTTCTTTGCAAGACCAACTAGGGTATATCCGCAGTTGCTTTGTCCGCGAATCGGAATGTTTCTTCCGTCTTTATGGGAGAAACGGATTTCCTCTCCATGGATTAATGTTCCCTTAAAGACCCATTCATCGACGCCATAGATTTCGGATGTCTGTTTATAGAGCTGGTATTTTTTGTTTCCCTGGACTAAGTAAACATCTCCTCCGTTCTTGACGGGAATAATCTGCGAAACTTCCCTTAAAGGCTTGGCATAGAAATCTTCTTTGTTTTCGCTATCCTCTGTGTTCCTTTGGATGCTCGGCTTGCGTGTAATCATTCCTGTTCCTCCGTGCTGTTCTTCTCTGCAATTTATTATATATGATAAAATCTATTTTGGTAAGGTATAAGCATGATGCAAGTAAATCCAGAATTCGATTTCTCTTCTCTTTTAAAGCCCTATGCGAAAAAAGATGAAATCTCTTCCTTCCTGTCCCATCTTGAAGATGATCCGATTAGCGGCGCTCTGACCAATCCTTCTTTTTTCACCAGAGAGGAAAGGAAATCTTCTTTCCCTTATCTGGAAGCGGATGAAAAAGACAGCCTTCTTTTCCGTTTCGATAAGAAACAACATCCTTTGGGAAAGACTGTCGAGCAGGCTGGTGGCGCTTTTTATATTCTTGACCCTTCGAGCGCTTATCCTTCTTATTTTCTTTCTTCTCTTCTTCCGAAGGATTTTGTCTCAATTGATCTCTGTGCAGCTCCGGGAGGGAAGAGCATCGCCCTAGACTTCCGACGGAGAGACGGACTTTATCTTGCCAATGATCTTTCCTATACTAGAGCCCTCGAGATTCAGAAAAACGCAGACAAGCTCGGATTAGATAATCTCCTGTCTTTTTCCATGGATCCTGAAAAGCTGAAGCTGGAATCCTGCTTCGACCTTGTTATCCTCGATGCTCCTTGCTCGGGATCCGGAAGGATTCGGAAAGAAGCAAAAAGGATAGATGATTTTTCTTTGGAGAAAGTATCCCGCCTGCTCCCTGTCCAGGAAGCCTTACTTGAAAAAGCAGCTTCCCTTGTCGAGGAAGGAGGCTATCTCTGTTATTCCACCTGTTCCCTGTCCATAGAAGAAGATGAGGAACAGGTCAGCCGGATCAGGAAAAGACATCCAGAGCTGGAATTAGTTCCTCTTCCTGTTTCTTCCAGTGTCATAAAAGGGAAAGATGAGATTGGATACCACAGGATTCCTGGTGTCTATCCTGGAGAAGGCATTTATTTTGCTGTCATGAGAAAAACAGAAGGCGAAAAGAAAAAAATGACACCTTCGAACCTAAATCGCCATGTGTTTTCTTTCCGGAAGAATGAGTACTGTGTCAGGCAAAGGTATAAGGAAATTGAAAATCTTCCTTATATTTCGCCTGGACTTAAAATTAAGGATACCTCGCCTTATCCTAAGTGCGAGTATGACCATGCCTATTCGAAGAAGATTGATTCTCTTCCTGTCCTATCTGTGAACCGAGAAGAGGCGGTTTCCTATCTTCAGGGAAACCAAATCAAGACCGATAGCAGGAGGAAAGATGGATTGGTCGTTGTATCCTTCGGGAAGAGGAGACTTGGGTTCGGAAAGAAAAGGAAGAACCAGGTTAAAAACTATCTTCCAAAAGGATTGCGAAGGAAATGCGAGTAACGGGATGAGGGCAAGGCTCTAGGTTTATTCCTTCCTTTGAATTAGAATAGTAGTCGTTCGTCTCTATAGCGGACGACCTCAGGTGAGGCAGCTTTTGAAAAATGAAAAAACGGACGAAAACAGGAAAAACGATTGCTTTAGCGACATTTTACTCCGTTTTTTCAATGGTTATTTCATTTTCCGGGACTTATGCCTGGTTCCAAGCGAAAAGAAGCGTGAGTGCATATGCCTCTTCTTTTACTGTAACAAGAGAGAAAGGACAGGAGGCAAAACTATATTTCTACCGCGGAAACTACAACGGGAAGACAAAGGTCTATTCGGGCTACGACAAAGAGACGACATGGACGGACTTTGATTCAATGTTTGTCCCTGTTGATGAAGATGCCTACAAATCGATAAGGGCAGAAGACGGAGAACTCTATCCGTCATCGGATACGAATAATCCGCTGAATACAAGCAGAATATGGCCTGGGTACTCTCTTACTTATGCTCTTGTCTTCACTCCTTATAAAAAGGGAAACTACGGACTTACGCTTACCTCGTTTGACGACTCATCTAAGAAGGAAAGCTACATCAGCTTAGGCGAAGGTAAGACGGCAAGAAGGTCTCTTTCCTATGCCATTGACAGGTACGGAAGCCTTTCGGATAAAGAAAGCGGCGAAGCCTATCTCAGTCTTTCTTCCTATCAGGATCGTTTCGACTCTGTTCCGGAGAATCCAATTGATCCCAAAAAGGCAACGACGATTGTCTCCCCGGTTTTGCTTGATGATCTAAGCAAAGAAAAAGTCCTCTATTTTACGATTCGGTTCAGCAATGACAAGAGCACCTTTTATTCGGAAAACGAGAAGACTGGATACTGGGAAAAGAATCCGGATTCTCCTTCGGAGAGCAACTGCTACGAAAACCTCTCTTTCAGTGCTACCTCCTTTCAGATGACCATCACAGAAGAAAATGAAAGCACATCAGAAGAAACAGAAGAATAGGAAAAAGATTATCCTATCGACTATCAGGACAGTTTTTACTCTCCTATCCTGCGGAAGGGCAACTTTTGCCTGGTTTACGGTTTTCCGTCCGAAAGCGGATGTCGGAACTGTTTCCGGAAATCTCGAGTATATTACAATCGACCGGGTTTCGGCTTACCGCTATGTTTATCCTTTCTATGAAGGCAGTAATGTTTTTATCGATTACGACAAGAATCCGGACGGAAGCGATAAAGGGGAGCTGAAAGAGTTTATCCTTCAGAATGAAGAGGAGAGAACGGTTCCTTCTTCCATTAACATCGATTACAAGAGTAATGCACCTTACTGCATTGTCGGCGATTCGGTTTTTAACGGCGGAGGGGGGGGAAGGACTTCTCTACGGAAGAAGGATGGCCTCTTTACCTGGATTCCTCTTCCTCTTCTGCAGTCTATTCTGCTAAAGATGTCGTCTTATCGAAAGGAGCTTCTTTTGTTGTCGCAAAGAAGGATTCCTCTGTTTTGCTCTCTTCGTTTGAAACAGCTTCCAAGAACTGCTTTTCCTCGGAAAACGGATTAATCCTCTGCAAGAAGGCAGGACTCTACGATTTCTCTATTTCAAATGATATTCTGACTATCGAGGAATCACTTTCACGGCGAGATAAAGACAGTGCGATCGTCGGCAGGACGAGGTTCGATCCCACTTATGCGAAAATCAACGATGTCGAAGGGGCTAAGGCAATCTACAGTCAGAACACTTGCATTGTCTTCGATGTCGGACTGACAATCAAGAAGCAGGACAACCCGGTCGATTTCTCTCTGGCTATCAATCGCTTTGATCTTGATGGCTCAAATAAGCCTTCCCGTGTCGATCCTAAGACAAAAGAAGTGGAAAAAGAATCTTCTTATCTCTATGCTTCCGATTTTAGGGATTACCGGGTGAAGGATGTCTCTTCTTCTGACGTGAATAAGGAAACTGCCTGGAATCTCTTCCATAAGCAAAGCGACTATTATTCTGAAAACGAAGGTTCTGTTGTTCCTTCAGCAGAAGGGCGATTTGCCTTTCAGGACAAGGAGGAATCGAAGCTTTATCTGATTCCGGATACGGAGGTAAAGGACTACAGCAAGGATACCAAGATGCGCATCTTGATTGGGATTGACTTCAATCCAGACATGGTCGAGTATTTCTTTTCATCAATCCGCTTAGGACGGGAGTATTCCCTTTTACGTGACTATACTTTCTATTTCAATTGCCGTCAGCATATCCAGAAGGAAGAGGGAACATCCGCATGAAGAAAAAGAAATTCGATTTCTTCCTTGCTGGAAGGATTCTTTCGGTAACCGCAATGGCAAGCGCCTTCGCTTTGACGCTTTCTGCTTTTGTAAAGGTGACAAGGGCAAACGAAGGTTTCTATGCCTCCGTCGGTTTGCGAAGCTATTTCCATTGCGGAACCGGAACTAAGGAGGATCCATTTGTCATCACAAGACCCCGTCATCTCGACAACAGGTCGCGCCTCCAGTCTCTTGGTATTTTCAATGAAAAGAAATATTTTGAGCTTGGCTATGATTTGAACGGAGACGGAAAGAAATACGTCTATACGAGCGATTCCAGCAATGAACTGACTCAGGTCTTAGACAGGAGCAAGAACGACGGTTTCGTCTCAATCGGAAACGAGTCCGTTCCTTTCTACGGAGAATTCGAAGGAAACAACCTGGAAATATCGAATCTGACCGTCCACGCGTCGCCGGAAGATACGGGAAGGTTCGGATACGTGGCTTCCGAGGGAAAGGTCCGTGATTTTGCATTGGACCATGTGACCATTATTGCCGACGGGTACGCACAAAGCTTCGACAGTCTCTACGGAGAGGATTCCTGGAAGGACGGAAACGGAAGCTTCCAGGTTACAGCAGGGAAGGACGGAATCAATTCCCAGAGCGGATTCACTGACAGCTATGATGACTATAGGATTACTTTGGATGAGAATTTCATGCCTGTCTTTTCATTTGCCGCCCCTACAGCCAAGAAAGAAGGTGTTACCTACTCTCTTCTCTACTCGGATGTCTTTGCTTCCATTTCTGCTGACGGAAAAACGGCAGAGGTCTGCAAAGGAGAGAATCAGTACAATCCGCTTCGTTTCTTTGTTTCGGAAGAGGAAAAAATGGAGAAAGTGGGGACTAGGGCGGATAACAGGACAGCTGTAACAACCCTTTCCCTTATTGCCTCGGTTAAAGATGATTCCGGTATCAGCCATTCCAAAGTTATCAATGCTATTGATGTTGCCTTCCAGAAGAAGACCGGAGACAAGGAAAACAATCCGGTCTATAGGTATGTCCGTAATCATCAGGCAGCCCATGGGAACAATATCGGTCTTCTAATCGGACATCTTGACGGATCCTGCCAGAATGTCTATGTCTATGACGGAGGCTTCGAGAGGAACAATGTCTCAGACTATCGGAAAGCAGAGAACCATTCGACCCATGGTCTAATCGGTCTTGTCGGTGCGACGGTGGACGATCATGCTCTTTCCGATGCCGGAGGGGATTCTGGAAGCGTCGGAAGAGATGTCGGAGTTCTTGATTATACGGATATCTATAATTCGGTTGTTCCTTCTTCGGCGGCTTTCAGGAAAGATACGGACAAGGGAGGGTGGTATTCCTATACTCCGATTGAGGACAATCCCTATGAAGAGTATCTCCGCTATTTCTCCTCTGCGACAGGAAAGACTTATTATGCATCCAAGGAAAATTCGATTGATTTGATTGGAAAGAACATCATTAAAGAAGAAGCGGGAAAGAACCGGGGCCTCGGTGTGTTTAGTATCGGTACAGATTATTCTGGAACCTGGGTTGATGAAGTGATGACCCAGCGCGCCGGCGTTCCTTTGATTTCGAAAAGGATATCCTCTGCCAAAGACGATGACAGCAGATATATCTATTATTCCACGGCGGAAGTGACAGATTTTAACGACCAAGGCCTCTTCCGAAGCGTCAGCTTCGATAGAACCAATACGTACCCGAATTCGAAAGCAGATGCTCAGACTTTTGTGCCCGGTTATTTTCTTCCGTCGGATACTTCCAGTCAAAGCAGGAAAGACAGCGAAAGCCATTTCAATTACAGGTTCCGTTGCAACCTGAACAGCAGCCAGAACGGATTCTATTTTTCGAATGTAGATTCATCGACTCTCGGAGGAAAATACCTTTCGAGTTATTTCAATTATAAACTTATTGACAAAAACGGAAAGGCAATTCCTGTTGGAAACAGAAAATGCGGAATGATGATAAAGAACAAATCCGGGAGCAATATTACAAGCCTTTCTGCTAACAGGCGTCTTGTCTCTACTGCTTCCCCACAGTCGGAGTCCGCTTATAAACCAACGGATTATAACGAGAGGTATGTCATTTCCTCCGAGGATGGCTCCAAGCCTAAGGAAAGCGAGTATACGGTTACTAATACCATTAATTTCAAGATTGATTCGGAGAACGGAGCGAATGTGACCATTATCGCTTCCAATCGTGAACCAAATGAAACCCAAAGGAAGCGAAGAGGCTCGGTTCTTGGTGTTTATAAGCTTCCTGATTCTTTGAAGCAGTCAAGTAATGACAGCCGGTATTATGTGCCCAACGGGATCGACTGGAGTACCCCTGAGTACGGAAGGCTTCTTCCGTCGAACGACAGGATTGAGTATTATGATGTCTCTTCGGACGGCAAAGTCGGGACTTATGTTGAAAAAGGTACCGGAAAGGAGAGGAAGGAAGCGACTCTTTCCAATCGTCTTAAAGCAGTGAACGAAGGGCTTGAGAAGAATAACAATGTCCATCTGATCGCTCATACGTTCAAATTGGAAAAAGGGCGCTATTGTCTCGGTAGTTTCTATGGAGACTGCTCGGTTTACTATGTCTGTGCCCAGGGACAGAACGACGGAGATATCTCTCTGACAAGCAATGTGACCTCTCAGATCAACCGCATCGATAATATCGATTTCCTGAAGGATACCCTTTCCTCATCGGGGCTTCTTGGCTATTCCCTGACGTATAACGAGGACGGAACCAGGACAATTCCCGATGAGAAGACTCTGAAGGATCATCGTTGCTATGTGTTGTTCAATGCCAATGATCCCTCTGTATTCTCGGCAAAGAGCAGGAATCTCAATAGGAAATACCAGGAAGATTGTTTCCTAATTGAAACATCGGATAAGAGTGCACTCTCGAATCTTTCTCTTCTGAACTATGGACATCGAAGGAAGAAGGGAGAGAGCGGATACTATCCGAATCTTCAAGTGAAGGTAAAGGATCCTTCTTCTGTCCTTGCACAGGGAAGTGGAAACCAGATTGATTACAGGTATTCTTCGGGAGGATAGAAAACAATGAAATCCAAATTAAAAAAAGCATTATTTCTTTTCTGCTTTATCCTTGTCGGATGCTTATCCCTTCTACCAGGAAAGGATAAATTCGGTGAAATCGATATTCCGAAGAAATACCTTCTAGACGGGACCTTGATTTCCGATGATAGCTCCTTTTCCTATTATCTGATTGCCGGTTCCGAAAACGAGGTTGCCATCGGAAAAGGGGAAAATGAGTCTTCCTACAGTACTTTGACGATTCCTGAAAAAGTAACCCTGGATGGAACGGAATATACTGTCACTGGAATCTGGCATCGTGGATTCGCCCACTGCTCTGTTTCGTCCCTTTCTCTTCCCAATTCTTTGAAGATTATCGATTACGAAGCGTTCTACGGAAACGATATTGTTTCGCTGAACATTCCTTACTCTGTCGAAAAGAGGGGAAGCGGAGCCTTTGCTTTGAACAAGAAGCTGAAGAATCTTGCATTCAATGAATCGGAGAATTCCGTTCCTAGTGGAGATAGGGAAGCCTGTCCTGTGGAAGACAGCACGGAAGAGGAGACATCGGCTCAATCGGATGAAACATCTGTAACCGGCTCTAAGCTGAACGAAATTCCGGATTACTGCTTCGATAGGTGTGAGAGTCTGAATTATCTGACTTTCCCGTCTTCCCTGAAATCAATCTGCTATGGCGCTTTTCAGCGCTGTTCTGGCCTTACTTCTCTTTATTTTCCGACCGGACTTACCTTAGTAGAGGGTAAAGCCTTCAATTTCTGCAAAAGCCTTGCCTATGTCTATATTCCAACGAGTCTTACCTCGTTGAATGAAGATAACACCCTGAAAGGTAGAATCGATCCTTTCGCTTTCACCTTCTGTAACGGAAACAGGGTATTTCAGTTCGCAGCGGGAAAGGATGTTATTTCATCCTGGGAAAACATCAACGGAATTGACTGGGAGTATAAGACAGACAGGATGGAGAACGATGACCGCTACAGCAAGACCACACGTGTGTATGATTTAGGGGATATTTTCGTCAGCGGGGTCTGGCAGTACAAAGACTATTCCTGTGATGGAGAAAGCGGAATCCAGCTTGTCCGATATCTCGGAGACAGGACGGAACTAAAGGACAGGAAAGTCTATGATCAGACAAACAGACGGACCTATCAGCGTTATGCGGTTGGAATGCCAGATTCCATTGGTGGAAAGAAAGTCATCTCCATTGATGCTTCCTGTTTAGACAATCTGCGTTCCAATAGCAACCCTCTTACGGATCTCTTTCTTCCTGATACCTTACTTGAGATTCCAAGCGGTTTTCTTTATGACACAAGTAGCAAATCAATTAAGTTTCCGCAGCTATTCATTGTCGATGTCGCAAAGAACAACTGCTTCGCTCCGGATCAGGCGGATTATTCCTTCAAAAGTGTAAAGGGCTATTTCCACTTAAGCGGAAGGAAGAATCTCCATTCTATCGGTGACTATGCTTTCCATACAACAAGCGGTCAATACCTTATTAAACAGATAACGGAAATCACTCTTCCTCCTCAGCTCAAGTATATTGGAAAGCAGGCATTTGAAGGACATGATCATGTCAGCAAATTCACACTCGAAAACGATCCCTCTTATGAAGAGGGACTGGAAATTCAGTGGGGTGCTTTCGGATGGGTGGGTAACCAAGGCAGCGGATTTTCCGTTACGCTTCCTTCTCGGACGACACATGTCTACGACAATGCCTTTCAGTCTACAAAAATCAGGACTTTCTCCATACTGAACGCTGAAAAAGACAAGGAAGTCTATGGGACAAGGCCAACGAAAAAATATAAACTTGAGTTGGGCAGCAATATTCTGAATTACGGAAGCTCGCCGACAACTCCTTATGTCTATATTTATGACCGAGGAAGTGAAAGTGTTGGAACCGGAACCAATTATTTTACAGTTACAATAAATACCTCGACTTTCTCTTCTTCTAATATTGATGAGTTCGGCCAATACAATCAAGGCTGCCTTGAAGTTTTCCTTCCCTCCAGTGTGATTGTATCCAATAATGGATATAAGTCTCCTCTGTTTCCAAAGAACGGACGGGTTACTCTTTATTTTTCAGATAAGATTAAGACCGATTTTGGAGGGGACTTCGATTTAATATCAAAGGATGTTTCCGGAAAAAGCAAAGAAAACTACAACTTTGGAACGTCCGATGATTCCTTACGTACCTATTATGATAGGAGAATCCCTGTCTATGAGAATGTCGACATCAGCCAGAGGGATACTGATGCTTTGAACATTTCCTCCGACGGAAAGAAAATTCTCAAACACAAGAACGACATTTCTTATCTTCTCAATCCTAGTACTCATACGGCAAAAGTCACCCGCTATCTCGGCTTTTGGCTTTCCAATAATACGACTGCTACTGCTACGGTTGAAAAAGAGCTGACCTATGGTGATGAAGTTTTCACTGTGGATGAAATCGGAGACAATGCCTTTTCCTGCAGCGATTTAGGAAAGGATAGTCGAACTCTTTCGAAGGTCATTCTTCCTGATACCATAAAGAAAATAGGAAAATACGCTTTCTTCAAATGCCCTGGCCTGACGGAGATAACTGTCAAGAAGGGCGGAACAGACCCTGCAAAAAGGCCATCTTCTTTGGAATCCATCGGTTCTTTTGCTTTTTCCTTTTCCGGAGTCAAGGAATTGAATCAGATCAATGATGACTGTGGCATTGCAGATTCGGAAAATCTAGCTTCTCCTTCTCCGTTTTACAATTGTCCGAACTTATCCGCTATTACTCTTAAAACCAGCGGAAATACTCCGAAGCTTTCTTTAGGAAATAACGGATGCTCTCTAAAAGCAGATAACACTGTTGTTTGGGTATCTTCCTCTTTTGCGGGCGCGGACACAAGCTTCTCTTTTAACGCAAAGTTCCACTATGGTGTCTTAGGATGCGCAAACTGGATTACTTCTCTGACATTGAATCCAAGCTATTTTCCTACGGATTCCAATGGGAATATTCTTCCTCAGGCTTTATTCAACGGATACGATACAAATGGTATCCGGACAAAATTCAAATTCGGAAACTATGCTTCCGGAAGTTCAAGCAGCACTTTGAATTCAGTGACCATACAAAAAGACGAATACAGCGGATTGTCGATCCCTAACGGTGCATTCAAGAATTGCGGAAGCCTAAAAGAAATCATGATTCCGAATGTGCAAGGAGCAACCAAGAACAAGGTTCTTCCTGCTAGTCTTTTCGCGGATGCGAAAAACGTCAATGTCTTCAAAGTGGAAGGCGACAGCAATTCCGGGCAAGAAGGAATCCTTGATTTAAGAAATACCGAATACGAATCCATTGAATCCAGTGCCTTCCAGAACAGGACTGGAATCACACAGATACTACTCCCTGATTCGAGGATCAGTATTGGTTCGAATTCGTTTAATGGCTGCACAGGTCTTTCTTCCCTTACCTGCGGAAGCGGATTAAAGACAATCGGCGATTATGCGTTTAATGGTTGCAGCAAGCTTCAGAGCCTGCATCTGGATGATGCTCTTAGGACAATTGGGAGCCATGCGTTTAATGGCTGCACAGGTCTCAAAGAACTGAAGTTGAACGAAGGACTCGAAACAATCGGAGGATCTGCTTTTGAGAAATGCACCTCTATCACCTCTGTTACGATTCCAAGCACAGTGAATTCGATAGGAAGTCGTGCTTTCTGTTCCGGAAACAGCAATAGCGGAAGCTTGAAAGAGCTGATATTTGAGGACGGATGTAAATTGACGTCAATACCGGAAAAGTTTGTCCAATATCAGCCTTTGACTTCTCTTTCTCTTCCTTCCAGGATTGAAACAATCGGGAAAAATGCTTTTTCTTCTACTAAAATCAAAGCGCTTGATCTTTCCAGAAACAACAAAAGGAGCTCTTTCCGTGGCTTTGATAATTGCACTGAACTGACAAAGGTCGTGCTGCCTACATCGATTAAGACAATCAGCGACAGCGCCTTACTCGGATGTACTGCTCTAGAGGAAATCAATATCGAACAGCTCAATTCCCTGAATACAATTGAACAAGGTGCATTCAGCGGAGCCTTTAACGGTTCTGGAAATCTGTCTTTGGCTATTCCAGCTTCTTTGACTGGCTTGGGCTCTTATTCCTTCTCTAGTACTGGTGCTGGTTTAAAGGCAATACTTTTTAAAGGAAAGAAATTTAGCAGGAATGCAAATACTTTTAATGGGTCGAAGATTGAACGGATTATTTTCCAGGATTCCGGAACAGGAACCGGAAGCGGATTTACGAATACAAGCTATGCCGAAGGATGCTTTGGAAACAGGCCAAATCTGAAGACAATTGTTCTTCCTTCTACTTTCGATGTAACAAGGAATAATAAGATTTTCAAAGGAAGCAATAGCGACGTCATTGTCTGCTTGAATCGGACAAAAAGCAATTCCACTTCTACTTTCGGATCCTGGGTCAGTATCGATGGCACCCATCAGGTAAAGTATGCTTACAAAGACGAAACGGCAAAGCAAGCCGGAACCTATTATTGGAAATGGAATACAGATAAGACCGATGTGGCAGTTGAACTCTTTGCTTCTGCTTCATCCCAGGCCAGGATAGGATACCTTCTTCTGTCTCTAAACAAAGTGCTTCGCCTTAGGTCGCTTTGGTAAGGGGTTTATTGAATAAGAAAAGGAACGCCGGGGGATGGCGTTCCTTTTCTTTTCTATTGAATCAGTGATTCAACCTATTTAATCAATCCGCTATTTTTCAGCAGGATTTCGATGTCGGTATCCTTGACTTTCTTTAAGGCAATCTTAAGCAGTTGCTTTTCTTTGAAGGATAACGGAACTTCGTTGATGGTCTTCTTATCAATAGCATAGTAGCAGGCACGGAGAAGTTCACGGACATCGTATTTGCTGCCCCAGACTTCTGGGACACCACGGTCGATGTTCAAAAGGGTGTAGACGGACTCCCTTCCAGTACGGATGGAATACTCGGTTGTAAAGATGGTATCCCGGGGAGTCTCGGCAAACTGACCGATGAAGGCGAAGTTGACAGCACCTTTGGGAACAACTAACGGACGATCCGATTCTTTGCGAGGCTGGAAGAAGGCATTGATATAAGGCCTGAAGCAGGTTGTGGTATTGCAGGCTTCTTTGGCAAGACGATCGATTTCGCTTGTCGGAACTCCGATATGATAAAGCCATTCCTTGCAGACTTCTTCGCCGGTGCACTCACGCCTTGGTTTCTTGACGTAGTTTCCTTCCTTGTTGGTGTTTAGAGAATAGAGCCAGACAAGAATCCTGTTCTTATCCTGACTCTTGAACTGTGGCTGGCGGTTGATAGTCCAGGACAGATACCAGTTGTCCGTGCTGTCTTTGACAGTAACGATACCGCCGGTTGTGACTTTTCCAGAACGCGGATCTCGTTTGCAGATCTTCCTGATATAATCGATGACTTCTTCGTTGGAAGTGGCAACAGTTGCACTCCTCCAGTTTGTCGCTTCAGTATCCGAACAGAAATTATCCGGGTTTCCGTATTCTCCGTTCTTAGCTTGTTTGGCGATGTTCTTCCACCTATCCCAGGATTCACCGGCTCCGTCTTTGACCTTAGAAAGGTCCGGAGCATGGGTCTGATCTCCATAGCAGCTGGTATCAGTGCAGCAGCCATTGGTAATGAAGACAAGATCGTCCTCGATTAGATCAATGGTCTGTTCTTTGCCATCTTTGACATAGACGATCTGCTTTGCAATCTTCTTGTCTCCGATGGTGTCGATGATGACGTTCTTGACATCCCTTCCGTATTCGATCTTGACGCCATGGCTTTCTAGATACCGGACAAGCGGAAGAATCCTGCTTTCATACTGGTTGTACTTGGTAAAACGAAGTGCAGAGAAATCCGGCAGTCCGTCGATGTGATGGACATAACGGCAGAGGTACCGTTTCCTTTCCAGGGCGCTGGACCATTTCTGGAATGCGAACCTTGTCTGCCAGTAGAGCCAGAAGTTGGTCTTCCAGAAGGATTCCGGAAGCACATCTGAAATCTTCTTGTCCTCAAGGTCTTTTTCCGGAGTCCTGAAGAGCTTGGAAAGAGCTAAGGCAGAGTCTTTGTCGAGCTTGAATAGCTTGTCCGTATGGGCATCCTGTCCGCGTTTTTCAGTGGCACGGCAAAGAGAATAGTTCGGATCATGCTTGTTGAGCCAGTAATACTCATCTAAGACGGAGACATTCGGATTCTCAATAGAGGGAACGTCCCGGAACCTGTCCCACCTGACCTCGAAATGGTTGTCCCTCTCACGGCCTCCACGCCTGTAGAAGCCTTTGGTGATGTCTTTCCGTCCATCGCAGCTTCCGCCGGCAAGGTCGAGCTTCTCTAAGAGATGGATATGCTCTCCCTTCCTTTGTCCATCACGGACAAGATAGAAGGCAGCGGCTAATCCGGCTAATCCGGTTCCGATGATATAAGCCGACTTTTTGTCAACACCTTCCGGTTTCTCCGGATGGGCGAATGCTTCGTAGTTTCCTGCAGAATAGTACATTTTGGAAAACCTCCTTTTTTGTTTTCGTGGATATTCTATTCAGGAAGGTTTCAGTTTCCCATAGACAATAAAACCCCTGTGTTTATTTTTTTATCACAGGGGGATAAATTGTACAGGAGTTTATCAAACAGCCGGTTTTGATTAAATCACAGGGCAAACTTCTTTAGAGTGCTTGCGATGGATCCTTTTAGCAGCTTGGCAAGGTTCTCGACGATTTCTTTCGGATCTCCTCGCCTATCATCCTTGATCCAGTCCCTCCTGACTCCGATGAAGATATAGGAAAAGACGCGGGCAATAAAGGCCTTGTCGTCATCCCGAAGTACCCTTCCTTTGGATTCTTCGTCCAGGACACCTAGAATCAGATTGTCGACTAAGGGCTTAAGATAGCGCTCGACTTGTTCCTGGTGGACACAGTGGTAGACGTTCCTGATGAAGGGCTTGTTCTTTAAAACAGCTTCGAAGATCTGAATGAAACCTTGCTGCCAGGTTTCGTAGGTCTTTTTTTCCTCTAATGCTTTCCGGGCATCTTCCCTGCAGCACCATTCCACTAAATCATAGATATCTTTGAAGTGGTAGTAGAATGTCCTGCGGCTGATTCCGCAGTCTTCGGTGATGTCGTTGATGGTAATCTTTGTCAGAGGCTTTTTCATTAATAGATTTTTCAGTGATTGCTCAAGTGCACGTTTTGTAATCTGTGACATCTGCTATTCTCCTCTTTTACTTAGTGGTCTGTTGTCTCTATTAATTTACTTTTTTCTAATAAAAATATCAAGCTGGAGGGACTTCTTCTAGCAAACAGAAATCTCAGTATTGAACGGGAACCAAAAAGAAAATAATGTAAAGAATAGAAAATCCAAATACGCATAAACACTATTTTTAAGAGAAAAACCTAGTAATGCCTATAAACACGAACGTTTAGAAAAATATTTAAATGTCAGAATAACCCATGTATAATATTTGCCGTTATGATAACGGGTAAATTTATCGTACCGGATTACTATCCGGAGTTTCTCTGTAAAGGCAGTAAATGCCGCTCCTGCTGCTGTGATGGATGGACGATTACTGTGAATCAGGATGAGTACTTCCGTTTGATGGATTTGGATTTGTCTAAAGACAGGAAGGAAAGAGTGGATGCCTATATCGGTATTCTTCCTCATCCGACACCGGATCGTTATGCACGAATCAATCTGAATTTTTTCGGAGAATGTCCAAGGCGGCTTGCGAACGGATACTGCGGGCTTCAGGTTGAAGTCGGCGAAGATCATATTCCTTCCGTATGCCGCTATTATCCGAGAGCTCCCCGTCTTTATCCCTATCCGGTAAGCTGTCTGTCGAATTCCTGTGAATGGGTATTAGAAAAGAGGAGGGAGAATAATTGCCCTCTTGCTTTCAAGGAGAGGCAGCTGACTTTCTTCTTCAATGACGATGAAGTAAAGAAGAAGTTTCCTGGGGACTATCTGTCCCTTCATAAGGCTTGCATTCAGAAAAGGGAAAACAGACAGCTTCCTTTTTTCAAGCGGATTCTTTCCCTTGCTTCTGTTTTAGGCATTGATATTTCATTCTTGGATAAGGAAAGGGAAGACTTCGTTCTTGTTTCATTGAAAGAGAAGTTTCGGAATTCTTTTAGTATTCAGGATTATCTTCCTCTGATTCCAAATGAAATAGCTTCTATGGAAGAACGTGAGGAACAGAGGAAAAAGCAATTCCCTGGTTTTGATGTCTATAGGGAAAAGTTCTTTGTCAATCATCTGGTTTTTACTCTTTTCCCTTATGTAGACTCCATAGAGGATAAAAGGGTGAGCTTCCTAGGTCTGTTCTTTGTCTATGATTTCTATCTTTTGTTGAGGAGCAGCAATCTGAAGGACGGAGAAAAGATTCCGTTCGTAGATCTCTCCTCACGTTTTTTCCGTGTGGTGGAGCATAGCAATTTCTATCGCCTTGTCTCTTCCCTTGTCCACGAAAGAAAAGAGAGGGATAAAGAGTAAATTTCTGTTATGCTATTTCCTGTATATAAAGGGGGGGACTCCATGAGACAGGAAATCGATAGGAAGGTTTATAAGAAACGCAATCTCTATGATTGGTTTAAGAAGTACGGAGAAAGCGAATACGGATTTGATGTCGATAGGGATGTCGATAGGATCGTCCGATTGTCCAAGGAAAGAAAAGAATCCTTTTTCGAATACTTTTTCTTTGCGGTAAGGAAAGGCGTGAATTCCGTAACGGAAAGGAAGATCCGATTAGTCGATGGCAAAGCCTATCTCTACGATAAAATAAATCCGACTAGGACAGTCAGGACAAAGGAAGGCGTTTATCAGAATTCCGGTTTCTTGAGGGAAGATGATTTTAAGGCGTTCAAAGAATCCTGCCGGAAAACCGTAGAAGCTGCGAAAAACAGGGAAGTGAACGGAGACCTCAATCGTTTTTCCATCTGCGATGAGCCTAACGTTGTCTATGCAACCTGCATTCCGCTGCTTAACTTCAAAGGCAGGACACATCCGACACCGACAGGAGACCAGGAAGCCTTGTCTGTGCCACGGATCTGCTGGGGAAAATACTATCTTGGCAACGATAACAGATATCATGTCACCCTTAATATCACTGTCAGCCATCTTTTTGTTGATGGATATCCGTTAGCAAATTGCTTTAATCAAATTCAATCGTATTTATCCTCTTCTTCCATTTATCAGGAGTAGCCAATTGCTTTTGTTTGTCTTTTCAGTTTGTTTCGACTATGATTAAAGTTAGTTATATAAGGAGATTATTATAGATGTCAGATTTTATTCTTAGCTGTGAGTCCACCTGTGATTTAAGCCATGAACATCTTTTACGCCGGGATATCCATTACATCAGGTTCCACTTCTCTCTGAACGGAAAAGATTATTTTGATGATTTAGGCCAGTCGATTCCATATCCGGAATTCTATGACCGCAGGGCAAAGGGCGAAAGGACTCATACATCCCAGGTTTCTGTCGGAGAATATCTTGCCTACTTCGAGCCTAGGCTGAAAGAAGGAAAGAGTGTCCTTCATGTCACTCTGTCTTCTGGACTTAGCGGATCATATAATTCCGCCTGTGTCGCTGCAAATAGGCTGAAAGAAAAGTATCCGGACAGCAAGCTTTATATCGTCGATTCCTTAGGAGCTTCTTCCGGATACGGATTGATCAGGGAAACTCTCGCCGATAGGCGCGATGAAGGAAAGTCCATCGATGAAATTCATAGGTGGATTGAAGAGCATAAGCTCAACAGGGAACACTGGTTCTTCTCAACGGATCTTCAGTACTATGTCCGTGGCGGTCGTATTTCCAAGGCTTCCGGTTTCTTCGGAACCCTTCTCCGTATCTGCCCTCTTTTAAACAGGGATGAGGATGGAAAGCTCCGTCCACGCGAGAAAATCCGTACCATCAAGAAAGTCGAAGAGGCCATCGTCGAGAAAAGGAAAGGTGATGCCGAGAATGGAAAAGACTATACTGGAAAAGTCTTCATCAGCCAGAGTAACTGTATGGACAGGGCAAAACCAGTCAAGGATGCTGTCGAAGCCTACTTCACTAAGAGGAACGGCAAGGTTCTAGTCAATTGGATTGGAACTACTATCGGTTCTCATACCGGTCCTGGTACTGTCGCACTCTTCTACTGGGGAAAGAAACGTACTAGCTAAAACTGATTGAATGAAATCAAAAAAGAGATGCCGCCTGGCATCTCTTTTATTATCTGCTGACAATAAAAAAAGAGGATCTTCCGTCCCCTTTGAATTTGCTTGGTAGCGGGGGAAGGATTTGAACCTCCGGCCTTCAGGTTATGAGCCTGACGAGCTACCACTGCTCTACCCCGCGATATAGGCCTGCCTTAATCAGGCGAAGAACATTATAAAGCATTCATCTATTTAATGCAAGGAAGTTTTCAAGGAGGAGGAAACAGGGCTGAAAAAACGAAAAGGCGGCTTTCACCGCCTTTCGTTTTTAGTTCTTCTTTTCTTCCGGCTTCCTCTTCTTAGTCAGCCTTTTTTCTTCCTTTTTGCTTTTTTCTGTTTCTTTGATTCTCTGTTTCTGGAGAATCTGGCGCTGCTTCTTTCTTTCATGGCGCTCTTTTTGACGAATCCGTTTATAGACGATGGAATAGATCCAAGCGCCGATGCCGCCAAGAATCAGGACTAAGACTAAGACATAGACCCAGGCAGGCAGGAACTTGTTCTTTACACGCCTCCACCTCTGAGTGATCTTATCGTTCTGTGTTCCGTAATCGTTCCTGATAGCTAAGGAAGGAAGCAGGGATTCCTCTGGGTAAGAAGTATCGAAAGCACGATTCCGCTCACTTGCAGGAAGGTAGACGACACAATCCTCATCCGTATATTCATCTAAGGT
This sequence comes from Caryophanales bacterium UBA4682, assembly GCA_002404995.1. GTDB lineage: Bacteria > Bacillota_I > Bacilli_A > RFN20 > CAG-288 > Enterosoma. Next base: position 163,043 of record DHKY01000001.1, on the reverse strand, counting down.
TCCGTTGAAGAAATAGGAGACATCCCGCTTATAGATAGAGTTTTCCTTTTCTTCATCGGACAGACTATCAATCTGATTGGCATCGACTAGAGTATAGTTATCCAGATATTCCGGATGGAATTCATATTCTCCGTCTTCGTTTTCCTCATAGCGGACATCGCCATAATTCTCTTTGATGTAGTCGAGAATCGTATCAGAACCGATAGCCGGTGTGTAGCCAATCCAATCCCTGTTCTCTTCGGCAATATCCGGAGAGGAGAGGAAATCGACAAAGTCCTGTGCGTATTCCTTGTTTCCGCGTTTCTCGACTGCTTTTGGCCTTGCCCAGCAATCGCACCAGATGTTTCCGCCAAGAGTCGGAATCGTATATTTTAAAGTTACAGGCTCGAATTCGGTATCATCAGGATAGTTCTTATAGTGTTCTTCATTGAACTCGTCGGCTTGGCTCCTTGCCCAGGTGGCATCACCGGACCAAGCTAAGTTGATGGCAAAGTATTGTCCTTTGGCCCTATCGGTTTTGCCAGAATCGACTTCGAATCCATAGGCATTGTCTCGTAGCGTCTGCAGATTGGCTTCGACGTTTCCGATGGTTGCATCATCACAAAGATTGAAGAGGCGAGAGAACTTTTCGTTGTATTCTTCTGCAGTGTAGATGCCATCGTTGTATTTCTTCTGAATTGTTTTGAAGCCTTCCTCTTCTTTTCCGTTTAGGGTGAAGTCATTCTGGTAAGTGTAAAGAATTCCGGCAGCATAGGTATCACGCCTAGAGTCCTTGATGGATACTAGATTCTCATACTTCTTATCCCATAAGGAAGCCCAGTCGTTCCTGTCCTTGTCCATTTCCTCTGGTGTGATATGACGCTGGGACAGCTTCTTGAATTCCGGATTGTAGAGAATGCCTAGAGTTCCCCACCTGTAGTCTCTTGCATATTGGTTGAAGTTGCCTTCAATGGGATTTCCGTTCTTGTCTTCCCTTTTGATTTTAGACAGCTTATCCATGATAAAGGGAGAAGCATAGTCTTTGTAGTTCGGAGTTGAAGAATATGGATTGGCATCGAATTCCTCTTTCGTCTCAAAGGGGATGACTAAGTCGTCTTTGATCCTCTTTTCGATGATATAGTCGGAGGCACAGACAAGATCGTATTCGGACCCCATCTTTAGCTGGGAGAGCCTGTTTTCCATCGTATCGAAGCAGGAATAGGAAACACGGATATTGACACCTTTTTCTTCTTTCCTATACTCTTCGAATTCTTTGATGACGCCCTTTGAAATGACTTTTCCGTCATCGTCTGTTTCTTCTTCGGCAATATAGTCTTCGGAGTTATAGACGTTCAAGACAATTTCCTGGCTGCTTGCCGCCTGGATTTTGTTTGCCATTTTCTGTGCAGAGCGGTTCGAAGTGTAGAAGATGCCAAGGCTATTGACAGAAAGAAGCGATAGAACCGAGGCAAACAGAAGAGAACGGGTGAGTTTTTTAGATTTCATTTTTTTCTCTCCTCTTCTGATGGTTCTTTCCTTTGGTTGAACCATACTTTTTTGCTTTGTAAGCATCGACAATCGTCTTTGTCACAATAATGATGACAACGGTTAAGAACAGTAAAGTGCAATAAGCACGCCTTTCTGGCGGAACATCTCCACGTTTGATTTTTTCTTCAACAAGAGTGGAGACTGTTTCGATAGTATCTTTTCCGTTCAATAACCCGGTTCCACGGGTGAAGAAGGTAACAATGAAGTCATCGAGTGAAAGGGAGAAAGCTAAGGAGAATCCGGCAAAGACACCAGGCCTGATTTCCGGCCTGATGACGCGGTGAAGTGCTTTTGTTGGAGTATAACCTAAATCAAGAGCAGCTTCATACCTAGCCGGATCCCTTTGAATCAGTTTTGGTTTCACATTGAGATAGACAAAAGGAACAGCTAGACAGCAGTGACCAATGAGAAGGGTCCAGAATCCTTTGATGTCTTTTCCACCCCTAAGGTGCTGGCCGACAAAAACAAAGGTGACAGCTAAAGAGATTGCCATGACAATCTCAGCATTGACAACCGGAATCTGGTTGATTTTCTCCCAGAATCCACGCCATCTTTTTCTGGAATAGAATAATCCGATGGCGCCTAAAGTTCCGATAACAACAGAGACAACAGAAGCGATAAGGGCAAGAAGAAGAGTGTTTCCGATTGCCCGCAGGGATTCCGGAGATTTGAATAGCTTAACATAGAGCTGAAGAGAGAATCCGTTCCATTGGCCGACCATTTCCGTATTGGTGAATGAGGAAGCAACCAGGTAGAGAATCGGAAGGTACCTGAGTGCTAGAACAAGATAGACAAAAGAGGATTTGAGGATTTTCTTTACCATGATCCGCTGCCCTCCTTTTCGCTTTTATCATTGAACTTCTTGGTGATAAGCCTAGTGATAAAGATGATGACGAGCCTAATCAAAGCCATAAAGGAACCGCCTTCCCAATCCGAGTTGGAGAAGCTGGTTTCAATGGAGTTGCCAAATAACATAAGCTGACGTTCGCTCCTGACGTCTGTAATGACGTAGGAAGAGATTGTCGGCCTGAAGACCATCCTGCAGGCAGAAATGATTCCGGGCCTAGCCTGAGGAATGATGGAACGGGTAAAGGTGTGGAATGGATTGCAGCCAAGGTCTTTGGCAGCCTCGATTTGAGAATGGTCCAATTTCAATAGAGTAGAATGAAGCGGAATAATTGTAAATGGGAGATAATCTGCTACAAGACCGATGATAGCAGAAAGATATGGAAGCTCACCAGTCGATTTACCGAACCATCCATAGATGACGTTTAGCAAGTCACGCAACGCACCGGTACGTAAGACGAAGTTGATCCACCTGGGGATAACAAACAGCCTGACGAACACAGAAGAAGACTTGAAGTCGCTTCCGGCAAGAATCCAGGCAATCGGGAAACCAATCAGCCTGCAGATGATTGTCGTGATTAAACCAATCAGAAGCGAGACGAAGAGAACATTCAGTTTTGTCCTGTTAGAGAAGAAGTCCGTGAATGCCTGAAAGGTAAAGAATCCTTCGCTATCAGTAAAAGCATAATAGACGATAAAGAGCCTCGGCCTGATGACAAACAGGATTTCGAATAGGACGAAAGGTATGCAAAGACCTTTCCGGTATGTCTTATAAAACATAGTCCTCGATGTTTCCTTTGATCTTCAGGAGAATATTTTTCTTATCTACTAAGAGACCGACAACATCACCGACATTGAAGGTATACGGAGTGAAAACATAGAAGTCTTCTTCGTCATCGCTGCGGACTAAGAGCTCATAGTGATCACCGACATAGACAGAAGAAATAACCGTTCCGCTGACTTCACATTCCGATGTATCATCGGAGATGATGAAGTTTTCCGGGGCTATCGATGCAATGACATCCGCATCATTGAGATCGTATTGCTTCTTATCAGGTCCTACTAAATAACCATCTTCGCTCCTAGTGGACTTTGCAATAAGCTGAGTGAGGTCACAGTCAAACGGCTGTTCATCGATATACACCTTGTTGTCTTTTCCGATGTAGGCATCCCGGTAGATATTGCTTGTATCGCTCTTTTTCCTGAGATGGATTCCATCTGCACGAATCTGAATGAAAATAGGCAGAGACCTATCGAAATCCTTGATGGACTGAGCAGTAACCTCGTTACGGCCGACCATGATGGTGTACTGATAATGAATACCCTTGAAGACCTTCTGAGTGATACGTCCTTCGACATAGCCCTCTTTCGGTTCTAAGGAATAATGAATGTCTTCCGGACGGACAACGACATCAACACGTTCGTTGACGGCGAAATTATCTTCACAGTCCCAGTTTGCGTTCAGGAAGTGGACCTTCTTTTCGGCAACCATGGTTCCAGAGTAGATGTTGGAAGAACCGATAAAGTCAGCGACGAATGCGTTCTTCGGCTCGTTGTAGATATCCTCTGGAGTTCCGATTTGCTGGATGACGCCATCGTTCCTGACAATAATCGTATCGGACCTAGTCAGTGCCTCTTCCTGATCATGGGTAACATAAATGAAGGTGATTCCAAGTTTCTTGTGCCTGTCTTTTAGCTCTAACTGCCTATCTTTGCGCCTTTTCAAGTCCAGTGCACCTAATGGCTCATCTAAAAGAAGAATCTGCGGCTCGTTGATGATGGCACGTGCAATTGCAACACGCTGCTGCTGGCCACCGGAAAGAGTCGAAATATCACGATCCTCAAGTTCGTCAAGATCGACAATGCTTAAAGCATGAACAACGGCATCATCGATTTCCTTATCGGTTAGATGACGGAATTTCCTTGCAGGGCGCGGATTGGATAAGACTTCGTCGAGTTGCGAGGTGAAGAGAGCAAGACGCTTCTCTTTTTCTTCTTCCGCCCTGATTTTATCTTTCTTGGTACGTTTGATCTGGCTCTTTAAGTAACGTACTTGGGCTTTGTCGATTTTCAGAACTGGCTTGCCGTCTTTATCCTTGACTTCCCTCGGAATCTTTTTGTTCCGTAAGCCAAAGGCAACATTATCATAGACATCAAGATTCGGGAACAAAGCATAATGCTGGAAGACTGTATTGATTGGACGTTTGTAAGGCGGAACCGGAGTGATATCTTTTCCGTTCAAGAGAATATCTCCGGAATCCGGAGTCTCAAAACCTGCAATCCTTCTCAGTGTTGTAGATTTTCCGCATCCGGACGGACCAAGAATGGTGACAAACTCACCTTTCTTGATATTCATATTCCTTTTATCAATTACCGTAACGCCATCGTAGACTTTTGTCAGATTCTGCAATTGAATGATGTATGGATTCTCATTCAAACCTAGCGATGATTCATCAAGATGATTCATGGAAAGGACCCCCCTCTTTTTACGCTGAAAGTTATAAAGAAAACGAATCAGAAAATCAATTATTTTTTTTAAAAAATTTTTTGTAAAAAAACAAAAACAAAAAAGCGAAAACTAAAATTAAAGTTCTATATTTCAAAACTATAGACAAATAGTTGTCAATTCCTAGCTTTTATAGTTACTAACAACTGAAATAATATATAAAAAGATTTCTACCGAAAATTAATCAAAAAATTTTTGCTTTTTTCTATCGCTTTTCTTGTCAAAAATCGATGAAAAAAACTACTTGGTTTCTGATAATTAGAAAATTGTCTAATTCTTATATTTTTTCTTCCTTGTGCTATAGTAATTGAGTAGGGGTTTTATTATTTATGAAAAACAAATATCAAGCCTTTGTTTTTGACAGGGATGGAACCATTGTATCGACCAGGGAAGATATTGCTAAAGCAGTCAATGTCTCCTTGGAGTACCATCATCTGCCAACACATGATCTTAAGGAAATGACCACTTTTATCGGTAACGGATCTGTTAAATTGATACAGCGTGCTATCGGAAAAGAGCACCAAGACAGGTTCCAGTCTGTCTTTGATGTTTATTACAGTTATTATTCCAAACATTATAAGGATCTGACTCACCCTTATGATGGCAGGATCGAGTCCTTGGAATACGCAAAGAGCAAAGGGGTTCTTCTATTTATCTATACGAATAAGCCTCAGGACATCGCCCTAGATGTCAGGAAGACCTTCTTCGGTTCTCTGTTCACAAAGATGGTTGGAATTCCTTTGGGTGGTGTGACGAAACCGGATCCGAAAGCTTTTCTTGAACAGACAAAAGAATATGATTTAGATTTTTCCAAGGTTGCCTATTTTGGTGATTCGGTTACGGATCTTCAGACTGCATATAATTTAAAGATAGAGAACCGCTATTCTGTTCTTTGGGGATATCAAAGCAAAGAGACTCTTCTTTCCTATCCTATCCAGCCAAAGGCGTTTCTATCTTCACCGCTTCAAATCAAGGATGTGGTTGATGATCGAATTTGACGCTGATGCGTTTTAAGTCGTAGTGACTGCTGATTTTTGATTTTTCGTTGCAAGTGATTGAAAAAGAATGTAGAATACTAAACCAAATCAAGGAGGGGCAGGATGATTGTACTAACCGGACCGTCTGCAAGCGGAAAGACGGCGACTTGCCTGTATCTTCAGGCACATTTCGGCATTAAGAAAGTCATTACCCATACGACCCGTCAGAGGCGTAAAGGTGAGGTCAATAATGTCGACTATCATTTCGTTACAATTGACGAGTTCAGGAAGAGGAAGTCGAACAATGAATTCATCGAGACGACCTTCTATAACGGAAACTATTATGGCACCAGCCGTAAGGAAGTCCAGATTGATAAATGCAGGGCTGTCGAAGGAGCAGGCGCAAAGACCTATAAGTCTTTCCATGATCCGAAGATTGTCCTCTTCTATAGGCTTTTAGATGAGCAGACACGCAGAGAGAGAATGGAAAGCCGTGGTGACGATCCTGAGAAAATCAAATCCCGCCTTCTCAATGATGAGAAATCCTTCCGCTTAGATGACGAAAGGAAGAAAATCGTTGATGTCTATGTCGATACCAAGAAGTACGACATCCCTTCGGTGTCTGAATTCATCTATAAGAAATACCTGGAAGTACTTAAAAAGAACGGAGTCGATATTTCTACTCTGATCAAGCTGTAGATTCTTCAGGAACGAAAAAAGGCTGCGCAAGAGCAGTCTTTTTTTAATAGAGATTGATTTCCTTGAAGTGACCTTCGTCTTGGGCAACGGCCTCTTCAGTGGCTTTTGTCTTATATCCGACAGCAATCGTGTAAAGATTTTTCCGGTTGTTGATATAGTTTCCGTAATAGTGGATGTCTTGTTTGAACTCTTCGATGATTTTCTCGATGGGGAGAATCCTCAGGCCCGGTTTGTCGATGACAAGCTTTGTCTGATACAGAGGTTCTAGACGATCTCCTCTGCCTTTGTGGAATCCAGGATTGCCATCGATTCTGGCAAAGACCCTGTCTTGAGATGAAATGAAGATTGGTGAGGCTACGATTTTCTCGTCCTGTAAGGCACGTACGATTAAGTACTCTGTGTCGATTTCTCCTTCGGCCGGAAGGTAGATGTAGAGGACCTTTGCTTCTTTGTAGTGGGGATTGTTGAGGATATCTTCTGTCCTTCTCAGTGATCTTTCCCGGATTTGTTCCCTTGTTAAATCCATAATTCTCCTTATTTACTGATTTTTACGAATTGTATCTTTAAATATATAGACATTTGTAAGAAAGTTCAATTTGAAATCGCTTACCAACGGGCGGACTTTTTTCCTTCTTGAATTTTCCAAGAATGTGTCTTGTTCTTTTTTGACTGTTTTTACCGAAAAAGATTCTGGAAAAATAAAAAAGCCTTAAATGAAAACTAAAAGTTGGACCAAATAAAAAATGGCTAATATAGCAACAAAATAGTAAGAATAATAACTTTTATTATATAGATTAATAAAAATAGTATGAAAAAGACAACAGAAGATGAATCTGATTTTTTTGGTTTTGATGAGAAAGGAAGGCTTTTTTGAAAGGATGCGGAATTGCACATGGAATTTGACACTTGTCAGGCTTCTTTAGCCTGTCAAGGGATTGCTTCTTTTTCTTTCCGGATGGTAAAGAAACTACCCAGGAATAGAGAATTCGCACCTTTTTGGGAGAACTCGGACTTAATGAGCAGATTGTGTTTGGCAAAGTTGTTTGTTGGTTTCGAAACAGTCTTTTTTTCCCCATATAATGAAACCGATGAAACGCATTGACCGCAATATTCTAGCTATCGACTTGAAGTCATTCTACGCATCTGTGGAATGCCTGGATCGGAACAGGGATCCGTTCACAACTCCTTTGGTTGTTGCTGACGAAGAAAGAGGAGACGGAACGATTGTCCTAGCCGCATCTCCTTTTATTAAGAAGGAATATAAGGTCAAAAGCAGATGCCGACTCTATGATGTTCCAAAGGATATTCCGAATCTTATTATCGCTAAGCCGAAGAGGAGGAGATACCTGAAGGTGTCTGCAGATATCAATAAGATTTACCGGGAATATGTCAGCAAGGAAGATAGGCTCGTTTACTCCATTGATGAATCCTTTCTTGATGTTACAGACTATCTTGCCATCAAAAAGGATACGCCGGAGTCTTACGCGAGAAAGATTATCAACGAGATTAAGGATAAGACAGGACTTACGGTTACTGCCGGAATCGGATTGAATCTCTTTATGGCAAAAGCGGCAAGGGATATTGAGGCAAAGCATCGTGCCGACTGCCTTGCTTCCTGGACTTATGAGAGCGTGCCGGAACATCTCTGGTCGGTTTCCCCTCTTTCTAAAATGTGGGGAATTGGATCACGGATGGAAAAGAGACTCAATAAAAGGGGGTTCTATACCATCGGAGATATTGCTGTCTCGGATCCTCAGTATCTGGCGAAGGAGCTTGGTGTTATCGGGGAGGAAATCTATTTTCATAGCCATGGATATGATGACGCTTTGCTTAAGGACACGTATGTATCGAACCATCATAGCTTTTCTGTCGGACAGGTCCTCTTACGGGATTATGACTCAAGTGAAATGCCGACGAGGATCCGGGATAGGGCCATTGAGCTATCTGACCGAAGGTACGAGGAGAAAGTAAAAGCGAATACATTTGTTCTGTTCCTTGGATATAAGGACCATACAGGGTTCGGCAAGAAAGCCAGTTTCTTTTCTCCGACGGATTCTGCAAGGAAAATCGGGAAGGAGCTTGTACGGATTTTCCTTGACAGGCCAGAAGAGGAGAGAAAGGGAACTTATCGGCAGATATCAATTGTTGCCGAGGATGTTCGGCCTAAGGAAGAGGAACAGCTGACATTGTTTGAAGACTATAAGGAAGATGAAAGAGTCGAGGGCTTGGAGAAGACACTGCTTCATATTCGTAAGAGATATGGGGCGAGGAAGGCAAGGCCGTGTTCAGCTAGGTCTCTCTCGAGTACGTTTCTGACACGGAGTAATCAAATTGGAGGACATCACGCATGAGAGGTAGGAAAAAGTGGTTGCCGTTCAAGTCGCTATCTGGACAATATGAAAGGCTAGATGAAAGGGAAAGAGAGGAGGAAAAAGTCCCCCGTCCTGAGCTTTCCTTAGATGAAAGGGAGGATATTAACAATACTTTGGTTTCTTTAAAGAAGAAAGAAATCGTGAAGGTTACCTATTATGAAGAGGGGAGAATCTATACACAAAGGAAGAGGTTCCTTTATTGTGACACCCCACAGCTGAAAATCCGTTTCAAGGATGGGTGGTTGCGCTTTGATAATCTTCTTTCTCTTTCGAAAATCTAGTTATTCTAGAAATAATAGAGGGCATCCTGATGTTAGCAAATCCCTTTTTCAATGCTTGGCTTTTATGAAGAAAGATGGGAATTTAGATAGAAAATCATGGTGTAGTTACAATCAATATAAAGGAAAGGAATGCTGATCATAGAGACAGCAAAAACATGATTTCTAAGATAGAGTCTTTCCTTTTCTAAACCGTTAGTTGCTGCTGTTTTCATAGCGGGGATAGTAATTTCAAAAGCACAAATATCTTTTTATTCGATAGGACATCAAATGGTTTCTGAATTAGTCGGTGGGTTTGTGTGGCAGCTTGGGATAGTAAAGAGAATAAGTAGTGCCGTTTGATTATCCTTTGGAAAAAATCCGATTGGAAACTAATATAAAGTGAGAGAGGTGGAAAGGACAAGAAGAAATATCCCTTTACTTTGTTCCTCAGGTTAGGTAAAATATCAAATGGCCTTTTCTATAAAAGGCCGTATACTTTCTTGCCGGCTCCTGATGTAGAGTCGGCCGAAAGACCACAGGGAGGTATAAACACATGAAGAAATATGAACTCATGTACATCCTTATGCCCACTCTTAGCGATGAGGAGTTAGAGAAGGAAAACGAAAAACTTCAGAAGCTTCTCACGGACAATGGTGCACAGATCACCGGCGTCAATAAGTGGGGAAGGAGAGACCTGGCCTATGAAATCAAGAAGCAGACCAAAGGCTACTATGTTGTCGTCGAACTTAACGCTGAAGGCGCTATTGTCGACCAGGCAACCAAAGTCAGGCTTCTTGACGAAAAGGTCATGCGTTTCCTTTTCACCGTTGCTCATTAATTAAAGCACTCGGGAAAGGAGATTAGCTATGGCTGGAATGAATCGTGTCGTATTAGTCGGAAGAATGGTCCGGGATCCGGAAAGGAAGCGGACGAACAGCGGAAGGTCGGTGACATCGTTCACCATTGCAGTGGATAACCCCGCAAAGACCGGTGCTGAGCGTTCTGCTAGCTTTATTCCGTGTACCTGCTGGAACAAGACTGCTGAGAATGTTGCCAAATACTGCACCAAGGGTTCCTTGATCGGTGTTGACGGCCGTCTTAATCAGCGCAGCTACGAAGATCGTAACAAACAGAAACGTTCGGTCATCGAAGTCGTTGCCGAATCCGTTCAGTTCCTTGAACGGAAAGGAGCTTCGGATGCCGCTCCGAGCGATTATGCTCCTAGCGTCAACCAAGATATCCAGGACAGCAACAGCAATGCTTCCCATGAGGGAATCGATTCTTCGGACGACGATCTTCCGTTCTAGCTATTAGCTCACGAGAAAGGATGGAAAAAAGAATATGTTCAAAAGAATGAAACCCCGTAAAAAGGTTTGCTACTTCACGAAGAACCATATCAAGTACATCGATTACAAAGATGTCGATCTCTTAAAGAAGTACATCTCGCCCAGCGGCAAGATTACTCCGAAGCGGATCACTGGAACTTCTGCCAAGTATCAGCGTAGGTTAGCAACTGCCATCAAACGTGCACGTTATATGGCTCTGTTACCATTCGTTTCCGATAACTAAACTAAAATCAGAAACTAAAAGCCCGGATGCATCACCGGGCTTTTTTCTTCCTCGAAAAACATATACAATAAATTTATGATAAAAAACTACCAGAAAGATCTTGATTATTCTTACACGGAAGGCTTCTTCCCGACATTCGAGCTGATTCACAATAGGCCGGATAAGCTTCGCATTATCTATGTATCACCGGATGCTGTCAATACGCCCGGATATGAAAAGCTTTTGACAAGGGTTGATAATAAAAAGATTGTTGTTTCTGCAAAGGCGTTTTCGGTTACTAAAAGCAAAGAAAACGCACATGTCCTAGGCGTTTTCTCAAAGTTCGAATCTGTTCTTGATCCAAGCGCTTGTCATCTTGTCATGGTGAATCCTTCGGATAGGGGAAACCTTGGAAACGCAAGGCGTACACTTCTTGCTTTCGGTTTTCATGATCTTGCTTTGATTACTCCCTGCGCCGACTATTTCTCTCCAAAGGCTGTCCGTGCTTCCAGGGGCGCTCTTTTCCATCTCCGGATTGAAACGTTTTCTTCTTTTGATGATTACAGGAAATCCTATCCACGTCCTTATTATCCTTTCGTCCTTGATACGAGCTCTCCTTTAAAGAACGTTAAGTTCAGGAAGCCTTGTTCCTTAGTGTTTGGAAACGAGGCCACCGGGCTTCCTAAGGAAATTCATAACAAAAACAACATCCGAATCGAGCAAAGCGATGAAGTCGATAGCCTGAATCTGACGACTTCCATTGCCATCGGACTCTATGAGTTGAAAAGGCAGGGCTAGAATAAAGAAAGCTGAGGACTATCTGCATCCACAAGTTTGACGCGTGTTCGATTTATCCTATCCTTGATTTGAGTCTCTGTATTGAGATACAGGGACGTTTCTTTTTTACTAATAACAAAAGGCATTCTCGGATGATAGTAAGAGACTGCTTCTACTGGTTTCTCAGTCAATAGCACAAAAGAAGAACCATGATAGATGGCTGCAAGATAGAACATTTGCTTGTTTTCTTCCTCGAAATAATGCGGGATTTTATTTTTATCGTACTCATAGAAGCCAGTGACTGGTACAAGTGCTCTTCTTGATTGGAAGTCTTCCATGAAAAGAATCTTCTGGGAAACTGTTTCACTTTTTGCGTTGAAGACCGTTTTTCCTAAAACGGAGTACCCGAAAGACAGATACTTTGCTTTATACTGGCCGTTTTCCTTGACTAGGCATAACGCAGGCTGATTCAAGTTCGTTTCTTCAAGAGAAAAACTCTCTTCGTATCCGTTTAAGGACGAGAAGAGAGCATTTGATGAATGACTGAGTCTGAATCTTTGACACATAGGAATCCTTTAGATTCCTTTTAAGATGATCAAAGAGAAGAGGAAGAAACAGACAATGGACCTGATATCCATGATGGTGGAGAGAACAGGCTGGGACCTTACGGCAGGATCGAGGTGCCTCTTCTTTGCCAGCCTAGGAAGCGAACAGGCTAGGACTTTTGCAATCGTAATCGATAAGAAGTAAGTCAGTGCGGAAGCTAAGGAAATCAGGAGGTAGACAAGGGTTGTGTTGCCGCCATAGTAGTTCTGAATATAAGCGATGGATTCATCGCTCTTTGTCAGAAGAGGCGTGGAAACTTCAAGCCTTGTCCAACCAAAGGCGACAATGGCTAAGATAGCACCCGTGATCCTTGCAGCACGTGCTTCTTTCCATAGTGCTTTTCCGAAATTCTTTTCCGTAATATTCCCCAAGGCCCTTTCGCGAATGGTAACAGCTGAGGTCTGATCTGTTGCGTTTCCGTTTGCTGCCATAATGGAAGGCAGCAAGGTAATCAAAAGCGGGAAGATGGCTAAAGGAGCCTGGAGGTTTGCCATGACTATGGAAGTGAAAGTGTCTAAGGCAAGAAGGGCAATCAGCCAAACCGCATAATTCTTAACCCTCTTGAAGATATTAAGTTTCCTATAAGGAGTTTCACTAGGCAAGACTGCGGAGGACAAAGCGATATCTTCGGTGATTTCGTCAGATGCTACATCCATTGCATCATCGAAGGTGATAATGCCAAGCCTTCGTTGGTCATTGTTGACAACCGGGATAACCGAGACATCGTATTTTCGGAAGGCCTTCAGAACGACTTCCTGGTCAGTATTGACATTGGCAGAGATGACATCGGTGTTCCTTATCGCTTCGACTTTATCGTTTTCATCTGCTTCGATCAGACGATCCAGTGTGACGGTTCCGACAAGTCTTCGGGTGTTGTCGATAACGAATAGTTCCCAGATTGTTTCCTTGCTTTCTCCTTCTTCCCGGATTTTCTTGATGGCATGTCCGATGGTATCGCTGTCTTTCAGTTCTAAGTATTCTGGAGTCCTAATGGTACCAGCAGAGTCATCCTTGAAATTGAGATATGATGTGACAAGTTGCTTATCTTCTGGGGAAGTTGCTTTTAATACTTTTGTAATTAAATTCGAAGGAAGATCATCTACAAAGTCCACAAGGTCATCCTTTGCCATTGGCTCAACAAGATTGTGAAGCTCTGTACTTGAAAAGGCAGAGACGACTTCCTCCTTGGATTCCTGGCTCAAATGAGTAAAGACTTCTGCGGAGAGGTCGCTCTTGACGGTCTTGAAGAAGAAAAGCATTTCCTCAGGATCTAATTCTTCGACCGCCTTGGCAACGTTGATAGGATCATAGCTGTCGACCCTGATATTGAGGATATTTGTGTTCTTGTTATGAATGATTGCCTTTAAGGCATCGGGAGAAAGAGGATGATTGACACGGCCTTTGATGCTTTCATCGGCCTTGATTTCTTCCGGTTTCTTTTCAATATTCTTATCTTTTTTCATATTCTGTCCTCTTGTTATAAGGTCCTGTTCATCCTGATATTCCTTGAAAGAGGAATCTCTCCAGGATCAATGGAATTGATAATCAAGGTTGCGATTCCGAAATAGAGGAGAAGCGTGATGATATCCCTGATGGATGTCCTCAGAGGACCAGACCTGACGGCTGGATCGATATGAAGTGCTTTGGCAAGGAGAGGCAGCAAAGAAGCAAAGAACTTCGAAAAGGTAATACCGACGAACAGAGCCAAGGAAGTAATGGCAGCGATTGTCCTGATGACTAGCTGCTTGTTGTTTCCAAAGCTTGCCATGAAGGCAGGGTTGTTTAAAAAGCTTTGGGAATCCGAGCCCAAAAGGCCTGGGATATTCAGCTCGGCAATGACCCATCCGAAATTGAATACTGCGGACAGGCAACCTGTAATGGCACCGACTAATAGTTCACGCCTTGAGGCTTTGAAATAGTCTTTCTTGTTGAGTTCGCCAGTGGCCATGGCACGGATGACCATGGATGCAGTCTGACTCGAGGAGTTTCCGACGGAGTCGTTTAAGGCAGGAATAAAGGCGGTCAAAACAGGAAGTGTTGTCAGCGCCCTTTCGAAACGGTTTAAGACGATCGATGAGAAGGTATTGAGAATCAAAAGGATGACAAGCCAGATAACATAAGAAAACGCAATCCGGTAAACTTTGTTCTGCCTATAAGGTGTCTTGCTTGGAGCGACTGCGCCTTGATGAAGAATATCTTCCGTGCTTTCTTCCTCTAAGACATCCATGACATCATCGAAAGTGACAATGCCGAGCATTTCGCCGTTCTTGCTGACGACCGGAAGTACAGGAAGGTCATATTCCTGGCAGATTGGCACTGCGCTTTCCTTATCAGCGACAGGAGAAATAAAGGAGAAGTCCTTGCTCCTGACTTGATCGATTCGGGCTTCCTGCTTTTCAAACCTAAGGGATTCTAGTCTTTCGGTTCCGAGAAGCTTGTTCTTCTCATCAACTACGAAGATGGTCCGGACGGTTTCAAGCTGGTTTCCGATTGCCTTGATTTTCTTTAAGACATCATTGACAGTGGTTCCGGATAAGACGGAAAGATACTCGGTTGTCCTGATGGATCCGACGGTGTCATCGGAGAAACGGGCGAGTTCTTCAATGATTGCTCTTCGTTTGCTTGGAAGATAAGCCAGGATTTTGCTCCGTAAAGCTTTTGTAATATCCTCTAAGAAGTCTGCGAGATCATCGTTCGGGACGTTGGATAAGACTGCTTGGATTGTCTTTTTCGGAAGATTGTTCACAAGGGAAATTCTTTCATCCACGGAGAGATAAGAGAAAATCTCACCTAATTTATCGTAATCATAAGAAATAATGGAATAGAAAAGGACAATCTGATCATTGCCTAAGGGGAGAAGGGCATCGGCTAGTTGGACAGGTGAGTTATCATCAAAGATTTTAATCAGATTGTTTTTGTCTGCATGGATTAGAGCATCATGCAGCTCTTCGCTGGAAGCTGAGTCGGAAGAAAGAGACCTTCCTTCATTGGATTCGATTTCTTTCTTTTCCTCTTCTTCGATGGAGTTTTCTTTTTCTTCTTTTTCCATGGTAATACTGTTCTTTCGTCGCTCTATTATAGCAATCAGAAAAATCTAAGGGTATCCTAGGATATCTTTTTTCGATTATCTTTTCCCAAAATCTAAGAAAGGACTTTATTCTTCCTATAAGGAAGAATCTTCGTCTACTGGGATTTCTTTCTCTTCCGCATTCAAAATCGAAAGAAGATACAGATGGATATGATTTTTCGAAGAAGGATAAAGCTTTTCGATTACATGCTGATAGACATGAAGCTGTTTCGGATAGGCATCATCATCGATATCCTTTGTTTTATAGTCGACAATATAGTATTCATTGTTTTTGACAAAGAAGAGATCCAAAGAGCCTTTGCTCCTTTCATTGTCATCGATGTTGTAATGGAACTCCTGCCGGTAACTCGTCGATTCTTTTGCTTTTTTCCTGATTGGAGTATCGAATACTTTAATTAAGCGTTCTTTCTCTTTCTTGTCTGGAATCAAGTTGAAATCCGGATTCTTCAAGTCAAGACATTGCCTTAGGGCATGCAGATAGGTTCCATAGTTCCTGCTCTCGCTTTTTGGTTCATCGCTGACCAATTTTTTGGAAGCACGGATTTTCTTGATTTCCGAGAACTGGATTTTGTCATCGTTCAGTAAACCATTCTCTTTTGTCGGCACTGCAAAAAGAAATTCATGCCTGTCTTTTTTCTTCTTTTGTTTGCTCAGATTGTCCCTGCTAAAGATTGTATAAGGGATTTTATAATCATCCATATAGAAGTCTCTTCTTATCGCATACTTTACACCACCTTTTGAGTTGGCAGCAGTGAAATAATAAGCAAAAGACAATAAGAAAGCAGTGTTAATATGATTCATCGTATCAGATTTTGATTTGTATGCTTTTACATTCAGCTTCTCTGGTTTTCCATCTTTTAAGGCAGAGAAGAACTCAAGCCTATAATCTTTGCGCTCGGCAATTGACCTATTCTTCCTATCCTGGATTCCAAATGGTTCTTCTTCGGTTTCATCCGAATCCATATCCTCCTCTTCTGTCTCAAGAGCATCTAAGACAAAAGAGTCGATAAAATCATTCCTTGCATCAAAAGAGACAATATCTTTTTTCCAGAAATGGTAAGCGAAGAGCCGGCAGATGTCATTCAAGGATGGATTTGAGTCGACAAATCGTTTTCGATACAGACTACCGAGGTCGCTCCTGATCTGGCTCCTTATGCTTTCGTAGTTCTGCTGATAGTAGTCTAGGATAAAATCAGAGACCTCCTGATACAGGAGCTTGCTCTCTTTGCTTTTCCTTTGGCCGCTTAACGGAAAACGGAGTCCATCTAAGGCATCCTTGGCAATTTCTAAATCTTCTTTCCTGGTCGAATCATGCAAAAGGAGAGGATTCCTTTCCTTGCAGTTCTTGAGCCTTTTTAACCTATAGAGGGCATCTTCTTCCTTCTTATCGGAAGACTCCTTTCCGTCACCGACCAATATAAGATTGTTTTCCGCACGGGTAACGGCGACATAGAAGAGACGGACATGCTCGTCTTTTTCCTCTTTGCCATGGTCTTCGAGCTGGAATAATTTGTAGTTGAAAGGATAATATTCCTCATTCGGAAAACTGAGCAGTTCTCCTTTTTTGTCATAGACCGGGTTCAAGGAGTAATTCGGAAGCAGTATTCCGTACTTTAACGAAAAATCATAGTCTGGATCGTTCCTTGGATTTCCTTTGCTGATCTTGTTTTGGAGAACTGGCCTATATAGCACATTCCTCTCTAAGCCCTTGGAACCATGGATTGTCCTAAGATTGACGGCATTTGCATTCCTGACAGAGGATTTGTCAGTGAATTCGACTCTGTATTTGTTCCTGTTCTGCCTTAAAGCAAGGAAGTCTTCCCTTCCTTCTCCGCTGTCCTCCTGGTTCTTAACCATCGAACGCCTGGATTCAAGCTTCGAAATAGAAACATAAATATTCCCGAGCTGGTAGAGGTTATCAATCAGATGGAACGAAGAAATCCTGTTGGTATAGATCTGTGTGAACGAGTTGTTTTTGTTTTCATTGATGAACTCTTTCCTCTGTTCCCAAAGAGGATCCTGTTTCACGAGATCCAAAGTGCCTTGCGGAGTCTGTTTGCTTTTTCCATAGGAAAGAATCGTATAGAGTTTATCATCAGGGTAATTCCTGATATAGCTCCGGGCAATCGAAGCGAAAAGGTGTTTGACCTGGCAGGTTGGATTCTTTCCCCTGATATAGGACCTTAAGCCTACGAGGGATTCAATGACGATTACCGGTTCGACTTCCGATAAGGAATTCTCTTGGCTTGAATTCAAAGGTATTCCTCTTTGCTGGAAAATCTCTTGGTAAAGACTGAAATTTGTCTTTACTCGGCAGAGAATGCCAAAGTCCGAGTAGCGGACTGGACGAAGTCCTCCGATATCCCGGTCATAGATTTCAAAGTCATCTTTCCTCTTTTTTGAAATATCGTCTGCTATCGCTTCAATCTCCCAGCGGACTTTGTCAGGTGCTTTCCTTGCTCCGTCGTAATCTTCCCGAATGGAGATGATACGGGAAATTCCGAACTGGTGATTCTGCCTTTTCTTATCTTTGTAGAGGTCTACAGCTTCATCGTAATTCAGCTGCTCATCCATAGACTGGTAGTCAATTCCGCCATGGTCGAGTGTCCTGTATTTCTTGAAAATCTCATTGATTTGGTGAAGGAGAAGAGGCTGAGAGCGGTAGTTCCTGTTCCTGGTGATGACTTCACCATGTTCTGGATTCTTTGTGTAGTCCTTCTGTCGGTTCCGGAAGAGCTCGACCTTGGAATTACGGAATCCGTAAATGGACTGCTTGGCATCTCCAACACAGAAAATATGTGCCTTCTTTCCGTCTTTGTGCGGTTTCCTTAAGGCGGCAAGGAAAAGCTCCTGGGCATCATTGGTATCCTGATACTCATCGACCATGATATAAGTGAAACGTTCCCGGATTTCATCGGCGATGTTTTTGTATTTGTCCTCTGTCAAAAGAGACAGCGCCCTTTTATCGACGTCAGCAAAAGTAAAGGAATTGCTGACTTTCTTAAAGTCTTCGATTCTTTTTTCTAATTCTTTTACTAAGGATAACAGGAAAAGAACCGGCTTTTTCCTTTCTTTTGCACGGGCAATGAGTTCTTCGGGATCTCCGGTTATCGGTGAAATCCTAGGCTTTGTTCCAGAAAGCCTGTCTTTCCTATAGAAGAAGCCTTCTCCTTTGCTAGGACCTCCGAAAAGTTTCTTTTCTCTTCTGGTAATAGCAAAGAGCTCGTTGTTGTCCTGGACAAAGTTTTCTAAGGCGATGATGAAGCTGTCTCCTTCTTTTTCAAGAAGCCCGAGATAAGCATCATACCTTTTCTGCTCTGTTTCGCTTAGGAATGGAAGCTCGTTGTATCGGAGGCTATAAAGGACATCATTGGATAACCTTGAGTTTGCAAAGCGGATAGGGACTTCTTTTTCCTTTTCGCTGCAGGAAGAATAGAAGTTAGACAATAGGTAGCTGAAAACGAGGCCATGCTTGATTTTTTCTTTTGTATTTGAGATATATTCCTGTTTGAATCGGTTAAGAACCTCATCGGAAAGATAGGTGTTCTCATAGTCCGAGAAGAACTTGTTTTTTTCTTCTTCTGTGATGGAGGACCTTTTGTCATCGATATCCAGAATGATTTTACGAAGGACGTTATCGTTCTGCCTAGTCAAAGAATGAACTAACTCAAAGAGATCCTTTGATTTCTTTTCATCAAGATAGGTTTCTTTCAGCAATTCATCTAGAAGGACCTGTTTTCTAGTTTCCCTTACGGTCTCATCAGCGATAGTGATATTTGGTGAAATACCTAATTCCGAGGCATAGGAAACAGCAAGGTACTGAGAAAAAGAATCGAATGTCTGAACATGAGAGGAGAGCCTCTCGTCGCTGAGCTTTTTATAACGATTCTTGCGAACAGGGTCGTTTTCGTTTTTCTCTGCTTTTTCAAAGCGGGCGACGATTCTTTCCTTCCTTTCATGGGCGGCATTGTTTGTGAACGTCCTGACAAGAAGTTCGCTTGGTTTTACTTTTTCCTGGTCGATCAAAGAAAAGACGCGCTCGGTCAGAGTCTTGGTCTTACCAGAGCCAGCACCTGCGGATATTAGAATGTTTTTATCAGCGCCAGCAGAGATTGCTTTCTGCTGTTCATTATTGAAACTAGCCATTATTCTTTTTCTCTTCTTCCTTTTTACGTTTGAGCATTATCTTTCTGTATTCGGAGTTGTAGTTGATGGCATCACTCGCTTTATGATAACAGACGTCTTTGTAATTGCAGTATCGGCAGGGAAGATTCTTATTGTTAAAGACATTCAGTGGGTTGGAAGTCGGAGCAATCGGAAACTCGCCTTTTTCCAGCTTGTGGATGATATTGAGTGCAGCTTGCTTGCTGTCCTGGAAAATCCGGCTCCTATCTCTTCTTTTTTTCTTTTCGTCTTCTATAGCCGCTTCTTCTTCGAGATTAGTGAAAGAACAGACGGGCGCAAAGAGGACCATTTTTGATAAATCGAGTGAATTATCCTTTTTGTAAGCAACATTGCTTGTGATTTCCCTTTCCCCATCTTCGCCTTTCATCAAAAACTTCGTCCTGGATTTGAGGTAGCTTTCATCTTCTAAAACAGCACCGGATAGACGGATTTTCTTATCCAAACCGTCTTTGGATAGGACTGGATTCTTTCCGCTTGTCCTGAACCTGGATTTTGGCGAGGAGGCATAGATATGCTCAATAGCAAAGCCGCCGAAAGTGGATTTCAGATTCGGCCTATAGGGAATAGTATCAATATGCTTTTCTTTGGCTTCTTTTCGCTTTTGCTCAATAGCATAGGCATAAAGGGGAAGCTGAATGGATCTTCCGAAGATTGTCTCCATCGGAACAAAATTCTCTCCGCCGGTCTTATAGTCCACTATTGTATAAAAATGTCGGCCTTCATTCTCGCTGAAAATGATTTTATCGATGCTTCCTAGGAACTGGTATTCTTTATCGCCGTCTCTTAGTGTAAATTCGATTCTTTCTTCGGCATCATTTGAGTTTTCGATGAGATTAACGTTTTCCTTAACTTGGTTACGAATCTCTCCGGCGATGAGCTTGAGCCAGATTCGGATATTCTCTACGCTGGCTTCCCTCTGCCTGTCAAAAGCCTGTCCTCTTTTCTCCCTGTCTTTTTTCAGAGTTTCTTTTCCGTGGGCAAAGGCAGAATCGAAATCAAAGTCTTTGTGGTTGACGCTTTCAAAGACAGCATGGATCCTTGTTCCACGGAAACGGGAGAAATAATCCTGGACCTGATCAGGAATTGTGTTCTCAAGATAGTATTTGAATGGACAGAGCACATAGCTTTCTAGATTCGTGATTGAAAAATGATCCGGAATCGGATACTTGTTTTCCTTTAGTCCGGTAAAGGAATGATCGTATCCGTTGAATACAGTGGCTTCTGTCTTATCGGCTTCTTTAAGGACGTATCTAGAAAAACGGAATTTCGAGTCTCTCTGACTTGCCAGATAGATGTTCCGTGCCTTTGTCGTATAGACGCCTTCCGAATTGTAATCCAACTGGGAAGAAAGCGGAGGAAGCATCAAATCCGGATTTTCCTTTTTCCTTTGTTTTGCTTCTTCTTTTAATTCGGAAAGGAAAGGAGAGGGGAAGATCGTATCCTGAAGATGCTGCTTGACTCTGGAAAGAAGAACAATATTCCTATAGGAAAGATAGTTCTTCTTCCTTCGCTTATCTAAGTTTGTCAGGACATAGCTTGGATTGGCACCGACTTTGACTAATTCGTCGTCGGAAAGGACATTGTTGTCTTTGAATTCATTATAGAAACGCGGGAAAACAAAATCGGTGACATAGACAATCTGGTTCGGACGAAAGGCAAAACCATCGGTTGCACGGATGCCTCTGCTATTCCTTGAAGTCTGCCTTTTCTGATGGCTAAGGATTTCAAGCAGACAGGAGAAGGCGAAGGAAAAACCAAGATTTTTCTCTTCCTTGATTTCATTCAGCTTGTATTTTTTGATTAAGCCGGATAACGTCTTCCTGTTCTTATCTTCCTTTTCCTCTTCACGGAAGAGGAAATTTTTGGATTTATAGAATTCTTCTACTTTTTGCTTGATGCCTTCTTCTGATAGAAACGGCGAAGATAAATTCCTGATGACAGGAATGCCAAAAAGAAAACCGATATTCTTCAAATAGAAAGCATCCTCTTGTCCATTGATGTGGATGGTTATATCTGACTTTAGTTTTTCATCCGATGCTTCTAATAATCTTTTACGAATATCAGAGAAAATATACCTAAATTGATGGAACTTATCAGAAAAGAGATTGATCCTCGGATGGATTAAAGGAGTGAAATGATTGTCTCTTTGCAGGGTTTCAATATTCCTGTCAGTAGCTGTGATTCCGTGTCTCTTTAAAAAGCCATGAATCTGGATATCTTCTTGCCTTTCGAAAAGATAGACATGGTAAGACTTAAGCCTTTTTTCGCCTAAGGGATTTGGAATAATCCTCTTGTTTTCGAATAGTTCTTTTCGCATCGCTGAGAGCTTTGGATTCTTTGTATAGTCCGCTATAGCAAGCAGATTCAAGTACTTGTTGGCTTTCCCATATCCGATTCCTTTCTTCCTGAGAAAGGGAATCGCATTTTCGTCAATTTTATCTCCCACAGTATCCAATAGGTCTTTGGTAGACCAGAGCGTGATATTCTTGGATAAGTCCTTTGCAGAATACTCAAAAAGAAAAGGAAGATAATTCTCTTCGGCAATGATCAGAGTACCTTTGATATTATCTTCCATTTTTCTAGCTCCTTTATGGTTTTAACTGAGTTCGACTTTTCCGGTATAGAGGTCGTAGTACTTCTTATGGAGAGCCAATAGTTCGTCCTGCGTGCCTCTTTCCTGGATGACACCATGATCAAGTACGATGATTTCATCGGCATCCCGGATTGTGGAGAGACGATGGGCAATCCTGATGGTCGTACGGGATTTCCTTAATTCGTTCAGGCTCTTCTGAATCAGCAGCTCGCTTCGTGTATCGATGTTGCTTGTCGCCTCATCCAGAATCAGAACTGGAGGCTGGTTCAGCGTCGCTCTGGTCAAGCCAAGGAGCTGACGCTGGCCTTCGGAGAGGTTTGCGCCATCATCGTATAGCATTGTATCATAACCTTCCGGAGAACGGCGGATAAAGGAATCGGCTTGTGTTTTCTTTGCGGCGCAGACGACTTCCTCATGGGTGGAATGACGGCGGACATAACGAATATTGTTCTCGATTGTATCGGTGAAGAGGTGGGTATCCTGCGTAACCATGGAAAGAGCACGGCGAAGGGATTCAAGCTCGATATCCATGACATTGATACCATCATAGAGAATCTCTCCGGAATCGATTGGATAGAACCGAGCTAATAAAGATATAATCGTTGTTTTTCCAGCACCGGTAGCTCCGACGAATGCCGTCTTCTTTCCCCGATGGCATTCAAAGGAAATGTCTTGAAGAATCGGTTTGCCTTTGACATAGGAGAAGTAGACGTGTTTGAACTCAATCTTGCCTTCCAGTGGAACTAAGCTTCCGTCTGCTTTCTTCCAAGCATAACGTTTGGCAAAATCTTCCTCTTCGCTGATCTTCTCAAGCGTAATATTTCCGGTTTCCTGCTCTTCTTTTTCATCCAGGAATCCGAAGATGCGTTCCGCACCCGCCCTCGCCGAGAGAATGTTATTCAAATGCCTAGTGAAGTAGTTGAACGGACGGCAGGCGTTACGGACTAAAACAAGATAAGACTGAAGCTGACCGAAATTCAGGGCTCCAAACCTTCCTGTGCACAAAGCGATGACGCCAAGAACAGAAGCGACTGCAAAGTTGAGATAGGACAAAGAGACAAAGAAAGGTGTGTTCCTCTGGGTATGATAGAAGGCCTGGCTGCTTGCCTCTTTCCATTCTTGGTTGGCAGCAGCGAACTTCTCATAGCTTGCTTCTTCGTGGTTGAAGGCTTTGATGACCTTGGTTCCGGAGATATCCTCCTCGACAACGGAGTTGACATTGCTAAGAGCCTGCTGTGTCTTGACGAAGTACTTCCGTGAGATTTTCGCGTTGATTGCCCTGAAGACGATCCTGACGATGATAAAGACAAGGACAATCAGAGTTAGTCGGACATTGAGAATAAACAAGGAGACAATCGTTCCGATCCTGTTTGTGGCAGAAAGAATGATGTTGGCAATGGAATCATTCAAGCAGTTCAGAAGGGAGTCAACATCGTTGGTGAAGAAGGACCTGATTTCTCCATGGGTATGCGTATCGAAGTAGCTGATGGGGAGGTTCTGCCTCTTTGCCATCAATTGCGAACGGAGCTTATAAAGAATCTTCTGTGTTAATACTACCCTAATTTCATTATGGATGAGAGCACAGAGAGCACCGGTCAGATACAGGATGATAAGCTTTGTTCCCATGGAAAAGTAGGTGGCATAACGAACAGAAGCCTCGACATTCTGGGAATTCAGAATATAGTTTGTCCTATCACCGGCATACCTGGTTCCTTCCAGGTTTGCGATAGCAGTCCAGATTGTCCTTAAGACGACAAGAAGGAAGAGGAACCAATAAGGCTTGAAGTAAGACCTAAGGCGAAGGAATGTGCGTCTGAGATTCTTTGGACGGGAATGATTGCTGTTCTTTTTCATTTTTCGAGTCCCTCCTTCTGAACTTTATAAATATCCTGGTAAATCGGGTCGTGCTCTAATAGCCAGGAAGAGGTTCCGATGTTGTTGATTCTTCCGTCTCTCAGAACGATAATCCGGTCACTGTCCTCGATGGTGGAAGTCTTCTGGGAGATGACAATCTTTGTCCTTTCCGGATAGCATTCCTCAAGGTTCTTTTTCAGCTGGGCTTCCGTTATACGGTCCAAGGCGGAGAAGGAATCATCGAGAACTAAGATCTTCGGCTGACGAAGCAAAGCACGGGCGATGCAAAGACGCTGTCTTTGGCCTCCGGAGACATTTCCGCCGGACTGACCAAGCCTTGTATCCAATCCGTTGGGAAGAGAATTCCTGATGAAATCATAACAGCAGGCAATCTTGCAGGCTCTGATGATATCTTCTTCGCTTGCCTTTGGATTTCCCCAAAGAAGGTTATCCCGGATGGTGCCGGTAAACAGAAGCGGGGATTGGAACGCGATTGCAGTTTCTTTCCGTATCTCTTTCAACGGATAGTCTTTAATCGGATAGCCTCCGATTTTGATTTCACCTTCGGTAACATCATAGAAGCGCTCAATCAGGTAGATCAACGTTGATTTTGAAGAACCGGTTTCTCCAAGGATTCCAATTGTCTCACCACTATTGATAGAGAAGCTGACATCAGAAAGAACATTTTCCTTTGCGTCCTTATTGTATTTGAAGGAAACATGGTCGAAGACGATGGAGCCATCCTTGAATTTGATTTTAGAGTCCTTGTTTTCGATAATATCGCTCTTGCTGGCAAAGACTTCCTTTACACGCTCAATGGATGCAGAAGAACGGGTAAACAGCCTGAAAACAGAAGAAATCCTTTCCAGTGAGGCCATCCTCTGAGTGGTATAGCTTAGGAATGAGGTGATGTTCGTGACTTCATCCTTAATCTGCGAAGGAATCGTAAAATTTGAAATAATGTTGGTTCCTCCGATGAGCAGGATTCCGACAATACAGGCATAGGTCCTCAATTGTGAGATAGCCCTGTTGGATCCGACCAATGCTAATGAAGAGGTCGCAACCTTTTTAACGTCTTTGTTGACGAGCCCAAATTTTTCTTCTTCGTAGTCCTTTTTGGCATTGGCACGGATCAGCTTCCTTGCTCTCAAGGATTCATCTGTTGTTCGATTGACGCGGTCGACGGCTTTCTGCAATGCATAGAACTTTGGACGGGAGAAGAGAACAACAAAAGTGAGTGCGACAGCAAGCAGCGGAATGGCAATAGCATAGACAACAGTAAGCTTCGTGGAAATCCTGGCAGCAAAACAAAATGCGAACAGAAGCTGGAAAGGTCCGCGAAGAAAAGGACGTAAGGATTGACAGAAACTATCGGAAATCAGCTGAATATCATTCGTCCTACGGGTAATCAGAGAATTAATTCGGAATTCATCTAGATTTGCAAAGGAGAAAGATTGAATCTTTTTGTATTCCTCTTTCCGCCTTTCGTATCCGAAGCCACGTCCTGCTTTGGCAGTCCTTTTAGCACTTAGAACGCCTAAGACAAATGCGAGGATAGCAAACCCAATCCTGATTCCAGCCCTTTCTAAGACGAAGGCTTGATTATAGGAGTAAGTGCCATCCATATTAAGGTCCAATCCGTTTGATAGCATAATATTCATTAGGAAGGGCAAGGAAATCTCCAAAGCATTTTCTAGCGTAATGCATAAACATGCAATTATAAAAGGTACTTTGTAAGGCTTCCTATATGTCCATAAAGATACCTTATCCCTGCTTTTTGTTTTCTTTTCTTTTTTGTTCATCGTTCAAACCGCCCCTTATAGCCTGTATATCATAGCGCAAAATACATATGGATTAGAATGGTTTGCTTAGCTGTAAGCGTTTCACTTTTCTTACTTCCGTATTCTGATATAATAATCGCGAACATTGGAGGTGTTCTATATGACAGAAAAGGATTTCAAGCGTTTAGCCGGTACGCAGACAGAAAAGAATCTACAGGCAGCTTTCGCAGGTGAAAGCCAGGCTCACACCAAGTACGCCTATTATGCTTCGGTTGCTAAAAAAGAAGGACATCAGGCATTTGCTGATCTCTTCAGGGAAACTAGCCTTAATGAAAACGAGCATGCTGAACTCTGGTTCAAGTATCTGCACGATGGCTCGATTCCGACCACGGAAGCCAATCTCAATGATGCCGCAAATGGCGAGCATTATGAGCAAACATCTAGGTATCCTGAGTTTGCCAAGATTGCCCGTGAAGAAGGTTTCCCGGAAATTGCTGCCAAATTTGACCTTGTCGGTGCTATCGAGGCCCGTCACGAAGCTCGTTACAAAGAATTGCTTAGCCAGCTAGGTTCTACGAAAGTCGTTATCAAGGAAAATGTTCTGGTTGTCTGGAAGTGCACAGTCTGTGGACATATTGCTGTCGGTGCAAAGCCGTCTATTTGCCCGGTCTGCGGACATAAAGATTCCTTCATTCCAGAAGCCCTGAATTACGGCTGGGAGCCGAAGAAAGCTAAGTAAAAGAACTGACTTGCATCTGAGAGAAGGCAACATGCCTTCTCTCTTTTTTTGTTGCGCATAAAATTTATGCAGAAAAATATTTACAACCCTTTTTCTGAGACAAGATTGCTTTGTTAGTTATAACTAATTATTTATTTCGTGTTTTTTCTCAAAAATTGTTTAAAAACGTTAGATAGAATTCTACGGCTATCCCTTTTCCTTGACTTTTTGATTTGGGGTAATATAGTTAAACTGACGGTGTTTCTCTTTCTATACTTATTATTAAGAGAAGACACTTACAAACAACAATTATTGGAGGTTGTTTAAATGAAGAAGAATGTCTTGTTTCTGCTGAGTCTATCTGCCCTTGGTTTAGTCGGTTGTGCTCCTCGTGGTGAGAGCGGAACGTCTGCCAGCCCTTCTGTCAAACCTGGTGATAGTGCGACTGTCGCACCAGAAGGAAAAACCTATGTCGATGGTATCCGTGTCGCTTATTCCATTCATGGCAGCTATCTAATCCGTGCAGAAGTCCAGATTAAAGATGGTCTTGCCCAATCTGTCCATTTCGACGAACTTGTCTATTGTGCTGCCCCGGATTCTAGCGGAAACTCTATTGCTAAGGCGGCGGTTCAGGAAGCCGGCGACAATGTTGTTGCTGTAACCGAAAAGGGAAAAACAGCCTATTATGCAAAGTATCTGACAATTGATGGAGTCACATATACTGGAACTATTGCTGATGGCAAACTTTCCTATAAGCATGGAAATGATGATTATGATGCTATTTCCAAAGCCTATAGCCAGCAGAAAGACAGGGCCAAGCTTTATAATACCCTTGCCACGAATTATGCCTATGGCTCCAAGGAAAACGGTGAAAAAATCGACGGACTGATTTCTCCGATTTATTCTAAGGCCTCGGAGGATTCCTCTTATTGGCCTTCTGGAAGGTATGGCTTAGGATGGAAAGCTAATATTTCCAAAATCGAAGCTGGATTGAAGGGAAAGGATCTTTCGAAAGTCGCTTCTGAATATAAGAAAGCCTCTGATTCCGCTGAATCCAAGACTGGTTTTGTTGATAGTGTCGATACCGGTGCAACGATTTCTTCCTTCGAAACTTATATTCAAGCAGCCAAGTCTGCTTTCACTGGTGAGTCCCGCGTTGTCGAACAGTTCGGACTTGATCATCAGAACTGTTTCTCCAAGACCGAGCTTGTTGTTGGAACAGATAATAAGGTCGTCTATGCAAACATCAATGAAACCAATCAGTTCCTCTCTAGGCTTGCTCAGCGCCCTGCCGAAAGCGGAAACGATGCCCCGGTGGTTCATTTCCATACCGATGCCACTGAAAAAGCCGATGCTGTCGATAATTATTATTCTCAGTATATCTCGGTCAACGGCAAGGTCTGGACTGGTACCCCTTTAGCTGCTGCTAAGAGCCGTGAGTATGTCGCTTATGCAAATGGAAGCAATGCAGATGCCAGGGCTTACTATGCTTCTTCTGCCTATCTTGCCAATGATTATTACAACGCTCAGTTCCTCCATCAGATTTCTATTGCCAAGGATGCTAATGGTACTGCATCTTCTGATAAAGTCGCCTATGGAAACAGGACAGCAACCAAAGCCGAATACGGAAACAACTATTGGACTACCGGCCATGGCGCACCGGAAGATGTGAAACCGGAAAATTACCAGACTTGGTGGAAGTGGAATATCGCCGCTGTCGAGACGGCATTTGTCGGACTTGATTTCACGAACCTTACCAAGGATAACGCAGTCACTTCTAAAGAAGCCGATGCTGATGGACATAAATACGTTACAATCGGAGATGTTAAGACTGGCGCTACCATGAGCGAAACGAAGACCTATGTCCAGTTTGCCCATGAAGCCTATAGCTATTTAGTCAAGTAGCTTTTCTGAGAGTCTGCTGAATCAGGTCCGGTTTCCGGACCTGGTTCTTTATTAAAAATGAGGTAAAAACCATGTTCCACTTATTCCGTTCCGAGGAATCTGCCCCCATCCCAGGCAAAAAGGAACAGACTCAGGATCTTCCGATTACTTCCTTTGATCCCGAGTTTGTCTATATTCCCTGTGTTGATGGCCGGGGTAATCCGCTCAACAAGGCTTTAGAGGTATCTTCTCCTGTAAAGAAGGGCACCCTTTTAGGTCTCCGTGCACCAGATGATTTTCCAATCTATTCTTCTGTTTCCGGAAAAATTGAAGGAAAACAGGAGAGGAGGACTTCTTCTGGCCGTACTAGGCAGTGTTTTGTTATTCACAACGATCATAAAGGAGAATGGGATTCCCTTTCTCCCAGGAAGACTGCAGACAAGACAAGCATCAATGAAATCATTGATGCCATTAAGAAAAGCGGCGTTATCGGTTTTGGCGGTGCCGGTTTCCCGACTTACCGTAAGTTCAATTCCGGAAAGCCGTGCGACGTCCTGATTATCAACGCTGTGGAATGCGAGCCTTATCTGACTACGGATTATGTCTACGGAGCTGAAAAATGTGAGTATGCGTTCCTTGCCATTCCTTATCTTTTGAAAGTCAGTGGGGCAAAGAAAGTGGCTTTCTGCACGAAGACGGATAAGCCTGCCCTGATTGACGCTTGCAAGAAATGGAGGGCGAAGTATTCTTCTCTTCCAGTTGAACTTGTTCTAGCAAAAGATGCCTATCCTAGGGGCTATGAGCGGAATCTTGTGACTTTGGTCACCGGCAAAGAATATGAGCACATTCCGATTGAGGCGGGATGTATTGTCGATAATATCTATACTTATATTGCCTTAGGAAGATATTTCACCCAGGGAAAGAGCGCCGATAGGCGCTGTGTGACAGTATCCGGCGAAGTCGCTAAGCCGAGGAATATTGTCGCTCCTTACGGAGTCTTGGCAGAGGATTTTCTTTCTCTTGCTGGATTTAAAGATGAAGATGATCTGAAAATTGTAAACGGCGGTCCAAGGAACGGAAATGTTCTAGCGGATGGCCGCTATGTCCTGCTTCAGCAGGCGGATGGAATTACTGTCAGGAAGAAATCTTCCTTCCGTCCGGAACCCTGCTGGCACTGCGGAAACTGTTGCGAAGCCTGTCCGATGGATCTTCAGCCTGTCCAGATTCAGATGGCCTATAAGGCAAAAGATATCCAGCGCAGGATTGAGCTGAATGCTGACAGGTGCTGTGGATGCGGACTTTGTTCTTATTCCTGTCCTAGCCGCATCGAAGTCAGTCAGAATGTGATGGCAGCGAAAGCACTTGTCATCCAGGCCAAGAAGGAGGCTAAGAAGTAAAATGGATTATCCCAAGCAATTTACTCCGCATCTGCGCCGGAAAGCATCGACTTTCTCCCAGAGGAGGGAATTCTTCCTCTGTGTCCTGGTCCTTTGGATTGTCAGTATCATTTATTATTTCGTTACCGCAGGCCAGAGCTATGGATTAACTGCAATTCTTCTTGGTTTTGTTGGAATTGTCTTTGCTATGCTCCCTGATGTCTTCTGGAATCTACCTGTGTTCTTCAACAAAGAATACAAAACTGGTGCATTTAAAGAGTACCTCTATCGCGTCATTCACTCCTACTCCTTTGTCACTGGTCTTCTTCTTGCTCTTCTTTGCCCGATTGGACTTGCTTTCTGGAAGCTAGCTATCGGTGCCGTACTATCTGTTCTTGTCTTCAAGCTTCTCTTCGGCGGGTTTGGACACAACATTCTTAATCCTGCAATTTTCGGACGTGTGTTCCTCCAGCTTGCCTTTACAAGCGATAGGAAAACTTATTTGGGAAGCAAACCGGATTCCTTCACTATCACAACCGGTGCTTCTTTGCCGGGGCTTATCAATAGCAAGAACGGATTCTCGGCTATTGTCAGTGGGTTGTCCTTTAAAGACAGGATCCTTGGTAATTACCGGGGTGCTTTAGGCGAGACATTTGTCCTTGTTCTTCTTGCTATCTGTGTTTATCTCTGTGTTCGGAAGATTATTGATTGGCGCGTACCTGTCGTTTATATCGGTTCTCTTTTCCTTGCTTTTGTTCTCAGGTTCTTAGGAGCCGGCGATGGAGGATGGGCTTTCAAGGATGCCTTCAGGTATCTTGCTATCGGCGGTATCTTCTTCGGCGGTGTTCTCTGCCTGACTGATCCAGTCACTTCGCCAACTAGCCGCTCTGGAAGAATGAGGTTTGCTTTGACTAGTGCACTTCTTACACTTCTTGTCCGTCTTTATACCGGATCACCAGAAGGTGTTGCTTATTCGATTCTTGTTGCAAATGTCAGGACTCCGTTCTTTGATAAGATCAACAGCGGACGTACAAACAAAAAAATCATTCCGATTGCCGTCAATGTTTCGCTTTTTGTATTAGTATTAGTGGCTGGTCTAGCCTACGGACTGAGGAACAAGATTAATCCTTCGACCGGAATGTTCCTGAAAGGAAGGTAAATCATGAAACAAAGGTTAAAGAACTGGATTATCGCCTCTGCTTCGGGAGCCATCTTCCTTGGAGCAGCGATTGGACTTTACTTCGGTATTCGTCCTTCTGGCGGTGCTCTCTCTGACGATGTGAAACTGAGGTTTGAGAGCGATTCCCCTAAGGGAAGGGATGCTTTGGACCTTTCGTCCTTAGCCAAAGACGATAAGGCAAGGATCAAGGAAGCGGATAAAGTCTTCCTTGCTGACGGAAGCGTGAATGCCTACTATTTCCATCTCAATAGCTATGATGGTTCCTTCGGGTCGCTTGAGTTCTCTATTGGCGTGAAGGATTTGAAAGTTGCTTACTACCACTATATTGATTCTGGATCTGCCGATGACAGGGGTGCTGGACAGGCGGAAGAAAACGAAGGAAAAAGGTTTGTCGGCTATACCCTTGGCGGAGATGATGTCATGGCCGGTGCGACCACGGAAGAAACCTATGGGGACAGGAAAAAGGCGGTGGATGCCGCTCTTACGTTCCTGAAAGGAAGGGAATAATATGAGTAAAATCGAAAAAACAGGTTTCGGGAAAAGCTTCCTGGACGGATTATTTTATAAGAATCCATTCTTTGTTCTCTTCCTTGGACTTACCTTGGTCAGGATCAGTACGACTCGCTTGGAGACCGCTCTGATCATTGGCGTGATTGCTGGTATCGAACTTCTGATTACTCAGCTTGTCCTCTGTCTTCTAAGAAAACACTTGGATAAGGTCGGTGCCTATCTTGTTGCGCTTGTCATTGCAGCTGGCTTATCTACCCTTTTCGGAAGGGTGCTCGGACTTCGCTTTTCTTCCGTTCTGAAATTTGTCAATGTCAACGGAAGCAACGGAAAATTCCTGACGATTGCCGTTCCGTTCCTCTGTACTTCTTCTTTTATTCTTGATCAGGCAGACGAGGCTCTGTTCCATCCCCTCTCGGATACTAGGGGTTATTCCTTAGGTTCCTTCCTCGGCTTCCTTCTTGCCTTAGTCATCATTTCCCTCTTCCGGGAAATCCTTTCCACCGGCTGCATCACTTTCACCAACGGAAAAGGACAGGAATTCGGCCCGGTCTTCTGGGATAAGAAGATCTTCTCTTTGTCTATTCTTGATAAGCCTTTCGGAGGCTTCCTCTTCGCCGGCCTATTGATGGGTATCTATCGTTCCATCCTTGATCTTGTTCTTTCCCATCAGGACAAAAAACAAAAAATGAAACTCAAGGAGGCGGAATAATATGCAGTTCTTTGGAGCCGTATTGACGGCATTCTTCGCCCAGAACCTGATTCTTCAGGGACATGATCTCCGGGATGGCATCCATCTCGGAAACCGGCATTATCCTCATCGTTTCTATTTCCTTATCCTTTATGTTGTGGAATCCCTTATCATTTCTGCAGCCGGAATCTTGATTACCCGCTTTGGAAAAGGAAGGGAAATCCTATCCTATCTTTCCTTCTTCATCTATATTCTCATTGCTGCCTTCCTGACTGGAATCTTCACATTGATCTTCAAGAAATTCGTTCCTCAGCTAGAAAGAGACAGGCACGAGGATTGGATTGAACGTTCCTGCAGGACCGCACTTATTGCAGTCGGAGCCGCAGCCCTTACCTGGCTGAACTATTCCACTGCCAAGTGGATTGGCTACAGGATCGGTCTCCCGCTCGGATTCGCTCTGTCTTCTATCGTCTTCTCTGCTCTTTATGACCGCGTGAATCAGGAGAGCCAGAGTAAGTCTTTCCGTGGTGTTCCGCTTCTTCTCCTCTCTCTTGCAGGTGCTTCCTTAGGTGTTGTCAGGATGAGCTTCTAGTCATCCTTTAGAAGAATCTGGTAGAATAAATACGCTGCCTAGGCAGCGTATTTTTTTATGAACAAACGAATAACAGCAAGTTTCTTTTTTTCCTTTTTGTTTTTTCTTTCCGGGTGCAAAAGCACCAACAAGCAGGAACAAATCTTTTCATTGTCTGCCGGCTACCTTTCTTCGAAAGAGGGCAGCATCCGGATTGATGAAGACGAGGAAGTCACGAAAGCTCCTTTTAATACAGCGATTAATGGGAAGATTTACTATTATGACGGAGATTATTCTCAGAGCGAACTCAATTCCATGGAACAGGAGTTCGATGAAACTTTCCGTTATTGCCATGCTTTGACTGATCGTCATTATCATTACCTTCTAGTTGATGAAAACGGAAAAAAAGAAGCCCTCAATAATGTTGCAGTCATCAATGAAAATTATGGCTCAGGGAAGAGCGTGAAAGTCGATTCTTTTCTTTATGATCTTCTGAAGAAAAGCTACGAATTCACGTTGAACAGCGAGGGAAGGTTCAATAGGTTCTTAGGAAATATCAATGATATTTACGAGGAACGACTATCTGGGGAAGAATCCTTTGATTCCGAGTTCAAGAAGAATAGCATCCTTTCATCTACGACGGGAATGCGTTTTTCTTCTTTTTCCGCTAAGGAAAAGAAAAACATAGATACTCTAACCGCTTCACTTCCAAAATCAAAGGATGAAAGGAACGGAATCCTTGTCTTTGATGATTCGACTTCGTCCATCGTTTTCAATCGTTATAAGAATGTGAATCTTCAGATTTCTCTTGGCGGAAATGCCAAGGGCTTTGCGACCGAATATCTCTGTGATATGATGCTTGCCAAATATCCGAAAATCTCAAGGATTATCAATTCCGGTTCTTCTTCTATCAAAGCCATCGGGAAGAGACCCGATGGACGTGAGTGGAAGATTAAATATGTCAATCCCTGTGAAAAGGAAAGTCTTTTCAGCGGAAAATACAATCCTTATGAAGTCCTGGTCTCTCATTCCGGACCCTTTAATTTATCGACTTCCGGTTATTATGAGCAGTACTTTTATTCTTATCTGCCGGATGAAGAGGGAAAGTATCATCCAGAACTTCCTTTTGTCCGTAATAGCCATATTATCAATCCTCAGACTGGATATTCTACGTCTTATTTTGACCAGGTCTCTGTGTTTCTGGAGGATGCCGGCCTTGCAGATAGGTACACGACAGCTCTAAGGAATGCATCTTCCCTGAGTCAGGCAAAAGCCAGGTTTGAATCCTGGAATAAGATTTATGGAGTGAAGGATGCTGGTCTGATTCTTTGCCTGAAGGAAACGAAAGAAGGAGAATCCTATTCTTTCAAAAGGGGAGATTATTCCCCTTTACAGGAGAACGGACTTCCGCTTGTTAAGACCGGGAATGGTGTTTATTCGGGTGATTTCTCCAATCTCAGTTCTCCTCCGGAAGAATATCTTTCCCGTTATCAGACTTCTTTTTCGGAAACGTATTACCTGACGGATAACAGGAAAGAAGAGGCAAGTCTTATTGAAGACGGGCTTTCTTATCCCTTAGTTTCGACTCTTTATAGTTTATGAAAATCAGGAAAAAGGTAGATTATGTCATTTAGTCTGCATGTTATGAAAATTTTTTCATAAACTCCTGTTTTCGCTTTAAGATTAAAGTATAATAGGTATAGCTTCAGAGTGTGGAGGATTAAAGCTATGGAAGAAAACACTACTAGGAAAACAAATCGTAAGGAACGTCCGACGATTTATGAAGTTGCTAAGGTCGCCGGAGTTTCTTTAGCCACGGTCAGCCGTGTCATCAATAATCATTCGAATGTTACGGAAAAAACGAGAAAAGCAGTCGAGGACGCAATCCAGCGTCTTGGCTATAAGCCTTCTGCCTTAGCTCAGGGCTTAGCCAATTCTTCTTCTACCAACATTGGTATCAGGATTCCTTCAACGGGTTATTCCTACGTCTCCAACAGGCTTGACGGAAGGATCGATGTTGCAAAGATTTACCATTATCTGACATCAATCTTCATCACCAAACGTACGAAAATCGATGCAGGAAATGTGATTGACAGCTTGATTCAGAGCCATGTCGATGGCGCTGTCATTTACGATGATGAGCTCGGAACCGATGAAATCCGTTCAATCCAGAACTATCATATTCCGCTTATTGTCATTGGACATGATAGGGAAGGAAATGAACTCGGATCCATCAGGATCGAATACAAGGATCCAGTCAGGGATGTCGTTAAGGCCCATAGGAATTCCACGAAAGAGGATGATGTTTATCTCCTTGATATTGTCAATCAAGGAAAGAGGCTTGACGATATCCGTGATGGACTTCTTGACTATGCTCAGGCAAACGGACGGAAGATTAATCTCCTCAGCTTCAACGATTCCTATGGCATCGTCTATGCTGGAAGGAAGGAATTCTTCAAGACTCATAAGAAAGGCTATATTGTCTGTCCACGTGATTCTCTTGCGGCTGCTGTCAATAACGCTGCTATCGAAGCAGGACTTAAGATTCCGGAAGATATCCAGGTTTTAGCTGAAATCGGAAGCAAGTATTCTTATATTGTCCGTCCTCAGATTTCGTCTTTCTCGATTGATAGGTTCAAAGTCGGCGCTCTTGCTGTCCGTAGGTTGACCAAGTTGATCAAGGAACAGCCGTTATCCAAAAAGAATCTCCGTATCCGTGCCACTTACAATAAGCGCGAGACAACTATCTAGAGGCTGAGCCATGCCGTTATTCTTAGAGGGAAATTCTATTCCTGTACCTGCAATCGTTGGTGCAGCTTTAGGAGGAGCGGTTTTAGTAAGCGCAATCATCCTTTTGTCGATGTTTTTTATCTCCCGTCATCGGCTGAAAAAGAAACCAGGTGAAAGGCACGAGATTTTTGATACTAGCTATACGCAGCTGACAACAGATTGCAAACAATCGGTCGAACGTCTTGGAAATCTCGGAAAATATTCCACTGACTATCATGGAAAGTATGTAGCAAAGAAAGAACAATACGATAAAATCTTTAATGGACGTGCCAAAGATGTGAGAGATTCTTTGGATTCCATGGATGCTCTTCTTGTACAAAAAGACAGGCATTCACTGCGGAACAATATTCAGGATGTCGAACAAAGTGTCCAGGATTTCCGTACGGCTGTTTCAAAATTCTCTTTGGAGCTCACTTCTCTTCTTCAGGATGAAAACGATGCTTTTTCCAGTCAGGTTGCCATTCAGGAACATAACCGTCAAGCTAGAGAGTTCTATGAAAAAAACAAAGAGGCTTTGGCTCCAATCAGCGAAAGCTTCCAGATTATCTTTGATGAAGCTGATCGCGATTTCAAGAAGTTCAATAGGCTTGCCAATCAAGCGCAGTATAAGGAAGGTCTTGCTGGGCTTTATGATGTCGACAAGGCATTGACCCAGCTTTTGAAGATTGAAGATAAGCTTCCTCTTCTGACAGCTTCCTTATATTCAGTTCTTCCTAAGAAAACTGATGCACTTCTAACAAAGAACGATGAGAGGATCAAAGACGGCTTTGTCATAAGCTACAGGAAGGTTCCTGATCGGGTTAAGGAAATCCGTCTGGAAATTCAGAATCTTTGCTCTCGCCTTCAGCAGCTTGATGTGGATGGCATCGATGAACGAATCCAGGCCATTTCCAAGCAGATTACGGATAGGGAATCCCAGTTCAGGAACGAAGAAAAAGCAAAGCAGGAATTCCTGAGCGGTCAGGATATTCTATCTTCTTCTTCCTATCAGGTTGAAAAGCGTTTCAGCCGTGCAAGGCATAGGCTTCCGGAATACGAAAAAGCGTATTGTATTGATGAAAAGTACATCAATGACAGGAATGGACTCAAAGGCGTCATTGAAAATGTGAACCTTCTTAAGAACCGGTTGGATTCCTATACCGGAACTGGAAGGAAAGAATCCTATACGGTTATTGTCCGTGTCAGGAACGAAAGGCGTTCTGGAAGGGAAAAGGCAGAGAAAACTAGGGATAACTACGATGCTTATCTTAAATCCATAAAGGAAAAGAGCCAGGAAGCCTTCTCATCCCTTATGTCTACTTTCGAGAAACTTAAGAAAGGCGAACTCACTCTTCGGAACAGGAATGTCAGTTCTGTTACTTCGCTTTATCAGCCGCGTTTTGAAAAGCTTGAAGGCAGGGCAAAAGAAAGGACAAATCTTTTCTCTGTCTATCCGATTGATTTGAACAGAATCAGGGAACTGAACAACTCCTATCAGAACACTTCGGCTTCCTTGCTTAATGAAATAGAAAAGAAATTCAAGGATTGCCAGCTTGCTGAGACCGCTATCGTGAAAGGCAACTACTACCGTCAGGATTATACGGATTCCAATACCGGTCTTGATCGGGCTGTCAGCAGTTACAATGAGGGCGATTTCGAACGTGCCTTTACGGAAGCAACCCGCGTTGTTGAAAGGAGGAAGACCGATTCATCTTCGGCTTCCCATTAGTTAAACGAATGAGAGAAATCTATTTTGACCATGCAGCCACGACGAAACCCTATCCAGAAGTCCTCTCGATCTTCGATAAGGTTTCCAGGGATGATTTTGCGAATGCGAGTTCGAGGCATGCTTTGGGATTAAAGTCCCATGACCTTTTAGAAAAGGCAAGACGGCAGATTGCCCGCTATTTAGATGTCAAGGAAAACGAGGTCATCTTCACTTCTGGAGCAAGCGAGGGAAATAACCTTGCAATCAAAGGAGTTGCTTATCACAGCAAAAACTGGGCAAACCGTATTATTACCACTAAAGCCGAGCATCCTTCGGTCAGGAATGTCTTCGAAGAACTTCAAAAAGAAGGCTTTGATGTCGTTTATCTCGATTATGATAAAGACGGCAATCTGAATCTGGATGAATTGAAGAATGCTTTGAACAGCCACACTTCCCTAGTTTCCATCAGGGCCGTTAATAACGAACTCGGCGATGTATTTCCGATTTCGAAAGCCTATGAAATCATCAAGCAGAGCAAAGCGGTTCTTCATGTGGATGCCACTCAGGCAATCGGAAAAGAACCTATTCGTTCTTCTGACTATGATCTGAGGACTTTCTCCGGTCATAAAATCGGCGGTCTGAAGGGCTCCGGACTTCTGGTGAAGAAGGAACGTGTCCAGTTAGATGAGCAGATTCTTGGCGGAAGCCAGGAAAGCGGATATCGTGCCGGTACCTCCAGGCTTCCTCTCGATTGTTCCTTGGCAACCGCTCTCCGTCTTTCCTTGACAAGCAGGAATAGCCGTAGAGAGAATGCTAAGAAAAGGAACGATTATCTTAGAGGAGAGCTTTCTAAAATTGATGAGATTGTCATCACCTCTCCAGTTAACGGATCCCCGTTTATTCTATCTTTTGCTTTTACTAAGCATAAGGGATCGGTGATTGCCCAGGCACTCTCCGATAAGGGAATTTATGTATCGACGAAATCGGCCTGCTCTGCACGAGAAGCCGGATTTTCCTCGATTGTCAAGAACGCTGGATTCGATGAAACAATCAGTTCGAACAATATCCGTCTTTCCTTCTCCGGAAGAGAAGATATCCAAGACGGAGAATACTTTATCGAGACATTGAAAGATATCCTTACAGATATCAAAATTAAGGAGTGAATATGAACGAGAACAGCAACCTCATTGTTGTCTTCTACGGTGAACTGACAACCAAAGGAAAGAATATCAGGGACTTCATCAATCTTCTTGGAAAGAACATCCGTTCCGCCTTGAAGAACTTTAAGAACCTTACTTATGATATCCGCAGGGATCATATCTATATCCATCTTAATGGGGAAGATTACAACGAAATCAAGAAGTCTTTGGAAAAGGTTCCTGGAATCGGATCTTTTGCGTTGGCTGTCCGGGTCGATAAGACATTGGATGCGTTAAAAGAAAAAGCATTGGAAAGGTACAATGAAGTCAATCCCTCTTCCTTCAAGGTCGATACTAAGCGTGCGGATAAGACGTTCCCGAGGAACTCTGATCAAATCAGTCGTGAAGTCGGTGCTTATATTCTGACACATACAAAGAATGCACATGTTGATGTCCATCATCCGGAACTAATGATACATCTCTCTGTACGTAGGAAAGATGCATATGTCTATGCCAAAAAGGATAAAGGAATGGGCGGTTATCCTCTCGGAATCGCAGGAAAATCACTTTGTCTCTTATCTGGTGGCATCGATTCACCGGTTGCCGCTTATCTTAGGAGGAAACGCGGAGTCAAGCTGGAATGCATCCATTTTGCTGCACCGCCTTATACTTCCCAGGCGGTCATTGAGAAAATCCATGACCTGCTTCATGTCTTGAATGTCTATCAGCCCGATATCAAGTTATATGTCGTTCCTTTCACAAAGCTGGAACGGAAAATCTATGAAGTCGCTGGTCCTAGCTATTGTGTGACGATCAGGCGCCGAAGGATGCTTCGAATCAGTGAAGCCATTGCTTATAAGCATAATGATCTGGTTCTGTCTGGTGGTGAGAGCATTGGTCAGGTTGCTAGCCAGACTCTTTATTCAAGGAAGGTCATTGAAGAAGTCTCGACTCTTCCCTTTATCCGACCGCTTGCAACCTATGATAAGACGGAAATCATCGATATTGCACAGAAGATTGGAACCTTTGACATCTCCATCCGTCCTTATGAGGACTGCTGCACGATCTTTACCTTAAAGGATCCGGTTACCCATCCGGATCTGGCCAAGGTCAAGGAAATTGAGGCTAGCTTTGACTGGAAGAGCCTTAGGGTTGAATGCGTTAAGAACACAACAGCGGAACATATAACGGACGAAGAAGAATTCTAAAAGAACAAGGCACCTCTAAAGAGGTGCTTTTAAATGAAAACGGTTTCACAAAAAACTTTTTTTGTTAAATCATCGTAATTCTCGAAAAAACGTATTTTTAAATTCAATCCGCCTTTTCTGAATAGTTTGACACGCCATTTGTCTGAATCTATTTTATTTTCATAGATTCATCTTCTATTTCAAATGAAAGGAGGGGAAGACTATGAAAAAACAAAACGTATTGTTCTTTTGTTCTTTACATCTGCTATTAACTGGGTGTCAGGGTGAAATTGTTTCAAATGAGTCTTTCTATAAAGACGAGTACGGTGTTTCCTATGATCCTGAAATTTTGAAACAGGATAATGTCTTTGCTTATCCGATTGTCTATCCAGAAGAGGGTATAGATGAAGAAGTGCAGGCAGTCTATCTTGTTTCGAATGCAATTGAGTCGGAAACAATGAATCGATACTATCCTTTTTCACAGAAAATCTATATAGGAAGGGAAGAAAAGGATTTAACAGAGTATGAAAACTACATTCCCGTCCTGTCCTATTCTTATGTTTGGAAGGATGAAAATAGTGCAGAAAAGAAAACCGATAACTATTCTTATGAGGCCCTTCCTTATCTGAAGGAAGAAGACTATTCGACTGAAATCCTCTCCTTCCCAAGCCGAGGAAGGTATTATAAAATCTTTAATTATTCTGTAAGGTTTTATCTTGATACCTATAAAGTGTTTGAGACTTATGATTTAGAGAGTTTCTCTGTTTACTTGACTATCCGGTGGATGGATAAAGACAAAAATGAGTTTGTTTCTGCAGAAGAAAAAGCTGTTCCCGTAACTCTTTTCTATTCCTTTTCATTGAAAGAGGATAAGACTAATGTAGATGTCAAAGGAGGATACATACATTGAAAAAGAAATTCATGATTCTGGCTCTTCTCCCCTTCCTTGTAGGATGTAAAGGCACAAAAGAAGAAAACCAGTTTGTGACAGATAAGGACGGAAGAATCTATAGCACTTCTTGGTTGGAGAAAGAGAATCTTTTTATCTCCCATCCAGATGATCCGATTGAAGACAATACCAGTGACGATGGATGTGCTGGTCTAGACACAATCGAGGATATCAACCCTTATAATTATGTTCGCTGGAAGACAAAAGCAATGGAAAGGAGCACTTCCCTTCCGATTGAGTTCTCAGCAGGAGTCCGATTGAATCTTCCTGATGAAGATGAGGGGAAAACACCGGTTCTTTTCTGTGAACTAGAGACCCGGAACTCAGATGGTGAAACAGAATTCAAAGATAAGAGAAGAATAAGGACTCTTCCACCCTATAATTACATTGACTACCAGGCTATTTCTTTTACACCAAATGGGACGGAAGATAATTACAGGCTCTTCAACACATTTGTTACCTTCCCATTCGACTTTCAGTTGCTTTATCCTTTTATAGGAGATAACAAAGATACCAGACTGTCTTTCTATACGGCTATCCTAGAAAACAACGGGAAATATTATTACGAAACGGAACATTCCTCGACAAATCATCATTGGCACTTCAAGTTCCACGATAATGGGGAAAAAATAGAATTCAGTAAAGTCCGCTATCTGAATATTCGATATTGGTAGAAAAGATATGAAAAAAGGTGCTCTTTGCAGGGCACCTTTTTATTTAATGGAAGAAGAACTAGGCAGCTTTCTTGCTGTCTTCGATGGCTTTCTGGGAAAGCTCAACGAACTTCTTGAACTGCTCCGGATTGGTTCCGGCTAATTCGGATAACCTCTTACGGTTCAGTTCGACATTGGCTAATTTAAGTCCGTACCTGAACTGGGAATAGGAGATTCCGTTCAGTTTGCAGGCTGCGGAGATACGACGGATCCAAAGCTTGCGATAGTCGCGTTTACGTTCCTTACGGCCGACGAAGCTCTTGGCATCTGCTTTCCTGACTGCCTCTTTCGCAGTCTTGAACAGCTTATGACGGGCTCCGTAATAGCCTTCGGCGCGGTCTAAGATCCGTTTCCGGTTGTCATGCCGGACAGTTCCACGTTTAACTCTCATTGTAAATTAGTCCTCTCTTTACTTGTTGATCAGCTGACGCCTCTTCTTCGTATTAAGCGAAGTGAGGTAACGGGCCTTCCGGTTGTGACGGATCAGCTTATGGCTCTTGCTGTGCGAGAGGTGGCTTGTGTTCTGATTCCACTTCTTGATTTTGCCGGTTCCAGTGACTTTGAAACGTTTGACGGCAGTGCGTTTACTCTTCCTCTTTGGCATTAGTTTGCCCTCCTTGTTTTTTCGTAACGGCGTTCTTCGGATTCAACCTGACGAAGTAATCACGGCCTAACAGATCAGGAGCTTTCTCCCTCGTGCTGTGGTCTTTGACTAAATCTAAGAAGTTCGTCATGGTTTCTTTGACAATGTCCCTACGCTGCATCCTGCGTCCTTTGATGAAGACGGCAACTTTGACTTTCCTTCCGTCATCAAGGAATTTGTTTGCGGCTTTGGCTTTTGTCTCAAGATCGTGCTTATCGGTTGTCGCAGTAAAGCGGATTTCCTTAATCACGGTCTTTTTCTGATTCTTCTTTGCTTCCTTGGCTTTCTTCTCGCGATCGAATTTGTACTTGCCGTAATCGACAATCTTGCAAACCGGCGGATGAGCCATCGGGGAGATGCAGAGAAGATCCATCTGAGCATCATAAGATTTGGCCTGGGCGACACGGATCGGCACGATCCCGTAGTTTTCGCCTTCTGGTCCAATCAATAACACCTCTTTGAAATGGATGCGTTCATTGACTAAATCCGTATTCTTATTATTCTTGGGGCGGAAACGATTGTTCGGGTTATTACTGTTAAGTATAAGAATTACCTCCTTCGGTATCATGGAAAAAGCGGATACCCAGACAGAGTACCCGCTTTAAAAAACTTGTTATCTTATGTGTGAAGCGACTCATAAGTGCAAGCTGTTTGCCGATCGAAACAAGATTCAATCCGGCGAGAACGGGTGTTCTCTTTCTTGGTGCGACATTTTTCGCAATGATTATTCTAGTGAACAAAGCTCAAGAAGTCAAATATTTTCTACTTTTTTATCTGATCTGCCTTTTCAAGCTTGCCTAGAATCTCTTTTAAGTCCTCAACGGAGTACTTGTAGGTCTTTCCACAGAAGTCACAGGTGGCTTCGATTGGTTCGTTCTTTGCTATCCTTTCCTTGATAACATCACTTCCAAGGGTTCCAATGACTTCTTTTCCTCTTTCCAGTGAACAGTTACAGTGCCAGAAGACATCTTCTTTAGCTGTTATTTCATGGTCAAAACCAGCTAAGACAATATCGAGCCTCTGTTCGGGAGTTTTTCCGGCTTTTAATATTTCTGTCACGGATGGAATATGCTTCAGATTTTCTTCCAGCTTGTCAATGACTTTCGGATCGGTGTTCGGCCTAAGCTGGACAATGAATCCACCAGAAGCAGACACTCTCTGCTTTTCCAGAAGTACACCAAGCCCGATGGCAGTCGGCGTCTGTTCCGACTGAGCAAAATAATAGGTAAGGTCATCTGCAATCTCTCCGGAATGAAGACTGATGGTAGAGGAGTAAGGTTCCTTCCTTCCTAAATCACGAATGACGGTAAGGACGCCTTTTCCGATGCCTCCGCCGACATCCAGGTGACCATCAGCTTTCAAGGGAAGCGAAGCAGCCGGATTTGAAACATAGCCGCGCACTTCTCCTTTATAGTTCGAGGTGACGATAACATGCTTTAGAGGTCCGTCGCCTAAAAGCTGCAGAGTCAACTTGTCGGAAGGCGATTTCAGCCTAGCGCCCATCCTAAGACCAGCTGACCTAAGACGGCCAAGGGCAGCGGTCGCCAAAGACTCATTGTGGTGAATCGTTCTTGCGTAATCGACAAGTCCGCGGTCTGTGACAGCAAAAGCACGAATCTGCTCTTTTGCTGCCCTAGCACGGATTAAATAATCTTCGGCCATTATTCGCTTAACAGCTTATCGAGTTCCTCGACAAGTTCCTTCCTGCGTCCTGTCACTGCAGAGAAGGCTTCCTTCTTTGTTAAATCGACTCCAGCTAACTTCACTTCATCGATTGGATACCTGCTTCCTCCAGACTTAAGCATCTTGAGGTAGTTATCAAAAGCATCTTTTGCTCCACTGCGGAAGTTCTTGTAGATTAGCATGGAAGCAGTGAAACTGGTTGCATACTGATAGACGTAGAAAGGAGTATAGAAGAGATGCGGAATATAGGCCCAGACAAGTGGCTTAAGCTCTTCTTCGGTGATGTCGATTCCGTAATAGGCCTTGTAGAGCTTTGTCCTTTCATCAGAAAGAACCTGATAGTTGATAGGCTCTCCTTTTTCGGCTTTTTCGCTGATTTCGTATTCATACTGGGCAAAGAGGGTCTGACGGTAGAAAGTAGAAACAATCTGGTCGATGGATTTCTGAAGGAGTGCAATCTTATCGTTCTTGGATAAGGACTTGCTCTTCCTGAAGTAGTCTAAGAGATTGTGCTCGTTGAATGTCGAAGCGATTTCGGCGACGAAAATGGTATAGTCCTGCTTGACTAACGGCTGGGCTTCTTCGGAATACCTGGTATGGACGCTATGTCCTGCTTCATGGGCAAGAGTGAAGACGTCTTCCAAGTCGCCGTTGAAGTTCAACAGGATATACGGATGGACATT
Organism: Caryophanales bacterium UBA4682; assembly: GCA_002404995.1. Classification (GTDB taxonomy): domain Bacteria; phylum Bacillota_I; class Bacilli_A; order RFN20; family CAG-288; genus Enterosoma. Next base: position 119,023 of record DHKY01000001.1, on the reverse strand, counting down.
TGCGCTTCCAGAAGAATATCCGCCAGTGCGTTTGCCGCTGCGAGGATAGACATCGACGTAGCCTTCTGCTAAGACCTCATGGGCTTTCTTCTGATAATCTTTCGGATAGTCCTTGATGGAATCGAAGAAAATGTCCTTTGCTTCTTCGTAGGTGTATTTCTTCTCGCTCTTTGCTAATGAGAGGAAACGATCATAAGAACGATGATGATCCAATCCAAAATGCTTGCGACGGATTTCATAGTATTTATGGAGCGGCTCCGCATTTTCATTTGCGGCTTCGACAAGATTGTGGAAAACCGATTCGTCAATCTTGTTATGGTACAGGTGCTCTTGCAGGATGGAAGAGTATCCACGGGCTTTCCTTTCGCTTAATTCGCTCTGGACAACGCTGTTGTAGATTTCGCCATAGGTGTTCTTGTGTTCGTTGTACCAGGAATAAAGGCTAAGGAAGACTTTTTTCCGGTCTTCCGGATTCTCAAGAGAGCCTTCTAAGGAAGTCCAATTGGACCTGTTGACTTCGACTTCTTTTCCAGAGGAAAGAGTTACTTTCTTCGGGGTATAGTCTCCGACCGACAACTGGGAATAGAGATTAGATCCGCTTCCCTCTAACGGAGCATAATAGCTTAAAAGCCGTTCTTCCACTGCCGGAAGAGTGAATTTCTCTCCGCGGAAGATCTTTTCGACCTGAAAATCGAAATCTTTGTATTCTGGATGGTTCAAGAAGAACTTTTCCCTATGTTCTTTGCCAAGAGAGAGTATCTCTGGAGTGGAATAGGAATCAGCAGATCCAAAATCATTGAAGAGATTATCGATCTTTGCTAAATCCGAAAGGTTCTTTACATCCTTCTTATCCAAATCGGAACGCCTAGAGGCAAACCTTCCAAGATGATTAAGAACTTCGCTTGCCTTACGCTCCAAATCAAAGTATTTTACTAGATCTTCATCGTTTTTCAGCTTTCCTTCTAATCCAGTAATGCCAGGAAGAATGATGTTTTTTGCATAATCGAGATCCTTCTCGAAATCTTCCTGTGTTTTGTAAATATGAGTCAGGTTCCAGACTTTATCCATTGCTTATCTCCTTTTCTAACCTTTTATATTATACGGATTTTCGTCTGTGTATGCTTCCTTTTGACCTCTTTTTATATTTCTACAGCCAGGTAAGGGGTTTCCTCTTCCACAATATGCAAATGGTTTTAGAATAAAAAACAGGAGATATTTCTGTTATGTTTCAAAATAACTCATTGTTCTTAGCTGCAAGCCATGAGCCATACCAGTTACTAATCATTCTTGGTCTGATTCTCATCCTTGCAAAGTCTTTTTCTTTGCTGCTAAGCAAAATCCATGTCCCGCAGGTCATCGGATATCTGATCGCAGGCCTGGTTATCGGTTTGCTGACCTTTATTCCGAATGATCCATTTCAGATTAAGGTCATAAACGGACAGAAATCCTATGTCGGCACCGGCCTTGACTTCTTTGCAAAAATCGGTGTGGTTCTTATCAGGTTCTCTGCCGGACTGGAAACTGATTTGAAGAAAGTAAAGTCGAGGGGATTACAATCCATCATCATTACGCTTCTTGGCGTTGCTGTTCCGCTCCTCTTCGGTTTCTTAGCTGCCTTTGTTACGAACAAATGCACTGCTTCTGCCGCTCATCCCGAGGGCATCCTGACACCAGAGGGACAGCCGGAAATCTATTCTGAACTGTATTATGGTGTTATTCTCTCTGCAACGTCGGTTTCGATTACCGTAGCTACTCTGAAAGAACTGAAGAAGCTCGATACACCTGTCGGAACCGCGCTTGTCTCCGCTGCTATTCTGGACGATGTTATCGGTATTGTTCTTCTCTCCTTGATTCTTTCTTTAGCATCCAGCGGAAAAGGAGGCAGGGATAACTCCACCTTCGCTGGCAGGATTATCAATGCTGCCCATATTACCAACACTGCCGCTAATGTCTCTCTCATTATTGTGTTTAGGCTTCTGTTCTTTGCCATCACCATCGGAATCGGATTCATTGCGAAGCGGTTCTTCAACTGGCTTGGCAATAAATATCCGCATCATATCCGTATCACGATCTTAGCTTTAGGCTTCTGTTTTGTCTGGTCTTATCTTGCTGAATACTTCTCTATCGCCGATATCACTGGTGCATATAGGATCGGACTTGTCCTTTCCAATACGGTCGCTCAGCATTATATCGATCATCGTACTGAGACCATTGCCGACAATATCTTCTCCCCGGTATTCTTTGCCAATATTGCGATGGCAATGTACCAAGGCGAAGAATTCACGACTCAGTTCCTAGCCTTTGGTATTATCTGGGTTATCTGCGGACTCTTAGGAAAAATCATCGGAGCTGGTTGCGGTTCCTTGATCTGCAAGTTCAAATTCAAGGATTCCTTGAAAGTCGGTATCGGCAGGATGGCACGTGCAGAAGTGCTGATTGTCTGTGCAGATAAGGGTATTGCAGGAGGCTTGATTGATAACCAGATTATGGTTTATACGCTCGTTTTGATTCTTATCAGCTCCTTCCTTACTCCGATTATTCTTAAGGCACTCTACAAAGGAGAGCCCGCCGAACCGACAGAACTTCCGAAAGAAGCAGCGAAGTAATTGAAAAGCCATCCCTTCTTAGGATGGCTTTTTCGATGGAGGAAAAAAGGCCTGCTTTAAGCAGCAAGCCCTTGGTTTACGGTCGGAATGTAGTTTGTCTGAACGGTAATCTTTTCCCCATAGCCGCCTTTGTAGTTCAAGTATTCGTAGAAGGTCTTGTAATGGTCGGCGGTGAGAAAGACATAACGGGAATTTACTTCCGTAATCAGTTCTTTCCCGCTCTTGTAGCTGAAGATAAGCCGGAAAGTATCCCGGGTGATTTTCTTGCCGGTATTGTAGCTTGCACCACCGATGTCCCTTTCGATGTATTTGTAGTTGTTGACATCTCCGGTTGGAAGATGTGCCTCATCTGAACGGGAATTGGAGTAGCTGGAGAAGTTGAGACGGAGATATTTTCCCCAGGGATCTTTGCTTGGGGACACTCCGTTCTTTGCGGAGGTGTAGTTGCTTGGCTTGTCTCCAAAGGCCCTGACATAGGCACAGACATCGTCAGCCGTGATATAAGCGCCGCCTTTGTAGATGGTCTTAACGACATTGCCATTGCCGTCGTAAACTATGTATCCGTTTCCGTCATCAGTATATTTGTAATCTGTATTACGGATATAGGTATCTCCGAACTTAGGCTGGTATTCTGCTCTTGGAGGATTGTACGGAAGGGGACCTAGATCTCCGCTCCTGAAGTAGTGTTTGGTTCTATAGACACTGTCTTGATAGCTGACAGCAGGGGTGTAATTCTCGTAGAATTGCTCTTCGCTCCTGTTGACATAAGGGTCTTCTTCGCTGATGGATGGAGTCTCTTCACTGGCAGAGGGCTGTTCGGAGACTTTTGAGCTGCTTGTAGTTTCCGAAATGCTCGGAACATCAGAGAGGGAAGGTTCCTCTTCCGTCAGTTTTGCGCTTTCGCTGATACTTGGTGAAAGACTGTCTTTATCAGAAGGAAGTGACGGGAGTTCACATCCAGTCAGAAAAAGACAGGAAAGCAGAATAAGAAAATGCTTTTTCATTCTTTTTCCCGATGTAAGGAATCATTCACATTGAAATGATTGCCATGGTAACGATGGTGGAGCTTATCCAGGTTGTATTTGGCAACATCTTCGAGCGTGACACCTAGTCCGCTTGCGGTTTCTGCAACATACCAGAGAACATCGCCGAGTTCTTCAATCCTATGTTCCTTTGGAAACGGGTGACCTTGGAATAGGTTCTTCTTAACGATATCCGCACATTCTCCGCTTTCGCCGGAGAGTCCAAGAACTCCGTTGAGAATCCTGTTCTTTTTTCCTTCGTCGCTGATAAGGTCATAGGCTTCCTTCTGGTATTGGTCAAAGCTCAATTTCTCTTCTTTTTTTTCTTTTTCGTCCATTTTGTTATGCTTTCCTTTCATCGAGAGTGAGAGAGAAATCTTTTCTTCTGTATTTCTGTATCGGTTCATAGCTTCCGAGCAGGAATTCTTTTTCTTCCGGAAGATTATCAATCGGATAGAACTTCAAGTAGAGGGATTCTTTGTCATGCTCTCTGTTCAAAGGACAGTCTTTGGATTGTACCTTGAACAGGAAAATGAAATTTGTATAATCCGTAATATCACCGTTTGGATAAGTGACTTTATTGTGGTTTGGAGAAATAATCTGGAAAAGGGTTCCGTTTTCTAGTGTGAGTCCGGTCTCTTCCTTGATTTCCCGTAACCTTCCTTCGTAAATTGTCTCGTCCCTGTCTAATGCACCGCCCGGCAAAGAAAAAAGAGAGTTATCGCTTCTTTTTTCGAGAAGGACTTCTTCTTTTTCGTTGATAATCAGGGCAGTAACGCCAGTTGCCCTGATTTCTCTGTGTCCGACGAGATTTCTCAGATAAGGAATATATTCTCGGTTTCTCTTCACAGAAACATTATAATAGAAAAGCAATGGAAGAAAACAGAATCGATTCAAAAAAAGCACTCAGCCTGCTTAAGGCTGGCTATAAGCTCTTCTCTGTCATTGACGGAAAGGAAAACATTTTTCTTTTCGTCAACGAGAAGATCTTTATCTCGGATGGAAACAGGGAGGCTAGAATTTCTCCGTATTCTTTCCTTGAAATCTATGAGAAGAATGTCTTTACGATTGACCATGATGAGGATGAAGATAGGGTTGACAAGAAAAAAGACGACGAATATTATTCGTGGCGACAATAACTCTTGAAAAATATCTCTGTTTTGCTATAATGGTGAACGTTATCTGAGGTGAATTATCATGGGAAAGAAAAAATTCGAAGCTCGCGGCTTCGCCGATGAGTGGAAAGTCCGTCGCGACAAAAAAGTTGCCAAAGAAGCCAAACGCGAAGCTCTGAAGAAGGCTCAGCATAAGGCCGAGAAGGCTGCCGCCGCTAAGGCTGCTGCCGAAAAAGCTGAATAACTGCTTTTAAAGTCCGGTAACTTCCGGACTTTTTTTGTACAAAAAAAGTGCCCGATGAAGGCACTTTTTCTTTGAGACAGATTTACTTTTCCTTATCGGCTTCCCTGAGGATACGCTTACGCTCTTCCAGACGGCGTTTCTTTGCTTCTTCGTTCTTGGCTTTGGCAGTGTAGGCGTTGACAACGATGATGATGCCGATCCTGGCAACGAACCTTACAATGGTTCCGAAGATACGGAAGTCGATGACTCCGCTCCTGTTCCAAGCGCTTGCCCAGTTCTTCTGCCACTGATAGAAGACATTATCGGCAGCATGTCCGACATTGAAGGCCACCCTTCCGAAGATAGCGAAGACTAAACCAGCAATCCAGATAGCCCCGAAGATGGAGTACCAGACGATTTCGCCCTTGTACCTCTTCTTTCCTTCTGTGGAAGGAGTCTTTGTTTTTTCTTTTTCTTCCATGACGTAATTCTCCTTTAATCGGCTTTCTTTTCTTCTTTCTTAGCGTCCATTTCCTGACCGGCTTTGACAAACCTGACATTCAACTTGTTTCTCGTTGCTTTCAGGATATCATCGAAGTAGGACGTGAACCTATCGAAGAAGGCATTGATATTCGTGGTCTGCTTCTTTCCGGTGAAAATATCGGCATCGGAGTAGACCTGGTTCCGTGCGTAGACAAAGTCGGCATCATGGTCACCATAGGTGTTGAGGACATTGACCCTGTCCTGATTGAGCTCATGGAATTCGTTTTCCAGCCTGCGGATTGAGGGATCATTATGTACATCGAATTCCGGATCCTGGTTCGGATTAACGCCATTGTGGCTCTTGGAGTAGTTTTCGGCGTAGGTCTGGACATTTTTGTTCAGTTCCCTGAACTTATTGGCAATCAGAATGCAGGAAATTTTTCCAGCGAAGGCGTGATAGTAGCGGATATCTGTCCTGATCAGCTGTTCGAAGGAATCATCTAATTTGTTCTGCTGCTTTAATGCAGATAAGGCAGAGGAAAGGAATCCTTCCAAATAACCACGGATATTGACAATGGAGGTGAATAATTCAAGAATCAAGGATTCTTCGACATGGACCTTGGAGTTGATGTCGACAGTGACAATACGTCCGGGATCTCCGTAGACATCCTCGATCAGGTACTGCCTGTCTTCCTTCAGCTTCTTGCCGACATCTCCGTTCCGGTCGCAGTTGACTGCGAAAGGTGTGCCCTCCTGTGTCAAAGAAACAAGTGCCTTGCCTCTCTGTTTGCGCTCCTCTAAATTGAAGCCATCTTTGTTCTGGCTTGGCAAGCAATACCAGAGAGTGGACTCCAAGATTCTGGCAATCGTAAGGATCGTCCTTACGTTACGTTCTTCGTTATTCATGATCTTAAGCTCCTATTGAATATAAACACACATTTTTCATTATAGACAAAACAACACCCTTTTCCAAAGGAATTCAATGTTTTCAGTCCTTGATGGTGTCGTTTTCCATCTGTTCCGGGTGATCTAGATATTTTTGAAGGTCACAGACATGCTTGATGACATGGTTGGCCTTGGCCTTGAAATCATCGGAGGCATGGCTCCTCGCAAAGGAATGAGGAAACTTCGAAAACCTTGTCAGATCATTTCCGCTGTCCCCGCAGACAAGGACTTCTTCCGGCTTGATATTATGCCTTTCGCAATACTTTAACAGGACCTCGCCCTTATTGGCTTTCGGAGCTGTGACTTCGACAGCACTGCTTGAGGCGGCAAAGGAAAAATACTCTCCGTATTCCTCCTGGCATTTCTTACAGTACCTTTCGGCCTTCTTCTTTGCCTTTTTTCCAATTCCGAAGATCCTCATCCTTTTGAAACAGTCGGAGGAAGACCTCTTTTTTTCGAACCTTTTGTCATCTCCTAGCCTTAGCTCGCGGAAAGCAAGACGGAGGTAGTTATAGGTATAATACAGGATACTGGATATCGCATTCCTATGAGGAGCGGTAAAGTACAGAAAATCGAATTGGTCAAACAGAACCCATCCTTTGACGTTTTTGTCAGGCAGGTATTTTTCGTAGAACTCAATCCTCTTATTTGTATTCAGCGGTTTCCTGTCATGGAAACCTTTTTCGTCCTTGATATATCCGCCGTTGCATCCGATGAAGTCGGCATCCCGTTTTAGTCCCTTCCTGACAGAGGGAAGGATTTTGACGTTCCGGCCCGAAACCATGCAGAGCTTACCGCCCTGATCGATGAATTTCTGTAGGAAGACACGGTTCTTCTTCGGCCTTGCATAGAACCTGTTTTTCGGATAAAAAAGCGTTCCGTCTAAGTCTGTAGCTATGAGTTTGATCATATACAATTATTATACAGGCTTTCTGGGCGGAGCGCTGATGAAAATCGATGGATTATTCGACTTTATTTGTCGATTTCGATGATACCGTAGCTGTGGTCGTCACGTTCATAAAGAACATTTACAAGACCAGTCGAGGAATCGAGATAGATGAAGAAGGAGTGGCCAAGCGCATCCCTTCTTGCTAAGGCTTCGTCCCTGTCCATCGGAGCTAAGGACAATGATTTCCGTTTCACGACTTCGAAGTCTTCTTTTCCTAAGGTAGAATCTTTGATGGCTTCCCTTTCGAAATAGTCATTGAACGGCTTATTCTTCTTGTTGTTCTTTGATAACTGCGTCTTCCTCTTCCGCCTCTGCCCTTCTAGCTTCTCAACGACTCTGTCGATTGCGTTATAGTAATCGGCATCAATCGCCTTTGCACGGAGATAAACGGTTCCTGCCTGCCTTGAGACTTCTGCGGAGACCTGACGTTCCGAGAGAACCTTAATGGTGACGACAGTACGGATGGAATCCCTGTTGCGGAAATAACGGCTGAACTTCGCTAGCTTTTCTTCTGTACTGCTCTTCCTTGCCGGAGTAACGGAGACATCTTTAGATATGTATTTGATTTCCATAGGCTGTAACCCCTTTCTTGCTATTATTATAGTGTAGATAGTCCATTTTTTAAAGGGAGGCGATGAAAAAAGGAAGCCGGGAACCCGACTTCCTTTTTAGGATTAACGGACAACGACTTTGATGCAGCCTTCTTTTGTATCTTTAAGAATCTGGCCTTTTTCGCGCCTGTAGAAGTTAATCCTGGTGATAGTATCTTTCGATATTTCTTCTCCAGGAAGGATAATCGGAATGCCTGGCGGATAAGCCCTGATGGTCTCTTCTGATATTTCTCCGATTGCATCCTTCAGAGGAAGAATCTTATAGGGGGCATCATAGGCGGTCCGCGGTATCCTTCTCCTGATTGGATAGGTATACCGGTAACGGAGAACAGAAAGCTTCTTTCCTTCTTTGTAATGTTCTCGGCTTAGTCTCTCAAAGGCCTGAATCAGTCTGTCGACATGTTCTTTCGTGGTTCCAGGACCGACAATCGCAAGTACGACAGAGACCTCTCCTAGTTCAAGCTGGACGTTGGATTCCTTGCGGATTTCCTTATAGACGTCATAGCCGAACCTATTCAGTCCGCGGACATCGATGACAAGCTTTGTCAGATCGATATCGAAGACACCAGTCGTGTTCCTCTTCTGGATATAAGCTTTGTCATAGACATGGATGCCGGGAATCTTGTTCAGATTCTCTCTTGCATACTTGGAAAGGGATAAGCAGTGGTCAAGGATTTCCTTGCCATGAAGCGCCCTTTCCTTTCTTGCTGCATCAAGGCTAGCCATCAAAGGATGGTAGGGAGATGTCGAAGAGAACCTAGCAAAAGCACGTTTGACCTCAAACCTATCGATTCGCTTCCCTTTGACAAGGAGGAAGGAACTCTGAGTCAGAGAACCGGAGTTCTTGTGCCTGCTCCTAGCCGTGATGTCGGCACCGGCTTGCCTAGCAGAGACTGGGAGCTTCGATGAAAAATAGAAGTTCGATCCATGGGCTTCATCGCACCTGACAATCCTGTTCCGGCTATGGGCTTCCTCGACGATTTTCTTCAGATCGGCAGTCACGCCGAAGTAGGTAGGATTGATAATGAAGACGGCTTTGGCATCCTTGTTCTCATCCCTGGCCTTAAGCAAATCATCCCTTCTCCTCTGACAGGCTACTCCAAGTTCTTCATCGATATAAGGATTGACGAAAATTGGGGTCGCTCCAGAAAGAATGAGCCCGTTTACAACGGATTTATGGATGTTTCTTGGCCTGATAACCTTGTCTTTGGCATGAAGTGTGCTCCTGAACCTGGTCAGGATGGCACCGGTTGTCCCATTGACGGAGAAAAGACAATGATCGGCATGACAGGCCTTCGCTGCCAAGTCCTCCGCTTCCTTGATAACGCCTTTGGCATGATAGAGATTATCAAGTCCAATTGGAGCATTGGCATCATATTTCCTGAAGCAAGGAGATAGCTTTCTGGATAAGTCGGTTTCAAAATTACCTAGCTTATGGCCTGGCACATCAAAAGGAATGGCATTCGATTCAAGATACGCTTTGTAGGCATCGAGGAACGGTGTTTTTTCCTGTTCCGCTGATTTCTTGCTTTCCATTTCGGAATGATTAGAAACAGAACTTCTTCAGGATTTCGGCTTTATCGAGCTTCTCCCAAGGGAGATTAAGATCTGGACGTCCGAAATGTCCGTAAGCACTCAGATCCTGGTAACGGAACGAAGGCTTCGTCAAAGAGAAGGCCTTGATGATGCCTCCTGGAGTGAAGTCAAAGATTTCCTCGTTGCATAAGGCTTCCAGAATCTTCTCTTTGTCGACATGCTCGGTTCCAAAAGTCTCGACGGAAATAGAGACCGGCTTTGAAACACCGATGGCATAACTTAATTCGATAAGACACTTGTCGCAGAGCTTGGCTGCCACAATGTTCTTAGCGGCATAACGGGCAGCATAGGCAGCGGTACGATCGACCTTTGTCGGATCCTTGCCGGAGAAGCTTCCTCCGCCATGCGGGGCAGAGCCACCATAGGTATCGACGATGATTTTTCGTCCGGTCAGTCCGGTATCGCCTTTCGGTCCGCCGATTTCAAAGCGCCCGGTCGGATTGATATAAAATTCTTCTAATCCGTCACGGCTGATATGGAAGGAATCGATGACTGGCAAGATAACCTTTTCCTTGATCGTCTTGCGAAGATATTCCCTGTCTGTATCTGGTTTGTGCTGACAGGAGAAGACCACGGCATTGACCTTCGGCTCCTTATCGGTGTAATCGATAGTGACCTGGCTCTTCCTGTCTGGACGGGCGAAGTCTAAAATTCCCTGTTTCCGTAGATTCGTTGCATAGCGGACAAGCTTATGGGCCAGGACTAAAGGAAGAGGCCTGAGGTTCTCCGTCTCGTTTGTCGCATAACCGAACCTGATGCCTTGGTCACCGGCTCCGATTTCATGGAGATCCAGAGAAGAGTCGACGCCTTGTGCAATATCTGGAGACTGCTTGTCGATATAGACTTCGACTTTCCTTGTATCGGCTCCGATTCCGCTTTCCGGAGTGGTGTAGCCGATTTCACGGACGACATCCCGGGCAATTTTCTCGTAGTCGACACTGACATCCGAAGAGACCTCTCCCGAGATTATGATCCGCTCTCTTGTTGCCATGACTTCCACTGCTGTACGGGAAGCGGGGGACTTTTTTAGTCTGGCATCTAAGATAGCATCGGCAATCCGGTCGCAGAGCTTATCCGGATGCCCCTCCGAAACAGATTCAGAGGTGAATAGGTTTTTCCTTTTTTCCACTTTATTTCTCCTTTGGATTTCACCTTGAAAGGAATTTGAGGGGCTTTCTTTCAAGTGAAAGAATTATAGCACTAATTAATCTTTAGAAGAATAGTTAAGCGCTGTCTAAATGAAAAGGAAAAGGCGGCGTTAATCCGTCGCCTTTTTTCCTTTCCAGACCGTCATTTTGCTTCCGATGGCCTTTCCATAGTAGTCAAGTCCATCTAAGTATTTGCTGATTACCGAATAGTTGAATCCCTGCTTCTTGAGATCCTGGTAACAGGCATAGGTCAGTTCTGTCGCCTTTGCGTGCCTTTGAATGAAGGAATCGTTATGGATTTCACCGGTAACCGGGTTCTTCCAATCCCGTTTCTCTTCGTTCAAGACGCTCTCATCGATGTTCTTTGGTGTACGGATGGCACCTATCCGGCTCTTTCCGTACAGGAAATCAAAGAACTTTCCTTTTTTGTTGGCTAACTTATAGACGCTGATCCAGTTCTTGATGCAAGACGAATAGTAGTTCTTCGGAAGTCTTTTCAGTTTCAACCTCGATTTTAGGACATCATCGTAGGGCTTCTCTAGCCGGTTCAGCACTTCCTTCTTGGAACAGACAGGGAAGTGTTCTGGCTCGAGGTAATAGCTGATACCATATCTCTTTCCAAGAGCAGCATCAATCCTTGTTTCAAAGTGTGCATGCTCGTAATGGAATCTGCCTGTGATTCTGCCGTTCGAATCAAAGCCAGACTCATACCTGATATAGGGATGAGCGATGCTATCGAGAAGATAATGGGATAATTGTCCGAGTGTGAAAGCTTCGAACTGTCTCCGGCTCTTGACGTCATCAATGGAGTAGACTTCATTGACGAGCAAACGGAAGTAGTCTTTGGCATCGGTCTTATGAATCTTGTTTCCGATTTTCTTCCTTGCATAACCAAGATGCAATCCGTTCTGCGGAAGAAGTCCTCCGTAGAAAAGAGCGTCCGGACCAAAGGAACCAAGGATGAAGAAATCCTCGGTATCGGTGGCAAGGAAGCCGGTGTCGTTCTTTGCTTCCTTTGCCCTTACTCGCTTAGCAACCAGAGAATGAGCGAGAAAATTCGGCATTTTCTTTCAGAGGAACTAGAAATCAACTTTGACTAAAGTTCCATAGACGCCAGTGGCGTTTCCACCGACTGCATTGGATTCATCGGTATCAATGTGCCTAGCTAAAGAGAATTTCTCGCTGACACGGATAACGACATCTCCGAAGATAGCACTACGGCCATTGGCAGAGACGATCTTAACGGCAACGATGTCGCCGTTTTTGACACCGAATTCTTCCGCATCGGCAGGAGTCCTGTGGATGTGACGTTTTGCAACAATCCTGCCTTCCGGAATATCAACAGAATTTCCGTTCAGTGGGTTGACTAAGGTAACCGGGCAGGAACCTTCAATCCTTCCAGATTCGCGAATCGGAACGATAGCCTTTAAGGAACGGGCTTCGGTTAAGGAAATCTCAACCTGGTTGAATTTGCGGACTGGTCCTAAGATCGACCTGTTCTTGATGGTGAAGTCTTTCTTTACCCTTTCACCGGTCTTTTTGTCTTTGATGGTGGCATGATAGATGATATCAAGACGCTGGTTGGATGCAAACTGACCAGGCTGGGAAAGGTATTTTTTGACAGTGAGCTGAGCTCCCTCTCCGAATAATTTCTCTAAAGTTTCCTGAGTGACATGGATATGATGTGCACTGGTTTCGACAATGAATTTCTTTTCTGTATTCATGGATTATTTCCTCCATGAAAATTTTACCACAGATAAGAAGTTACTGCGCAAAAACTAAACTATAAACTGTTCTTTTCTGTGCTACAATCCTAAACACAGGAAAGAAAAATACAATGAAGGATACAGAAATCAATGAGAAGCTGTTAGCTGCTTATCCAGAGAGGATGAATGACTACGAAGAAAGGAAGAACACCGTCAATGACGGAGAAGAACCAAGTCCTGTTGAACTTGTATTATATAGTCTTGCTCCAAAACTAAAAATCCGTTTACTAAGGAAAAATGAAAAGAAGATAAAAGAGGAAAGGATTGCACTTGAGAACCTTGTTTCTCTTAAGGATAACGATAGGAACGAGGTTCTTTCTGTTCTCTTCGGATATCTGAAGCAAGAAGACGTTCTTGAAGAAGCTAAACAGTATTTTTTAGAAAACACTTTAGCATTATCAGAAAAGAAAAACGCCAGCTATTAGGCTGACGTTTTTGCTTTGAATGTATAGGTCTTATTTAAATCAATCGCTTTTTCAGTGCTATAGTTATCAATCCTTACCCCTGCAAATCCGGATGTGCTATTATCCATAGTGATACTGGAATTGAAGTAAGTCATCGATGCCATAATCTCTATTGAAGTATCCTTTCCGATAAAGGAAACATGATACCTTCGGTTTTTTGGATTGTAGAAAAGAGTTAGCTTAATTGGATTGTTGTAAGTCCACTCGGATGTCCCTGTCGCCGAGTTTTCTTTTTTTTGTTTTCCTACAGAGTAATCGATAGTAAATAGTTTTTCCCCAGCTTCATTATTGAATTCGAGAATGTTCTTCGCTTCTTCTGTTGTGCATTCTAGATCAAAGGTCTCGATTTCCTCGCTGGTTGATGCTTTTCCATCAACGGTCATCGTTATCTGGCTTGTTCCCTTGAGTGAGGTAGCATCGTCAGAATCAGGTAGAGCATATTTTGTCAGTTTATCGATGACTACTGTATGTGTTGTTTCACTTTCCACGACATCGAGATCTTCACCGCTGCTTTTGAGTGAAACGCCTGGACTTAAATAGGTTCCTTTGCATGATGAGGGAGGACCAGTGACATTTAGAACCATATTCATATCATTAGACGAATAATTGAATTTGAATTCTGTTTGGTTTGCGGAAACTGATAAAATGCGAACAGCTGAACTCTTTCCACCTTCTATATCGGAATAGCTGTCTGTAGTTGTCCCAGAGGAAGTGAAAGAATGAAAATCAACTCCATAAGGATAAGCGTAGGTTTTAACCTTGATTTCTGTATGTTCTTCGATGGTAATGTTGTTATCATCTTTGTTTCCTGCTCCAATATCGAGATACCTGAGATAAGCACCGTTTTTGTTGCTTCCAGACACAGAGCCTAATGCAAATTCTCCTTTGTTAACCGGGATTTCAAAATAGTAAGCAGCATTATTTACCCATTCTTTATCTAAATCAGGATTCGTTAAGATGCGTGTATCAAATAAAAGAGTACCTTTTGTTCCAGATATGAAATTACCAGAGGCGTCCTTCACTCCAGTATCTGAATTTCCATCGATGTATTCATATACATAAGATGGTTGTGTCTTGTCGGCAGAAGCACTTTGATTCTGATAGATTTTAGATATTTCTTTGATTGAGCTGATTGTGTTTCCGTTTCGTTCAATGACATGAAGCGAAAAGAAACAGTTGTTATAAGTTGTTTTCCAGTCATTTCCATCAGCCCTATAAAAGTAGGTTGCAGCAAAGAAATTGATGTACCCTTCTCCTTTTAGGTTAAAATCGATAGCGTTGTTGGGAAGTTGATATCCGTAATATTCTTGCCCATTTATCTTTGCATAATCGACTGTGGTAATGTTGCTTTTAGAGATTTCCGCATTCCTAAAGTGGAGTCCATAGGCAATTTTGTCGGAGGAGAGTAGTTTTCCCATTGATACTCGAGAGCCTGACTTCTGATTGAGAATGGCACGATAGTATTTTTTAAATCCTAGTTTGGAGTAGCTCGTATAACCTGATGTGCTTTCCTGTTTATTTATTGGATCACCTATTTTGAGTTTATTGTTTTCTGAAGCTTCTGTTGAGTTAGGCGTAAGCGTATAAGCAAAGAAATTTTCATCTGAAAAAGTCGTCCCGCTAACGCAAGAATTATATAGAGTATTTCCGTCTTTGCCTAAATTATTACTTCCAGAAGTTTTGTAGTCTCTTGCAACTCGGATATCCCCAATGGAGTCTGATTTTGAATCATTGTATTTCGCGCCACTAACAACATATCCAGTGTTTTTGTCTGAAGGAGAGGTGCCTGTCTCATCGAATGTTAGTGGAAAATAAGTCGGATTGAGTTTATTTCGGGTTTCTGTAACATCAGTTGAATCTGTGAAGGAGGATGAAGGGGAATCTGTTTTCTGACATTGGTATTTTAGAGTTCCAATAACTTGGCAATTTACCTGGGTCGCATTCCTGCTCCAATGGCCATAAGTGGTTAATTCAGTGGCGCCAGGATTACTGCTATAATACAATTTGCAATCTCCTGAATGATATGTGGAGATAAAATGATTGGATTTCCAAACGATATATCCTGATTCGTTGGAAGAAGAAATTGAAGTATCGTTTATATTTGTAGTGACAAAAGGAATCAGCCATCCAGTATTTTTATAGTAAAGGTAGTATTTTGTGCTTCCATCTAAGGTATAAATTTTATTATCGTTATCCTGATCTATAATCCATTTTGCAGCTTTGCTTTTATCAGATGTTGTTTCCATAAAAGCGGTTCTGTCAGTAGGCAAGCACCTATAATTCTCATCATAGCTAAAAACATAGCTATCCATAGAATTGTTCACTGAATCATAAGAAAAAGTTTCTTCTGTTTCTGTTTTTGTAGAGACGGTCCAATTTGATCCATCGAACACCAAGTAATTTCCTTTTGATACAAGCAATGAATTTGCGCTATCATATGTCCATTGGCTGCTTTTAGGAGCGGTTCTTGAGGTTATAACCCCAGTGGCTGCTGCTCCGATATAAAAAACAATATCGTTGAGTGAAAAATAAAGTTGATTTTTGTTTTCATCAAGATATAGGTGGATTGCATCCTCTTTGTTTGTTGTGTTAGTAAGAGATGCTTTGGGAGGATTTGTCGAGTCAATGGAATAGCGGTTCGACCTTGTTGCAGAAAGGTAATTTGTTCCCGTTTTATCAGAAAGGATGAAAGTATCTTTTGCTCCACTATCTGTGATTTGTCGCTTAAGATATGTATAGTTTGCACTCGAAAGCTCTCCAGATAAACCAACATAAGGATCATTGTCTCTTGCATCTTTTGTGCTTGTATAATAAGAATCATCTGCTGCAAAAGTGTAAGATGCTGTTTTAACCGAATTTCCCTTACTATCTGTTCCTGTGTCTCTGTTGGTGAAATAGTAATTGCCATTAATAGCACTATTTTGGGTTGACTCCTGCTTTGTGGAAGTAATCGGAGCCCAAGTAGATGTACTGCTGTCCCATTTGACTTCTTCGTAAGTTGTATAAGTAGGAAAAGTTGCACTTAAATATTTTTTTTGGAGGTTTACATACCTTGATTTCCTGTCAATAGAGGCTCCCCATTCACCATCGCCTTGCCCCGCAATTGGATTATCAATTGAAGGCGCATTCGTTGTACTAGTGGATTTTTCCATTTCTCGGAGATAGGATTCATCTTTGACATATCCGACAAGTGAATAATCCGAAAGATTTTCAGTGATTGTTGTTGGAGAGGTGTTTTCTTTGAACTGGAAAGATGAATCATTCACTGCTACACCTTGAAGCTTTCCGTTAACGTATCCTGCTGCTAGACCAGCCAAAGTTGTATTAGACGAGGATTTTACTGTTAAATCCACGAGGCCGGTATTGATTATTTGGTTTGTCGAAGAATCATAGTTCAGTCCGGCGGTGTTTTCATAACTCCCGACAACACCGAAAAATCCGACAATATTAACATTGTCAGGAAAATCGGATTCTTTAACACCGCTATACGGACGTTGATGAAAGTCGTTTAGATTATTGGATACGGTAAGACCGGTGATTTTATGATTGTTACCGTTAAAGTTTCCGATAAACGGATAACTTTTTGTTCCTATTGGTGGCAACGCATAATCGGTCCTATCAATATCTTCAGCAAGTTCAAAAAAGTAAGTCTGCTTTTTTCCGGTATCAGAATCGCTTTCATTGAACTTCCCCATATACTGAAGCCAGGCTAGATTGTATAAATGACGGGGCTGAGAAATACCAAAAGGTTTTTCCTGTGTGCCGTTTCCATAGGCAAAATAAGCACCGGTTGCACTAGCATCTCCGGTTGGATCGAGTTTGGCAATCGAAACAAACCAGGCCAAAGACAGAGCCATGGAGGCTAGAATCATCCTGATAGAGGAAAAGAGAACATAAGGAATGAATTTCGTTTTCTTTTTCATACTTATTAGGAACTCCTTTTGAAATACCAGTCGGAAGTGAAAGTAATCGTATCTGAGTTCAGTGCATCATTACCGATGTTAATATTATAAATATATTCGATGACAGGAATATTGTAGTGACAGACCACGGCAATATAGGATTGAATCTTCGCTGTAGTATCGCCACTGCTTTTATTGTTGAATACAGATAAGGATGTCGAAGTGTAGGAATAGGCATTGATGAGGGTGTTATCGGAATCCTTGTTTTGATTCACGAAGGAAATACTATCGATCGACTTGAATTCCTCTGTCCTATCCGTTGTTAAGCTTGAACTATTTATCGGAGAGGCATCAAACCTCTTGATCTGGTAGCTCAGAACAGAACTCTGGGAGTTCTTCCCTTTTTCGCTTGAAATCGGGTTTGCGGGTTCCTGAATTTTCGTTGAACTGCTGGTCGAAGGAGAATCACTGGATGAGGCTGTTTTCAATAAAACGAGAGATCCATTGGTTCCGTTGCCGCCTTGGCCAGGTTCCTGGCTTTCGTTTGTCAGGGATTCAATCGTCCTTTCCAGTTCGGCATTCTCTTTCTTTTCCTCTCTCACATGGAAAAGATACAGCATCGTTGCATTGGAATTCTGACGCCTTCCATCATAGACGAACCTGCTTGGCCTTGTTCCGCTATCCTGCCCTTCATTATCGAAATAATGTGTGTAAGTAGCTGTTGAATCAAAGACATAAGGAGTCCCTGTGTCCTCACTTCCTGCTTCCTGATAAATCTCGACTTTATCGATGATTCCGTTTTCCTTGAAGGCCTGGAACTGTCCGGCAGTTGCGGTCACTGTTCTTTTCGTAAGGAACCAAGCGGCAGTCATCGTAAAAGTAGAGCATAGGCAAACCAATGTCCTACTTGTTGCACCGACGATTTTTATGATTCTTTTTTTACCTTGGCTCAGCATACGGGAGTACACAAAGAACAGCAGATTCGATTTCCGGCAACTGGCTGTTTTAAAGAATAAAACCCTATAGCTTTGCGTCACTGCCTCACGACAGTTTTGCTTTTGACATCATTAATTATATTTTGAAACAAAAATAATATCAATAAAAAGAGGGGACAGAAGCAGAGATTGTCGCTTCTGTTCCCTCCTATTTAGCTTATTGGTTATTGTTATGCGTCTTATTGTATTCGTCAAGCTCTTTCTGAGCCTGTTCCTCGTCTTTCAGACGTTGGAGAAGGTCTTCGAGGGAATCCTGTTTCGGCTGAATGAGCTCAACGTGTTTGACTTCCGGAACCTCATCAAGGATGACGACTTCGAAAGTATCCGTGACATCATTCGAGGCAAGATAGCAGCCATTGCAGGCACCGGTCCTACGGACATAGAGGGTTCCGTCATTGTCATCGAAATGGTCGATTTCGATGTTCCCTCCTTCCCGCTGGAGGAAGGGACGGAGACGATCAAGGACATCTTCGATGTTGGCTTCGATTCTTGCTTTATCCACTGCCGTATCAATGATTGTTTTTGCAGTTGTTTTGTTTTCTTCGTTCATAGTAAACCTCGTATCCTAAGAATTGACCTTAGGATTATAGCACTTCTTGAAATGGAAACTGAGAAATATGATTAGCAATGAGAGGAAAGAAAATCGAGGATGTCTTTATCGACGATGGCATGGTCTTTTTCGTTCAGGACTTCATGCCTCCTCTTTTCATATCGGTTCTGCTTGATGTTCTTATATCCTGCTCTTTCCAGCCTGACTTTTGATTTCAGCATGCCCTTCTCATATCCGGTGACAGGATCATCTTTTCCGCAGGCGAAGAGAATCGGAAGTTCTTTGTTCTTGCATTGGAACTTCTTCGGTTTCGTAAGCTCATAAGCCATCCTGAACCTTGTTCCATAGCCTTGATTATCAAAAGTGGTGAGCTCTTCCTTGTCTTCTTTGGCTTTTTGGATGTTTTCAGGAGAATAGCTGAGCCATTTTGTCAGATCATCATCCAGTCCGGACCTTTTCTTGCAGAGTTTTGCATGCCCATGCTTGCCGCCTTTTAAGTAGCACATTTTCGATACGAAGCGACCGAATCTGCCAGCTGGCTGGGGGTTCGGAGCCCCAGTAAGAATCAGACCATCAATCCTTCCATCATGTTTTCTCAGGTATAGACGCGCTTCCCTAGAGCCCATCGAATGTCCGAGAAGGAAAAGCTTCTTTCCTGGATTCTGTTCCTTCATATAAGAACTGATCTGGAAAATGTCCTCAATCCTCTCGTCCACGTCTTTCCTGTTTTCCCGTGGATGGTTTTCGTTTATGCTCTTACCATGTCCTCTTTGATCATGGATGATGACAGAAAATCCGTTTTCGTTGAGAAGCTTGATGATTCGTTCATATCGTTCCTTATGCTCCCAAGCACCATGTACCAGCTGCACAAGTGCCTTCGGATGGTCCACTGGGGAATAAAGGACTGAAATCTTGAATCCATCCCGCCTTGTTAAGAAAAATTCGTTCACGTATCGTTCCTCCTTATTTACTATTGTATAGAAAAATAGAAGGAAAGTCATTTGGATAACAAAAAAATCAGCACATAACGTGCTGATTGAAGTTCTAATGGTGCCCGGGGCCGGAATCGAACCGGCATGGAGGTTTGGTCCGCAGGATTTTAAATCCTGTGCGTCTACCGATTTCGCCACCCGGGCGAAGATGGTGACTCGTATGGAACTCGAATCCATGGCCCCTTGATTAAAAGTCAAGTGC
>DHKY01000001.1:0-99421 GCA_002404995.1 Caryophanales bacterium UBA4682 | reverse complement strand
GCTCTACCGACTGAGCTAACGAGTCATCAATGCCGGATACGGACAACTGAAGCGCTTTGTAGACAGACAATGGCTGGGGCATCTGGATTCGAACCAGAGCATAGCAGAGTCAAAGTCTGCTGCCTTACCACTTGGCTATGCCCCAAGCAGTGCTTCAATTATTGAATCATTCTCTTACGAGAATGGTACAACCTAAGTGGTGGGCAGTGGTGGATTCGGACCACCGAACCCGAAGGAACAGATTTACAGTCTGCCGCGTTTGACCGCTTCGCTAACCGCCCACAGAAGGAATCGACTTCGCTGAAGAAGAATGGTGGATGCTAAGAGATTCGGACTCCTGACCTCCGCCGTGTAAAGGCGATGCTCTAACCAGCTGAGCTAAGCATCCGCCGAATTTCAGCGCTTTGATATTTTATCAAAGTGTTTGAATATTATCAAGAGAATTTTTGAAGGCGATTCAAAATCGCCTTCAAAATCTCTGATAAACCATTTTTTGGGGTTTACTTATCCGTATATCCAGGCTTGCCTAAGAGCTTGAACCTGTTCTTCTTGTAGATTTCAACGCCTGGCTGGTTGAACGGGTTGACGTTCAGAAGGTAGGCAGAGAATGCACAGGCACGGAAGAAGAAGTAGCAGAGGTTACCCATGTTGTAGCTGTCCCTCTTAGGAATATCGAGGACAACAGCAGAAGTGTGGCCATCGGTATGTGCTTTTAAGGTAGCCTTGAAAGCGACTTCGTTGACTTCTGAGACAGTCTTGCCAGCTAAGTAGTTGAGATTGTCTAAGTTCTCTTTGTCGCTCGGGAAGACGATATCGTTCCTCGGCGTGCAAGTGTGGAGAATCGTTTCATATAAGGATGGGGTTCCCTGCTGGATGAACTGTCCCATGGAGTGGAGATCCGTTGTAAAGGTTGCCGAAGAGCATAATAAGCCTTCGAACTCTTTTCCTTCGGATTCATCAAAGAGCTGTTTAAGCCATTCAGTAATCCTCTTGAATTGGAGGTTATAGGAAATAAACCTTTCGGAAGCAATCTTGGCTTCTTTGTTCCTTAAATAACGTAAGGCACCATAGTAATAGGCCGGATTGGTCTTGTAGTCTTTTCCGGAATAGTCTTTTTCACCGTCTTTGACGCCTTGGATGAAATCACGGATATTGATTCCGGCACAGGCAATCGGAAGAAGTCCGACCGGAGTGATGACAGAGAAACGTCCTCCGATATCATCCGGAATGACAAAGCACTCATAGCCTTCTTTGTCGGCTTCTGCCTTCAAAGCACCACGTGCCTTATCGGTTGTGGCAAAGACGGCATCTTTTAAATATTCGTGTCCGTATTTCTTGATAAGCCTTTCCTTGAAAAGACGGAAAGAAAGCGCGGTCTCGGTTGTGGTTCCGGACTTAGAGATGACATTGATGGCGAATTTCTTGTTCTCGACATGTTTCCTGATCTGATACAGGTAGCAGGAAGAGAGCGTGTTTCCGGCAAAGATAATTTCGAATTTATCTTCCGGATATAATCCGTTAATAGCTTCGATAACGGCACGGGCTCCTAAATAGGATCCGCCAATACCGCAGACGACCAAGCAATCAAAGTTCTTCCGGATTTTCTTGGCAGCCTCTTCAATGCGGACGATTTCCTCTTCCGGGAGCTTGCTTGCATAGTCAAGCCAACCTAAGTAGTCGTTGCCTTCGCCAGTGCGGTTATCAATCTGGCTGATAACTTCATTTGCTCTTTCGTCGACAGAACCGAAGTCGAGTTTGTTGATCACTTTTCCGTAAGTAGAAACTTTAATCATTTGGTAATACCCCTAAATTAACCAAGGATATATCATAATCAGACTTGGCTCAATGTACAATACAAAAGAAACACACATTTTTTGAAAAATCCACACAATTTCATTTTTCTTACCAAATAACCTTAAAATTCATTTGTAAGAAAAAAGACAGAAAAAACAGAAAATCGGCAGATATCCAATCAATCTTCCTTTTTTCCTAAAGCAAAAGACAGCCTTTTTGCCCTTTGTAGGTCCCGGGAGTCGGTAACTTTGAAATTCCTTCTTTCCCCAAGGATGAAAGCGGTTCTAACTCTTTTGGCTAAGGCAAGCTGGAAATCATCTGTTGCAGACATCTTTTCATCTAGTATTTCTTTAAGCAAAGCACTTGAAAAAACCTGGGGCGTCTGTACCGCGTAGAGTTCCTTTCGGTCAATATAGGAAATGGTGTTCTTTTCTTTCCGGAGAAGCGAATCATAGATAGGGTCAATCAAAGTGATCGCATCGGCTTCTTTCTCTTTTTCTCTTAATTCAAAGAGAAGATTTTTGCTGACAAAAGGGCGATCTCCATCATGGATGAAGACAAAGGATGGACCTTTTATCTCTGCTTTCAGTCTTTCGAATCCGTTTCGAACGGATTCGCTTCTGTCTTTTCCGCCATAGGCAAACAGGATCCTGTCTTTTGGATAGGAAGCGGTCCTTTCCCGGACGTGTTCCTCCTCTTCCTTTTTTATGACAAGGACAATCTCTGCAAAAAAATCACAGGAACAGAACGTATCCAAAGGATAAAGGAACCTTTCTTTTTTTCCTAGGAGCGTGAACTGCTTCTTCTCTTTTCCCTTCCTTCTTGTGGAATCACCGGCAAGAAGGAGAATTGCATATTGTTTGACCATGGTTCTTTCTTTTCCTTATTTTATCACTCGTTCCTTGTTTTTTCTTTTTCTCTTGGCTATCTTAATAGATGAAAGGCAGATAAACAATGAAACCCTGGCTCATATTACTGATTGTCTTTGCAATTCTGATTGCAATCTACGTGATTTCCGGACTGATTGTCCGCGCGCTTGTGAAAAGCGCCAAGAAAAAAGCAATTGATGCGCTTGATTCCCTGGCCTCTGTGGAAAGAGACCGCTATGAAAGACTTCTTCAAGTAAAGGAAGAATTAGAAAAAGACCGGAAGTACCTTCCGAAGAACAGGTCGGATTCTTTCCAGGACACGAAGAAGCTTCTTGATGAAGTCCCCTGTGATGTTGCCAAAGCAAAAGGACAGCTTGACTTTCTGGTTCTCTATCTCCGTAAGTTCAGGAAAGAAAAACGACTCCTTGCTCAAGAAAAATACAGCCAAATCGATAAGAAACTTGAAAAGGAAATCAATAGGGATCCCAATGACAAGACAAGTCCTTATTATTCCTATAATAAAAAGGCACTCCGTTACAATGCTCTTCGGGGCATGACCTTCTTCTCCCTCTTTACCAATAACGGAAACAATCCGCAGGCGCCTATCTTATAAAAAGTGAACTATAATAGTCGAAAGGAGATCATGGATTATGGATTTATTTCTCGATACGGCAAATTTGAAGGAAATCAAGGAAGGCAGTGAATGGGGCTTCCTTAAGGGAGTCACAACAAATCCTTCCTTGATTGCAAAAGAAGGAAGGAAACAGAAGGATATCATCAGCGAAATCGTCAAGATGGTCGATGGTCCGATCTCGGCTGAGGTCACTGCAAATGATAGTGAAAACAGGATCAAGCAAGGGCACGAACTTTATCAGTTGGATCCTAAGCATATCGTCATCAAGCTCCCGATTACGATGGATGGACTAAAAGCCTGCTCTGTCCTTCATAAGGAAGGCATTCCAACCAATAGGACTCTTTGCTTCTCCGTGAGTCAGGCTCTTTTAGCTAGGGAAGCCGGAGCTACTTATGTCTCTCCTTTCTTAGGACGTCTTGATGACAACGGCTGGGACAGCAAGAAGCTGATTGAAGATCTGGTCACCTTGAAGAAAGCCAACGGCTATTCGACAAAGATTATCTGTGCATCCATTCGGAATGTCGCTCATGTGGAGACCTGTGCCCTCTTAGGCGCGGATATTGCAACCATTCCTTACAAGGTGATGGTCAAACTGGTAAAGCATCCTCTTACCGATGCTGGGCTAGAGAGTTTTGCAAAAGCAGCAGAAGAGACTGCCAAGCTGAAATAGTCTTCTTCCTAAGATACTAAAAAAGCCTAGGATCTATGCCTAGGCTTTTTCAATGATTTATAGAAGTTGCTTTCTTATCTAAAGTCGGAAGCAGAGAACTCTGGATTCTCTCCTTTAGATAGGAAGTAGTTCTTATACCTATCCCGGATAAAAATCTCTGAATTGTCCTGATTGACATTAAGGAAAGGTTTGTCCCCCTTCCAGTAGCTGCCTGTTGAAACAAAGTCGATGGTGATGACATCATAAGTGGCATTTGAATCCAGAGCCGCTTTTCCTTCGACCCGGTAGCAGTAGTAGGATGTTAGATTGCTATCCGTGTCTTTGCCGATGCTTGAACGGATCAACGAGCCTTTGACTTCAAGGCTTTTGACGACAAGATTATCAAACGGGGAGAACTTGAACAGCTCTTTCTCTGTCCTGACTCCTTCCGGAATCGAAGAACGGATGCCGCCTAGGTTATGAATGGCAACGATTTTTCTTCCGGTCTTTTCTTCACCGAGTCCTTGGCTCTTTCCATAGTCGATCCTGACCTGTGGAATGAAGTCACGGAGCTCTTTTCCTTTGCGGAAAGTATCCTTGAATGTGGCCAATTTGTGGGTCGGATGAGCGTTATTGGCTTCCTGTAAGGTGTCGATGATATCTTTCTGACACAGGGCATCGTCGGTATTATAGTAAGTGCTTGCATTGACGAAATACTTTTTTGTGACTTTCTTGCTTGACAGGTCGAAAGTCCTCTTCGCATAGCCTTTGGAATTGCATCCGCCTTGGACATAGGGAATCTGATTCGTTCCGACTTCTACGTTCTGGAAGCTGTGGCTATGGCCGCCGAAGATTCCGTTCAGCTTTGTCGGAAGAAAAGTGTTGCCGATGTTTTGAATGTATTTTGAATTCTTGTCTGCATGGGCTGAGAGAAGAACAAGATCGCACCCCTGCTGATAAAGGGTATCCCTCTCGTTGGAAATCAGTGCCCTGGAATCGGAGAAAGTGTATTCTCCCCTTGCTCCTGCCCTGATGGTATCTTCAATCTCAGAATCAATAACGCCGATGACACCATAACGGACATTTCCTTGATCGATGATGGCACTCTTTTTCCTGAAAGAAGGGTTCTCCCCTTTGCTGTTCACGATGTTGAGACCAAGATACGGATAAGGAGCCTTCGTGCTCCTTTCTTCCCTTTTGTCGAGTCCGGCATCGAATTCATGATTTCCAACTGCCCTTGCTTTGACTCCGAGCTCACCTAAGAGCTTATCGGTCAAAGTCCGGTCTTCATGAGCTAAATAACCGCCTTGCCAGGAATCACCGGAAGAGAGGATGATAGAAGTATCCGGATCATAGTCTTCATCGTTTTTGATAGCATAGGCAAGTCGTGCGATGCCAAGCTCTTTGTTTCCATAGTCCGGATCTAAATAGGGTTCAAGGGAACCATGGATATCATTGACGGAAAAGACCGTAACGGTCTTCGGCTTGCTGATTGAAGAATCGAAGGAAGAGGAGCTCTCTTCTTGCTTCGAAGAAGTATTGCTTACTGAAGAAGAAAGATTTGGTTCTTCTGAAATAGTCGGCTTTTCTTCGGTTTCTTTCTCAGAGGAAGAACCTAAGATGGAAGGATTCGAATCGATGCTAGGAACCGGATACTTTGTGCACCCTGCTAAGACAAAGCAGGAAAGAAGAAGGAAAAAGAAGTTTCTGTTCATTTCAGCCTAAGCTCCTTGTTTTCTTTGTTATTGAACCTCGAATAGCCGTCTTGGTTATAGACATCTCTCCGGTTATAGATGAATTCGTTTCCTTTTCCGTCCATGAAGAGACCACCGGCTTCCTTGACAATCAAATCCCTGGCACAGACATCCCATTCCTTGGTATGCTTAGTGTAGCGGATGGAGATATCGCCTCTTCCTCCGGCCAGGGCGATTCCTTTTAAGGATGCACCGATTGCAAGGACTTCCTTGATTTTTGAGGAATACTTTTCTTTGATTTCCGCCTCGGAATCAAGCCTGTGTGTCTTCGAAATAAGCCTGACAAGGTTTTCTTTTCGCGAGGAAACGGAGAGTTTCGTCTCTGTTCCGTTTTCGTCAACATAGTAAGCACCTTTTCCCTTGATGGCATAGGCATAGGCGTCTTTCCTTGGCACACCGATGACTGCAAGAACGGGCTTGCCATCCACGGCATAAGCGATATTGACGGCAAATGAACCGTCTTTCCGGACAAAGTCTTCCGTACCGTCTAAAGGATCGACAATAAAGACTTCTCGCTTTTCCAAGCGGGATAAATCATCCTGGCTTTCTTCCGAGAGCCAGGCGATATTCTTAAACTTGGAGAGATGGTTTCGGATGATTTGATTCGAAGACAAGTCGGCGTTTGTGACAGGAGAATCATCTTCTTTATAAGAGATAGAAAAATCTTCGCCGTAGATTCTCTTGATTTCGTTTCCGGCTTCTTTGACCCCTTTGATCCTTTCTTCAAGGATCCTTTTAGTTTCCATGGACTTCCTCAAGCTGGTTCAGGGCCTCTAAGACCTGAGGAATTATTTCTAAGGAAGGAAGCGTGCATCCGCTAGCGGCTAGATGCCCGCCACCATTGAACTTTACAGCAGCCAATTGAACATTGTAGAAACCATTGGAACGGAGCTCGACACGGACCGTAGAGTCTTCCTGTTCAGTGAACAAAGCCCAAATCGGATGATGGTCTAGTAAAGCAAGGAGATTGACTTTTCCGGATGCCTCTTCCTGGGTCCTGTTCAGGGCGTGGTAGTCGTCTTTTTTAACAATACAATAGCTGACTCTTCCGGAAAAATCGAAGTGTGAGTAAATGAATGAACGATACCGGAGGTCACGGCTGTTCTGCTGATACCTATTGTTATATAAGGTCTTATAGTCGACTCCATAAGAGACAAGCTTTGCTGCAATTTCAAAAGTGGATGGTTCGGCATCATATTGGAAGCGACCAGAATCGGTGACAAGACCCCTGAACAGATAAGTTGCAGATTTGCTGGATGGAATCTTTCCATAGCGGACTAGAAGTGACTTTGCTAAGACGTAGGTTGCACTTGGAGCAAGTTCATCACGGATAATCGGATACGGGAAAGGTTTGCCGGAGATATGGTGGTCGATGCAGACGACATTATGGCTGAGAAGGATGCGCTGGTCTTCAACACGTTCGAAATCGCTCAAGTCGATCCTGACACAGAGAGAAGACTTGATGATTTCATCGGAAACAACATCACTGTCATCGACTGGTCCTAAATAAGCGGGGTGTGTTCCTAAAGCATAGACTTTCTTATTCGGGAACAGGCTCAGAAGAGCGTATTTCCTTCCAAGGACGGAACCGACGCAGTCACCATCTGGGTTTTTATGGCCAAAAATGACAATGGAGTCGGCTTCTTCTAGTTTGTCGAACACGGCTTTGATTTCGTTTTCTGTATAATTCATTTTCTTATCTCTTTCCGAAAAGAAAAGCCCTGTTTTGAGGGCTTTTTCTTTCATTTCAGTAATAGCTTAGTTGTTTTCGTCTTCGTCTTCGTACTGATTATCCGGATTAATCTGCTTTCCGTTTCCCTCATCGTCTTCACCCTCTTCCTCATCGGAATCAAGAGTGGATTCGGAATCGTAATCTTTCTCCTTCTTTTCTTCGTCTTCATCTTCTTCGTATTCGTCATAGGAGTAGGCATCATTCCTGTCGATGTGGGCATCAGCATACTTTTCGTGTTCACGGAGAGACCAAGTGTTGTTCTCACGGACGACAAAACGTCCATCCAAGGTAAGCTCGGTATAGAAATGGGAAGCACGGGCAATCAGTTCGTTTTCATCGGTAATGCCACGTAAGTTTCCGACTTTCCTTAACAGTTCTCCGAAGGAAACCGGCTTAAAATCTTTTCCTTCCTTGGCATAGAGGTCAGTCCTGACTTCATAGGCTAAATCAACTAAAGACTTGTTTTCGTTATCCATAAACGGATTTCTCCTTTTCAATTCTTCAAAGCAATTAAAGTATACACATTCCAACCTTATTTATAAAGGGCAGAAGAGAATTAGTCTTCTTTCTTTTCGTCTGAATACCTGTGGGTCGGAGCAGAAACCCCGATTAAGTCAAGAGCGGATGCAAGGACATCTTTGCAAGCCTCGACAAGGCCGAGACGTTCACGGCTTAATTGTTCATTGCTGTCGTCCAAGACACGGCACTTAGTATAGAATTCATTGATCTGCTGGCTTAAGGAATGGATGTAGTTTGCCCTTCGATAAGGATCGTTGTCCTTTAAGGCGCCTTCGATTTCTTTGGAATAATCTTTGAGCTTAATGAGAAGGTTCTTTTCGGATTCGCTTGTCAGTAAATCAGTTTCATAGTTCAACGGGAAGAATTTCTTTCCGTTTTCGAGGATTCCGCAGAGACGGGCATGAGTATACTGTGCATAGTAGACAGGATTCTCGCTGCCGAGTTTCTTTGCAAGATCAATATTGAAATCAAGATGGGAATCAACGGAGCGGGAGACAAAGAAATAACGCGCAGCATCGACACCCACTTCTTCGATAAGCTCTTTCCTGGAAATGGCATTTCCTGTACGCTTGCTCCTTTTGAATTCCTGACCATCTTTGAACAGACGGACCATCTGGACAAGCAGAATCTTCAGGTTGTCCGGATTGTGTCCTAAGTCCTTCTGGGATGATTTCAGACGGGTGACATAGCCATAATGGTCTGCACCAAAGAGATCAACGAGGATATCGAATCCACGATTGAATTTATCGTTGTGATAAGCAATATCCGGGAGGAGGTAGGTATAGCTTCCATCGGATTTGACAAGCACACGGTCTTTATCATCGCCGTCTTTGGTCGTGTTGAGCCAAAGAGCACCGTCTTTTTCATAGCAATCCGGTTTGAGTTTTTCTAACACCCTTGCGACATCGCCACGGTCGCGGATGGCTTTCTCTGAAGTGTAGACATCCTGATCAACATGGAAATCATGAAGGTCTTTCTTGATGGCATCCAATAGTTTTTCACCACCGAATTTCTTGAATTCGGGAAGATGCTTCTTGGAATCGGAAACATAAGCATCGCCGACTTTTTCCTTGATTTCTTTGGCGATTTCAATGATTTCCTGCCCATGGTATCCATCTTCCGGAACCGGTTTGTCAATTCCAAAGAGTTCAAGATAACGGGCTTCGATAGATTCCGCGAGGTGGTCCATCTGTACTCCGGCATCATTGACATAGTATTCACGGGTTACATCATAACCTGCTTTCTTATAGATACGGGATAAGGAGTCTCCGATTGCAGCACCACGAGCATGGCCTAAGTGAAGAGTTCCAGTCGGGTTGGCAGAGACATATTCGATATCGACTTTCTTTCCTTTTCCGATGGTCAGATCTCCGTAGTGAAGCGGATCTTTGACAATCCTGTGGATGACCTGCCCGAGTTCGTCCTGGCACAGGAAGAAATTCAGGAATCCGGGTTTGACGGCTTCGACATGGTCGACACCATCCCTTTTGAATTCGGTGGCGATTTTCTCGGCCAGCCTTAATGGAGCCCTATGGAGCAGTTTTGCCTTACGGAAGGCAATATTGCTGGCATAGTCGCCATGTTCCCGCTTATCGGACGGAGAGAGGATGATTTCTTCCCTCTTGGTTTCAGCACCGAGCTGTTCCCTCATCTCCTTCAGTTGGCTTTTGATTTTTTCCTGGATATCCATAATCGATTACCTCGTTTCTTCTTTTTCCCTGAGTATGCTTACTAGGCAGGCACAGGCCTTTTCTTCTCCGATAGGACCTAATTTTTCCCTCGTGTTTGCCATGACTCCAACGTTTTCTTCGTTTAATTGCAGTAGTGAGCAGAGATTTTTCTTGATCTGTGCTTTGTAAGGGGATAGCTTTGGCTTTTCTAAGAGAATAGTCACTGCAATGTTATTCAGATGATAGCCTTTCTTTTTCCTCTCTTCGATTGCGAATAAGAGGATATTTTTCGAATCCCTGTTTTTTGTCTTAGCTTCTTTATCTGGGAAATAGGTTCCGATATCCTCGTCTCCAAGTGCCGATAGAATCGCATTGGAGAGAGCATGGAGAAGAATATCCCCATCCGAATGGGCAATTGCATTCTTTCCTTTGATGCTTACGCCTGCTAAAAGGAAATGGTCACCTTCCTCTAAACGATGAATATCGAAGCCAAGTCCCGTTTTGATCATTATTTCTTCTTTGCAGCAGAAAGGATGTAAAGGATATCGCCGTCGTTGACGATATAGTCCTTTCCAACTGTACGCCTCTTGCCGGCTTCCTTGACAGCAAGTTCAGAACCATAGTGCATTAGGTCATCATAGCTGTAGACTTCTGCTTTGAGGAAGAACTTCCTGAAGTCGGTGTGAATGACGCCGGCACATTGCTGGGCATTCCTTCCTTCTTTGAAAGTCCAGGCACGGACTTCGTCTTCTCCGCCTGTGAAGAAGGTACGAAGACCGAGGAGATGATAGCTGGCCATCGTAATTTTATCTAAACCGGTAAGACTCGTTCCAAGCATAGAAAGGTATTCTTTCCGATCTTCCGGAGACTGCTGGCTGAGTTCTTCTTCCAATAATGCCGAAACCGGAATACATTCAGCCCCTTGAGTCTTAGCAAATTCTTCTAAGGCCTTGAAGTACTTGTTTCCTTCCGGATTTGCATAGCTGTCTTCATCGACATTGCCGACATAGATGACCGGTTTCCTGGTAATCAAGTTGAATTCTTTTGCCTTTGCCTTCTCATCGAAGGAAAGAACGATATCTTTTGCCCTGACTTCCTTTTCTAATCCGTCTTTGATCTTATGAAGGGCAGAGACTTCGGTTAAGGAATCCTTGTCTTTTGTCGTAAGTGCTTTACGCTCGACTTTCTCCAAACGCTTGTTGACGACATCTAAATCCGAGAGCCTTAACTCCAGATTGACTTCCCTAGCATCCGTGACCGGATCGACCGAACGTCCGTTATAGGAAATAATCTCACTGCTATCGAAGCAGCGGATAACATGGATGATAGCATCCGTATTACGGATGTTTCCTAAGAACTGGTTTCCTAATCCTTCGCCATGGCTAGCGCCTTTGACAAGTCCGGCAATATCCGTGAACTCAAAAGAAGCACGGACAGTTTTCTTCGGATTGAAGATACGGACTAATTCCTGGATTCGGGGATCGTTGACATAGACGACTCCGACATTCGGTTCGATTGTAGCAAACGGATAGTTCTCAGCGAGAACATGGTTGTTGGTGATAGCGTTGAATAAGGTGGACTTTCCAACGTTCGGAAGTCCGACAATACCTGCAGTTAAACTCATTGTATATAACTTCTTTCCTGCACAATAAAAATAGTGCCTTTCTATTATAGAGTGTGGAATGATTTTATCCAATACTTCAAAAGGAAAAAGGCGGCAAAGCTTAATCCTTTGCCGTCTTTTAAACTAACAGTCTTTCGATTTCCTAGAGTGAATTTCAGAAGAATCGATGATGGATTTGATCTCGTCGAGGAATGAAGTGTCTAAGTTGTCTTTGTCCGAAAGAGAATACGTAAGATAAAGAGGTTCTCTATCCTCATCCAGGCATTTGTTCATTTCCTCATCGTAATCCCAGAAGAGTGTTCCGTTTTCAAATAATCTCAGCCATCTTTTCGGCTTGCTTTCTTTCTTAATTTCGAGCACGCATTCTTTGTAAATGCCCCCAGTAGTTCCAATGTATTCAAGGCCTCCTAAGTTTCGGACATTCGATTCAAAGTCGATGATTTTATTGGATAGTTTTGTCTCCAGAATTACCGGCTCAATAGCAAGAAAAGTATCAGGATAGGCAGAATCTTCAGTTAGGGTATAGTGTAGGGTCACTTCGGCACCATCATACTTTGATTTATCCAGTTGGAATTTTACTTTGGATTCGATGGACTGGTTGTTGTGGCATCCAGAGAGAAGGAAAATCAAAGAAAGGAATAATAAATTTCTTTTCATATTTTTTGGTTTGATTATCAAACCCCTCCTGGAATCATTCTAAAAAAAAAGAGGAAAATTACCATTCTTAATTGTAAAAGCCCATCTCTATAGTAGATAGAAATGGGCTTTCATAAATTTATCTTACTCGTAGAATTGTATTGGGTTGCTTTTACTTTAAACTCGGCTTATTCAGATGGAAAATATAGAAAAATACTGAGGATTGCTGTTCTATGTTAAGCTTCTAGATAAATAGTAGAAGAAGAACTCGGCCAGTTGACGGAAAGCGCTTTCTTAGAGCCGCTATCCCTTATATACAGCTTTTTATAGGTTGGAATTCTGTCTTTGTAATCTTCGATTCGGGAAGAAGGAACAACATTTAGTGTCGCTAGAATCGTTGAAGGGCTGTTGTTATCGACGATTGTCCTGACAATCCCTTTTGTCCTTCTCCGGTAAGCCGTCAGTGTCTTTCTCCCATCATGGCTTGTTTCAATAGCGGCTGGGAAGGAGAAAGGCTTCTTCCTATCTTTATCCTGGAACAACCCATCGTAGAGGTAAGTTGCATCTCCAATCTTGATTTCTTTCTTCAAATCCGGGAAGGAGGCTTCTTCTAAGATGTCCGGATTGTAATAGCCTTGGCTGTCTTTGGTAAAGCCGAGGTATTTCTCCCTCGAATAGGAATCTTCCCTCTTTGTATAGTCGGAAGAAGGGTTGTAGTAGCTTTCGATTGTCCTTTTTCCTTCGTAGTCCAGAGTGAAATAAAGAGACAAATCCTGTTCTGGCATCGTATAGGAAGAAATGTTCTTCTTATTTCCTTCTCCGTCAAGGAAGTAGAATCCTTTCGGATAGAGATGGTCTTCTTCGTTGTTTTCTAGGACGGTATTCTTGAATTCATTGAGGATGTCTTCATAGCTGCTATTTGGCTTCCTCTGTATTTTCTTTTCTCCGACTTTGGTTCCAGTGAATCCGTTTGGATAATCGACACTGATCGTTAGCAAAGGATACGTGGAATATGTAGCCTGAAGAGTCACTTCGGTTTGGTTAACCGGCAATGCATCGAGAGAAAAATCAAATGCGTTTCCATTTAAGCTGAATGAAAGGAAGTCTGCACCTTCTCTGCTAGGAGTATGACTCTTGAGGAAGTCTTCTCCGAGGATATCTTCCGTGTAATAGCTGGAAAAGGTTTCTTTTTCTTTTCCATTGGCTTTTCCGCCATTGTAGTCAAGGGTCAGACTGACTTTCTTATTCCACTTGAGATAGATATCGAAGTCATTGCTTCCAATCGGAGAATTCCTGTAGAAAGGAGAAGTGTGATTCTCATCGAGGAAGAACCCGGCAAACCGGTAGTCTTTGGTATCTGCCGGATAGTAGTAGTTCTTAATGTCTTTGAGGGAATAATCAATGGAAAATTCAGTCTTCCTGATATTCTTCAGTTCTGTTTCGATGCTGTCTTTTCCTTGGAAAACAGTATCGGCTTTTCCTTCGATTCCATAGTGAAGGGTGATCTTAGGATCTTCAATCCAGGAAGCATAAAGCGTCCTCGATGCTCCCTTTTCCCTGTTCGGAAACTCCATCGTGTCGTTTCCAAAGGATTTTTCAAAAGGATAGACGCCTTCTGTTCCGGCCGTATCGAGGTAATAGTGTTTGACTTTGTTTTCGTCTTCACTTGATGCAAGCGGATATTTGGTGTACCAATAATCAAAAGTAAGATGAGAGTCTGCGGAACAAGTGACAGAAGGGAGATAGGAGCTGTTTTCGATTTTCTTGGAAACATATCCGTTCAGAGTGTTTCCTGAAAAAGACTTGGCATCGTTTTCCGGTGCATTCAAAGTAACTCCTCGGTTGGTCCCTTCCGTTAAGTCGAACTGCAAGGAGACAAGCGGTTCAAAATAGGCATATAGGGTCGTGGAACCATAGGGATAAAAATAGTAGGAATCTTTTCCGTCATCGCTGATTCTTTTATCGATGGCACGGTATTTTCCGTTTTTGTCCTTTTCCATCCACCCGACAAAGAAATAGCCATCTTTTTTGCAATCCGGAATTTCGACTTCGATACGTTCTCCAGCCGGACCCTCTAGGTATTCGGTCGAGAAAGCGGGAGAGACAAAGCTTCCTCCATTCAACACGAAATTGATGCGGCCTTTTGCTTTGCCGCACGAAATCAGGGAAAGAGAGAACAGGATAGTCAATGCAACAGGTATTCTTTTCATTTGATTCTATTATAAGGGCTGTTCTCTTTATTAGAAAGAAAAATTTCTATACAGAAAAACCTGGCAGAGACTGCCAGGTTCTGTTTTAGAGATTAAGAAAGTTACTTGTGGTCGTGATGGAAGCCGTGAGCAGGCTTGCCGGCCGGACGAGGACGTTCCGGACGATCGATGTATCCTTCCGGTTTCGGGAGGAATTCACGATGGCTGATATCGATACGGCCTTGAGCGTCGATACCAGTGACAATGACTTTCAAAGTATCACCGATATGGCAGACGTCTTCGACCTTTTCGACGCGATTCCAGCCAAGCTTAGAGATGTGGCAAAGGGCATCGGTGTTTCCGAAGAGATTGACGAAGCAGCCATAGGATTCGATACGGACAACCTTTCCATCATAGACATCGCCGACTTTAGCAACACGGGCGATATTCCTGATCCTGTTATAGGCTTTGTCAATGGTTTCATAGTGGACCGAATAGAGGATGACACGGCCGTCATCGTTGATAT
The DNA here is from genome assembly GCA_002404995.1 of Caryophanales bacterium UBA4682. GTDB lineage: Bacteria > Bacillota_I > Bacilli_A > RFN20 > CAG-288 > Enterosoma. The sequence goes on along the minus strand of DHKY01000001.1, from coordinate 84,825 downwards.
CGATCTTGACGTCGTTATCGCAGTCAGCAATGATTCCATTGATGACCTTTCCCTGAGAGCCAATGACTTCGCGGATCTTCTCAGGATCGATGCTGAACTTCTTCCTCTTGAGAGCATACGGAGAGAGCTCTTTCCGAGGCTCTGGAATTGCCTTGAGCCTGACATCAAGAATCTGCCTGCGGGCAGGATGAGACTGGGCTAAGGCTTCCTTTAAGACATCACGGGTAATACCACGGATCTTGATATCCATCTGCAAAGCAGTGATACCATTCGGAGTTCCGGCAACCTTGAAATCCATATCTCCTAAATGGTCTTCCCTACCCTGGATATCGGTCAGGATTGTATACGGATGATTTCCGTCTAATGGTCCGGAGGTGATTAAGCCCATGGCAATACCGGAAACAGGAGCCTTTAAGGGAACACCGGCATCCATTAATGCCATACAGCTAGCGCAGATAGAAGCTTGAGAGGACGAACCATTGGATTCGCAGACATCGGCAACGCAGCGGATGGTGTAAGGGAAGTCTTCAACGGAAGGAAGAACATAGCTTAATGCACGTTCGCCTAAGGTACCATGACCGATTTCACGACGTCCCGGAGTACCCCTGCGGCCTAATTCACCGACAGAGAAAGGCGGGAAGTTATAATGATGGAGCCAACGCTTTTCAGTGTCTCCAGTGATATCATCGATAATCTGAGCTTCTTCTAAAGAGCCAAGAGTACAGGCAGAAATGACTTGAGTCTGGCCACGGGTGAACCTAGCCGAACCATGAGCACGGGGAAGAAGATGGACCTGAGCATCCAGTGGACGAATTTCGTCGACCTTACGTCCATCCGGACGGACCTTATCAACTGTAATCAGACGGCGGACTTCATTACGGACAACCTGCTCTAAGACTTCCTTTGCCTCATTGACGGCAAGATCGTGCCTCTGCTGGCTTTCATATTTTTCTCCAGTGACGAAGTTCTTTTCGTCGACTAAGTCGATGACTTCTTTCTCTAATGCATCAATGGTGTTCTGACGTTCAAGCTTATCGAAGATGGAAACAGCCTTGATGATTCTCTTTTCCTGGGTTTCACTCTGTCCAGGAGCAATATAATTGCGGCATTTATCAGCAAAAGCTTCATCGATATGATAGATGTTCAGCGGACGTTTTGGCTTTCCGACTGCTTTGGCGATTTCCTTTTCGAAAGCACAGAGCTTCTTGATTGCTTCGTGTCCGAACCTTAAAGCATCAAGCCTGTCGTCTTCGCTGACTTCGGCAGCACCGGCTTCGACCATGTTGATGGCAGCTTCGGTTCCTGCAACGGAAAGGTTGATGTCAGAATTCTTCCTTTCTTCGACGGAAGGATTGATGATGAGCTGTCCATTGACACGTCCGACATGGACACCGGCAATAGGACCTTCAAAAGGAATATCGGAGATGCAGAGAGCTAAGGAAGCACCGAACCTGGCAGTCCTATCCGGACAGGCATCCCTATCGGCAGACCTGACCGTGCAGGTAATCTGGGTTTCGTTGACGTATCCTTCTGGGAACATCGGACGGATTGGACGGTCAATCAGACGGGAGATTAAAGTTTCCCGATAAGACTGACGTCCTTCCCGGCGAAGGAAGGAACCCGGAATCTTTCCAGCTGCATACTGACGTTCGAAATAATTGACGGTAAGCGGGAAGAAGTCCTGCCCTAATTTGGCTTCTTTGGCGCCGCAGACTGCACATAAAACGGCTGTATCGTTAAAACGGACGAAGGCAGAACCATCGGCCTGTTTAGCGATTTCCCCAATTTCAACGGAAAGCTTTTTTCCGTAGAAGTCGAGGGAGAACACTTGCTTTGACATTCTTTTTTTACCTCTTTATATAAAATAACCTTTTGTATTTTACCATAAACAGAAACGCTTGTTTTCAGTTATTTCTGAAACTAGGAAAAAACAAGCAGGCACTTTCTGCTCTATTTTTCTTCTTTGTACTTCCGGTAGATGCGGAAATAGTAATCTTTCCAGAGCTTGTAGATGTTTTCTTCGCTGTATGTGTTCTTGATTTCATTGGAAACTGCTTTTCCTTCTTCGTAGAATTCTTTGTCTCGTTTCCTTCTCTCAAGGAGGAAGGAGAACTCATCGAGGTTTTTCGCACGGATTGCCGAAGAGGGAAGAATCGGGTCATAGAGGGAAAGGTCCCGGACTATAAACGGATTTCCAACGGAGCAGTTCTCTAATAATGCCCTTGGAAACAACTCGCTGTAACTTGGAAGAAGGAAGATATCGGCCATGTTGTAGATATCGTTCCTTTTCTCACGATCGATGATTCCAAGGAATTTCCTGTTTTTCCGCTTTTCTGCCCTTTCTTTTTTCAATTCAGGATAACCATCCGTAATCTGTTTGAAGGAGAATCCGCCTGCCCAGATAAAATACCTTTCGGGATGCCGTTTGCTTAGTTCGATGAAGTCTAAAACGCCTTTTCTTGTCTGGACCTGTCCTACGCCAAGGACCACAAAGGCATGCTCTGGTATCTGATACCTTTTCCGGAGATATTTCTTTTCTTCCCAAGGTACGGGATAGAAGCTTTCCTTGCTGACAAAATTTGGAATATAGCTGATTCTTTCTTCGTCGAGTCCATATTGAATCAGTTCGTTCTTGAAAGACGGATTGACAACAACGATTTCCTTCGCCTTTTTATAGAAGGAGATGACGTATTTCTTGAAAATTTTGAAGAAAAGCTTCGGAAGACGGATGCTTCCTTCCAAGGTATCCGGCATGAAATGGACAAACCTGATGGTGGTCCGTTTCTTCTTCCTTTGAAAGTAAAAGGAGGGGTTGATACTATGGATATGATAGAGATCGAATCCTTTCTTATGGGAATTGATTGATATCTCGAAATCATTCTTTCCGTATTTTTCAAGAAGCTGCCTTTCTTCCAGGTAGACGCTTCCGACTCCTTGTGCTTTTACGCTGTCCGCTTTTGACAGCCTATCAATCTTTAGTTTCTCTGCTTGCATACGTTCTCTAATCCGCCTTAAAATAATTTTATCGTTGACCTATTATAGATAAAACGGAGGTAAAAGACATGATTCAGCATTTTAAACCGGGTTTTAATCATCTTGAAGACATTAAGGTGGAACCTTTAGACAAAGAAGCAATCATCAAGGAAATCAATAATCTAGACGAGAAACTAGTCAAAGCAAAGAACGGAGAAGAGGCGGTTTCGGTTGTCAAAGAGTATTTTGCACTTAATGATGACCTCCAGACTGCAGTCTGTTTAATCAATATTCATTACACCGTTAATACCAAGGACGAATACTACCACAAGCTCAATGATGAGAGGAACGAAATCCTCCCAGCTATCCAGGAAGCTACGAATCGCTTTGACAAGGACTTCTATGATTCTTCTTTCCGCAAAGAGCTAGTAGCCGCTTTTGGAGAACTTTATTTTGAGCAAGTTGCCCTTAGCAGGAAGACCTTTTCTCCCGAAATCAGGGATGATTTGGTTGAAGAGAACAAGCTGGTCAGGCAGTATACCGATCTTCTTGCGGATGGACTGATTGAATTCCGTGGAGAGAAGTATTCGATTCCTCAGATGGGAAAATTCACGACTTCGATGGACCGAGAGACCCGGAAAGAGGCTTCCGGACTTGTCTGGGGATTCTATGCGGATCATGATGAAGAAATCGGAAAAATCTATGACCGCAGGGTTCATGTCCGTGATCGCATGGCGAAGAAGCTCGGATTCAAGAACTACCTCCCGTTAGGCTACGCAAGAAGGGGCCGTCTTGACTGGAATGAGAACGATGCCAAGGAATATCGTAGAAAAATTCTGAAATATGTCGTTCCCCTTGCAAATAAGATTCGGGATGCACAGAAGACACGTCTCGGATATGGAAAAGATACGCACTTCTATGATTACTCAATTTTCTATAAGAGTGGAAATCCGACTCCGAAAGGAACGTGTGAAGAGCTTGTCCAGGATGCAAAGATAAGGTACAAGGAACTGTCTCCGATTGCTAGCAAATACTTTGATTTTATGGTTGAGCATCACTGCCTTGACTTACTTGCTAAGCCGGGAAAATCAGGTGGAGGATATAGGGAATATATCCCTGGACTTAAGACTTCCTTCATTTTTGCCAACTTTAATGGAACATCTGATGATGTTGATACATTAACGCATGAATTCGGACATTCCTTGCAGGGCTTCTTGGGTGGGGATAGGATTGTTCCCTCCTATCGTTGTCCTGGAATGGAATGCGCTGAAAGGCACTCAAGGAGCATGGAGTATCTGACATATCCTTATAGGAAGCTTTTCTTCAAACAAGATGATGCCAAATATCGTTATCAGCATCTCTGCGATGCTATTACCTTCATCCCATATGGCTGTATCGTGGATGCTTTCCAGGCCAAAGCCTATGAGAATCCGGACAGGACTTGGCAAGAAAGAAAAGCCTATTGGCGTTCTTTGGAAAAAGAATACCTGCCTTATCGCCAATATGGTGACTGCAAGTTCTTGGAAGACGGTGGATATTGGTATCGCCAAGGTCATATCTTCCAGAATCCTCTTTATTATCTGGACTATACCATTGCTCAAGTCGTTTCCCTTGAATTCTTCAGCGAATCCTTGAAAGATCCAAAGAAAACGTTCGATAAATATCTTGCATTCTGCTCATTAGGAGGAACACTTCCTTTCCGCAAGCTCTTGAAAAAAGCGGATATCGATAATCCGAGGGATGGAGACACGCTCAAAGAAGTCAGGGATTCTATTTGGAACTACCTATCTAATTTCAACCCAGACGAATTGGACAAATAAAACGGAAGTTGACACAAAAAGGGCTCATGGCGGAGCCCTTTTTAGATGGATTTTGCTTCTTTGATCCTCTTTTTCCTTTCTGGAAGAATATCGAGGATATTATCTAGTCCCGGGGAGTCTGTTTCACCTGCCCGAAAAGCGGCTTGATGAATGAAGGAGTCCGCGAACAGGACAATCTCAGGTAACGCATATTCTTTTTTCAGATAGCTGATCAGACCAGCCAAATAACCAGCGAGCCCATCGCCAGAGCCTGCTTTTCCTAAAACGGCCGTGGGAGAATAGGAAGAAGCATAGCAATCTGTTTTATCCACAAGGAGGGAACAATAGCTTTTTAAAAGAAGCGTCCTCTTGTATTTCTTTGAAAAAGCCATAGCTTTTTCTTTGTAGTCATTTGGATTACGGGAATGGATGTTTTCTATATTCAGAAGACGTTTGGCCTCTCCAAGATGCGGTGTCAAAAGAATGCTTTCCGGTGCACAATGGTCCATTCCCTCATTAAGAATGCTTTTCAAGAGAACGATTCCGCTTGCATCGATAATCAGATTACCGGAATAAGATGATAATATTTTTTTGAGTAAGATTTTGTTGTCTTCGGATACTTCCCTTCCGTTTCCGAAAAGGATACTTGAGAATGTACCAAGATACTTCAGTCTTTCTTCTTTTGATAAAGCGTTCCTTTCCTCTAAGTCTTTGGATGGAATCTGGTTCAACGGCAAACGGCTAGTCCTTGTATCGCGATTGTCCTTACTTGTGGATACATAGCAATATCCGACGCCAGACCTATTACAAAGCAAAGCTGCAATAAGCACCGCATTTGGATATTCTTTGCTTGAACCAATCAGCAGAGTTTTGCCAAAGTCGGATTTGATTCCTTTGGAATCTCTTTCCCAGTAGATATGATGCAGCCTTTGATTGAACTTTGTTGAATTCATCCTTTGATTCCTTTGTAGGAAAAGATTTTCTTTTCTTGCCTTTTCCTTTCTCTTCTGACGTTTTTGAGGGAAAGAGCAGGATTCCGCTTGACGGTTTCTTTTGCATCATAGTCAAGTTGGGTTTTCCTTGTGAAGTGCCTTTTCCCAAAAAGTCTCTTCCTCCTATACGGAGCGTATAGAGCAGTCAGATTCTTCGATTTTTCGAATGCAGAAAGATGATCGATATAGTAGTTATCTGCGCTGCTCCTAATGGAGTTTTCGTGTTGCCGATAATAGTATATTGGTTCTTTGAAATAAGTTACCTTGTCCGCTCTCAGCCTTGCAGAAAAGAAAAAAACAAGATCTTCGTATTTTCTTTGCGATGGATCGAAAAGAATTCTGTTTTTCTTTAGAAACTCTGCTTTGTAGAGTCTACCCCAGCAAAAGGTACGAAGCTTCCTGAAGGGAGAGCGCCTGTATTTGTTCAGTACTTTTGCCCCTCTGCTACTGAAACTGGTGCGGGAGTAGCCCTTGAATGTCTTCGTTCCGTTATCGATATAGTATCCGCCTGTAGCAATATCGGCGTCTTTTTTCCTGATCTGGCGGAACAAAGAAGAAAGATAGTCTTTCCGGACATAGTCGTCTCCGTCCACGAAAGTGATAAAAGCGCCATTTGCATGCCTTAGTCCAAGGTTGCGTGACAGGGAAGGACCATCGTTTTTTTCATATCGGTAATAGTAGACTTTCCCCGGGTTCTTGGCCTGATACTCGGTGCCGATTTCTTTTTCTTTCCCTTCGCTTTTGCAATCAACCAGAATAATGTTGTAGGATTCCTCAAAGTCTTGATTCAGTAAAGAATCAAGGCAACTACTGAGGTATTTTCCTGAATTGAAACAAGGAACGATTATTGAGACACAGGTCCTGGACATCCTTAATAGTTTAGCTTATCTTGCCAAAAAATCACTATTTAATTTTCCTCAGCTTTTTCCTTCGTTCTAGGTTCGAGTAGATTATATGGGAGATATTCGAAACAGAACAGTTGTGAATCTTGGCGATTTCCTTGAATGATAGCCCGAGAAAATACCTGTTCCTGATTTCCTGCTGTGGGAATTTCAATTTGTCCCTATATCGGTCGATATCAAGTTTCCTGACCATCCTATCATGAAGATTTTCTTTTCCGCCTATATTTTCTTCAAAATAGGTAGCCTGACGGATTCCGTAAATCCGTTTTCCGATATAAGTCCTTTCATTATGATAGTTTACGGCTGCTGCCTTTGTTTTGCTCTTGCCAACCCAGAAGAACCTTTTCCGTAACAATCTCCTGAAAGGTCCTTTGTCTGGCTGATAGATTTCAATTGCATGAAGAACTGCTTTTTGCCTGGCAAGATAAAGCGCATCAAAATCGAGAAAGGTGTTTCTTCGGCAGAGTGTTTCAGCGTAGAGAAAAGCATCATGCTGGGCACGGAGAATTACCTCTGATTTTGCTATTTCATCCTTTTGTGCTTTGACAGCAAGCTCATCCCTGGAATAGGAAGAATAAACAACCCGTCTTTTATTGCTCTTTAGTTCCTTTTCTCCTCGATAGGAGCAAACGGAAAATAATGGTAAACAAAAATGTGGTAAGTCGATACAAAACCTTGATTTCATCATATTCGTTTCCGGCTTTTGCCGGTTCTCTCCTTTTGCAATTTATTATTTCAATAATTATTTCTTTTTCGGATGTCGTCGGCTGGAATTGACTTGCGCTAAGAAAACGGCGGCAGCAATGGAGGCATTGAGTGCCTTTACTTTTCCAGGCAACGGAATTGACGCGATGAAGTCGGAATTTTCCCGAACCAAACGGGAGACTCCGAAACCTTCGGAACCGATGACAAGGACGATTTTTCCACGATAATCGATTTCGTCATAAACGTCATTTCCTTCTCCAGCACAGGAAACAATCCAGTAGCCGTTCTTTTTCAGGGTATTGATGGTTTGATTCAGGTTTGTCACTTGAACAATCGGAATGATTTCCTCGCCACCGGTTGCGATTTTTGAAACGGTGGCTGTGACCTGGACCTGGCGGTTCTTTCCTATGATGATGGCATCGACATCAAAAGCGGTCGATGAACGGATGATGGATCCGAAATTCACTGGGTCTTCTATTCCATCCAACCTGATGATAGTGGAATTCTCTTTCTCCTTGACGGATGAAAGGACTTCGTTAAGCTCTGAATAACGGAACTGAGGCCTCGAGCAGATTGCTCCTTGATGATTCCTATGATCGCATAAAGAACCAAGGGCTTCCAAAGAAACCCTCTTTACAGGAACGTTTTTCTGCTTGGCTAACTGAAGGATTTCCTGATCCGGATGTGCTTGGTTTAAAAAGACATGTATTGGTTTCCGGGTACCAAGCAGAGCGTTTTTAACCGGAATTTTACCGAAGACAATATTCTTATCCATGTTGGCATGGCCCTCACTAGTGCTACTAAACTATACGACAATTTTATTCGTTAGGCAAACAACCATCGATATTTTTCTTTTTTTCTGTTTGTTTCTGAAACGAAAAGATGGAAACATTTACTTTTATAACAATGGGGATAAGCAGAAAGTAGGGTATAATTTAAGTATGCCTTTTCTTCCACTGAATACAATTACCGCGTATGATTTCGGAGAATCGATTATTCTCCCTGCTTCTTATGTTAGCCGGGGAAAAGAACTTGGATATACTTCTCTCGGCATTGCGGACCGTAATAGGTATGCATTTCCTTCTTTCGCTGATGCTTGCGCAAAGGAAGGAATTAAGCCTGTTTTCGGCCTCCGTGTTTCTCTGTCTTCAGCTGTGCGAGAGAAGTATGATGCTGTTCTTTATATCAAAAACGAGAATGGGTACAAGAATCTCTGTGATCTTCTTTCAAAAAAGAGGGACAAGTATGGAACAGATTCTCTTGCATCTCACAAGGAAGGCCTGATTCTTGTCCTTTGCAGGAACGATCCACTTTTTTATCAAGAAGAATACCAGACAAGGATCTCGAAGGAACTTACATTATTTAAGAGAATCTTTCAGGATGATTTCTACCTTGGCCTTAGGCTAGAAAGCAAGGCAGACAGGGAAGAATCCCCATTACTTTTCCATTTTATCGATGAAAGGGAATATCAGTCTGTTGCTTTTCCTTGTGCAAGATATCTTTTCAAGAATGATGCTGGTTCTTACCGTCTGTTCAATGCAGCACGGAAAAAAGAAAAATATCAGGATGGCAGTGAAGTAGGTCCTGAATTTATTCTTTCTAATCAGGGCATTGGAAAAACATATCGGGAAAAAGAAATCAAAGCTGCTGATGACATTGCAGACAAAACAGATTTTTCCTTCTTTGCAAAACGGGGTTCGAGGATTTCCTTTGACCATTCGGATGAGCTTCTTTCGGAAAAGGCAGTTCAAGGTCTTCGTAATCGATTCATGGGCAAGGAAATCCCATCGGAATACAAAGAACGGCTTCAGTATGAGCTTTCCGTTATCAAAAAGAGGAACTTTTCTTCTTATTTCCTGCTCGTTGAAGATTATGTGAATCATGCAAGAAATGAAGGCATCTATGTCGGACCGGGACGTGGTTCGGCAGGTGGTTCCTTAGTTAGTTATGCCCTGAATATCACACAGATGGATCCTAGGAAGTATTCACTGTCCTTTGAACGTTTCCTGAATCCGAAGCGCAAGACAAGGCCGGATATCGACAGGGACTTTGAGGACACGAGAAGAAGCGAAGTGGTTTCCTATCTTAAGCAAAGATACGGAGAAAGCCGTTGCGGAGAAATCGTGACTTTTTCCTGCTTGAAGCCACGTTCTGCAATCAACCTGATTGGAACAGCGCTCGGTTACTCTGCCTCCCGTTTAAAGCCGTTGACTTCTCTTCTTCCAGAACAAGCGGAAGATTTTGCTTCTGCCAAGGAACAGAGGCGATATTACCAAAAAGACAGATATGATTCTTTAAGGAAGGATGAATATTACTCTTCTCTGGTGCGACGGGCATCTCTTTTCATTGGACTTCCTATCAACACATCGATTCATGCAGCTGGTGTCATTCTCTCCCAGGATGAAATCTACAAGAATGTTCCAAGGAGTAAAGGAATCTCTGGCACGGTCCTTTATGAATATCCATATATGGAACGACTTGGATATCTTAAAGTCGATATACTTTCACTAAGCAACCTTTCTTTTATCAGAGAAATCGAAGAACGGATCAAAAAGAATGGAAAAGTGCTTCCCGATATTAGGAATGATTTGGAAAACAAGAAAACCTATGAGGAGATGAATTCGCTTCATCTTGCTAGGATTTTCCAACTAGATAACTCCTATGGGTTCCGTAAGGCAATCGAGGAGATTCATCCGGATTCTTTTAAGGATATCGCTAGTCTTCTTGCTCTTTACCGTCCGGGACCGAGGAACTATATTTCTTCTTTTGCCAAACGGAAAAAAGGAAGGGAGAAAATCGAATACAAGTCTCCTCTGCTGGAACCTATTCTAAGAGACACCTATGGAATCAGGATTTACCAGGAACAAGTCAGGAATGCGGTTGTCGCTTTGGCCTCCTTCACTTCCAGCGACGCCGATTTATTCCGGAGAGCAATCTCCAAAAAGGATGTCGATAAGAGGAAACAGTATGAGCCTCTTTTCTATCAAGGCGCAAAGAAAAACGGGGTCAGAGAAGATCTTGCCAAGAGCATCTACGAAGATGTTTTGAAATTCGCCGGTTACGGATTCAATAAATCCCATGCCTACTGCTATGCTTATCTGACCTATGAACTCCTTTACTATAAAGCTAATTATCCAAAGGAATTCTATGAAGCGGCTTTTTCAAGCAATAGCCTAGGCTCCTCTAAGTCTCTTCAGCTCAGGCAGGAACTGAAAGACAATAAGATTAAGAGGAACCGTCCGGATATTAATTCTTCTGGCGTTGACGATTATCTTCTTACAGGAGATAAGTGCTTCATACCGCTTTCTGTTATCAAGCAATGCGATAAGAAGCTTCTTTCCTTGATTGTAGATGTCCGGAAGGAAAAAGGTTTCTTTTCTTCTTATTATGACTTTTTTGTAAAGAGGGATGGAAAGAGGAATGATGGCTCTACTAAGACATTGACCTCCTTGATTGAAGCAGGTGCCTTTGACTCTCTTAGCTCCTATCGTGAAGAAAGGAAGAAGAATCTATTTTTGTATAGGTCGTATGCTTCGATGTCCTTCCCTGTTGATCAGGTACCTTCCTTAAAACAAAGCAAAGAAGATTACGGAATCCGATTAAGCCTTGAAAAGGATAGGCTTGGAATCATCAGGTCTAGGCCGCTCTCTGCTCTTTGCTATAAGAAGGGGTACAAGACTTTTATCATTTCGGATACTTCATATCTTGAAACGAAGGGAAGGGTTACCATTATCAAGGAAGTCGAAGAGTACAAGGCAGTACTGCCAGGGAGGAAAAATGCTGAAAAAGGAGGTATCCTTCTCATCAAGGAAGACGAAGTTGTAAAAGGTAAGTCCTATCTTTATCCGCATAACTGTATATATCTTGGAAAGGAAGAAAAATAACTATCATGTCAAAAACAATCATCGTTGACGGAAACTCCTTATTGTTCCGTGCTTATTATTCCACTGCTTACACGGGCGAAATCAGGCGGACCAAGGATGGCATTCCGGTCAATGCAATTTATGCCTTCCATAACAGGATTAAGAAAATCAAATCGGATGCCAAGGATAATGATCATGTCTTTGTCAGCTTTGACACTGGAGAGCCGACGTTCCGGAAACAGGAGTTCAAAGACTATAAGGCACAGCGTAGCAAGGCCCCGGACGACCTTGTTGCCCAGATGCCATTAGCAAGAGAAAGGCTGACAGCAAGGAATATTTTCTGGGATGAAAGAGTCGGATTAGAGGGAGATGATTTAGCGGGATCTAGGGCCCGCTATGCTGCTGGAAAGGGTGATGAAGTTGTTCTCTACACTTCCGATAAGGATTTCCTCCAGCTCCTTGATTTCTCGGAGAAGATTTCTTTAGTCAGGCTGAAACGCGGATTGACGGAGACTATCACTTATACAAAAGATAACTTAAAGGAACTCAGGGGTCTTTATCCTTGCCAGATTCCGGATTTCAAGGGTATTGCCGGTGACCCCAGCGATAACTATAAGGGCATTCCTGGAATCGGAGAAAAAACGACTAGGAAGCTGCTTGACGAATATCATGACTTGGATGGAATCAGGAAGTATGCCAAAGAAAATCCTTCGTCTAAACAATGTCAGAAGCTTTTGGCCGGCGAAGAGACTGCAAGATTCTGCAAAGAACTTGCTACTATTAAGACGGATGTCGATAGGTCGGAAGACTACGATAAGAGCAAATATGCTCCGTATCTTAAATCGAAGCTGAGCCAGTTCTATACAAAGTACCAGTTGTCGAAGTTTATCTCCCAGATGGATAAAAGGCCGGGGTTAGAGGATGATCTTTCTTCTCATCAAAGGACACTGTTTGAGGCAGTGGAGGAAGAACCTCTTCCGAGCTTGAATGAAGTTCGGATTCATTCTTTAAGTGAAATCAAAGAAGAGATTCTTGGAATCACTTATGATTCCAGCAGTGAAAACGAAAATACATCTGTACTTTATGGATTTGCATTAGCTGGGAAAGAAACGATTTATTTATTGTCAAACGAAGATGCCAATAAAGACCAAGCCTTTGCTGCTTTCTTATCCGATGAAAAGAAGGCGACTTCTGTCTATGACAGGAAGGGGCTTCTTGTTCTTCTCAACCGGTATCATTACCCGAAAATCAAGGGAGTCGCCTTTGATTTGCTTCTAGCATCCTACCTTCTCAATCCCGATGCCGGGCAAAAGCGTGCCACCCTTTTCCTAAGCTATGACATTTCTTTGGATGTCAATAAGAACCTTGCTGGACAGAGCATCTATCATACGGTTCATCTGAAAGACAAAGTCAGGAAGAAACTAGAGGAAAACCAGGAAACGGAACTTTTCTCAAAAGTCGAGCTTCCTCTTTCCGCGATTCTTGCCTCGATGGAAATCGAAGGCTTCCCAAGGGATAAGCCTACTTTACAGGAAATCGATGAAGAATATAAGAAAATCCTCTCTTCTTTGGAACAGCAGATTTACTCCTATGCTGGAAAGGAATTCAAGATTTCTTCGCCGAAGCAGATCGAACAGCTTCTTTTTACTGAACTTGGAATCCAGCGAAGCAAGGGCGAAAAAGGCACGGGAATCGAAGTCCTTCTTGCGCACAGCGAAGACCATCCGATTGTCCCCTTGATTATTCAGTACCGTAAATATGCTAAGCTTGTCACTGGTTATACTTCTTCTCTTCCAGACCATGTCCAGAGCGATGGAAAGATCCATGCTCTGTACAATCAGGCACTCACGGCTACCGGGCGTCTTAGCAGGAGTGAACCGAACCTTCAGAATATCTCTATCCGGGATGAGGAAGGCAAGAGCATCCGAAAAGCCTTCTTCTATCCAGAAGATGAATACTATAGGCTGTCTTTGGACTATTCACAGATTGAACTCCGCAGGCTTGCCCATATTGGGAAAATCAAGACTTTAGTTGAAATTTTCAAGGAAGGACAGGATATTCACACGGCGACTGCAAGCCGCGTCTTCCATGTTCCTTTTGATGAGGTGACCCCTGAGAGGCGGCGCCGTGCAAAAGCAGTCAATTTCGGTATTGTCTATGGTATTTCCGCCCATGGTCTCTCGGAGCAGCTTTCGATTTCCAACGGAGAGGCGAAGGAACTGATCAGTCAATTCAAGGAAACTTTCGAAGGTCTGGATGAGTTTGAACAGGGCTGTATTGAAAGCGCTAGAAAGCTTGGCTATGTCAAGACGATTCTGAACCGGAGACGTTATCTCAAAGATATCAATTCCACCAATCGTGTTAGGCGGAGGTTTTCGGAACGGGCCAGTGTCAATAGTGTGATCCAGGGATCGGCTGCCGACTTGAGGAAAATCAGCAGGATTAAGGTTAACGAGCTTCTGAAGAACTATAAGACGAAAATTATTCTCCAAATCCACGATGAACTTCTTTTCAAGGTCCCTAAAGAGGAGCTTGAGATTATCCAGCCCAAACTTGTCTATACTAGGGAACACGCTATGGATTTGTCGGTTCCGCTCAAAGTCGATGGCGAGTCTGCTCATACTTGGTACGAGGTCCACTGATGCCAGAACTGCCAGAAGTTGAAACTGTCTTACGACAGCTTGAGAAAAAAGTTATCGGAAAGACTTTCTCTGCTCCTTTGATTTATTTTAAGAAGAGGGTCAGGACTCCTCTTTCTGATTTTGAAGAAAGCTTAGGAGGAAAGAAAATTCTTTCTTTGTCTCGAAAAGGCAAGTACCTGCTGTTCCATCTTTCCGAGAATAAGAAGCTCATCTTTCATCTTCGGAGGGAAGGCAAGCTTTATCTTGTCAATAAGGAACATCATTCCCTTGCCCATTTATCGCTTTTCCTTCCGTTTGAAGAGGATGAGAACGGACTTGCGTTTTACGATGTTCGAAAATTCGGTGTTGTCTATTATCTGAATGAGACAGAAGATGGACCGCTCTCTGTACTTGGGAAGGAACCTTTCGAAATCAAGAACTCAAAAGAACTCTACCAAAGGATTCATAAAAAGAACAAGAGGATCAAAGAAGTTCTTCTTGATCAGAGCATCAGGTGTGGAATCGGGAATATCTATGCTGATGAAATATGTTTCTATGCAAAGGTTGTTCCCTTTAGAAAAGCCTCCTCTTTATCAGAAAAAGAAGTCGGCCTGATTCTTGAAGGGGCAAAGGCCATTTTGAAGAAAGCAATCGACTTCCATGGCTCTACTGTCCGCAGTTACCGGGCTAGTCAGGACGTAAAAGGCGGATATCAGGACCTTTTAGCTGTCTATAACCGGGAAGGGCAAGAATGCCTCCGGTGTAAAAAATCAAAAGTCAGGAAGAGAAGCATAGCGGGAAGAGGGACTTCCTTCTGCCCTCATTGTCAGGGGTTAGGACTGACGGTCGGTGTTACCGGTAAAATTGCTTCCGGAAAATCCTTAGCAACTTCTTATTTTGGAAAGCACGGGTTCCTGACACTCTCCTGTGATGAGATTGTCCATTCTCTTTACCAGGATGAGAAAGAGCTTCTTATTCTGAAGAAGAAGTTCCCGATGATCTTCACTCCAGCTTTGGATAAAGGAAAAATCACTCTTCTCCTGAAAGAGGACACAGGATTCAAGAGAAGTTATCTAAGCTATATCAATCATCTTGTCCGGAAAAAAATCATTGATTTCAGGAATAAAAACTATGATAAGGACATCGCGGTAGAAGTTCCACTGCTTTTTGATAGTCATAGGCAGGATCTCTTCCAGTATTTAGTTGGAGTTGAGACTACAAAACAGCTGAAACATCTTTTAGAAAGAGGCGGAAATTCAAAGCAGCTTCTTTTCAATGGACTTAATTCCTACGATAAACACAGACATGAATTGGATTATATTCTGAAAAGCGATGGTACGAAGAGAGAACTCGAAAAACAGGTTCTCGATGTTATCAAGGACAGGAAAGAAAAACAAAAGTAAAATAGGCGGGGTTCACCCTGCCTATTTGTGTTTCTTCTGATGATAGATGTCTTTTTTGACGATGTAAGGATCCTTGATGCCTGCCTTTTTGGCAGCCCGTTTGAGATGGCGGCGCTCGGCAATGCTAGTGTAATAGGTACGATTCAGCTTCTTGTCCTCTTCGTTCCTGTTGTATTCGTCAAGCATCCTCTGATCAAGTTCTTTGACTTTGTTTGTGATATCGAAGGTCTTTGAGAATTCGATGTACTTTTCCGAAAGCTCTGGCCTGACTTCCGGATGTTCGTAGAAGTATTCGATCCGGTCTTTCAAGGAATCAGGATCTCCGGCCTTGAAGAGGCAGCGGGAGTCCAAGGAGAAGTGATTTGTCGCCGAGAACTTTGAATCGGAGATGACCGGCACTTTTCCGCAGGCAAAGGCTTCGATACAGGCTATGGCTTCGCTTTCCGCATCCGAAGCATGAATATAGAGATCAGAGAAATTGATGATTTTCCTTAGTTCGTTCTGTTTCACAAAACGGAATTCGCAAGGATTCGCAAGATACTTTTTGGATAGCTTCCTGTAGTGCTTCTTTTTCGGACCCTGGCCACAGAGAATCAGTTGGATGTTCTTGTTGTATTTTGATTTTCCGATGGCTTTGATGATTAAATCCTGGCGCTTTTCTCCAGCAAGACGTCCAACCATGAGAATTATGAATTTGTCTTTGAGTTCAGCAGGTTTCTCTTCTTTCCTTGGATGGAAGCGGGGAACCCTTCCGTTGGAAATCGGGTAGATTGAATTCGGATAATGATGTTCTACCCTTAAATCTTTCCTTGTTTCACTTGGGGTATGAATAGTACGGGTGAACTTGTAAAGCCAGTTATAGAAAAGACGATAAATCAGTAAGTTGACAGGTGCAATTTTCCCCATGTGGATATTAAAGGAAATATTTTCCGGCTGAACATGGAAAGCACTCGTGACTGCAATGCCCCTTGCCTTAGCGACTTTTCTTGCCTTCGCTTCCAACGGGAACGGGAAAAATAGATGAACAACATCGCTTCCTTTGATAAAGTCTGCGATTTCCTTTTCTGTTGCTGTTCCGAATGTGAATCCGTTCTCGGCAATGACAGAGAGGTTAGAAAACTTTGTTTTTCGGCAATGGAGGATTTTGAATCTTTTAAGAAAATCGGGCTCCGATTTTGGTGAAATCCATCCGATGATACGGACTTCGTTTCCTAAATCCTGGAGATAACTGGCAGTACGCCTAGCTGTTACGGTAGTTCCGTTATTCGGATCTCCGAAGATATCTATGACTAATGTGATAACCATGGTAATGAAATGATAAGGATTCCTTTGAATCTTTGCAACTATTCGAAATCAAAACTATCGTTCCTCTTCAGCCAGAGTGGTTTGAGATAAAACACGTTCTTGCGGAACTTGTCTTTCGGAAGAACAATCCTGTACTCGTTCAGCCTCCTTCGCTTGAAAGAAGAATGACTGTACTTCTTGTCTCCTAATAGGGTATATCCAGAAGATGCGATAGCAAGGCGAATCTGGTTCTGTCTTCCGGTTTCGATTTTGATTTTTACAGCAGTTCCTAAATCGCTTTTATGATCCGGCACAATATCTGTGATAGCGAGTTTTCCTTCTTTTTTGTCTTTGGTGACATAGCTCCTACCAGATTTTTTGTTATAGCTGATGTACTGCTGGATATGCAGAGGCTCTTTCCTGTCTTCTACGACAACTGCTTCATAGAACCGACCGACTTCCTGACTCTCGAAAACAGACTGGAGCTTTTCTTTCCTTGGAATACTCTTTGCAAAAAGAACGATACCGGAAGTATCGCGGTCTAAACGATGGACAATAAAGCATTTCTGCTTCTTCCGGTTCAGGTAATCCCGGACATAATGATAAAGATTATGAAAATCGCCTTCGGTTTTGGCTATTGTCAAAAGCCCGCTTTTCTTTGTTACGGCGATCCTATCTTTGTCTTCGTAAAGAACATCGAACGAGCGTTTCATAATCTTATTTTACTCTTTTGATGAAAAATTAGCAAAAACAGGGTAAATTAATAGAACAAAGGAGACTAATTGAATGCAGGACAGACACAGGAAAATGCTGAATAGCGGTGAACTCTATGACCCTAGAGTTCTTGGAGATGAACAAATTGTATTGAGGCAAAAAGTTAACGAATATAACAACACAGTTGCAGAACCAGGGAGTTTTCTTCTTCGCGAGGAAAGGCTGAGAAAAAGGCTGAAGAAAGCAGGCAAGGGCATTGTTATCGAACCTCCTTTCCACTCGAGCTGGGGTGCCAGCCATGTCTCGATTGGAGACGATTTCTATGCCAATTTCAATCTGACGCTAATTGATGATGCGGAAATCATTATTGGCAATAATGTCAGGTGTGGCCCGAATGTGACGATTGTCACAGCTGCCCATCCTATTCATCCTAACCTAAGAAAACACTGGATTGAATATAATAAGCCCGTCGTCATCGGAAATGGAGTCTGGATTGGTGCTTGCTGTACTATTCTTCCTGGAGTCCACGTTGGAAACAATTCTGTAATCGGAGCAGGAAGCGTTGTTACGAAAGACATTCCTGATAATGTTGTTGCTTTTGGTGCGCCAGCCAAAGTTTATCGAGAGATTACAGAAGAGGATTTTAAATATTACGATCATGGGAAAAGAATCAATCAGGAGAGGATTGATAAATATGGGTTTTAAATGGGAATGAAATTCAGTATAATAATATCCCGGAAATAAAAGAAAGGAGACTTTCGTTATGGACTTAAAGAAGTATCCGAATGTCACACTCCTCAATCATCCTCTGCTCACTCATAAGATTTCTTTGCTCCGGGACGTTCACACTGGAACTAATGAATTCCGCCGTTTAGTTAAGGAAATTGCTGTCAGGGAAGGCTATGAAGCTCTTCGTGCTCTTCCGACGGAATCGGTCGAGATTCAGACTCCGGTCGAAAAGACGACTGTTCAGATGATTTCCGGAAAGAAGCTTTGCTTTGTTCCGATTCTACGTGCCGGACTCGGTATGGTGGATGGTAGGCTTGAACTTGTTCCGAGCGCAAAGGTCGGCCATCTCGGAAGGTATCGTGATGAAGCAACTCACAAGCCAGTCGAATATTACTGCAAGCTTCCTTACTCCTTAGAAGAACGTGAAATCTATGTCCTTGATCCAAGGTTTGCTACCGGAGGTTCGGCCATCGATGCTATGGAGAGGCTTATCAAGCATGGTGCAAAACGTGAAAATCTTCATTTCATCTGCATTATTGCTGCTCCGGAAGGCGTTGAAGCTTTCGAAAAAGTCTATCCTGATATTCCTGTCTTTATTGGAAACCTTGATCGTTGCCTGAATGACCATGCTTATATTTGCCCTGGTCTTGGCGATGCCGGAGATCGTATCTTCGGTACTATCAAATATTAAATCAATCTTCGCTGCCTCTGGATTCCAGAGGCAGTTTTTTATTGTTTGATGTACTTTTTTAGTAAAGGATTATCTTTTGTATCTTTTTTTGCTGATAATTCGTTTACAATATAAATTGAATCTGAGCGGAGGAAGGAATAATGACAGTCCAGATTATTAAAACTGAGAATAGACAGCGGATTGAGTATATTGATGTTGCTAAGTTTATTGGCATTTCATTGAGGGTCTTTGCCCATCTGCGAGGACAGGAGAGGGAAACCGCGTGGATTGATGCTTTTCATATGCCGTTGTTTTTCTTTCTTAGCGGAAGGACAATTAAAATCCGGAAAGAAGAAGGATTTTATGGCTTTCTGAAACGAAAGATACATAGTTATGTGATCCCATATTTTATCCTTTGCCTTGTTTCTATTTTTGTAACTAGGATTACTTTTTGCATCCAAGGGAATAATCAAGCTATTTCCTGGCCTTGGCTAGTGAATCAGATGATCCAGTGCTTGGAAGAGAGAAGATATACATCGATTTGGTTTGTCGGTGCCTTGTTTACAAGCGAGCTTTTCTTCTATGGCATTGTATCCCTTGGAAAGGGAAAACTCTGGCTTTCATCAATTTATGCAAGCATTTTCCTTGCTTTGGCGATTGTTTACAACTACTTCACTCCTGGTTTTCTTATCTGGAGCAGGGATTCTGCTTTCTTCGGAACGATATTTGTTTTTCTTGGCTATGTTTTCTCTTCTAAAGAACTGAAGAAATTCCATAATGCGCTGTTATGGAAACGGATTCCATCCTTGCTAGGTGGGGCTGTAGGCATAGCTGTTGTCATATTTGTTCAACAGCTTCTTCTGAAGTATTACAATAACGCACACCTTAGCAGGTGGGGGTGCAATTTTTCTCCTTATTATATTGTTCTCCCTTTGGCTTTGCTTGGCTGTCTTTCGATCGTTAGGATCAGTTATGGAATCTCAAACAAGATCATGGGAAAGATCGGACAGAGGACTTTGATTATCCTTAATTTCCAGCAAAGCATCGGCATTCCAGTTTATCGTTTGATGGCAAAAGGATGGGCAGCTGCAATCGGACCAAACCAGAGGTGGGATTTCTCCTGGATTAGGTACACATTCGTTGGTACGCTGTTTATTCTTGCCTTATCGATTCCAATCTATTATTTCTTCCGGTTTACACCGCTATGCATCGTCCTGAATAAAAAACTCCCGTATTCCATTCACAGGACCAAGGAAAAGACGGAAAATCCGGCATAGTGGAACCAATAAAACGAAAAGGACTATCCCTTCTCCAGGAATAGTCCTTTTGTTTTAGTTGTCTTTTATTTCTTTACTTCTTCAGCAGGCTTCTCTTCTTTCACGGCTTCTTTGGCAACGGCAAGGTAGGAAGTCAGATCCTGGAGATTGGATGGAACGATGAGCTTGGTTGCTTTTCCGTCTGCAACCTTTTCCCTGGTTTCAAAGGAACGGATAGCCAAGGATTCTTTTGTCGGTTTGGAATTGTTGATCCTTTCGATACCTTTGGCTTCTGCTTGACGGACCATGAGTTCACCATCCGCCTGGGCTTTCTTGATTTTCAGAATTGCTTCGGCTTCTGCTTCTGCGGCTTTGATTTTCGCTTGCTTATCGGCATCCGCATTTAAGATAGCTGCTTCCTTCTTACCCTCGGCGATTGTGATAGCAGAAGTCTTCTCACCTTCGGCAATGAGAATCTTCTCACGTTTTTCTCGTTCTGCACGCCTTTGCTTTTCCATCGCTTCTTGGATATCATGCGGAGGGAGGATGTTTTTGACTTCGACACGGGTGACTTTGATTCCCCAAGGATCAGTGGCTTCATCGACAATCGAACGCCTCTTGGAATTGATATAATCACGACTTGTCAGAGTATCGTCTAAATCAAGATCGCCGATAAGGTTACGCCTTGTTGTGGCTGTTAAGGCCTCAATGCCGGCAATCGGATTTTCGACTCCGTAGGTATAAAGCTTGGAATCCGTGACTTGGAAGAAAACGATGGAATCAATCTGCCTGGTGACATTATCCTTTGTGATAACGGGCTGGGGCGGGAAGTCATAAATCTGTTCCTTGAGAGACACTTTCTTTACTACACGGTCGATGAACGGGCAGAGGAAGTGGATTCCAGTAGACCAGGTGGTCAGGTATTTGCCGAAACGCTCAATGATGAAGTTTTCGGTCTGCCGAACAACACGGAACGAAGAAAGCACTACGATGAGGATGATAAGGAAGAGGACAGCGACTACTGCAATAGTAACGATTAATCCAGGCTGCATATATTTAGTTCTCCTTTTTTGCTTCGACAACTAACGTATTGCCTTCGATGGCTTTGATGACAATTTCTTTTCCTTCTTCAATCGGCCTATTATTTACGGATTTGGCGTTGTAGATGACATCACCGATTTTGACTTCGCCTAATTTGTTGCTTCCAATCGGTTTTCGTAGAACGAATTCCTTTCCAATCCTTCCTTCGGAATTGAATTTCCTTCGATGAGGGGAAAATTTCTTCGCAATCGGTCTTAAAGAGAAAAGCCTGATCAGACTGACGGCAAAGAAGGAAATGATGGAAACATAGTACGGAACCTGAGGTATCCTTGCTAAGACAAAAGCAAAGAGCGAACCAACTACAAACCAAATGGATACAAGCTCGACGGTACAGATTTCTGCAATAATGAAAATGAAGGCCAGACAGACAAAGACAATTGCGCAGATAAGATTCGGTGTCATAGAATTCCCCCTTCTTTTTCTGTTATTACTATAACAGAAAGAAGCATAGAAAAAAAGAAAAACTATGTTTTATAACCAAAGAGAAGCACTGCCGATAATACCAGCATCGTTCTTTCTTTCTGCTATTAAGATCTTTGTATGGTGGCTGTCCTCAAAACCGGATTTGTCTTTTTTTATGTTTTCTATTAGTTCGGGCAGAAAATAAGCGGAAAAATCGGACCTTCCTCCACCCAGAAGAATTGCCTCAGGACGGAAGAGGATATTGGTATTGACAATGACTTCTTTTAGATCAGAAACAAAGGAATTGATGGCTTCTTTGCAGGCTCTGTCTTTGTTCTTGAAGAGAAAAATGTCTTTTATTGTTAATTCTTTAGATTCAGAAAGGATACTATTTGGATACTGTTTCATGAACTCTTGTGCATTCAAGACCAGACCAGTTGCGGAAACATACCTCTCGGCACAGCCTCTTCTTCCGCATGTGCAGAGACGTCCGTTTTTATAAAGAATCCTATGGCCGATTTCAGCGCCAGTTCCGTCCTTGCCTTCCCTTAGTTCGCCGTTGACCATGATTCCGCTGCCGAGGCCGGTACCGAGAGTCAAGAGAACGACATCTTTCCTGCCTCTTGCCTTTCCGAATCGGGCTTCTCCGATTACGGCGGCATTCGCATCATTTGTGATTCTTGTCTTAAGCTGTGTTCCCTCTTCGAAAAAAGCTCTCCTGGGAATGTTTTTCCTTTTCAGGTTGTTGGAGTAAAGGACGATGCCGTTTCGGCTATCGATGCTGCCCGGACATCCGATTCCTATACCAAGGATGTTGTTCTCCTTTTGCGCATAGGATTGAATCAAAGCAGCGGATTCTTTCCTGATTTTTTCAATGGTTTTTCCTCTGCAGTCAATCCATGATTTTTCCTGCAGGATTCCATCTTCTCGGACAAGCCCTATCTTTACGTGGGCCCCACCGATATCGATTCCGATTGCTTTTTTCATTTCTGTCCTCCGTCCCGTAGCCTGGCTACATATCCTTCGCCTTGATAGATAAGAATGTTATCTGAGTACCTGTAGAAGGAGGAAGAAAGCAGAAACAGGGAATATGCGCCTTTGAAGAAAACGGAAATCAAGAGCAGGATCCTAGTAGAAACGAGCTTTAGGACAAAGTTGGCAAGATAGAATCCGGAAGCATTCTTCCATTGATAGACTGAAGAAAAGCGGACCTTCTGTTCTCCTTGAAGTATCCAAGCGGAAAAGAGCATGAACCAAAGGCGGAATACAAAGAGGAAAAGCGATGAGATACCTCCGAGCCATGGCCTAAGCGAGAAGAGATAGGTAAGCAGGGCAATGATTACAGTCGATAAGACGGAATTTAACAGCAGACGGCAGATAAAGCGTTTGATTCCTCTTTTGACTTTCCTTTTGTTCCGAAGAGCTAAACTTAGCAGGAAATTCGCTAAGAAGTAAGTTCCGAGCTCTAAGAGAAATCCGAAGATCCTATAGATTTGGATAGACTCCATGAGTCCAAGGACAAAATTGGAAAGGAGGGTAACATCGCCGTCACTTGCAGTGATAGTCTCTTTGTATCCGCCCCTCTTCGTCAGCCATTCTTTGAAATGCAGGGTTGTGTCTAAGACAGAACCGAAATCATGTTTCAGAAGCGGAGCAAAGTATTCTTCGATCTGGTTTGAAAGACTCGGGCTTTCCTTTAGGGATTCCCTCCTTGTCTTAGATAGATAAAGGCTGCCTGCTCTCCTACCAAAATAGGTCAGAAGCCTAGCAAAGGAATATCCTACCCTCCTGATTGCGATGGGAAGAAGGATAAAGTAGAAATAGGAGAAGAAGAACTTCCTTGTCCGCTGAAAGATTTTCATTTCCTGTGGTGCTTTTTCTCTTCTTTGGCTTCCTGCTTCTGGCGTTTCTGGATTTCAGCAACTCGTTTTTCGATGTCATCCTGCCTCTTGTTTTGGGCAGTTTCCAGTTTGACGACAAGCGAAGTATCCCTGATGTTGGTTCTCTTTTGCATCTGAAGCAAAGAAGAAAGAACAGAAACGATGAGGAAGAAGAACGTGAATCCGCATTGGATAATCAGCTTGCTGTTCCCTGTGGCGATGCCTGCATAGAGTCCGATGCCAAAGACTAGAGCGACAACGATATTGCCGATGATAGACAAGGTACGGAAGCGGGAAGAATGATTATAAAGATTAAAGGCACCGATTCCGGCGAAAAAGCAGGAGAGAATAAAGACAGTTGAGAAAATAGTGAAAATGGTGAAAACGACTTTTGCGTCGCCATCCGAAGTTATCCTGGATTTCAGGGTCTCAGGATGAAGGAATACGGAAATCCTGCTGAGGAGCATCGTGAATCCCATGCCCCAGAGACCTCCTCCGGCAACCAAGAGACCAACGCGTGCGCTTTTCTTGAAGGAAGCCAGCGGCTTGTATTTTCCTTTTGCCTTTCCAGAGGAGTAGACAAGAAGAATATTTCCGTCTTGATCCGCAAAGGAAATGGATTTGATTTTCCGGATAGCGGAAATATTGATCAATGTATCTTCGCTCGGAGTCACGAGGAGAATTGAGACAGCTTCCCAGATGAAGACCGTAGCTGTGGTATCCATAATCTCCTTGATGATTTCTTTGTTGGTCGTCTGATCCGTGAGGATGCCCTCGGTCTGAAGAAAATACCTTAGGTAGAGGGTGGCTAAACCGAAAAGTATCAGCCTGGTTGCTGCAAACCAAGTGTTTTTTCTTGAATTCTGGTGCGAATAGCCCATCCTGGAAAAGCTATCATTCAGTTTGCTGTTGAGGGTTTCTGGTTGCCTGTTGCCATAATCTTTGACACGAAGAACGATATCGGCACGATAAGTACTTGGCCTTTTAGCAAGATCGTTCTGGATTTCATTCCTGATTTCGTTGGAGAAAAAACGATCTTCTTCCTTCTGATGAGAATTTTCCAACAAATCTTCGGACGAATCAAAGTAAAGGTTTATTGTCCTTGACTTTTTTGCCTTATCGATTGTGAAGTAACGGGATAAGATATTGATCTCCCGCTCTTCGAAACTGACTGTTTTCTTTGACATAAGACCACCTTTTATTAAGCCTTTTAACGGGAATATTGTAACAATTTCCTGTTCAAATGACTATTTCAATCACTGTTTTTTGAATTCACTATGGAAATTTCCGAAAAACAGACTAAAATAATTTCTGAAAACGGATTCAGTTCTGTAGAAAAGGATTCAATTATGGATATCTCGAAACGTCAAGCAGGTGTATTGATGCCGGTCTCTTCACTTCCATCGGAACACGGAATCGGAACCTTTGGAAAGGAAGCTTACCAATTCGTTGATTTCTTATCGGAAAGCGGACAGAGTTATTGGCAGATGCTTCCTCTTAATGTAACTGCATATGGTGACTCTCCATATCAGTCTCCATCCTCTACCGGACTCAATTATTATTTCATTGATCTTGATGCTCTTAGGGAAAAAGGACTGCTGACTAAGCAGGAAATCGCTTCTTCTGGTCTGGATGATGATGGGAAACGGGTCAATTACGGAAATCTTTTTGAAAAACGGATTCCACTTCTCAAGAAAGCATTTTCCCGTTTTGACTGCAAGGATTCCCGCTTCCGTTTGTTTGTTGCTGAAAAGGAATTCAATGACTTTGCTTTCTATAGGACAAGGAAAGAAAGGTTTGCTTATCGTCCTTGGTACGAGTGGGATGAAGAATATAAGACTTATTCTCCGGAATTGGAAGAAAGAATCAAAAAGGAACATAAGGATACGTATCTCTTCTATGTCTGGACTCAGTTTGAAGTTCTGTCCCAGTACAAGGCTTTAAAGAAATATGCCAATGGCAAAGGCGTTAAGATCATTGGAGACAGGCCAATCTATTTAGCCAAGGATTCGGTGGAAGTCTATAAATACCCACATCTCTTCCGTTTGGATGAGAAACACAATCCTACCGTTGTAGCAGGCGTTCCACCGGATTGTTTCTCTGCAGATGGTCAGTTATGGGGTAATCCGATTTATGACTGGGATTACAGGAAGAAAGATAATTATTCTTGGTTCCATCAGCGCATCGACCATAACCTTACCATTTTCGATGTCCTCCGTATTGATCATTTCCGTGGTTTTGCGGATTACTATGCGATTCCTTATGGAGACAAGACGGCACGAAACGGAAAGTGGGTCATGGGACCTGGCGAAGCCCTTTTCGAAGGACGGAAGAACCTTCCTATCATTGCAGAAGATCTTGGTACTTTGGATGAACCGGTGAAAAACCTCAGGAAGGCAGTCGGATATCCTGGAAGGAAAGTCCTTCAGTTTGCCTTTGACGGAGACAGGAACAACCCGAGGCGTCCTAGCAAGAGCAGTGTCAATACGGTCTGCTATACTGGAACCCACGACAACGAACCGAGGAAGGGTTATTTCAGCCATTTGAGTGAAGAAAAACTGAACGCCTTCAAAAAGGGAGTCAAAGAAGAATGCGCACTCTATCATGTCGATTATAAGGATGATACCTTAGAGGACCTTACAAGAACCTTAGATTCTCTCTGCTATGCAGGACCATCCTTCTTAGCCGTTGTTCCCATCCAGGATATTCTTGCACTGGGTGACTTCTCCCGCATCAATCATCCTTCTACCTTGAGCACCGATAACTGGTCTTATCGTACATCGAAAGAAGATTTCTCTGATAATGTGAAGGGATTCCTTCTCACCAACGCAAAAAAGTACAATCGTATCTAAAAAGAACAGGGACTGTCCGATAAAAGGACAGCCCCTGTTTTGTTACTGCTTTATATCGGGTAAGTGTGGTCTAGCTGTTCAAAGATCCGTGTTTTCGGATAGAGTGCCCTGATTTCCTCGTACTTCTTCTTCGTGTTTTTCTTTTTCAGGTTCTTGAATCCGTTGTCTTTGTATTCTTTGAAGAACCATTCGATGAAAGCGATACTTCCTTGCGTCCTATAGTAGCAGCACTTTGTCTTTTCGAAGAAATCGAGTCCGTTTCCTCTCTTGAAGGATTCTGGATGATAGGTCTTCGAAGCCGAAAGGACATCGCAGCAGTATTCGACAATATATTTATAAGGAATATTCGTTGCGATGATTCTTCCCCTATAGAAATCGCACCAATATTCCCAGTGGTGTCTGTTCCGCTTGGTGTGATGGAAGGAAATGAAGGAAAAGCCATCGTTTTCTCTTCTTTCTTCCCTGATTGGAGAAGATACACCTTGATAATATCGGCTGGAGGGGATGAATTCTGCAAAGGAGAACTTCGAAAGATCATGAAAAAGGCAATGGAAGAAGATCCCGCAGTGGAATCCGTTTGCAATGACCTGGTTCCGGTGCTTGGTCACGGTAATAAAATGCTTGATCGGATGGGATTTCATTTCCTTTTTAGTTTAATACAGAAAAAAGATAAAAGAGGCTCTTTTTTCTTTTTATCGGATACAAAAGACTAGATTTGGTATTTAAACAATTGCTTCTTTAGTCAGCTTGTGGATAATAGTAAGTTCTATGGAGGTTGAGTATGGATTACAAAATCATAGTAGATAGTGCAAGCAATAGGACCGAAGATTCGTTTCTTGCAGAAAATATCGGCTTTTCGGTCGCTCCGCTAAGCATTCACGTTGGAGACAAGGAATATAGGGACACGAAAGACCAAGATGTTGCCCTGTTCTTAAATGAAGTCACTTCGACGAAGGAAAAAGTCAAGACAAGCTGTCCGTCTCCTAGGGATTATCTTTCCCGGAGGAAAGGAAGCATCCATTATATCCTGATCACTCTTGCTTCACGGCTGTCCGGCTCCTTCAATTCTGCACGAATCGCCAAGGAACAGAGCGAGAATCCGGATAACGTCATTGTCCTTGATTCCGGACTTGCAGCAGGAGCCGAAGAGCTTCTGGTCAAGGATGCGGTCTCTTCCATTCAAAAAGGTCTTCCCTTTGGGCAGGTTAAGGAAAATCTCGAAAAGAAAAGAGATGACATCGACTTTATCTTTGGCCTGTCTTCCCTGGATGCCTTAGCAAATTCCGGCCGTTTTCCTAAGCCAATTGCCTTGCTGATCCGTAAGCTTCACAGGAAACTGATTGGAACAGCGAAGGATGGCAAGATTTCGGTGAAGGACCGGAAGCACAACGAGGACGGACTTCTTCAAGGAAGGCTGAAGCAGATTGAGAAAAGAGATAAGAACAGGAGCGAAAAGGATAGGATTATCAATTATACCGGGAATAAGGAAGATGCCCTGAAACTCAAAGACAGGATCTTGAATCTCTATCCTAGTATTCGCTCCATCGAAATCCGTGAAAACCGCCTTCTCTGTTCTTTCTACGCTTCCAAAGACGGCCTTAGGTTATCTTATTAGCAAGGAAAAAGCCGGCAGTTGCCGGCTTTTTTCATTGCTTTGCTTTTTCTAGGTCTTGGTCTGTCCTAGTCGAGATTTTCCTCTGCCTTTGATTCCTTAATCTGGCAATCACCTCGGTCGGAATTCTGCATCCGTCAGTAAGCCAGCTGACAAGAATGGAAAGATTGCCTGCTATCCTGTAGTTGTTCCTATAATCATTCCTTTTTTCGTCGCTTAGGAGTCTTTCTTTGGGGGACTGTAAATAGTATTTCTGCCTGCGAAGAAGAAAATGATGCTCTTCTTTCTGGGTGAAAAGAAGATAATAGAATTCTTTGTATTCCTTGATGTTTTCAAGAAGTATTGTCCAGAGCTTCATGGAGTCTTGCTTGGAATCCTGTTTTTTTAAATCCTGTTCTAATTTGCTCAGGGCATCTTCTTCCCTTTCGATTAGAACATCTTCCGGTTTTTTGTAGTGAAGATAGAAAGTCGATCGGTTCAAATGTGCTTTTTCGCAAAGCTCCTTTACTGTGATATTCCGGATATTCTTTTCCTTCCTCCTTTCCAAAAGGGCGGATTTCAAAAGCTTGTCTGTTCTTGTGTTTCGATGAATGATTCTTTTCGCCATCCTTACCTCATCTCCTCTCTGCTTATTTGTGTTGGAATAGTTTAGTCCTTTTCTTCGAATGTTTCAAATAGAGGAATTGATCCGTCCAAACAAATGAATTGGGCTACTTAGAAGCAAAAATGGAAAATGAGCGCCTATTTTTTCTTAAAAATTATTGAAATGCGCAAAATAGCAATAATAAGTGAAAAAATAAGAATAAAATGAGCATTAAATGTTTACAACGTGCGCATTCTGACTTATAATCTACTCAGTTTGAAAAGGAGATAAACCAAATGGAAATTGATCAGGAAGCTAAGACAATTCAAGAAGTAAATGGTCTTCTTGAAAAAGTCCGTAAGGCACAGGAAGTCTATAGCACCTATTCCCAGGAACAGGTAGACAAGATCTTCCGTGCGGCTGCTATTGCTGCAAATAAGGCACGTATTCCTTTAGCACAGGAAGCTGTTGCAGAGACTGGCATGGGCGTTGTCGAAGACAAGGTCATCAAAAACCATTATGCTGCTGAGTATATCTACAACAAGTATCGTTATACAAAGACCTGTGGAATCATCGAAGAAGATGAAGACAGGGGCTATACGAGAATTGCAGAGCCGATTGGCATCATCGCAGGTATTGTTCCCTGCACGAACCCTACAGCTACAGCAATTTTTAAGTCTCTTATTGCCTTAAAGACCCGTAACGGTATCATCTTCTCACCGCATCCGCGTGCAAAGAAATGCACAATCCATGCTGCACAGATTGTTCTTGATGCCGCTGTGGAAGCCGGTGCTCCGAAAGATATCATCGCTTGGATTGAAGAACCTTCTATTCAGGCTTCCAACCTTTTAAGGAAGTCCTGCGATATTATCTTAGCTACCGGTGGCCCGGGTATGGTTTCCGCTGCTTACTCTTCCGGCAAGCCGGCTATTGGTGTCGGTCCTGGAAATGCTCCTGCCATTATTGATGAAACAGCAAATGTCGAAGTCGCAGTTTCTTCTATCAGGCATAGTAAGACTTTCGATAACGGAAGGATCTGTGCAAGCGAGAACTCGGTGATTGCCTTAGACTCCAACTATGATGCTGTTAAGAAGGAATTTGCATATCGTGGCGCTCATTTCCTGAATGCCTCCGAATTGGATAAGGTCCGTAAGACCATCATTATCCATGGTGCGGCAAATGCGAAGGTTGTCGGCCAGACCCCATATACCATTGCCAAGATGGCGGGCTTTGAAGTGGATCCGAAGACTAAGCTATTGATCGGCGAAGTCAGCGATACTTCCTTGAACGAAGAATTTGCCCATGAAAAGCTTTGCCCTGTCCTTGCTTTATATCACGCCAAAGATTTCGAAGAGGCTTTAGGCAAAGCTCAGATTCTTGTCCGGGAAGGCGGATACGGACATACCTGTGATCTCTATGCTGATGAAAAACTCGGAAAGGAACACATCGATATTTTCCAGGAAAAGAGGAAGACCTGCCGTATTTTAATCAATACTCCGTCTTCTTTAGGCGGTATCGGTGATATCTATAACTTCCGTCTTGCACCATCCCTTACTTTAGGTTGCGGTTCCTGGGGCGGAAACTCGGTCAGCGAAAATGTCGGTGTGAAGCAGCTTCTCAATGTCAAGACTGTAGCAAAGGAGAGAGAGAATATGTTATGGTTCAGAACGCCTTCTAAGATCTTCTTTAAGCCTGGATGCTTACGTCCTGCTTTGGAAGAAATGAAGTATGTGTACAATAAGAAACGTGCTTTGATCGTCACAGATGGATTCTTGGCAACTTCTGGTATGGCTGGAAAAGTTGAGAACATTCTAGAAGGACTTGGCATCGAAACCGAAGTTTTCTCTGATGTCCGCTCGGATCCTACCTTAAGCTGTGCAAGAGAAGGTGCTAAGCTTTGCAGTTATTTCAAACCGGATGTCATCCTTGCCTTAGGCGGCGGCTCTCCGATGGATGCTGCTAAGATTAGGTGGGTCTTATACGAACATCCGGAAGCGGATTTCTCGGATAGGGCTATGGACTTCAGGGATATCCGTAAACGTATCATCAACTTCCCGCAGATGGGAACAAAGGCCAGGCTGGTCTGCATTCCGACCACTGCTGGTACAGGATCGGAAGTCACTCCATTTGCTATCATCACCGATGATAAGGACGGAACCAAGTATCCGATTACGGATTATGAACTTCTCCCGAACAGGGCTATCATCGATTCTGATTTAAGGCTTAACATTCCTAAGGGTCTTACCCGTGCATCTGGTATTGATGCTTTGACCCACTGCAGGGAAGCTTATGCTTCTACGTATGCTACGGCCTTTACCGATGGTATTGCCAAAGAGGCCATTAAGGAGATTTTCGATTATCTCCCACGTGCCTATAAGAACGGATGCAATGATCCGGAAGCTCGTGAGCATATGGCTCATGCTGCCACGAGGGCTGGTATTGCCTTTGCAAATGCTTTCCTGGGCATTGATCACTCCACTGGACATAAGCTTGGTGCCTACCATCACCTTCCGCATGGTGTCTGTGTTTCCTTGATGCTCGATGAAGTCAGGAAATTCAACGCTGCCGAAGTCCCGACCAAGATGGGTACCTTCCCGCAGTACAAGTATCCTCATACGCTCCGTCGTTATGCTGAGATTGCAGAATTCCTAGGCATCACTGGCAAAGACGATCAGGCTAAGTTCGATAAACTGTTAGCTAAGATTGACGATTTAAAGAAGACGATTGAGCTTCCTAGGACAATCCAGGAAGCCGGCATCGATGAGAAGGCATTCCTTTCAACTCTTGATGAGAGGTCTGTTGCCGCTTTCAACGACCAGTGCACCGGCACGAACCCGCGTTATCCGTTAATTGAAGAAATCAAAGAACTCTATCTTAAAGCATATTACGGAGAAAAAAGGTATAATAAGAAGTACGCAAAGAGCGGAAAGTGAGGAATCTGAACGATGAAAAACGAAAAAGATCTCGGTACCTTCAAACTTGAACGTCACGGAAAGAAAATCTATGTCCGTGACGGTGTCGTCACGAAGGTCTTTGACCACCAGCAGTATTCGTCCTCTGATGTACTTCGGGAAGCAAGGAATCAGGAATATGCCTTAGAGTCTGGATTCCCTGTTCCGAAAGTCTTAGCAGTTTATCCAATCGGTGAAGATTGGGCTCTTGAGAGCGAACAGATTGTCGGTTCGACGATGGAAGAGAGGAGGAAAGAACATCCGGAGAATACCCGGAAGTTCATCAATGAGCTTATCTCGATTCAGGAAAATGTCTTAGCCAAAGTCTGCGATAACCTGAAATTGCCGAAACTGAAAGATAAGCTGAACGGCTACATTTCCAATGCCGATGTGGATTCGACAATTCGTTATGAGCTTCATGCCCGCAGGGAGAAGAGGCCGAATCACTATAAGCTCTGCCATGGAGACATCTATCCGAACAACCTCATCCTTGAGAATGGCAAGTGGTATATTCTCGATTGGGCACATGCTACCCGGGGAAATGCATCAGCCGATGCTGCTAGGACCTATCTGCTTTTCTTGCTTGATGGCAAGGAGAAAGAGGCAGAAAGGTATCTGAAAGCATTCTGCAAGAAGAGGAAAATCGATCCCGCTTATGTTCAGCAGTGGATTTCGGTCGTTTCAGCCGCTAAGCTGAAAGATTATCCAGAAGGAAAGACGAAAGAAATCCTTTTAAAGAACATCAACGTCATCGAATACTAAATTTCACTCGTTTTGTTACGGACACCTGGCCTTCAGGTGTCCGTTTTCTTTTGCTGAGAATCTAGAGCTTATTCCATCGAATATAGAATATCTTAGACCAGCCGACTCTAATTAACTAAGACAGGTTGGTAAACAATTGAAATAGGCATATAAAAAGGCAGAAATTCTAATTTCCTGCCTTTTCCTTTATCTGTTTCAATCTTGTTTGGACAGAGAACGCATTATCAAGCGATGCCTTTTCCTCTACAGTCAGATTGAGATTGTAGAAAAAGTAGATGAAGCTATAGAGCAAAGCATCCTGATCGGAAGATGACCTCTTCCTGAACTGCTCGATTTTATCGAGGTTGTGTTCATTGTATTCATCATTGAATAGGTGGCTGAAGGCATCAAAGAGGAAGATGGTCTCAGCAAGGTAGAAGGTTCCGCCCGGCCTTGTCTTATTCCTGTTTCTTCCCTTCCTGTAGACTTCCCAGAAGTCCTGTCTTCCGCTGACATATTTCCTCAAAGAGGAAGCGTTCTTCCTCCTAGACTTCTTCCTGTTATTTGGAGCCGTGCATTTGACTACCACATAGAAGACGGAACGAAGTTCATCCCGGATGTGAGAAATATTGACCTGCCTTTGATTGTAGTTTTTCTTATGAAAAGCTTTGATTACTTTATGAAGTCCGGAAATGATGTTCCGGATATGGGAATCCGTCGGCATTTTGTCGTTCGGATACTTATCATATGCTTTCCGGATGATGCTTTCATCGATATGGACAATAGTTGGAGTGGTCTTAGTAAAAGGCACGCTTTCCTTCTCTTCCTTGGTCCTAGGGAGTGAGTAGAGGCATTTGGTGTCTTTCGTGATAATCTTATTTAGGCAGGCAAAAACAAATCGATTCGAGGAAAGAATATATTTTGTGTCCTCGACGCTATAGACACGTGCTTTTTCAATTACAAAATGGGAAGAATTCTCTTTCTCGGATGTCTTCAAGAAAGAAGAAATCTTATAGAACTTGTTGTCTCCGTATACCCATTCTGGTATTGGATAGAAGTTCAAAGGATAACGGATCAGATTGAAAGCAGATGATTTCTCTAAACGGGACAGCTCTTTTGGCTCTAGTTTTGGAATTAAGGCAAAAGGAGCGGATTCCGGATTCTCGTTAATAAGGGATTTCCTGTCCTCATTCCTGACAAAGCTATCTAAATAACAGCCAGGATACCTATATCCATCCTTGGCATAAGGATAGACAACAAACCTCCGGTTCGAAATCTTGCTGATTAAGTCCTGAATATTGTTTTTCTTATATCCGAACTGTTTGAAGGTATCCACTTGGAAAGCTTCCGATTGACTCAAACAGAACAGATAGGAGTCCCCGATTTTTTCTTTTGGTGGGTTGAAGTCCTTGGGAAAATAAATCGGAGATAAGGAACGGAAAAGAACGCTTGCATTGTTCTTTCCTTTGTTGTTCAGCTTATAGAAGCAGATCAGACAGGGGTTGCTAGGTGTAGTGACTGTTTTTTGCACATAGGAAATACGAGAAACAACAGGTCCGACATCATTAGGATCTCTTTTGTTCCTGTTCGATAAATCTGCAAGTGAAATTGATTTATTCATCAGACCTCTTATCTTATCTATTGTAGTCGAATCCAATTAGAAAAAAGTACAATAACTTCTATTCTATCATTTAAATAAAAATAAAGGCCAGCTGTCTATCACAAAAACAGCCGACCTTTGTGTTATCGAACGGTAGATAAGCTTATTCGAGGTAGTTATCCCGCCTGTCTTTGATCCTTTCATCTGTGAACTGCATTTCGTTGTGAAGATAGGAATCAATTCCGTTATAGTTCTTGTCGATATAGTCAAAGGCAGCCCGGATGAAGTTTTCACGGACACCGGCTAAGATGCCGACTGAATTAATCAAGGTCTCGTTCTTGATCTTACAGATATCTCGGAGATAGGAAGTCTGATAGTTTGCTTTTTCCTTTGTAAAGATGTTTGTAAGAAGGTAATCTTTGATGATTTCTTCTCTATCCATTCCTAGGAGGGATAAGAGAAGAGCTGTTCCGACTCCGCAACGGTCTTTTCCATCTGCACAATGGAAGAGGCAGGATCCTTCTTTGTTGTTATAGAGAGTATGAAGGAAACTGCGGTATCCTTTTCTTCCAAGTTCCCCAGAGACAAAGTAACAATAAGTGTTTTCCCTTGCGTGGGTAACATCTCCGTTTGGATCAAGGTGATAGATGAAAGAGACAATTCCGGCGATGTTCTTGTCCGGAATGTCAAAAGGCTCATGCGGATGTTCTACTGGAAGAAGAGAGGTCAGACTTTCTTCGACCGAGAAATCGAGGTATTTGACACCTTCGATGGCGATTTCCGGCTTTGCAGAAATTTCTTCCTGGGAACGGAAATCGATATCATAACGTAGATTCCTTTCTTCTTTCAGAAATTTTGCGTCTTTGTCACTAATACGGGTCAGGGCATCCGAACGGATGAGACGCTTCTCCTTGATTTTTCTCCCGTCTTTCCTTTTATACCCGCCTAAGTCCCGGGTATTGATGGTTCCCTCTAAGGGAATAAAATTCGTTCCATTGATTTTCATAAGGCTATTATATCGGAAGAAAAACAGGAAAATCTAGGAAACGGAGCAAAGAGGAAGAAGAAAGCGCATGCATGAAAAATGCCTCTGGCCGATTGGGTCAGAGGCATTCTTAGATTTACTTCTTCTTGTTGTTGAACTTGGACTTGAACCAAGAGAAGATTCCGTTTGGTTTCTTGTTTTCGATTTCGCCGAACTGCTGAATCAGATCTTTCTGTTCCTGAGTCAAGTTCTTCGGGAACTTGACCTGGATAGTCACATATTCATCGCCCTTGCTGTCACGGTTAGGAAGAACAATGCCGGTCTTACCCCTTTTCAGAGTTGTTCCAGCTTCTGTGCATGCAGGAATGTTCAAGTCGGCTTCTCCGTCCACGGTAGGAACCGTAATGGTCGTGCCAAGCAATGCATCGGTTACAGAAATGGACACATTGGTGTAGACATCAGCACCTTTGCGTACAAAGGTCTGACTTGGTGCAACTTCAATGACAAGAACCAAATCGCCATTTGGACCACCATTGATTCCGACTTCGCCTTTGCCTTGGATACGCCTTTTATCGCCGGTATCGACACCATGTGGGATATTGACGGAAATCGTCTCACTCTTTTGAACACGGCCTTGTCCATGGCAAGTCTGACACTTCGCAGTGATTTTCTTTCCTGTTCCGCCGCAGTCTGGACAAGGTTCCTGTGTTTCAGCAACACCGAAGATTGTCTGACGGCGGGTACGGACATAGCCAGTTCCACCGCAAGTAGGACAAGTCCGGATGCAAGTCGAATCCTTGGCACCGGTACCATGGCAATCCGGACAGGTATCTACGTAAGTCAGAGGGATATCGACCTTGGTTCCATGAACTGCCTGATCAAACGAAAGCTTGATTCGAACCGCTTTGTCCTCCCCTTTGCGGGGGGTACGGCTTTGACGGGAAGAGCGTGCACCGCCTCCGAAGAACTGGGAGAAGATATCTCCGAAGTCTTCGAATCCTCCGAAGCCGGATGCGTCCTGGCCGTTGAAGTTTGCACTATTGAAACCTCCGGCACCGTTCTGATCAAAGGCGGCCTGGCCGAATTGATCATAGGCTTGACGTTTCTTAGGATCGGAAAGAACCTCATAAGCTTCCGTGACCTCTTTGAAATGGGCAGGGGCATCGGCATCATGGTTCAAATCCGGATGGTATTTTTTGGCTAGTTTACGATAGGCGCTTTTGATTTCGTCTGCAGAGGCGTTCATATCAACGCCTAAAACCTCATAATAATCTCGCTTTTCTGCCATTTGGAGGCCTCCTTAGACAAAGAAGCCCGGATTTGACCGGGCTTCCTTTTTTGGTTACTTGTCTTTCTTCTCTTCGAAGGTGGCATCGACAACGTTGTCATCCTTCTTTGCGCTGGCGTTTCCACCGGCGTTCTGGCTGGAAGAGTTAGCCTCTGCCTGGCTGTGAGCCTGGTAGACGGAGTTGGCAGCCTGCTGAAGTTGGGCAATCTTGCTGCGGACAGCTTCTAAGTCGTTCTTATCAAGATCTGCTTTGATTTCATCACGGATCTTGATGGCCTGAGCTTTGGTATTCTCATCAATCGGATGATCTTTATCATTGATCTGGTGATCGATGGAATCGATAAGCTGCTGAGCCTCATTGCGGGTGTCAGCATCTTTCTTACGTTTGTCATCATCGGCTTTGTGTGCTTCGGCCTCTTTGACCATCTTATCGATTTCTTCTTTGCTTAAACCGCTGGAGTTGGAAATCGTAATATGCTGCTCGGCATTGGTATCAAGGTCTTTTGCACTGACTGAGACAATACCGTTGACATCGATGGAGAAAGTAACCTGGATGCGAGGGACACCACGCGGTGCCGGACGGATGCCTTCGAGTTTGAACCGGCCAAGGAACTTGTTATCATTTGCCCTCGGACGTTCGCCCTGGAAGACCTGGATTTCGACACCAGGCTGATTATCTTCGGCAGTAGAGAAGATCTGCTGACGTGTCGTCGGAATCGTAGTGTTACGAGGAATAAGCGGAGTCCTGACACCACCTAAGGTTTCGATGCCTAAGGTAAGCGGAGTGACATCAAGGAGAACAACATCCTTGACATCGCCACGGATGATACCGCCTTGGATAGCGGCACCGACAGAGACAGCCTCATCCGGGTTGACGGACTGATTCGGCTTCTTGCCATTGTTCAAGCGGGTAATCCTTTCGACAACAGCAGGCCTACGGGTCGAACCACCGACTAAGATGATATCGTCAAGGTCGCTGACCGATAACTTCGCATCGGAGAGTGCTTTTTCAAACGGAGTCTCGCAACGATCTAACAGATTACGGGTCAAATCCTGGAATTTAGCGCGGGTAAGCGTGGTTTCGAAGTTGACCGGTGCGCCATCCTTGAAGCCGATATATGGTAAGGAAATGATGGTTTCCGCCTGGCTGGAAAGATTGATTTTGGCTTTTTCAGCTTCATCACGAAGACGCTGAAGTGTCGGACGATCCTTCGGATTATCACGGGTAATGGTGATTCCGCACTGTTTCTGGATCTCAGACCTGAGCCAATCCATGACAGCATTATCCCAATCATCGCCGCCGAGGTGAGTGTCACCAGAAGTGGAAAGAACTTCGAAAGTACCATCGCCGATATCAAGAATGGAGACATCAAGCGTACCACCGCCTAAATCGAAGACCATGATCTTGCCGGATTTCTTGCTGTCCCTACCATAAGCAAGAGCAGCAGCGGTCGGCTCGGAGATGACACGGACAACATCAAGACCGGCAATTGTGCCAGCATTCTTTGTAGCCTGACGCTGATCGTCATTGAAGTAGGCAGGGCAGGTGATGACGGCTTTCTTGACACTCTGGCCTAAGAATTTCTCAGCATAGGACTTCCTATAGCTTAAAATCTTTGCGGAAATCTCTTCCGGAGTGAAATCCTTGTTGAGGCAAGCGATATGAGTGAGTTCACGTGTACCCATCTTACGTTTGATGGAATGCACAGTATCCGGATTTGTCAAAAGCCTTCGCTTTGCAGCGTTACCGACAATTTCCTCTCCATCTGGTTTAAATGAAACGACGGACGGACAGGTATTAGTGCCTTCCGGCGAAGGGATGACCTTGACGTTATGATCATCCTGCCTATAAGAGACAACTGAGTTCGTAGTACCTAAATCGATACCTAAGATTACTTCTTTTGCCATAAATGAATTTCCTCCCTTGTGGTTTTATTTAACTTCAATCGTATCGTCTTTCTTCTCTTCCTTATCTTCCTTCTTTTCTGCAGCCTCTTTCACTGTTGTGACAACGCTGGCAGCACGGAGAAGATGATCGTAGAGCTTGTAGCCTTTCCTATAAACTTCTGCTACTTTGTTTCCATCGTCGGCTTCGACAGTGGAGAGAGCCATCCTTGTATGTGGATTGTATTCTTCTCCGACCTTCGGGTCGATGACTTCGACATGGGCTTGCTTCAGAGAGTTGAGAAGCTTGTTGTGAATCCTCTGGAATCCTTCCTTATAACGTTTGGTGGCTTCATCCTTCGGTGTTGCCATTAAGGACATGTCGAAGCTGTCCAACGTTGGAATCAATTCCTCAATCAGTGATTTCTGGGCATACTTCTTGAAGTCTTCGTTTTCCTTCTCAATCTGCTTCCGGGTGTTGGCCCTGTCAGCATAGGCTTCATAGTATTTGTTCTTCCAGGAATCTTTTTCCTTATCAGCTTCCTCGAACTGCTTCTGGTAGTTTTCGGATTTCTTTTTCAGCTCTTCGTTTTCCTGCTTGAGGCGATTGACGAGAGCTTGCAGCTCACTGTCTTTCTTTTTTGCTTCTTCTGCCTGTTTCGGCTCATTTGGCTTTTTTTCGTTTTCTGTGCTCATTTTCTCGCTCCTTTCTTTGCTGGTTTCTTCTTTGTGATTGGCTTATTGACTTCCTGTACCGGCGCAATTGGAATCAAGGATGTTGAGTTTTGGTCGGGAGAGAAGAAATAATGGTCAAGCCTATAAGCGACATAGTCGAGAGCAGCAAGAATCTTTTTGTAATCCCTGCGCTTAGGACCAACGACAGCAATCTGATCTTTTCCCACAGCCTTTGTGACAATCGCCCTATCGCCTTTCTGAACATGGGTGAAGCCGACATTGGCATCTCCTAAGTCATCGCTTTCCGTTAAGGAATGTGCCCTAGAAGAACCGTCCTGCAGGGTATCGATAGCATTGACGAATGCCTGACGGTCATTCTGGAACTCTGGAAGAGTCAATAGATTCTTTTGTCCATAAACAGTCAGCTTCTTCCGTGCAAAGGAGATCAGAGCTTCAAGGAAAGCCTGGATGACCCTGCTTCCCTCTTTGCCGTACCTCTGTACAGCCAGAGGCTTCAAGGCTTTCGTCTTAGTTTCGAGATCTGCAATCTTTGTTCCTGTCAATCGCATGGACAGGAAGTTGACTGCATTCTGCCTAGCAGTGAAGCTTTCGCCTTTCTGCCTGACGAAGGTCTTTTTCTCGACATATCCGGAATCGGTGATGAAGATGAACCTTGCACTCTTATCATTGAGAGATAATAGTTGAATCGAGACGAGGGCCTCCTGATCGGCTTTCGGACCGAGGACCACTGTTGCCATCTTTGTCCTTTCGGAAATCCTTTGACAGGATTTTGTCAGAACGTCTTCAACGGACTTTGTATGGTCTTTCAGTATTTCCTGGAATTCCCGTTGGAATTCGAGCCCGATGCTGCTTTCCGAATTTGTGCTGGAGAGATGCTCAAGATAGTATTGGTATCCTTTGGAGGAAGGCATTCTTCCGGAAGAGATGTGTTTCTTTTCCAGGTATCCTTCTTCTTCGAGCTCTGCCCTAGCATTGCGGATTGTCGCGGAGGAACAATCAAGATGATAGTTTGCAAGAAGGGTCTTGCTTCCGACCGGAACACCGGTCTTGATGAACTCTTCGCAGATGCATTTCAGGATTAAGTACTTCCGTGCACTCTTCATCATGTCCTCCTCTTAGCACTCGTTCTTCCAAGTGCAACATCTATTATAGAGAACAAATTAGCAAATTCAAGGCTTGAGTGCTAAAAATCTTTTTCGTGTGAAAAATGAATAGCCTTTTTGAAAGGTTGTCTTCCTGATTCAGTGCTTCTTCTTATTTAACAGGCAGAAAAAAGATAAAAGAAAGAGTAAAAGGAAAAACAATAGGATAACCCTATATTGAATTTCAAAATGGATAAAGGGGACTGGTTTCCTATTACTGTATGCTTTCCCTAGAAACTCATAGCCGAGCGGATAGGTGTTCTTCCTATTTGAAATATTCGCATGAGGAATAAAAACAAAGCAATATAGCAAGAGGGATACAAGTAGAAAGGGAAGAGTCTCGATGGCAGAAATAATCCTAGCCCCAATAGAGTA
The DNA here is from genome assembly GCA_002404995.1 of Caryophanales bacterium UBA4682. Lineage (GTDB taxonomy): Bacteria > Bacillota_I > Bacilli_A > RFN20 > CAG-288 > Enterosoma. Next base: position 44,822 of record DHKY01000001.1, on the reverse strand, counting down.
TCCTTTTCTCTGATTGGCTTGGAGGATCGATTTCCTTTCCTCTTTCCAGGAAACTATTCCTTTTGAACTATAAAGAATGAAAGCGACGAATAATCCTAAACATAATATTGATAAGGAAAAATAGAGAATCTGTTTCCTTGTTTCTGGAAGATACACGATATTCCCCTTGGTTAGAACTTCGATTTCTCTGGACCTGTTGATTGCATCTTTTTTCTCCAGAACATTTTGGTAGCCCGAAAAATCTTTGCTATGAAGAAGAATGTCCTTATAGAGATTCAAAGGAATCGTAATACTTTTCTCGGATGGAACAGAAGGAATCTTGCTTTCAATGATTTCATTGCCCTCATATAAATCTAAAGAGGTTGAGGAAAAAGAACAGGAAATAGAGGAATTTGTGCTATCTGATACCGAAAATGGAATCGAAGAAGAATACGAAAGGGATAGAACGCCATTGCTTATACTGACCAGGGGAAGAGAATCAAGTCTGCATTGCCTGTCCTCCCAGTAAAGATCCGAAGGGGAATATCTTAGAATTGAATCAATGAAATCATTGCTTGTTAGTAGGATATCCGAATAGGTTTCATTTTCCCTTTGCTCGTCAAGAAATTTGAATCCACTGCCGATTTTGTCTCTCAGTTCCTCATTGTAAATTTCTTTGAATGGATATGATTTTCCTAAGCGATAGGAAAAGATTGTCATTGAAGAAGAAAACAAGGAATTCTTTGGAGAACCATTAGAAAAGTGGCAGAAGCTATTATCTTCTGCAAAGCCTCCGATTATTATTATTTTCTTGTATTGGAAGTTTCCCATGTTTGCATCTAACGTGAGAACCTGATGAATAGGGTAGGAAAAATAAGACTCCGAAAGCGGTGCTTTTGAAGCCGGTAAAACCTCAAAATAGGAATAAGGATCGGCCTCTAAGCTGACAATTTGGTTTTCCCTATCATTTCTTGTATTGGTAAAGCTGAATCCACAAGAGAAAAAAACAAAAAACAAGCAAGAAAGGATCCTTTTGATGGACGAATAGATTCTTTTTGAACGGAAATAATCTGCAACAACAAGGAAGGCGGACTTTCTTTGCAGGCAGTCGGTTCGTTTATTAGGAAAGTTGGATTTCTTATAAGTTTCCTTATTTTCTCCTTTGAAAGGAAGTGATATCTTTTCTGCAATATTCAATTCGGATGATTCGTGAGTGACGATGACAAGCGGATGCTTTTTTGAGAATTCATTTAGAAAACCGGTGAGATTTGCTTTTGATTCTTGGTCAAGCGAAGAAAAAGGCTCATCAAGGAAATAAAGGTCTTTTACCTGAGACAGAATAAATATAAGTTCTGCTTTTTTTCTTTGACCTCCGCTGAGTTCAAAAAGCTTTTTGTTGCTGTCCTCTCTGGAGAAGTCGAGCTTTTCGAACAATAAACTTTCGATTTTCTCATCATGGATGGTTCGCCTTCTCTTCTTGTTCTCTTGGTAGGTAAGAGAAGAAAACAGGCTTGGAGTCTGCCCAGCGAACCCATATTGGATAGCAGATTCATAATTAACGGTACCTTCATCTGGAACGAGAATTTTCCTGAGCATGAAAAGTAATGTAGTCTTACCCGATCCACTTTTTCCTTCTATCTGTAGAATACCATCCGAAAAAGAAAAAGAAAGATTCCGAAAAAGTTCTTTTCCTTGATAGCTTTTCTTCAGATTTTTGACTATTAGTTTCATTTTTTCTTTACCTCATATAGTCTTTTTGAGATGTTCTTTGGAGATAAGAGATTCAATGTAGTAAAGAAAAGAATGACAAAGCTAAAAACGATTAGAATGCAATAGAGGTAAGAGTAAGGGCAAAAGATCAAAACGGGAAGTGTGATTTTTGAAATAAGCTGTTTGGAAACGAAGTGTGAGACAAGAAAGACAGAAAGTGAACCGATTCCTATACCGAATAACAGAGAAAAAATTTCTGTCCTGCTAAAAAGCAGCAAATTGTTCAGGTTGAGTACTTTTCTGGATATTCCTAGATAACGCTTCAGCAGGTAGCGCCGCTTGTTTCGTATATAAAAAGATATAAGAAAGACAACGATAAATGAAGAATAGGAAATTAGGAAAATCTGATAAAACATAGGAGAGGAAAATTTAGCGGAAAGAAAATGGATAAGATTCTTTCCGCTTTGATTGCTAAGAAGGTAATCTTCCCAGAATATTGTTTCTGATTTGTTGATCTGCTTTTCTTTCCTGATTTTTTGATTGGATAAACTGTTTGGAAAAGCACTGATGAAATTCTGGAACCGATTAGAATAGAGAAATACGGATCCGCTCAGGAACGAATAAGACATATAAAAATCACGTTGAACTGGATTGATTTTGTCTTTTAATCGGGTCCTAAGTTTGTTGGGGTCTTTTCCTTCGTAAACCCCGACTACAGAAAATGAATTTTGACCGATTTTTATTTCCTTTGCTTTGGAATCCGTTGTTGATTCTAAATCTGATGTGTAAGATGAAATCCTGATTTCACCTTCTTTGTCTGGGATTCTTCCGGAAATAAGCTTTATATTTTTAGAAACATAGCTTTGGGATGGAATGTGAAACACAGCTCCGATTGTTCCTAATTTGATTTCCTGAGGAAGAATAGGAACAATAGTGTTATAAATCTTCAATTCTTCTCCATCTAATCCATTTTGTTTGTTGCAGATAAAGATTGGAGAAGAGGAAAGGTAAGAATCATAGACTAGGTCGGATTCTCGGTCTTTTAAGATCTGATAATTATCTTGTTGGATATTACCCTTGGAAACTATTTCAAAGGAGTAGTATAGGCTTCCTGAGAAGATTGTCAGCACAACAAAAAAGAAAGAGATGAAAAAAAGGAAAAAATGAGATTTTTTATCTTCTTTCCATTGTGAATAAAGACTAGAAACAGAAGAAAAAGATTGCTTTTTCTGACTCAACGCTTGATTCTTTTCACATAACGAAAAAGCATCAGAAAACGAAATCTTTCTGTCATTTATGGATAATATGTGCGGTGAAAGATCTTTAAAGTCTTGAACGTCATCATGAGTTGCAAATAAGACAAGATGGGTCTTGCTGACTTCTTTTAGAATATTTAGAATGATTTGCTTGTTTTCTTCATCAAGATTTGACGTAATCTCATCACAAAGAAGAATATCTTTCAAATCATAAAGAGCACGGGCAAGACATAGTCTTTGCTTTTCTCCAGTTGAAAGATACGAAGCCAGTTGTTCTTTTCTATCTTCCAATCCAACTTGTCTTAAGCAGTTCTCTGCTCTGATTTTGTTTTTCTTTTCGGATAAAAGGCAGACATTTTCCAAGACATTTTCATCTTCGAAGACAAGACTATCCTGAGGAAGAAAAGAAACAAACTGGCTAGCAAAGAAGTCGGAATTGGATTGCGTTATCTTATCTTTGTTGTTTCGGAATTCGCCTCTGTAGTTCGTATCTCGCCCTGCTAAAATCGAAAGCAATGTGCTCTTTCCTGAACCATTTTTGCCTACGAGTATGCAAAGACCTGTGGAAGGAAGCTGAAAAGAAAGATGATTGAATACAGTCTGGTGTCCATAACTCTTACAGAGGTTTTCTATTTCAATCATTTCTAATATAGTCCGTAAGAATATTCAAATCCAGGTATATCTTGATGATTCGAATGGCTTCTTTGACTAGCAAAAACAGATTTACTATAAGAAAGTGATCCTGTATTTGTAAGCAACATCCTAGGAACAAGAAATAGATTTACCATAAATTTCATAATAATAGAATCTATAAAAGCTTAGGCTCTCTATAGGGGTGTGTCAAGGGACATTGACTTTATTTCGAAGCAACCAGCAGATGAATCCTAACTCCTTTTGCACGGAATTTATTCTCATATTCCGTAGGGGAAAGAGTGGTCTGGGTTTCAGACAGGAAAGGTTCAATAACTTCAATTTGATAGAGGTTGACGCTTTTGAAGTATTCGACGCTATCATTGAACAAATCGGTATTGTCCGTGCGGAAATAGATTTTTCCGCCTTTTTTCAGCCTGCGATAGTATTCTTTCAATCGATCGGGATAGGAAAGTCTTCGTTTCCTTTGACGTTTTTTGGGCCAAGGGTCGGGGAAGTTGATGAAAATTGCTTCAAGCTGTTCATCTTGTACAAGAGGAAAAATCCGTTCAATCGGAGAATTAAGGAAAGTAAAGTTCTTTGCTTCTTCTTTTTCACTGCTTGCTTTTTTGACTGCAATCGCAAAAGCAGTCTGGTTGATTTCGACTCCGAGGAATTTTTTCTCGGGTTGTTTTTTAGCCCTATCGATAAGGAAGCCGCCGCATCCAGAGCCGATTTCAAGCCTTTGGTAGTCTTTGACAGATTCTGGATTGAAGGAAGAAAGGTCTTTCCCGATATCCTGGTTTTCTGTCAGGACGCGATCCTGCCATTTTTTGTGACGCAAGCGCATTAGAAATCCTTCTTTCCTGTGCGTAGATACTCGGAAATCTTGTCGATGGCATGGGCATAGATCTGCCTAGAATCGTAGAAATCAGAAAGCGGGAAGAACTCGTCATCACCATGCCTGCGGTAATCACGGCCAGGGAACTGACTTCCGAAAGCAACGGAGTTTTTGCTTTCGCGTGCATAGGTTCCGCCGCCGATGGCTTCCGGCTTCGATTTGATATCTCCGGTTTCTTCCTGATAGGATTTCAAGAGGATTCTGACAAAGTCGGATTCTGGATCGGCGACAAATCCGTCGCTTCCCCCAAGAAGAGTATAAGCGGCATTATCGTGCTTTTTCAGATTATCCCTGATGGTTTCTGCTTTCCTGTCTGACGGGAAACGGACATTGACGAATAAAGACAGCTTGTTTCCATCATAGTTGATTCTTCCGACATTGTAGGAAGATTCGGTAAAATGGACGTTCTTGAAGTTTCCTCCGAAATGAGTGCCCCTTCCGTCTTCGTAGTCTTTGAAGATTTCGGAAAGTTCTGGCTTATGGAATAGGATGCCAAGGAAATTCAGAAGATGGAGTCCGGCATTGATTCCGTTCCAAGGCCTAGAACCATGATAGGGATGCCCGAGGAAGGTAACCTTGTTTCCATCGAAGGAAATCTTTACTTTCGGATATTCTTTTCCGTATTCTTTGGCAAGGTCTTTTGCCTTTTCTATATCACCTTTCAGAGTAACGGTAGCTGAAGCTAAGACGATGTTAAGAGCAGATCCTAAGGCAAAGTCCTCAACGAGAGGAAGACTGAGGTTATAATCAGCCTCATAAGCATAGATGCTTTTCTCCGCATAGATGAGAGGATAATCGGCATCCGGAGAGATACCTAATGTCGGATAGCCTTTGTTCAGGGCATGGAAATAGTGCTTCAGACCTAAAGAATCGTTTTCTTCGTTGCCACCGAAGAGGAAACGAAGCTTATATCCTCCAAGACGATGATTGTCCCTCAAGGCTTTCACGGCAAAGAGACAGCTCAGCCCAGGTCCTTTGTCATCACTGGTTCCACGTCCGTACCTGATGTTGCCTTCTTCTAAGGTCAGCTGGAACGGATCATGATGCCAGTTTTCTTTCTTGACCGGAACTACGTCACAGTGTGCGTAGATGTCGAAAGTCTTCTCTCCTTCTCCGTTGGTCAGCTCCGTGATGTAATTGTCACAGCGATTGACAGAGAAGCCAAGCTTCTTTCCGAGCTCCGCGACAAAGCTCAGTGCTTCATCTACGCCTTTTCCAAAAGGCCTTGTCTCGCTTTTTGTGTTTTCGTCTAAGACAGAAGGAATGCTGACAAGTTCTTTCAGAGCCTGAAAAGCTTCTTCCTTATAGGGTGCGACTAATTTCTGGTAATTCGTTTCCTTAATTTCGACCGGCATTGCATTTTCTTTCATTTTATTTCCTCCTTTGGATAAGTCTTTCATAGGATTTCGGCGGGGTAAGGTGCCTTAATCCTTTCCTGATATGATAAGGATCGTAGGTGAAACCTGTTAATCCGAATCGTCTTAGATTGTCTTTGATAAGATAGGCATTCCCGCCCGTTAGATAGACATCCGCATCTTCACAATTATATTCCTTCTTCCTTGCATTGACCCTGCCGGCAATCAGACTTGCGCCGCCATTGATGGTTCCAGAAGAGATGCATTCCTGTGTTTCCAGTGAGACGAGCTTAGGCGTGCTCCTTAAGTTCACCCTTTCAAGTAAATCGGTGGTCCTATTCAACGTTCTCGGAAAGGAGCTTAGACCCGGGAAAATCGAGCAACCATAGAAGATGTTTTCCTTGGAGAGATAGAGAATCTTGCTAGCTGTTCCTAAATCAATAATGATTTGTCCGTTTTTGTTTTCTTCGGCGATGATATCACAGAAGAGATCCGAGCCTAGGAATGAAACGTTTTCGACCTTTAGTCTGTTTGCTTTGGCGTAGGATTCCCTGCTTTCCGGAGAAAGAAGGAAGAGCTTCTTTTCTCCTTGATAAGAGGAAAGAAAATCCCTGATTGCATTCAGTCCATCGGAATTGACGGAGGAAATCGTGACGGATAGTCTTTGCTTATCCTGGAAGTTCGAAAGGTAAGAAAGGATTGATTCGCGGTTATGAGTATCGATTTTCTTGGTTTCTATTTTTTCCTCATCAAAAGAAAGGAAATCGATTGTAGAGTTTCCGATGTCGGCAAAGAGATAAAAATCCTGTCCGTGATTTGTTTCCATGGCGTCACTATTATAAAGATAGGAGGGAATCAAAGCAAAGAAAAGGATATGTTTCGCGTGATGGTTCCCTCTTCATCTGTTCGATAATAGGGAATGTTTAGAGCAATCAGGTTGTTCATCACTTCTTTGTTTGGCAATCCATAAGAGTTTTTGTATCCGACTGAGATAAAAGCCTCTTCTGGATTTGCTTTCTTAAGGAATTCATAGGAAGAAGAGGTTTTTGACCCATGATGTCCGACTTTAAGATAATCACAATGTAAGTCTTCTCCGCTTTCAAGGATTTTCTTTTCGACTTTGACTGGAGCATCGCCCCTGATGAGAATCTTTTTCTTTCCAATAGTAAATTGATAGACTCCAGACAAATCATTTTCTTCCTCCGAAAGGTGATAGGTGTTCAGATTCTTGACCACAAGACCTCCAATAATCCTGCTGTTTTGATTGGATAGAAAATCATTTCGGTCATAGACTTCCTTGACTTCAAAATTGTTTTTGAGAGACTCCAGGGCTCCTGCATGGTCATAGTCATAATGTGTGAGGATGACCGCATCAATGGATCTGATTTTTCTTTTTTGAAAATACGGTATCAGACATTCCTTTGCCAAATCGTTTTTGATACTGCCTCCTGTATCAAATAGGATATTTTTTCTGCCATTTCGGACAAGAGTGCAATCTCCTTGCCCGACATCAAGAAACGTGACTTCTTGATGGGGAAGATAGTCAGGAACAAAGAAAAGAGAAATCGAAATTGATAGAACAATTCCGTTTTTTTTCATCGGACCCTTGTATCCATATCGGAAAAAGAGGAAAAGCAGAACAAGAAATGAATAGTAAAGAACTACCAAAAACAGGAGTGGCTTTCCGCTTGGGACCTCGATTCGAAAATCAGACCTGCTTTTTACTAGGAAAAGATATCCTTTCACTAAATAACAATAAAGGAATCCTGAGATAGGGCAAACGAGGACTAAAACGGAAAAGAAAAACAGCAGATGCGAATAAGGAACTAGCAGCCTTTGGAAAAGAGGGGATAAAAAAGAAAATGAGTAACTCTGATAAAGGTGATATGGAAAATAAAAGAGAGTCATCACAATATAAAAACGAAGGAAGGAATGAATATCATGCTCTCTTTTAGACTGGAAGATGGCTAGAAAGAAAAGAAATGGAAACGCATAGTAGAACGAAGAATCGATTAAAGAGTATGGTTCTAGGACTAGCCTGATAGTCCCTGTTAAGGATAGTTTTTCAAGGTAACTACTTTTCTTTTTCTGTGAACAGAAGGAAATGATACTAATAAGGAAGATGCGACGAAAGGAATAGGAGAATCCGCTAAGAAAGAGAAACAAAGCCGGGAGCAGAAGGGATGCAAACTGGTTCCTTTTCTTACGTTTCTTCCCAAGAAGGAAGGCTAAGAACGAAAGGGTAAACGAAAGATGAAAACCAGATAAAGACAAGGAGTTTCCAAGATTGAGTTCCGATAGGGAAGAATAAGCAGAAAGTGACGAGAGCGAATCCTTAAACCTTAAAGAGGAAAAAACGGCCCTGCTGTCATTATCGAGATAGCTGCCTGCATACTCCTTGATTCTTTTCCTGTTGAGGAACCCGTTCCTTAGGACATTGATTTCTTTTGTTTTGAACTCGAAATGGACTCCTTTTGAGAGAAGGTAGTAGTCAAACCGGAATCCACTTTCGAAATGAGTACTTTTCATTGCTATCGTATATCCGTTGGCTTTTAAGATCGTGAATAAAGGAAGACTATTGTTTCTTTGGCTGATGTAGTACTTTCCATGCCTGGTCCAGAGAAGAAAGTAGTTGTCTTTGCTTTGGACCACGATGCCGGTTATGGATTTTGCATTTTCGTTTCCTTTCGGATAGAAGTAGGAAATAAGAAAACCGGCAAGAACTACTAGCAGGAACAGCAAAAGCCGTAAGTCTTTCTTTTTCTGATAGAAGAAAAGATAACTGTATGGAAGAATCAGAAGAAATAGAAAATATGGGGAAAGAAGACCGCTTAATGTCCCGATTAAGTAGAAAAGAAAGACTAAGAAGAACATTAATCCGAAATTGTGATTTTGTTTTTTATTTTTCCAAAAGTCACTTCAGCGATTCCAGAAACGTTCCTGATATCTTCGATAGTCTGGAAAGGACCATTGCTGGTTCGATAATCGATGACTGCTTGGGCTCTTGATTCGCTTAAGCCGATAGACATCAAGGCAGACTTGTCAGCAGTATTGATATTGACCTTAGTGATTTCAGTCTCTACGCAGGCTGAAGAGGGAGAAGAACGAGGCGGAATATAAAATGACGTGTGAGTCGAAATCAGAACACTTGGATTGTATGCTTTCGTGTCTGCTTTTTCGGTGACACCCCCTGCTTTGTCAATCAAATCCCTTAAGGTGTCTTCGACTCCGATGTAGTAGCTTCCCGGATGGTTGATTTCACCGCTGATTGCTACTTTTACTTGGTTGGCATCAGAGTAGATTTCTTCTGTGGTTGGAATATTCGCGGATGGTGTGTTGTCATTGCTTTCCTTCCTTTTTGAAATCCCAGTCAACGTAAAAAGACCTACGATTGTAACGACTATGCCGATGATGATTGCTTTTAACATGGCATTGTACCTCCTTACTCTATATGGGAATGGAGTGGAGGAAAATTACAATCTTAGGTCTAAAATTTCAAAAAAGTTTTTAGTCGACTGAACTACTTGATGTCGATAATCTTCATTTCGTAGTCGGTCTTGGCGTGAACGGTGACGACATCTCCGACACTATGACCCCTGATTGCCTTGGCAACCGGAGAAGAGTTGGAAATCTTTCCGTGGAGCGGATCAGTTTCGAAAGTACCGACAATACGGAATGTGAACTGCTTCTTGGTAGAAAGATTTTCGACAGTGATGGCGTTAGAGGCAATACCAGCCTTTGAGAGGTCTAAGTCCTTCTCATCGACGATCTTTGCGGAATCGAGGATGGCTTGGATTTTCGAAATCTCCTGTTTCAGTTTTTCGTAATGGTCACGAGCGGCATCATAATCATTGTTTTCGCTTAAATCGCCTTGGCTGCGGGCAGCGTTTAGTTCTTCAACGGCCTTTGGCTCTTCGATGGTGACTAATTCGTTTAATTTCTCTTCGAGGTCTTTCTTTCCCTGTTTGGTAAGAACCTTGGTTTCTGTATCTTCCATGCTAATATATCTCCTTCAAAGCTTTTCCATTATATCACGCGTAAGGAATTTTTCTTCTTCCTTTTTTATATCTCTTTTGATGCTTTTGCTTTTCTTTGGCGTATTCCTTTGCTTTTTCCATTCATGCCGATATAATAAGAAAACTATTTGGAGGAATTCATCATGAAGCTAACATTAGACGTCAAGGCCTTTACTACCCCTTTAGACTATTTGAAGGAAGAAGAAAAGAAAAAATACAGGGTCTGTATCATTGACAAGAAAATCCGTGAACTGACTTTTAAATTCCAGCAGGATGGAAAGAAGGAAATCGAGTATCTCGATCTTTCTGACAGCGAAGCAACCCGGATTTATTCCAACTCGATTCGTTTCCTGCTTGCCATAGCTTGCAAGCGTGTGAACCCGAAAATCGAAATCCGGTTCTTCTATAATATCTCCCGTGCTCTTTTTGCAAAGGTTGTCTCACCTTCTTCTTTCCATGTGACTCCAAAATTCATTGCTGCTCTGAATGAAGAAAGGAAGAAACTTGTTGAGAGGGACATTCCTTTTGTCCGTTATAAGGTGACGAAACCTCATGCACTCGAATGTTACAAGAAAGAGAAAAAGAGGGACAAAGTCCGTATTAGGAAATATCGCAGGGAAGATTATGCCCATGTCTGCCAGAGGACTATCGGCGACAAGACCTATACAGATTATCTTTATAGTTATCTGGTTCCGTCTTCCGGCTATCTTAAGAAATTCGTCATTCAGTCCTATGCGCCTGGGATCTTAATCCGTGTTCCCCGTTCCGAATGCAATGGCGAGATTCCTCCGTTCTCGGATGAAAGCCGCTTTGCTTCCTCCCTTCAGACTTCCTACAACTGGGCGAGCAAGAACAATCTTGATACAGTTTACAAGATCAATAAATTTATTGAAGACTATGGTGCTAGGGAGTTAATCAACCTAAGTGAAGCTAGAATCAACAATAGGCTATCGGATCTGGGCTCTAGGATTGTCAATCGAGAAGAAAAAATCCGCAGGATCTGCATTGCAGGTCCATCCTCTTCTGGAAAGACAAGCTTTTCAAATCGCCTTCTTTTCGAACTCATGGCACGTTCTCTCCGTCCGGTTCGTATCTCTATGGATAACTTCTATATTCCAAGAGGAGAATTAAAGCCGGGAACAGACATCGAATCCATTGATGCGATTGACTTACCCTTCTTTAATTCTGTCAGGAACCAGTTGATTCAGGGAGAAGAAGTCACATTGCCCGTATATGACTTCAAGGAAGGAAAACGAAAGACCGGAAAGAAAATCCAGCTGGATGAAGACCAGCCGATTATCATTGAAGGAATCCATGCTTTGAATCCTCTCTCGACTTCTTCCATCCCAGAGTATCAGAAATTCCGGATTTATATCGCACCTCAGCCCCAGGTGAATATTGATAACCACACTCCCTTATCTAGGACGGATCTCCGTCTTCTTCGTCGTATTGCCCGTGATGCAAGAACGAGAGGATCTAGTGCAGAGGAAACCATTCGTAGGTGGCCGAATGTCCGAAACGGAGAGTTCTGCTACATCTATCCTAGTCAGCAGAATGCAGATTACGTCTTTGACTCCTATAGGCCTTATGAGCCAGCTGCCTTGCGGAATATTGTCATTCCACAGCTTGATAAAGTACCATTGGATTCCCCAGAGCATTTGACGGCATCTCGTTTGAAAGCCAGGGTTAAGTATTTCCTGCCTATCCCTCTCGAGGACATCCCATGCAATTCCTTGAGGCGTGAGTTTGTCGGCGGTACTAGCTTCAAAGACGCAAGATAAAAGAAAAAGCCCGGCTTGAAAGCCTGGCTTTTTTTGAATGAAAAAAGGTCATCTTGCGATGACCTTGTCTATCTCGGTCTTAGAAACTAAGCAACGAAACGGACGTTGTTGGCGCGAAGACCTTTTTCAGTCTTGGCTTCATCGAACTCGACCTTCTGGCCGATTTCGGCAGTCTTGAAGCCATCCCTGACTAACTGAGAATAATGGAAGAAATAATCCTGTCCATCTTCTCCAGTGATGAATCCGTAACCTTTCTCTTTGTCGAATTTCTTAACAGTACCCTTCATATTTGGTCTAACCCTTTCTTTCGCATTCGTATTTACAAATGCGCTAAAATTTTAGCATAAAAAGGAACAAGGTGTATACATATTTTTTTGTTTCTTTATGTAAGCGGTTTAACGTTTGCTAAATGCGTCTTTTGGTGAAAAAGAAGATATCAGGATATAAACGATGACAAAAACGCAAATGATAATCAGAAGTCCTAAAAAGAAGGAAATCAAGAAGGGCTCCCTCCTTATTTTTGAAGATGACATTGTTTCAAGCAGTGCTTTTTCGATGGACTTCTGTGTAAACAGGGAGAGCAGAAACGCAAAAAAATAGGAAAGAATTCCGATGAGAACGGAAAAACAAAAATAGAAATAGGATATTTCCCCTTTTTTGTATCCAAAGGAAAGGCAGATTCCGATTTCTTTCTGCTCTTTTTTTATCCTTAGGTACCTTGATAGGGACAAGAGAGTCAATGCTGAAAGGAGGGAAAGAGCTGAGAATGAAAGAAACAAGTAAGACAAGGCTTTGAGCCTGCTCTTGATTTCCGTAATCCTTGAAAGCATAGGAAAAGATCCATGGAAAGATCCATATTTCCGCACTAAGGAAAGATAATAATCCGGGGACTCTTTAGTCAAGTCCGCTTTGATGACTGCTTGATTAATACGGCATTCCTCTTTTTCTAAGGCACCAAGAATAAAGCAATAGCATAGTGGAAAGAGGGAATCCTGATAGATCTTGATTCCGTCGTCTTCATAGATTGCACTAATCTTCAACACTCCTTGTTCGAATCGATTCTGGTATTTGCTTCCTTGCTTTGTTGTCTTGATCAGCGTTAATGTATTCAGCTGTTTATCTAATGCCATCCTTGAAGAGGAGAAGAGCTTCTCTGCCATGCCAGAAGAAATTCCGATTTCTTCTACAGAAGAAGGAGCGTATCCGTATTTTATTTTCGGATTTGATTGGTTCAAACTGACGAAGCGCAGCCCCTCTCCGTTCCTCGAGGAAGTCAGATCAGCTTTCCTGACTTCCCCTGGTACCTCCCTTAGTGTTGATTGGAACTGTCCTAGATTCTCGTCTGTGCTTGAATAATTGTCTTCGATTTCATTCAGTTTTTCTTTGTAGCGGGAGAAGAAGAATGGTTTTGCAAATCCGCTGATGTAACCGGATGCGGTATAAGTATAAATGCTGGAAGAATAGCTCACAGACGAGAAGAGTCCTGGAGAGGAGCTGACGAATTCTTCAATGGCAGGAACTGAAATCTTCGGAAGAATGTCTTGATAGAGCAGGATATGATTATGCGTCTTCGGCTCTTCTTCGCTGTAGTAATAGGGAGTCTTAAAAAGTTCTGGAACAAATTCTTTCCTTTCCTTATCGAGAAGAAAAGAAGAAAGGAAGTCCTTGGCTTTTTCTGGATAGAGTTTAAGTCCGGTTTTAACCCTCCTGCTCCATGGTTTCTCCCTGTTTCGGTCTTCTTCTTTTTCATAGATTAGAAATCCCATCTGTTCCTGAAGCAGCCAAATGGGAAAATCATAGCTTGAAGAGACAATTAGCGGAACTTTGCTTTCGAAAAAGCCTTTGACTTTGAAGGTTTGCTGAAAGGAGTATTTCCAGTTCTCTTCTTTTGCGCTCCTGTCTAAAATGATTTTTCCCTTCGAGCATTCTTTTCCCCTGGCCTCAAGATCGTCTTCTGTCAGTTTCGTTACTTGATCTTCGAGCAGGAAGAAAGAAAGCTGAAGAAGAGTTTCTTCCTCAAGCCCGAGAAGGATTTCCTCATGTTCCATTGGTGCTTCTCCATAATAGATGGTATTCGGAACCTCCTCAATCTGGACTGAATTCAAGAAGGCATCAAAGGAAATCTTCGGCCTATCCCTTGTCTTGACCGAGTAACGGAGTTCGGCTGCCTGATTCGGTCCGAAAATATTGTTCCTTGATTCTGAAAAAAAGTATCCTTTCGATAAGACATCTTTTGGATGATTTCGTATATATAAGTTCAATGAATTGCTGTCAGCTAATTGAAAACTGGTTCCGCTGATTCCGTTTTCTTCGCTTTCGATTACCCTCGAATCATCTTCCCTATAGCTTTCCATCGAAGAAATCAAAGAAGAAGAGACATTCCTTGAGAGCTGGAAGGAAAAAGACACCGAAAATAATCCAATAACAAAAGTCATCCTTGCCCTCAGAAAAAACGATTTTTTTGCCTTCCTTAACTCGATAAGCTGATAGAAAAGGGGATAACCCTGGTATTTTCCTCTTTCTATACCAAAGTCTCTTTTCCGTCCTTCGGAACCTTCTTGAACCAATTTCCTATTACCTGCTTCCCTATGAAAATGGAAGACATCTTTCGGAATTTCTTCAGCCTCATGCGTTATGACAAAAATCAGCCGAGAACGGCTTAAAGTAAGGAGAAGATCTGTGATTTGCTTCCGTATATCTTTGTTCAGAGAAGCAAGAGGTTCATCTGCGAAAAGAATCGGAGTGTCCTTCAGAATGCTGATGGCAAGTGAAATCCGTTTCTTCTCACCTCCCGAAAGATCCTTGAACTTCCTCTTTTTCTTGTTGGACAATCCGACTTTTCTTAGGACATCATCGATTTTCGTTTTCTTTTCGGATTCTGTCCTTTTCCGTATTGCAAGTGGCTTGAGCCTGTTGGTATAGACGCTTTCTTCTTCGGTCGCATGAAAGGACTGAAAAGCAACAGATACTTTTTTGAATCGATAGTCTGCTTTTTCTGTCACTGTCCTTTCTTGTAGCTCTTTTCCATCGACTTTGATGGAGCCGGAATATTCTTCGTCGATGGAGGAAAGCAAGTTCAATAAGGTTGACTTTCCGCATCCGGATTTTCCGGTAAGGAACACAAGTCCTGTATCTGGAAGCGTAAAGGAAACTCCTTTTAAAGTGTCCTCTTTTTCTCCTTGATAACGTTTGACTAGGTTGTGGACTGAAATCATACTAATCTTCTCCTTCCAGCTGAGACTTGAGTTCACCTTCCTTGATTTTTCTTAAAGGAAGAAAACAGCCGATTGATGTCGCAAGGAAAAGCAGTATGAGAATCATGAATAGATAAGACAGTTTCCTAGCGAACAAAGGAGAAAAAGAAAAATAAGATAGAATATTATTTCCGATAATCGATGCGAATAAGGATAAGAGAAGAAATAGCAATCCTGTTGTAAGAGTAAAAAACAGCACCATTCCTAAAGCGGCTATTCCTTTGTTTCCTCTTTTTCCCGGAAAAACAGAAATCAAAGCGAACATCCGGATGTTATCTTCATCCAAGGAATAGACAATCCTGAAAAGGAGCCTGATAGAGGAAATGAGGCTTAGAAGCAGGAAAGCACCTAAAACAAGGGTCAAAGATGAAGCAACGGAATCCCTGTTTTCTTCCCTTGCCCTGCTAGGGGAAGAAATCTGCAAGGCATCTTGATAGACTTGTTCTGCCTTTTTCTTGTCTGCTAATGGAGAGTTTGTCCTATAAAGCACCTTCCGTGAAAGAAAGTCATCCTCTTGATAATTGATGTCTTCTAACAAGTCGATGAGTAAGGTATTCTGTTTCTTTTCTATAGAAATATTTTCTAATTTTATCTTGGATAGGTATTCGTGCCTCAGAGGATAGGAATAGTAAATGCGCGGTTGATTGAAGACGGCTTTTTCTTTGCATAATCCGACAATTTTGAATTGGAAGTCAAGAGATAGCCTGTCGCTGGAGGAAAACTGAGAAGAATAGATTAAAGCCTGGTGATGCACCGGAATCTTTTTCCCTGACCTTTCCGAAAATGGTTTCCCTACCTCTTTTAAAACATTTTCGTTAATTACGACTTCGTTAAAGACCTGAATGGTTCTGCCCTCCTTTATTTTCCCGTTCTTTTCTTTCCTAACAGGAGTGAAGAAGACATCCGTTGTTTCTTTTCCTATCCTTATCTGCTCTGAAGGAGGGAGAAAATAATCGAATGAAGGATAGGATTGCTCGATTCCAATTCTTTTCCTTTTCTTGGCGGAAGGAATCGAAAAACGTTTCAGTGTCCTATGTCCGGATCTTGCAATGGTTTCCTTTTCAGTGATTTCGGCTACTTCGCTCGAATAGTATTCTTTAGCCCTGTTTCGTGTCCTTGAAGGAAGCTCTGATCTCCTCGTCAGTCCTAGGTACCCTAGAGTAAAGTTGAATGCCAGGAAAAACGATGAAAGAAAAACACGGAATTTTCTTTTCCTCAGGAAAGCAAAATTCCTTTTCAAGCTGTTTTTTAAAGAAAGAGACCCTTTTATAGAATTGGAATCTTTTGAACTTCTGTCCTCTTTTTTCTCTTTTCCTTTCCTTAAACAAAGTTTTCCACCCTTTAGTTCATAAAGGATATCAGCAAGAAGCAGGGCATTCTTTTCGTCATGGGTGACCATAAGGACTAATGTATCTTTGGAAATTTCTTTTATTGTCTGATACACGAGCCTGGCACTATTCTCATCTAATTGTCCTGTCGGCTCATCTAGAATCAGTACCTTCTGATCAGTGGCTAAGGCACGTGCTAAGGAAACACGCCTAGCCTCTCCGCCACTAAGTGAAAGAGGATAACGGTCTTTCCTTTGCTCCCTATGGATTTTCTTTAATGCTTGCCTAGCTTCTTCTTTTCCTTCTTTTCCAATCAGTTTGAGAGGCAAGGCGACGTTATCTAAGACGGTTAGATAATCAAGGAGCAACGGAGACTGAAAAACCATGACCGGTTTTTCATCAATGCCGATGATTTCTCCTTTTGTCGGCGTCAGCTGGTGGCTAAGGAGAGACAAAAGCGTTGTCTTTCCAGACCCGCTTCGTCCAAGAAGAATAACAAAGCCACGGTTTGGAAATGACACGGAGAGATCATGGAAGATTTCTTTATCCTTATAGGAGAAACTCAGATTCTTGATTTCTATCATCTCACCTAATATTAGGTCGGAGACATAGATTTTCTAAGAATCTTTGGATACGGTTCAATCTTTAATGCAGATGGCAAATGAGAAAAGAGCAGCCTGTTTCCTTGAAATAAAAACCGTCTCAGAGCAGGGCTCATAAGGCGGTCATTTCATCATTGTTTCGCTTTGTTTCCTGTATTCTTGCCTTGCGTTCAGGACAAGGTAGTAAGGAGTCAAAGCTCCGACACCGCCAGGAACTGGGGTATAGGCATAGATATCAGGAGCAAATCCGAGCTCGCCGCCTTTTATGAATCCGCAGTCAATGATGGTTTGTTTATTATTCAACCAGCTAGGATTGACAAGCCCTCTTTTTCCAGAAGCCAGAACGATTAAGTCTGCATTCTTAATCCTTTCCTCTCGCATACTTTCGTTTGTATGGGAGTGAATCTGCGTGACCATCCTGTTTTCCTTGGAAAGCCTTAAGAAGCAAGGAAGTCCTAAGGAAACAGAACGTCCTAGGACTACTGCTTTTTTGCCATCTAAAGGTATTTGATAGTGCTTAAGGATGGCATGGATGCTTTTGACAGTGGCTGGAAGATAATCCCTGTCTCCGAAAAACAGGCGCCCTCCGTTTACTTTGGAAAGCCTGTCAGGATCGAAATCAGGATTCAGTAGACTTAAGTATTCCGTTTCTCTTTGAGTAGGAAGAGGACGGAAAATCATTGTGGCATTTCTGTCTGCATGGTTTTTGACTGCTTTCAAATTCTCTTCTTCGGATCTATTGGCATCATAGAATCCTTCTTCGTAAGGAAGAGAGAACTCGGACAGGATTCTCTTCAGGGAACGAATATAGACAGAGGAACCTTTGTCATTGGGATCCGAGAAAAAATAGAAGGAAAGCGAGGAGAGAACAGATTTATTCTTTTCTTTGTAATCAAGAATCTTCTGTTTTGTTTCATCGACCCTGTCTTTGCCTGATAAAAGAATCATTTGATTTCCTTCCTGTCTTCCGCTGCGGGATGCAGGGGAAGACCAGGCCTAGTAAAGACCTTTCCGGTTAAAGGGACAATGAATCGAGCACCCGTGAAAAGACGTGTGTTCTTGACATGAAGAGTCGTATCTTTTGGAACATTTAAAAGAGTCGCATCATCGGAAAGAGAAGTCGGAACTTTGGAAATACAGACTGAAAAGTCTTCGTATCCTCGTTTCATGTAGTCTTCGATTTCCTTTTC
Source organism: Caryophanales bacterium UBA4682 (assembly GCA_002404995.1). Classification (GTDB taxonomy): domain Bacteria; phylum Bacillota_I; class Bacilli_A; order RFN20; family CAG-288; genus Enterosoma. The sequence goes on along the minus strand of DHKY01000001.1, from coordinate 26,820 downwards.
GGCTGTTTCTGAATACTCGACGTTCTTTGCACCATAGATGTTCTTGCTGATGGTTTCGATTTTCTCTTTTATAGACCTGTTGTTATGAATCAAAGGAGTGTAATCGGATTTCTTTTCCTCTAGCACTTCTAAGACTTTGTTGGCTAAATCCATAGCACCCTTAGGTCCTTCTAAGTAAGAGGAGTTCAGAGCGTAAGGAATGTTATTGCTTCCCAAAATGCGTTCCAAGGCTTCAATCTCCTCTTGGCTGTCCGAGCCGAAATGGTTGATTGCTACCACATAGGGAACATGATATAAAGAAACGTTCTGTAAATGCTTCATTAGATTGGCAGTGCCGGATTTCATTGCCTCTACGTTGGGCGTTCCTAAATCCTCAAACTTAACACCTCCATGAAGCTTTAAAGCACGAATCGAGGCCACCCTGACAACAAGATCAGGCGAGAAGGAAGACTGAGGACAAAGGATGTCCATGAATTTTTCCCTTCCCAAATCAGATCCGAAGCCTGCTTCGGTGATAACATAATCGGATAAGCGGAGAGCTAAATCTGTTGCAAGATAGGAGTTGCAGCCGTGGGCGATGTTTGCAAAGGGACCGCCATGGACGAGGGCAGGAGTATGGTATTTGGTTTGGACAAGATTCGGATACAAAGCAGTATGGATCAGCTTTCGGAAGGCGAAACGTCCATGCAGCGACTTTGCAAGAACTGGCTCTCCTTCTTTGGTATAACCGACTGTGATGTTTTCAATACGGTCCAAGAAATCCTCTTCGCTTTTGGCTAAGCAGAAACAGGCCATGACTTCACTAGCAGCTGTGATAACAAAAGAGGAGTTGTGCTGTGTCCCTTTTGAATCTGTCGGCATGCATACAATACTTCTTAATTCACGGTCGTTCCTATCCCTGCAGCGAGGAAAGACCATTCTGTTTGCATCGAACCTTTCTGGATGATGGTAGAGGTTGTTGTCGGTCCTTGCGGCAATCAGGTTATTGACGGAAGTGATGGCATGAAGGTCACCAGTAAAATGTAGGTTGATATCTTCTTCTGGATAGAGGATTGCTTCTCCTCCTCCGGCTCCTCCGCCTTTCACGCCGAAGACAGGACCTAAGGAAGGCTCCCGAAGACAGGCCATTGCTTTTTTCCCGATTAAGGACAAACCATCGGAAAGCCCGACGGAGGTAGTTGTCTTTCCTTCTCCAGCTTTGGTTGGAGTAATCGCTGTACAGAGAATAAGCTTTGCCTTTCTTTTTCCTAGATTCAGCTTAGAAGTGTCAATCTTGGCTTTGTCATAACCAAAAGGAATCAAGGCATCTTCGCTGATATTTAATTTCTGTGCGATATTTCGAATATCATATTCGTTTTTCATTTTCTGCTTCCTCCTTGATGTGTTCGATAATCCTAGTAGTCAAAGCGAGTCCTGCTGATGGTCCGACAGTAGAAAGAGATCCGATGCTGTTGCTGTCTTTTTTGCCTTTTAACTGTCCGGAAGAACAATAAGCGGTTTTGATTGAATCGATTTCCGCCTGCGGAATTCCTTTTTCCAGCAATGCTTTCTTGAATTTCTTGCTAAGAAGATCGAAAGCATCCTTTTCGGTTCCGGTTTTCACTTTTGTAGAATCATATCGGAAACCCATCGCTCCGCTAGTGACATAGAAAGAACCGTCTTCCCGTGCTTTCCTATAGAGGCTTATCTTTCCGGGAACGTAATCGATGGCATCGACAATGATGTCATATCTCTTTTTCCTCAGGCTTTCTCTGTCTTCGATATTCCTGAAGTAGGTGTTCACCTTCCTTAATGGATTGATGGACAGCCTTTTCTCTTTGGCAGCATCGGTCTTCCTTCTCCCGATGTCTTTAAATCCGAACAGGGACTGACGGTTCAGATTGTGTGCGGAGACTAGACAGTTATCCCTGATGTCGATGCTATGAAAACCAAGCCGGGTTAACGACAATACCCCTTCTCCGCCGACTCCGCCAAGTCCGCAGAAGAGAACTGATTTTGTCTCGATAAGATTCCTCTCTTTCGGAGAAAGAACCAGACGCGTTTTGGATTTCCTTTCGATGTTTGCGGATATCAGATCATCGATTTCTTTTTTCGTACCGCATATGACATCCTTGAATTGATGACGAAGAGCCGTACGCTGTTTCTTTGCGTACTGATGGGTATGCAGCTTAATCAAATCAGAAACGGAAGTATCGATTTCTTTTCCCTCCTCGAGGGCAGAGATGATTTCCTTGTATCCGATGGAAGTGAAAGGTCTTAGGTCTTTTGGATATTTCGAAAGAAGATTCTTTACTTCTTCCACAAAGCCTTCCTTCCTCCTTTGATCAACCCGCCTGTCGATTAGAGCGTTTCCTTCTTCTTTGTCGACATCGATACGGAGGAACGTAACTGGATAAAGAGGAACACCATCGTTTTCTTCCAGAATGGAATCCCGATTCATTCCCTCATCAAGCTGGACGAGGGCTCGTATGACACGGCGCGGATTTTCATTGTCGATTTCCTGGAAGACCTTTTCGCTCCGTGATTTCAGCAGCGATTGCATCTCCGGAAGAGACCTTGATTCGTAAGGATTCTCTTTGCTTTCGCTTTTTTGGAAGACATATTTATAAAGCAAAGCTTTGATATAAAGAAAGTTTCCTCCGACCACAAGGATGTCTTTTCCTTTCCGGATATATTCTTCGATGATAGGACGGCACTGATTCTGGAACGTAAAAACAGACCTGTCATAGTCAGGTGCATATTCATCGTAGAAGTAATAATCGACGCCTTTAGTTTCTTCTCTTGTAGGCTTATCCGTGCCGATTTGCATCATTTTAAAGCACTGAAAAGCATCTGCGGAAATGACAGGAAGAGAATAGCGCTTGGCAAGGGATAAGGCTAAGGAAGTCTTTCCGCTTGCAGTTTGTCCAAGAATAACGTAAATCAAAATCCACTTCTCCGGAAGATGTTCTCTATATCGTCTTTCGTAACCTTGATCCTAGTCGGACGTCCATGCGGGCAATTCGCTGGATTCTTGCACCGGCTCAGATCTTTGATTAAAGCCTCCCTTTCGCTCCTTGACCTGATATGATTGGCTTTAATGGATTTCTTGCAGGCAATGTTTGCAATCGTGAGGTGCAGAAGAGAGAGTGGATCACAGGCTTCATCATTCAAGCAGGAGTGGACACAATCGGAAACAACGCTTTCTGCCCTATCCGCATGTAGGAAAGAAGGCATCTCGGTTACTTTCACTGCTTTACCTAAATATTCTTCGGTGATGATTCCGATACTATTCAGACGCTGGATATGTTCCCTGTCATAGTTCCGGATTTCTTTTGGCGAAAGCTCAACGATTAATGGAAAGAGAGGAACAATCCGGGAACGGATAGAAGCAAACCTTGCCTCTGTTTTTTCGTAATTGACTCGCTCTGCAGCTGCGTGCTGATCAAGGATATAGAAGCAGTCCTTGCTGTCGCAAAGGATATAGGTTTGTAAAACCTGTCCGATTGGATGCCTTTCCGGGAAAGAAGACTCTGATTCATCCCGTGGATGAGCATAATCATCAAACTCTGGTACACGTGGCTGAATTGGTTCGGGAACAGACTCTTTTTTAGCCGACTCGAAATCTTCTTTTTCTATAGCAATATTATGATGTATTTCTTCGGACTGTGGTAGAGCTAATGGCGAAGGAGAGACTGCCTTATCAATTTTTTCTTCGGTTTCTTTCTTTACTACATAAGGAGCATGGGATTCGAAAGTCTTTGGCAAAGGAAGGGAATCCTGGAAATAGTGTTCTTCCTCCTTCTTAGGGGCAACCCCGGCATAGGAAAAACTTTTCTCCACCTTCTCCTCTTTGACAAAGGCGGAGGAAGTCTTTTTGTCTTCGCTCGCAGAATAAATCGGACGCTTATCAAGCAAGACGGTCTTGATTTCCCGGACTAAATCGCGCGCCCTATCGTCTTCCCTCGAAATACGTACTTCCTTTTTTGTCGGATGAACATTGACATCGACTAAAGAAGAATCAATATCGAAATCCAAGACAATGAAGGGATAGCGATCCGGCGGGAGATAATCTTTATAGACCTGTTCGATGGCCTTATTGAACTTGTAATCGTAGATACAACGATGGTTCAAGAAGGTAAGCTCGTTTTTTCTTCTAGATGAGTTGACTTCCGGTTTTGAGATGAAGCCATGGAACGAATAGGCCCTGCCTTCATAGTCAAGCGGATAGAGCGAAAGCGCAGTCGTGTTTCCGAAAATCTTCTGTATGGCTTCTAGTAAATCACCTCTTCCGCTTGTCCGGAAGACTTCCTTTCCATCAATAGCCAGAGAAAACGAAATACCAGGAAAGCCAAGCGCCCTATGCTCGACCCTTTCGATAATATTTGCATTTTCGACTTGATCCGACTTCAGATATTTCAGGCGGGCAGGCGTATTGAAGAAAAGGTCGCTTATCTCGAAAATCGTTCCTTTCCGGCTTGGCGCATCCAAAACAACAAGTTCCTGATTCGGATTCGATTCGATTCGGGTTCCGACTCCTTCCCCAGTCGAAGTGGTGAGGACAACATGGGAAACAGCGGCGATAGAAGGAATGGCTTCTCCGCGGAAACCAAGCGTGTGTATCCGGCTGAGATCATATTCGGTCTTGATTTTGCTGGAAGCATGGCGGACAAAACAGAGTTTGCTGTCTTTTCGATCCCTTCCGCTGCCATCGTCTTTGACCCTGATCTTGCCTTTTCCGGCACGGGTGACTCCAACATAGATGTTCTTTGCTTTGGCATCTATGCTGTTTTCGACAAGCTCCTTTATGACACTTGCGGGACGTTCGATGACTTCACCGGCCGCAATCAAATTGGCAAGCTCGGTGCTCCTTATATTGATGATAGACATTATTTCACTCTTTTCTTGAGATCAATCAGATAGTTCAAAGCATCTAGTGGCGACATTGCCCTTGGATCCATCTTCTTGATTTCCTCTTTCAAGACATCGCTCTTTTCCTCTTTCTTTACCTCCTTGATTTGATCTTTTCCGATATTCTTCTTTGCTTCGAAGGCAGAAAGAAGTTCAGCGGCTCGGTCCGTGATCTCTTCCGGAAGTCCGGCAAGCTTGGCAACGTTGACACCATAGGATTTATCCCTGGAACCAGGCCTCCTTTTATAGAGGAAAGTAACAATACCGTTGTCTTCATTGACTTCGCAGTGGAGATTTTCTACAGCAGAAATCTTTTCGCTTAAGGTCGTCAATTCATGGTAGTGGGTGGAAAAGAAGGTTTTGGCATGAACATGACGAACTAAGTATTCAATGATACTTTGCGCAATAGCCATGCCATCGAAAGTGGCAGTTCCTCTTCCGATTTCATCAAAGAGGAAAAGACTTTCGCTTGTCGCTTCCTGTAAGGCCTCGGCTACTTCGCTCCTCTCCCTCCTGAAGGTTGACTGGCCTTTGATTAAATTATCGCTTGCACCGATACGGGTGAAAAGAGCATCGAAAACAGGAAGAGAACAGCTGCTGGCTGATACAAAGGAACCCATCTGTGCCCTGATGACAAGCAGACCGAATTCTTTCCTGTAGGTTGATTTTCCGCCCCTGTTCGGACCGGTGATGATGACAACATCGGTATCGGAGCCGGTTTCATAATCGTTTGCGACGAAGTTGACACCCGGATTCGCCTTTTCCCTGATGGGATGACGTGCTTCCTTGACATCGATGATTCTTTTTCCATTGAAGGTCGGACGGACATAGTTGTTTTCACTGGCTACATAAGCAAGATCAAGATAGAAATCCAGCCTGGCAAGAGCTTTGCTTGCCTTTTGGATATCATCGGTATAGGTACTGACTTCTTTTCTCAGTTCCTTAAAGAGATTGTATTCCAAAGTCTGACGGTTCTCTCTTGCACGGAAGAACCTGCTTTCCTTTTCTTTGAGCTCCGGTGTAATAAAGCGTTCCCCGGTAGTCAATGTCTGCTTCCGAATATAACCGAATTCCGGTTTGACTAAACTCAACTGGCCAGCCGAGACTTCAATATAAAAACCATTCAGGGAGTTTTCCCCGACTCTCAGATTCTTGATGCCGGTTTTTTCCTTTTCCTTTGTCTCAAAGTTCCTAAGCCATTGCTTGCTGTTATCGGTCCTTTCGATGAGCTCATCAAGTTCAGCGTTATATCCTTTTTTGAAGATTCCGCCCTCGGTAATCGTCCTAGGGCAGTTCTCGTCAAGGGCTCTATCTAACAGGCTGACAAGGGGAGTAAAATCGCCGAGTCCTTTTTTAATCGAATCCAAATCTGGGCAATCCTGAATTAGATCAAGCTGTTTCTTTATTTCCGGAATGACCTGGAGGGATTTTTTTAGTTGAAGAAGGTCATGTCCGTTGGAGTTCCTGTATCCCATACGGGCAATCAATCGTTCCCTGTCAAAGACGTTGGTCAGTTCTTTTCTCAGCTCTTCCCGTTCAATATAATGGTTTACAAAACATTCGGTCTTGTTAAGACGAGAAAGGATTTCTTCTTCATTGGCACTAGGAGCGATAATCTGGCTTTTCAGATACCGGCTGCCCCTTGGGGTTTCCGTGTGGTCGAGAAGCCAGAACAAAGTGCCGAAGTTCTTTCCGTCTAGGGATTTCGTCAGTTCCCTGTTTGCTTGAGCAGAATAATCAATCTTCCTTGATTTCTCTGACATCAAGTTCTCGACAGGCTTGAAATAAGTAAGGTCTCTTTTTTCCCTGTTCTTCCTGTAATTATAAAGACGCGCGGAAGGAACAATCTGTCTATCATCTTTGAGATTGCCGAATAAAGGATCGGTTTCTATAGAAACGGAGGAATCATTGTAATAGGAAAAACAGACCTGAGTGTTTTTCTTTAAGTACCTCACAAGATCAGCAGGACAGTTTGTTCCTAGAACAAGTTCCTTGATATCTAGGGAAAGGATTTTTTCCAGGATTCTTTCTTTTTGATTTTCCAAAGAAAGGACTTTCCTTTCTCCGGTGGTGATATCAGCATAGGCTAAAAAAGCCTGGCGCTCTACAAGCTCTAAAGAAGCAATATAGATATTGTCTTTGATATTCGGATCGAGGTTCGCACCCGGAGTAATGAACTGGATGACATCCCGTTTGACGAGCTTCTTGGTCAGTTTGGGGTCTTCGACCTGTTCCACAATGGCCACCTTATGACCATGATCAATCAATTTCTGTGCATAGGAAAGATAGGCATGGTGAGGGATTCCGCACCTTGGTATGAATTTGCCATTTCCACAGGCTTTCCGCGTAAGGTAAAGCTGTAGTTCATGTGAGACAAGTTCCGCGTCTTCCCTGAACCTCTCATAGAAGTCACCAATGCGGAAGAAGATAATCCTGTCTCCGTACTGCTTTTTGAATGAAATATACTGTTCCACCCTTGGCGTGAAGCCGGCGGATTCGTTTGAACTTTTTTTTGCCATTTTGTTTGCCCGTTCTATTATAAACTAACCTTGTTTCACTTTTATGAAAAACGGAAGAAAAGTTCAGAACTTTTCTTCCGTAAGAATACTGATCCTGTTTTTCAATTCTTCTTCCTGAGCCTTCAGGTTTATGACGAGAGGATCGTTATCAAATTCCGACTGAAGGTCTTTTGCTGCCTTCAAAGCAGCTGCTTTCTTCTCGTTGTCCCTGTATCGAAGGCCTTTTTGCAAAGCTTTCCGGGACTCCATGAGGTGATTGAGTCTTTCGTTGCTGTTCACCTCTTCCTTCAGTTTCTTGTAGAGGAGATAGGTATCGGTTTGGATGAAATCCTTGACTAATTGATCTGCCTTGCTGAGAAGTTCCTCTTCCTCGCTCATTCCACGACTTCTCCAATCAGAGAATAAGTATGAGAGGATAGGATTTTTACTTTCTTGATCTGGCCAATCAAGGAAACGTCTCCTTTGACATGGACAAGTTTGTTATGCTCATCGTATCCGGAAATCCTTGTAGGGTCTTTCTCGGAGACTTTTTCAAATAGGACAGATAATTCTTTTCCGACAAAAGCGGCTGCCCGGGCTGAAGTCTGTTCATCAATCAGCTTCTTCAGTTCATCGAAGTGACGATGTTTTTCTTCGTCTGTCGTGTTATCCTTCCTGAAGTAGGCAGGAGTTCCGGGACGAGGGGAAAAGATGAAAGTAAAGGCAGCATCGTATTTGACTTCCTTGACTAACGAGAGAGTGTCATTGAATTCTTCTTCGGTTTCATTCGGGAAACCGACAATGATATCGGTTGTAAGGAAAACATCCGGAAGGCGCTCTCTCAGTTGATGGACGATATCAAGATACTGTTCTCTAGTATATCGGCGGTTCCTTCTCTTTAAGACGGAATTGGAACCAGACTGTACCGGGAGATGCAGGAAAGGCCTGATATTCTTGTGCTTTGCCCTGACATCAAAGACAACTGGGTTGAAATCACTTGGATAAGGAGTGACGAAACGGACCCGCTCGATGCCAGTGGAGGCAACAGCATCAAGAAGATCAGCAAAAGCATAAGTGTCTCCGAAGTCTTTTCCGTATGCGTCAACGTTCTGTCCGAGAAGAGTAACCTGTTTGTATCCTTCGTCTTTCAGGCATTTGACCTCAGCTAGGATATCCTCTTTTTTTCGGCTGCGTTCCCTGCCACGGGTAAACGGAACGATACAGTAAGTACAGAACTTATTGCATCCATACCTGATATTGACATAAGCAGTGACTTTGCTTTCACGGGCGTTCTTACCTTCTGGAAGGCCTTCTTCGACAAGATCGGAGTTTGCGGAAACATCGACAATACCCCTTTTATCTTTCAAGACACTTTCCAGATTCAAATAGAAAGATGTGATGTTGTTTGTTCCGAAAATCCTGGAGACAAACGGGAAGTGATCAAGAATATAGCGGACTGCTTTTTCTTCTTGCCTCACACATCCGCAGATAGAGATAATCCTATCTTTCTTTTTCCTGTAAGCATCTTTGGCACGTCCGAGTTCACCATAGAGATGGTTTTCAGCGTTCTCACGGATAGCACAGGTATTAAATAAGATAAAGTCAGCATTGGAAAAATCGTCTTGCTCTTTCCTTCCAAGGGCAAGAAGAAGACCACGGATGATTTCGGAATCCCGGACATTGGCTTGGCAACCATACGTTCTGATACAAAAAGTCTTTCCATTTCCCCAAGAGGAAAGGAAAGACGTTGGCACTAATTGAGCCTGTTTGTATCGAATCTCTGCGTTCGGATTCCGTTTACCGGCTGCCTTTTGATCCGGCAGCGAGATAAGACGGACTTTCATGATTTACTCGATAATAAACTACTTAGCTTCTTCGGCCTGTTCTTCTTCCTTGCGGGAAGGAACATCGGAAGAAACAGCGTGAGCAGGATCGAACGGAACCTTGTTGATGTGAAGCCTAATGGTCGTGACTTCACGTCCTTCATTGTTGGCTTCTTCAGCGAAGTTCTGCCTGATGAATTCCGGCTGAACAGCGATATCGCTCGGAGTCTCGTCATCCTTTAAGAAACGACGAGCAACGATGCAGGCCTTGATAGCCTGGTTAAGGGCAGAAGCACCGACTAAGGAAATCTGTGCAGAACCTTCCTGACGAATGTTACCTGCAATAGCTCCAGCTAATTTCTGAATCTGAGTTTTTCCACTGACTTTTAATGTTGCCATAAAGATATACCTCTCTGCAAACATTATATACTTTTTGAGATTTTTTTCAATTACTTATTTGTAGTTGATAAATCCCCTTACATTACAAAAAAGAGGGCTAATCAGCCCTCTTGTGTTTCATTGATCAAGTGGTAGGAAACAACCTGTTTTTTCTCGGAATCAATCTCTAGCCTGACACCGTTGATTTGGATTCTTCCCGTCTTACTTACTTCCCTAGTTCCGGGCCTTCCGGTAACTGTATGGAAGATTGTACCATCTTTTTGGTTTCCGATGATGGAATCATAGGGACCATTCCTTCCGGCATCTGTTAGAAAGAAAGTACCTTTGCTTAGATATTTCGGGTCATTGGTCTGCACATGAGTGTGTGTTCCTATGACTGCTGTCGCTCTTCCATCGACGTATTCGGCAAAGATTCTTTTTTCTGCCGTTGCTTCGGCATGGAAATCCACAATATGGATCTCATCTTTGCTTGAATTTTTGTACCTTTCATCGAAAGCGTAGAAAGGATTATCCTGTCCCCTTTGGATGAAGGCGCGACCTAGGAAATTTGATACTCGGATTTTACAATCTTTGACTTGGAAGACTCGACTTCCCACTCCAGGCGCATCCTTGTCCAGGTTCCTTGGACGGACGGATTTTGTCCTTTTGGAAGCATAGGTGAACACGTCCTTGTTGTTGTAGAAATGGTTTCCATTTGTGATGCAGTCGACTCCAGCAAGAAGGAGTTCTTGGTAATGGCTATAACTTAACCCTCGTCCGTGGGTCGCGTTTTCGCCGTTTGCGATGACAAAGTCTAATCCTTCTTTTTGGTTCAGCCTTGGAAGGAGGGACTTTACACCCTCTCTGCCACGGGAACCGACAATATCACCTAGGAATAGAACCTTCAGCAACATTATTTTGCCGTTTCCTGATAGCGTTTCTCACGGATGACAGTGACAATGATCTGACCTGGGAATTGCCTGGTTTCTTCGATTTTGTCACGGACCTGGATGGCAATTGCCTTAGCGTCTTCATCGCTGACAATATCCGGATTAACCCTGACACGTAAATCACGTCCAGACTGAAGAGCATAGCTTGACTGTACGCCTTTGCATTCAGAACAGATTTTTTCTAACTGCTGGAGACGCTTGATATAGGTCTCAAGCTGCTCGCTGCGGGCACCTGGACGGGCAGCAGAGAGTGTATCAGCAGCTGTGACCAACTCAGAAATAAGATACTTCTTCGGGCAATCACCATGATGGGATTCGATGGCGTTGATGACAACATCCGGCTCATTGAATTTCTTAGCAAGCCTAGAACCTAACTGAACATGGCTACCTTCCCTCTCGGCATCAATAGCCTTTCCGATATCATGGAGAAGACCAGCCCGTTTTGCCCTAACTGGATCAAGGCCTAATTCACTGGCCATGACGGAAGAGAGATATGCAACCTGGATAGAATGGTCAAGAACCGATTGTCCGTAGGAAGTACGATACTTCAGACGGCCGATATACGGATAGAGTCCCGGATTCCTACGCGGAAGACCGAGCTTGAAGACGGTCTGTTCACCGATACGGCGCAGATTCTCATCGAATTCTTTACTGATCTTGGAGTAAAGGTCCTCGATACGACCAGGCTGGATGCGTCCGTCTTTGATTAACGCTTCGAGAGTAAGCTTGGCTTTCTCACGGCGGATTGGATCGAAGCAGGAGACAGTCAAAGTCTCCGGAGTGTCATCAATAATCAAGGAGACGCCGAACAATCCTTCCATAGACTTGATGTTGCGGCCATCCCGTCCGATGATACGTCCCTTCCTATCATCATTAGGCAGGGCAATCGTTGAAGAATTGCGTTCGTTTGTCACATCCTGTGCGAACTTCTCGCAAGCGATAGCCATTAAAGTTTTGGCTTTGTCTTCGGCAGTGCTCTGGGCTTCGGCTTCTTTCTGGGCTTCATAGAGAGCAATACGCTTCCTCTCTTTTTCTTCGACCCGCTTCCTCAGTTCATCTTTGGCCTGATCCCTTGTCCTATTGGCGACTTTCTGAAGTTCGTTCAGGACAGACTCGAGCTTATCTTGCGCTTCTTTTTCTTTGATAGCAAGTGCTTCGCTGCGCTGGTTCAATTCGTCTTTCTGCTTGTCAATGACAGCTTCCCGGTTGATAATCGCATCTTCACGTTTGTCTAAAGATGCTTCTTTCTGATCGAGTTTAGCTTCCTTCTGTACAACCGCACTCTTACGTTCTTCTAAATCAGCATTGGACTTCTCGAATTCCTTCTTTGCGGAAGCGATTAAGGCGTTGGCATTCTTTTGTCCTTCTTCCTTGGCTTCCTGTAATAAAGCATCCGCCTTAAACCGCGCTTCTTTGATTAATTCCTCGGCTTTTTTGGCATCTGCTTCATTGCGCTGCTCTAAGGATTTGATTTTTTTGTGGGATTTAAAAGCAACGACAATAAGACCGCCGGCAATTACCAAAACTACTATTAAACCTACTAAAAGTACTATGGTTAATGTATCCATATTTAAACCTTTCTGGACATAGGCTTAATAAGGGCGCCATGTCCAAAGCCCCCTCGTTAAAAAGATTGAAAAAACAAGACATCTATCGAAATATAATGACAAATATAATGACGAATGATTAGTTTACGGAAATCTTTTCCTTAGCACCCTTTAATAAAGGCGCTTTAGTTATTATAAGATATCAGAGGCATTGTTTAAATAGGAAAAACGAAAAAAGGACGCATAACCCGGAGGATATGCATCCTGTACGAATCCTATAAGAGAATCTAGGCCTGAGCCTGGTCTTCTTTTTGGCTAGAAGGCTTGTTCGACCTTTTGCCCTTGACGTCTTCTTCGAGCTTTTCCTTTGCTTCAGGATTGTTCTTGAGGAAGTCATAGACAGCGCTGATCCCCTGTCCTAGACGTTCCCCCTGATAAGAGAACCAGCTTCCGCTCTTCTCGATGAAGCCATAGTCGACGGCAAGCTGGGCTAATTCATGTTCGGCCGAGATTCCTTGCCCGAAAATCAGCTCGACCTTGCAGCTGCGATAAGGAGCAGCGACCTTATTCTTAACGATTTTGACGTTGACCCTGTTTCCGATGACCTTGTCACCTTGTTTGATGGCATCGGCACGGCGGATTTCGATACGGATGGTAGAGTAGAACTTCAAGGCACGGCCACCGGTTGTGGTTTCCGGATTTCCGTACCTGACACCGACTTTCTCACGGAGCTGATTGATGAAGATGATGGTACAGCTCGACTTGGAAAGGACGCCTGCGAGCTTACGGAGGGATTTGCTCCTCAAGCGGGCCTGGAGTCCGACGGAGGAATCCTCATAAGTGCCTTCTAGCTCTGCTTTGGGAACTAGGGCAGCAACCGAGTCGACGACAATGAGGTCAATGGCATTGGACTTTGCGAGCCTGTCGGTGATTTCCCTGGCCTGTTCGCCATAGTCCGGCTGGGAAAGGATAAGATCATCGATATTGACTCCGAGGCTTTTTGCATATTCCGGATCGATAGCGTGTTCGGCATCGATATAAGCAGCTCTTCCGCCGAGCTTCTGCACGGAAGCAATTGCTTCTAAGGCAAGAGTCGTCTTACCAGAGGACTCTGGACCATAGATTTCAATGATTCTGCCCTTTGGATAACCTCCGACTCCTAAAGCAGAGTCAATCAGCCTGGAACCAGTTGGGATGACACCGACGTTGACGGTTTCCTGGTCACCCCTCTTCCTGATGATTCCTTTGTCGTTGAAGTAAGAGCGGATTTCCTTTATCGTTGCATCGACGGCTTTGTCTTTTTCCGTATTGATGTCGTTCGTATCGGCAGCGGCTAAGGGTTTCTTTTCTTTCATTTTCTTGTCCTCTCTACTTTATATGGGTTCTGAAGCAGGCTTTTTTTCCAAAGAAATTTCATCTAGCCTCTTTTTCCTCTGGGAAAAGCCAAAATCAACGCACTGCCTGCGGATAGAATCCCGGTCCCCTTCCAAGTGGAGTTCGTATACCTTGAGATGGTCAAAGACCTTTACTCCGATGTAGACTAAGCCGACCGGTTTGTTTTCGCTTGCGCTTGGTCCGGCATTGCCGGTAAAGGAAACCGCACACTCGGCGTTGAAGAAGAGCGAGGCGTTCAATGCCCTCTCTCTTGCACAGTCCTGGCTGATGGCTCCGTGTTTTTCAATTGTTGAAGGAGCAACTCCGAATTTTTCCTTTACGGCATCCACATAGGTGATAGCACTTCCGTTGAAGACATTACTGGCACCTGGGATTGATGTGAAAGCAGCAGAGAAGCTTCCGCCGGTCAAGGATTCCCTCGCACAGAGATGGGCATTATGCTGCCTTAAGGCATCTAAGAGCTCTTTTCTTTCCATTCTGTTCAACTCCTTCTATTTCGCATCGCTGTTTTTTTCGGATAGGACTTCTTTGTTTTTCAAGACATAGATGACAAAGGAGAAAAGCGAGAAGAACAAGGCAATCACCGTGAAAATGTTTGTGATGATATAGGTATATTGGAAACGGTAGTTCCTCCAATAATCCAGACCATTATTGAAATTGAGGAGTGAGAAGGGGAAACCATTGAGGAATAGAACTGGAATCAAGCCCATTTCAATTGCGGTCTTGACCTTTCCGTAAATATTGGCAGCCAGAATTTTTCCCTTTCCAGCGGCCGTCCTACGAAGACCGTCCCTTGCCAGATCACGGGCAACAAATAAGACAACAAGAAGGGGAAGAACCTGATAGTGTCCGGCAAAATCACGACGGCAGGCAAGAAGGATGAAAGCAGAATCGACAAGGAATTTGTCGGCAAAAGGATCCAAGAATTTGCCTAAATCCGTGACAAGTCCTCTTTTACGTGCGATTTTTCCGTCCCTGGCATCGGTGGATGCTGCAAGGATAAATAAGACAAAACAGACTAAATCGATCCAAGAGAATCCCCTATTGAAACCTGCAATCACCCTATTCGGTGCCCAGCTTGAAGAGCCAGGAATAAAAGACAGGGAGAAGACAAGAATCCTGATAAACCCAAGTATAATCCGGGCTGTCGTAATCTTATTCGGTGTATTCATTTTAGAGATTCCTTTCTTTTTGTGAAATCAATGAGTATCCGGTCCTGTAAGCCATGTTTTGTCTAGGACAGCAATTTATCTAAGCATTTCTGCCTGCCTATAAGGTTCGTTTCCCTCTTTCGGCTTCCCTTACCAAAATTTAGGTTTCTCGCTTGTGGGGCTTTCCAACGTTTCATCCCTAAGGTTTCCCTTAGGATTCGTCACTGTGGAGCTTTCAGAGAAGGACATCCTGCTATGGAAACCATAGTTTAGATTCCCTCCCGCCGTCAGGGACTCCTCCCTGCCTAGGCTTATTAATTGACCTAGCGCAATCACTGCCGCCATCACAGACGGCGCGAGCATGGACTTTCCTCTAGGAGAGCAAGTCTCCCAGCAGCTATCCGGACCGGAATATGAACGACGATGATTAACTGATCGTCTTAGGATCAATGCCGGCTTTCTTTAACGCCTCTTCGTATTTGGAGATGCGTTTCACAAGTTCTAAGTTGTTCAGAGAAAGCACATTGTCAGGCTGGATATTACCGAACTTTGCCTTTAATGTTTCATTCTCTGCTTCGACATTCCTGAGCTTGCTGTTCAGAAAATCGATTTTATCATTGAGCTCTTTTTCTTTCTGCTCTGTTTCCTTGACAAAATTATCCACCGACTGATAGTCACGGATAACAAAGTCTAGGAAGGTATCTACCTGCAAAGCATCGTATCCCGGCTTTGTGCCTTGGAATTCCTTGTGATAGATTTTGTTTGCGTCAAGAATGAGCTTCAGTGCCATACATTTTCTCCTGAAACAAATTATACACTCTTTCCGGTATCTCTTCATTGCTTTTTTATAGAAAAAAGGAAAAAAGAATGCGAACCATCATCAATTTATGCTTTCTGATTTTCCGAGAGCAGAAATTCATTTCGGGAAAGGGTAGAAATGAGGAAAAGAAAAGGGTTACAATAGTTTTCGTGCACAACATGTTGGAGGTAATATGTTCAAAATTGTAAAGCGAGATGACCTCAATCCCACCATCGTCCGTATTTCTGTGGAAGCTCCTTTCGTTGCCAAGAAGGCACAGCCTGGACAGTTTGTCATTGTCCGTGCCAACGAGGATAGCGAGCGTCTTCCTTTCACGGTTGCTGGAGAAGATCCAGAGAAAGGAACAGTGACGATTATCTATCAGATTGTCGGTGCTGGAACCTTAGAGCTGGCTCAGAAGAAGGAAGGCGACTACATTGCCGACTTCGTCGGACCTTTAGGACGCCCAAGCGAGCTTGAAGGACTTAAGCATGTCGCAATCGTTGGCGGAGGCGCCGGTTGCGCTATCGCTTATCCGTTGGCCTATAAGCTTCATGAAATCGGTGCAGAAGTCACTTCGATTGCCGGTTTCCGCAACAAGGATTTAGTTATCCTTGAAAAGGACTTCGAGGACTGCTCTTCGATTTTCGTCAAGAGGAGTGATGATGGAACGTGGGGCGAAAAAGGTTTTGTCACTCAGGGACTCGAAAAGGAAATCCTCCGCCGTCAGAAAGAAGGCAACCAGTTCGATGAAGTCATTGCAATCGGACCTATCGTCAGGAGGAAGAACATCGCCATTCTAACCAAAAAATACAATATTAAGACTGTTGTCTCTAGGAACCCAATCAGGATCGATGGCACCGGAAGGTGCGGATGCTGCCGTGTCAGGGTCGGAGGCAAGAGGAAATTCGCTTGCGTTGATGGACCGGACTTCGATGGTTGGGAAGTCGATTTCGATTCTGCAAGGGAACGTAACACCAGGTACCAGGGCTGGGAACACAAAGCCTATGAAAAAGAGTGCAACCTGGTTAAGGAGGGAAAATAGTTATGCCGTTCAATAGGAGAAGCACGAAGAATCCTAGGCCTTCTCAGGCTCCGGAAGTCCGTCGCCATAATTTCCAGGAAGTTGCCATCGGTTATACTCAGGAAATGGCTATCGATGAAGCAAAACGCTGCAGGCAGTGCAAGAACCCTGGCTGTGTCCCGCTTTGCCCGGTTCATATCGATATCCCTGGATTCATTGCCGAAGTCGCCAAAGGCGATTTTGAAAAAGCCTATGAAGTCATCTCCCGTTCTTCCTCTCTCCCGGCTGTCTGCGGACGTGTCTGCCCACAGGAAAGCCAGTGCGAGAAGGAATGCTTACGCCATAAGAGGCCTGTCCGCGAAGGCGGAAAGGTCGTCAGGGAAAACGGCAAGCCGAAAATGGGTGAGTCGGTTGGCATCGGACGTCTGGAACGTTTTGTTGCTGACTACCATCGTGAACATGCCAAACCAGTTGCCTTAGATATCAAAAAGAACGGCCATAAAGTGGCTGTTGTCGGTTCTGGCCCTTCGGGTCTTGCCTGTGCCTATGATTTGGCGAAGGCAGGTTATGAGGTCACTGTTTTTGAAGCTCTCCATGTTGCCGGCGGTGTCTTAAGGTATGGTATTCCTGAATTCCGTCTTCCGAAGGCGATTGTCCAGAATGAAATCGAAGGATTGAAACGCAGGGGCGTTGAAATCAAGACCGATAGGGTTATCGGACGGGTTCTCTCCATTGATGAACTCAGGAAAGAATATCATTTCGAGGCTGTCTTTGTCGGCACTGGTGCCGGTCTCCCTCGCTTCCTTGGAATCCCGGGAGAGAATGCAAAGGGCGTCTATTCCGCCAATGAATACCTGACCCGTGTCAATCTCAGGAAAGCCTATCAGGAAGACAGCAAGACTCCGATTGAACACGCTAAGCATGTTGTTGTCGTCGGAGGCGGAAATGTCGCTAGGGATGCTCTCCGTACTCCTCTTCGTCTAGGTGCCGAGACTTCCACCTGTGTCTATCGTCGTTCCAGGGCAGAACTTCCTGCCCGAAAAGAGGAAATCGAGCACGCTGAACAGGAAGGCGTTGTTTTCGATCTTCTCCGTAACCCGATTGAAATCATTTATGATACCAATGGTTCTCCTTCCCGTCGTGCTCCGGATTACAATCCGAACTATGGCTGCGTGACTGGAATCAAGGTTCAGAAACAGAAACTCGGAGAACCGGATGCCTCTGGACGTCGTCGCCCGGTTCCGGTCACTGTCGAAGAAGATCCGGAAGCGATTTACACGATTCCTTGCGACTGTGTCATCATCGCTATCGGAACGAGTCCGAATCCTCTGATCAAGGCAACGACTCCTGGTATTGAGACGAATCCACATGGATGTCTTATCGTTCATGAAGAAACCAATGAGACAACCAAGGATGGCGTCTTTGCCGGCGGTGATGCAGTCACCGGTGCAGCAACTGTTATTCTGGCAATGGGTGCCGGACGTAAGGCTGCAAAGGCTATCATGGATTACCTTTCCAAGTAGGTTTTCTTAAGTTAGCAAAAAGACAAAATGAGCGGCATAGGGCATCCTATGCCGCTTTTGTTTTTTTTCTGTTCCCTTTATAATGTTGACAATAATTTGGAGGATGAAATTAGCATGGCAAAAACAAAAGAAAATTATCCGCTTTCCGAAGAGGAATTGACACAAGATATCAATCATCTCAGGGACCTGGTGATCAAGATTCGAGATGCCGGGGCATTAGAAAGGTTTACACGTCTGTTTGAAACCGATTATCGTGTCCTCGTTTATCTCTCGTCTCATGATAAATCCCACCCCTCAGTGATTGCTGAGGACTTGAGGACTACCCGCCCAGATGTCGCTGCCAATCTCCGTACATTGGAAAAGAAGGGATTCATCACCCGTGAACTTGACAACGGAAACCGGAGACAGGTTTTCGTTTCCATTACGGAAAAAGGCGGACGCTATCTTGAGAAGATCCATGAACAGCTGGTCAATCTCTTCAAGGGCTGGTTCCAGATTCTAGGACCGGAGGAGACAAAGCATCTGTTCTTGATTCTTGAGTTATCGGCTCAGCCGAAGAATTTCACCGATGAAATCCTGAAAAGGAAAATCGGCGACTGATTTGCTCGATGTCTTTTATTTTCTTGTTATGATTAATTATCCTGATGGACGGAAAAGGGTTGTAGCGAAGAAGACTACCACTCTGGATAAACGGAAAACCAAGAATCAGACCGCGAACGAACGTGCCCATAATTCTTTGGTTCGAAGTAATATGGGTATGCGCTTTGAATCAGATATTTCCAAGACATGCGACTTCTATCGTGCAAAAGGAATTGCTGATATATACAAGCGACCTACCCCTATCAAGGTCGTCAAAAGGAGCAAGGAACATCCAGGAAGGATCTCCGAAGCTTATTTTGAAGAAAAGTCCACGACGGACTATGTCGGAATCTATAAAGGAAAATACATTGATTTCGAATGCA
This sequence comes from Caryophanales bacterium UBA4682, assembly GCA_002404995.1. Lineage (GTDB taxonomy): Bacteria > Bacillota_I > Bacilli_A > RFN20 > CAG-288 > Enterosoma. Next base: position 7,880 of record DHKY01000001.1, on the reverse strand, counting down.
AGGAGACAATCCATGATTCGGTCCCTTACCATAGGATCCGTCCTCAGCAGTACGAGCATCTTCGTTTCATCTCTTCCCTTGGTGGAATCGGCTTCTTTCTTGTCTCGTTTAAGACCTATCAAAAAGTTTATTTGAGGAAAGCGGATATCATTCTAGAAGAGGTTGAAAAGAAGCACCATCCAGGATTCAAGATTGAGTTCTTTGAAGAAAAAGGAATCGAAGTCCGGCGCGGATATGTGCCTCCTTATTTCCTTCTTGATGCAATCGATGAAGCTTTCTTTGCTTCCTGACAAACAAAAAACCAGACCGTTTGGTCTGGCTTTTTTGTTTTACTTCTTCAACTGTTCGTAGTAGCTGTTTCCGACTTTGATAACCTGAACTTCACGGATGGAAGGATCTAGGCTAATTAGGGTAGCCGGACGTTCATAGGTGTTGGTGACCTTCTGATCATTGTCTCCGTTTTCTTCGATGGAGATACTGACCATCTTGCTGTTATCGATTTTGGCAACATAGAAGCGTTTCGGAAGTTCTTTGTCTCGGTCTGCAGGGATGGTGGAAAGGATACATCCATAGGCTGGGAAATCGCTTTCATTGAATTTTCCATAGACAAGTGCTTCGTTCTTTTCTTCATCGATTGTTCCATAGTAGGAATGGGTGTTGAATGCACTGTTTCCGACATAGAGAGTGAACTCTTGTACACCGGATTTTTCCTTCCAGGCTGCTTCGAGTTTGCTTTCACGATTGGAATCGGAAATGCTCTTTCCCCTCTTCTTGAAGAATTTAGAAAAACCGTTTTCTTTCTTTTCTTTCTTTTCTGCAGGTTTTTCTTCAACAACTTCTTTCTTTTCTTCTGCCATGATTGACCTCCTATTTCTTATTCTTAGAATTTCGTCTCTTATTATAGCTTGGTTTTTTCTTCTTTGGCTTCTTTTTTTGCCTAATTAGAACAATTGTGATTGCAACTAGAACCAGGACTATCGAAGCTACGGCTACGAGAATCAGTGTCTGGCTCTTGGACAGTCCGAACAATCCGTTGAATTCGAGTTTCCCTCCGGAATCGGAGGTGCTGCTATTGGTCAGGGAAGAATCTGCATCACTTGGCTTTTCTTCTGGAACGGAAGGAGATTCCTGACTGGTCTGCCCAGAAGAAGCAGAAGTTCCAGGAGTGCTTGGCGTTTCCGTTGAAGCTGATGGATTCTCGCTTCCGCCTCCCTCTCCTGGCTTTTCCCCTGGGTCTGAAGAGTCATAGACTAGATCTGCCCAATCCGGAAAGTCAACAAAGGGATTCCGGTTGTTCTGTACATTCTTGTAAATCCTGTCGTTGCGCTTCTTTTCGTAGGTATCCGGCTTGTCTTCCTTGTTCCATTTCAGGAAGGTAGAGAGATTGTGGAAGACACCATGGTAATGTTCATTGTCATCCTGCTTGGTGATGTCATCCGTCAGTTCAAGATAAGGTTCTGCCTCTGTATTCGTATCCTTATAATTAGAATAACGGACTCCCCTGTAGAGAAGAGCACGTGCGACATCTCCTTTCCAGCGGTCGGTCGGTTCAAAGCATTTTTCCCCTTGCTCTGTATTGCCAATCCATCCCGAAACCTCTCTTGTGCCATCTGCATAAATGCAATAGATGGTCTTTGCCTGTGAGTGGTCTTTTACTTCTCCATAATAAAGGTCATTATGAGCATTGTTTGTGGCATGGTCGGCTGCCCTTAAATGATGAAGATCAGTTCCTGCTCCTTTGACCGGATCTCTATTTTTCTGTGGCGGAAAGCCATGGCTTTTAACCCAGACATGTTCCTTATCCATCTGGATTGTGTTTCCAAGACTGCTTTTTGCGGAAGGACATTCCTTCTTGGACCAATCGATTGCTGTGATTGCAGCATTCTTCGTAAAGCTATTGACGTTTCCGTTGATCTGCTTGCTTTCCGTAGTAGTGTCTTCAAAATACATCCTTGTTTCATAGAGGACGGGTTTTCCATCGACAATGGCATCGTCATCTGCGAAGCGATAGGTGGCAGAATCGATTTTCCGGCTCAGTTCCCAGTTCCGATCCGTTATCTTATACCAAGTGCCAACACCCTTTCCAGAAGAAGATGAATAGCTGACAAAAGTGTTGTCCTTTGAAATGATATCATAAAGAGATTTCTTCCTGGTCTGTCCCTTCTGATGGCTGACGACGTCATAGTTGTAATAGGATTTGATTTCCTCTTCTGTCGAGGAGGAAAAGTCCCTTTGTTCTTTTGAATTGTAGGCTTTCCCATCAAAGGAAGCGCTTGTCGTTCTCCTGTTTGTAAAAGAGGTTAACAGCAGGCAGCTGATGGGAAGAAAAAAGAACTGTTTGATTGATTTCATATGTTATTCAAGGTCCATTCTGTTTTTCAGTTCGGATAGTATTCTTGCTTGTTTTTCGTTAATCTTATCTTCGTCCTCATCGACCAATTCCAAATATATTTTCCTTTTTGGCTCCGTTCCAGATGGACGGATGGCGAGGAATCCTGCCGGTTTGAGGAAGAACTTCAGGCAGTCTGTCTTGTCAATGTCATTTTCTTCCCTTGCGGAAAAGGAACTATCTTCCGGATGGTAGACTCTTCTAAGAAGGTAGTCTTCCATTTGATAGACTTTGTTACCTGCGATTTCATCAAAGGGATGACTCCGGAGTTCATTCCTCTTCTCGCTCCTGAGGGAACGTCCTTTTTCTCCGATGAAGAAGAGTGAAAACTGATAGTTATGATAGACACCGGTTTTTTTCGAAAGTTCTTTGTAGGCGATGTCCAGGGTCTTTCCTTGGCGGAGATAATACTCGTTCCTGTCGGCTAAGGCAATCAGGGTTTCCAGGGAATCTTTATCTCGGACAAAGGAGGAGAGAAGGGCGCCATAGGATTCTTCGTATCCGAAGAGGAAGTTTTCTTCCTCTTCACGCCTTTTTCGAATCAAGGCACCAATATATTTGAATCCAGTTGCTGTAGTCCGTGTCTTGACATGATAGGACTTGGCGACTTCTTTTCCTTGGCTGGAAGTGACAAACGTATCAACGACGACTCCGTTCCTAGGCAAGAGCTTCTGTCTCTTCCGGGTGCCAATTAGAAAGTCAATCAACAGAGCTCCGTATTGGTTTCCGGTAAGTCTTTGGATTTTTCCTTGGGTATCGAGGAAGGCGATTCCGGCTCGGTCCCCATCGGGGTCCGTATTCAGGATAAGGTTGTATTTTTCGCCCTGCTTGTTGAGCCTTTTCCTGTATTCGATGCTCTTCATGAAGGAAGCATCGGTTTCCGGATTCGGGTTCTCGGTTCCGGAGAAATCAGGGTCAAAGTAATCTTGGGTCGGAGTGGTCATGACTTTGTATCCGAGGCGCTTGAGAAGAAGGGGAGCAAGTTTGCTAGTGCATCCGTTTTCGCTGGAAAAGATGATTCTCGTCCGTCTCTTTCCGACAAAGAAGTCCTTGTATAGAGAGGTTGTGCTTTCCTTTTCAAGGAATTCATCATCGAAGGAATTTGTTTCGTCTAAGTAGATGACTTCTCCCTTTTTCTCATAAATCGGATAAGTGACGTTTAATTCATCTTCCCTATCCGCAAGAATCTTTTCGATATCCTCATTGACCTCGTAGGCAGCCTCAACTCCGTCTTTGTCATAGAACTTGTATCCATTGTATTCTTTCGGATTATGGCTTGCAGTTATCCTGATCCCACCCGCCAAGAATAATTTTCGAATGGTATAAGATACCTCTGGGGTCGGGTGGGGATCATGGAAGGTATAGACCTTGATTCCTTTTTCGGTCAAGACCTGGATAGCCTTGTCGCGGAAGAGAATGGAATTATGCCGGTTGTCAAAAGAGACGACCCTTCCTTGGCTTCGGACAAGGTCTCCGTATTTGCTAAGAAGATAATCGGCGATGCCGATAGTCGTTTTCCGAACGGTCAGGACATTCCTGCGGTTTGGTCCGGGTCCCCTTTTAGCGCGTAGGCCGCTGGTTCCGAAAGTCAGGCTCTTCCTGAACCTGTCTTCCTGGGTTTCCTTATCGCATTTGAGGATGCGTTCTTTTTCTTCGTCGGTGACTAGGCTTGAATTGAGCCAAGCAGACATTCGCTGTTCGTAATCCATTCTTTTTCTCCTTCCTTTTTCATTATAGAGGGAAATCAGGATGCTCTCAATGGTTAGGCTTTCCGCTTCTTGAGATAGTTTTCTAGCAAGGATTCGCTTTCCTCGATTTTATCGCAGAGGTGGAGGAATTCGTTGGCACGTGTTCCTTCCGGGCTGATTTCGCCATAGACTTTCCTGAGAGGAGAATGGGAAAAGTAGGTCCCGTATTCTTCGCTTTTGTCATTCTGCAAGAGGTAATAGGCGAGATTGAAGAGATTTTTGTATTTCTTTCCTTCGAAGAAAAAGTCTGTTTCCTTGGAAAGGAGGTATCCAATGGAAAAATAGGCATACTGCAGATCGATATTGCCTTGTTTTTCCTTTTCGACGACCTTCTTGTAAAGCACCGGGTCTTTTTCCCGGTATCCGCTTTTCTTCCTGTGTTCGCTGATACAGGAATGATGGACCAGTTCTGTTAGGATTGCATCGTTGTTTGGAGCGGTAGAAAGCCTGCATTCTCCTAGGTCCTCGTAGGAGTCGAATAATCGTCCATGGATGCGGATGGACCTGTAGGGATTTAAAATCTCACCTGCCTTGAAGACTAGGATGTCGACCGGATAGGAAAGGAGGAGCAGGCGGCTGATGGCATCCCTCTTGGCATGGTCTTCCTTGCTGAGGTATTCCTGGAAGGAAGGCTTTTTCCTTTCTTCTAAGGAATGGATTGGGTCTTTGTACCTTTCTTTGGCAAAACTGGCAAGGTTTGTATAGCTTTTGTATCCTTGGCTCATAGTGTGCCTCCATGGTTGATGCTGATCAGGAACAGGATAAACAGGATTAGGCAGAGAATCCCGGCTAAGGTTGCAAAGGAGTTCTTTAACGTATGCCTTATCTTATAGAATCGTCCGTTGACTTTTTCGGAGACTAAGTTGACGGATTTGAAATCAATGTAGGAAGAAGACAGCTTGGAGAAGTCTTTGATATCGTTTTTCAAAGTGACATGATTGGTGATAGCAAGGGAAATATAGGCATAGAGCTTGTCTTTTTCGTCTTGGATATCTTGGAAGAGTTTCTCCTGGTTTTTCTTCAGGAAGCGTCTTGCGTAGTTATAAGGCTCATAGATTCTGGAACGGTAAGAATGGAACAATAGGAAGCAGAAGTCATAAAGGAAAAGAATTAAACAGTACATCCATCCGATATAGGCAAAAGGATTGCTTTCGGTAGGGGTCAGGATACCGGTGCGGAAAATTTCATTCGGATAAAGAAAGAAGAAAAGCTGAAGCAGGTTCAGAACAGAAAAATAGACAAACTCACTGATCCGCCTAATCCTTCTTTTTCTCTCGCTTTTGTCAGAAAGAGTCTGAGCTTTTAACTGCTTGATGGATTTCAGGACAAGCTCATTCCTGTCTTTGAGGAAAAACTCAAGCTTGTTGTTTACATCATGCTTTTTCCTATCAATGGTGCTGTTCTTATCTTCGATGATTTCGTTTAAGGTCCTCTCTTTTCCTTCCAGAGTGAACCTGAGATCTCCAATGCTGTTCACTTCCCCGTTGTAGTTCGGATCGATTGCAAGAGGATTCAGATAGAAAGCCGGAAAGGAGTGGAGGGCAAGATAATTGATCTGCCTTTCCAAGACAAAAGTATCTTTGACCGTAAGCGGCTCAAGATAAAGATTATCGAAGTCCTTTGCAATCTTCTTTGCGGAGCCTGTCGGATACTTCCGGCATTCTAAGACATTGATTTGAAGGATATGGTAGGCGGGAGAGTTCACAATCGTGTCGCGATAAGCAAAAGCATAGGATGAGCAATCCCATCCTCCTTCTTCCGCTAGCAGATAGAAATACCTTTTCGGATCCATGCTTATGCTCCTAAAGGATAAAACCTTGCGAATACAGGCTCAAGGAATCCGCTTGGGAAAGGAAGAATCCCACGAAGGTTGACGATGACAAGGAAAAAGATGCCATAAGTCGATAAGACAAAGAAAAAGGAGAGAAAGAAACGGCTCAGCCATCGGACATGGTGATAGATGGAGGGGTTGTCTCCGATAAGGAAAAACGAAAAAATCGGCAAGGCCAAAAGGAATGAAAGGACGTAGAGAAGGGAATTTGCAAGATAGCAATAGACATGATGGGCTTCCTTGACCGTTATTCCGTCGATGGGATCAATCAGAAACGAAAACATCGGAGAAAAGAACCTTCCTAATTTGTCTTCTATGGAGGACCCTCCGATCCGGTCTGCTAATCCAATTAAGCTGATAACAAAACAGGCCACTAAGGCAGAGTAAAGGTAGACCTTCAATCGGTTTCTAGGCAGAAGATAGGAAGGAATCCTGAAGAGAGGCAAAAAGAGAATTAGCAGCAAGGAAACTGTCATCTTACCTAACCTTTTTCAGCGATTCTAGAATTTCAGTCTCCTTTTTCGGCCTTGGAGCGATAAACTCCTTACCTGACCTATAGCTGAGATATCCATCAATATCCTTGAACTTGAAATATCCGGCGTGGAGGAACTGGTTTTTCAGTCCATACCTTTTCTCGAACCTTTCGTTGACTTTGAAGTCTCCGTATTTGCTGTCTCCGACAATCGGATGTCCGATAGCAGCAAAATGGACTCTCAACTGATGTGTACGTCCGGTTTTCAGTTCTGCTTCGACAAGGGAAAATCCTGACTGGAACGCTTTTTTCCGGGTATAGGTGGTAAGTGCGCTTTTTGCTCCTTTTCCATGGGAAACAAAAACCCTTTTCTTTTTACTGTCTTTTTCTAAAGGAAGGTCAATCTTTCCTTCCGGAGAAGTGATGCCGCGGACTAAGAGCGTATATCGTTTCTCAATCTGATTGCGTTCCCGGAAAAGTTCTAAGAGTTCTTGGAGAGTTGGAAGGTTCTTGCCGAAAATCACGACACCGGAAGTGTTTCGATCCAGCCGGTGAGCAGGCGAAGGAATGAATCCGGCTAATCCGTTTGGATCCCATTCTCCTTTTTCCTTGAGATAGTTCAGGACCCTGTTCTGAAGAGTGATGCGTTTTTCGCCTTCATCACCATGGACTAGCAATCCTTTTGGTTTGTTGATGACTAAAAGATTGTCGTCTTCGTATAAGATTTCAAAATCCGCTTTAACAGGTCGGAGAACTGCTTCCGAGTGGAATTTTTCCAGGAGGGCTTCCTTTAAATAGATTTCGACTTCGTCGCCTTCTTTCAAAAGGACATCAATGGCTGCTTTCTTTCCGTTGATCTTGACATCCTTCTGTCGGAACCTTTTATAAATAAACGAAACCGGGGCATCTTTCAGCCTCCGCTTTAAGAACTTATCGATTCTTTGATTGGCCTCTAAGGCAGTGATTTGGTATTTCATTATTGAAATTATAGTACATAAAACTCTTTTTTTCTTGACAAAGAGAAAAACTTTCTTAAAATATCTATTGCTGCTAAAATGCAGTTAGCTTAGTAAAGCCATTCAGTGGAGCGATACTCAAGAGGCTGAAGAGGTGGGCTTGGAAAGCTCATAGACGGGCAAAACCGTGCGAGAGTTCAAATCTCTCTCGCTCCGCCATCGAAAATTAACACGGAGAAATCCGTGTTTTTTGCTTTTTCCTGACTACAATGTGGTTTACGATTATAATTGCATCAAAGAAAAATATTGAAATGGCTGTAGTATCAGTAAGAACAAACGAAGAAGAAACTAAGCTTTTTAAAAGCTATTGCGCCCTTTATGGCATCTCGATTTCGGAAGCATATAAACGTGCGCTGTTGGAAAAGATCGAGGATGAATTCGATGCGGCGGAAATGGTCGAGGAGGTTGAAAAATTCAACAAGAA
>DHKY01000008.1 GCA_002404995.1 Caryophanales bacterium UBA4682 | reverse complement strand
CACTTAACTGGTACTATCCTTTAAGTCAATCAACTTCCGGACACAGTCCCCGTCAAAAGGCTTAGCAAATCGATTCCAGTGCTCCTTTAAGGGAACGGTTTTTGTTTTTAGTTCATCCCCCTTGAGTATATTCACCATTTCCATCCTATCAACAGAGTCCTTGAAGAATCCGTATTGGTTTTTGTCCGTGATTAGGATAACCCCTTCGGTTCCGTAGATTTTCTCAATTACACGCTTTCAGCGGATGACCTTTGCATCATCCTCGATGAGGAGGATATTTGCTACTTTCTCATTGACCGGAAAATCAATATGCTCTGTGATAGGTTTGGTTTTTAATTCTGTACTTTCTTCGTTCTTAACTTTTTTGAAAAGAAAATGCGGAATGTAATCTGGCATTGCAAACCAGTTATCTTTCCAGGATACATAGTTGTCTAAGACAAAGCATCCATTGTTGGCGATAATTCCGACTTTTTTGAAAACACTTGGAAGCTCCGCAAGACATGAAAGTTTGATGTGATAGATTTCCTGTCCGATAAGGCTCTTGAGGTATTCGAGACCTTTTCCTTTTATTCTGTTGTCCCTTGTCTGCATGTCTATTTTTCTCCTTTGGCATTGAAAAAAGAATCTTCTGGTTCTTGATTCCTGCCGGATCTTTGCAGTTTTTGATGTTTATCTCCACGGCTGGTGCATGTCCCGGAGGATAGTCTATCCGAAGGGACACTGTTGTCCCGTCATTCAAATGGGCTGTCCATAGGTGGCCTGGTGTTTTCTCGGTCATGTGTGCACCATCAGTTAGTTTAGAAAACGATATCTTGGCATCAAGCTCTGGAGTATCCGTTTCGATGGTATGAATCCAACCCCTTGCCTTGGACTGTTTAATTCCGAAGTACCCGGTCTCAGGATCAAACTGATACCTTGGATCCTCCTTAACCTTCTTTGCCATTCTTGGCAAAGTGATGCCCATATTATATTCCTCTCCTTGGCGTCAACCTCAAACTTTGAATGAAAATGACGATAAAAATGAAGATGGTTGTCATTTACTTTGTCTTTCATAATCGCACTATTTTTGTTTATAGCGCTGATGAAATACCCTAATATCCTTTCCAATCCTTCCATTAGTACTCCTTTTACTGGTTTTTGACAAAATCTGTTGACGAAAATGTTTTTTAGGTCCACAATTTATCCTTTCATGACGGAAAATAACCTACTTTTTACCGTTTGATTTAATTTTAACTAGGCATTGGTTGTAAAATGGTTGGTCCATGGAAATTAACTTACATTTTTGATGTTTTTTCTTAGAAAATGAGACTTTTGTAAGTGAAAATTTTTGTTCCTTTGAAATGATAGTGAATCAGCCTATTATTGCTCCGTTGTATTTTTGCTTTATGAGGATTGAATTTCAGCTGAAAACCACTGGTCCAAGAAAAAGAAATTTTTTTGCACTGGAAAATCTCTGTAAAGAGTGAAAAATCCGCTTAGTTATCGCAAAATCAAAGAAATTTGAATTTCTATTTCTTTAATTGTGAAGAGGTCGAAAACTTGACGAAAATTCTCTTTTGTTTTTAGCTAGAGGCTGGAGGAATACATTTATTAAGAAATGCATTAGATTCGAAATGAGAATTAAATGAAAGGTATGCTATAAGGGAAAATGAATATTTCAGAATTCTTTACTATTATTTATCCGTTTATCAAGTTCAGATGCAAGAATAGGGCTGGCTTTTACGATTTGGTTTTACCTGGTTGTGTCTCAAGAGAGTTTCCAGAACTGCGACTTGAAATTAAGAGAAATTCTTCCCAGAAAGAAAATGTTGTGTGTGGTAGATCGTCTCTTCATAATGTTGCTTAATGTCCTTTGCTTTCGATTGCACTGATTTTTGTAGCTTTCTAGATGATGTTCTTTCGGAGGCGGCAAAAGAAGTCATCATTGAAAAACTTGAAAACGCGGCTCCTGAAATCAATAAAATCAATTTTGCTGAATGTATAGGAAAGATTTTAAAAGACATAATCGATTCATCCGCGCAGAGGAATGTGCGAGGTAAAACCAGAAACCAATCCGGATTATGTGTCATTGATTTTCGTGATTTGACTCGAGCAAGGCAGGATATTTGCTTTTTCTGGGAAAAATAGAAGGAAAGGATTTTTACTATTTTCTCATGCAAATTTATTGTTTCCTCAAATGTATCAGAAATGATTTGTTCGATGTTTTATTCCAAAAGCTCTAAAACAGATTCTTATTCAGACTTAAAAAGGACAGCCCTTTGCTGTCCTTAAGTTAACTAAAACTTGATTTCTTTTACAGTTTCATCGGTTAGAAGGTCAATCAGCTTGATGCCTTCTTCGTTCCTGACCCTGTAGGAGTGACGATTGTCTTTTGGAAGAGAAATTGAGCCTGGGTTGGCTAGAATAAGATTTTCCTTCTTTTCTAAGACTCCGATGTGGGTATGTCCTTGCAGGAAGATGTCGCCAGGATCTTTAGGAAGGTTCTCGAACGAATAATGGTGTCCATGTGTCCTTGTGATCTGCTTGCCGAAGACATACCTTGTTCCGATTTCGGAAAACAGGAAAGGAGAGACCCTTTGATCGACTTCGGATTCGCAGTTTCCTTTGATGGCGATGATCTTATCGGCAAAAAAATTGACTAGCTGGACACATTCTCTTGGAGAATAGTCTTTCGGAGGAATGTTCCGTGCTCCAGAATAATAAAAGTCTCCAAGAAGAATGATCTTCTCAGGATTGTACTTTTCTGTCTTGGAAAAGAAAATCTTCGCATAGTAATAAGAACCATGGATATCCGAACCAATCAGAAAATTCATTTTCAATTACCTCTTTCTTTCAAAAGTCGAGAGACTCCACGACAGAGGAAGAATCAAAATCTAGGATTCTCCTTCCCTTTTCATCCCTAATCCTATAGGAGTGGACGCCATCTCTTGGCTGCGCAAGAGAGCCAGGATTAGCAATAATCCGTCCCATCTTATCTTTGACAATGAAGCTCTGATGGGAATGACCGATCAGCCTGATGTCATAAGGTGCGGTATAGTTCCTAGGATTATAGAAGTGCCCATGGGTCAGGACGATGCTTTTTTTTAACTGGTAATCCCTGTTGATCAACGGCCTATCGAATCTTGCAAAATCGATTTCCTCATAGGAGTCACAGTTTCCTCTAACGGCTAGAATCTTGTCATGCAAAGGATTGAAGACATCAATGACATCATTTAGAAGGTCACCTAGCAGATAGAGTTTATCAAAATATTCTTTCTTGAATAAGGAAAGAGCTGCTTTTGCATAATCGGAATCGTTGTGGAGATCACTCAGTACCCTGATTTTCATTGCACGGATATTGTAAGGACTTCTTCTTGGAAATTCAAACTAATCGCCACGGAATCCTTTTTCGGAAAGGAGCGGAGGTTCGCTCGGCTTATAGAAAAGGGAGTGACTCGGATGATTCAGGAAGGAGAGCAGACGTTCGTTTGTCGATTGATGGAAAATATAATCCGGCGTACCTTCTTCGGCAACTAAGCCTTGATCCCTGAAGATGACTTTGGAAGAAACGTGCTCGGCAAAGCTCCTCTCATGGGTGACGACAATCCTAGTGACGTGCTCATCGGCAAGTTCTTTCCTGACCGAGAGGACTTCATTGACCCTCTCTGGATCTAGGGCAGAAGTCGGTTCATCGAAAAGGATGACATCCGGATTCCTCGATAAAGCTCTTGCGATCGCAACACGCTGTTTCTGTCCTCCAGAGATATCACGGATCTTGAAGTGGATACGATCTGCTAATCCGACTCTTTCTAGATTCTTGAGAGCAATCTCTTCCGCCTCCTTTTTCTTACGATGGAGGACCTTTCTTTGACCGATGACACAATTTTCCAGAACATCCCTGTTGTTAAAAAGATTGAAGGACTGGAAGACCATGGAAATGCGGCTTCTTAAGGAATTGACATCGTATTTCGAATCGAGGATATTCTCTCCCTTATAGAGAATCTCCCCGGAAGAAGGAGTCTCCAGACGATTGATGCAACGGAGAAGGGTTGACTTACCAGAACCAGAAGGGCCAATAATAGTCAAACATTCGCCTTCGTTTACATCGAAGGAGATATCTTTTAACACCTTTGTATTGCCTTCAAAGGTTTTTGCTAAATGATGAATACTAACAAGCGGCATTTTGTTTCTCCTTCTTTTGATAATGGAAGAACCTTTCCTTCAGATTGAAGTTCGGTTTCTTTCCATCCATCTTGTATTCCACGATTTTAAGAATCAGAGTTGCACAGAGAGTCAAAAGCAGATAGATGCAGGCAATCAGAAGATAACTAGCCCTGTATTTATAGTTCTTGCTCGCTGCCGCATTGGCTTGCCAGTAAAGTTCGCTGACCGCAATGACATTCAGGACCGAGGAATCCTTGATGTTCACGACCCACTCGTTGCCGATCGTTGGAATCGAGTTCCGGATTGCCTGAGGAAGCTGGACAGAGAAAAGAGTCTGCCTCTTGTTCCTGCCAAGGGCTCTTGCACCCTCTTCCTGTCCTTTGTCGACACCATTCAAGCCAGAAAGGATAATTTCACCCCTATAGGCAGCCGTATTGAAGGTGATGACAATCCTACCAGCGAGGAACCATCCGTTGAAGACAGAGTTTCCGCTGAGGACCTTGTTCCAGTTCAACCCCCTGGCCTGGCATCCGTATTTGAAAATCCTTGCCTGGACCATCCTCGGAGTGCCACGGATGATCAGAGAGTAAATCTGGCAGATGAATTTTATCGGATAAGCATAAATTTTCTTATACCACGGAGTTCCTTTCGTTTCCAGTTTCTTTCCAAAGGCAAGAAAAACACCAAGGAAAAGACCGCCGAAGGTACCGACTAAAGAGAGAATGACAGTGGAAAGAAGACCATAAAGATAGAAACTTCCGTAGTTGGATAACAGCTCTGACCTATCAGAGAAGCTCATTCTGCTGCACTCCGTAAGACGGCATCGGTCATCCTCTGCTCCCGTTCTGAAGCAGAAATCGACTTCAGGGCCGCATTGACAGCTTCTTTTAATCCGGTGTTCTGTTTCTTAATTCCAATTGAAACGCCGAGTTCGGCTAAATCAATTCCAAGAATATCCTGATTCCTGCGGATGATGCCAAGTCCTTTCCTGTTCTGGACATAGTTTTTGGCAACCGGCCTCTCTACAGTGAGGAAGTCCGCAGTGGAGTTCTCCACATCCTTTGCGGCTAAGGCATAAGTGGTCTGGGCGGAGGCATGGACACAGCCATAGTCTTTGACAAAATTATCAATCCTGTCATCTTCGACCGTATTAGCCTGCGAGACTACCTGTTTACCTTTTAATAAAGAACCAAGTTCTTCCTTGCCGAGAATCTGGCCATCGAACTGAGTCGAATATTCTGTTCTCGTGATCAGAACGACTTCGGAACGATAGTATTCATCGCTGAAAGCAATCGTCTGTCTTCTCTCTTCCGTATCCGTCCTACCGGCTAAGACTAAGTTGATAGCTCCGTTATCGCAGTCGGCGACAAGGCTTTCCCAGAGTTCTTTCACGATTTCGACTTCCCTTCCCATTTTCTCAGACAGCTTCTTGGCAATCTGGATATCATAGCCATCGGCATAGCCCTGGGCATTGGAAATCTTCAGGGTGTTTTCGTTTTCTTTGGTTTCGGTCCAGTTGAACGGAGCATAGTTGCATTCCCTGCCGACAACAAGTTTTTCGGCTTCCACATGATAACTTTTGCCATCGATCTGGATGTCTTTTCCGGCCGAACCGAATCCTTTCGAACAGGCAGTGAACGAAGAAAACGCACATAAAACAGCAAGAACACGGATTGATAATGATCTAGACATGAAAAAATGTCTCCCTTTCTGTCAGCTTCGCACATGATGCGAAGCCGCTTACAAAGAAGACAGGACTCTCGTATCAATAGTGCCAACCTAGGTCTATTGCCTAGGAGAGTCCTTAAGGTATTCCCATAAGGCCCAACTCGTCTCTTTCCTCTGCGAGAAGTACTCGAGATGGTTTCGGCGGCTCTTACCTTTCCTTTTAAGGCGATTCGCATAACCTTAAAAGTACTAATTTGTAGCCGCTCCTCTATTCGATCTGACAGGGTTTAGTTAACAATATTCCGGGACGGATTGCAAGAGAAAAAACAAAAAAGACCAAAATCGTTCTCTGTAAGAGATTACACAGCTGCTCTGCGCTATAATTTAAAAGATAAAGGAGATATAGAAATGAATAATTTCTTCTGGGAGACTCCAACCAAAGTCTATTTCGGAAAAGGAGTCGTGGACGAACATCTTCGTCAAGTCAGGTCTCACTACGGCAGAAGAGTCCTTCTTACCTATGGAAAGTCATCCATCAAGAAGAGGGGACTATATGACAAAGTCCATTCGATCTTGAAAGGCTATGAGATTTATGACCTCAGTGATATCGAACCGAATCCCAAGTACAACCCTTCGGTCTTAGACGGTGTCCGGATCTGCAAGGAAAAGAAAATCGATGTTATTCTGGCCGTCGGTGGAGGATCGGTTCTGGATTGTTCTAAGGCTATCGCCGGCTCTGCTTTCTATGATGGGGATCCTTGGGATATCATCATCGGCAAAGCCGAGACTGTCAAAGCACTTCCGATAGTCGATATTCTGACTTTGGCAGCTACTGGTTCCGAATTCGATGATGGAGGTGTTATCTCACGGACTGAGACCAACGATAAGCTCTGCTATAGTTCTCCGCTTGTCTTCCCCGCTTATTCTCTTCTTGATCCGACCTATACTTTCTCCGTTTCGAAGAAACAGACTGCCGCTGGAACAGCCGATGCTAGGAACCATATCTTCGAACAGTACTTTGCAACCCCTTCTACTATCCTCAATGATGGCAGGATGGAGGCAACTCTCCGTTCCTTAAGGACGAATGTGAAAATCGCCCTAAAGGAACCGGATAATTATGAAGCAAGAGCCCAGCTTAGGTGGGATTGCTCTTTTGGATGCAATGGCATCCTTTCCTGCGGAAGCGGAGCCTCCCATTGGCCAAGGCATGCGATGGAACACGCTCTTTCTGCCTATTATGACATTACTCATGGTATCGGACTTGCGATTCTTACTCCTCGCTGGAGGGAACATATCCTGAATGAGAAGAGCGTCGACCGGTTTGTTTCCTATGCCAAGAATGTCTTAGGATTGAAAGAAGATGGCGACAAGTACGTATTAGCACGGGAAGCCATCAGGAAGACTTACGAGTTCTTCCTCTCCCTTGGAATTCCAAGGCATCTGAAAGAATTAGGAATCGATGAATCACGGCTAGAGGAGAGGACACAGCATATTGTCCAGAACGAAGGCTTGGATAAAGCGTGGGAGCCTCTCTATCACGATGACATCCTTGCCATTCTAAAGGCATCCTTATAAGGAATACTTCTTTTCTTAAAAATCTTCCTTTGAAAAACAGGGGAGATTTTTTGTTTGAAGAATTGTTCAAGCTGGTAAAGAACAAATGCGAAAATCATATTTGTGTCCAGAGCACAAGATGAAATGTAACCCCTTTAAACTTGTATACAAGAATGATAGAATAATGCCGAGGAGATTAATAAAACATGGATAATTCATCATTCCGCTTAGATGGAAAGGTTGCTTGGGTCACTGGTGCGAGCTATGGAATCGGCTTTGCGATTGCTAGTGCCTATGCTGCAATGGGAGCCAAAATCGTTTTCAACGATCTGAATCCGGATAAATTAGCAAAAGGCATTGAATCCTACAAGGAAAAAGGAATTGATGCCTACGGAGAAGTCTGCGATGTCACAAAGGAAGAAGAAGTCCAGGCCTTTGTCAAGAAGATTATTGATAAATTCGGACATCTGGATATTCTTGTCAATAATGCCGGAATCATCAAACGTATTCCGATGACCGACAGGAGCGAAAAAGACTTCCGCGCAGTAGTCGATGTCGACTTGGTTGCTCCTTTTATCGTTTCCAAAGCAGTCATCCCTTATAGGATTAAGGAAGGACACGGAAAGATTATCAATATCTGCTCTAGGAGGAGCGAATTAGGACGTGAGACCGTCTCTGCTTATGCGGCCGCAAAAGGCGGATTGAAGAGGCTGACCCGGAATATCTGCTCCGAATATGGTGCCTACAACATTCAGTGCAATGGTATCGGTCCTGGCTATATTGCCACTCCTCAGACGGCCCCGCTTCGTGAAAAGCAGCCGGATGGC
The DNA here is from genome assembly GCA_002404995.1 of Caryophanales bacterium UBA4682. Taxonomy (GTDB): domain Bacteria; phylum Bacillota_I; class Bacilli_A; order RFN20; family CAG-288; genus Enterosoma. Next base: position 44,039 of record DHKY01000008.1, on the reverse strand, counting down.
TCTAGGCATCCGTTTGACAAGTTTATCCGTTCTAAGACTCCGGCAGGACGCTGGGGTACTCCAGGGGACTTAAGGGGACCAGCTGTCTTCTTAGCAAGCGATGCATCGGATTTCGTTAATGGGCATATCTTATATGTCGATGGCGGAATCTTAGCTTATATCGGCAAACAGCCACAATAACAAATTATTCTGATTGGAAGGAAACGGAGGAAAAAGCAATGAATAAACGGATTAGCATATTGGGAAGGATTCCCCTTCTTCTTAGCCTGACTGGATGCAAGAAAACAAGGAATGCATCCTGCTACATCCGGGATGCCGGCACAAGGAACAGAGAAGGCTATTTTGTTGTAAAGGCTGATGTTACTGTGACGGGTGGAAGAATCGACTCTGTTTCTTTCCATGAGACGTATTCTGCGAATGTCTGGGCACGGGTCCAAGAAGAGGACAAGGAGAAAGTCGAGACCATTGAGGTTCCTTCTTCCTATCAAGGCGAGGATGCTTCTTCAAGCATCTACCTGGCCAAGCACATTTCCGTCAATGGAAGGAACTGGACAGGAACTCTTCGTGATCCGGAAGAAGAAGCCGGCTATATTTCGAAAGGCGAATATGTCTGCTATACGGCGGATGATTCCTCCGGCGATCAGGACAGCAGACGTGATTTAGTAGTCTATCTTAATGTCCCGGACTCCGATCAGTATAAGCTTGGATCTTTCAGGAATACCTACTATCAGGATGTCAGGGATGGCAATATCAAGATTCTGAAAGAGGCGAGCAAAGAAGAAAAAGACGGAAAGACCCTTTACACGTACCAGGATTCTTCGGTCAATCCATATTTCCCGAATGGGAAGAAGGAACGTCTGGAACAGGAAGAGAACAAAGATTTTGCCTCGTCTGTTCATGCCTTAGAAGACTATCTCAAAGGCAAACAGCTGAATTTCCACGATCGTATCACGGACAGTAATCTTGATTTCCATGATACGCTTAAGGCGGAAGACGGAGAGTGGAGGTACAATCCGAGCTATGCATTCACGGATTTGACCGATGCCGACAAGGCGGCAGAAGCAGAGAAGAACTGGGAAGCCATCAAGGGATGCAAAGTCGCTTCTCTTCCTTATGATTCGTTAGATGCCCTTCTAGATTCTGCTAACCGGGCGTTTGCTTCTGTCGAATTCAGCTCGCTGAGGTAACCATGGCCTTCGTTCTTCTTTATCCTGGATTCAAGAAAAAAGCAGTCACCTTTTCCTATGATGATGGAATACTTCAGGACAAAACAACTGTCTCGATTCTGAAGAAGCATCATAGGAAAGGGACCTTTAATCTTAACTATGGGCAGTCAGGAGAGGAAAAAATACGGAACGGGATTGATTGCTCTCACCTGGATCTGAAGAAGGACATCCGTCTTTATGAGGACAGGGAAGTCGCAAGCCATACCTATTCCCATCCGCACAGGGAGGCATTGTCCCTTGATCAACAGGAAGAGGAATTCAAAAAGGATATCCTTGGACTAGAAGGACTGACTGGAAGGAAAGTTCTCGGTGCTGCTTACCCCTATGGAACCTACAACCGGGATACCCTGAAAGCATTGGAAAACAATGACCTTGCTTATTGCCGGACTACCAAGCCGACTTGTTCATTCCATCTGCCTTTCGACTTCCTTCTTTGGCATCCGACCATCCATCATCGGGATAAGAGAATCTATGAAAGGCTGGATTCTTTTCATCAGACGAGAGAGGAACTTGCCCTATTCTATATCTGGGGCCATTCGTATGAGTTTGCATTAGATGACAACTTCTTTTTGCTAGAGGATATCTGCTCGGATCTAGAAAAAGACAACGATATCTATTACGGGACCAACGCAGAAATCTACGGCTATGTGAAGAGTGCGGATAGGGTCTACTACCGAAACGGTGAATATATCAATCCGAGTCTAAGGGATGTCTTCTTGGAAGATGAAAACGGGAAACAATTATTGATACCGAAGGAAGGGAAACTACAACATGAATGACAACAAAATCATTGGCGCTAGGGGCGAGATGCTCCTTCGCCTTACGAGTGCAAAAGGACGCCAGATCAAGAATGCGGATTCGTTCTCCGTTTGCTACGGAGGGGCAGAAGGCAATGTCCTTAGGTCGCTTTCCTGTCTCGGAAGGAAGACAAGATATCTTTCCAAGATGGGAAAGGATGAAATCTCCGAAGCAGCGGTTCTCTCCTTGAAAAGAACTGGCGTCGATACTTCTTTTGTTGTTCGCGATGAGAACCCTCTCGGTATTTATTTTCTTGAGGAAGGCGAAGGAAAACGCCCTTCTAAAGTTGTTTATCATCGGAAGGGTTCTTCTGCAACAACAAGGAAACCCACTGATTTCAATTTTAAGAAAGCACTTGAAGGTGTTTCCCTATTCCATGTTTCCGGTATCAGCCTTTGCTTGAGCAAGACGAGGCGGGAAACCGTTAGGGAATGCCTTAAGACTTGCAAGGAAAGGAATATTCCTGTCAGTTTCGACTTCAATTACCGTCCCTCCCTTCTTCCGTTAGAGGAAGCTAAGAAAATCTATCCGGAAGTGGCAAAGTACTGTGACATTCTCTTTGCGTCAAAATGGGATATTCAGACGCTTCTTGGTTTCCATCCGGAAGAAAAAGACGAAGACAAGGTCTTTAGGAATGTCTGCAAGGAAAAGGGCTATCGTTTTGTCTTTACTAAGAAACGTACTGTCCTTGATGACCGGAACCAGCGATTGCTTCCTATCGGATATACTTCGGAGGAAAAGGTCGTTGGACGGGAAGAAGACAGGTATATCTTCGACCGTATCGGTGCGGGTGATTCCTTTGCTGCCGGTGTCCTTTATGGAGTCGCCAACGAGAAAAGCGTCAAGGAAGCTCTTGATCTTGGCATTGCAAACTGTGCTTTGGAACAGACAATCTTCGGAGATCACGCCAACTTCTCGATTGAAGAACTTCAGGATTATCTCTTAAGCGGAAAAGAGGAGAGGAAGCGATGAAGTTTATCTTTATCGGCGACTCCTTGAGGCAGGAAAACGATAGTACCACTTATCCTCAGGAAGGCTGGCCGAGGGAAAGGAAATCCTTTTATCCAAATATTGAAAGGATCAATCTTGCCAAGAACGGACGGTCCACAAAGTCTTTCCTTGATGAAGGACGTTTCCAGAATGCCTTGGATGCTGCTGAAAAAGGAGACCTCTGCTTCATCAGCTTCGGTCATAACGATGAAAAAAAAGAAGACCCCAGCCGATATACGGAATCGAACGGGTCCTATAAGAAGAATCTTATCTATAGGATCAAGGAAAGGAAACGGAAGGGAGTTTCTTCTATCCTCCTGACACCGATTACGCGCCTGAAATATGACGAGGATGGAATCCTTCTGCGTACGCATAAGGATTATCCGAAAGCAAGGAAAGAAGTTGCCCTTTTGGAACGGGTTCCCTTGATTGACTTGGAGGAAAGGACCTATCAGTTCTTGCGAAAATCCTCGCTGAAGGAAAACCAAAAATACTATAGGATCCTGGAAAAAGGCGAATATCCTAATTACCCCGAGGGAAAGGAAGACCATACCCATCTGACAAAGACGGGAGCCACCTGGATTGCCCTAAGGGTTGCTCAGAAGCTTGCGAAATATGGAATATGCTAGTCAAAACGAAAGGAGCAGTTTATGTCACTCGAGCTGAAGAACATTTATAAGATCTATCCGAACGGCTACCAAGCTATTACGGACTTCAACCTCACCATCAACGACAAGGAATTCATCGTCCTTGTCGGACCATCGGGCTGCGGAAAGAGCACGACTCTAAGAAGGATTGCGGGCCTTGAGGAAATCACACATGGCGATTTCCTGATTGATGGAAAGAGAGTCAACAATCTTCCTCCAAAAGACCGCGGCATTGCCATGGTTTTCCAGAGTTATGCCCTTTATCCGACACTTACCGTCTACGAAAACAGGGCTTTTGGGCTTGACTTGGCTGGGTTTGACGAAGATATCATTGATGTCCGCGTCAAACAGACTGCCAAGGTCCTCGGCCTTTCTGACTATCTTGATCGTCTTCCGAAGGCTCTATCCGGCGGACAGCGTCAGCGTGTTGCCTTAGGACGCGCCATCATCCGCCATGCGAAGATTTTCCTTAGGGATGAGCCTCTTTCGAACCTCGATGCCCGTCAGCGTGTCTCAAGGCGTAGTGAGCTGATCCGTATCCATCGGGAAATCGGTGCTACCACTATCTATGTCACACATGACCAGATTGAAGCTAGGACCATGGCAACCCGTATTGTCTGCAGGGATGTCGGCGTTATCAAACAGGTCGGTACTCCGAAAGAACTCTATTTCCACCCGAAGAACTTGTTTGTCGCCGGCTTTATCGGAGACCCGCCGAGGAATTTCCTCCATGGAAAAGTCAGTTCCGACAACATCTTTGTTTCGGATGACGGCAATAGCCGGCTTGCTCTCAACGGACTCTCTTATGGCCTTTTAGACAAACTGAAAGGCAGAGAACTTGTCCTTGGCTATCGTCCGGAACATGCCCATATTCATCCAATGGAGGGTAAAAAGGAAGTGAGCTTAGATGGCATTGTCGAAGTCAATGAAAGGCTTGGCGATATCCAGAACGTCTATATCAATGTCGGCAAGGAGAAAGCCATCATCAAAGCTGCCCCGGAAGAGAAGATTTCCATCGGCGATGAGATTAGGTTCTACGTCAATAGGGAAGACCTCCACTTCTTTGATGCGAAGACGGAGGATATTATCGAGGAATGAGCACTTCCACCATTGTCTCGCAGAAGGAATTGAAGAAACGGGATTTCATTCTTCACGGAAACAGGTGGAAAGTCGTATTTGTCATTGCCGCTCCGCTCTTCTTCTTCACTCTCTTCAATTACATCTATTCCATCATCGATACCATCAGGTGCTCTGGAATATCTAAGGCTGCCGTCGATGCCGTCGGTGCTCTGAGCCAGGCCAATAGCAGGGTCAGGGCGGTTGGTACCGCTCTTGGAGCTGGAGGCAGCATCCTGATTGCCCGGGAAATCGGAAAAAAAGACTACGAACGAGCTCATCAATATGTCTGTACGGTCTTCTTCTATGCTTTCGTGCTTGGAGGAATCATCTGTGCCATTGTCCTTCCTCTTGCCCATCCGCTCTTGAAAAGGAGGAAGATCACCGAAGAATCGATTGCGGTCGGAATCGATTACTTCCGTTTCTCCGTCGTTACCTCTGCCTTGAGGAGGATCAATAATGTCTTCAGGGGAGTTGAAAAAGCAAGAGGCCGAACTCTCTTAAGGACATTCCTGAATATCGGAGTCGTCCTCATCAAAATTGCCCTGAATGCCCTATTCCTTTACGCCCTTGGACTGAAGGACAGGAAGTTTGTCTCCCTTTCCACAAGGATTGCAAACCTTTGTTTAGCCCTTTATGTCCTTGTTCAGCTCTGTTTAAAGAACTATCTCTTCCGTTTCTCCTTCAAGAAAATTGATTTCGGTAAGAAAATCCTCCATCTGACCTTTAAGATCAGCTTCCCGATATTCCTCGGAAAGTTCATCTTCTCCTTTGGGAAAGTCACCATCAATGGATTTGCCTCCGCTTATGGGAACGATGTTGTCGGTGCTCTTGGTGTATCCAACAACAGGGGCGGCTCGGTTACTTCTCCGATATCCTCTATCGAAGACTCGACTTCTTCTATCATCAGCCAGAACAGGGGTGCAAACCAGGTAAAGCGGGTCGTGAAGTGCTTTTTTGTCGGTCTGACCTATGCTCTTGCCATCGCTGTCGTCGGTGTCATTTTAGTAACAATCTTCGATAAACCGATTACCAGGTTCTTTGCCCGGAACGCTGGGACGCAAGAGGAAATCGAAGAATTCGCAAAACATATCTCCAATGTCTTCTTCTATGAAAAAATGGGCATCATCACTCTTGCCATCAACTCGGCTGTTCTTGGACTTCTTTATGGCCTTGGATATACAACCATCGCCTCCAGGATCAATATCAGCCGTGTCTTCCTCTTCCGTGTCCCGGTATTCCTCATCCTCCAGGCTTCTTTCCCGCAAAGGGACGGATACCAGATCTGCGGATTAAGCAGGGGAATCAGCAATATTCTGATTGGAGTCCTTGCTGGTGTTGTCGGAATCTTAGTTCTTCTTCATCTCAAGAAGAGGAGGAAAGTCAAAGAGGAAAACAGGAAAATGCTAACAAACGAAGAAAAACAGAAAGTCGATACCTATCTTGATTCCTATCTGAAGAACTTCAAGCCTTATAAGAACGGAGCCTTCTGCTACGAAGATGGGGTGCTGAGGAACGGAGCGAGGAACAGGTACGAAGCGACAAAAGATGAAAAGTACCTTCTCTTTGTCGAAAAATACTATGACAGGCAGATTGATTCTTCCGGAAACATCCCTACGTTCAAGAAAGAAAACCATTCCATTGATGATCTTCAGTCCGGATTTGCTCTGATCAGGCTGAACCATTACAAGCCAAAGGAAAAATACAAGAAGGCCATCGAATTCCTGCACACCCGTGTTAAGGAAAGGCCGCGTTTAGACAATGGCTCCTTCCAGCATAAAGACCGGTACTATAAGCAATGCTGGTTAGATGGGCTCTATAGGGCGCTTCCCTTCTACGGGGAAGTCTCTGCTCTCGACCATGAAGGAAAAGACAGGCAGGACATCAGGAAACAGTTCGCTAATGTCTTTACTTACAATAGGGGTGAAGACCAGCGAATCTACCACGCTTATGATGAGACCAAATCAAGGCAGTGGGCAGACAAAAAGAACGGAAGAAGCCCGCAGGTCTGGCTTCGGTCGGTCGGCTGGCTCATCAGGGCAACCTGTGACGTCTATGAAAGCCTCGATAAAGACGGCCATCCTCTTGATAAGAGGAAAAGGAAAGAGTATCTAAAGAAGGAACTATCCTTCCTGAGACCTGCCCAAGACAAGGAAACCGGGCTTCTCAAAGATCTTCCGTTTGTCGAAGACAAAAGAAACTACTTTGAAACAAGCGGTTCCTTGATGGTCAGCTATGGCTATAGGAAGGGAAGCCGGATTGGAAGGCTTTCGTTCACGGAGAGCCAGGAAGGCGTTAAGATATTTGCAAGCATTGTCAAGGACTATCTCACAGACAGCCATCTGAATAATATCTGTCTTGTCTCAGGACTTGATAATGAGAAGCGGGACGGATCCATCGATTATTACCTCTCTGAGCCGATATGTCAGGACGATAGCAAGGGCGTTGGTCCCTTCAGGCTAGCTTATAGCCAGTACCTGAGAATGCCTTATTAACTGCAGTGAAACGGAAAAGGAGAAAACAAGGTATTATGGAAATCTTATCGAAGAAAATCAGGTCGAAGAAAACGGCAAAGATCAAAATCAGGCAGTTCGGAGAAGGAAACTTTCTCCGTGCCTTTGTTGATTGGCTGATCCAGAAGAGGAACGATTCCGGTAAATACACGGGACATGTTGTCGTTGTCCAGCCTCTTCCTTTCGGACGAGTCGAAGATTTGAAAAAGCAAGATTATCTTTACACATTGATTCTTCAGGGAATCAATGAAAAAGGAGAGGCCGTAAAGACCCATGAAGTCATCGATGTCATCGATGACTCTGTGAATCCTTATACGGATTTCAAGAAATATCTTTCCTATGCGGAAAGCAAGGATCTCGAAGTCGTGATTTCCAATACGACGGAAGCCGGTATCCACTACGAGGAAGGCGATACCAAACTTGACCTTAGCAAAGATACTCCGGTTTCCTATCCAGGAAAACTTCTTGCCTTGCTCAAACATCGTTATGAGACTCTTGGAAAAGACTACGGACTTGCAATCATTCCCTGTGAACTGATTGATGATAACGGAGACAAACTCCGCGAAGTCTTGAACAGGCTTGCCAAGAAGAGGAACCTCGATGAAGGGTTCCTTGACTATATCAACCATTCCTGCCACTATACCTCTACCCTTGTTGACCGCATTGTTCCTGGCTTCCCGAGAGATGAGTTCGATAAGCTTTGCAAAGAATACGGATATATCGATAATAACAGGGATAAAGGAGAGTACTTCCACTTCTATGTCTTAAAGGAAGAACCCTTTGTCCAGGAAAAATTCCCGGTTGACAAAGTCGGTCTTCATGCTGTCTATGTCAAGGATGTTCATCCGTATAAGCAGCGCAAGGTCCGTATCCTCAATGGTTCCCACACTTCGCTTGTCCCAGTTGCCTATCTTTGTGGTTACGATGAAGTCCGACAGTCTCTTCTTGATGAGAAAATCAGGAAATTCCTTGAGGAGGAACAGCATAAGGAAATTCTGCCGACTCTGACTGCTGAAGGAAGCGAACAATTTGCTAAGGATGTTAGGAAACGCTTCCTCAATCCCTATGTTCATCATGCTCTTAGGTCCATTGCCTTAAATAGTCTTCCGAAGTATAAGGAACGTGACCTTCCCACGGTCTTAGATAATCTTAAAGAAGGAAGAGTTCCTTCTCATCTTATCTTTGCCTTTGCTGCTCTTCTTGTCTTTTACCGCGGCTATCGCATTAAGGACGGTGTCCAAGAGGAAATCAAGCTCCAGGATGATCCTAAGAATCTTGCATTCACAAAGAAAATCTGGGAGGAATACGAAGCAGAAAAGAATGTTAAGGCCTTGGCGGATAAATTCCTTTCCAATAAGGAACTCTGGGGAAGGAATCTAAGCGAGAACAAAGCCCTTGAAGAGGAATTTGTCTCTTCATTGGCATTGATTCTTTCCGAAAAGGACAGGATGTCCGCTTTAAGGAAAAAGTTCCATGAATGATTTTGTCCAGATCCGGGAAACCGATGATGTCATCGTCGTCCTGAAGCCTTTCAAAAAGGGGGATAAAGTCAATGGCATCCTCCTTCTCGATGATGTGCCAATGGGACATAAGGTTGCCCTCCACGATAGGATAAAAGGCGAACTGCTCCATAAGTACGGCGCAATCATCGGAAGAGCCAAGAAAGATATCCGGAAAGGCGAATGGGTTCATTCTCATAATCTGGAGACTTCCTTGAATACATTGGAACCCTCCTATTCTTATCACAAGAGCGAAATCAAAAACGTCAAGCCATCGGATAAGACCTGGCTTGGCTATCTGCGTTCTTCTTCCTTGGCTGGAACTAGAAATGATAGGTACTTGGTTCCGACAGTCGGATGCGTTAACTCGCTTCTTTCTCTGAGGAAGGAACGTTTTTTATCGCTTCACCCTTCTTTTCTTCATCATGTCAAAGTCCTTGCGCATCCTTATGGATGCTCTCAGCTCGGAGACGATCTGACTCATACGAAACGTCTTTTGGAGAGTCTTGCAAAGAATCCCAACTGCGGAGGCCTGCTTGTCTTAGGCCTTGGCTGCGAGAATAACCGTCTGTCTTCCTTCAGGGAAGAGCTTGGTCCGATAGACAAAGAACGCGTGAAGTATTTCAATGCCCAGGATCAGGATGATGAAATCAGTTACGGCTTATCCCTCAGGGAGGAACTTTATGAGGTCAGGAGGAAGGACAAACGGACGAAGCTTCCTTTATCTAGGCTCTCATTAGGTGTAAAATGTGGTGGTTCGGATGGATTTTCCGGACTCACCGCAAATCCTCTGCTTGGACGGGTGAGCGATATTGTCGGAGCAAGCGGCGGAAAAGTCTGCTTGACCGAGGTTCCGGAAAGGTTCGGTGCCGAACAGAGCCTGAGGAACCGTGCAAAGGATGAAGCTGTTTATAATAAGGTTGTTTCCCTGATTACCGGTTTCAAAGACTACTATGCCAGAAACAACAGGCCTTGTTACGAGAATCCTTCACCGGGAAACAAGGATGGCGGAATCACAACCCTTGAGGAAAAATCGAATGGCTGTGTCCTGAAAGGCGGATGCCTGGAAGTCGAAGATGTCTTAGATTATGGCGAGCGTGCTGTAAAATCTGGTCTTTCCTTAGTTAACGGACCAGGTAACGATCTGGTTGCCTGTACCGATTTAGCAGCAGCTGGCTGTAACTTGATCTGCTTCACTACGGGCCGAGGAACTCCCTTTGGCTCTATTGTTCCGACCATCAAAATCGGAACGAACCCCCTTGTCAGCAAGAAGAAGGCCGATTGGATTGACTTCGATGGTGGAAGAGTCTTGGAAGAACCTTGGGAAAAAGTTACGCAGGACCTTCTCGATTTGATTCTTGCCGTGGCTTCCGGGAAGGAGGTCAAAGCAGAACGGAATGATGCGGATCCGATTGCTTTGTTTAAAACAGGTGTTACCCTGTAGGAGTAAAAACTATGAAACAATTCTTAGGCGATGACTTTCTGTTAGACAATGAAGTTGCAAAGAAGCTCTATTTCGAACATGCGCAGAAGATGCCTATTTTCGATTACCACTGCCATCTGATTCCGGAACAGATTGCCGATGACTATCATTTTTCTTCCATTACCGAGGCTTGGCTTGGAAAAGACGGCTATGGCGACCATTACAAATGGCGCTTAAGGCGTGAGTTAGGTGTCCCAGAAGAATACATCACCGGAAATAAGTCCGATTGGGAGAAGTTCGAGAAATATGCGGAATGCATGCCTTATAGGATCGGAAACCCGATTTATGAGTGGACCCATCTTGAACTGAAGCATTTCTTTGGCATCACGAAGCCTCTTTCCCCGAAGACAGCTAAGGAAATCTATGAGGAATGCAATGAAAAGCTTAAGACCCTTTCTGCCCGTAAGAGGATGGAAAGGAGCAACGTTGCAACCGTTTATACGACAGATGATCCAGTCGATGATCTTCATTACCATGAAATCAGGGCCAATGATCCAACGCTGAAGACTAAGGTTGCTCCGGCTTGGCGTCCGGATAAGGTCATCAATGTCGAACGGGATACCTTTGTTCCGGAAAGGGAAAAGCTTGCCAAAGTCACGGGTAAGGAACTCCATAGCCTGAAGGACAGGCTGGAGGCCTTGGATGAACGTCTTGCCTTCTTTGTCGAACATGGGTGCGTCGCCTCTGATCATGCCCTGGATGTCAGGCATTTCAAGAAAGGCACTACCTATGAACAGGCAAATGCCATCTTCCTTAAGGGAAGGAAGCAAGAACCGGTTTCCTTTGAAGAGGAAGACAGGTACAAAGGATACCTCCTTCTCCATTTAGGACGTAGGTATCATAAGTACAATAGGGTACAGGAATATCATATCGGTGCCCTCCGCAACAATTCCCTCCGCAATTACAAAGCCAGGGGTGCTGATACGGGCTTTGATGCCGTGAGTGATCTGCCGGTCAGCGAAAAGCTCTCCGCTCTTCTTGATTCTCTGGATGAGACAAATGAGCTTCCGAAGACAGTGCTATTTACACTGAACGAAAAAGACTATATCGTCCTTGTCACGCTGAGGAACTGCTTCCAGGGTGGAAGGAAAGGCAAGATCCAGATGGGTACTTCCTGGTGGTTCAATGACCATTATGATGGCAGGAGGACCCAGCTCAAACGTCTCGGAAATGATGGTCTCCTCTCCTGCTTCATCGGAAGGCTGACCGATTCCCGTAGTTTCCTAAGCTATCCTCGTCACGACTATTTCCGTCGTGAGTTCTGCAACTACCTTGGTGAATTAGTTGAGGAAGGCCGTTATCCGGAAGATTATGACACCCTCGGCAAGATTGTCGAAGATGTCTCTTATAACAACGCTGTTAATTACTTTAAACGTTAAACTTCCTGAATTCAGCTAATAAGGCTCTGTACTGCTCTGGCAGCATGGAGCCTTTTTTGTTGCGTGTGAAATAAATTCGTCCTTCGCTTCGCGGGTATTCCTCAAAGCGACAGGTCTTTGTTCGGTTGACATCGCTCCAGTCATGGAAAAGCAGCGGATTGATGTGGTCTTCATAGGTGCAATTGGAAAAGACTGCTTTTCCATAGTCACGCCAAGGGCGTGCTAGGAAGGTGCTTCCTTTTTCTGCTCCTCCGTTTTGGAATTGGCAGGACTCGAAATAATATCCGAAGTCATCCTTCAGCGAATGGCTTGGTGCTACCACGTAGGTTTCTCCTCTTTTGTCTTTTAATGTAACGAGGTCACAGAGGTAGAACAAGGCCCTTCCTGCTCCGAAGATAAAGTCCACGGTTCCTTTGATAGTGCAATGGTAGAAATAATTCGTGCAGTTTCCTTCATGGTATCTTTCTTCTTCCGGAAGGAAGCCGATGTATCGGGTCGATAAGTCATCCGGCAGAGGACCGACAAACAAAGTATCCTGCGTTGAAATCAGCGTACAGCTATAGAAAAGGTTATCATCTCCGTAGACAGCAAGGGCGACTTCCTGTCCCTTCTCTTCTGGTTTTCGGGCTATGTTTTCAATGAGTAAGTTCTCAAAGACATTGTGGTTCCCGGTTACTTTCCTGACCGGTGTCTTCCAGGTTGTGAGCTCTTTTCCTTCTCCGTCGAGTTCCTTTGCATAGTGATCATCCTCGATTTTCCCGTGGAGCACAACATGGAAATAATCAAAAGGAAAAGAGAAGGATATTTTCTCTTTTGTCTCTAATATAATATTGTAGGGAGTTAGTGGTTCTCGTTCTCTTAGCTCTTTCAGCTTGGATAGCCTGTCCTCTACCGAGAAGAACGTCAATGTCTGCTTATCCTTGAATACTGTAAGAGAAATCATGATTAAAAGCTCCTGTCTTAATTAAAATAGTCTATAACAGAATGGAAGTGGAAAGGAAACATAAGATATGAAACTTGGTGTGCGTGCCCATGACTTGGCGGCAAAGACGGACCTCTATGGCTTTATTGGTACTAGGAAACAATACGGCTTTTCGACAGTCCAGCTTGTCTTCAAGAAGGCTTTCGATTCTTTTTTGTATGAGGAGGACTTCAGGAAAAATGTTTCCAATGCTTTCAAGGAAAACGGAATTGAGGTAGCAAGGCTTGGTGCTTATTTCAATCCAGTCCACTCCGATCCGAGAGTTGTCGAAGAAGGCATATCTAATTTCAAGAAGAACATTGATATTGCAAAATATTTCGGATATCCGCTGGTCGGAAGCGAAACGGGTTCCTATTCGGATAGTCCTTGGGTCTACCATCCCAAAAACCATACGGAAGAAGGCTATCAGGCAAGCAAGAAGGTATTTCTCGAACTTGCCGAGTATGCAAAGAGGAAAGGAGTCTCCATCAGTATCGAGTCTGCCTTTGGACATGTCAGGTATGATGTCAAGCGGCATGCTAGACTCTTATCCGAACTCAACATGGACAATGTATTTGCCACGATTGATATATATAACCTACTCGATGCATCGAACTTCGAAAAAAGAAACGATATTTTCCAAGAAGCTTTACAGACTTTCGGCACAAAGACGAAGATCATCCATTTGAAAGACGGAAGGATCAAAGACAACAAGCTGACACAGGTTTCTCCAGGAAAAGGAGGGTTCGACTATCCATTTAGGAGGGAGTGCGTTAAAAAGTACTGCCCGGATGCGACAAGGATCTTCGAAGGAGTGAAAGCGGATGACATCCTTTCTTCAAAAGACTTGGTGGAGTCTCTTGTGCCTGGGCTAAAATGGTGAAATCTTTCTGCGAAAAAAACAAAGTCAAGAAAAACTTTTAAATATTTTGAAGTCAAAAGTGCCGTAATTAAGGCACTTTTTTAATTTCTTGTATACAAGTAAGTCTCAAAATTTAAATTTGTGCTTATAATCTATGTAAGCGGTTGCTTGTATACAAGCTTAGGAGGCAACATGAGTCTTAAAAAGTTCCGTCTCATCGACCTCTCTAGGCTAAGGAGCATTGCACTGCTTGTTGAGGTAGTAACAGCCCTTGTGTTCCGTTTCACAAAACTTCCAAGGTTCTACATATCGGTTACTGCGGCTGTCACTAGGATTGCGAGGGTACGTTGGAACGCTTATGGGCTTATCCTAGGCCCTGTGACTGGCCTGATCGGCCAGACCATTCGTTCCGTATTGAGAAACGAATACTCCATCTACGGATTCCTTGCAACCTTTGTTCCTTATCTCTTCCTCAGTGTCTGCCTTCTGTTCTTCAAGAAAGAAGGATACATGGAAAAAAGGAGAAGGAACTACGGCTACTTGGTTCTCTACGCAATCACTGGTTATCTCGCTTTCGAAGCCGGAAAGCTTCTCTGCGAAATCGGAAACCAAGATTATTATCAGAACATCGGTATCCAAATCGGTGCAGATGTTATCCAGGTTGTTGTCGGACTACTAATCCTGCTTGCTGCCTTCCTTCAGAAATCCATTCTGATGGACAGGAAGGAAAGGATCAAGGAAAGACAGAAGAAGAATGAGACGGCTCAGAGGCGGGAAGCAAAATTCGATTATTACAAGTTAGAGGAGAGGGCTGAAGGAAATGATGTGAACGATGCTGCTTTATTAGATGGCGGCACCTTGTCGACCGAAGACTTGAAGAAGAGGGAAGCGGAAAGAAGAAAAATCGAAAACCGTCCTTCTCTCTTCGATAAGGAAAACACAGCCGACAGAGAAACCTATGAAATGAAGAAGAACAAGGGAGGAACAAACCATGGCAGCTAGACAGTTACCAAAAGCAACAGAAGAAGAAGTCCAGCGCAGGGAACGGGATTACTGGAAACAGAAATTCCACGCGATCATCACGGACTGGCGTTTGTATCTGTTATTATTCCCGCTTGCTTTCTTCTTCGTGGTCTGGAAGTACATTCCAATCGGAACCAGGATCAGGGCCTTTAAGGATTATAAGATTGATTCCTCGTTTGGTGGCGGAGCCTTCACAAGCGACTTCATCGGCTTTTACTCCTTCCAGTTCCTCTTCCAGCAGACCAAATTCTGGTCCGCATTCCGTAACACCTTCCTTCTCTCCTTCTACGGACTTGTCTTCGGCTTCCCCTTCCCGATTATCCTCGCTCTTTTCTTCTCGGAAATCCGGAACAAAGCTTACCGTTCGGTTGCTCAGGTCCTCTGCTACCTGCCAAAATTTATCTCCTTGGTTGTCAGGACCACGATTATCTCAAGGCTCTTAGCTCCATCGAGCCAGGTCTCTAGCGCCGGCCCGATTGAAGCCATCTTCGAACACAGGGGTGTCAATAACCTCTTGACCAATGCCAAAGCCTTCCGCTCAGTCTTCACTGTCTCCGGCATCTGGCAGGAAGCCGGATATGGTTCCATTGTCTACTTCGCAGCAATTCTAGGAATCTCTCCGACAAACTACGAAGCCGCCAGAATCGATGGTGCGACCAAGATGCAGCAAATCCGCTATGTCACGATTCCAGGCAGGACGGCCACGCTGGCCATTAGGCTCATCTTGAAAATCGGTTCACTGTTAACCGTCGGATACGAGAAAGTCTACCTGCTCCAGCAGCTCGGTGCACCATTCGAAACCAGCGAAACTGTTTCTACCTACGTCATCAACACCTTCATGGGCAACTCCAATGCCAACCAGGGTATGGGAGCCGCTGCCGATAGGTTCAACTCCTTGTTGTCTATGGTTCTCGTTATCGGTGCTAATAAGGTTTCTAAGCGGGTATCCTCCGCTTCACTCTACTAAGGAGGACTTATGGAAAAAGAAAAAAGTCTAAAACTCAACAAGAAAGCCAAAGCACAGAAAGTCCATAGGTCAGGTTCCGAACTCGCCTTCAAGATCGTCTCCTACGCCATCATTACTCTCTTTGCTCTCCTATGCCTCTACCCACTCCTCTTCGTTTTATCTTCGGCTATCAGCAACGGAGAGGCCGTCATTTCCGGAAAAGTCATCCTGTATCCAATCGGAATTCAATGGAATGCCTTCAGGGATGTCTTCGAAAATAAGAGGTTCTGGATCTCTTATGCCAACACCTTCTTCGTAACTGTCTATGGAACGATTTACTGCAGGGCCTTGTCTATCTTCGGTGCCTACGCCCTGAGCAAATCAAGAAGGCCAGGGCAGAAACTATTCAACTTCCTGATGGTCTTCACCAGGTGGTTCGCAGCGGGTGTCATTCCAAGGAACCTGAACTACCAGCAGACAAAATCCATCTTCGGTACGATGGGAATCACCGATCAGAAATGGGTCATTGTCTTCGCTATGGGAAGGTCCGCTTACAATGTCATCCTTCTCCGAAACGCCTTCCAGAGTGTTCCGAAGGAAATCGAGGAAGCAGCAACCGTCGATGGCGCAAACGACTTCCAGATTAGGTCGAAAATCTATGTTCCTAGGTCGAAAGCGACTGTAGCAACTGTTGCCCTCTTCTTCGGTATCTCCCGTTGGAATGGTTACTTCTGGGCAAGGAAAGTTGTCGACAATGCCTATGATTTGCCGCTTCAGGTTACGATTCAGACACAGATACAGACAATTGAACAGAACATTGCCGATAACGGTGCAGGAATCGTCAACGGATATGCGCTTCAGTCTTCTATCTACGCGATGGTTATCTGCGCCATTATTCCGATTCTGATTATCTATCCGTTTATTCAGAAATACTTTGCAGCCGGTGTCAATCTCGGCGGTGTCAAAGAGTAGAACGTCGGTACGATATGGTTATGGTAAATCGCTTCGATAGAAGCTATTTATAAAGGAATTTGATTCACTAGGAGGTAAATATTGCTATGAAATCCAAATTCACGTTCAGTCTTCTTTCCATCCTCTCGCTTGCTGCCTTAGTTGGCTGCAAACCGAATGTCTCCCTTCCTTCTGCCGAAAAGCCGACCGAAGAGAAACCGACGGAAAAGGTGACGGCATCCGAGCAGACAAAGGAATCCACTTCCAACAAGGATCCCAATGCTTATGTCGATGAGAAGTATCCAGTTCCGGAAAAGAAAGTCGAACTTACCAGGTCTGCTTACTATGACAACAATGACCGTCATAGGAAATTCATCGAAGGCGCTGCTGCCAAGCTTCCGTATACCGGTGCCGATGGAACTACCTATAAAGCTGGAGACTTTAAACCGGTCTGGCGTCAGAGGCAGAAGGACCTCAACAGGACTATTGATGATGTTTCTCCGAACGGAAAGTCTGCTATCAAGGCTAACTTCGACGATATCAAGTCCAAAGGATTCAAATCCGGTGAAAAGGTCATCAATGTCGCTCAGGGTAACTCCGATCAGATCTTGGCTGCTGGAACCGATTCCAGCAAACCGCTTGTCGATTTAGGTAAACATCTTGACGAAAGGCCGAACTTCAAGAAGTTCTTGGAAGATTATCCGGCGGTCAAGAAGATTATCACGGCTTCCGATGGCGGTATCTATTATGCACCGTACTTTGATGGCTTCGATGATATCGAACGTAGGATGATGGTCCGTCAGGACTGGGTCGAGAAACTCTTAGACGGCGATAGGCCGACTACTGGACTTGGACATGTCGATCTTGCCAACAAGGAATATCAGCCGACTAGGCCGGATGCCCTCGATACTAATGTTGACGCGATTGTCAACGGCGTCAAGGGAAGCGTAAACAAGAAGTATGCTTCTGGAAAAGGAATCATTGCCCGTAGGAATGCTGCTGAACACTTAAATGGCGAAACCGCTGTCCAGATTCTCCGTCAGTATATTGATGATACTTATGGAAACACTTATGGACAGAAGCGCAGTGAACTTTTCTGCGGTGGAAAGGCTGTCTATGATGCCGATGAAATGGTCGCTCTCTTCCGTTGTGTCAAGCTCAATCCTGAATTCCTGACTGGAAAAGCCGATCTGAATATTATTCCGTTCTTCCCACGTGCCAATACCAATGATCGTCTTGCTGATAGGATCCGTTTGCTTCAGTTCTGGGGTGTCCGTGGAACTGAATCCCGTAACCTCTTCAGGTATGTCGGAAGGGATGGCAAGTTAGCCGATGCCCGTGGAACTGAAGGATTCAGGAAAGGCTTAGAAATCCTCCATCAGCTCTATGATGAGGGACTTGTCTATCACGATTTCGACAAGAAGGATTCTGTCACCAATGGTGACTTCCGTGGTTATTTCTTAAAACATGACTTAGGCTTTGCTACCTATGACTACAACCAGACCACGACGATTTATAACGACGATAGCACCGCTTCTGCCTTAAATGACGGAAAGTTCCTCTTCTCCTCCATTCTTCCTGCCGTTGCCGATTGGGATGACGGAGTCAATGGAAACTACATCCATTACACCGAAAGCTGGCGTTCCGTCAAACCGCAGGGCTGGTTCATCACAAGCCAGACCACCGGAGATAAGCTTGAACGTGCTCTTACTAGGTTCGATTATCTCTACTCTGTCCAGGGCAACCGCTTAAGGTCCTACGGTCCAGACAAATACTTAGCTCACAATAATGATGGCTCCATCAAAGGTAGGAACTATCAGGGCAAGATCGTTCCGGTCCTCTCGGATGCCTGCAAACAGGAAATGGCGACTCTGACGGGCGGAAACTACACCAATTACTATCGTTACTATCTTGGCGGAACCTTCCCAGTCGGCTATGTCAAAGAGCAGGGCAGGGAATTCCAGACTGTCTCTACCAAGGCTCAGGCTTCCTTAAATGATATCAACAATGCAATTGCCTTAGGCGTCCTCCAGCATGTCAACCATAAGAGCGGCAATGCAAGCCACAGGCAGGATATCGTTCCGACCACCTTACCGTTCACTGAAGCTGAGAACAGCTCTATCACGACCGAATTCACGGCTGTCAGCAAGTTCTTTACCGTTACCAAAGGCGATCCGATTGCTGCCTCTAGGTATACCATTATCCAGAACGGCTTTGGAAAGATCGGCGATTACAATATGACCAAGGAAAACTACCTCGATGTTGTCAACAACCAGAGGAAACTTTCCGGTCTAGTCAAATACTACAACGACGCTTACACCCGTTATTTAGCTCAATAATCAGCTGACTACGGTTCGAAGTTCAAGCAAGGGGATGGGAAACCATCCCCCTGCTCTTTATGAAAAGAGGGTTACTGACCATGAAGAAAATTGAAACATTCCTCCAGAAGTATTTCGGGTTTATCACCCTTGGTGCCTATGCTCTTTTTGCTGTCTTTGCCCTTGGCAGGGGAACGGCAGCTGCACCTTGCAAATACTATGAATCCAGGAAAAATTTCTATAAACCGATTCAACCATACAACAATCTTTTCAGGATTCTTTCTATTCTCGGATTGCTTCTTGGTGCCTTTTACAGGGTTAGGAGATGTCATACCCGCCTTGTTTATTATGTTTCCAACTTTACCTGGTTCGGTATCCTGATTGTTCTGTCTGTTCTATCCGGTATTTTCCTTCTGAAAGGGACGATTCTCTATTCGGCTTATTATCAGCTTCTTCCTTTTGAAGAAAGGAATACCTATTTCGTGGATCATTCCCTTTCCATAAAGATTAATCCACATCCTGCTGTTTTTATCCTTGGCTATCTCCTTGCGATTCTTCTGTTTGTGCTTGCGGCAGTCTCCGTTATCGTGTTAGTCGATAAAATCAAGGGTCGTGTCCGTTACGAGAACAATAAAAAAATCGGCGTGAAGAATCCGGTTACTTATGTTGCTGATGGAAAAGGAAAGGAGGAAGAATCCAAATGAGTGAGAACAGGAACAACAATTCCAAGAAAAGCTTCCAGGATCGCGTCAAGGATTACTTTCTTCCAAAAGGCATCCAGCTCGATAGGCTCCGTTATCGTCCGAATAAGGTCTGCTACAATTTCGGTTTTATAGCGTGTGCCTTCCTTTGCCTTGGCTTTGCGGTCAGTTATTCGGGAACGTCCATCAACGAAACGGCGATTACCTTATTCGGAAAAGAGAGGACATCTGGTGCCATCACCGGGATCGATGTGTTAATCAATATTCTTCTTCTGCTTTTCAGGCTGACTTCCTCTATCCAGAGGAAGAACTACTCCAAGAGCGGATCCATCCTTGCTATCCTTAGGGGAATCTTCAATATTGTCCGTGTTTTCTTCTTTCCTTTGAGCCTTCTTAAGGCAGGCATCAGGTCTGGAAGCATTTATTCCTGCGTCAGGTCTTTCTATATCTGTGCTGGTGCATTCCTGATTCTTGCCGGATTATTGACTTTCTTCCGTGGAAAATCTCTTCGTGCCTATCTGAAAACCGTCAAACCGATTGAAAACGAGAAAGGCAACTAACTATGGCAGACTTACAGTTACAGCATTTAAAGAAAATCTATGACGGAGGAGTCCAGGCCGTCGAAGATTTCAATCTTGATATCAAAGACGGAGAGTTCATCGTTCTTGTCGGTCCCTCCGGATGCGGAAAGAGCACGACTCTTCGCAGGGTGGCGGGACTTGAAGATATTTCTTCCGGCCATCTGATTATCGACGGAAAAGATGTGACGACTCTGGCCGCCAAAGACCGTGACATTGCCATGGTTTTCCAGAATTATGCACTTTATGGAAACAGGACTGTCTATGAAAACAGGGCTTTCTCCCTGACCTTAAGAAAAACACAGCCAGAAATCGTTCACGAAAAAGTCAGGCATGCTGCGAAGATCTTAGGACTGGAACAGCAGTTGAATAAGAAGCCGGGAGAATTGTCCGGTGGACAGCGTCAGCGTGTTGCGATGGGACGAGCTATCGTACGCAATCCGAAAGTCTTTCTTTTTGATGAACCTCTTTCCAACTTGGATGCAAAGCTCCGCTCTTCCATGCGAAGAGAAATCAAGCTTCTGCATCATAAGCTTGGAGCGACCAGGATTTATGTTACTCACGACCAGACCGAGGCTTTGACTCTTGCCGACCGTATTGTTGTCAGGAGCATGGGCAAGGTCCAGCAGATTGGCACACCATATGAAGTCTATCACCATCCTGCCAATGCCTTTGTCGGATACTTCATTGGAAATCCGAGCATGGATTTCTTTGATGGTAAAATCGTCAATGGCCAGTTTGTCGGAAAAGACGGATTGGTTGAAGAGATTCCGGAACGCAGGAAAAACGGCATCCGTCAATACGAAAATGAACCAATACTCATGGCAATCCGTCCCGAGAACTTTGTTCTTGGTGGAAAAAATCCTCATCCTTTCACGGTAGATGTCGTTGAGCATCTTGGAAGGAACTCTTTGATCCATGGTACTTTCTATGGATACAAGACTATCAGGAAAATGCCAGGCTGGCTGGAGTTCGAGCCTAAGCAGGTCATTGAAGTCTCTCTCCGGGATGATAAGATCTGTTTCTTCGACTTCAGGGACGGCAAAGCTGTTAAAGAAGAATAGGAGGCAGTACCATGGAAGAAAACAAAAAAGAAGAAAAGACAAAGTCCGCCTCTTTAGGCTTTAAGAGCGATGCTGATTCCGGTATCGAAAGGTCTGGGCTGAACGCGGTCAGCGATGATGAAGAGGATTTAAGCAAGGCAAGGGCACAGAGCCCGTTCAAACTTTTTGTCACCCGTACTTTTATCCGTTTGAAGAACCATATTGCTATCATTCCTTTGATTCTTTCCTGTATAACTTGTAGGTTGTTCACCTTCAATATTCCGACCCATGTCAATGCAATCGTTATCCTTTCGAATTATAAGAGGAACGCGATTCTCTTCTTTATCAATGTCGTGGCTTCGTTTAGGAGCGTCCTTGTTTATTTGAATGCATCTTCCCGGAAAGCAAGTAAGAAACGTTTCCTTCTTTTCTTCTCTATTTTCACTTTGATTACCGCCTTGTCTCTTCTCCTGGATTTCCTTCATGTCAACGATATCAATATTGAATCCGGTCTCTACAATGATCTCAATGCCATCAAGGACGAAGCTGGTTATGTCGCAAAGTCCAAATCCTTGACGATTACCCACATTATTTTCCTTCTTGTGACTTATGGCTTGGCTTTCTTAGCCCCTATCCTCCAACCGTTCTTCAAGAAACTCCATCTGCACCGGAAAAAGAAAGAAGCGTAGAATATTCCCTAAAGGACAGCAACCAAGATGAAACAAGAAAAGCCGGAAACAAAGAAAGAACAGGTATCTCTGTCAAAAGAAGAAAGAAAGAGGCTAAAAGGAAACCGAAGTTTCCTTGCCCGTGTTCCCTATCCGGTCAAAGCCTTGTTGATTAAATATTGGTTCTTCGGACTCAATTATTTTCTCTTTCAGATGGGCCTTGGAAGTCTCTTTGCTGAACTGACGGATAAGAATTCCCTGTATTTAAGGATTATTTCCTCTTTTGCCCTTGGTGCTTTCAACGATTTCCTTGTCTACCCGATTTTGGACACCATACAGATTTACGATAAAGAGGGACAGTATTACTGGATGTGCCGTGGAAAGCATATCTATTCCTTCTTCATCAATATTGTCTACGGCTTCCTTGTGGGTTTCCTTTCCTGGCTGATCTGCTTGAAGCTGTATCTCTTTATTGCATCCTACTATCCCTATACTTATTTCTTCCGGGAACCCTTCTCGTTTGCGCTTGTTATGTTTCTTGTCGATGGAATCTTCCTCTTCATCAAAAATGTTATCGTACGTCTAATTAAAGGAAAGGAGACCGAATGAAATATCGCATCGTACAGGTTACTCCTGTTTCCCTGACCATCGAAACCGATGACCAAACCCCTTTTTTCTCCGAAAAAGAACGGAAGGTTTTCCTAGACGGAAAAGAAGTTTTGAAGACAAACGAAAATGTCTTTACTATCTTCGGATTAGAACCAGCTAGAGAATATAAGCTTTCGATTGAGAAAGAAGAGATTGTATTCAAAACAAAAGCAGTTACCAGTATTCTCTATGCTTCTGACTTTGTGAAAGAGGATCCTAAGCAGGATGATACTCTTCGTCTTAGCCTTGCAGTTGCCTATACACCCAAAGACGGAAGGCTGGTCCTTGACGAAAAAGAGTATCATGTGACTTCTTTGATGCTCCATTCCGAGAGGACTCTATTGATTCCAAAAGGAACAGTTTTATACGGAAATCCAAATGCGAAGGATTATCCTTTGTTACCAAAAGAGCGATACGATATCCAAGACCAACGGAGACTTCCCTGCCAAAGCTGGGAAGGTGACTTTTTTGTTTCAAAGCCTTCTCTTATGAACAGGATCTACGCAAAGAATGTGACCCTTGTCGGAGAAGGAACAATCGATGGAATGGCCGATAAATCGGATGAATTCTGGCATGACGTGAAAAAACTTCCCTATGGACGCCCTTCTCTTTTTTATACCTATGGAAGCGAGAATATCCAGGTCATCGGCTTGACCTTTAAGAATTCCCCAGCTTGGACCATCCATCCTTTTCTTAGCAAAAAGATGTCCTTCCTGAATCTTTATATCGAAAACCCTAAAGATGCCCCAAATACCGATGGCAGGGATCCGGAAGCCTGCAGTGATATCGAAATCTTAGGTATCCGCTTCTCGGTCGGAGATGACTGCATTGCCTTGAAAAGCGACAAACGGAATCTGGCCAGGGAGAGGAAGACCCCATTATCAAATTGCCTGATTCGCAACTGTTATAGGAAAAACGGACATGGCGCGATCGTCCTAGGCTCTGAAGCTGCCTATGGAATCAAGGACATTCAGGTCGAACGATGTCTTTTTGAAGATACCGACCGCGGTCTAAGAATCAAGACGAGACGGGGACGCGGAAAAGAGTCCGTCAGGGATCAGATAGTGTTCAAGGACATTATTATGCATCATGTCCTGACTCCCCTTGTCAGGAACAGGTTCTATTTCTGTGACCCGGATGGAAAAGACTTCTCTGTTCAGGACAAGAATCCGCATCCAGTCAGCGAAAGGACACCTTATCTCGGCTCCTTCCTGTTCCAGAATATTCATGCCGATGACTGCGAAGTCGCCTTTGGCTTCTTCTACGGACTGCCGGAGCAGAAAATCAAATCCATTACCATCAAGGATTCTTCTTTCGCTAGGAAGGAAGATGCAAAAGAAGGCTTCCCGGCGAGGCTGTGCGATATCGAGAAGAGGAAGAAACAAGGCTTTGTCTTCTATAACGTCGAATCGGTCAGCCTTGAAAACGTCAAGACGATAGGAATGGAGGGAAAGAGAGTTTCCTTGAATCAGGTCCTTTCTTTCAAAGATGATGAATAGAATCCGGGTTTTGTTATCCTTCTCTGAACCTTCCGACAGAGAGAAGGTGGAAAAGGCTGTCCATCTGCTTGTCAAAGATGCCGTTTTCGAAGGGGATTCTGTTTCTTTCGAGGATGAACGTGATTATGCGGTCTTTGCCACAAGCTTCCCAGCCCTCTGTGAAGACATCGGACACGATATCAAAGCGCTTTTAGTTCCATCGAACGAGTTTTCTCTCTATGCAGAATACCTGCAGAAATGCGATAATAATACAGTCATTCCTCTCTTTTCCTTGAGGAACGACAAGAAGGAATATTCTTCTTTCTATTCCTTGATTCAGGATAGGGACAGAGATGTCCTCAAAACGGTTCTTTCCTACAGGTATTATAACGATTCTCCGATTCTTTCTTCTCTTCCTCTGTTTATCCATCGTAATACGGTTATTTATCGCATCAACCTATTCAAGGAAAAGACCGGGAGGAGCCTATTGCTGTTTGCCGATCGAAGGTTTGTCTACAATCTAATTGATTCGTATCTTAAAAAGGAGGATACCTTGAATGAAGAAATTTGAAATCTTATCTGAACTGCTTGAAAGCGGAGTGGTTGCCGTTATTCGCGCCGAAAACCCAAACGATGCCGTTAAGAGGTGCAAGGCAGTCTTGAAAGGCGGAATCAAAGGACTTGAAGTCACTTTCACCGTTCCTGGTGCGGAAGAAGTCATCAAGGAAAGGAGCAAGGACAAGGATGCTATTGTCGGTGCCGGAACTGTCTTAGACGAAGTCTCCTGCCGTTATGCAATCCTAAAGGGTGCTAAGTTCATTGTCTCCCCTGCTTTCGATTCCAAAGTCGCAGAAATCTGCAACCTATATCAGATTCCCTATATTCCTGGATGCAGGACTCCGACGGAAGTCATAGCAGCAAGGAAAGCCGGCTCGGATCTGATCAAGATCTTCCCCGGTTCACTCCCTGGACCGGAATATCTCAAAGCCTTGCACGGACCTCTTCCTCAGGCCTCTTTCCTTCCTTCCGGCGGTGTCTCCTTAGAAAATGTCAAGGACTGGATCAAGTGTGGTGCAAGTGCCGTCTCTGCCGGCGGCTATCTGACAGCTCCTGCGAAAACCGGTGATTATGAGGAAATCTCCAAACGCAGCAAAGCCTTCGTTGATGCTGTCAAGGAAGCCCGTAAGGCATGACGAAAGAAAGCCAGGTCATCTGGGAGGAACTTGAGAACGATATTGTAACCAGGAAATATCTTCCTGGCTGTAAGCTAGCTGAGACGGAAATTGCCGGTAAATACCATCTTTCGCGGACTCCAATCCGGGATATCTTCAAAGCGTTGGAACAGGACGGGCTTCTTGAAGTCCGTTCCCAATCGGGCTCCTTTGTAACTCCGATTAACCTTAGAGACAGGGATGACAGGAGGTTTATCCGTGCTTCGATAGAACTCCAGATCCTTACCTCGGTAAGGGGCAAGAGGACTGCTTCCGATTTCCTCTACCTGGATGGGGACCTTGCGAAAAGGAAACATAGGTCCTATGAAAAGGCCAAGGGGGAGAAGCTCTCCTTTGCCAATAGCTACTTCGATTTGGATAACCACTTCCATGCCTTCCTATATGCCAAGGCAAAGAAATCCAGTGTGCTCGAATGGCTGAACACGAAGCATCCGACCTTCAGGCGCTACCGTTTTCTTACCTTCCTACGAGATAATCCGGAACTCGAAAGCTTCTATCTGAACCATAAGGCTATCTACGATGTTCTGAAAGACAATGACAGGTCGAAATTGAGAGATGTGGTTGCCAAGCATAATTATTCCGGAAGGATCGGCCTTGATAAGGTCAAGAAAGAACGCCCGGAACTGTTTGTAAGATAATACGAATAGAAAGGAAAAATATGAAACTTGTTACTCGTGACTATTCTTCTAGGGAAGATTATAAGCATTACGATACGGAACGCCTTCGTAAAGAATATCTGATCGAAGATGTCTTTGGCGTCGATGATATCCACAGGACTTATTCTTATATTGACCGAATCATTGTCGGTGGAGTCATTCCAATGGACAAGGAAGTTGTTCTTTCTTCTGCTCCGGAACTCCGTGCCGAGCATTTCCTTGATCGACGCGAGAGGGGAATCATCAATATCGGCGGAGAGGGCATCGTGACGCTTGACGGAAAAGAATATCCGCTTCATCATTTTGATGCTTTATATGTTTCAAGAGGAACCAAAGTCGTCTCTTTCCGTTCCCTTGATAAGGAAGCACCGGCCAAGTTCTATCTGGCTTCTGCACCTGCTCATACCTCTTATCCGACCGTTTACATTCCGCTTGAAAAGGCAGACCATCGTCATTGCGGAAAACAAGAAGAGTGCAATGTCCGGACCATCAACCGTTTCATCATTCCGGAGAACGTCAAGACCTGCCAGCTTTCGATGGGACTAACCCATCTCGAGGAGGGCTCCGTCTGGAACACAAGGCCTTGTCACACCCATGCAAGAAGAAGGGAAGTCTATCTGTATTTCGATATTGATCCGAAAGAAGCCGTTGTCCATTTCAGGGGACCTAAGGAAGAGACCCGTCATTTGTTTATCCATAATGAACAGGCTGTTATCTCCCCGTCCTGGTCCATCCATGCTGGATGCGGAACCAAAGCCTATACCTTCATCTGGGCAAGGTGCGGCGAGAATCAAGACTTTGATGACAGGGACAATATCGAAACTTCTGATCTCCGATAATCTCTTTCCGGAAAAATATTAATTTTCTTAAGACAATCTATAAACGAAAAACAGGATGGCATTTAAGCCATCCTGTTTTCTTATTTGCTGTTTTTCGTTACTTGTGCTGATTTCTTTTTCTTTTCCACGTATAAGACAAGAAGGAAAGTGAGGGCAGCTCCAAGGAAGAATAAGACGATGCCCAGGACAAGGTCATAGACCTTCCTTGTCGGGTATTTTGGATAAATGGAGGAGTTGATGAACCTAGAGATAAAGGAACCTAGGATTAACCCGAGAATACAGTAGAAGGTGGAGACACGATGCTTTGTCAGCCTTACCTTCCTGAACTTTGAGGCGACAATTAAGCCAAGTACCGCACCGACAACAAGAAGCAAAAGAATAACTAAGCCGGTGACTAAGAATGTCTTGTCTTCCGAGTGGAAAATCGAACCGTCTCCGATATAAGTGTTGATAATCGGATAGTACCTTCCCATGACCCTTAAGGACCTTGAACCGGATATTCCTGGAATAACGCAAGCTCCAGCAGCCACAAATCCTGCTACCAAGACGAGTAGATACCTCCACCAGACGCGGGAGTTCAGGTAAGTGGTTAGGTCTACCTTCCTTAATGCGGTGACAATGCCTAAAGAGGCAGTGAGGCCTAAGCAAAGAAGAAAGCCGATGACATGGATTGCCTTCGATTTGGCGTTATCTCCTTTCTTCAGTTCGCTGATTGCTACAGGAAGTGAGCCGATAATGAAACCTCCGAATAGACCCGTGATGGTAAAGGGAACGGCATCGTATCCGTATTTGATTCCAAAGAACGCTAACAGTGCTCCGAGTATGCCTCCGAGCAGGAAAGGAAGTAAGGTCAGAACGGAAGCCTTGAAATGCTTTCTTAGATCAGCGATGGCATCCACGATGGTGTCATAGCATCGTTCGGCAACGGCAATGGTTCCTGCGCTAAGACCGGCAACCGCAGCGCTGATTCCTAATGTTACGCCTTGAGCACTATGAAGAAGGAACTTTGCTCCTTTGTTTTTCTTTTTGTTTGTTTCTTCCATATTGATATCTCCTGCTGCTATCATAAGCAAAAAAAGAAAAAAGGCAAACTTTCTTTTTATTCTTTTCCGTTTGTCTGAGAAATAGGGCTTTCATCGCTTAATAGCCTTTCTGTTTTCCTTGTATGATAAAATAATAAGGTAATGACAAGGAGATAATAATATGCTGATTGCTATTCCGTATGATAATGAGACGAAGCAGATTTTCCCATCCACTGGTTCCACGGAAGTCTTCTATCTTGCCCAAGTCGACACGAGAGAAAAGAAGATATTGAAAGAAGGCTTTGCGGAAACCGAAGGAAGGACGCATCATGAGCTTCCTCTCTTCTTGAGCCAGCATCATGTCGATGTCAGGATCTGCACTCATTTAGGACGTCCGCTTCTGAATCTTAGGAACCAGAACGGAAGGAAAGTCTATCTGACCAACACCAGGGATGTTTTCCAGACTGTTTCCCTCTTTAGGGCAGACAAGTTAATCGAAGCCACGGATGAGATGGCCCACGATTGCTCCTGCGGACATTAATCATCTTCCGCTTCTCCTAGATGTTTTCTGTTATTTTATTCTGAACCTGGTCTGACACGTGCCTTTGGGTTTAGAGATAATTGGATTCAACAAAAATACCGTCGAGTCTATTTAATAAAGACAAGACGGTTTTTGTTTGCAATCAGATTCCTTCTTTTTGAATTTTGCTGACAACCTGCTGATCTGCCGGACACCAATCTTCTTTTTTCAAATCCGGGAAAGAATGGAAGGCCTCTTCGGAATGAATGCCGGAAATGGTAGTAAGTCTCCCTTTTTTGACAGTGGCAAGGTAGCAGTTCCTATCCAGATAGAAATCCGGATATTCGTACTTCACGTTCCTGTAGAATCTGTCCACCTCGATATCGGTTAACAGTTCTTCCTTTATTTCGCGTTTCAACGCTTCTTCATCATTCTCTCCGCCCTTTACTTTTCCGCCAGGGAATTCCCATTTTCCTTTTAGAAAGCCGTAGTCTCTTTTTGCCGAGAAGACTTCGCCCTCCGGATTTAGAATGATGGCTGCTACGACTTTGATTGTTTTCTTCATTGTTTCAAGTCCTCGATTCCCAGATCGTATTTTAATGATTCATCGATTTCCTTATCCAATACCAAGTCAAAGAGAAGACACTTTCCGACATTATCGGATACTCTCGGATTGGTTGGTGTGGCTAGCCCTAAGTAAATATACGGCCTATCCTGCCCATCCTGCTTTTTAGTTTTACGGACTAAGACATGGATTTTTTCTCCGCTTAGGAGCTGCTTTCCACGGCTGTTCTCCCTGGTGGTTTTCGGCATAGATTCCCATTGGATGACTTTGGTGGAAAGGAACTTGTCCTTGTATTTTAAACGTTCTTCTTTCTGAGAATCCTTTCTTAGATTGATGGTGATTACTCTGCCATGAGGAGTGTTGAAGACACCCGTCCTGATATAGAGCTGCTTTGAATTAAGGGCAGTCGCAAAGGAAACGACCGAATACCGGTAGTAAAGCTTAACAAAACCTTTTTCATCGAAGAATTCACCCCGATACCGGATCAGACCATATTCAATGAGGTTTTCAACCCATTTCCGGAACTCGGTGTTTTTTAAGGAAAAGCCTAGTTTGAAGATACCGTTTTCTTCTCGGACTAATTGGATATGACTGCTCCTACGGGTATAGAAGAACTTGTCTTCTAGGTTATCTAAGGCATGAAGGAACGACTCGCTTTCAAAACGCAAAGAATTGTTCCGGCAATAGTCCTGAAGCTGAGTCTTTGACCTTTCGCCTTCCAATAGTTTCTTAAGAATCAGGTATTCCCTGTCTCTGACAAGAGGAAGATAATACGAAAGGGAATCGAAAGCCTTCGTTTCCTCTTCATCGAAAATCGGGCAATGGTCCGGATTTTCCGCTTTGCAGATAAAATCATAATAGCTTTCAAAGGAAGATTTATGCCTGAAACGGAGAAGATCCGCATCTACTTCATTGTTCAGATAATCCCTAGGCCTAGGAATACGATCCGTATTTGTCCTTTTAAGATAATCCTTGAAGTTAAGATAATCCTGTTTGATGATTGCAAAACTATTTAGATTTGTCTTTTCGATAGAATCGAGAATCTCTTTTTGGGATTCCTCATCAAAATGAATCCTTAAACCCGGGATGTTCAGGGAAGAAAAATCCGAAATGACTTCGTTTCTCCTCGTCATTTTATCGGCATAGCCGGCTTTGGAAAGACTTCCTAAAGCTAATGCAATCTGAACACTACGCTTATAGGAATTGGCTATAAAGTCAAGCACGGTCAAGTATTCCTTTCCTTGATACTTCCGCAGACCACGTCCAAGCTGCTGGATGAAGATAGTCGGTGACTCCGTCGGACGCAGGAAAAGGACCCTGTTCCTCGATGGAACATCGATGCCTTCGTTGAGTATATCAACGGCAAAAAGCATCTCCAAAGGATTGCGCTCATCCTGTAAGTCGTTCAGGACCTTGAGTCGCTCTCCGGTTGTGTTCTCGCCAGTGAGGTAAGCGGTGTGGAAACCGACTTCTCCCCTGTTCCTTGCCCTGAGTCTGGCATGTTCTTTGTTTTTGCAGAAAGCAACGCATCTCAGCTTTGTCCCATGGGGCTTGTATTTTAAGACACTTTCCTTAATGAAATCACAATTGGTTAATGAAGAGACACTTTGGATAATTCGGCGGATTCCTTCCGGAGACTTGCTATCCGAATAGTCAATTAATGAGTCTTTGATTCCATAATAATGGAAGGGGACGATCAAATCGTTTATTAATGCATCCCGAAGACGGAGATCATAGGGGACATTGTTCCCAAAGAGAGAATAAATGTCTTGGCCATCCCTCCGTTCCGGTGTAGCGGTTAAACCGAGAAGGAACTGGGGTTGGAAATAATGGATGATTTTCTGATAAGTCGAAGCACTGGCGTGATGGACTTCGTCTATTATGATGTAGTCGAATTCATCTTTGCTGAAAAGGTCGAGATTCTCCGACCTAATCTGGTTGGAAGCGAAAAGAAAATCAGCATCGAGTTCCTTGGACTCGCTGGTGTAAATTCCATAAGTCCGGCTGTCCTTGAAGACGGTCTGAAAAGTCTTCCTTGCTGCTTTCAGGATGATATCCTTGTGGACAATGAACAAGAGACGACGACTATCCCTGTTCAAGGCATCGAAGGCGGCTAAATAGGTCTTTCCAGAGCCTGTGGCTGCTACTACTAAAGCCTTGTCTATTCCCCTGTCCCGGTAACGCTGGATTTCTTTTAGTGCTTTTCTCTGCCTTTGGTTTGGTTTGATCCTATTTTCGCTGTCGGGATCAAAGTAATCCCTATCCCATCGTTCAATGGCTGTTCCAAGGTAGGCTTGGTACTTTTTGATCAGTTCTCCGGAAAGAGGTATGGTATATTCCCAGAAGGATTCGAACTCATTGCTGATTTCTTTGAAAAACTTTTCGTTCGAATCGGTGACAACGGAAACATCCCATTCTTTGTTAAATAACAAGGCAAAACGCGTGATGTTGCTCGAACCGACAATGACCTCCTTGTGGTCATCAAAAGAAAAAAGATATCCTTTGGTATGGAAACCGTCGTCTCCGAAACAATGGAAGTCCAGATGGCAGGAAAAAGAATCCGGATATTCTTTCTGAAGCTTTAGGAACCTTTCAAGAGAAGGAACATCCGTGAAATTCTGATAAGTGGAAGTGAGGATTCTTCCTTTTGCACCTCTTTCTAAGGCTTTCTTGATTGAATCAAACCTTAAGACTAAGCCGGCTTGTTTGATAAACGAAACGGAGAAGGAAAAGGATTTGCAGGTGGAAAGGTTTGAAATCCTTCTGTCTAGGAAACGGACATCGCTCGTGTTTGAATAGAATCCTTTGGTTTCGTTCATGGTTAAGAGCAGCATAGCAGATCTACTTCAACCTGTCAAAGGAAAAAACAGAACAAACACTTTTAGTTAAAAGCAAAAATACCGTGTATTGAAAAAGGCAGTGTGCTTTCACACTGCCAGAAAGAACTTGGGCTACTTTAAAGATTCGAATTCCTTGATGTTATCAAAAGAAGGCTTTTTCTTTCCTCGCTCGATCTCATGGATGATTTGAATGACTTTTTCGTTATAAGGAGTCGGGACGTTTTTCATCTTTCCGTAAAGAACCACGCTTCCGTTGATGCTATCCACTTCTGTTTTCTTTCCTTTTTCAAGGTCCTGGAGCCTGCTTGCCTTTAATGCGGCATGTTTTTTGATGCAGAGAGGAATTAGCCTAAAGGATATCTTTCGCTTGAATGCACTCTTGTAGTCAAGGAGTTTGACGACATCCTTTCCCTGAATCGGCTCGATTTTGATATCGTTTGCCTTGGCGACATCAATGCATTCCTTGATGATTCTCTGAACACAGAGGCGGGAATCTTTTCTTTTGCTTGCTCCGCCAAATGTGGAACCTGTGACCGCAGACCTTCCAGAGAAGGCGGCATTGATCAGCAGCTTCGAAAAACGCCTGCCGATGAAATTGGATTCGATAGTAACAGGGCACCTTTTTTCAAGAACGCTTTTTGCGCGAAGCAGACGTTCGTCTTCTTTTCCGTTTAATCTTCCTAAGGAAAAGGACATGCTGTTCTCTTCGCTTGTCAGCTCCGATACTCCGTTGCCCTTTAAGGTAGCACCCCAAGCCACGGCACAGCCCCTGGTTCTCTCTTCGCCTACAATCTCGGATACGCTGCGTTCAGGAAGTCCGTTCTGCCTTGTGCAGATATCTCCGTTTTCTTCTAGATGATCTTTTAGGAAAGAAACTACATTCTTGTTATCAAGCTGCTTTGTCCTAAGGAAGATCAGATCATATTTGCCAACCCTTTCTTCCGGGTAATAAGCCTTGACTTTGACAGTAAAGTCGGCTTTTCCTGTAATATGGGCACCGTTCTTCTTTAATCCTTCGACATGATTCTTGTTATGAGAGAATAAATCAACATCAATTCCGTTTTTTGTCAGATAAGCTCCCAGTACCGTGCCAAGCGAGCCAGCACCATAGATAGCAATTTTCATTCTTGCATCTCCTTTTCACCTGATATTACTACGAAACCAAAAGGAAACAAAGAAATTCGAGTGTGGAAAGCAAGAGGCGACAAGTCCCTCTTGCGGATTAGTAGACAAATGAATAAAATATTCCTAGATTTGAAAAGAGGATAGGGTTATGAAGTATTCTTCTGAAAAAGAAAAAAATCGAATCGGACTCATTTTTGGTGTCTCTTCTATTGGTGTATCCCTTATTGGATATTTGGTATCCTTAGTAAGGCTCGCCTTCTATGGGAAGGACAATAATGGTGTGGTGGCGAGGAAAACTGCAACGGAGACCGCTTATACCAAAGACAGGGCTTCTCGGACAAATTTCCGCAGGACCTCTCAGTTTCTTCTGATTGTATCTGGAGTCTTGCTGGCTCTCGGAATCTTATTAACCGCCGTCTTTTCTATCCGAAGCTACCTTTTGAGAAAAAACAAAGCAAAATAATCCAATGCGATACGAGGAAGGCTGTTTCGGTTTTAAAAGAATTGAAAAATACAAAAGAATGATTTTCTAGAAAGATATCATTGTTTAATCAGGAGGCTTTTATGTGGCTGGTTATGGATTGTCAAGCCCCCTCATTTAACGACTACAAATGAGTATCGCTGTATTCTAAATTTATTCTGAGTTGAATACGAACAACAAGCCTAAATAGCAAATAAAAATACTAAAACGCTTATCAGCTTTGAAATTGAGTTTACATTTGATTGACTCTATAAACTCGATTATAGCCTCCGTTTTATCGTAAAATATTTTTGCAAATTTAATTATAAATTGAAGAAAAATTGGAGAAAAGATTGCTTCCTTGTTTTTCTTTCTTTTTCTTAAAACAGCCTGGGCGTGAGAAAAACAAAAGACATGTAAAGGCTACAATTGAAACTACTGATTTTTATCTAAGTGTTAAAATACAGGCATGTTTCGATACTTGTGTTATAAAATTCAAAAACGTTTCCTGATTCTGGGAATGATTGTGATTGTCTTCCTTGCTTCCTTTGTCTCGGTCGCTTTTGGAAGCTGGACTATTAACTCTGTCGGAAGTGCTTCCGGAAGCAGGGAATCTTATGATATTTGTGACCTCAATGGATACTTTGAATTTGAGGGTGATACCAAAATCTTTGAATATACTAGTTCTGGATTGATTGAGGATGAAACAATAGATCCTAATAAAAAGGTGAATTCCGGCTACAGGACAATACCTTTTCAGATTAATATTGGAACAGATTCTATTCGGGAACACTTGCCTGCTGGTGCCACCGGTTTTGAATTGCAAACTGTACTTGTCAGTGAAAACCAGAATATAGATTTGTTCAGTGATTCTGTAGCTTCCGTTGTCGAATCCAAGATTGCGATAAATCTGAGTGGTAGTTTTCAAGACGCGGATTACAGCCAAGAATCAGTTTCTATCGAAAATAACGGCAAGGAATCTTTCTCTGTCTTCCTTCTTGATCCTTTTGATTATTTGGATGAAAAAGAAGCTTTCTTTTCCATCCAATACAAGATCACTTTCCATGTTTCGGACTTTGAGAATGAAATCTATAACAAACTTGAGAACGGATGCTTTCTCTTCTCGTTTAAGGCTGGAGGAATCTTTCGAAAATGAAATATAAGAAATACAAGCTTCTCCTTGTCTTATCGGTTCCTGCCCTTCTCTGCTCTGTTGGAAATGCAGAGTGGGTTTTAATGAACCTTAAACAAAAAGAGGATACGATTTCTGCTAAGCCAAGCGTTCCAGTCTGTTACATTGATGGAACACCGGATGTGAAATACACCACCATCGAGAAGGCATTAGAGGTTGCAAACAAGGAAGCTACGGATGAAAACAAAAAGACTGTGGTTGTCATCCCGAATACAAGTAAGGATTTTATCACTCCTTCTTATGTGATATCCCGTTCATGCACGATTGGGAAGAATGTCACCCTTGTGATTCCTTATGATACTTCAGTCTTGGATGCAACAGATGATAAAAACAATTATGCCACTAATGGTGGAAAAGTTTTACCAGATTCAAAGAGCAATTATTCTAAATTCATGAAGTCAAATATTGGCTTGAATTCAAAAATGACTATTGAAGGCAATCTGTTGATTCTGGGAAAATTGTCGTCTAATGATCAACGCCCAACTGGGCATACTTCCGCTCAATATGCTCAGCTTTCTCTATTTGATAATGCTGAGATTGATTGTACTGGGACCGGAAGCATCGAATGCTATGGCTTTATCAAAGAATGGTATCAAAACAACAAGGGCAATGAAAAGAAAAGCTTGAATGACTCAAATGGAAGCAAAATCCTTTTCCAGGATAATTCCTCTTTGGAGATGCCAGGTGTTATTTATGATTTTTACGGAGGGAGATTCTCATCTGGAGCAACATCTGAGAATTGCTTTCCGTTTACTTCCTTTGATTTTCCGAACATTCAATCTACGAGGCAGTTTTCCTATGGTGCCAAGATTTCTGCTTGCTCCCAAGTTTATGCTAATGACAAGGCAAATCCTTTTGAAAGGAACGTGATTGGTCCAAATGATGATTATCTCTTTGTCAGGAAAGAAGGAAGCCAGTTTACATTCAAATACAATTCTTTATCTAGCAAATTCTCTTCCCTTTATGGAACCGATGCGGATTTTTCAAAATGGAGTACAAGGTCTTTTTCAGTAGATGCAGGGAGCAGGGAAGTAAATGCAATCAGCCTAAACGGCATTTCTTCTAGTTCCTATTTTCTGCCCATTAACTTTAAGTATCGTATCAATGTAAGAAATGGAGCAACCTTGAACTTCAAAAACAAGGTTAAGTTCTTGAGCGGTTCGGAATTAAAAGTCGAAAAAGGAGCCACCGTAAACTTCACTAGCCAGGTTCTCTTCCATCAGAAATATAATCTGATCGGCGAAGAACATTTTACAGATGATACTGCTACAGCCAAGAATACTACTAGTGCTAATTACCCTTTCCCCAGTGATGAAAATATCAAACAGAACAGAGGTACTGACGATGCCTCCGCTTTGCTTGTCAATAATGGGACAATTAGTATTGCTTCCTCCTTTGGCGGTTATATAAAAGCAGGCTCTGCTGGTGCAAAAGTGGTAATTTCGGATGGCTTTGTAGATAATTCAAACGATAATTCTGCTGTTTTTGATGGAGTTAAAGGTCATAATTATGTTTCCTACAAGAATGTCAAAGGTTATGCGGTTGGAAATATCGGGGATCCTAGTTCTTATGTCAAGTTTGTAAACGGAAATTATACTTCTAACGGAAGTTTCTGGGTAGGTAAAGCCGGTGATACTCTAACCGAGGAAACACGGGAGGAAAAAGGAGAACTGCAGTATTACAAATCCTGTATCCTTCCAGATACATTGGTTCTTATGGCGGACCATTCCTATCGGAAAGCGGAGAAAATCAAGCCTGGTGATCTTGTTCTTGGCTTTAATCATGAAAGAGGAACTATCGAGGCCATGCCAATTCTCTTCAATTTCATCTACGAAGAGAAACTCGTCACTCTATCCGAACTTGATTTTGAAGGAGAAAAAACCACAATATCCGGAGATCACGGATTCTTTGATTTGGATTTGGACCGGTATGTTTATCTTAATGATGAGAATGCGGATAACTATATAGGGCATCGTTTTGCGTCTTGGAACGGAATCGGAATCACCGCCAAGAAATTAACGGGATATTCGCTTCGTAAAGAAATCACTAAGTTATACTGCCCAGTTACTGTTTTCCATTTGGATTATTTCGTTGGAACACTCCTCTCTATGCCAGGAGGTATCGAAGGATGCTTTAATATCTTTGAATACGGAAAGAGCAGGAAGTATGATGAAGAGAAGAAAAATGCAGATATTGCTAAATACGGACTCCTTTCCTATTCCGAAGTGAGAGAATATATTCCGGAAATTATCTTTGATTCTCTTCCTAGGAAGTATAGGAAAGTCGCTATTGGCAAAGGTATGCTTACCAAAGAAACACTTGAGTATTATAGGATTCATTTCTATTCGCTTAGGAAAAAATGAACGGATTAAAAAGGAGAATCTATTGCTTCATTTAGTGTTTCAGCTTAGGCCTGTGAAAATGATTTGGAATATTTGTTTTCTATTATTCGGTTTGATAACAGGCAATATATAATAAAAAGCAGGGAAAATAATCACATGGATAAACAGAAATCTTTTGTTGTCAAAGGCCACATCCTCTATAGCGATGAATCCTACAATCTAGTAATCAAAGAAAACTCCTATCTTTTAATCTTAGATGGAAAAGTAGAAGGTGTCAGGAACGAAATACCTACTCTTTATAAAGAACTCCCGGTTTACGACTATGGAAATTCGTTAATCCTTCCTGGCTTTTCGGATCTTCATGTCCATGCCAGTCAGTATCCTTACCGCGGAGTCGGAGGGGACTATGAACTCCTTGAATGGCTCAGACTCTATGCTTTCCCAGAAGAAAGAAAGTACAAAGAACTCTCTTATGCCAAGAGAGCCTACCATCAGTTTGTTGAAGATTTAAAACACTCCTTTACGACGAGAGCCTCTATTTTTGCAACTATCCATAAAGAAGCCACTCTTGAATTAAGGGAACAGCTGGAAGAGGCAAAAATTCCTTGTTATGTCGGATTAGTCAACAGGAACCGCAACTCTCCCAAAGATTACATGGAAAAAGATACGGAAACAGCTCTGAAAGAAACAGAGGAATTTATCTGTTTCGCTAACAAATTCCAATATGAGAAACCAATTCTAACTCCACGTTTTACCCCATCCGTGACAAGAGACTTGAGGAAGGGGCTTGGAAAACTCCGGGAAAAGTATAATCTCTCTGTTCAGTCCCACTTGGATGAAAACCCAAATGAGATCAAATGGGTAAAGGAACTGGAACCAGAATGCGAGAATTATTCGGAAACCTATGCGACCTGTGATAGGTTTGGCGGCAGCTATAACTGCATCATGGCACATTGTATCTACAACAACGAAAAAGAAATCCAGATGCTTAAAGAAAATAGTGTCTTTGTCGCGCATTGTCCAGAGAGCAACTTGAATGTTGCCTCTGGAATGGCTCCGATTCGAAAATATCTCGATCTCGGAATTAAGGTTGGTTTAGGAAGCGATGTTGCCGGAGGCTCTTCTTTATCTCTTTTGAAAGCTGGAAACCTGGCTAGGCAAGTCTCAAAAAGGTATTGGCGTTATATTGACTCCAATAGGAAGCCTCTTCAGACCAAAGACGTTTTTGCTATGGCTACTATTCAGGGAGGTTCGTTCTTTGGTAAGACCGGGTCCTTCCTTAAAGGCTATGATGCCGATATTGTCGTTATTGATGACTCCTCGCTTCGGACAACAAGAAATCTTAATCTCAGCGAAAGACTTGAGCGTCTCTTTTATCTTGGGCTGCGGAATAGGATCAAAGCAAAATTCATCCAAGGAAATCGTATCCTGTAAAATATTTCTTTCATCTTTTTGAGAAAAATCGCTCTTTCCGTTTCAGAAAAGCCTTTTCATTTTGGCCTTGTTTTCTAATTCGACAACAATATGGAAAATAGTTGTTGACATTCCCTAGGATAGTCTTATACTTTTAGGCGCAAAATCATATCAGAAATAGAGAACACATTATATGGCACGAAAAATCCTAGAGCTGCGTGGGATTAAGAAGGCTTACGGCGATAACGTAATCCTCGATAATCTCAACCTCTCTGTGAACGAGAACGAATTCGTGACGTTTCTAGGGCCTTCCGGCTGCGGCAAGACCACGACTTTGAGAATCATCGGTGGGTTTGAATCCAGGCAAGAAGGACGGGTTTTATTAGACGGCGTGGATATTTCCTCTCTTCCCGCCCATAAACGGCCGATTAATACAGTCTTCCAGAAGTACTCCCTGTTCCCGAACAGGAATGTCTTCGATAATATTGCTTTCGGTTTACGGAACAACGTTTATTCCAATGTCTTTGACATCGGAACCAGGAACAGGAGGAAGGAAAACGGTATTTCCGAAGAGGATATTGATGCCCTTAGGAAAAAACTTTCCCGTATCGATAAACCGAATGATGTAAAAGCCTATGTGACATCCCTCTTTGAAAAAGACTCCCTTGCTTATCAGGCAATGGGCCTCTTAAACGAAAATTTGAAAGAGCTGAAACATAAGAAATACAAAGATATTAAAGATAAAAGGAAGGAGGTTCTTTCCCCTTTATCTATTGATTTATCAAAATTTGGTTTTGATGATAATAGGAAGTTCAAGGAAGTAAAGAAGAACCTGTTCGAGGCTTTGAAAGGCGGGGACAGGTATGCTCAGAGGATTGAAAAGCTAAATAAACGATCTTTCAAAGAAGACGTAATCAAGGGCGAAGTCAGGAAAGCTTTGAAGCTAGTCAATCTTGAAGGCTTTGAGGATCGGGACATCTCTTCTCTCTCTGGCGGACAGAGGCAGCGTATTGCTATTGCCCGGGCAATTGTCAACAAGCCCCGTATTCTTCTTTTGGATGAGCCTCTCTCGGCCCTGGACCTGAAACTTCGAAAAGCCAGGCGGTTAGAACTCCGTGAAAGGCAGCGGAAACTCGGCATTACCTTCATTTTCGTGACCCATGATCAGGAAGAAGCAATGGTCAGGAGCGACACCATCGTTGTCAGGAACGGCGGACGGATTCAGCAGATGGGACGTCCAGAGGATATTTATAATGCACCAATCAATCAATTTGTCGCTTCCTTTATCGGTGCCGCTAATATCTTCCGTGGCACCTACTCCTCTTCTGGACGTCTTTCTAGGCTTGGCAAGACCTTCAAGGTCCCAGCCCAGGACTTCATGCCTGGTGATCCGCTTTATGTAATTGTCGAAAAGGAAGACTTTGATATCTGTACCAAAGAAAACAGCAAGTTCACAGGTATCGTCAAGAGCGTCAGCTTCGATAGCAACAAGTACTTCCTCTCTGTAGCGGTCGGTAATACTCAGATTACTGTGGAAACCGATGATAAGTATACGGTTGGCCAGGAAATCGGCAGGACGATTGCTCCAAACAACATCTATTGCGAAAGCATCAAAGAAGACAAGCATGTTCTTCTGCAGAACTACGAAGACGGAAATATCCTGGAGGGAACTTATCTTGGTAATCAGAAGGTCAGTTTCCTTGGTGCTGTCTTCAGCACCTATCTTACGACTTTCCTTCCGGGTGAAGTCGTGGATGCGGTTATCCGTCCGGAGGACTTCGATTTGGTCATCGAGAATCCGGAATCTGCTATTCTTTGCGGCAAAGTCGTCAAGACTGCTTTCACAGGTGTCTTCTTTGAAATCTGGGTCAATGTCAATGGGACTGTCCTGCTTGTACAGGATTACCAGAATGTCGCTGTCGGTGATAGGCTTGGATTGAAAGTCGACTCTTATGAGATTCATCTTAGGAAGGTCGAGGATTCCCTCCAGCCGAAAGAAATCCAGGAAATCCGTGCCAAGGCAAAAGAAGAGGCAGAAAGAATCTCAGAATGAAACGCTTCAAAGGCCTTGCCATTCCTTATGCAATCTGGCTCCTTTTCCTTTTCTTTGTTCCTCTCTTTGTAAGGTTTGTCCTAAGCTTCAGGAATGCCAACGGAAGGGATTTCTCTTCGGCGGTCGGCTCCTTGGAAAACTACGCCAGATTAAATGACCCCTCTATTTATAAAGCAGTCCTGAATTCTCTTTTGGTTGCTTTGGAAACGGTTGCTTTCTGTTTCCTGTTTGGTTATCCAACGGCATATTTCATTTCATTTTCAAAAAGGAAACATAAGATGCTCTTCCTTTTGTTGCTTATTCTTCCAATGTGGTCTAATTCAAGGCTTCGCTTTGTTTCTTGGCTTCGTCTTTTTTCTACCGATGCTTTTAAGGCACTGAATCTGCTTGGGACAAACCAGGCGGTTGTCCTTGTTTCAGTTACGACCTATCTTCCGTTCAGGATCTTCCCTATCTATACCGTCCTTGAAAAACTCGATCGTTCTTTGATTGAGGCAAGCCGTGACTTAGGCGTCAACCCTGTTAAGACTTTCTTCAAGGTGACTCTTCCGCTTTCTAGGAAGGGCGTTTATTCTGGAATCTTGATGGTCTTCCTTCCGGCTGCCACGGAATTCGCAATCTCTCAGACGGTCGGACAAGGCAAAGTCCGTCTGATCGGTAATCTGATTCAGTCCGTCTTCGAGAAAAATAACTTCGGTTTCGGCTCCCTGCTTTCGATTCTTTTGTCCATTATCATCATCTTAATGATTTTCCTGTTTGATAAATTAGGCAAGACAAGTGAGGTAAAACGCCATGCTTGAAAAGAAAAGCATTCTTTCTACGCTATTTGCTGCCTTCAAGGTTATCTTTGTTGTCTTTGTCTTCTCTAGGAGGTATGTTCCAATCGCTATCATTGTCTATCAGTCCTTCAATGCGTCAGCGAATTCAAGGACTCCTCTGCTCTGGGGAGGATTCACTCTTGATAACTACAAGGCCATCTTCACGGACCGTCAGCTTTATGTTTCTATTCTTGATTCCCTCCTTGTTGCCTTTTGGACAACTCTGATTGCCACCTTGTTCGGCTTGTTTGCCTGTATCGGCATTCATGCCTTAAACAAAAAGGCCCGGAAGGCCATGGATTTCTTAAACGAGATTCCTAGGCTATCCTCGGATATTGTCGTCGGAATCTGTAGGAGGATTGTTTTTTCCTTGATTCGTCCTATCTTTCCGAAAGTGTTCGGATTCGCTTCCATGCTTATTGCCCACGTCTTCTTTACTGTCCCTTATGTTATCAGGATGGTCCTTCCAAAGCTCGACCAAAGCGATGAGAGTCTCTTCGAAGCTGCTATTGATCTTGGCTGTCCTCCGGTAAAGAGCCTTTTCAAAGTAATCATTCCTTCCTTGACGACTGCTATCTTAAGGGGTGCCTTGATTGCCTTTACTCTTTCCATTGATGACTTTGTCATTTCCTTTTATACCCAAGGCAATGGGTTCACGAACTTCTCCAACTATGTTTACTCTAGTTATACGAAAAAGAACTTCTCGGCGGGAAGCTATGCCTTCAACGCACTTCTTACTTTTATCACCCTGGCTTTGGTGCTTCTTATCTCCCTACGCTCGGCTCAGAAAAAAGAAAAGAACAGTCTTCTTAAGAGGCAGAAAGCAAAATGAAACGACTATCCATTATCTTGTCTCTTCTGATTGCCTTTACCATATTTGCTGTCGTTGTCATCTCTTCTCCTAGCGATATCCTGTATCTCATCAATTGGGGAGAATATATCAATCAGGATCTTGTGAAGCAGTTCGAAAAAGAGAATAACTGCCAGGTCATCGAAGAGGATGTCACCTCAAGCGAAGCAAGGTACCAGAAAATCGTTTCCGGTGCGACCAGCTATGATGTTGCCATTCCGGGGGATTACACGGTTGAACAGCTCTACAACGAAGGATATCTTCTGGAAAGGGATGTTGAAAACAAAGAACTGAAAAATCTCTGCTCCTATCGGACAATGTTCGCAGACTCCCTTTCTTCGCTTAGGGATGAATATCCTGTCAAAAGAAGCTACTACATGCCGTACTTTTATGGGTCTTATTCTATTCTTTATTCGACGAAGAAAGACTATGTCGAAAAAAGCGTCAAAGAAAACGGATTTAAGACACTCTTTGATCGTTCTCTGTTTGACGGAAATGTGAAGGTCGGAAGGTATGATACTTCCAGATGGATGGTTGCCTCTTATCTTTTAAGTAAAGGGCTTGATCCGAATGTTACGGACTTGGACACTCTCTCGAGTGAAGGCAATCTCTCTAAGGACCTTGAACAGGAAATCATTTCTGCTCTGAAGAAGGAGCAGTTCGATGAATTCGGAAACGATCAGCTTAAGCGAGACATTGCTTCCGGCAGTCTTGATCTCTGCTTTGTCCAGTCCGGAGACTTCTTTGATGCCCTCTATCTCTCCTTGAGCCAATCGGGTAAGGATATTGAGTTCAATATCTCGGTTCCGAAAATCACCGCAGCCTTCTTTGATTCAATGGTTATACCAAAGACCTGCCAGAATAAGACACTTGCCAATCGCTTCATCAATTTCAGGCTGGATAGCGACCACGCCTACCAGAATGCTTTGGCCATCGGTTATTCTCCGACTGTTAAGGAAGTCTGTTCCCTTTTTGAAAAAGCAGCATT
Source organism: Caryophanales bacterium UBA4682 (assembly GCA_002404995.1). Taxonomy (GTDB): domain Bacteria; phylum Bacillota_I; class Bacilli_A; order RFN20; family CAG-288; genus Enterosoma. The sequence goes on along the minus strand of DHKY01000008.1, from coordinate 1,296 downwards.
GGAGGGAGAAGACTACTATAAGGATGACCATAAGTCTTTATCAAGGAAGGAATTCCTAAGCAAGTATCCTTATTATCTGAATCCGTTGTATCAGGTGGAGAAGGCCTATCGGCTGAAGCCGAAGAGCAACTCCTACCTTACGACTTGCGAAACGATTTTTAATCACCTTGCCTGATTCTGAAAGGACTCCGAAAGGGGCCTTTTTTAGTCACTTGTAAGAAAACGCTTTCAAGATAACTTCTTTTCCGATATAATACTTTTGTTTGCAGAAAAACAGGAGGAAAAGATGAACTATAAGAAAATTGTCGTTGCCGGAGGCGGAGTCCTTGGAAGCCAGATTGCCTTTCAGGCTGCCTATTGTGGATTTGATGTTACGATTTGGTTACGTTCCAAGGGTTCCATTACCCGTACTCAGCCAAAGCTGGATCATCTTAAGGAGACCTATCTTGCTACTATCAAGGAAAGGGATACTCCGGCAGGAAAAGATGATCATGTCTTTGCCTTAGGCATTTCCGACAAGGATACTTTTGATGCTGTAAAATGCACGGAGAAGACCTTAGCGGCCTATAAGAACATCAAGCTTGAACTTGACAGGAAGAAAGCAGTCGAAGATGCGGACCTTGTTATCGAGTCCAGGGCTGAAAACGAAAAAGACAAGATTGCCTTTTATAAGACCTTGGCTCCTCTTCTCCCGGAGAAAACAGTCATTGTCACCAACTCTTCCACCCTTCTTCCCAGCAGGTTTGCAAAATACACCGGACGTCCGGAGAAGTACCTCTCGCTCCACTTCGCTAACTCTATCTGGAAAAACAACACAGCGGAAATCAGGAGCCAGCCTCAGACGGATGAAAAGTACTTCAAGGAAGTCATTGACTTTGCCAATGCCATCCGCAGGATTGCCCTTCCGGTCTTAAAGGAAAAGAGCGGATATCTTCTTAACTCCAGGCTTGTTCCCTTCCTTCTCTCTGGTTTGGATCTTTATGTCAACGGAGTTTCCGATCCTAAGAGCATCGACTTAGCCTGGACAAGAGGAACCGGTGCACCGAAAGGACCGTTCCAGATTTTCGATACGGTCGGATTAACGACTGCTTACAACATCGTCAGGCAATACCAGAAAGTCCCCGGACTTCTTTCTCCGCTTCTTAAGAAGAGGAGGATGCCGTATAATTTCAAAGGCAGGGCAAAAGTCCTGAAGAAGTACATCGACGAAGGGAAGCTCGGCAGGTCCTCTGGCGAAGGCTTCTACAAATATAAGTAAACTTTGTTTTTGACTATTAGGATAGTACCAGTTAAGTG
>DHKY01000011.1 GCA_002404995.1 Caryophanales bacterium UBA4682 | reverse complement strand
TAACTGGTACTATCCTTTTTTGATAATAAAAATGCCAGGTATTTTTCATGCCTGGCATTCAAGGCTACTTAGCTAAGAAAAGAAGCTGTTTGCCATCGGAGGTCAACGTGATTTTGTCTTTCCTCTCTCCGGAAATTATCTTCCTAGCTAGTGGAGTTTCCACATAGCTCTGGATATATCGGCGGACAGGACGCGCTCCATAAGCAGGCGAATAGCTTTCTTTATGAATGAACTTGACGGCTTTGTCATCATAAGTGAAAGCAATGTTCTTTTCTGCTAAGCGTGCTTTGAGAAGATTGAGGAATTTCTCTACAATCTTGTCAATTATGTTTTCGCTAAGAGAATTGAACCTGACAATTTCGTCTATGCGGTTAAGGAATTCCGGACGGAATGATTTCTTCAGAAGTTCCCTGACTTTATCACGATTTTCTTTCGTGTTGCCGTTGAGAAGATATTCAGAGCCTAAGTTACTAGTCCTGATGATAATGGTATTGGTGAAATCAACGGTGCGTCCTTGGCCATCTGTTAATCGTCCATCGTCTAAGACTTGGAGAAGAATATTAAATACGTCACGATGGGCCTTTTCGATTTCGTCAAATAGGACAATCGAATATGGTTTTCTTCTTACTGCTTCGGTTAATTGACCGCCTTCTTCATAGCCAACATAACCCGGTGCAGCCCCGATAAGACGGGAAACAGATTCCTTTTCCCTATACTCAGACCTATCAATACGGACAATCTGCCGTTCAGAATCAAAGAGTTGTTCGGCAAGAGCTTTGGCAACTTCTGTTTTTCCTACACCCGTAGGACCTAAGAACAGGAAACTGCCAATAGGACGATTCTTATCGGATAATCCTGCACGGGAGCGGATGATGGAATCACTGATCTGTTTCAGTGCCTCGTCCTGGCCGATTACACGTTTTGAAAGTTCTTCTTTCAGCGAAAGAATCTTTTGACTTTCTGTTTTTGTCAGCTTACTGACCGGTATTCCGGTTTGGCTGGAAATGACTTCGGCGACAGTTTCATCTGTAACCCTATCGGAAAGCATAGACGAAGTCTTAGTTTTCGCTAAAGCTTCCTTAAGCTTTTCTTGAAGCTGCGGAATTTCCCTATTCTGTAGTTTTGCAGCTGTGGTGTAGTCCGCATCCTGCCTTGCTTTCTGAAGATTCAGACGAGCAATGTCTAGCTGCTTTTTAATATCCTTCTGTTTATCGGATTCTGCTTTCTCCGCCTTCCATTGTGCAGTTAAAGTGTCTTTTTCGCTCTGAAGTTCTGCAATTTCCTTCTCCCTTGCTTCGTATCTTTGTTTGGCAGAAGGAGACTCGTCATTTTTCAAGGATACTTTTTCAATCTGAAGCTGCCTTAATCGACGGGAAACTTCATCCAGCTGTTCAGGCCTGGTGTCAATCTGCATCCGGACTTTTGCGCAAGCCTCATCGATTAAATCAATAGCTTTATCCGGAAGGAATCGATCTGTGATGTAACGCTTGGAAAGAGTGACAGCCGAGATGATTGCATCATCCGTGATTTCGACTCCATGATGCTGCTCATAACGGTCTTTGATTCCACGAAGTATTGCAATCGAGTCTTCGACTGTTGGTTCATCAATCCTGACTTTCTGCCTGCGACGGGCAAATGCAGGATCCTTTTCGATGTATTTACGGTACTCGTTCAAAGTAGTTGCACCAATGCAATGCAGTTCACCACGAGCAAGCATAGGTTTGAGAATGTTTGCTGCATCTAGTGAAGAATCACCGCCTGCACCAGCACCAATCAGAGTATGGATTTCATCGATGAATAGAATGATTTTGCCATCACTCTTAGAAACTTCTTTCCTAACAGCTTTCAGACGTTCCTCGAATTCACCACGGTATTTCGCACCCGCAATCAAAGAACCGACATCAAGTTCGAAGATTGTCTTGTCCTTTAAAGTCTCTGGGACATCACCTTTAAAGATTCTCCAGGCTAAGCCCTCTACAACCGCGGTTTTTCCAACACCAGGATCGCCGATAAGGACCGGGTTGTTCTTGCTCTTACGGGAAAGAATTTCCCTGATACGGCGGATTTCATTGTCACGGCCGATTACAGGATCGATTTTTCCAGCAGCGACATCACTGACCAAATCACGGCCGTATTTCTTCAATGCTTCATACTGTGCTTCTGGGTTATCACTATTGACATGGCTGTTTCCACGAATTTGCTTGATGGCCTTTAAGAATCCATCTTTCGTATAACCTTCTAATTGTTTGAGCTTTTGGATGATAGAGTGGCGACACTCAAATTGAGCGAGAAGCAGATGCTCCACCGACCTATAAGAATCATCCCTGTCTTTTTCGTATTTGCTTGCTTGATAAAGCCTATTCTTCACATCCGCCGAGGCTTCGGGCTCTTCACTAGAAGTGGTCTTGACAGAATCGTTGATATAGGAATCAATAATCTGCGAAACAGATTTAGAATCAATTCCGAGTTTCTCCCTGATATTAAGGTACATAGAACTTTCCTGATCATAGAGGGCACGTAGAAGTTCTGGAACATCAAAAGAAGATAGAGACTTTTCTTTCGATAAATTGGCGCCTTGATTGATTGCGTCAATGACTTTGCTTGTATATTTCTGTTCTTCAGACATGGTTTTAAGCCTCCTTTTTGGATATCGCAATTATTATAGAAAAGAAATTAGCACTTTCAAGTGCAGAGTGCTAATATTTTTTGATTTTCTTATTTTTCCTTTCCTTTATATAATAATAAGCGGTGGAAAATAAAATGATTGCTCTTATTTGCTTTCTGTCTGTCCTTGTGCTTTTATTGATATACAGGATTATTAGTCTTATTCTTTGCTTTATTCTTCATAAACGTCTTTTTTTACATCGTGAAGAGGACTCCAATGGCGTATATGTTCGTTATGAAGAGAGGAAAGATTGTTTGAATCGAGAACCATACACTACATACTATTACCGGAAAGAAATCAATGGATATATATATTCTCTTAAGGGACAAAAGAATTTTAGAGGATTTATTGTTTTAAGCCATGGAAAATTCGGAACCCATATCCAATATTTGATTGATATTCTATTTCTTTGCAAAAACGGATATCAAGTCCTCGCTTATGATCAGCTTGGTTCAGGAAGGTCAGGTGGCAACGTCCAGGAATCCTTGGCTACAGGTATTTATGTAGCTGAAAATGTTCTGAATGATGTAATAAAACGAAAAGTCAATCACAGCCTTCCGATTTTTGTCTATGGCCATTCATGGGGTGCTTATTCTATGGCAGGCGCTATAGGGCGATATCCTGAAGTGAAGGGTGCAATCCTTCGTTCAGCGCCAATCAATGAAAGCAGATCGGTTTTGGATGTTAGGAAGAAAGAAAAAAAGGGACTTTATTTTTTCCTTTTGCCGTCTTATAAGCTTTGCATGTTCTTTTTAGAAGGCCCGCGATATATTATTTCATCAAAAAAAGGAATAAGAAAAAATAAGACAACAAAGATACTTTTGATTTATGCATTAAACGATCCGATTGTCAGTAATACAAACTCTTTAGCCCTTTATTTCAAGAAACATCCTCAGCCAAATGTAGAAACTTATATTCAGAAAAAAGGTCTTCATAATTCTATTATCACTGAAGACAGCTACCATTGGTTTAATGTTGAAAACAAAAAAATAAAAGCAAGGTTTAAAAACTCAGAAGAAAACAAAAAGGCTAGAGAAGAGGAAATTCTCTCTCTAGCCCCGCTAAAACATATTGTTTATGATGAAAGAGCGAAAGATAAGATTCTTTCATTCCTTGATCAGCTATCGGATTAGAATTTCCTGACAGCGTAATTGCGTTTTCCACGCTTGATGAAGACATAGCCGCCGTCAAGTGAATTCTCTTTTGTGACTTTCGCGTTAAGGTCTGTGATTTTTTTGCCGTTGATTTTCACAGCGCCAGCAGAAACAAATTCACGTGCTTCTCGTTTGGAAGAAGCAAGCTTTAAGGCAATTAAGGCATCTAGCAAGGAGATTTCTTCTTTCTGTTCGACGATGACAAGGCCATCGGTCAGATCCTTTAAGTCAGATGAATTCAGTCCGGAGAAATTGTCTGAGAACAAGGCCTTGGACCTAGCAACGCATTTATCTGCAACCGCTTCTCCGTGAAGCTTGGAAACAATGACATGAGCGAGTTCGCGTTGTCCATTACGGAGTTCGGGATGTTCAAGATGCGCCTTGTAAATTGCATCGATGTCCTCAATTGGACGATCGTCGAAAATATAGAGATATCGCAGAACGTCGCTATCTGAAACATTCCTGAAATACTGATAAATGTGATAAGGAGAAGTCCTCTCAGGATCAAGATAGAGAGCACCGTTTTCACTCTTGCCGAATTTTTTTCCTTGACTATCAGTAATCAGCTTTAGGGTAAAGACTTCTGCATTTACGTTATTTCCGTTTTTGCGCTTGACGAAATCAAGTGCAGTGGTCAAATTCCCCCACTGGTCTCCGCCACCAATCTGGACGGAGCAGCCATATTTATTGTAAAGATAGTCAAAATCACCTGCTTGAAGAATCCTATAACTGAATTCAGCATAAGAAATTCCGACTTCCAAGCGGGATTTTACAATATCTTTGGCAAGCATATAACCAACTTGGAAGTTCTTTCCGTAATTCCGGAGAAAACTGATGACATCAAGTTTGCTCCACCAATCGTAGTTATTGACAATCCTTCCTTTTTCCGAATCAGTAGTATCAATGTATTTAGAAAGCTGTGCTTTGATTGCGCTTGCATTTTCCATGACTTGGCTTTCGCCTAAGAACTTGCGCTCGGCCTTTTTCCCAGAGGGATCGCCGATCCTTCCTGTTGCGCCGCCTAAGACAGCAATTACACGGCAACCGGCTTTTTGAAGGCGTTGGAGCCTAGTAATCCTGATAAAATTACCAAGCTGGAGCGAACGTGCACTTGGATCAAAGCCACAATAAACCGTAGTCGGATGCTCAAACCTGCTCTCGATTTTTTCTTTATCTGAAAAAGCATCGAGAAGTCCCCGTCGCTCTAAATCTTTAATTGGATTCATTAAAAAACCTCCCAGAAATCTATAATTTTTATTATCCTTAATAGTATATAGAAATAAAAAGTCTAATTCAATTTATGGAGGGGCTGAAAACCTGTTCCGGATACCCTTCTTTCCTCAAAAACGGAATCTTGTATCGAAGGAGAAAACTGCTTTCTGAATCTGGTATTTCAAAATCGGAAAGACGGATAATCCAAATTTTTGAATTTGACATATTCGAGATTTCTTTTTCGTTAAGAATGTTATCAATAATGGTTTCTTTTGACTCTCGAAAAGCAATAGCAGAATCCGCCGAAATTTTAAAGTCAAAAAGGAAGGATAAAAAAGCACTAGCCAATGGAAACAAAAATGAAAAACTAATTCGGGAGAATGAGGACATAGTAGAAACATCCTAGGCAAAGCAAAAACACAAGAATTGTAGATAAGAAACAAGGAATTCGGAATACTTCCTTTTCTTGGAACACGCGTTTGAAAAGCAAATACCTTTCTCTTGAATCCGGATAGGAATATTCAAAATCATCTTTCAATCTTTCTTTCCTGGAACGAATAAGATTAAGTTCCGATTGGCTGTTTTTAATTTGAAGAGGGAGATTCCCCTTCCTATCGTTGTCAATGAAATCCTTAAGAGTATCCCGAAGGAGGGAAATCGGCGAAGTATCAACTGCTTTCTGAAAGCCAAGAAGATAGGAGTTTTCCAGCCCAGAATAAAGAAAAAAACGCTCATAGAAATCAGCATAAGTTTGAATCCTGGCCTTATTTTTCTTTTCTTTTGTGCTAGCTGAATCCAGAGAAACATACACAAAAAGGAATAAACCAAAATCGGCAAACAAAAGAAATGCTTGGATTTTCTTTGTACTGTAATAGGTAATGAAACCAAGGCAAAATAATAAAACTAGAATGAGATATGTATTGCTCGTTGCTTTCTTTGGACTATTTTTAGTTTTTCCTTTCGTCTTTTGCTTGTTATTAAATATGTTCATCTTTTGCCCCCATGAAAAGTAGCACCATTGTCAATGAAATAGATAGAATTGGAAATATAGACAAAACAATCGTCATAGGAATAGTGCTCAAGCGATTAGAAACTGATTGAGAAACAATTCTAAGAATTGACATTCCAAACTCCATTGACCTAAGAAGCAAAAGAGAAAAAAGAAAATCTCTTTTATCGGAATGGTTTCTTTTTTCTATGAGTGTTGTATGTTCCTCAATTTTTTCAAGTAAAGGACGGTAATCTGGAAGATGGATTTCTCCTTTCCTTTCAAATTTCATCCTTTCTTCAAAGTATTCTTGATAATCGTCCGGCATTTTCCTTGCCGAGGGGTCTTGAATCAGGTCTTCGAATGGGATTGTTTCCTGATAGCCTTTTAGAAAATGACCAGCCTCTTCGTAGGATTGCTTCGAGCCTTTTTGGTCATAAACACCATTCCTGAAAGAGAGAAGAAACTCTAATTGTGCTTTTCTCTTTTCCATTTTTTGTTTTTTCTTGTCATAATAGTAAAGCCAGGTAGCACTAATTAAAAGGAAGATAAATGCATCGATAATTCCAATAATTATGGAAGAAAACAAAAGACTAATACTGATAGAAATTCCACAAAAAAGCAGCAGGAAATAAGTGTTGCGTTTCCTAAATTCCTTCATTTTTTTGTCCTCCTTATCTAATATTGGAAGGCAAAATAAAGAAAATACAAAATTAAATGATTTTTCTCTCTAAAAGCTTTTGATTCAGCTTTTCTGAATCTTCCTTGGATAAATCGGTTTTCCTAGGCCCTTGTAGTACGACTTGCCCAAAAGTGGAAATTACGCAGGGATCTTTATTTTCGTTTACGAAATTATTTGGAAGTAGATAATCAGGAAACCATTTCTTTTGTTCTGGTGTTAAATTTTTGATAAGTTCAGGGTATGATTTGCCTAGAAGGGAAAGAAAGTGTGAAACATAATCGTTCCGATGATTATAAAAAGCTGTCTTTGTGACTGTTTTCTTGTCCCATTCGTTTTCTTCATAGGAACATCGGAGATATTTGAAATAAGTATTCCAAAGAAAATTGCCCTCTTTGCTAGGCAGTAAATTCAGAAGGACAAAAAAACAAATTAAAGAAGACTTTTCAATTAGAAATTCATCCTGGAATTTGGGATGAAAACTGATATTTAAAATCACTTGATTAACAGAAGGCAATTCATCTTGCATAATTTCTTCTCTATTGATTTCGTTTTCCTTTGTCAGTTTCGTTACAATCCACTGGAAGTCTTCTGCCAAGGAAAGCATGATCCTATGGGAATCGTTGCTTGCCCGGAAATAAGCCGATGGCTTTGGCCCAGGAAAAATCTTCTCGAAAACCGGCTCATCCAAAATCGGGTGATCATAAGACATAAATTAATCCTTTCTGATTAGCTCCATTCCTCTGATGAGAATGAGGATAAATCGGTCCTAATAATAACAATTATCGGACATTCTGATTATATTTTCAGAAAGAAAAAATAACAAGGAGAAAAACTAAAAAAGTGAAAAAAGAAGAGAGTCCATGACATAAAGATAGTTAGGAGTAATCCGGAAAGAATCTCCACACACTTCAAAACATTCCTTGTTTTCATCAATCTTTTGTTTGTATTTCTGAAGAAAATCAACACCAAATCTTTCGTGGTACTCAGATAAAGAGAAACCATCTCTTAATCTCAAACCAAGCCTAAGAAATTCCCTTTCTTCGTCTTCCTTTGTGATTATATCCTTTTGAAAAATCCGTTTGCCTAAAAGATAATTATTAAGCGATTTCGTATTTGTATAGCGAAGATTCCCAATATATCCGCTGGCGCCAAGACCACAAGCATAATATTGCTGATCATGCCAGTAAGTGAGATTGTGTTTGGATTCGAAACCAGGTTTTGAGAAATTAGAAACCTCGTAACGATCAAATCCATTCTTTGCTAGTTCCTCTACGAGTAAATCATATTGTTTCCGATAAGTTTCGTCAGAAACTGGAATTGTCTTTTTGTTATGGAGAATAGTACCTTCTTCAATTTGCAATGAATAAAAAGACAAATGCTTTATGTTTTGGCGTAAAGCAAAATGAATATCATTTTCTAAATCATCAAAGGATTCATCCTTTACTCCGTAGATAAAGTCCAAATTAATATTATCAATTCCATATTTTTTTAAATTCGTGACTGATTCTGAGACTTGCTCTAATGTATGATTGCGTCCAAGGTAAGAGAGAATTCTATGACTTGTGGATTCAACCCCAAGGGAAACACGATTGACGCCAAATTGGCTCCTGATTGCAACTTTATCAGCGGTCATAGTTTCTGGATTTGCTTCAATTGTAAATTCTTCCGCAGAGGGGAAATGATAAAAAAGGAAAGAAAGAAGCTTTTCTAACAAAGATATCGAAAGAACGTTTGGTGTTCCGCCACCAATATAGATTGTCTTCAATGAATCATCAGGGATATGATAAGAAACAATTTCATTTATTAATTCTGGAATGTATTTATCTTCCAAATCCTCTTGATGATAAACTTTTGGAAAATCACAATAAGAGCAGATTTTGGCACAGAAAGGAATATGAAGATATAGGGAGGAAATCATTTGTTATCCTGGTTACTCCTAGGAATCGGAGTATAAACAAACTTTTTTCCTAATAGTTCTTTTTTATAGAAACCACGCTGGGCAAGATTTTCCCTTGATGTCCGCGCAGTTTCATAGACGGTATCCTCACATCGTTTGAATTGTTCGATTGTATAATGAAGTCCTATCGTGCAATGACCTGCGTAAAAGTGGGCTTGTTTCTTTTTTAAATAGGGATAGACTTGTCGTAAATTTCTAGCTGTTTCTTCGATTTCAATGGCATTTTTTGTTTTTGGGAAAAAAGGAAGTGCCTGGTTGCTAGGTAAAGAATCCACTGGAATGTCGTTTGTGCTAGAGGAGTCGTCTGCCTTATTGTTCGCTTCTGAAGAAATTATGGAACTTAATTTAACAATCAATTCGTGGTTTGATGCCTGAACATGGATCCTATAGTTTAAAGCAGGAAGGAGGAAATAGGTTAAATCCAAAGATGATTCACTAGCTTTCCTTCTTTGAAAGTCTTTGCTAAAGACAATACTTTCAAAATCCAAAGAATATCCCCTCAAACCTAATCCAGAAGTTGACAAAAAGGCTTTAGCTGTTAAGGCTGCTGTTTCCTCATTGAAATAAGAGTAGGGACGCACAGAAAAGAAGAAATAAACAATTCCGATGGATCTCAGGATAAGTGGAATGGTATCCTGATTTAAAAACGAAATTAATGAAGTGAACGAATTCGAAATCTTTTCAGTTGGATAGTCTTCTAATGTATTGTACAAATCTTGAGAGGGCTGGTTCCGGAAAGAAGGAGCATCGCTTTCTTCTCTACCTAGAAGACTATTATTGATTCTATGAATGGATTCAAGGGAAAATGCAGACTCATTGCATCCTTTTTGAAAAGCTTCAGCATAAGCTTGAACTAAAAACAAAGAAGAAGACAAAGACTCAATGCTGCCGCAGGCAATCGAATCTAACGTAGAATTTTTAATGTTTATTCCGTTTTTCTTTGCGGTAAGGCTAAGAGAATTCTTTTTCCTCTGGAACAGGAATTGCTCCCGAGCATCTTTGCTCAAAGATAGAAACAATATCTTGTCGTTCCTGAGCTTCCTTTGAAGATTATAGGCAAGAGACAAAATCTTTTTTGTCAGGCAGACCTGATAGTGTTCTCCCTCTTTGTTTAAAAGTTCAACTTCTTCGTTAAAAAATGAACGATAGGAAAGAACTCTGCTCCAGACAGACGAAATATCTTCGACATTATAGATGCTTCGGACTTCATCCTTCCGAGCATAACTATCATCGGTAAATCTCTTTCCTTCATCGTTGTGAATCACAATAGTATCCTCTCTAATGAAATTCTAACACAGCTTAATTGAATTATTTAATGTTTCCTTCATCGACGGTAAGAATAGCAATAAAGGCTTCCTGAGGAACCTGGACTTTTCCAAATTCCTTCCTACGCTTTTTGCCGGCTTTTTGCTTTTCAAGTAACTTTTTCTTTCTCGAGATATCACCACCATAACACTTAGCCAGAACATCTTTGCGAACAGCTTTAATATCGCTTCTCGCAATGATTCTTCCCCCAAGACAGGCTTGTACCGGAATCTCAAACTGCTGTTTAGGAATTACGTCTTTTAATTTATCGACAGTGGCACGTGCACGTGGATATGCGGTCCCTGAAAAAACAACTGTGGTAAGAGCATCGACGGCATCCCCATTAAGAAGGATATCCATTCGTTCCACATCGCTTTGCTCATAGCCAAGCAGTTCATAGTCAAGAGAAGCATATCCTTGGGAAACTGACTTTAAGCGATCAAAGAAATCAAAAACGATTTCACTTAGAGGCATTTTATATTGAAGTTCAACACGTGTTTCATCAATATAGACCCTGTTATTATATTGCCCACGTCGATTCTGACAGAGAGTCCTTATGTTTCCGACAAAGGTCTTTGGCGTCCTAATCTTCACATCAGCAAATGGCTCATACGTTTGCTTGATTTTTGTGCGGTCACGTGGAAAATCTGCAGGATTAGAAATCCATTCTGTAGTCCCATCTGTCATTTTGACTTCGTAAACAACAGAAGGAGCAGTAGCCATAATATCCAGATTGAACTCGTTCTCCAAGCGCTCCTGGATGACCTCAAGATGCAAGAGACCTAGAAAGCCGCAACGGAAACCAGAGCCTAGGGCAATGGAAGTTTCTGGCTCATAGACAAGGGAGGCATCGTTTAAAGACAGTTTATCAAGAGCATTATGAAGGTTTTCGAAGTCTTTGTTATCGCTTGGATAAAAGCCTGCATAAACCATTGGTTGAGTCTTTCGGAAACCTTTCAGTGGCTTATCAGTAGGATTTTCATCCAGTGTTATCGTGTCACCAACCTGAATATCTTTGATATTCTTGATTGAAGCAGCAAGAAAGCCGACTTCACCTGCTTTTAAGGATGAGACTTTGTTTTCTTTGGGAGTACGGATTCCAAGCTCAGTAACCTGGAAAACGAGGCCTGAACTCATAAGCCGGATTTTATCTCCGACAGAAACCTGCCCATCAAAAACGCGAATCAAAACCACGACTCCACGATAGGAATCAAACTTGGAATCAAATATCAAAGCTTTTAATGGTTTTGTCGGATCCCCGTCTGGCGCTGGTAAATCATTGACGATATGTTCTAGAAGCGAGTCCACGCCCTGGCCTGTTTTGGCAGAGACCATGATACACCCATCTGGATCAAGTTGAAGAGTATCGATTAATTCAAGCTGGCAACGCTCAACATCTGCGGATGGAAGATCAATTTTATTGATTACTGGAAGAAGCTTGAGATGATTATCAATTGCAAGATATCCATTTGCCAACGTTTGTGCTTGAACACCTTGAGTTGCATCGATAACAAGCAAAGCCCCTTCGCATGCGCTCAAAGAACGGCTGACTTCATAGGTGAAGTCGACATGGCCTGGAGTGTCAATCAGATTGAAAAGGTACTCTTCCCCGCTTTTTGACTTATAAGTGACATTGACAGCATTTAGTTTGACTGTTATTCCACGTTCACGTTCTACACTCCTATCATCCAAAAGCTGTGGAAGAAGCTCACGCTGGCTTACCGCACCTGTTTTCTCGAGGATACGATCACAAAGAGTAGATTTTCCATGATCGATATGAGCAACGACACAGAAATTGCGGATATGATTCTGATCAAAATCCATAGTTATTCATCCTTCCAGAAGAGACTGAGTATCCGTTTAAGCTGTGAAGGCGAAAAAAGATAAATAGCATCTTCGTAATTTTCTTTCCTGATCGTCCGGTAAGGCTCCTGTCGGAATCGAGAATCTATAAAGAGGACAAAGCCACGATCTTCTTCGCTACGAATTACACGACCAGCCGCCTGTAAGATTCGGTTGATGCCAGGATACCTGTAAGCGTAGGCATACCCTTTCCGGGAAGCTCCGCCATCATCTTTATCATAATAGTCCTTAATCCGATTCTGTTCAAAGTTAATTTTTGAAATACCGACAGAGATTATTATACTTCCAATAAGGCGATTTCCGACTAGATCTACTCCCTCATTGAAAGAACCCCCTAAAACAAGCAGACCAATTGAAGAAACATCCGTTTGGTTTTGGAAGTGTGATAAAAAATCTTTTTGGGCCTTATCATCCCTCCCAGGCGATTGACAAAAAAGATGAATTGCATTCCTATCTTGATCTTCTGCAAACCTGTTTTGGAGTTTAGACAAATATTCAAAAGAAGGGCAGAAAACAAAATAGTTTCCTTTTTTTGCACTCACCGCAGTTTTGATGAGTGAATATACGCTCACCATAGTACGAGAACGGTCTTTATAGTAAAGCGAAATCTGTGAGTCAATCCTGACTTTTCGGTTTTCCTTTGGAAATGGAGATGGCAGTACTAAAAGAGAGTCGACATCATTCTTATCCCCGCCGAGGAGCTCCCTGTAGTAATCCTTTGGAGCCAATGTGGCAGAAAAGAAGACACAGGCTGAAAACCTATTATTTCCAGATTTAATCAGTGGAGAACTGTCCAAATTACAAATTCGTATGGAGAATGCTAAGCCATCGTCTCCAACACGAACATAACAAAGGAATGCAGCAGCCATTTCATCTGATTTCCTCAGCTCGGCTAAAAAAGCAAAGGAGTTTAGCTCGTAGAAAAACTCCATCCTTTCATCTGTTAATAGATGAATATGGCTTTTCCTTAGAGACTTCCTGTCAGAAAGAATATCGTTCATCGATGAGAGAATATCTTCGGGGAGATAACTTAGCACTTGCAAAGAATGATTCTTAATATTCTCGTCATCTTCATCGATTGGAATAGCGTTAAGAAGCTTTATGCAGCTTTTTAGGTCAGATTTTAAGATACGGAATTCTTTCCGACTGCAACAGGAAACCCTCTTTGTAAAGAATGAATAAGATAATTCCATGGAATACCTTTTCCGTACACGGTCAGGAAGATTATGGCATTCGTCAACTGCAAGGTAAGTCTTTTTCCTAGGCAAAGTTTCTTCTCTTAGGCCTAATCGATCCGTGAAGTCATAGACATAAGTGTAGTCACAAACAAGAAAATCCCTGTAATTTGATAAATCGTGCTGAAGCTGAAAAGGACACCTCTGATGTCGATAAGCGATTTCTTCGATTGTTTTCCGGTCAAACACATCGTAACGATACAATGAGTCGAAAATCACATCAAGAAGTTTATCATAATAGTGGATAGCAAACGGACATTCATCCGGATTGCAATGTCCCTTCTTGTCGTTAAAGCAGATATTCTCTTTGCTAGTGAAAGAAATCGCCTTAAGCTTTATACTTTGCTTGATAAACAGATTCAGAGAATCCCTGGCTATTTGCTTAATGGAATTTTTGCTGGTTAAATAAAAGCAACGCTCTGCTTTCCCTTCCTTAAACCTTTCCATCCTTGGATAAAGGACCGATATTGTTTTTCCAATGCCGGTTGGAGCTTCAACGAAAATCCGTTTCTCTTCATCAAAAGAATCCTTAACATAATGAATCCTTTTTTCTTGGCCGGGACGGAAGCTACGAAATGGGAAAACCAAGTCTTTCCTAGACTCATCTCGTTCGACTTTCCTTTTTCTAATTTTACTTAGGTATTCTGAATATTGAAAAATAAGACCATTAACAAACTGGTCAAGCTCTGAAAAAGAATAAGTGTTAACAATTCTTTTCTGGATATGGTAATCAGTTTGCTTAATATAAGTTAGTTGAATTTCGATGAGTTTGACATTATTCTGATGGCAAAACCTATAGGCATAAAACCTAGCCTGACCAAGATGCCAGCCGGAATGATCTTTTGAAAATTCATCTAAATCAGCGACAGTAGTTTTAATTTCGTCAATGGTATAGGAACCATCTGGATGGGTAATCAAACCATCGGCTTTTCCGGAAACATGGAAAATAAAATCTTTGCATTGAAAATTGTTTTTTAAGGGGACTTCGGACTGGTAGTCATCTCCTTGCTGGCTCTGGTGAAACTGATGAAGACGTGTGCCTTCAAGCATCGAGGATTGATTGAAAATACGGGTATCTAAATGGCCTGTTCTTAATAGGACATCAACAATATCGTGTACAGAGAGGAAATATTCTTGTGGCATAGTTCTATTTTACAACAACCTTTTGCTGTTATGGATAAAATGAGTAGAAGGATTTTCTATTAAAAATCTATTTGCGGTAGTGAATGAGTATAATAAAGCCTCTCATAAAGTTTTGCTAGTGGGTGTCCTTTCCTTAGGGACTGGTTAAGGTAAAAGGTAGGACTTCCATCACAGCCGGTTATCGTAAGAAGCCGGAAGCTGATCAGAGCATAAAAACCAGATTGATCAGCTTTTTCCTGATTTCTGATAATGTAGCGGCGAATGAGATAATTTTTCTTCATTTTTTTAATTAAAAGCTTTGAATAATATTCCATTGCCTCAAAACTACCTAACATTGAAGCTGATAAAAGATGAACTTCCGCTTCCTCTTTCTGACCTAAGGATTCACAAATTTTCGCAAGCATAAATTGAGCGTTTGGATTTCTTGGGCATCGTTCAAAATAACGAATTGCTGAAAATTTTGATGTTTTTTTAAACAAACCTTGCCAAATCATATTTCCAATTTGCTCTAGGCATCTTTCTTCTCCATTGGATATCCCTTTGTCAAAGAAAAGACGAGCAAGCTTGTATTCTTTTTTCCTGTAATAGTACATTCCAGCTAGATAAGATGAAAAACCGTCCCCGTTCCTTGAAGAAACAAAAAGAGTTCGTAGACTAGTATCAGTGGTTTTACTTGTCGAAAACGGGTTCCTAAACAAATTAATATAAGCGAGATCTCTTAAAACAACCGGATTATCTGAAGGGCATTCAAGAAGATAATCAAGAGCTTTTTTCGGTGAATATCCTGAATGGGAAGGAAGCATGTAGTATTCGGCAAGAAAAAGATACGGCCTAGTAGAAAAGCTTGAAAAATAATAATCGGCCTGCTTTGAAAATTCTAATGAAGTAGCTTGGTGACTTAGATGGTCACCTAACTGAGAAAAAAATGCTAACCATTGCCAACTACAATCATTGCAACGTCCCGGAATAGTCCTCCTAGATGTCCTGACCTTTTCCCCAAACAGAAGCTCTGCTTGGAAATAAAGATTGGAGTAATTTAGAAGAACTTTTTTCGGCCTTGTTCTCTCGTCACGAGTCAGCCCCCGTTCCATTATGGTGGTGGCGTTCTCTACTTCCGAATGGGAAGCAGCGCAGGTACACGCACTACGGGCAACTGAATCGCGTCGCCGAATAGAGTCCTTGGCCTTATCAGATCGTGATTTCCATTCCCAGTACTTACCAGAGCCATGCCTCTTGACAGACTTTTGATCTTGAAGAAAGGTCTCATGAATGAGCGAGCGTTTAATCCGGAAAGCCCGTAAAGTCTGAACAATCGGATAGTCTTTAAAGGGAATCGGAAGGGGCATTGTAGTGGATTGAAGCGGAAACACCGACAAAATTTCGAACAACTCACTAATTGTCAGGTTTTTTTTCACAATGGTTAGCTCCAATTTCCTTGCAAGGAATTCAGACATAGATGAGAGTCTGCCGCTCCCGTCTTGTCCTTAAATAATTTAGTCCATATATCATTCGTTGTCAAGTGTTTGTTCGATTTTTCATCAAAGAATCCATTGACACTTAACTTTAATCTTGAATGTCTCTAAAGACGACGAATAAAAACTTTGTCGTGAACCTTTCCTTTCATTTTATTGTTTGTGTCAATTTTTGCCAATGAAATGCTGGCACCTGCATTTTCAGTGTTGATTCTGAAAAATGATGTGTTATAATATCCAAGCGCTGAAAGCGCGATTGGCCCGATAGCTCAGCTGGCAGAGCACAGCACTGAAAATGCTGGTGTCGGCAGTTCAACCCTGCCTTGGGCCACCATTAAATCGTTAGACCTGGCAATAGCCAGGTCTTTTTTTAATTTTTCATTCTGCTGAAAACATTTTTTGAAAAAAATGGCCTTTCCCGCCTAATGTTAAGTGAAGGGCTTAGAAAGGAGACAATTATGCCTAGAATAAACAGCGGAATTCTAAATGAGGAAGCTATGGTCAATGCTATTCAAATGAAAACATTTAATCAATTGAACCGAAATCTACAATATAACAGGAATATTCTTTTCAACGATATCGACGAAACTTCGATTTTCACTTGTGAAAAACTTGATCCACGCGGAAAACCAGATATTCATATTCGTTACAAAGATCAAGATCATTATTTATCTCTGAAATCCGGTGCTGCAGAAACTGTTCAAGCGGAGGATATTAGAAAATTTATCTTTTTCTTACGAAAATATAATCCCTCTGTAAAATGTCAGAAAACTATTCTTTTATTTCAATATGGGGATAGGACAATGACTGGAACTGGAACTGATATTCGTTATAGTGAAATGGAACTTATGACGATTCTTAAAAGCGAAATTGAAGAAACAAATAGAGAATTGAATTCGAACCCTCAATTAATTAAAGATTTTGTGCTCTTCTGCTTGTTTGAGGGTAATTTCACTGATTTGCACAGTGCGGATTACATCTATCATGGAACTCCTGATTACGGGGTTTTATGCTCCAAACTTCAAGTTGAAAAACATATTGCTCGAAAAAGTTACTCCTATTTGAAACATCCACATATCGGTCCGTTGCTTTATGGTCCTCGTGCCCGTTATATTGATTTTAATGACCGTTTTCCAGAAAGACGACATCTAATTGCATTTCGATGGCCTCGCCTTGCCCAGGACATGGACTACATTTCAAGAAGATACGAAGGTTAACGGTCAGTTTTCTTTTGGAAAAGTTAGAGTGAAAACAGAACCTTCTCCTATCGTAGACTGAACGTCAATTTTAATATGATAATTCCTACATGTGTGTTTGACAATGGATAGACCAAGACCTGTTCCACCCAGTTTTCTGCTATGTGCTTTATCGACACGATAAAAACGCTCGAAAATTCTTGATATTTGATTGCTTGGAATTCCTATTCCCGTATCCGAAACAGAGAAGGAGCGTGATGATTTATCGATGAGGATTTTCACGCTGCCTCCGTCTTTATTATATCGAATTGCGTTTTCCACTAAATTCTTAATCCTTGGAATACAATCTTCTTTTTTCCTTCGAACAGGAAAATCATCTCCATAAATTGAACAGGAAATTCTCTTCGTTTTGAGCTGATTATCGAATTCATCGAGTACATTTTCTGTCTCTGTTTTCCTTGATAACAAAGAAATATCCTCTTTCCTATCTTCTGTTTCAAGACGTGAAAGATCAAGCATTTGCTTAATGATCTCATCCATGCGCTTTGATTCGAATATGATTCGATTCAAAGCTTTTTCAATCTCTTCTTTATCGGTTAGGAATCCATTTCGAATCCTCTCAGAAAACCCAATAATAGTAGTAAGCGGAGTTTTTAATTCATGGCCTGCATTTGCAAAAAAATCGCGTTTAGAATTTTCCAATTGTCTCTCACTTGTCCTGTCAAAAATGGAAATTGCCAGAGCTTTTTCATCGAATCGAGAGCCAATCCATTCTGCTTCTATAAAATCTGCAGTTAAGAGAAAGTACTTTTCGTTTTTCTCACACTCAAAACTTGCATGGCCCCTTTTTTCTGCTTTTCGAATGAAAGATAACCTATCCGGGTCAATTGTGACATCCCTAAAGGTAGCGTTATCCTTATCTTTATAATCAAAAATCGATTTTGCCTGTGAATTTATTAGAATTATATCCCAGTTTGAATTCCTTACAATCAGGCCTTGATGCCTTGTATTAATAATGTAAGATAGTTTTTCTTCTTCCTCACGAAGGCTTTGCCTCTTTTCTTTAATCGTTTGTTCCGCTTGGTCGATTTGGGTTGAAACTGTTTCTGTATCTAATGAGCCAGAAGAAATCAAGGTAGAGCCACCAAGATTTGATAGACGATTTAATTGCTTCTGAAGAGGTTTTAACCAATGATTTACAAGCAAAACATTAATCAAAAATATTAAAAAGATTTCGACAATCATCATGAGAGTTGAAAGAATAATCCTGTTTTGCAATACTGCCATGACAGAAGCTAGAGGCTTGGAAATGCGTATATAAATAGAATCAAATTTACAGGCCAGGTACATCCTTTTCTTGTTTAATGTGTCAGACTGACGGTAATAGATCTTTCCAAGATTTTGTATTTCAGGACGCATTAAATGATTCTGTGAGATTGTATCTCGATCAGAGTCTTCGATTACATCTCCGTCTAATGATAAAAAGGTAATGCGAATGTTTTTATCCGCATCACACCTTATTTGTATAGTTTGTTTTCCAGCTTCTGAAATGCTCCTGTTTTCCTTTTCATCTGAGTAAACATTTTGGATTGCAGCTAATTCATTCTTAAGAGACGCCTCTTGGTTTTTCTTATTGATTTTGTAAAATCCAAAACAAGAAAAGAAGGTCCTAATAGAGATTATGAAAGCGACAAGAAGCGAATTTGAAAAAACTAGCTTTTTCTTCATTTTAGTCCCTGATGTAACCTACGCCATAGATTGTTCGTATAATTTTCCCGGTTTTATCTCCGATTTTCTTTCTCAAAGAGGCAATATGCATATCAATAGCACGGCTTTCCATTTCTATAGAATCCTGGTTATAGATTTTACTGAATATTTCTTCTCGATTTATAACTTTTCCTTGGTTTTTCAAAAAGAGCTTTAGAAGTTCAAATTCCATATTAGTAAGCTTTAACTGTGTATTGTTTAAAGATGCGCTATGATTATCTAAGTCTAAGACAAGGTTTCCTTTTGAAAGAATGTGCTGGTCGTTTCGAAAACGAGCATTAACACGCGAAATCAGTTCGAGGATATCAAACGGCTTTTCAATGTAGTCATCAGCTCCTGAATCAAGACCTTCAACTTTATCCCTTGTCCTTCTCTTAGCGGAAATAATAATAATTCGAATCGAGTCATTGTCTGCATTGGCACGAAGACTCTTTAAAATGTCCATGCCTGACATATCGGGAAGCATCAGATCTAGTAAGATCCTATCTGGCTTTGCATGTTTCCTGGCGTCAAAAAAAGAAGAAGCATTCGTGAAACTTTCAACATTGTATCCGGCTTTTGTTAATGAAACACGGATGATTTTTCCAATATCTTCATCATCTTCCAGAGAGTAAATGGTTTTCATTTGCCATCCTCCTTTATAAAATTTGACTATCCTTATAGTAACCAGTTACGATATAGATAACCCATTCTGCTATATTTGTTGCATGGTCTGCTATTCGTTCGAGATATTTTACTACTAAAGAAGAATAAATCGAAAACAATGGAGTATATTTTCCACTTTCTGTCAATTCAACAAACACATTTAGTAATTTTTCATATTCAGCATCGACATGGTCATCTCGATTCCTTACTTCTTTAGCAAGCAAAATATCTCTGTTCCTGTAGGATTTGATTGAATCCGAAACCATTTTCCTGACAAAGTCTGTTAGAGCTGCAATTTCCGGATTGTTATTAGAAGGATTCTTGATCTTCAGAGCAAATTGAAGTAAATCTTGTGCGTGATCACCTAGTCTTTCTAAATCTTGGACCCTCGACCTTATACCAGTTACAATTCTTAAATCATCTGCGTATAGTCTTTCTTTTAGCCTGATTTGCAAGCAGTAAGATTCGATTTTGCGCTCGAATTCGTTAACCTTTGCGTCATTTACCGGTTCATAATTCTTTAATGGATTGTAGTGTAAATATACATCAGAAGCATAGAAAAGATTTTTTTGCATTACCCCGGACATTTCGCGAATCCTTCTATCTAAAGTCTTGATTTCAGCATCTAAAATAATCATATTCTTGTTAACCTCTGTTTATGAAAAACGTCCTGTGATATATTCCATTGTCTTTTCTTCTTTTGGATGCGCAAAAAGTTCTTCTGTTGAATTAGATTCTATAACTTTTCCTAGCCTGAAAAAAGCGGTGTAATCAGAGACCCGTGTAGCTTGCTGCCTATTATGAGTTACTATAACAATCGTGTAATTTTCCTTTAGTTGAGTAATCAATTCTTCGATTTTCTTAGTTGCAATTGGATCGAGGGCAGAGGTTGGCTCATCCCTGAGAATTACTTCTGGTCTCCTAGCAAGACAACGAGCAATACATAAGCGCTGCTGCTGTCCGCCCGATAGGGAAAGTGCACTGGTTTTTAGTCGGTCCTTGACTTCATCATAAAGGGCTGCTTCTTTTAATGAATTCACTACAATTTTTTCCAACACTTTTTTATCACGAATTCCTTGGCACTTTGGACCATAACAAACATTATCATATATGCTCCTATTAAAAGGATTCGGTTGTTGGAAAACCATTCCGACTTTCGTGCGTAAGTAAATTGTGTTCCTTTCCCTGATATTCCTATCATGAAACACGATGGAACCATCAATTCTGCATCCATCAATCAAGTCATTCCTTCTATTCAAGCAACGAAGAAATGTTGACTTTCCGCATCCGGAAGGACCAATTAAGGCAGTAACGCTTTTGCTTTTGATATCCCTGCTTACATTAAATAGAGCTTGTTTTTTGCCATAATAAAGATTTAAGTTTCGGATTGAAAAATCATTTTTTACTTCGGGCTTTGACTTTTGATTAAAATCTGTTTCGATATCCATTGTTTTCTCCTATTTGAATTTCTTTTTGTTCCAAAAATAAGTCACTGCTTTTAGGCTGATATTTAGAATTAATATCCTGATAAGGATAAGCCTTGCAACACCACAACTGGCTTCGAAATTCTGGTGTTCCCCACTCCTTAAATACCAAATATGAACAGCCAAAGACGCCGATCCTTTGGTTGGAATGATGACATCCTGAATGGCAGTCCCTGCTGTATAAATCAAAGCGGCGCTTTCGCCAATAACACGCCCGATACCTAACAAAGAGGCAGTAAGAATCCCAGGAAGAGCATTTGGAAGTATTATTTTAAAAGTTGTCTGAGTTTGACTGGCGCCCAAGGCTAAAGAGGAATATTGCATTCCTTTAGGAATAGCACGAATGGCCTCTTCTGTTGACTTGATTATAATCGGTAAAATCATCCTTGCCATTGTAAATGACCCAGCAATTATGGAATTCTGACCATTTGTCAAAGGCAAAAATATGATTCCTCCAACTAAGCCAAAGACAATCGAAGGAATTCCGCTTATCCTGTCAATAAGACTTCTTAGCCCATGTGTGATAGCATTATCTTTAGCATAAACTGAAAGATATATCGCTCCGGATATCCCTAGTGGAAGACTTATTGCCATGGTGAAGAGAATCCTATAGAGAGTTGTTATCAAAGAACCGCGTATTCCTTGTCCACCATGGCTAAGGGTCCTTGTTAAAAGATAGCGCCCTTCCTCGAAAGCCTCACAGACAGATTTAGCATCTTGTATATCTGGTACGATGACGGATGCACTAGTGGAATCTGAACTAGTCCATAAAGTCACCGCGAATATTGTTGCACCTTCTTGAATTAAAACCTTCTTTCCTGTTTTTTCATCTTCCCAACCATTAGTGTTCGCATTTTTGTCGACATAAGAAACGATAGTTGTCGGATTTCCTTCTTTATCGTTAGATTGCGAAAAACCAATTCCCCAATATGAAGAAAAAAATTCTCCTTCTTTTGGCGTATAGTTGAACGTATTCCAAGGATTGGCAGATTCTTTAGGTGAAGTAATCAGTGTTTCACGTTCAGCCTCATAATTTCCAGTGATAAAGTCCCAGTTAAAAGTCTTATATCCTTTGAAAACAATGAATGAAATCCTGGCGATTAAACAGGCTAAAGAAAAAGACGAAAAAAGATAAGTCACCCTAACGGCAAGAAAGTCTTTTGTTTTTCTCTTTTTTTGATTGGATTGATTAAGCCTGGCTTTCATTTTTGTGACTCCTTATCTTTTTACGTAGGTACAAGAAAGGACGCTGAATCAACAGCGGTTTCTGATTGATTGAAGAAATATGATTCTTTACATCGTTTAAGATGAGGTTAGCGATAATGATAATTATCCTAAGAACTACACCAGCAGAAAAACGAATATCATAGTTCCTACTGCCAGGTACGGCTTCCCCAAAAGAAAGCAGCCTTTGACTAGAAAGTGTAATAGTCGGATTTAGTGGATTTAGAGTCAAACCAAACCTAGGAGAACCGCAGACCCTGCTGACCGCAGTGGCTTCGCCTAAACTACGTCCAAGGCCCAGAATTATGCCGGCGAAGATACCGGACTTTGCGTTTCGTAGCACAACTTTAAAGTTCGTTTGGGTTGGACTAGCACCTAGTGCCAAAGATCCATTGATTTGACTTTTGTCTACTGTTTTCCTTGCATTGACAGAAATAGAAAGAATTGTCGGAAGTATCCTAAGAGATAAAACTAATGCTCCAGCTAACATAGATATGCCTGTGGTTGCAACACCCCAGGAAAATCCGCTGACCGCTTTCTTAATTAAGGGGACTATAACACCCAACCCGAAAATACCATAGATAACGGAAGGAATGGCGGCCAATAAGTCGATGACATTCTGCCTGATTGCTGTCAGCCATTTTGGGGCAATGCGAGCTATGAATAGAGCCGTTAACACTGACCTTGGAATCGCGATAATAGCAACGAGAACATTGAGGAAAATGGTATTGAAAACTAAAAAGAATGTGCCATATAGAAATCTACTGTTTTTTTCATCAAAGCCGTTATTGAATCTTAATCCTGTGAAAAAATAGGGTAGAGACGCCTTGCCAGTATGTCCATTCTCTGTATAAGTCTTCCTAAATGGTAGAATTCCCTTTACAAGAATAAACACTGTAATGACAATAACAACCGAAGAACAAATTAGGGTAAGAAAAAGAAAGCCGTCTTTGACTATTTTGTCAAAGACAACTTTCTTTTTTGATGATTTTCTTGCTCTTAAATTCCTATTTTGGTAGACAGATTCTAAATTGTTGTTTACTTGTTGAGATCCGACCACTTGTTCACTGCTCCCTCTTTTTGATAGATGCCTTTCAATTCTTTGGCTGTGATGTTTTCAGTCGGATTTTTGCTTGAGACCCCGACTACGACACCATCAATGCAGATTCTTCCGTAAGTGTCAGCTTTCAATTTTTCATTTCCTTCGGTTTGGAACTCGCGTGATGCAAAGGCAACATCAAGTTGGCCAGCTTCACTTCCTTGTGTTTTCTTATAGGCGTCTCCAGAACCAGTATGGTTATGATTTGCAATAAAATTACCCGCTAATGTTTTAAACTTTGCAGATAGCGCACGTGCTATTTTTTCCACAGAAGTAGAACCGCCAAAGTTGATGGTTACATTGGAATGATCGTTTGCAATATCTTTGAGCTCTGAATCTTGTGCTACTAAATCTGCCCATTTAGGAGTAGAAGCCTTAATATCTACGATTCCTCCATATTGTTTGACAATAGACAGTCCTTCTTGGGATTTGGTCCTATAGGTAACGAAACCTTTGACAATCCTTTTCTTAACGGCTTCGGTTTCTTCTGCATAACAATAATTGAAGTTACGGGCGAGTTTATATTCCCCGGATAAAATAGAAGACTGTGTCGGAATCGTGCCCTCATAACTGAGAAGTTTTAACCCTTTCGATTCCGCTTCTGTTTTTGTATCGAAAGAAAAATATCCAAGTCCATAAGAGTTCTTACTGAGGGAAGTAACCATATCCCCGTTGGAAGCCACCTGCTGGATAGAGTTTTTCAGAACACTATCATCCTTACTGGCTGCCTTGAAATCAATCTTTTCCATAAATCCTTCGCGAGTTCCAGAGTTGGTATCGCGGGTATAGGCGACAATATTTTGATTTACATCAAACTCTGGCTTGACAGTTGCCTGACTGGCTGTTTCTTTTCCTTGATCAGTCGGCTTAGCCGATTCCTTTTTCTCACTGCATCCCCTTAATACAAGAGACAGCCTACCTAATAATCCAATCACTGCTTTTCTTTTCTTAGTCATTTTTTCTTTTTGACCTCTTTCATTAACCGGCAAAATTTTAGTCAATGAGAGACTTTGCTCGCTACCATAAACCTGTAAAAGATTGTAAAGAAAAAGTAAATTTCCAAACTTTGCTTATAGGGAGAAGAAACTGATTTCGATTGATATATAATAAAAAGGAATGAGGAAAAAGAAATGAAAAAGACAGGACGGGTGGTTCTGATAACAGGAGACAGCTCTGGTTTCGGCCTTCAAATGGCCAAGCTTTTTTCTGCCAATGGTGATTGCGTTTGTGGATTCTCGAACCAAGAAAAGGGACTCGAAGGCGTTTATCATCAAGTCGGAGATGTATCTTCCTTCGAAAGCTGCAAAGAAGCAGTAGAAAAAATAATCCATAAATACGGTCATATTGATATATTGATTAATGATGCAGGATTCGGTATTTTCGGCCCTGTCGAAGAAACTGAACCAAGCCGTGCAATGAAATTGATAGAAGTCAATTTCAGGGGTTACTTCTATAGGGCAAAAGCTTGCCTTCCCTTTAGGCGTGAAAATGGTGGCGGTCGCATTATCAATGTGTCATCTATAGCAGCAGTCGTTCCACTTCCGTTCCAAGCTTTTTATTCTGCTGGCAAAGCAGCTATGGAGAGCCTCTTTGATTCGCTTCGCCCGGAGGTCCGACCATACGGAATACAGATTAGCCATATTCGCCCTGGGGACGCGAAAACCGGCTTCACTGCTAATCGAATCAAAGAATCCAGGAATAAGAATTCGACCTATTATGATGCTTTCTGCAAATGCCTTAAACAGGTTGAAAAGGATGAGACAACCGGAGTCGAGGCCATTTGTATTGCACGTGCTGCGTTCAAGACTGCAAATAAAAAACGTCCGCGATATGTCGTGAGCGTTGGAAGGAAAGATCGGTTCCTATCAGGACTTTATCATATTCTTCCGAAACGCAGGCGGAATTACTTACTTTATAAGGTATATGCGGAGGAATAGACAAACCATGGAACAAGAAAAACTAATCGAGAACCCAAACAAAGACTTCCCCAGGTATTCTCAACAGCTTACTCAGTATTCGACCGAACTTTTCGAAAAACTTGCAAAAGAAAGCAAAATCGATGTCGGCCAGAACCAAGTCACATGCAATGAATACTATAAAGCAAAAACTCAGCAAGACAAATACAAAAAATCGATTTCAAGCTCTCGCGTTCTTTTGATTGTCAGGTGTGTTCTTTGTATCTTAGTTGCTGTTATTTCCTTTTTAGCCGCAGTGATTTTCGAAGGAGCAGGACGAATTGTAAGTATTGTTCTAATTGTCGTTTCTTTAGGCGTACTGATCGGTTATCCAATCTACTACAATAAAAAGAAGAAAAACGATGATTCACTATTAGGAAAATTCACGGAAATAGCAGACAAGTATCAAGAAGAAGCAAGTGAACAAAGGCGCCCCCTTTGGAATAGGATTTATCCAAACAGGGCTGACGAACTAATTAGGAAAGTGATTCCTCTTATTCACATTGATTTAAACTTTGATATTAATCGATACGCTTATAGGGTTAAGAAATTTGGACTCCCTAGGTCTGAAGGAGATAGAGAGGCATCCGTTATCTTCTCTAAATCTGGTACGATTAACGGAAATCCATTTCTTATACTGAGAGAAAAATACCACCATGATGAAAGGAAAACCTATGTTGGCACGCGAACTGTCATGGTTCGCCGAAGCTATCGCGATTCGAAAGGCAATACGCATTATACATCTTCACCAGAAGTTTTGACCGCGTATCATTCTGAAATAGCACCATTTTATGATTTTTCTCAGGTCCTCATCTTTGGAAGCGAAACGGCTCCGGACTTGATATTTAGCCGTCAACCTGTTCTGAAGAAGGATGATTTGTCGAATATTAAGAAAATAATCAAGCGGAATGACAAGCTGTTAGAAAAAGAAAGCATCAAGCAAAGGAACGATAACGACCCCACCACAAACTTACAAAAAAGGAGTAATGAAGAATTCGATTCCCTTTTCTTTGCTAGGGATCGCAACAATGAAGTACAGTTCCGTCTTAGGTTTACGCCTCTAGCACAAATCAACAGGGTAGATTTAATCAAAAATTCTCCTTATGGAGATGATTTCTGCTTTTTCAAATCCAAGAGGCTCAATTATATCCTTACAAATCATTCTTTGGATTATTCGGTCGACTTTGATTGTGGTGGCCAATATATTTTCGATTTCAAGGTAAGGCGTGACCGCTTCATTCAAACTAGGTCTGACTATTTTAAGTCTTTCTATTATCAGCTTGCCCCACTCCTTTGCGTACCGCTTTACCAGCAGCATAAGCCTTTTGAATATATCTATGGGCGTGAATATGGTTTCTCTGTTTCGCCTTACGATCATGAAGCGAGGTCGAACCGTGTTCCTGCCTCTTTCCTTCTTCCGAAGGGCGCTTCTACAGATAGGATCCTGAAGTCAAAATATATACGCTCTGTTGCTGACTTTGATCTAATCTCTGTTGAATCCGTGTCCTATCATGCTAACCCACAGACGATTTTGATTCCTAAAACAGCAAGCGATGGGAATGTCTACAACGTTTCTGTGAGCTACTATACCTATTCACGCGTTAGCAAAGTTACTGAGTTTGCAGTTAGGAAGACTTCACTCGTCAACAAAGAACTTGGGGTTAAAATCGCTGAAGATGAGGTGCATCAGCTTATAAGCTCAATTGACACCCCCGGCACCCTCATTTATAATAATGATGAAATTATCTTTGGGGTAAAGTCTGGAAATCAAGGTCTCGATAATGCTCTGAAGAAATTGTCTGATGCATTGAAAAAAGGAGAAAACAAATGAACGAATTAGATGAAGTTACTGGTCCGGTCAGTGAAGAAGGACGTGATGTAAACGTTATTCAGAAGCAAATTCCGGCCAAAACTGGTGCTGGTACAATTGTTTTTATTGTCTTTCTGTTTGTCTTAGGTATTATTCCTGGTTTGGTCTTCCTTGTAAGGTACAGGAAAGCCCAGAACTATCTTCAGAAGCTTCAACAGAAGATTCAGGCCAATGCCTCTACGATTGACAACTACTTAGAACAACGTGTCCAGATTCTGAAGAATGCTGCTAAACTCTTAGACAAATCCATCGAACTTGATGAGAAAGTCAGGGTTGATGTGGCTAAGTTCCGCAGTGGATCCTCTGTCAGCGATGAAGAACGTAATAAAGTTGCTGGACAGCTCGATTCTCTTGGCAACAAAGTCAACATTGCGTTTGAAGCCTATCCTGAATTGAAGGCACATAACGAAATTGCTGATTGCCTCCAGCAGAACAGCTACCTTCAGCGTGAAATTACAGCTGCCCGTGAACTCTATAATGACTCGGTCCTTCAGTGGAATGGTGACATTAGGCAGTGGCCTGTAAAAAAATTCGTTGCTTCTCGTCACGGGTATACTACTCGTATTCCTTTCACAGCTAGTAAGGAAACCAAAGAAGCAGCCAGAGGAACTTTCTTCTAAATTGAAAAAAGGCCCTATGCCCAGAAAAGGCATAGGGTTTTTGTTTGCTGCTTAGAAGGGTAAAGCTTTTTGAATCAAAGAATTTTCCGTGTTATCGGGAAGAATCCTAATGATTTCGCTATGACAGGAATGATTGCGAATTACGGATTTTGTTGCTGCTAGAACTGCCCCAGAATGAAGTCCAATCTGGAACCCTCGCTCTTTTCGGAATTTCTTTGCCATTTCTTCAGCTTCTTTTTTGGTAACTCGAATGACGCCTTTAAGGCTTGTGCTAACGGATTCTGCCTTCCTTTCATCTTCCAAGATAACGCCAAAAACATCCGTAAAAGGATTGGTCTTGGCATAGAAATCGATGCCAGGTAATGCATTATCAAAGCCGAGTGGGGTAACGATAGTTTTAAGAGAAGAGCTGATGTTTTCTTTAATCCTTTCCTCGAAGAGGCTTTGATACGTCGAATAGGAGGACAAGACATGGTAGCTTGGATGATTTCTTTCAAGTCTTGTAGCCTCTCTAAAATAATCATATTTTTTAAAGACAGAAGGGACAGAGCAAATTCTTCCTCCCCAAAGTTCAATCCATTCCTTGTAACGAGAAGGACAGTTTTCAGGGATTAAATGAAGAGAATTTAGATGAAAATGGGGACAGATTTGTAGCAGAGACCTATTCCTGTTGATTCCAAAAGGACAAATGATTGTATCGTTTGTCCGAAGCAGCCGCTGATCAAGATTATCCTTGATCCAGGCAGCAACCACTCGGTCCATAGAAGAACCAGAAGGATTCCTGAATTCTGCTTTGAACTTGATGCTACGGAACGAAAATAAAAATGGAGAGAAGGACCCTCCATTTAAGCAGTCGGTTTTTGTGTCAAATACATCTGAGATGGAAGACATGTTTTTACTCCTAAGCCATCTCAAGATTTGCTTAAGACAGCTTTAATCGTTTATAGATGTAATCCCTGTTTCGCAGATAATAGCTGTTATCAAAACAGGAATCGATTTCCTTGTCCGTAGCCTTACTACGGATAGAAGAATCATTCGATATAAGTTCGTGGAAATCCTTGTCCTGCTGCAAGGCAATCCTTGCATAAGGCTGGATTGTATCATATGCTTTTTCTCGGGACCATCCTTTGCTAATAAGAAGCGAGAGGACACGTGAAGAATAGATTGCCCCATGGGTGAGAGAAATGTTCTTCCTCCTGTTTTGAGGAAAGACCACTAAATTGTCAATGATTCTTGTAAGACGCTCTGTCCTGTAATCAAAGAGTTCAATCCTATCGATTAAGGCTACACGTTCTACTGAAGAATGCGAAATGTCACGTTCGTGATAGAGTGCATTATCCTCAAGAATCGGAAGAAGATATCCTCTCATCCTTCGTGCACAACCGGTTACGTTCTCGCTGGAGATTGGATTACGCTTCTGTGGCATCGCAGAGGATCCCTTCTGTCCTTTCGAGAATCCTTCTTCGACTTCGTGAATTTCAGTACGAGAGAGATTGCGAATTTCTGTTGCTATCTTTTCTTCTGTCGAAGCCAAAACTGTCCTACTCGCTGCATAATGCTCGTGACGATCCCGAGACAAAACTTGAGTCGCTATTAATGCTGAAGAAAGTCCTAATTCCTTCGCTGCTATTTCCTGGACTCTAGGATCAATATCAGCCCAGTTGCCAAGAGCTCCAGAAAGCTTACAAACTTCAACTTCTTTCGAAGCACCGATGAAAGTATTGATACCACGATTTAGTTCATCGTAGTAGTTTGCCCATTTCAGTCCAAACGAAGTTACCTCCGCATGCCTTCCATGAGTTCGTCCAATGCAAGGAGTCCTTTTGTATTCCAAAGCCTTTTCTTTGACTTTTTCTCTTAGTACATTAAGATCCTCTTTGATTATTTCGTTGGCCTTCTTATAAAGGCAAGACAAAGAAGTGTCTACAACATCCGTTGAGGTCAAGCCGTAATGTACCCATCTTTTTTCATCACCGAGTGTTTCAGAAATCTGCCGGGTAAAGGCAATGACATCGTGTTTCGTAACAGCTTCGATTTCACTGATCCGGTTGACATCAACATGGGCTTTCTTTCGAATCAGGTCGACATCTTCTTGAGGAACGACCCCGATTTCTGACCACCCTTTTAGCGAAGCTAGTTCAACGTTCAAATATTCGTTGAATCTTGATTCGTCGGAAAATAAACCTCTCCTCTTTTTAGGAGTATATCGTTCAATCATTAGAAGATTTCCTTGCGGATGATTGTCTGATTTTTGTCAGGACCAACAGAAATCAAATCTAAGGATAGACCTGTAAGTTCCTCAATTCTATGAATGTAATTCTTGCAGTTCTCAGGTAAATCTTCGTAGCTCTTTGCGGAAGAAATGTCTTCTGTCCAAGAAGGAAGCTCTTCATAGACCGGCTTTACTTCATATAATTCCGGAAGCGAAGAAGGCATATAATCAATGTCTTGCCCATTGATTTGATACTTGGTACAAATCTTGATTGTCTTAACAGCTGAAAGTACATCAGTTAGCATCAAAGCAGCATGTTTGGCACCAGTAAGGGAGACAACATACTTCAACTGAGCAGCATCGAGCCATCCAATACGGCGCGGACGACCAGTGACTGTTCCATATTCATGGCCTTTATCACGAATAGTCTGTGCAATCTCCTGGTTTTCAATTTCTGATGGGAAAGGACCAGCGCCGACTCTTGTTGTGTAAGCTTTAACAATTCCACAGGTCTTGGCCACAGATCCACCAGGCAATCCCGCGTTAGAAGGGATTGCATTTGCAAGAGGAGAGGAAGAGGTCACAAACGGGAAGGTTCCGTATGTTAAGCAGAGCATTGCTCCTTGTGCTCCTTCGAAAAGTACTTTCTTTCCTTCTTTCAAAGCTTTTTGCAGATAATTGGAAGTGTCGGTTAGACGTGGCAGAACAAGATCGGAATATTTGTTTAGATATTCCCTGATTTCATCAACAGTATAGGTCTTTGCACCATAGGCTTTGAGCTCAAGGTTTTTCAATGGGAGAATGGATTCTAGACGCTCCTTGACATATTCTGGATAAGCCAAATCGCCTGCACGTAAAGAAAGGCGTGCGGCTTTATCTTCATAGCAAGGACCGATGCCGTTCTTTGTGGTTCCGATTTTGTTTTCACCTAAAGCTTCTTCACGCGCTTTATCTAATTCAATATGATACGGAAGAAGTAGCGTTGCACGTTTTGAAATAATAAGATTGAAATTGCTATGACCGTTTGCAACAAGATTATCGATTTCCTTGGATAAGCAGGATAAGTCAATTACCATGCCATCAGCAAGTACATTAACAACCGAAGAATTAAGGATGCCGCTCGGAAGAAGACGGAGTGCGAAACGCTTACCATTATGCTGAATTGTATGACCGGCATTGTTTCCACCTTGGGAACGAACTACGATATCTGCTTTTGAAGCAAAATAGTCTGTAATCTTTCCCTTTCCTTCATCACCCCATTGCCTGCCTTGAATTGCTAAAGTCTCCATTTGAAAATCGCTCCTATTTTTATTTGTAATGAAGACCGTTCATTACTTATAGATTTTATCACGAATGGCAGAGCATGGAAGAAGTTTTTATTCTTTTCCTTCTAATTGTGAAATCAAGAAAAGAATGCTTAGTCGACCATTAAATGAAAAAGAATATTCTTCTGGTTTGGAAAGCATTTCTTTGATTTTGGTAACAGGTAAAAAAGAAAAACGAATATCTTCAAATGGCTCCTTATTCGAAGTGGAAAAATCTAGAACCTCCCCTTTGACTAGAGCAAGTTTCTCATCACTCAAACCAGTTGATGAAGGCGAAGGAGGAATAATTAATTCAATGTTATCGATGATAGCACCGGTTTCTTCCATGGACTCTCGTTTGGCAGTTTCTTGGATTGAGGCATCACTTGGATCCATTAAACCAGCAGGAATAGAATAAAGGTAAGCATTGACGGCGGGTCTGAACTGCTTTTCAAGAAGTATATAGTATTGGTTTTCTTTCTTATTGAAGGAATACAGAAGAATAAGGATGCCTTCAGGACTTGAAAAATCGTGTGTGAGGGCTAATAATTCGTCTTCTTTGTGACGAGAAGAAACATAATAATCGTAGGGACGCTTTCCATCCTTCTTTTCTACTTCATAGTGCCTAATATAGAAATTGAGAAAGGGATGATTGGTTTCCTTAGAGACAGAAACAAGCTTCCATTTCATTTGGCAGACCTTTGTTTGCGTCCCACAGCCAAGTACCTAGTCCTATTGGCGAGGAAAGCGGTTAAAGAACCAACTAAAATACCAAATGAAACATCGCTTAGAAAATGGGCACCATAAACCCTGCGTGAAAAGGCAATTAATAAAGTAATAAAAAGTCCAATGACAAATAGTAACGACCGACCGCCTTTCCATTGCCATTTCAGCGCCGGATAAATCAATGGCAAAAGCAGAAGCTGCGAAGCGGTGGCGGAATGTCCGCTTGGCCAAGACTTAAAGGAGTCTCCCAGCGATTTGAAGTCATGGAAATTGAATTGCCACCAAGAGCGAAACACAATCCCATCAGTGTTGAGAGTTGAGTCTACAAGAAAACGATAACGCGGACGACATGCAAGTACTTTAAGAAAAGACATGATTAAGAACTGTGCTAGCATTGACACCAAGATAATTGCACCGATTTGAATTAAATAGGAAGAATTGGTGTCCTTAATGATTGCGAAGAATATAGCAGTAAATGCAAAAACAATTATAGAAGCAATGATATAAGAAGATATTGTTTCAAGACGCATTCCATAATCGTTATGCGAGTAGGTGAAAGAATCAGCAAGGAAGTAAATGCAAGCCAATAGAGATAAGATAAAGACGCCAATACCTAAAATCTTTGGCCAAAGCTTTTGGCATTTTTCAGTCCCCTTGAAAATCAATACACCACCAAGAGGAATCCTTGCATAGGCAATGCTTTCCCCATATGTTTCAAAGAAAGCTCCAAATCCTGAATAAGGATTATAGATTTTCTGTGCTATTTGCAAATCAAAGAAGCTGCCGACGAGAATTCCGATTAGACAGATGATGCCAATAATGATCATTTCTATGTTTTTAATTTGATACCTGCTTTTTTTCATTTTGTAACCTCGTATTCCTTAATTTATGATAATATCATAAACGGAAAGAAACAAATCCTTTTATGGATTTCAAGGAGGATGACTTATGAAGTTGAATGGCAAAATTCTTGTTGCGGCATTTGTATTTGCCCCAATGGTTCTGACTTCCTGTGGTGAGACTTCTGTTTCGGCAAGTAATAGTCAAGGCGGTGGCTTGCATGTCATAAGTCTTCCGTCCATTGATCCTGGTATTACAACTAATTCTATTGATAATAGCCAGTCATCTGCTACGAGTGCGGTTGATTCCCGTAACGCACTTATAGAAAGTACGTATCAAAGGCAAGACAAAGACAAACTTAAGATTTCAGCCTTGGGAAATTCATTTAATTCTCAGTTTGACGTTACCTTTTCTGATGGGAGCACTGGTTCTTCCAATAGCGGTGAGTCTAAAGGCTCTACGAATGTTACCGGAAAAGCAAATAGGAAAAAAGGAAATTCGGATATTCAGATTGTCAATCTCCAAAAAGAAACAAATGAAATTCAGGGAAGCTTTTTGAATTCTGGATTCTTTGATATTACGGATGTTTTGGTGACTGAAACAAAAGAAAATGCTGTCTCTACCTCGGAGCCGAAGAAGATGAAAGACTTTCATGACACAGTTTCCATGAATGCATACATTGACAAGGGATATGCTTATCTGGATCTTACCGGGATTGTCTCCTTGATTAAAAATTACACATCTATTGTATTCCCGATGCAGAAAATAAAGTCTTCCATTACATCGGATTCCTCTGTTGCTATTGATAAACAGACTCGTGATCAAATCAGTAGCGATATCGCTGATATGGAAAACACCTTATCGAAGGATATTACCTACTCCAAGAATGGTACTGAATATTCCCTTGACTATACTTTTGATAGGACTGATCTAGATCGTTACAATCTCACCACTGTTTTTGACTCAAGGAATAGGAAGATTAATCTTAAATATACTGGAACCGAGTTCCTTTCCTTATCTTTGTCTGGTAGCAGGAAGAGGAATTACTCTAAGAAAGCTAGGATGCTTATTATCGATAGCATGCCCGATTCAGATGAGAAAACATCGATTAAGAATGCATTTGATGCTATCCCGTTAGAAAAAGCGACTATAAGTCTGACAAGCAGGAATCTTAAATATAGTTTTGCTTATGATTCGGTTTCTCCGGTTGTCTTGAAGGACGCTGAAAAAGCTAGGTATACTGAAATCAACACGGCAAACGGGGGAAATTAAAGCACTTTCAATGTTTTTTCAGCACTTTGAATCCTTTTTGCTGATTTCTAGTCTATAATAAAATAAATCTTGAATATCAAGAATTAAAGAATGGAGGGAGAACAATATGGCACGTCCGACAAAACGCAATCGTCAGCATATCAAAAAAATCAACTATGTGAAGCATCCGCAGGGAGTCTTCATCAATCAGAAAGGATTCGGAGAACTTCTCGAAAGGAAAGTGAATCCAAATTCCTACTATGGTGTGAAGGAGTTCAGGTATTCCGGAAAAATTCATAACGGAGCAATTGAGTTTGTCTTTGGAGATGACCTCAAGCTTCATGTTCCAGAACTTGCAGATTATGATCATGGTTATACTCTCGAAGGCATTGCAAATAAGCTCTTTAAGTCTGAAAATGCTTTATCCGTCTATAACGAAGCCGAAAAACGCACCTTTGTTTATGTCAATCACAAGACCATGAGGTCTTTTGTCGGTGACCCAGATAAGGCATATTCCATCTACCT
Source organism: Caryophanales bacterium UBA4682 (assembly GCA_002404995.1). Classification (GTDB taxonomy): domain Bacteria; phylum Bacillota_I; class Bacilli_A; order RFN20; family CAG-288; genus Enterosoma. The sequence continues at coordinate 39,328 of DHKY01000011.1, read as the reverse complement.
TCGCATTTATGACAATGCAAATGGCAAGAACGATAATCGTTGGGTCGTCATTTTTGCAGAAGAAGCTAAGTAGTTACTTTTCTGATAATTTGAAATCTGAAAGCCAACAACGATAAAGGTTGCTGGCTTTTTCTTAGAAAAGGAGAAAACAGTGGTGATTGTAATTGGTGGCAGGATTGGTCTAGGAAAGACGACCACATCGAAAATAATTTCGGATGAAAGGAACATTCCTGTATATTACGAATCAGTAGAAGATAATAAAATCCTGCCTCTTTTTTATTCCGCAACGAAAGAAGAAAAGGAAAAATACCGGTATCCTTTCTTGTTACAGCTGAATTTTCTTAAAACGCGATTCCATTCTATCGTTTCTGCTTTAAAGAATAATAATGCGGTACTGGATCGCTCGATTTATGAAGACCATTATTTTGCCAAGAAAAATCATGACCTTGGAAATATCTCGGATTTAGAATTTGAGACTTATAACGGAATTCTAAGTGAAAGGCTGAGTGTCTTGGACGAAAGGCCGAAAAAGGCACCAGATATTATGATCTATCTTCACGGCAGCTTTGAAACCTGTCTTAGAAGAATAATGCAGAGAGGCCGTGTGTTTGAAATCGAACCGGATCTTGTGGACTACTATCGCTTTCTCTGGCAGGATTATGATTCCTGGATTAAAGTTTCCTACCATGCTTCCAGCATTATTGATGTCGATGTGGATCAGAAGGACATCCTTCTAAATCCGAAAGACCGAGCCTGGTTGTTAGAGGAAATTTCCAGATTCAAGAAAGATTAAAATCCCCTAAGATAATAATCAAAGGAGAGAGATTTAAAATCATCCCTCTCTTTTTTTAGTTCAGGAAAAACAGAGGAAGCACGTCCTCTGTTTTGAATCAAAGGATCTATAAAACGCTTTTTCGCATTAATCTTGTACGAGAAAGGCTCTCCTGCATTGCTTCTTTTTATTTTCGAAAGAGAGGTAAAAGACAAATATAAGGAATTCGTGGCCGAGTTGCTTTTCAGCTTTTTAATGACGTTCTCTTCAGTGGTGTATAAATCATCGATGGAAAGAACTTTCCTACTTAGCCCCTTTTTTATTATATGAGCAAGGTATTCCATCCCATATCGGTCTTCATCCTTTGTGTAAATTTTTCCACATTTCAAGGAAAATTCAGCCCTAAGAAAGGCAGGCTTTGCTGTTTTAAATCCCCTTTCTTCCATGCCCTCTTCGTTTTTGAGAATCACTAAGCTGTTTACTATGGTCTTAATATCATCAACTGTGCCAAAGCCAAAGTTAATTATATTTGATAACGTATACTCCAAACGATCTGCTGATAATTTAGGAGAATCGTTATCAGCTAATGGATAAAGATGATAATTGGAAACATCTTTTGTGGATAGGCTCAATTTTTTAAGTCCCGCTTGGATAGAAAGACTGCTTTCAATGATGGCTTCTGTTCTTCCTTCCGTAGCTTCTTGTTTTAAATGGTCACCTAAGAGGAAATCGATGACATGAGCAAAGGCAGGTGTTGCGATATCATGAAAAAGCCCGCTAAGGATTATCTTCGGCTCTTTTGTGAAGCGACTTAAAAGAAGACTGACTCCAAGAGAATGGTTGAATCTTGGATAATGCCGAAGATCTTTAAACATAGGAAAAGAAGTATATTCCCTTCCGCAATGCCTGTTAACTTTCTTTAGTCTTTGCCTTTCTTTGGCCGAAAGGAATTCAGAAAGATAGGTAGGAGCGGTCTTTTGGTAATTATCAGCCCTGTCCAGTAAATTCATGGTTTCCAATCAATTTAAATAGAAAAGGCAGGCATTTCTGCCTGCCTAGTAGTTGCCTTAGATTTAATAGTTGGCTTTGCCTTCGGAACCGAAGAGCTTGATCTTCTCTTCGACCTTGGCGCAAATGGCTTCGTAACCCGGTTTGAGAAGCTTACGCGGATCATAACCTTTTTCGAGATTAGATGCATCCGGGGTTGCTTTTCCAGCAGCGCAATATTCAATAGTTGCTTTTGCAAAGACAAGCTGGCAATCAGTATTGACATTGATCTTAGAAATGCCTTCACTGATAGCACGTTTGATTTGATCATCCGGAATGCCTGTTCCACCATGTAAGACAAGCGGAATGTTTCCAGTGGCTTCGTTGATCTGATTGAGGACATCAAAATGGAGACCTTTCCAATTCTCTGGATAGATACCATGGATGTTTCCGATTCCAGCAGCTAAGAAATCAACACCTAAATCCACAATCTTCTTGCACTCTTCAGGATCGGCAACCTCGCCGTCAGCGGTGATGCCATCTTCAGTTCCACCGATGGCTCCGACTTCGGCCTCAATGGATAAACCATTATCGTGAGCAAGATTGACGAGTTCTTTGGTCTTGGCAACATTCTCTTCGAACGGAAGGGAAGAACCATCGAACCTGATAGAAGAATATCCAGCGGCGACACAAGCCTTGGCAGCTTCATAATTTCCGTGGTCAAGATGAATTGCGACCGGAACTGTGATGCCTAACTCTTTGTCTAAAGTACGGACAAGATTGGCAACGACTTTGTAACCGCCCATGTATTTAGCGGCACCCATAGAGGAAGCGATGATAACCGGAGAATTGAGCTTCTGAGCGGTTAAGAGAATCGCCTTTGTCCACTCTAAGTTGTTGGTGTTGAAGTGACCGACAGCATAATGGCCGGCCTTAGCAGCCTTAAGCCTACGTGTAGCATTAACAATCATTTGTTTAAACCTCGCTTTCGCATGATTATTCTAGTTTGTTTTTTTATTCAATACAATGGGATAAAAGAGAAAATCTTTCCTTTTTGCGCACTTATCGCGCATTTCTGATTGGCTGATTAAGAATTATGCGTTCATTCTTCTGGGTGAGAAAACTGATTGATAATTGAATTGATTTTATTATAGGTTTCTTCTTTGTCGTTATCAGGGAACTCCACAAAGTAACCTTGTCCATCGACTTCACGGATTACGATATTTTCTCCGTTGATTGTCCTACGGATTTTCTTTTTCTTTTGAACGGAAGAGACAACGAAACCAGCAGAGACGAAATCGTGAATGCATTCGTCGCTGCTTTCCCAGACTTTATTGAATTCTCCTTCTTTTAGAAGAATATTTATTGGGCGTATAACTTTCGAATCTTTGCGGCATTTAGGAATTCCCTTATGAACAAGGGAAGAAGGATAATAAGTCTTGCCTTCATCATGGCTGACGGAACGAAGACGAAGAATGTTGTTTGAATTCCTGCTTTCGTTTGGGACAGAAAAATAGGTATCTTTTCGATAAGAAATTCGATTGAGTGTTCCTAACTTCCTAATCTCTTGAATCGCATTCTCGCTTTCGGTATGGATTTCTCTCTTTGTCGTATACAGGTTGCCTTGTCGAAGCTCTAAAAAAGACATTTCGTTATCCAGAATAACATCTGCGTTTTTTCTAGAAGGAAGGATTGTTTCCTTATATGATTTCAATATATATTTGAAATAGATGGAAATTGTGAAGACGGATCCAGCCGAAGTCGACTTTTCATCGCGAATCACCCGACGCAGGAATAAAGACTTTGGATTTCCATCAATAAAGTCGGTAATGAAATCATATTCGTTTAGATTTGACAGCATTCCTTTGGAAAGAGCATAAATGCCTTCTACCAGGATGACATCGTACTGTTTTCCATCTATCACCGAATCGCTCGGAATCTGCTCGGAAATGACTTTAGAGTATTTCTTTTCGGTTATGCAGCCATCTCTGTAGAGCTCTTTTACATCATCGGCGGCAGAAGCAAGGTCATACACAGTCGGTTCATCAAAGTTAAGTACTTTCCATTCATCATAAAGACCTTTGAGGAATTTTTCTAAAATTGATGGGTCAACAAGACCCTTGATGCTTTCACGAATCTTATCAATCTGCTCTGGCCTGTACTTTTCATCGAAAGGAACATCGTAAATGATTTTCTTAATACGATTGCGGATCTCTTTCCTATTCGGTAGAGAACCAGCGAAGAGGTTTAAATTGACCTTGTTTGGAATGATACCGGACAAGCCAAAGTTATACTGATCAAGAGAAATGATAATCGCGTGATGGCCGTTTTGTTCCAGAAAATCTTTTAAAGTATGGGCAGAAAAACTCTTTCCGGATGAAGATGCACCCCCAACCAAAACGATTGCTTTTGGATGCTTTTCAAGGGACTCTTCGACCAAATCCAGGTTGGCACAAGTCCATTTATCCCTGTGATGGAATTTGAATCTCATAGTTGTTTCCTCCTATTTTCCAATCAGGGACACCCATTGCCTGAATGAATTTGCAGTATTATAAAAAAGTCTTCCGATAGAGAATGCGTTGGATTGATTTAAATTCAGATCTTTAACAAGGAAGTCGTTCCTTGTCATAACGTCGAATCGAACCATTAATTGATTGATGAGTGTGAGCACCATCCTAAGTCCAAGAATAAGAATGCACATTTTTGCAACGGAATACAAAGTCCCGAAAAGGCGCCCGATAAAGCTTGTTCCGTTTTCACCAAAAAGGCCGTTCCATAAGGGTCGAAGAAGTAAGAAAGTCAAAAGCCTCACGACAAGATACAAAATAACAAAACAGGCTGCAATCCTTGTCCTATAAGCAAAAGAGGAAGCAAGTGCTTTTGAGACTGTTCCAGATATATCGAGAACATGGTTTATTGCGAAACCTTGAAAAAAAGAAGGCACTTTCAGTTCTGAAAGAGCATTATGTAACTGGCTCGTCCTCTCCGCTGGAGTAAGGGCAACTGGCTCAGCAAAGATTCCTGTATCCGACCTGGTTTTCCTATAAGCGTTTGTCAGCGTCGTGCTTCCTAGATTTGTTCCCATCAAAGCGTGGGCTAAAGGGATTCCGCATAGATAACCGAGCGCACAGCCCAAAGTAGATGCAAAGGAATAAAGGTGTTTCCGTTTGAACCCACGGAAAAAGCCGATTAATACCGAAAGGATAAGCAGTACAAGAACAACAATGTCAATGATACCCATAATTAAAAATAAATACTATGTGCCACTTCCTCGGCCTTTTTCTTGCCAAGCACGGCTTCGATGATGCAGAAAGAAAAATCGATGACAGCAGCAGCGCTGCGTCCTGTGATAATATTCCCATCACGGACAGCGTATTTATCAATGTAGGTTCCGCCGAAGTCTTCATTCCTGCTTGTAAAGCAGGTGTAATTCTTACCTTTGAGAAGGCCAAGGTGGCCGAGAATCGTAGGGCCAGCGCAGATGGCTGCGATATATTTTTGCTGGTTGGCAAATGAAAGAATCCTCTTTAAAAATTCGGGATTTTTTTCTTCAGCGATATATTCAGGGCCGCCTGGAATGACAAGCATTCCATATTCGGATAAATCAATTTCCGAAAGATTTTTCAAATTATCGATATGGATATTGTATCTTCCCCTGGCACATGAAGATCCAATGGCAGCGAAAGTCACATCAAGATTCGCTCTACGGAGAAGCGCGACGGTTCCGACTGCTTCAATATCTTCGAAACCATCCGTGACAACAACTAGAATTTTCATTTTCTGTTTTCCTCCTATATATCTTATAATACCATCTATAGGAAACATAAAAAGAAAAAATGAACTCGATAAACGCAGAAATCAAAGACCTAAAAGGATTCTTCTTTCCTTTCGAGGGGGACAAGCATTACGGAACAATTGTCATGCTTCCTTATCGAAAAGACACTTGGCGTGAGAATGCGAAGCCAGCAAGGGGAGAATTCCTTGCTGTGGTGAAAGCAATCAAAGACTTCGAACGTGTCATTGTCGTAATTGATCCCTCTATCGACTATAAGATTGTATCTAGGTTTGAAATGGAAAATGTATTTATTCTTCGGCTTCCCTATGATGATAGCTGGGCTAGAGATATCATGCCGGTTTTCAGGAAAAACAGCGAGAATCGGCTGGTCGGCGTTGATTTCGGCTTCAATGCATGGGGCGGAAAAATCGACGGGCTTTATTCTCCTTGGGAAAACGATAACAGTGTTGGTAAGAAGACGCTTCTTGATTTAAGGATTCAAGGACATCCGGTTAAAGACTTTGTGTTAGAAGGCGGAAGCATACATACGGATGGAAAAGGCACGCTTCTGACAACAGAGGAATGTCTGCTTTCGAAAGGCCGCAATTCCTCTTTAAGCAAGGAGCAAATCGAAGACAGGCTTAAGCAATCTCTTAACAGGAAAAAAGTCATTTGGCTTCCTTATGGCGTTTTTGAAGATGAAACGAATGGACATGTGGACAACAGGGCCTGTTTTCTTTCTGAAAAGGCGATTGCACTTGCTTGGACGGATGATAAAGAAGACCCTAGGTATCAGAGATGTCGTGCGGATTTAGAGGCTCTTGAAAAAGAGACGGACTTCGAAGGAAATCCCTATCAGATTGTAAAGCTCCTTCTTCCTAAGCCAATGTTTAGGACAAAGGAGGAAGCGGATGGTCTGGTTTCTGATGCAAATGCCGTCTCCCGCTTGGCAGGACGAAGATTGGCTGGAAGCTATGTTAACTTCTACAGGGGCGAAGAGTTTATTCTGCTCCCTCAGTTCCATGATGAAAATGATGAGAAAGCGATGAAGACCTTGGATGATTTCTACCAAGGGAAGAAGAAAATCATTCCTATTTATAGCAAGGAAATACTACTTGGCGGCGGCAATATCCACTGCATTACCAAGCAGATTCCCTATGGAGAGAATTATCCCATTTTGCCGGAGGACAAAGACCTATGAAAGTAACATTAGCGGCCAGCCAAAGGTCATGCTCTAAGAACTATGATGAAAACATCAAGAAAGCCACAGGGCTGATTCGTCTTGCAAAAAAGAAAAATGCAGATAGGATTCTTCTTCAGGAACTATTTGAACGGAATTATTTCTGCCAGATTGAAGACTATAACCGGTTCTCGTTTGCTGAAGAATACGAACATTCCCGCACCTTAGAATATTTTGGCAAACTAGCTAAAGAACTTGAAATTGTTCTTCCAATTTCTTTCTTCGAAAAGGAGGGCAATTGTTATTTTAATTCCCTCTGTGTTATTGATAAAGACGGAACCAGAAAAGGTTTATACCGGAAAACCCATATTCCTACTGGGGAGTGCTATGAAGAAAAATTTTATTTCACACCTGGTGATACTGGATTTAAAGTCTTTGATACCAAAGCGGGAAGAATTGGAATCGGTATCTGCTGGGACCAATGGTTTCTTGAAACCGGACGGGAGCTTGCCTTAAAAGGTGCTGAGTACCTTTGCTTTCCTACAGCGATTGGAAGCGAGCCTATTCTTCCTAAGGATAGCCGTGATCATTGGAGAAACGCCAGGATTGGACAATCCGCATTGAATATCATGCCGGTTGTTGCTTCGAACCGTATTGGAAGAGAAGATGAGGAGAAATCCTCCAGGACCTTTTATGGTTCTTCTTTTATCACGGATGAAACTGGAAATGTTGTAGAAAGCTTTGATCGGACACAGGAAGGGATTTTGGTTCATGCCTTTGACTTAGATGCCATTGAAGCTAAACGCCGTGACTGGGGAATCTTCCGTGATCGACGTCCTGAAAGGTATAAAGATATCAGGAAAATGGATGCTTCTTCGGAGGAAAAATAAATGAGATTCAGGTCTTTTAATGTCAATTCTATAAAAGCCTATTTATCCAAGGGCCTCCTTAGCCAATGGGAGGACGTCCACCCTGATGTATTAGGAATAGAGGAACTGAAACTGACTGAAAAGGAACATACAGATTTTCCGTTCCAAAGGGAGGGGTATCTTCCATATTGGACTGTTTCCAAGGTAAAAAAAGGATATGCAGGAACGGCTGTTTTAACTAAACAGAAGCCCTTATCGGTGCATTACGGGCTCAAAGATGGAAAATATGATGATGAAGGGCGCGTTATCTCACTGGAATATCCTGGTTTTTATTTCGTGGAAATGTATGTTCCAAATTCCGGCGAGAACCCGACTCCGAAAGATAAACCAAAACGGTTGCCTTATCGTCTTGTGTTTGAACAGGATCTCCGTGATTATCTTTCCGAATTAAGGAAGAAAAAACCGGTCATAGTGACCGGTGATTTGAATGTTGCTCATAATGAGATTGATCTGAAGCATCCGGAAACGAATCACAATTCTTCCGGATTCACAGATGAAGAGCGTGAAGCATTTGGCAAACTTCTTGATTTAGGATTTGTCGATACTTTCCGTGAACTTCATCCTACGGAAGAGAAATATTCTTATTTTTCCTATCGTTTCCATGCCAGAGAGAAGAACGCTGGCTGGCGTATTGATTATAGGCTTGTCACAAAAGATATTTTCCCGCTTGTCCAATCCAGTGAAATTCTCACGGATGTTTATGGTTCCGATCATTGTCCAGTTGTGATGGATATCGATTTGTAAGCTGTTCCCTTTCTGAAATCATTGAAACGGAAAGAAAAATCCTTTAAGATATTAAAGAAATAAGGAAGCCAACACTATTTAGCCATATAATTGCTTCTTTTTGGCTTTTGTCTGCATTATAAGAATAAAGGACTCTTTAAGATGAACACTAATAATAAACAGGATGAAGTAAGATTCGATAAGGAAATTGGCAATTATCCAATCAAAGTCGTGGCACTCGGCGGTTTGGATGAAAACGGAAAAAACTGCTATGTGATTGAAGTCAATAATGATGCTTTTGTTGTTGAATGTGGAATCAAATACCCGAATAATAGGATTCCCGGAGTTGATTTGATCATTCCGGACTTCACTTACCTAAAAGAAATCCAGTCTCGCATCCGCGCAATCATTATTACCCATGCCCATGATGATCAGTATGGAGCACTTCCCTATCTTCTAAATCTCGTCAATGCTCCGATTTATGCTAGCCAGACAACGATTACTTACATTAAAAACAAACTCGAAGACAAGTCTCGGAAGATTAAGAATGCTGTTTTTGTTCCAGTCCTTCCTAGCTCCGATGTTGTTATCTCCGGACATAGGTTCCATCTCTTTGAAACGACTCATAGCGTTGCGGAGTCTTTCGGCTTTGCATTAGAGACACCTCTTGGCAATATTGTTTATACTTCGGACTATATTTCGGATTATTCTGCTAGGAAAGGCTATACCTTTGATCTTCCACGGATTGCACGTATCAGCGAAGAGTCTAAGACATTCCTTTTAAGGACAGAATCCGAGAGTGCTGATAAACCAGGCAATGCATCTCCGAATCATAGAATTACGGATAAAGTCAAATCTGTCTTCGAAGATGCTACAGGTAAGATTTTTGTTTCCCTCTATACACAGAACTTCTTTAATATTCAGGAAATCATCAATCTTTCACGGAAATACCGAAAGAAAATCTGTATTGCCAACAAATCGGACATCTCCCTCATTGATGATAGGGGAAAGCAAGGCATCCTCATGATTCCGGATTCCATGCGTGTCACTCCGGACCAGATTCCTTTCAGGCAGGACAGCGATGTAGTCGTGCTTGTTACCGGAAGCGGAGAAGAACTTTTCAATTTATCGAAGGATATCTGTTACAACGGCTTAGAAAATATCCGTGTCAATACGAAAGACAGTTGGATCAATGCTGCTCCATCCGTTCCAGGAACGGAAGTACTCGCCACGGATGCGTCGGATACGATTTTCCGTACTGATTGCCATGTCCTTGCCCTTTCCCGCAAGGAACTTGCATCAAGGCATGCTCAGCAAGAAGATATCAAAATGAGGATTTCTCTGTTCCGTCCTCATTATTATCTCCCGGTCAAAGGTGAATTCCGTTTGTTGACAGCAAATGCTCAGATTGCACTCAACAGGAACGTCGGATTAAATAATAAGAACATTTTCGTTTTTGACAATGGAAGGGCACTTGCCTTTGATGATAGGGGACGTCTGATTCATAAAAACATTCTCCTCAAGACTGGTGACGTCCTTGTGGACGGGAACTCCGTTGGTGAAGTCAAAGAAGCGGCTATCGAAGAACGTCAGAAAATGGCGGATGGCGGAATCATTATCCTCTCTCTTGCCATCAGCAGGAAAAAACATAAGATTGTTTCTTCGCCAGATGTTCAAAGGAAAGGATTCCTTTACAGGAAAGAATTTAATCCGTTAAGGAATCAGATTTCGACTTTGTTTACTTCCCAAGTACAAGCCTGGCTTAGCAACACAGAATCAAAACAGTCTAGGGAAGATAGGAATAAGAAAATCGCAGAGAAGAGGACACGTTTCTTAAGGAAAGAAACAAAGAAGGAACCGATGGTTAGGTGTGAGCTGATCAACGTCGATTCTCTCCAAGCATTTGATTCTCGTTAAAAATGTTTGTCTTCTTTTAAGAAGAAACACAAAAAGCCACCCTTACGGGTGGCTTTTGCCTTTAAAATTGAATGTTGTCTTTGTTCGTTGTAGCCGCAAAAAGGAGAATGGATATGTTTGGATTGAAGGTGATAGTAACCTTGTCTGCAATCTGGAAGGTAAGGTTTTCTGCTTGCCTGTTTTTTCTGTAGTTGCATTCCTTCCTTTTTGATTCGATATCTTCTTCCGTGGAAAGAAAAGTCAAGCCAAGAACTCTTACTGCAGGATCTGTTACCTTGATGTTTGTGGCATGATAACTGTTTTTCGCATCCGGATAACCAGAAAAAGTGTATTCGACGCAGGGATAATCATCTGAAACTTTCGAGATATCATAACTCGCCCCAAGATAGGATTCGATTCCCATACCAGGTCTTAGGAGAGTTAATTTCTGCTTTTTGGAATCTTTCCAGGGCTCCGCTATCCAATAAACTAAATCCGTTTCTGCTGGGACGCCATTTGGTTCATAATAATTGGCTTTACAGCCTGATAAAAGAAAAGTTAAAAGAGAACCAGTGAGTAAAATGATTTTCTTTTTCATAATTTACTTAATGATTTCGATTCCGTGTGATGTACCAATTCTGGAAGCTCCTGCTTCGACCATTTCTTTTGCAGTTTCCTTATCTCGGATTCCGCCAGCAGCTTTGACACCCATGTCTTGGCCGACTGTTTTGCGCCTCAAGCGAACATCTTCAGCTTTGGCCCCCCACTTAGAAAAGCCAGTTGAGGTTTTAACAAAATCAGCACCCGCTTTCTTAGCCAGCAGACAGGCACGGACTTTCTCTTCATCTGTCAGAAGGCAGCATTCGATGATGACTTTCAAAAGACGTCCATGGCATCCTTCCTTTATTGCTTTGATTTCGTTATATACATAGTCGTCTTTTTTATCTTTAAGTTTTCCGATATTGATGACCCTATCGACTTCTTCAGCACCTTTGTTGACAGCATCGGAAGCTTCAAAAACCTTTGCTTCAGTTGTCCTAGCTCCTAAAGGGAAACCAATGACAGTGCAAACTTTAGTATTGGAACCTTTTAGAAGGGAAGCACAGAGCGGTATCCAGCAAGGATTTACACAGACAGAAGCAAAATCATTTTCTTTTGCTTCGTTACAGAGCTTGATGATTTTGTCTTCTGTTGCATCGGCAGCTAATAATGTGTGGTCAATTAAGCGATTGTATTCCATTTTCTTTTATCCTCTGCTTAAATTATATCAGAACGCACTTCACTTCAGAACATATTTTGCCTTGTCTCTTGAAAAGACAGCTAGAGACTAGTATAATTTTTAATCGCGGTTAAGCATGTTTTAATAGAGGAGTATATAAACCATGGCGAACATTAAATCTGAGAAAAAACGTATTCTCGTCCGTAAACGGAATCACGACATCAATGCTGCTTTCAAATCTTCTAGGCGTACAGCTATTAAGAAGGTTGATAAAGCTGTTGCAGCAAAAGACGCAGCTTTAGCTGCTAAGCTTCTTCCGGAAGCAGTTTCCTTGATTGACAAATCTGTCAAGAAAGGCATCCAGCATAAGAATACTGCTGCTCGTCAGAAGTCTCGTTTGACTCTTGAAGTCAATGCTCTTGCTGCTGCTCCGGCAGTTGAAAGCAAGTAATCGATTAGGTTGATTCAAAAAGGGAAACCAGCAATTCTGCTGGTTTCCCTTTTTTTGCCTTTTTAAATCTACCGGAGCACGTATTTTTTGGAGAAGGTGGCTAAGAACACTTCTATTTTGACATCTCCATCATCCCTATAGAGTTTCCTTTCCTTTTCCCTATCAGCCCTATCCGATAGAATTTTAAGAAGAGTATCGTAACTGATCGCTTCGGTATCACGAAGCGTATAAAAAATACGACCAGGTTTTACAGATAATTCTTTCGCAATCGAATCTTTGGTTTCATGTTGTAGGGATAATGCTTTGACTAGGGCCATAAACCGAAATTGTGAAGCAAAAACCGGAAGCAAGGAAAGGGGATTGCTACCACTTTTTCGCAGATCCTGATAGATTTTCAAAGCTTTGCTTGTTTCACAATGGAGAAGAGAAGTAACAATGGCAAAAACGTCGTTCTCTAACGGGCGTGTGACAAGTTCTTTGACATCCACTGCCATTACATTGTCTGTGTAACAGAAAAGCTTGTCCAAAGTATTATCCAAAAGAAGAAAGTCACCTTGGCAGTACTGAATAACTAGTTTAACAGCTTCAGGTTGAACTTTTTTCTTCCTCTCTGATGCTTTCTGATTGATGTACAGAGACAAATCGTTATCGGTGGGAGAAAGACAAGCTATTAATTCAACACCCTCGTTCCTTGCGGTCTTGTAAAGCTCCCCTTTTTTATCGACAAGCCCGGGTACAATCCTGATTAGGTCGGTGTCTGGCGAAGGGTTCTTCCTATAATCCATCAATCCTTGGTAGTCTTGGGCGGAGTCGGGAATTGGATTCTTCTTTCCTGGGGAAGAAAGGAAAAAATAACAATTCAAAACTACGATAGTCTTTTTTTCGCCAAATAGGGAAAGAGAAAGACAGTCAGAGAGAAACTCTCCAATCGGATCCTTGTATCCATCATATTTGATAATGGAAGCGAAGGCGTTTTCCGGAAGATTCTTCTTTAAATCCTTTAACGCCTTGTGCTGTACATATCCGGAATCCTGACCGTAGTAAAGTTGAATCATGAATTATTCTGGGATTTTTTCAACAGGCAAATCTTCTTCACCGACAGCAGTTGCTTTTTCGATGACAACATCTTCATACGGCTTATCATTTCCGTCTTTACGGACTTTGGCGATTTTATCTACAACATCCATTCCTTCCACAACATGTCCAAAGGCGGCATATTGCCCATCTAGGAATTCATCATCAGCATCACAGATGAAAAACTGGCTGCCGGCAGAATCGGGATCCCTGGCGCGTGCCATTGAAACAACACCGCGTTTATGCGAAAGGTGGTTTTCGACACCGTTTGCTAAAAACTCTCCTTTGATACCATATCCCGGGCCACCGATACCGATTCCTTGCGGGTCACCGCCTTGAATCCTGAAATGGCGGATCACACGGTGGAAAATCAGCCCATCGTAAAATCCTTTCTTGACGAGTTCGGTAAAGTTTGCACATGTATTCGGTGCTTCTTTCCGCTCAAGTTCGATTTTGATCGTTCCATAGTCTTTGATTTTTAATTCAATCATTTCTTATATAACCTCTTATTTATTATATCGGTTTTCTTCTTTGCTTTCCTTAGAATTAAGAAAAAAGGCTTCCTTTACAGGAAGCCTAACTGATTTTTTTATTTTTTAACGGAATCTTGGTTTTTGACTGCGTTGATTTTTGCAGCAATCTTTTCCTGGTCGCCAAGATAATAGTGCTTGATCGGTTTAAGATCTTCGTCAAGCTCATAGACAAGCGGGACACCAGTTGGAATGTTTAATCCAGCGATATCTTCATCGGAGATGTTGTCAAGATACTTGACTAATGCACGGAGAGAATTGCCATGGGCTGCAATCAGGACTTTTTTGCCAGCCTTGATTTCAGGAACAATGACTTCGTTATAATAAGGGACAACACGGGCAATTGTATCCTTTAAAGATTCGTGAAGCGGAAGAACCTTTGGGTCAATTCCCTTATACTGGACCTGATTTGCCGGATTACGTGGGTCATCAGCTTCAAGCTCCGGCGGGGCAATATCGAAGCTTCGACGCCACTGGTGGACCTGCTCTGCACCATACTTGGCAGCAGTTTCAGCTTTGTTTAAACCTTGTAAAGCACCATAATGACGTTCATTGAGGTGCCAGTCTTTGATAACCGGAATGTAGTCTTCGTCGACACCATCTAAGACATGCCAGGCAGTATGAATGGCACGCTTAAGGAAGGAAGTATAGCAGACATCGAAAGTATATCCGCCTTCCTTTAATAACTTTCCGCCGTTCTTGGCTTCTTCGACACCTTTTTCAGAAAGTTCGACATCCGTCCAACCGGTGAATAAGTTAAGCTTGTTCCACTCGGATTCACCATGACGGATAAGCACTAATTTAATCATGATTTTCCTCCTAAGTACCAAAAATAATTATAATCGTTTCCTTGCACGAATGAAAGATAAGAAATCAGGAGCCTAGCCAATCCTGCCAACATAGGGTTGAACTGCAGAAACAGAGATGATGATTGCTACAATAGCAATAATGACAGCAAAAAGTCCAAGGACTGTTCCGACGATTCCGCAAATATAACCCGATTTTGCCTGTGGATTTTCGGCTTTGTGCTTAGAACCTAGGCAGATAGCAATAATTCCCAGAATCAAGTTCGCAAATATAATCGAGAGAATGCCGCAAACCAGGGAAGCTGTATCACTGCCAGTGGCTTGGTTTTTTCCACTTTCGATACCTTGTGAATCATACTGAGAATAAGCGGAGTGTATAGATGAGTCGGCATCCAGCTTTGCTCCGCAATGGGAACAGAACTTATCATCGGGATTGTTCGGCTGTCCGCATTGTGGACAGAATTTTTGATTTTCCACTTTTAATTACCTCTTATATTAATTTTACCAAATATGATTTCTTTTCTGATAAAAAACAAACTAGATTTGAGGCCATTGCATGGGAAAGGGGTTTCATTCTGCTCCATTTATAGCTTAATTCGCATTGATTTAAGCATTAGTGGTGTTAAAATTATTTGTAAATGAAAAAAACCTCTTCCTTTTTTGCGGCAGGACTAGTTGTTCTTTCTCTTTTCTCGTGCGAAAATTCCGGATTTTCCATGTTAGAAAAAGAAACAATTACTATAGCTGTTTCCGAGAAAAACAGATACAAGATGGAGCGACTTGCTAATAAATTCAAAGAGACACATCCAAATTACCAATTCAATTTTATACAGAAAACAGAAAACCAGCTGAACTATTATGTTCGGCATAATCAACTTGATTTCGATATTCTTTGTATTGAAGAAAGGAATGAAATCCGAATGGCTTCGAATCGCTTTGTAAATTTTGCAACGACCGAATACCTCAGCCATTTTAACAAAGCCATTCAGCACTATATTACTTTCTCTGATAATACCATCAACTGCCTCCCCTCACCAGGTGGGTTCTATTGTTATGTTTTTAATAGGGACTTAAGGGAACGATACAACTTATCCATACCCACTTCTCTTCCTGCTTTGATGGACTATGCTACCTATATAAATAAATTTGCAATTCCGTTTGTTTCCTCTTTTTCCGGAAATGAGATCTTTTTGGACACTTTTAGGCAATCCACGATTCCTTCTTATTTCGCAACCCCGAAAGGAAACAATGCTTTCCATCGCTTCTTTGATGGAACTGAAGGTTTCACGGAGTCAGATGAATACGAAAATATTTTAAACGTCAGGAACAATTGTTATCGCAACAGGTATCTATCTGGCTTTTCTAATGAAAGCCAGCTTAAGCAAGGAACAATTGATGATTTCCTAAATGGACAAGCGATGTGCAGGAGTGTTTCTCCAAGTTTTTCGCTTAAGGAACAAAGGAGCACATCAACTTACCAGTCAACTTTCGATTACGCCTTCCTTCCTTATTTCGGAACAAGTTCTAACGAAAGCTGGATTCCATCTACTTCTGACTTTTTCTATGCTATCGATAAAAATAATTACCAATCAAAAAAACGTGCCTTGGATACTTTTAGTAATTATTTTTCATCGGACGAAGGGCAGCAAATTCTTAGGCAGGACAAAAACGGTGACAGGATGCCGAACCGTATCAATTATCTCAATGATAGTTCCTTCAATCTAACAGGCACTTACCAGCAGTTGAATCCTTTGATTAACCAAGGACGAATCTATTTTGTTGACGATTTTATGACTGCTTTCCGTTCTTCCATTGATTCCAGGCGCAATTATATTAATGATGAAATCGATGCCAAAGAAAGGATTGAAGAAAGGGATACGAATTGGTCTAAGCAAAGCAATTACTCGCAAAATAAAATTTATATAAGTGAGCTAGACGGTCATGGCAATGTCACGACAGATATTGACTATAGGATGGATCACTTCCTGAAAACAATCCGCAACAACGAAAAATATGATGGGGTTTTTCTCGAAAATTCATTTGTCCAAGACAGTATATTCAATGGTACAATCTATGAAGATGAATTGAAAACCATATTTGATTCTTCTATTTTCCTCAATCAATGTCAAAGGACTGGGGAGCAGCTTCTTGAATTCTTAAAAAAAATAGAAGATACAGAAGATATTTCTCAATACGGATTCCTCTACCGAAATGGACAATATTTGGGACTTGATTTGAATCCGGTACAACCGAAACGCACCTATCGCCTTATGATTTCGGATAAGATTGTCGCTCGGAATAAATTGGAAGTTGATTCGAAAAAAGAAGTTAACGCCTTAGAATACTTAAAAGGATGCTGGTTCAAAGAACGGAGGAGATAAAAATGAAATCTAAGAAAATATTTGCGGTAATAGCTGCTTTGGCGAGGTCTGCATCATTTCTTTCCTCTTGCAATAGTGGAGACAATCAATCGGTATTAAGTGGAACCAGTTCTTCTAGGAATTATGATTCCAATGCTCATACGAAAGGTGAAAGGTCCCTTGAAACGGATATTCGTCCCGTCTACTCGTTAGGAGAGACAATCGATTTATCGAATTCCTATGTTGTCATAAGCGTTGATAAAGTGGAAAGGGAACGACTTCCTTTTTCAAGTGCCGGTATTGAAGTTGACGGAATTGATACCGAGACTGCAGGCCAGAAGGAAATCATTGTCCGTTATGGAGACGATTCGAAAACTATTCCCTATCGAGTTGTGGAGAATGTCGTGACATTCAAGCTGATGGGCGGAGAATGCAATGGCAGTGGGGATGATTTCCAGATTCCGCTTTATAACAATTATATTTCTCTAAGTGACATTCACCCCGTTAGCCACGATGAAGAAGGAAATGAACTACCCTTTGCAGGATGGTTCTATGATGAAGAACTTACTCAGCATGCTGCTTTTCCTTTAGATGAGGAGTTCTACAGTCCTGCTTCGGTTACTTTATATGCATCCTATTCTACAAACTACAATAATAGGTTTACCTATACGATTAATAAATTAGATCATACTGCAATCTTGAATGGTATTCGGGAAGAACAAGATGTGCTTACAAATTTGCTTTTCCTTAGTGAACTTGTCATTCCAAGCGAAATTGATGGATATCCGATAGTCGAGATTGCCCCTCATTTCCTTAGTGATATCGTCAAGAGGTTTAGGAATATTACTAAGATTTCTTTTGCCCCTGATTCACAAGTCAAAAAAATAGGTGACTATGCTTTTAATGGACCAATTGGTTCCTTTGAAAATGCCCTTACCGAGATTGAATTGCCTTCATCTTTGGAAGAAATCGGCGATTATGCTTTTTCGACAAATAGCCTAAGCAAGGTCTTTGTGCCAAAGAACGTAGTCAAGATTGGTGAAGGCGCCTTTGAATACAATAGCAGCAGGATTGAAGTCAAGTTTGAAGAGGGAAGCAAATTAAAATCGCTCTGCGATGATTGCTTTATGAGGTGTTCGCGTCTGGAAAAAATCGAACTTCCCGAAGGGCTGAGCGAAATCGGTTCCGGAGCTTTTGAAAACTGCAATGAAATCAACAAAATATACCTCCCAGCCAGTGTGTCTATTATCGGGGCCTCTTCTTTCAAACTTATGGATTCGCTTGAGTCGATTGAAGTCGATCCCAAAAACCCGTTTTATGTTTCGATTGATGGAAATCTTTATAACAAAGCAAAGACAAAACTGATTCGTTATTGCTATGGAAGCAATAAAACGACATTTGTCTTGCCTTCTTCTGTAAAGACAGTCGGGGATAGTGCTTTCAATGTCTTTAACAGCTATACGAATCTTACTAATGTGACTTTGAATGAGGGACTGACCTATATTGAAAAGGAAGCATTTAGTGGTTGCACTTTTTCCTTTACGCTCCCTAAGAGCCTCAACAGCTTTGCCCTTGGTGCATTTCTCGGCTATGCTGGCGATCGGATTGAAATCTCTCCGGAAAATACAAAATACTGTGAAATCGATGGCATCCTCTGCTCTAAGGACAAAAAGAATATCTTTGCCTGTCCTACGAATACGAAATTGCATGATTTCATTTTACTTGACTCAATCGAATGCATTTGTGAATATGCTTTCGCATTTATCAATACAAGGCGATCTTTTACTATTCCAACTACGTCCAAGCTTTCCGAAATCCGTCAAGATGGACTATTGATTGCGTCTTTTAAGAATCTTTCTGTTTTCGACTACCAGAAAGAATCCTGCCCTTCGTTCACTTTGGAATCGATTTTTGATTCTAAAGAAGGAAGTTACACTTATGTTAGCAACTATGATTCTATTCTCTTGTTCAAGTATAATCAGCCTTTACTGCAATTCCAGCAGGTGTTTTCTCAAATCAACGACAAGTTCAATCTCTTGTTTGAATTCAACCTCTATTTGGCTTCTGATATTGTCTCGAATGTAAAACAGGAATTCGAGCAACTTGGTTTTACAGACTTTGGCTATTATCGTTCGACTGGAAAAACCTATATATTCAATGATATTTCGCCTTTATCGCAGAAAAAGAGCAGGAATAAGCTCTATGCCATTTATAAGAATAAGCTTGCATCCAAATCAGAACAAAGCTATTTTGGACAGATTGAACGGAGTTTCTGTTATGCATTTTATGACCAATATATTTCTACTGGTCTGATTAATTCTGTGTCCATTGATCTTTACAATAGGTTCTACAATCGTTATCAAATTGCTCCGACTGAAGTGAAAAACTTGGTTTCACCGCTTTTAAAGAAAATCAGCTCCGGTATTTCTCTTCCATTGAATGATGTGGAAATCGGCACGTTATATGGCAAGATTCTTAATTTCCCGTTAGGGCCCAATACCTTTGATAAAGCTGCCTATGATAAACTGATGGCAGAAGTTGACGCGAATTATCTGAAAAGTCGTTCTATGCCGAATGCGGTAAATCAGAAATTAATTTACCTTGAAATTTCTAATTCCATCTATTCTATTCTTTCTATAAAGGAATTCACTCATGAGAATGTGAGTTATATTCATCGTATTCTGACTCCTTCGGATTTAAACCAATACAGCCAAGGCCTAACGGAATTGATTAAGAGCACCTGTTATAGTGATGAGAAAAAACAGAAAATCTATCACTATAATGAATTCTTTTCCTTCTTGAATCAATTCGATGACGAAACGGATGGCATTTATATCAAGAATTACGAGAAAAGGAAAGAGGAAAGGCGCAATTTCTCCTTTGATAGCACTGATTACAATTCTGCAAGTTCTTTCTTTGACGTAGTCGCTTCTGATTTGTATACGAATTACCATTCTAATCTTGTTTTGGATTCTGTTACGGATGGATTCGACTACATTGGTTCGATTAAGACATTGGAAGTTGAACTGAACATTGCTGCCCTTTTGAATAACTTCCAAGAAATCACGGAAGACAATTTTGCTTCTGCCTTAGACTTCAAGGATGCTATCGAGAATTCCCTACCTTATGTTTCTGATATAAACGAAGTCATCGGCTATTCTGCTTATCTGACGAAAAAAGACATTCTCGAGGAATTTGCCGATAATTACTCAGCTATTGTCAAGAGCAAAATCAATGCATTCTACAATGCTATTCCAAAGAAAGAAACAAAGTCGGATTCTGTTTTCGCAACATTCAAAGAATTGTATCATTCCTATGCTTTGCTTGGCAGTCATGCGAGTGAGCTTCTTGCGGATGATAACACAAGCGATGGGATTGGATACGAAGAATGCTTTAATATCTGCCTTTCTTCTTATCTTATTCATCATCTTCTCACCTATAGGGATGGTAATTCGAATATCAGCTTGGAAGAAAAAGAGAGCATTGAGTTCAAGAAAGTCTACTATGGATATTATGACTTCGATAATGAAAAACTCGTCGAAGGCATCAAAGATTACCTTGACGGAGCAATCCAAGCGGTTAACTCAACAAATTATGATAAGATTTATCAGTTTGAGGATTATTCTCGATTAGTCGAATCATTGAATGGCGATATAGGAGACAACAGCTTTTGAAGAAAAAACAATTCTGTTTTACTATCAATCGTGAAACTCGGCTTGTAAATTCTATTAATGATAACGAGCTAAAAAGCCAAGAGAATTTTTTCTCTTTCTTTGAGCAGTTCCTATCAAACGAGATTTTCCGTATTTATGATGAAAACTATAATGCCGAACACCTTTTACAATTCATCAAAAACGGAAAGAAGGACGACGTCCTGCGGTTCCAGAACAGTGAAAAAGCCAATTACCTCTTCTCGATTCTGGACGAAAAAGACGGCTTCCTGACAATTGGTGTCAGCCGGGAAGACGATAATCGGGGAGACATCGACTTCCTTACCGGTGTCAATTCCCGAAGTTTCCTGTTTTCTCGTATACAGGAAAAAAGGAGCAAGGGTGGAAACCAGAACTCTTATCTTCTTAGGATTGATCTTGATAACTTCAAGATTATCAATGATACCTACGGGCATATTGTCGGTGACAGGTGCCTTCAGACAAGGGCTGAAAAACTCCAGGCAATCTTCCGCAATGAGATTTTCGGACGATATGGCGGCGATGAATTCCTTTGCTTATTGACGGACTGCAGCAAGGAAAAGCTTAGGGACTACATCAAAAAGGTTCTTCAGGTACGTTTCCAGTATGAAAAGAATGCTATCAGCAAGCGTTTTGTCACTTGTTCTGTTGGCTGCTCTCTGCCTATAAATGATCGTAAGGATGTCTATGCTGTCATCCAAGAAGCTGATAATGCCCTCTATCAAGCAAAAAACAAGGGAAAGAATCGCGGAAACATCTTTTTATCCGATACGTTTATCAATGAACCTGAAAAAAGCTTTTTTAAGAAGAAAAGAGAAAGTGGAAAAATTCGTTCTTCCAGTCTTTTCCGTGACGAAATCAGACATAAGAAATTTAAATATCTTACCCTGTTTTCTTCCTTTGTTGCTCTGTTTGCGGTCCTAATCAGGCTAGCTGACTTTTCTTTCAGGGGAAGGAGCAATTCTCAGGCGAGGAATATTGCCGAGACCCTTGCGGAAGAACAAAGCAAGAACATTTCTAAGGAGACAACTAGCCGCGTTGATCTTTCCTTTACCTCGCTAGAAAGCGGGAAGACAAGGCTGGATAATGTTAATTATACTGGAAGCAAAAGCCTCTATATTGCAGACTGTCTTTCTGTCCTCGATAAATCTGGCTCCGTTCTATCTCCCGGAATCCTTCTTTCGAATGGTGATGTTTATTATTCCAACGGAAAAATCTTCAATATCTCCAATTCTGCCTTATGCAATGCCCTGATTCTCAAAGAGACTAAAACGGTAGATGTCGTCAGTTTTTTGAACGAAGGTGACAAAATCGTTCTTGGGTATCCCTGCAATATTCAAAAAGGGAGCGATGAAGAAAGTGTTCATATTAAAGGCGTGCTTTCGATATTCAAAAGCGAGATATTTTCCGAGCTTATTTTCGGCGACTTCCTTAGCGGAAAAGCCTATCTTTCTCTTTTGGAGTCGAATGGAAACAGGATATGCTCCTCTTCTCCGCAGGATTTTACCTATTTTAATGGATACCACAACTTGCTTAACCGGTTTGGTGATGATGAAGATGGAGACTATTATTCTGTTTTCAGTTCCTCTTTGAAATCGGATGAAAACTCTATCCGTTATTTCGAATTAAAAAGGAATGGTAGCGACGATTATCAGTCTTATTATTTCTACTTTGCCAAGCCTTCCGTCCAAGAAGAAAATCTTTCGGACTGGCGCATACTGATTGTTATTCCGTATAACCTCGTTCTGAATTACTTCTCTGGATTGAAGAACTATTCCAGGATTGCTGTCAATATCCTCTCGGGGATCTTCATTTTCGTCTTCCTCGTCTTTTTCATCTACACTACCCAAATCAAAAGGAAGAATTTCAAAAGGACCTATACGGATCCTCTTACCGGAACAATCAATGAGTCCCGTTTCATTATTGATGCCTCCTCACTCCTGTCTGTTCCCCATAGCAACTACTATATCGTCTATCTTAACAGGCAGAAATTCAAATACCTGAATAATCGCAGGGGTTCTAGGGAAGCAGAAAAGGTCCTTATCGAGATTTCCCGGCTTAGGGAAACAAAACTGAATGATGATGAACTCCTCTCCCGTGAATTTGCCGATCGGTTCAGGAGGAGGATCAAAGCCGAAAATGATCAGCAGTGCTTCGGCCGGGTCAAATATATCCTGGATTACCTTACGAGTTCCTGCTCTCTGGTGAAAGATTCCACTCTTCATTTGAATGCCGGTATCTACCATGTGGCTAAACGGAACGAACCGATTTGGCTTGCCGTTTCAAGAGCGCGGAAAGTCTGCACGGAAATTAAGGTCGATGAGACAAAGAACAATGTCGAGTTCTTCAATAGGACAAGGCTTGAAAGCAACGAACTTGAAATCTACATCGAACAAAGCCAGGACTCGGCTCTCTCTTTAGGAAAGTTCCTTGTGTACTATCAAGGCAAATATGACTTGAAGCAAAATCGTATTACCGCCTGTGAAGCCCTTGTCCGCTGGAATGATGATCATAGAGGCTTTATCAACACCCAGACTTTCATCAATATTTTCGAGAAGAACGGATTCATTCTGAAATTGGATCTTTATATCTTCGAATGTGTTTTAAAGGACATCAAGCAAAGAAGGAGAGAAAAGAAGGAAGTCTTCCCAGTCTCTATCAATCTCTCTCGGCGCCACTTTGAAAACGAGAACTTCTTTGACGACTACGAAAAGAAAATCCATCAATATAATATCCCAGGTAAATATCTGGAGTTTGAAATCACAGAATCCATTGTTTTGAACAATCAGCATAACCTAAGTGAAACCATTGATAAAATCCATTCGTTAGGCTGCAAGGTCTCAATCGATGACTTCGGAAGCGGATTCTCCAATCTTTCTATGCTCAACCGTACGAATTACGATATCCTGAAGATGGATCGGAATCTGCTTTTCGGTAAGAACGGATTTGATGAATATTCCAAGAATATCTTAAAGATGGTCGTGAACCTGAACAAGAGCCTAGGGAAGGAAGTTGTCTGCGAAGGCGTGGAACATCAGGAAGAATCGGATTATCTTCGTTCCATCGGGTGTGATTTGATTCAAGGATACTATTACGCAAAGCCTTTGCCGAAAGATGAATTCTTCGTTCTCGTCTCTTCTTACGAAAATAAGAACAATCAAAAATAGAAGAAAAACTGTTCCAGTCGTTCAAGGAACAGTTTTTTTGAACAAAAAACCTCTGCCAATAAGACAGAGGTTAATTTCATGGTGACCTGGACGGGGTTCGGACCCGTGAATGCATCCTTGAAAGGGATGTGAGTTAACCACTTCTCCACCAGGCCGAAGGAAATGGCGCCAACTGTAGGATTCGAACCTACGACCTACCGGTTAACGGCCGGTTGCTCTACCGACTGAGCTAAGTTGGCACGGGTTCTAATATAGCAAATCTTTTTTAGATTTGCAAGGGTTATTTGCGCTTCTTTTCAATCAGGTCTTTTACATCCTTGACTGTCTGGATTTCCATCCTCTCGTCTTGAGAGATTTCCGGAAGCCCGAATTCGTCTTCGATGTTGATCCTGAGCTCGGCCTTATCGAGAGAGTCAAGACCTAAATCATCTAAGTCGGTTTCCGGGGTAACGGAATTGATGTCAAAGCTCTTTTTCTTAATCTGTTCGTTGAGCCTTTCCTTCAGTTTTGCATAGATGTCCATAGTTTTAGCCTCCCTATTTTGGTAAGATGCCTTTATCGGCGCACGAATACTATAATATATTCAATCCGAAATTGCTAACATGTTTTTAACTAACTATAATATTAAATGATTTTAATTTATGAATAATAAAGGTTTTCCTTACGCTTTATCTTATAGCTTCAGCAAAGAGGATTTCTTCTTTTTCGGAGGGATTGCTCTTCTTGCTGTTTTGATCGGACTTTCCCTATTCATCCTGATTCTTGCTAGGAAAGGCCATAACAGGAAAAAAGAAACCGAAAGGCATGACTATAATGTCCGCTTGTATCGTAGGAATAGGCTGACAAAAGACTTCTATTGCGTCGATAAGAAGGATCTCACCAACCAGAAGACATTTACGCAGGAAGAATTCCTTCATCAGTTTGTTCCTTCGGACAAGCTTCGGGTCAAGGCCTGGATTGATTCCATCAGTCGTGGTGACTATGAAGACTACTTTTCTGCCGAAATCCGCCTCAATAAGGCAAATCGCACCTGCCCGACAATCAGGGAGGTCACAAGCATCAACCCAACTGCCCATAGGATCCATTTCGAATCCTATCTGGTCCCGTATTCGAAAAACACTCGTTCTGACAAAAGCACGTTTATCAATAAATTCCGTGCAAATCATTATCTGATAAAAAAAGAGGAAGATGCCAGAAAGTTTCTTGCTTCTTCGACGGAAGAGAGCAGGGGTGCACTGTTTGCAATCAAGATATTCTCAGATTCGGTTCTTACTAAGGAAGAGAACAAGAAGAAGAATGATGCCATTTACCGTTCTCTGACCCGCTTCTTAGGAAAGAAAATGCGATTATTCAGGAATAATCCCGATGAGTTTATCATTCTGGATAAGACTACTTTCTCCAAGTTCTCGGCAAGGAATCTTGCTTCCACGCTGGCTACCTCCTTGCAGCAGCAGGTCAACAGGGGATTACCGACACGGACCCTGACCGTCGGAATCGGAGCCTCGTTGGCTCAGGATCACAAAGGAAATTTCCGCATTGCTATCCAGCAGGCTTTAAAAAGGTGCAGGGCGATTGGCGAAGGAAAAGCCAAGAAACAGCGATTCCTTTTCTATGATTCCACCTTCTTCACAAACTATGAGACTCAGAAGGCCGAACAGAGGGAAGTTAAAAACAGGATCCGTAACAAGACTTTCCGCCTCTATTACACGCCTTGTCTTGACCTTTCGTCCACGCAGACAGACAGGAGGAAAATCAAACCTACATTCTACCTTGCTGAGTTTGTTCCTTACGGAAGGAAATATATCAAAGACAGGGATGATGTTTACGCCCATACCAAGGAAAGGCCTGGAGCATCCATTGATTTGTTCGGGCGCATCAATGCCTTCTTCGAAAGGAACAGCAAGAGGTCAAAGCAGAAAGCAAACATTGTTCTTCAGCTCTCCTATTCGCAGAGGAAGAATGCCGAAATCATTTTCTCCCATTCGAATGCGGATTATAAATTCATTTTCCTGCTTTCCGAAGTCGATATTCTGAATTCCAGTGAAGAAATCTATACCACCAGGAAGAACATCCGGGAAAGGAAAAAGAGGGGATTTATCCCTGCACTGCTGCTTGATGCTACCTCACCGGTCTTAAGAAGCCGTATACTAAAGCAGTTCGGATATTTCTTTGTTCCTCCGAAGTATGCCTCCATTGATAGGAACGATAAGGGGCACAGCGACTTAAGAACAATCCAGAACAACTACAAAGGATATTCGGTACCCTTTGTCTATTATGGGCTTAAGACGACAGAACAGGCAGAACTTGCAAGCCATTACGGAGCAAGATTCCTGCTCTGTGATTCCCTTGCCCTGCCGTCAAGCCGTTTAGAGCCGTTTGATCCGAAAAAAGTCGGCTTCTTCATCGATGATGCAAAGAAGCTGGCGCCGAAGCAGAACCTTCTTCTCAATCTCGGGAACAAAGAAGATTGAAAACAGAATACAAGGAGTAAACCAATATGGCTGACAAGAAAGTTAAAAGCATTACGTCAAAAAGCGAGAACATTGCAAAATGGTACACCGATGTCTGCACCAAGGCCGAACTAAGGGACTATGCCCAGGCCAAAGGCTTTATCATCTACCGTCCGGATGGATATGCGCTTTGGGAAGGAATCCAGAACTATTTTGATAAACGTATTAAACAATTAGGCGTCAAGAACGTTTATCTTCCGAGCCTTATTCCAAGGAGCTTATTGGAAAAAGAGGAAGACTTCGTCAAAGGATTTGCCCCAGAGTGTGCCGTTGTCACCCGTGGCGGAAGCAAGGAATTAAGCGAACCCTTTGTTGTCCGTCCGACGAGTGAAACCCTGTTCTGCGATCACTTCAAGGATATTGTCCACTCCTACAATGATCTGCCGGTCAAATACAATCAGTGGTGCTCGGTTGTACGCTGGGAAAAGACAACCCGTCCGTTCCTCCGTGGCAGCGAGTTCCTCTGGCAGGAAGGACATACTCTTCATGAAAGCGAAAACGAAGCCCGTGAATTCGCTCTTTCGATTCTCCGTCTTTATAACGAAAGGGGACGGGACCTGCTTGCAATCCCGTTTGTCAGGGGAAAGAAACCGGAAAGCGAGAAATTCGCCGGTGCTGTCGATACCTATACCATCGAAGCCCTCAGGCCGGATGGCCAGGCACTCCAGTGCGGAACAACCCATTATCTTGGGCAGAACTTCTGCAAGGCTTACAATATCCGTTATCTCAACAAAGAAAATCAGATCTGCTACCCGCATTACACGTCCTGGGGTAGGTCAACCCGTCTGATTGGCGCCTTGATTAGGATCCACGGCGATGACGAAGGCCTCGTCCTTCCTCCGAGGATTGCTCCGACCCAGGTCAGGATCATTCCGATTCGTGCGGATAAGGACAAACGGATCAGGGAAACTGCCAATCAAATCAAAGATGAATTGTCCAAGCAGGGTGTCCGTATCGAAATCGACAGCACGGATAAGACTCCGGGATGGAAATTCAGCCAGTATGAGAGGAAAGGCATTCCGCTCCGCATCGAGATCGGTCCGAAGGATATCGAAAAAGGAACTCTTGCCCTATCCATCCGTTACTCTGGTGAAAAGAAATTCCTGCCGATTGAAGAAGCTGTCCAGGAAATTCCTCAGCTGTTGAAGGAAATCCAGGAGGGAAGGTACCAGAAGGCCCTTGCTTTCCTTAACTCCCATATCCATGAAGTCCATAGCTATGATGAAATCAAAGAGGTTGTGACCACAGGCGGAGGCTTTGCCAAGACTAGGACAAACGACAAAGATGAAGCCGAGGATGAAGCTAAGCTCAAAGCCGATTTCAACGCAACACCACGAGTGATGCCTTTCAATCAGGAGGCTTTCGACGAGAAGGATGCCTTGACCGGAAATAAAGCAGACCATGTTGTCTTCTTTGCCCGTGCCTATTAAAGGAGGAACTGTTTATGAACGAATTCGATCAGAGAATTGTTTCTCTTCAGGAACAGAGGAGAAAAGACGGGCTAAAAGCCTATATCATTCCTTCTACGGATCCGAACAGGTCTGAGGAATGCTGTTCCCGTTTTGCAGCCGAACGTTTCTATTTCTGCCCCTTCAAAGGCAATGACGGCACTCTTCTTGTTACTTTGGACAACTATTATATCTACACGGACGGCCGTTACTGGACAGAAGCAGAAAACGAAATCCAGTCCAGCCGTTGTACACTTGTCTATGCTGGTAAAGCAGGTGTTCCTTCATTAAGCGATTTTGTCAAAGACAACGAGCTTTATCCTCTTGGCTTGGATAGCTCTCTGTTCTCTTTGGGTGAACTTAATTCCTTTTTCCTTGACAGCCATCATGAAATCCGCCAGGTCTCTTATTCTTATAGGGTCAAAGACCTTCCAGCTTTCCCAAACGGTAAAATCTGGAAAGTGGATGAAAACCTTCTTTCTTTATCTAGAGAAGAACGCGTTGATGCAATCAGGAAGGCCGTCAACAAGAAAGGTGCTAAAGCAATTGTTGTCCCTAGGCTCGATGATATTGCCTACGTTCTCGGCTACCGTGGAAGCGATATTCCTTGCACCCCGGTTTTCTATTCCTACCTTTATATCGATGAGAACAAAGACATCCATCTTTTCATTGACAAGAACAAGCTCCCGGATGATTTCCACGAAGAGAAAGTCATTGTCCACTCCTATGACAGCTTTGCTTCTTTCCTCGACAATGTGAGAGACGTTCCTACTCTTGTCGATCCGAATAAGACAAATGCCTTCATCTGTGCCAAACTGAAAAGCAAGATTTTTGCTCCTTCTCCGGTCTTTGCCCAGAAATCCGTCAAAGGGCCAGCCGAAATCAAAAATACCAAGGAAGTCCAAGCAATTGATGGCATCGCAGTTCTGAAGCTCAGGAAGTACATCGATGAAACGGTCGATACCGGAAGACTCAATGAGCTCAACTGTGCCGAATACATCGATAATGCTAGACGGAGCAATCCGCGCTGTTTTGATTTATCCTTTGGCACAATTGCAGCAACGGATTCCAATGCTGCTAGGAGGCACTATGCTCCTTCCAAGGAAAAGTACTCCCCTCTGACTAGAGCCAATCAGCTGCTTTTAGTCGATTCTGGCGGGCAGTATTACGGCGGCACCACAGATACGACCCGTACCTTCATTGTCTCCAAGCATGTCAGTGAAGAAGTCAAACATGACTACACTCTGACTCTCAAGAGCCAGATTGCACTTTCTACTACCGTATTTGAAAAAGGCTGCACCGGTCATTCCATCGATATCCGTGCCAGAGAGATCAGGTGGAAAGAAGGCAGGGACTACAAATGCGGCACTGGCCATGGTGTCGGCTATAGGTCCTGTGTCCATGAAGGACCGATCGGATTCCGCTTTTATGATAATCCGGATCGCGGCGATAAAGCCGAACTGCAGCTTGGCCATATTATTACGATTGAGCCAGGCGTTTACAAAGCCCACCATTATGGCATCCGTCTCGAAAACAACCTGCTTGTCGTTCCGGCATTTGAGACCGATGATGGTATTTTCTATAAGTTTGAGACCATTACTTATGTTCCTTATGACCGGCGTGGTATCAATCTTGACAGGCTGGACCAGGATGAGCTCGAATGGCTGAACAATTATCACCATAGGGTCTTCGAAAAGCTTGCGCCTTATTGCCAAGGTGATCCGGACCTTCTTGCTTATCTTGTTCGTCAGACCGCTCCTTTGTATCGCTAAATGAACCGGGTAGTTCTTTTTGAACCGGAAAAGCCGGCAAATGTCGGAAACATAATTCGGACCTGTGTCGCCTTTGATTTGAAACTTACGATCATCGGTAACCTGACTTTCGAACTCTCGGATCGTTCCTTGAAGCGCGCCGAAATGGACTATGCCATCGGCTTCGAAATCGAACGTTTCGAGACCATTGACGATTTCAGGAAAGTCCATGGCAAGGAAGAGGGCTACTATGTGACCCGTTATTCTAAGAACGTCTACTCCTCTTTTGACTTGTCTGACAATGTCCAT
Source organism: Caryophanales bacterium UBA4682 (assembly GCA_002404995.1). Lineage (GTDB taxonomy): Bacteria > Bacillota_I > Bacilli_A > RFN20 > CAG-288 > Enterosoma. The sequence goes on along the minus strand of DHKY01000011.1, from coordinate 9,752 downwards.
GACAAATGGTTTAGGTTCGGTCGGGAAAGCACGGGAATCCCAAAACCAGTTCTGCAAGTCCATAGGGACAAGACAATGCGGATTCCTAGGGCGATTAATGCCAGAAGCCTTAATCTGTCCAACAGCGTTGCCCTTGTCTTAGCAGAAGCACTCCGGCAGGAAGGGTTTCCGAATCTTGCGACAAGGGAAACCATCAAGGGTGATAACTACCTTGAGAACTGGACAAAAGAGACCAAAAGGTAAATCTCTTTCTTTTCTTTCCCTGCTAAGCTATACTCTTAGTGTCTAAGAACATTATGCGCTTTTCCGACAAATCTTTTATCGGGAGCTTAGACGCTTATTCCGTGTTGAACGCCTGCGATAAGGGTGACCTTCTCTGCAGGAATCCTGACGAATAAGGGAGAGCACCCACTTATTCATGGGGAAAAACCCATCCATCTTAGATCAGGCAGGAGCAATCCTGCCTGCTTTTGTTTAAAAAGCAAAATCAGAAGAGTAGAATAGAGATAGTTTTTAGGAGGAACAAATGAAATACGATCGTATTGCCTTAGCTTCGCTACGTGGTCTTGCTTTGGACGAAATTTCAAAAGCCAAAAGCGGCCATCCAGGAATGGCTCTGTCTGCTGCTCCGCTGCTCTATACGCTTTATACCCGGCATCTGAACGCGAATCCGGAAGACCCTAATTGGTTCAACCGTGACCGTTTTGTTCTGTCTGCCGGACATGGCTCTGCTCTTCTTTATGCCTTGCTTCACTTGGCTGGCTATTCGATTCCGATCGAGCAGTTACGCCAGTTCCGTCAGCTAGGCTCCCTTACTCCCGGTCATCCGGAAGTAGGACATACTCCGGGAGTTGATGCGACAAGCGGTCCTTTAGGTCAAGGCATTGCTCAGGCTGTCGGAAGGGCCTTAGCGGAAACCCACCTCTCGTCTATTTATCCAGACGGTGGAAAGCTCTGCAATCATTACACCTATTGCCTGACTGGAGATGGATGCCTAGAGGAAGGCATCAGCCAGGAAGCAATCTCCTTAGCCGGTGTGTGGCATCTGAACAAGCTCATTCTTCTTTATGATAAGAACGACTGCACTTTAGACGGCCCATTATCGAATTCCTCGATTGAAGACACGAGAGGCCGATTTCTTGCAGCAGGCTGGAATGTCCTCGAGGTCAAAGACGGCAATGATATCGATGAAATCGATCATGCATTGATTCTTGCCAAAACTGCAAAAGAAAAACCGACCATCATTATCTGCCATACCATTATCGGCTTCGGCTCGGAATTGGCAGGAAGCCATGTTTCCCATGGCAAGGCTTTCTCAGCTGAGATGGTCGTGAAAACCAAAGAGAATCTTGGCGTCAGTTTCCCTCCGTTCGAAGTCCCGGAAGAGGCCTACAGGGCATTTAAGGATACTTTTATCGCACGTGGAAAGAAAGCCGAGGAAGAGGACAAGAAAGTCCTTCTGAACTATAAGGAACTCCACAAAGAAGAATATGAGCGCTTTAGGGATCTCAAGGATAACAATGTGGCACCCTATCTCTTTAAAGACGGACCTAAATACGAAGAAGGATTCAAGGATGCAACTCGTAATACTTCTCAGGCTCTATTAAACATTGTTGCCGGTGAACTGAGCAACCTCTTCGGCGGAAGCGCGGATGTTGCGGATTCCGTTAAGACTCACGTTAAGTCGTTCACCGACTATGGAAAGGACAACCGGAAGGGCGAAAATATCAATTTCGGTATTCGTGAATTCGCGATGGGCGCTATCCAAAACGGCGTCCTGCTTCATGGCGGATTGCGCACCTATGTCGGATGTTTCTTAGTCTTTGCGGATTATAGGAAGCCATCCATCCGCAGGGCAGCTAGGGAAAGAATACCAGCTGTGTATCTCTTCAGTCACGATTCGCTTGCGGTCGGAGAAGACGGTCCGACCCATCAGCCGATTGAACAGCTTGCCAGGCTACGTGCCATTCCGCGTCTCAATCTTTTCCGTCCAGCCGACGCTATTGAAACCAGTGCTGCCTATCGTTCCGCTTTTGAAAGCGTAGATCACCCAACTGCCATCATCTTATCCCGTCAGGGCTTATTCAATAATCCTCAGTCTTCCTTCCAAGGTTCTTTAAAGGGTGGTTATGTTGTTTCCAAGGAAAAAGAACAGGCAGCCGTTACCCTTATCGCTACGGGTTCCGAAGTCAATCTGGCTGTTCAGACCCAGGCTTTGCTTCTTTCGGATGGAATCGATGTCCGTGTTGTTTCTATGCCATGCACTGAGATTTTCGACAAGCAGGAGGAGTCCTACAAAGAAGAAGTCTTCGGTAATGACTATGACCATCGTATCTTCCTTGAAATGGGTAAATCGGATGGAAATTACCATTATGCTAAGACGGTTTTCGGTGTGGATGACTTCGGCACTTCTGCACCGGCAGATCAGGCCCTGGATGCTTATGGATTCACTCCGGAAAAGATTGCCGCCCGTATCAAGTCACTTCTTGCCTGAATCATTTCTTGTCTTTGGCGAAAAAAATATAAAGTCGGCTGAAAAGCCGACTTTTTTATTTCAAATTGGAAAAAGCCTCCCTCCATTCCCATATTAGATAGAAGGGTTCTTAACCCCTTCTTGAAAGTGGGGAGGCAAAACCGTGGAAGATAAGCTTCATAAAGTCGTACTGCCAAGGATGGCATTGTCTTTATTAATCAGGGGAGGCTTAGGTATAGCTCTGTTCAATCGGAACAGGAATCAGTTTCCTGCATCCTACAGTATTCTGATGGATAAACAGGCAAAAAGGAAAAAAGGTCGGCGGACGAAAGTAAGTTATGAAATAGACGAGGACTATGAACCGGAACTGACTTTTTCGTTTCGCTTTGAAGAAGAAAAAGATGGAATGAATCCAAATGAATATGTCTCAGCTAGGATTTATTCGAGTAAGAAAATGGTTTATCTTACCTGTGAAAAGACCTTCTCTTCCCCGATTGAATTTCTGCTATTGGATAAAAACAATCCAGAAATCTATGCTGAGAGGATTCTGAATTGCGATCAGGAAACATATCAAGAAAGGTATGGGGAAATCCTGACAGACTCTTTCGAGGAAGGAAAGCCCCTGTCTTTTAAGGCGGGTGTCCGGACTTATCAGGATGAGTTGATTGTCGAAGATAACGAAAGGCAGGCGAGTGGTAAGATATCGTTTGAAAACTATCCGCTTTTGAATTTGCTTGATGCACAGCCGATTCAGTCTGAGATTTATTATTATGAAGCAACATCCTATGACGGAACAGAGGAATCGATTGGGAAAAGGAAAAAAACAAGGTGTGAGAAGCTAAGGTCCTATTTTAAAACAAGGAGCGATGGTGTAACTTTGTTTTCTTATAAAAGAGTAAAGGAGATAAGGACTTACACTTATCTCGGAAAAGAGGAAGGCGTGATGAAAAAGATTCAATCCCCTGTGTTTGCTTTTGCCTTTTTCAGCAACTATATCAAGGAAATGAAAAAGGGAAGAACACCAATAGTGTTTTCGATAGATTCGGGAGGAATGAAGTTAGCTGAAAAAGCACTTGGATTTAAAAATATACCAGCCTTTGTGGATGGCATTGAATTCGGAGAAGGAAATATAGTTTTCTAGCAATGGATGATTTTAGCAAGTCCACCTAAGGCCGTCTCCTTTAAATCAGGAGAAAGCTCAGAGCCGGTTTCTTTCCTTGCTAGGATCACATTATCAAAAGAGACCTTATTGGTTCGGTAAATGGAAATTTCCTTAGCATATTCATAGGCTGTAAAAGCGTGGATGGATGCCATAGCATTTCGCTCGATGCAGGGAATCTGAACGTACCCGTTGACTGGGTCACAGGTTAAACCGAGGAAATGCTCCCTGGCTACTTCGGAGGCATACTCGATTTGGAACAGGGATAATCCGTTAAGGTAGGATAAAGAAGCAGCAGCAAAAGAACATGCAGAACCGATTTCGGCTTGGCAGCCAAGGACGGCTCCGGAAATTGAAGCGTTGTTCTTTATGAAATCGCAAACCAAAGCCCCAATGAGATAAGATTTAGCTAATTCTTCGAATGTTTTATTATTGTATCGATACTGGTGGTATAGAACGGCAGGGACGACCCCTGCAGCTCCGCAGGTCGGTGCTGTAACAACAATGTCGCCTCTTGCATTTGCTTCGCTTGTCGCATAGGCAAAAGCAGAAAGGAGCCTCCTGTTTTTCTCAAAGGAGTCACTGCTTTTGTTTGCCTGTTCGTAAATATCTTTGGCTACAGCTTTAAGTTTCAAAGGACCAGGCAGAATATCTTCTTTCTTTATGGAAGCTTCGATAGTATGGAAAGAAACGGAGAGAAGATTCGTCGCAAAAGAAAGAATGTCTACACCTTCGAAAGAGACAATCAGCTGGTACCTGTCTTGAATCTGATGCTGCTTCCTGTATTCTTTCCTTTCGTTGAAAGTGTTGAAAGGATAGATGTCATTTTCTTTTGGCTTTTTTCCTTCTTCGGCATAGGATCCGCCACCTAATGAACAGTATCGTTTCTTCAATAGGACTTTTTCTTCATTCAATGCTTCACACTGCCTCGTGTTTGGATGACTGAGTTTTCTCTCGTTGTACTCGAAGCAGACTTCACATGGAAGGGGAGCAAATGCTTTTTGGATAATACTATCGGTTCCATGGCCTTTCCCCGTCAAAGCCAGAGAACCATAGAGTGTGACACGAATAGCTTTTGTTTCTTTGGGAAGTAAAGAAAGAAAATCCTTGCTGATACGATACGGGCCGATTGTATGGCTAGAGGAAGGACCTGGGCCGACCCTGAGAAGATTTTTCAGTGATTTCATAGATAAAGATATTTTAATACAAAACAAAGTAGAGAAAAGAAAAAAGGCTGCCGAAGCAGCCTTTCACCCTCTAGTGACGACGACGGGCGTTTTCGGATTTGAGCTTCCGTTTCAGACCCTTCTTAAGGAAGAAGTCATGTTTACGGTAATCGGCAATAGTGCCGGCTTTGTTGACCTGACGTTTGAAACGTTTCCTGGCCCTGTCTAAGCTCTCATTATCCTTGACAATAGTCTTTGGCAAAGTAACTCACCTCGTTTCTAAAAATGCCGAAAAACATTTTACTAATTTTAAATGCTATTTACAAGTGGTTTTTTTCAATATTCAGATAGAAAGTCAATCTGGATCAATAATCTTTAAATCAGGAATCATCTAGCAAAACAACTACAAAGGATTAGAAAGGAATACGATTCCTGTTTTCATCAAACGTATCGGTAATGATACCGGAACCTAAGCAGCGCTCTCCTTGGTAAAGAACTGCAATCTGTCCCTTCGCCACATAATCATAACCAGGATATGTCAGCCACGCCTTGGTATGATCTGGCTGTAGGGAGAATGTAACCGGCCTATCTTTTCCACGATAGCGGAACTTGCAATAACAATCATAGTCGGTGATAGGAAGATCAGAACCAATCCAGTTTAGCCCTTCAAGTGAACAACGGTAGGATTTTCGGAAATTGTTCCCCTTTTCCTGAGCCACATAAAGGATGTTTTTCTTCACATCTTTTCCGACTACAAAGTAAGGATCCCTGCTATGCCCCTTGATTCCTCCAATATCAAGTCCACGATGCTGCCCGACAGTATAATAGAGGACACCATCATGTTTCTTGAGAACTTCCTTAGTCTGCCTATCCACGATATCGCCAGGCTTTGCTGGGAGATAGTTGCTTAAAAACTGTTTGAAATTTCTTTCTCCGATGAAGCAGACGCCAGTGGAATCCTTTTTCTTTGCAACACTGAGATTCAGCTTTTCTGCCAGCTCTCGTACTTGCGGCTTCGTGAAATTAGCGAGAGGGAAAAGAGCATGGCTTAGCTGTTCTTTATTGATCTGTCCCAGAAAATAAGACTGGTCTTTATTCTTGTCATATGCTTTATAAAGATGGCTTTCATCATTTTCATCGATTTTCCTTGCATAATGGCCCATTGCAATCGTGTCGAATCCTAAGCTCTTTGCATAGGAGAGAAAGTGACCGAACTTTATAAACTTGTTACAGAAGACGTCGGGGTCTGGTGTCCACCCTTTTTCATAGGTCTTGATAAACATCGAAAAGACTTCATCCCAGTATTCTTCGATAAAATCTTTCCGGATAATCGGAAGATCTAGTTCGAAAGCTGTTTCGACAGCATCATCATAGTCAAATTCCTGGGAGCATTTACTTCCCATAAGGGTCGGGTTCCCCTTGATATCATTGTTCGTGATACTATCCCAATTTCTCCTGAAGCAGCAAGTGACATCATAACCTTGTTCTTTTAGAAGATAGGCTGCAATTGCGGAATCAACTCCGCCGGATAGACCGAGCAAAACTTTTTCTTTCATTTTACTAACTCCTTACTGTCCCTGAAGATGGTGAAAGGACCGTCATTGATGAGATGGACTTTCCTGTCAGCTCCGAAAATTCCAAACTGGACTTTTGCAACTTTCTTTAATTTTTCACAGAACCTGTCATAGAGGATCCTTGCTTCTTCACCTTTCCTGGCATGTTCGAAGGAAGGACGGTTTCCCTTTTCTAGGTTTGCATAGAGCGTGAACTGAGAAACACAGAGTATTTCTCCTTGTGTCTGATCTAAGGACAGATTTGTTTTTCCGTTTTCATCGGAGAAAATTCTTAATTTCCTCCTCTTTGCAAGCCTTTTGTCCCTTATCGTTTCATTGTCTCCTTGTGTGAATCCGACAAAAATGACTTCCCCATTTTGGATGGAAGATATTTCTTTACCGTCGACTGCAACGCTTGCCTGAAGGCATTCCTGGATTAAAATTCGCATGTTGATATTATAATTGATTTTCTTTCCATCGTATATGAAAGGGAAAGCATTTATAATAGTTTTAGGAGAAAAACCAAGTGAAATACAGTCAATACAGGGAAAGGGCAGAATATGTCAAACAAAGAATCCGCATCCAGCCATTGATTGGTGTTGTTTTAGGCACAGGGCTTGATGATTTCGCAAAGAAACTTTCGGATTCGGTTTCAATTCTCTTTTCAGATGTTCCAAATAGGCCAAAGGCGACGAATAAGACACATAAAGGCCAACTCATATTCGGAATCTACAATCATATTCCACTTGTCATCAGTCAGGGAAGACTCCACTATTACGAGGGCTACACTAGCGAAGAGTGTGTCCGGCCTATTCGACTAAGGAAAAGGCTTGGAATCAAGAGACTGGTTCTTACAAATGCATGCGGAAGCGCAAATCTGGATTATAAGCCAGGATCTTTCCTTTTGCTGAAAGACCAGATTTCCAGGATGGTCCCTTCTCCTTTGATTGGAGAAAACATACCTGAGTTCGGTCCCCGTTTCCCTGACAGGTCCGATATCTATGATACAAAAGACAGAGAAAAGATTCTTCAAGAAGGACTGAAGGAATCTCTTCCGATTCACGAGGGCGTATATAGGCAGTTCACCGGTCCTCAATATGAGACAGCATCGGAAGTCTCTCTTGCCCATCGACTTGGTGCAGATGCAGTAGGTATGTCGACAGCAATTGAAGCAATTGCCAGTGCACATAGGCGATTGAAAACCATCGGAATTTCTTTGCTGACAAATTATGGTACAGGTATATCCACTCATAAGCTCGACGATAAAGAAGTCGTTGAGATGGGAAAAACGAATTCCGAGAACTTCGAGCGTCTCTTGGAAATCGCTTTAGAAGTCCTTTCGAAAGGCCTTATAGATGATTGATAAACCATTAGCATATCGTAGGCGGCCGGAGAATCTCGAGGAAGTCATCGGCCAGAAGAAAATCATATCTTTCCTTGAAAAGCTAAAAGACTCCGATGCTCTTTTAAGCAGGATTTTCTATGGCCCGCCTGGAACCGGCAAGACCACATTGGCAAAAGCCTTTGCAAATTCAAGGAAAGTAAATTGCATCTTTTTAAATGCGGTATTAGACAAAAAAGACAAAAGGGAAAAAGCCTTTGATGAAGCCATCCGCTTTTCCCCGTCCATTGTTATTCTGGATGAAATCCATCGCTTGGATAAAGGAAAACAGGATTTGCTCCTTCCCCATCTTGAAAATGGCGACTTCTACTTAATTGGATGTACGACAGCGAACCCTTTGATTTCGCTGAATCCGGCAATCCGGTCCCGTTGCCGCCTACTCGAAACAGAGAGCTTAAAACCAGAGGAAATCGAATCAGGATTGAATCAGGCTTTGACTTCTCCCAAGGGTTTGAATGGCCAGCGCAAGTTTGCCAAGGATGCTATCACCTATCTTGCAAAAATATCGGCAGGCGACTTCCGCTTTGCATATAACCAGCTTGAAGCAGTTGCTTTCAGCTATTCAAAAGATCATCTCATCACCTTGGATGAAACCAAGGAAATAGCAAATAGGCCGAATTACCTTTCGGATAAAGACGGAGATGAGCATTATGACACGGTCTCAGCTTTCCAGAAGTCGATTCGCGGCAGTGAAGTCGATGCTGCTATTTATTATCTTGCGAAGTTATTGAAAAGTGGAGATTTAGAGGGGCTAATACGGCGTCTCATGGTTATTGCCTACGAGGATATCGGTTTGGCAAATCCACAAGCGGTGGATCGCTGCTATCATGCTTGCCAAGTTGCAAGAGAGGTGGGAATTCCGGAAGCAGCCCTTCCGCTTTCCTTCACAGTTACAGAATTGGCATTGTCGCCAAAGTCCAGAGGAGCATCTAACGCAATCGAGCAGGCTAGGGCTGAAGTTGATGATTCTCCAGTACATGTTCGTAACTATCTCCGACTAAAGACTTATGGTACCGATTCAATCGATAGGTACCCATATGACGACCCGGAATGCTGGTACCGTCTTGAGTATCTTCCGGAAGGAAAAGAAGATTTAGTTTTCTATCATGGGCAGGACAAAGGAAAGTACGAACGTGCATTGAATGAATATCGCCGTAGGACAGAAAAAAAGAGAGTAGGCGACAGGCGTGAAGCAAAACGCTTAGCTGCCCTTGACAGAATAAAAGAAAAGAAGACGCATTAGTTTTATTCTCTGTTTGCTTTTCATCAGATTTTATTAGTTTTTAAATGGCTTATAGGATATAGAAATGATCGAAGTCAAACATCTCAAAAAGACCTACATCAGCAAGGACAAATCGAAGTCAAGAGGACTCGTGGATGTGTCCTTCACCCTCCCCTCTTCGGGGTTCGTTTTCGTGCTGGGCAAGAGCGGAAGCGGAAAGTCCACCCTTCTGAACAGGCTGGGAACCCTGGATGACCCGACCTCCGGCGAGATCAGGGTCGACGGCAAGGACATCTCCTGCTTCACCAGCGAGGAGAGATGCTACTACCGCTCCACCTACTGCGGATTCGTCTTCCAGGACTACCAGCTGATCAACGAGCTCACGGTAAGAGAGAACGTGATGCTTTCCCTTGACATCGTATCCGACACCAAGGACAAGAAGGAGCGTGCCGACAATGCGCTCAAGGAAATGGGGCTTCTCGATTACGGGGACAAGTATCCGAACGAGCTCTCCGGCGGACAGAAGCAGAGAGTCTCTATCGCACGTGCCTTGGTCAAGAACCCGAAGCTGGTCCTCTGCGACGAGCCTACGGGCAACCTGGACAAGGCTACCTCCAAGGCGATCCTCGACCGCCTCAAGGAGAGGTCGAAGACCTGCCTTGTCTTCATGGTCTCCCATGATCCGGAGGCTTCCCTGGTCTATGCCGACCGGAGAATCAGGCTCCAGGACGGGCTTGTCATCAAGGACGAGACGAGAAAGGCAGGGTATGAGAATGA
>DHKY01000014.1 GCA_002404995.1 Caryophanales bacterium UBA4682 | reverse complement strand
CATCGGCGAGACGTTTATAAATAAAAAAATAGTTTGAGAAAATCCTGCATTGCTCCGCAACCTGATTTGTATTCGAGTTTTGTATATTCATCGTTACAGGTTCGATGTTACTATAAAACTTGATAAGTGAAGCAAAATCCTTGGAGAGTTGGAAGTCGAATGGCGAAATGATTATCTCAGCAATGGGGTGGTTTTTTTGCGTTACCACTGGTTTTGAACTTTTGAATTCTACACATTTCAAATTTGTTTTATCCCGTTTAAGGATAATCTTGGCAGACAGTTAGTACAAATTCGACAGGACGATAATCTAGAGGCACTTTCTGTAAGTTTGGCATACATAGGAAGGCATCATGTATCCTGTCTAAGAATTGGTGTTCACATCAAAATGAGTAATTTAAAGGATGAAAGGAATGATTGGAATAGGCACATTGAAGCAAGGATTGATGATACGTAAAGTGTTTAAACACTTGAATAGCTATTCGCTTCATACTACATTGATATATTAATATTAGGCAAAGACTTAGAAAAGTCTTGAACTTATATTTTTTTAAGATTTAAAATCAATATGCAAGGAGGAAGATTATGAAAGGGAAAATAAAAATTCTTTGTTTAATTCTATTTATCAGCAAGCCCCTTTTGTGTTCTTAAACAACTGGAAACGTAATACTTGAGTGGCACTCGTTTCGTCATGCTATTACTGTTTCAACTGGCAAGGATGCTGGCGGCCTTGGCCATTCGTTCTTGAAAATTAAGAATAATTCTAACCGAACAACTACAATAGGTCATTACGCCCTTTCCTTGGGAAGCGATGTTACAATCGGTTTATGGACAAGTGGAGTGCTCGGCTCTTCTTCAAGTAGCGATTCTAGTTTATCTGGCTTCAATGAAGTAATACTTTACAACTATGAGCAATGGTATTATTGTACTTATGAGAAAACCCAGGATGACATCTACACCACATATTCTATGGATGCTGATGACAGGAACAGACTGTCTGATTTGTTGATTAAAAAGAATTCTAACTATTCTCTGATTACTTATAACTGTGCAACATTTACTACTGATGCATGGAATATAGTCACCGGATCTGACTATTGGACAGGATGGAATCGAACCCCGTCTTCTGTTATGAGTGATATTCGAGAATACACCTATTATAATGAAAATACATCCTTAAACTATTCACCATACTATTATTACTATGATGAAAATAAAGGAACAATGGTTCGTGTATGAAAAAAACATTTAATTATCTGTTTGCGATTCTACTTGCTGTTTTATCATTTCCTATTTATTTGTTTATCGGTTTCCCTAACCCTACTGAGGCGGGCGGCAAGAGCTTTGTTTACACAACGTTTAACATTATTGTATACGAAATCATTCCTCTTATTATCGGACTAATTTTTACGTTAGTTTTCTACTATCTTTATTTTAAAAAGCTGCCAATCAAGAAAAGCAAATGGTTCCTTTTCTTCGAGATTATTAATGCTTTTCTCAGGGGACTTTTAATTTACGTGGGATTCTTCCTCTGGTATGCGTCGGGCGACTTCTTCGGTTCTATCATTCTGGCCTTCTTATCTATTGTTCTGTTTATTGCCTCTCTGACTCCTTTTGCCATCAGAATCGGAATAGCGGTTAAAGACAAGAAGAAAGCAATCCAAAAATAGAACTGGTTTGTAAATCAAAATAAGAATAAGTTTCTAGTTAGGAAAGCTCATGGCTTTGCTTTCGACATCTGGACGTTTTTTACGAACTTACATCCTCTGTAAGAGCGGATGCCACAGGAGTTGCCTACGGCCGTACTTGACATCATGTGCATCGACATCCAAAAGAAATATCCCTCACAGGTGACCCCTTGGGGTAGCCTAGGGGTCATTTTGTTTATCCCTCCATTCCCATTTCATTTTACAATTTAGAAAGAATTTGTTTTTGCTTAGTAGTCAAGGCTTGCTTCATCGAGTAGAAAATCGTATATGCTTCTGGTGATGATTCCGTATTCGTCGCGCTTGTGCCTGATGTCATCTTTGACAATGATTGTTTTTTTGAAAAAGTCCTTAATAGTCAACAATGAATTCTTTTCTTGTACTTGTTTTTCACCGGTATCCATTTCAGAAGCCGATTGAATATAAAATTTATTGTTTCCACGGATTGCAATGAAATCCACCTCAGCATAGTTGCGGACGGTTTTCCTCTTTCGTTTCGTTTTGGGGTTTCTACAATTCCAACATCCACTGCAAATCAACGCTTGAGAAGCTTAAGACAAATCACGTTTTCCATAATGTGATTTTCTTCTTGCAGGCGGAAATTCAATGCTGCGTTTCTTAGCCCTAAATCTGTAAAGTAATATTTTGATGGGGTCGAAATATATTTTTTCTTTTACGTCGTAACGTTTTACTTTATCAATGAGAAGGCATCTTCTAGATAAGCAAGGTAGTTTGATATGGTTTTATCTGCAACGGGTAAACCAGCAACGCTTCGAAACGTGCCCAAAATCTTCAAAGGATTTGTAAGAGAACCAATGCTCGAGGCTAGAATTTCTAATATTGCGTTGATTTGGTTCTCATTCTCGATTCAATGGCGGTCAATGATATCGTTCCTATAAACATTTCTGAGTTGCCCTTTCAGGAAACTCATTTTGGCTTCCTCACTTTTTTGGGCAAGAACAAGAGGAAGACCGCCGTAGGTGTAATATTCTTTCCATTCTTGCATAGGGGAACCATTATAGACTGACATAAACTCGGAAAATGATAAAGGAAGAACGCGGACTTCATCCCCACGACCACGAAATTCCGTTACGATATCGGTTGATAAAAACTTAGAATTGCTTCCAGTCACATAAATACCGACGTTTGGGAGCTTCAAAAGGCCATTTAGAGTTCCAACGAAATTATCTGCGAGTTGTATTTCATCAAGCAAGACACAATACAATCTGTCGTCGGTGATTTTGCACTTAATGTGCCGGCTTAAGGCTTTAGGCAAAAGTAAGTCACTGTTTTCATCGTCATTGAGAGAGATTCTAATGATGTGATTATCTTGCACACCTTTTTCTTTGAGATATCCATAAAAGATAGTGTTAAGAAGATGGGATTTGCCACAGCGACGAATTCCGGAAATGATTTTAGCCAAACCATTTTGTCCTCTATCGATTAATCTTTGGAGATAAATGTCTCTTTTTATCCTTTGCATATCCCTTCCTGTTACGAAAAAATGCAACAATTCACAAAAATTCGTAAGAATATCTGCTTGCTAGATTTCTCTATTCTTTTATCAAGTTTAAAGATTATATGGAAGTGATAAATTGATTGGCATTTATTTAAATGAATTCGTCCACTAAAAGAGTAGCGTGAAGCTTGTGTAAGTAGGACAAATGCAAAAATCAGAACATCCAACTTCAAAAGTGATAAAATCTAATCTTTGTTTATATCAGCATCTGATAAAACAAAAGATAATCTATCCATACGATATAAATGGAAAGAAAGAAAAATGACAATAAGAGAAATAGCCAATCTAGCAAATACATCACGGGGAACTGTGGATCGCGTATTGAATCATCGGGGCAATGTTGCAGTCGATGTCCGCCAAAGAATAGAAAAAGTCATATCCGAGACTGGATATGTTGCGAAAAACCATTCGAAAAATGATGGAAAGAAGAACACCTATGAAGTTGCCGTTGTTTTTGCAAAGAAGAACGATAGTTCGTATGATGATGTTCTTCGCGGAAGGAAGCTAGCCCTTGCTGGAGAATATCGTTATTCTGGAATTGCTTTGAAGAACTACCCGATTTCGATATTCAATGAGCGTGAAATCAGGAAAGCGCTGAATTCACTGAGCAAGAAAACAAAATTGCTTATCATCTCACTTACTGAGAACAAGAAGATCAGGGATAAGATCAATAGTCTGAATATTCCGGTCATCTTTGAATCCATTGATCATTCTTCGCCGAATAAAATCGGATATGTCGGCTGTGATTACTTTAATTCGGGCGCTCTGGCTGCGGATGTGGCGAATCTTAGGCTTAAGCCAAAAAATCGGATACAAATCAGGATTGGCTCCTTGACTCACCAAGGTCACTTACAGCGCATTGAAGGATTCAAAAAGAATATCAATCCTAGTTTCGATGTCTTGACACCGCTGGCTACAAAAGATGATGAGAGAACGGGATATCAGAGGGTCAAAGAAAGCATCGCAAAAGACAAGCCGAATCTTCTGGTCTGCTTTGGCTCTGGAAGGAAAGGAATCCTTAAAGCGGTAGCCCAGGAAAAAAACTTTCGTCCGAAAGTCATAGCTGTCGATGAGTCGAATGAGGTCCTGGAAGGTCTGCACAGTGGACTTGTCTCTGCTACAATCAGCCAATATCCGATTAAACAAGGACGAAAATGTATTGAGATTGCCTATCGTTATTTGACTGGACTCGAGAGTAAGCCCGTGAGAGGCGAAGTTGCAAATGCTGTTGTTCTGAAGAACACTTACCTGACGAGCAGTTTTGACAAAAAGGATGAAAAAGCTTCCAAAAAGTAAACAAGACCTCAGGGTAATATCCTGAGGTTTTTATTGCGTCTGGCTGGCTTTGATTTTTCTGCCGGAATCCGTTAAACTAAGAAAAAAGGAGAAAAACAATGTGCACAGCCATTTCATTTGTAAGTAAGAATCATTACTTTGGGCGGAATCTTGATCTTAACTATGATCTTCCTTTGAATGTCGTAATCGTCCCAAGAAACTATCCGATTGCCTTTAAAGCCTGTGAAACAAGGGAGGAACATTATGCTCTCTATGGAGTCGGAAGGATTCAGGACAACTATCCTTTCTATTTTGATGTTGCAAACGAAGAAGGACTTTCTTTTGCAGGACTTAATTTCCCTGGGTTTGCTTATTTTGGAGATAAGAAGAAGAATAAGCGGAACCTTGCTCCTTATGAACTTCCATTGTATCTTCTTTCCAAATACAAGAGTGTGAAGGAAGTAAAAGAAGCACTGAAAGAAATCTATCTTGCAGACCTTCCTTTTTCGAAAGATTTGCCAGTAGCTACCCTTCACTTCATTAGGGCAGACAAAGATGACTGTATTGTTATCGAGCAGACCAAAGAAGGAAGGAAAGTCTATGATAATCCTTACCGGGTTCTAACCAACAATCCGCCTTTTGATTATCACAGGTACAACATTAATAATTATAGGAACCTGACCAACCAGGAACCAATCAATCGCTTTTCGGATAAGCTTCCTCTTTCGGCTTATGGAAAAGCAAGGGGAGCAATCGGTCTCCCCGGTGACTCATCTCCTAGTTCTCGTTTCGTAAAGGAAAGCTTCCTTCTCCAGAATACTGTGAAATATGAAGATGAGGATAAGAATGTTTCGACTGCCTTTCATCTTTTGAATTCTGTCTCGACCCTGATTGGAGAATCCCAGAGGCGGAATGGATCTTATGAATACACAATCTATTCCTCTATCTATAGTCTTGACGAGAAAAAGCTCTATATCAAGACATACGAAAACAGTACTTTACAGAGATATAGTCTTGATAAAGAAAACCTCGATGGAAGGGAATTAATCGACTATCCAGTTTCCGTGGAGGAAACCTATCAGGATATCAACTGAATCTCTTATTTCCTTGATGCGATGATTTCTTCTGCAACTTGATCAAGCTGTTTCCTTGTTTCTTCATTCAGGGCAGATTTGATTGTCACTTCTTTTTCTGTGAATTGGAATGTTTTTACTGTGGACAGCTTATCTTTCCTTGCTTTTATTGCAGTAGGAGCCCAAGTTCCGTTTTGAATTAAGGTAATTGTTCTCTTCTGAAGATTCTGATGAATCCTATCGTTGATAAGATTCTCCCTTTCAGGGAAGAGGCCGGCATTATAGGTGTTTGCGATAAAGACCAGATTCGAGTACTCAAATGCTTTTGAAATCATCTCAGGAATATCGTTTTCGGAAACGTCAAAGACATGGATGTTCTTTGCGCCTTTCTCGTTAAGCCTAATAGCAAGGGCATCGGCTGCCTCTTTGTTGTCACCATACCTAGTGGAGTAATAGATCCTGACACCTTTCTCTTCTGGTGTGTAGCTTGCCCAGAGGGTATACTTCTCTATCCTCTTTTCCCTAGTTTCCTTCGTACGATAAACCGGACCATGGAGAGGAAGAATCCTATTTGCTTTATCCCTAGGAAGTTTCTTGAATAGGGCTAGGACAGAAGGACCATACTTTCCAACGATGTTTGTGTAATACTTTCTTGCGGATTCGATGGTTTCTTTTTCAAAATCAAATTCGTCTGCATAGAGTCTTCCATCTAAGGTATCGAAGGTTCCAAAGGCATCCGCAGTAAAGAGGAGCCCTTCGCTTTCTTCAAAGGACCTCCTTACCTCCGGCCAATGGACCATTGGTGCCCTATAGAATTTGAGTGAGTGCTTTCCTAAATTCAGAACATCTCCTTCTTTAACAACGATTTCTTTTCCATTGGTATCTAAAGACGGGAAGAACTGATGAAGGAAGAGGAAGGTTTTCCTGTTTCCGACCAGCTTTGTTTCCGGATGTCGTAATAATATCTCGTTGATGTTATAGCAATGATCGGGTTCCCTATGATGGATGATCAGATAGTCTAGTTTCTTTTCTCGAAGTTCTCCTTCGACGTTTTCAATGAATTGGCGGGAGATATCCTGGTCAGCAGTATCCATCAGCGCCGTTTTTTCGTCTAAGATAAGATAAGAATTATAAGTGACACCTTTCTGAATAGGGATATGATGCTCAAAGAGCTTGATCTTTCGATCTTCTCCACCGACATAGATGACATCTTCTGTGATTTTTCTTGTTAACTTCATTTCATTGACTCCTTCTATTTATATTATAGTTATAGTTTTCTAAAACCGTTCATGGATGCTCAAGACGGATTCTCTTTTTACACACCAGGAAAATTTTCATGTGCCTTGTTTCTAAGGCCAAAAGAGATTTCTTTGTATAATGATAGTAGGGAAAATCAAATGGCAACATTCTTTATCACAGGCGGATGCGGATTTATCGGAAGTGAGTTCTTAAGAAGGAGGACGGAAAAATATCCGGATGACTTCTTTATCTGTTTTGATGCGTTGACTTATGCTGGACACAGGATCAATATCCAAACCCTCCTTCCTAAGAAAAACTTCGTATTTATCACAGGCGATATCCGCAATAAGGAGGCCGTTGAAAAAGTCTTTCATGATTATCCGATTGATTATGTGGTCAATTTTGCTGCGGAATCCCATGTGGACCGTTCTCTAATAAAACCGGATGATTTCCTCACAACGAATGTTTTCGGAACCTACGTTCTTCTAGAAGCCTCTAGAAGGCATCCTATCAAAAGATTTCATCAGGTATCTACGGACGAGGTTTACGGCGATCTTTCTTATGAATCGAAATTTCGATTCAAAGAAGATTCTCCTAGGAAGCCCTCCTCCCCTTATTCCGTTTCTAAAGCAAGCGCTGACAGGCTTGTTCTTGCGTATCATCGTTCTTTCGGACTTCCCATTACGATATCCCGTTGTTCGAATAACTACGGACCCTATCAATATCCGGAAAAACTGATTCCGGTCGTGATTGAAAAACTGGTTCATCAGGAAAAGATACCTGTTTATGGAAACGGTGAAAACATCCGCGATTGGATTTATGTCAAAGATCACTGCCGAGGCATCGAACTTATCTTAAAGAAAGGCAAGGATGGTGAAATCTATAACCTTGCCGGCAGAAACGAAAAATCAAATCTTGAGGTTTTAAAGAGGATTCTTTCCTATTTTAAGAAAGATGTCAGCTCGATTCAGTTTGTCAAAGATCGTCCTGGACATGACCGGCGTTATGCATTAGATTCGGAAAAAGCTGAAAAAGAGCTTGGCTTCTCTCCTTTGATGGATTTCCAAAGTGGAATGGAGAAGACAATCGAGTGGTACTTAGCAAGCCAGGCCTGGGTCAAAAAAGTAATAAAGGAAGGTAGTGTACACTAACTTTTGCAATCCTATCTGTTGTTCTGCCAATTGAAATAGCCTAAAATAGATAACAAAGGAGATTGATAATCATATGCCATGCACAACAATTTTAGTCGGTAAGAAGGCAAGCTATAACGGTTCTACTAGGATTGCCCGGAATGATGATTCTCCCTCTGGACATTTTCATGTCAAGAAGAGGATCATCGTCGAACCAAAAGATCAAGTCCGGACTTATAAGAACAAAGGCGGGAAGCTGACGATTCAGCTTCCGGATAATCCGTTAAGATATACAATGATGCCTAATGTCGACCCGAAGGAAGGAGTCTGGCCAGCAGCTGGTATTAATAGTGCCAATGTCTCAAGGACAGCAACGGAGACAATCACTTCAAATGAGCGCGTCTTAGGTGCAGACCCTTATGTTGTTCCACATGTGGAGAACGGAAAAACAGTTCCAGGTGGAATCGGAGAAGAAGACCTTGTTCTTCTTGTTCTTCCGTATATTCATTCGGCCAGAGAGGGTGTTATCCGTCTTGGCGAATTACTTGAAAAATACGGGACCTATGAACCTAATGGTATCGCCTTCAGCGATGAAAACGAAATTTGGTGGCTAGAGACAATCGGCGGGCATAATTGGATTGCAAAGCGTGTTCCGGATGATCGCTATGTTGTGATGCCGAACCAGTTCGGAATGGATTCTTTTGACTTTGAGGATGCGGAAAAAGACGGTAAAGAAAACCTCTGTTCAAAAGGACTCCGTAAGTTTGTCGAAGAAAATTGCCTGGGGCTGGATAGGGATGATGGTTTTAATCCTCGTCTTGCCTTTGGAAGCCATAGCGATTCAGATCATGTCTACAACACACCTCGTGCTTGGTATAGGTTAAGATATTTCAATCCTCATTATACCGATTGGGATAACGGAAGCCGGTATACTCCGGAATCCGATGATTTGCCGTGGTCACTTGTTCCGGAACGGAAAATCACATTGAATGAAGTAAAATACATTCTTTCTTCCCATTATCAGGGAACAATCTATGATCCCTATGGAAAGAAGGGGACACCAGAGACCCGGTCAAGGTACCGTCCGATTGGCATCAATCGGACTAGCTTCCTCTCTTGTTCCGAAATCCGTCCTTTCGCGAAAGAGAAACTGAAGTCTATCTTCTGGCTTGCCTATGGTTCGAATGTCTTCAACGCCTTTGCGCCTGTCTTCACCAATGTAGACAAGATTCCTTCCTACTATTCCAATACAACAAGGACGGTTTCAACCGAGAGCTTCTACTGGGCTAGCCGTCTTCTTGCTGCTCTGAGCGATCCTCATTTCAACGTCAACACCATTCATATTGAACGTTATCAAGATGCAGTCAGGGAACAGTCTTATAAGATGATCAATGATGCCGATAAAAAAGATGCTGTTTCCGTCGATGAACTTGAGAACATCAACGATTCCATTGCAAAAATGGTTAAGAAGGAAACGGATAAGGCCATCAACAATGTCCTCTACTCTACTTCGAGGCTAAGGAAGAACTCCTTCTCACGCTCTGACAACTAACTATTAGACTAACAAAAGCAGCCTTACGATATGGGCTGCTTTTATCGTTAAGGAACTAAGAAACAATCTTGATTGCAGAATAAAAAACAGAATTTATAAGTCTTCGATTTGTTGCAATTTTTTGCTGATGCATTTTGACTCCGTTTTGTATATAATCTAGAAAAAGGTGAAAAATGATTTCTTATTTTAAATACGGAGAAAAAGAAACCAATTATCTCAAAAACAGAGATCAGCGACTTGGAGAAGTCATCGATAAAATCGGGCCTATTCAAAGAGAAATAGATCCGGATCTTTTTTCTTCTGTAATACATCACATTATTGGCCAGCAGATATCGAACAAAGCACTGGCTACAATCTGGAATCGAAGGAAAGATGACCTTGGCAAAGTAAATCCGGATTCGATCATCCAATCTACAAATGAAAAACTGCAGTCGTTTGGGATTTCGTTTAGAAAAACGGAATACATTAAAGAATTTGCTTTGAAGGTACATACTGGACAGGTTGATTTGGATGTTATTCAGAAAAGGAATGATCAGGAAGCAATTGATGCGCTTTGCCAATTAAAAGGAATTGGAGTCTGGACAGCTGAGAGGATCCTTCTTTTTTCAAGGCAGAGACCAAATATCTTCAGTAAAGATGATTTAGCAATCCAAAGAGGATTAAGAAGGGTCTACCATCATCGTAATATCGATGCTAAGCTATTTGAAAAATACCGAAAGCGTTTCTCTCCTTATTGCAGCGTAGCAAGTCTATATTTTTGGGCAGTCGCAGCTGGGGCTATTAAGGGAATGAAAGATTATCAGAAGAAGCCTATGAAAACGAATGGAGATAGGGATGATAAGCACAAGGTATTATGATTCGCCTCTAGGCAGAATACTTCTTTCTGCAGATGAAACCGGATTAACGGGGCTTTGGTTTGAAGGAAGCATGCACTTTGCCCTTGGTCTTCCAAAGGAACACCGAGATGGTGTGAACAAAACCCTTCTGAATGCCAAGCAATGGTTAGACATTTACTTTTCTGGCGAAAATCCAGGCTTTATTCCTCCTATCCACTTGGTTGGAACCTCCTTTCAAAAGAAAGTCTGGAATATTCTTCTTGAAATCCCTTATGGAAAAACAATTTCCTATGGCGAGATTGCCACAAAAATTGTTAAGGAGGAAGGAATCCAGAAAATGTCTTCGCAGGCTGTGGGAGGGGCAGTCGGTCACAATAAAATCTCTATTATTATCCCGTGCCATCGTGTTGTCGGTTCAAATGGCAGTTTAACTGGGTATGCAGCAGGTCTAGATAAGAAAATCAAGCTACTAGAAATCGAACATATAAGCAGGACTCGGTTTTGTTCTTTAAAAGCACAACATGAAGCAAAATAGTCGGATTTAAGCTTGCTTACTTTTCTAAAAACTTGTTTTTGAATTCTATTTCCTTATAATTTGAATATAAAATTTTAAGGGGGTTCTCTAATATGAAAAGAAACATTATTTCCTTCTTAGGAAGGCTATCTGTTCTTGGGAGTCTTTCTTCTTGTACAGATAAGTATCCATATACATCTTGGGATTCTTCATCTGCTGGAATAGGCCAAAGTGAAGCTTCTTCATTATTTTCAAAATATTGTGAAACTCATCCTGCCTATAAGGGCACCGAAGATGAATGGCTGACTGCTTTGTTTGATGGTTCTTTGGCACAGTCATATAAAACAACCTACAACATTATTTTTACTATTGCCACTATTCCTCCGGTTCTCAGTGCCTTGGACTCTGTTCGGAACGGAAATGAGACCTATGCCTTCATCGAGAGAGGGAAAACATATAACGGCATTGATTCTGTTGATTCTTTTCACAATTTAGGATTTGATATAAAGAGTAATAAATCCGATGGTTTTACAGCCGATGACTTTAAAGCGGTCTCTGATACAATTTCTAGACTGAATGTTTTCGGAAATGAACATTTCAATATTTATCTTCAAGATGGCAATGGATTGTATGGATCTTACTTTGCAGCCAATTCTAGATTATCTAAGAGTCAATTTGACGTTTATAGGATTGAAGACGGAACTGGTTCTTACAATGCATTCCAGGATGTGATTATTGGAAATAAGAAAACAACTAAACAGAATGATGAGATCTTCGATGATTATAAGAAGAATGTGGACCTTGTAAGAAAACAAGTGGATACCATTATGGGTAGAAGCGACAATTCTTTTAATGGTTATTATGATATATCGAAAGCCTTCTATCTTGCTTCTGTTGATAACTATCATTACTGGCTTCAGGATTCTTCCCAATTATTGTCTTCCCTTGAAAATACTGTTCAAGATAACACTTATACAAAACTATTTGATGTAATGGGATACGATAAAGGACACGCTGATGAAGTACAGGACTATAGGGCAAGTTTGAAATTTGAGACAGTTTCTGAAGGTGTAGCTTCTTTGGATGCTGAGAAAAAGGAAAATTATCTGAAATTAAGGTATGGGTCTTATTATTCGGATACCTATTCGACTTTGACTCGTCCTGCTTTGCCCGACGGAACTGTTGTTTCGGCGAATAAACTTGTCTATATCGGAACTCGGTTCAGGGGATTTCCTTGCTTTGCAAGCAATGAAGAATATGGTATAGGCGGAGCTACTTCAGTGGAGGATATTCCCAATGACTATGCCTCCTTGAATAACAAATATAAAACGGAATTCCTTTTTGAGACAGAGGCTGATTACAAGCTCTTTATTGATGAAATCAAAGATGATGGAAATTACGATATATTGCCAACAGATGAACAACGCAACTTGGTCAAGGTTAGTGCCTTCAATCAATATATCAACTATGTTTTTGCCTTGAAGTATGCGCAGAAAATCTATGGCAAGGATTACGATCTTGTAATTAAGGGACATCCTTCTGAAGTCATGGACAATTACCAGAACTGGACGGCACATTATCTTGTTACAGACTCTTCGAAAAATACCTTCCAGTATGATAAGCTTGTCAACAAACTGATGGTCAACTTCCATTCGTCTGACTCTTCCGGAAAATTCATCGGAAGGATTCCTTATGGAACTGCAGCCGAAAACTTAGCATATTTAGGAGTGAATAGGGCGATTTGCGGTCTGCCTTCTTCTACCTATGCGGGTTATGATACTTCAATCCCTGTCCTCTATGTGAGGAGCAATACGGATGGCGATATTCTTACGGACGGAAGCCTTTCTTCTCGGTACTCCAATGGTACTTTAGATTATATTGGACTTTCTGGAACAAAGGAAACGACTTCCTTTGTAAATAACGGAAATGTGTTGAAGAATCTAGCAGATTATTACTCTAAGTCTGGTAAAGCAGGGCTTTCTGAAAAATACACAAAGCTATTCCAAAACTGGTTGATTAAGACTTTCCCGGAAGTGAATGAAGAAAATGTGTCTTACTATACTATCAACGAGCAAGGCAGCCTTGTTTCGTTAAAACTTTGATATCTTTGGCTATTAAGTAAAAGAAAAGAAAGCGTAACAATTACGCTTTCTTTTTCGTTGATTTTAATTTTGACTTGGCTTTATTGAGGAAGGACCAGACAAATTCATCTTTGAAGAGAATCATCAATCCACCATAGATGACAACTGAGACTAGAACAATCAGCAAGGTGTGTGTGATAGAAGAGGAAAGTCTTTCGCTGAGGAAATAGGCAGGAATGAACCTAATTAAGGCTGCATCGAAGTATTTTGCAATCGGAATAAGGATTTTAGATGGCGGAAAGGTCTTGCGGACCATAAACCTTTGTGCGATCGTGATGGAAAGTTCTGCTGCTAGGGAAGCTAAGACAGCTCCAACAGACTGATAGAAGTGGATCAGGACTGCATTCCTTATTAGGTTGATTCCGGCACCAATCAAGATTGAAATAGTATATTTCTTATCTTCACCTTTTGGAATCAGGTATTGGATTCCAAAGACGTTGCTTAATCCGATTAAAATAACTAGAGGTGCAAAGAGCTTCCTTAGGAGAGGGACTTTTTCATACCCGGCACCGAAGAACCAAGGACCGAAGTTATCTGCAATCGCAATTAATCCAAACATCCTAGGCAGTCCTAGGAAATAAACAAATTTGATAGCTGTATAGACATTGGCTTTCACCTTTTCTTCTTTATGGATGGCAAAATAATAAGTATTTCTTGGAATCCTAACAGTTCCTAAAGCTGTTACTATTGTTACAAGCATCTGAGATATTCGGTTGGCTTGTTCATAGTAGCCTTCTTCAATATCGGCAATCCGTACAATTTCAGTTACGCCATTTACGACCTTTGTTGTCTCTCCTTGGACAAGGAAACCAATCCTTGTTTTGTCTAATACTGTGTAAATAGAGACGGCTATGGTTGGAATGAACAGCTTCAGGCATGGAACAAGATGCTTAATTGGTTTTAAGTTCGTGATGTTGATTCTTACTAGATATTTTTTTAGGAAAGGAACCCTGATTAAGGCACTAAAGATTGGATTCAGTGCATTGAGTAATGTATAAATCCATAGGTCATCTCTTGTCTTTATGAAGAGGAAAATTCCGGCTACGACTAGTGCTTTGACAATAAAACTTCGGATTGCAATCTGCTTGAAGTCTTCATTCCCTTGGAAGATGAAGGACGGATCGATTCCGATAGCTACGATGGTAAGAGTTAAGATATAAAGGAGAGTTCGATAATTTTCCCAATATGGAATCTGTATGACTCCTAGATAAACGATAACTGCTAAGAGCGTAGATATTGCACGGATAATATTTATTTCCCAGAATATAATTGACTGCTTTTCTTTGTCTTTCTTATATTTTGCGATTTCTCTTTGAGCGTAATAGCTGAAACCCAAAGAAGCAAATAATGTGAAATAGTAGGCAATGGAAAAAGAAAAAGAATATTGACCGATTTTCTCGCTCCCTAGCACACGGGAAATATAAGGAGTTGTTATGATTGGAACGATAAGAAGAAATATTTGGTAGAACCTATTGTAGAAAAAGTTCTTTTTTACGCTTTTAGTCTTCATTTTATAAAATATATTTTAAAGTTTAATTCCTCTCTGCACAATTGTCTACTGCAGAAAGAGACTCATAGCGACATCTTAACCGCTTTCCTGGTTTTGGTCTACTAGTATCAGTAATACAATTGCTTTATAATAGGCATATCTATGAAAGACATTAAGATTATTGTCGTCTCTCATAAAGCCTATTCTATGCCGGACGACCCGATTTATGTACCTGTTGAAGTCGGTGCTGCTAACAGAAGCGAGCACTTCTTTTCCCAACGGGATGATAGGGGAAAAGATAATATTTCCGCAAAGAATAAGAACTTTTGCGAACTGACGGGCATCTACTGGGCTTATAAGAACCTCGATTATGATATTCTTGGACTTGTCCATTATCGTAGATACTTCAGGAAGCGAAATTTCTTTGTCTCAAAGAAATTGAAAAACGTAATCTCTGCAAAGGAAATCGAAAAGAAATTATCCAGAGCTGACTTTATTCTTCCGAAGAAGCGACACTATTATATTGAAACTAACTATTCCCACTATGTTCATGCCCATGAAGCTGAGCCATTAGATAAGGCGAGAGAAATCATTCAAAAAGATTATCCTTCCTATCTTTCTGCTTTTGATCATAGAAGGAAAAAGAGAAGCGGCCATTACTTCAACAGGTTTATTGGAAACAAGGATGCTGTCAAAGGCTACCTTGATTGGGTGTTTGATATTCTTTTCAAACTAGAAAAAGAAATCGATGTTTCTTCCTATTCTGATTATGATCAGAGAGTTTTCGGCTTTATTTCAGAACGGTTGCTTGATGTCTACATTGAAACGAACCACCTGAAATTCGTGGAACAGAAGTATGATTTCATGGAACACCAGAACTGGTTCAAAAAAGGTTTTGCCTTCCTGAAACGGCATTTTTCAAAGAAAAACTGATTTTATATGACTCAATATGTTGTCCAAATTGAAAAAGACAATCGAATAGAAAAAGCTGTTTTCTTTGCTTTTTCAATTTATGCATTCATCGGTATCCTGCTTTCTACCAATCTTAGCTTTTCTCATTGGGGAAGGATTTCGAAAGGTATTCAATTCGCTTGTCTTGGTGTTATTGGAATTGCTTTTCTGTTTCTCTTTTTCAGAGGAGAGATAGTCATTCGGCCTATAGCAATTCTATTGTTTGTTGCCGGAATCGGGAATTTTCTGACTTCACGACATACATTTATTCTGGTTTTTGCCCTTCTCTTCTGCACTTTTCCAATATTGGATTTTAAAAAGCTAATCAAGTATTTCGCCTTTGAGCTGATATTTGCTTTGCTTTTTGTTATGCTTTGCTCTAAGGTCGGAATCATCGAAAATGGCATTGCTTATCGAGGAGAGAAGATTCGCTACACTCTTGGCTTTGGAACTACTACTCTTCCGCTATCTATTCTTAGGTTTGCTACAATGGCCCTCTTTTACACCTATCAGGAGAAGTTCTCACTCTGGCTTGTGCTGATTGACTTTTGCCTTAGCCTTGTCCTGTATTATTACACGGATACACGTACCGGCTTGCTTCTTAATACCTTCATTCTTTTTGTCATCAGGATGGATAAGTGCGTTCCTTTAAGAGAATGGTTTTCTTCTTTTTCCAAAAGTGGTTTGTTCCGTTTTCTTCATTATGTTTTGCCTTTTGCCATTTTACTGGTTATCTTTTATGCAATCTCTCGTTATCGTGTTGACCCCGTCTTTAGTGTTAAAGCAGATGGCAGGCTAAGCGGACGTCTCGGGTTTACATCGAATCTGATTGATGAATATGGGTTCAGTCTTTTTGGCAAGAAACTAAACAATTTTGATGCCGAAGGTAATTATCGTGGCAGTGATATCTGCTACACATTCTACGGACTTAACTATGGTGTCCTTAGTCTTGTTTGTATTATTTATCTTGAACTGAAGTCCTTCTCTTATGCTCTCAGAAACAAGGATTTCGTCCTTTGCTTTGCTCTTCTTCTTATTCTTGTGGATGGCATCGTGGAGCCTTACTTGGCGGACTACAAATATCAGCTTTTCTTGTTTTCTGTTTCGGCCGAGAGGATGCTATCGCCACACGAAAAAGTCAAGAAAGCAATCCAGAACCCGCTTACGCTTGCTAGGAGGATTGAATAATGAAAAAAGTTGGAATTGTTGTAGTCACCTTTAATCGCAAAGAGTTGCTGAAAGAATGTCTGAAAGATCTTTTAGTCTCCGCCTATTCAGATTTCCGCATTTATTTAGTTGATAATGGATCTACCGATGGAACCAAGGATGCCATCGGAGAATTTATTTCAAATCCGAAAATCTCTTATTTCAATACCGGTAAGAACCTAGGTGGCGCAGGCGGATTCAACTTCGGCAGGAAGAAAGCTCTTGATGACAATGTTGATTATATCTGGAGGAGGGATGATGACTGCAGGGTCAATCCGGATTCCTTAAGTAAACTGATTTCTTTTGCTGATAAGCATAAAGACTTCGGCTTCCTATCCTCGTTTGTCAAATGGACAGATGGCAATCCTTGTCTGAGGAATATCCAACGTAAGAACCTCTGGAAGGAAATCACTTCATTTACCGAAGATCAAAGAATAATGCTTGCTAGCTTTGTTTCTTTCTTTACACGGAGAGAAGTTGTCGAAGAAGTCGGGCTTCCTATCAAGGATTTCTTTATCTGGGGAGATGACGGGGAATATACATTCAGAGTTGCGAAAAAACATTCTTCTTATTTTGTTCATGACAGTATTGTCACTCACAAATGCAAAAATAATGTTGGAAGCAACATCACTCAGGATAATGGAAGACTTGACCGCTATTTCTATGCATACCGGAATGAATATTATTTTTATCATAAGACTGGTCTTCTTGGATGCTTTTATGAGTTCTTGAAAGTCAATTATCATCGCTTGAAGCTGCTCTTTAAGGGCAAATCCAAAGAAAAAAGAAAGATTATCCGTGTAGGTATTAAGGCAGGGAGAGCCTTTCATCCTGAAATCGAATATTACTACTCCCCCAAACATTCTACGAATGTTCTGATTTTCTTTGGTGAGCCTCTTTCCTTTGGAGGCCAGGAAGCATTCAGGATTAATAGGTACTCCAACTTTAAAGAGAAAAATATTCACTATACTTTCGTTACTCCTTTCCATGCGGATAATTTGAAGTTTAGGAAAAGGATTAAGGATAAAGGAGATACCCTCATCCATTTCGAATATCCTTTTGAAAGCAAAAAGAGAAAAAACTTTATTGTCAAAGCGGCCAAGTCTGTTTTGAAGTCGAATGCATACGATGTGATTCATATTCAATCTGGTTCTGTCTATACCTTGCTCGAAGTATCAAAACTTGCAAAAAAACATGGGGTCAAGAAAATCATTGTGCATTCTCATGCTGCGGGATTTAATAATTTCAAGTATCGTCTGATTAAAAAATACTCAGATAAACGGATTGGCAAGTATGCAAGCACGTTCTTTGCCTGTTCACAAATTGCGGGAGAATGGAAATTCCCCAAAGAAATCCTGTCCAGTGAAAAATACCGGGTTATTGATAACGGAATTCAAACTAGAATCTATGAATTCAATCCGGAAACCCGAAAGAATATCCGCGAAGCGCTCTCGATTCCATCTGATACGCTTACCTTCATCCATGTAGGAAGATTCTCCTTGGAGAAGAACCATTCGTTCTTTTATTCATTGCTTCCGAGGATTGCCCAAAAATATCCTCAGGCTCGTTTTATTTTCGTTGGTGCCGGCGATACAAAACCAGCCTTTATCGAGAAAAGGAAAGAGCTCAATTTATCAGATCGCATCATTTATCTTGAAAACATCACGAATGTCAACGAAGTACTTATGGCGGGTGATATCTTCCTTTTCCCATCTCTATATGAAGGCTTTCCAAGGACTCTTGTTGAAGCTCAGGCATCCGGTCTATCTATCATTTTCTCTGATAAAATAACAAGCGATTGCAGGATGACAGAAGATATCTATCAACTTCCCTTAGAGCCAAATACTTGGATGTCGAAAATCAATGAAATTGTTCCAAAGCTTTCCAATGAAACTCGTCATGAAAAGGCAAAACTTGTCTCTGACAGAGGATATGATGCTTCGAAGTCCGCTAAGGTCTTAGAAGATGCTTATCTAGGGAGAAACTGAAATGGAAAATAAAATCCTTACTGTTTCTATTGCCGCCTATAACCTTTCTGAAAGGATTGAACAATGCCTTTCTTCTTTTGCTTCTGCAAAGTGCTTTGAGGATGTCGAACTGATTATCACAAATGATGGAAGCAAAGACGATACAGCAGAAAAAGTCCAGAAGTGGGTGGAACGGTATCCGAATTCTATCCGTCTCATCAACAAGAAAAACGAAGGCGCCGGTTCAACAGTAAATAGTGGAATCAGCCACGCTACTGGAAAGTATTTCAAGATGGTAGATGGTGACGACTGGGTTGAAAACCTGGATGAATTCGTTGATTTTTTGAAAAACTGCGATTCAGATAGGGTCGTTTCCGATTATACTTTTTACGACAATTCGAGGAAATCCAAAGACAGAACGGAGAGCTTTGCTCTTCCAAAAGGAAGCTTTCGCTTCGATGATGAGTGGAATAAAATACCGAATGAAAGGCATGCTCTTTGCTTTAAGACGGAAATAAGGAAAAACATTCGCTTAGATAATGGCTTCTATACGGACGTTGAATACCTTCTCTTTCCGTTAAGGAAAGTTACCACCGTATCTTATTTTGCAAAGCCGGTCTATATTTACCGAGTCGGTCAAAGGAACCAGTCGGTGTCTCCTCAGAGCCGTAGGAAACATGTCTCAGATCACGAAAAAGTTCTTTTCCATGTGATGAGTTGGTTAAATGAATGCAAAGGCAATAGGAGTGAACAGCATCTTTCTTTTGCCTTAAAGCGTACTGTTTCCCTTGTTGATAATCAGAGGGTTATTTATCTGCTCTTTAAGCCGAACAAAGAATGGAAATCGAAGATTAAATCTCTTGTCCGTCAGATTTCTGCAAACGAAAATCTTTTGGTCTTATATAAGCAAAATAAGAAGTATAAGGCTCTGACCAGATCAGATTATTTGGCTTATCCCTTACTTAGCTTTCTTGTACGGAAAAAGGAGGGAAGGTGACCGAGCTGGTTTCTAGTTGGTATTTTCTTCCTGATCAGAGGCCGTAAGAAGCTGATATAAGATAGGGATGCAGTGCAAATGCAGGAGCAGGCAATGACAAACAGAAACGCCTGAAATCTCTGTGGTAAAGTCAAATAATCAAAGTGGGATTTCGCTGCTTCGACATAGATATAGTGGATAACGTATATTCCTAAAGTGGAAGACCCTAAACAGGACAGTAAATAAGACAGGAGAGGAATCTTTCCCTTCCACGGGTAAAAGAGTGCAAACCTTCCAAGAATATAAAAGGTGAGTGTGCATTGGGAGTAGTTGTAACCTGGATTATATAATGACTGCTTTTTTATTGACCTTAGAATTCCGAAAACAGAAGCAAAAACCATACATGCAAATCCTGCCCTTACCCATTTCCAGCGGTTCTTTAGTAATCTTTCTTGATAAAGAAACACCATACCGCCCAATAAAAAGTAGAAAAGATACCTTTGGTTTCCGAATGGATCAAATCGGTGAAGGAAGTCTAAAAAATCGCGATATAATCCAGCCGAGCGATAACACTCAATTACGTCACCTAATAAACCAAGGAAATTAAGGAAAATAGTGAAAAAAGTGGATATAAGGAAAAGAATAGTGAAGGTTTTTTTGCTTTTATCAAAGACGAGTTGAAGTGCAGGGAAGATGAGATAAAGGGCAATCAGGTTAATTAAGAACCATAATACGCCATTATAGTGATTGGATATCTGTGTCTTGAATAATTGGGAAAGAAAAAGATTAAGAGTTATCGGTGTTCCTTCAAAATATAAGCCAGTCAGAATGAGAATCGATGACCATAGGATAAGGATAAGAAAGAAATTCAAACTCCGTTTTAATTGCTTTTTCAGTGTTGTGTTTTTAGCTCTGAACCTAAGATATCCATCGATAAACACAAAAAACGGCACGGGCTCGCAGTTTACCCGAAGGCAGTATTGGAACATTCTGATTGCTACGGATTCTGGCCAATTCGAAAGAAGGAAATCTGGTTGGAATAGGGGAGTGTGAAGGGCAATGACCATTAGTATGGCAACAGCTTTCCTCCTATCCAGACCAAACAGACGATCTTTGTTTGGCTTAGCAACAGGAGCACCTAATCTTCGTTCCATATCTTGAATCAGCTTTTCGGCTTATCTCAGTTTTGGCTATTGTGATCGTCGTCGATACTTTCTTTTTTAGAAGCGGAGCTGCTTTCATCTTCCAGAAAGTCAGATTTTACCTCTTCTTCTTTCGGTTGTTGAATGATTGACTGGTCAGCTTTTTTCTTTTTGAATTCAATGTTCCTCCCGATTTCGGCTAGGAGCAGAGAGGAGGCAAAGAAGCCTAAGACAAGACCGGCAACGGCAACGATAGAATTCGAGATGTGGCCGGATAGAGTTCCGTTATTTGCTTCCTTGACGTAAATGGCATTTGCTGAATTTTTGTAGAGGACTTTGGTTGCATTGTTGGCGATGATGTATTGATTCGATAAGCTTTGGTACCTTTGGGATAAGGATGTAGCATAGCTTTCGCTTCCTTGCTTCCATGCAAGGGCCTTGGATTTGTTTGTAGAATCACTGCTGTTCTTGTTTTCCTTATAGAATTTAAGACTTGGATAAAATCCGGTTGCCTTATCAGGACTATCGCTGACTATGGTTGTATCATTGGAAGTAGTGAAAGTGTATCCAATATTTCCTAAAGATGCGATCAGAGAATTTTTTCTATTTGATAATTCAGTGATAACATTTGTCAATTCGGTAATTTGTTTTCCGATTTGGGAGTCTGGTGTCTTGATATTGGATAGCTTGGCGAGAAGTTCCTTATTGCTGCTGAGCTCGTTTTCTACATTTTTTAATTCATCTTTGTATTTTTTGCCCAGCTGAATAAATGAATCCATGGATTCTTCTTCTTTCCCATCTTCGAAATTGACATAGTAGTTTGAAGTTAATTCTCCATCTAGAAGATCCATCTTATCGGAAATCTTAGAATATGCTGTACTTAAGAAAAGGAGCGAATTGCCGTCAGATACATAGGAATTCTCTCCGAAAACGGAAACTAAGTCTTTGTAGTTAGTGAAAATAATGGTGTTTAATGTGCTGAGAGACGAAGTGCTCTGAGAGAATGAACTTTCCTTTATGCCTTCAAGGTCTTTGACCACATCCCTAGTGAAGGGGGTAGAGAGCTTGATACCATCGATTTTTGGAAGGGAGACATTGTTTACTTCGTAATCAATGAGTGCACCGATAAAGGCTTGTGCCTGTTCCGAACTATCGAAGGGCTTTACAGAAGTCACGAGAGTGAACTCGGTTTTTGAATTTGCAGTTTCGTTATCGGCTGTGATTTCCACAGGTGAAATTGAAAGAGAAGAATAAACCTTATCGGGATTCAGACTCTTGAAGTCACTGTTGCTTTTGATGACGGCCTCGATATTGGATTTGCAAATCAAGTCACGCCCATCGAAGGGGGTCCCATCGATGAAGGCGTCTTGAGCTTTATTTAACGGCAAACGGAAAGATAAGGAAGAGGTGATTTTTTCTCTCTTTGGGTTTAGGACATACTTCGATCCCATAAAACCGGCAAGGGCACCGATTAAGCTGATGGCTATAATCCACCATTTATAAGAGTTGACCTGATGGATGTATTCACCCCAAGTCAGACGGGGAGAGTTTGCCTTTCCGTTATCCTGCCTGATGATGATTTTGGTTTGTTCTGAATCTTTTTTGTTATTGTCCATAGATTATTTTGCTCCATCTCGTTTAAATACTTTGATGAATGTGCGGCAGATTAGCTTTATGTCAAGCCAGAATGAACGATGCTTGATATAGTAAAGCTCCCTGTTGACACGTTCTGTATAATCGACATTGCTTCTTCCGTGGCATGCCCAGTAGCTTGTGAGTCCTGGACGAACCGAAAGAAGAATACCTCTTGTTAGTCCGTAGCGCTCTGACTCGATGTTGATGATAGGACGGGGCCCGACGATTGACCTTTGACCAATGAAAATGTTGAAAAGCTGGGGAAGCTCGTCGAGAGAAGTTTTGCGAAGGACTTTTCCAAGTTTCGTGATACGGGGATCGTTGTCTACTTTGAATTCGGTATAGAACTGCTTGAGCTGTTCCGCATTGAGCTGTTCCGAAATCGGACGGGTATCCCATTTCCTGGTACGGAACTTAAGCCTGTAGAATTGCTTTCCGTTCTTTCCAATTCGCTTGTGCTTATAGAAAACTGGTCCTTTCGAAGTACATTTAACGAGCAACGCGAGTAAAAGGAGAAGCGGAGAGAGGACGATGATAGCAAGACCAGAAAGGAAAATATCAAAGAATCGTTTAAAGAAGGAATAGATAGGTTTTCGTTTCAAATAGATAGTGGCATCGTTTGTGGCTTCTATTTTCTGCCTTTCTAATGTCCTGTCGATGGAATCTAAATCGATATGGGGATTTTCTTCCCTATCCCTGTCGAATGGGTTCTTGTTATTCATTTGTCTTTTCTCCGTTCTGCTCTAAAGCGGAAATATATTTTTCGATGATGTTCACTGCGTTCGTCCTAGTAGAGAGATTGTAGCGTGAGTTATCTTTCACTTCGAAATCATGGGACCTATAGGGGAAGATATAACTTTGTCCGAAGTTGATAAGTGCGTCTCTGGCATTAGGGAACAAAGGATCGTTATCGCTAGAAAGAATAAGATCGGAGGGAAGGAAATACGGGATTGCACTGCTCAAAGGAGAAATGAAGACGATTTCTGCTTTTTCCCTATGATGGGTTTCACGATACCTTCCAGCAAAGGTTCCTCCAATCGAATCGGTGAGGAAAATCACGGATTCATAGGAGTCGAAATCAATCCTTTCCAGATGTTTTTCTATGTACTGCAAAGACTCTCTTTTGAAGTCTTCAAAAGGCGGCTCAATGACGACTTCGAACGGCTCATTATATTCAAGACGTACAATCTTATAGCCTTTATCACGCCTTATCTTGCTTGGGTAATAAAGCAAGGAACGATCACAGCTATAATGACGTCCAGGAAATACAACGCAAAGTTTTGGCACAGATTCACCTCTCCTTATTTTAATGGGTGCATAAAAGTTGACTATTATATTACTCAGTCGGACTCTAAAATTCAATAGTTGCAAAAAGAACATATAGTATATATCAAATAAACATTATCTTTTGTAATTCTTATTTGAAGCGTTTTTTGGTGAAAATTCCCCTTTTTCTGTTAAATAATCTATCAATTCACTTGTTCTTAAATGGAGCGGATATTTTTAGTGGCTTTCCTCTGTTATTATAAAACCGGTTACATTTTTCCTGCAATTCACGCTAATTGGAAGGCAATCTGATTTGTTTGTGGTTTAATTTTCTTTTCTTTGGTTTACAATGAAAGGCAGAGGAATTTACTAATGAATCAACGTTTTCGTTCTTCCGGTGTGGATCTTCCCTTGTTCTCTCTTCCTGGAGAATATGGAATCGGAAGCATCGGTCAAGAGGCTAAGGAATTTGTGGACTTTCTGGCAAAGTCAGGATTTTCTTATTGGAGCAGGTTGCCCTTGAACCCGACTTCTTTTGGCGACTCTCCGTATTCTTGCTATGCGACTATTGGATTGAATCATTATTTCATTGATTTTAATGACCTTAGGGACAAAGGACTTTTGAAAAGACGAGATAGGGCAAACATTGACTTTGGAACGGATTCGAGAAAAATCGATTATGAAAAGATTTATAACAGCCGGATTGAGCTTCTGAAAGTTGCTTATAATCGCTTTACACGCGGAAAAGGAGATTATCAGAGAGGATATATTTCCTTTCTAAGAAAGAACCAGTTTACTGATTATGCCTGCTATAGGGTATTAAAGGAAATCAATAAGGACCGTGCCTGGAAAGATTTCAAGGACGGCTATAACGAATACACCAGCGCAAAGCTAAAAGCGGTCCGCCGAAACTATCCTCAGAAAGTTGATTTTTACCTTTGGACTCAGTATATCTTTCTCCGTCAATGGGAAGAACTGAAGAAATACGCAAACAGCAAGGGAATCTATATCATCGGCGAAAGGCCTAGGTATGCAAACTATGACAGCGTCGATGTTTATCGTCACCATCGTTGCTTTAAACTGAATAATGAGCTTGGAAGGGATTCTGTCTGTGGCTATCCACCGGATATTTTCCATGATATGGGGCAGGCTTGGGGAAACCCGATTTATGACTTCTCTCATTTAGAACGTCATGATTATAGTTTCTTCAAAACTCGACTTGATTTTCTTTCCACTCTCTATGATTTTGTTCGTCTTGATCATTTCCGCGGCTATTTTGAAACCTATGTCTTGAAGAACGGCAGTGTAGATGGAAGGAACGGAACTTGGGTAAAGTATCCAAAGAAAGATAGGATTCAAAAATTCGTTTCTAATCCAGAGAGAATCATTGCCGAAGATGTCGATTGCTGCACGAAAGACAGGCAGGATACGATTGATATTTTAAATCTGAAGGACAGGCGTGTCTTAGAAATCGCATTAGAAGGTGAGAACCTGAACAGAAACAGGCCACAGAATTATTCTTATTCCACGATTTCCTATTCGTCTACTCATGACTGCAAACCATTAAAAGGCTTTTTAGATGACCTGGATGAGAAGGAACTAAATGAAACGGAAAAAACAATTGCTGCCCTCTCACATCATTTTGGAGTTCCTTATACTTCTTCAAAGACTAGACAAGATGATGTTAAAGCTCTACTGGAATTGAATCTTGCTTCTATCAGTTCAATTGCTATCCAATCTAGGCAGGATCTTCTCTGCCAAGGAAACGAAAGTCGAATCAATACTCCAGGAACGGTCGGACACAATTGGCAGTACCGAATCACAAAAGATGATCTTTCTGACGAATTCTCTGCTTATCTTTATCAGATGAACAAGAAATACGGGCGTTGTGATTAGAAACAACTCCAACTTTCGTGTTGAAACCTACAATAATTAATTCATTTGTGTGAGTTTTTCAGTCCAAGTCAAATTCGAGGTTCTCGTAAAGAACAATAACGTAGAAACCTTTTTCTGGAAGCCGTTGAATATTGTTTTTCTCGATTTCATATTGGATTTCAGAAAGAGATAAAACGCTTGGGCAATAATAGGTAAAATACGAATAAGGATACTCAATATCGACAAGATGATCAAATAAAAGTCCATATTTTGAAATGATTTCTAATTTTTTGAAAATATAGTTTGTCGAAACCCAATTATAGACAAAGGAACTTTCTTCCGATGGATTATTACTATCAGAAAATTCTTCTTCGTATTTCTTCAATGCCTGGGAAGCACTGATGTTGCTTTCGAATTGTATGTTGATCGAAGTTCCAGTGACTTTTTTCAATTGTTCAGTGGAACGATTTTCTAATACATCCGAATAATCGATATTTGGGAAAAAGATGATAGAATTAGAATCCACGATATTTTTTGATGCACAAGATGCACAGAAAAACAACATAGCGCAATAAATTTGTTTATAAAATTAGTTTTCATATTTGACCCTTTTATCAATACTATAATATATTAAAATCTAATAATGTACCATGCCAATACACCCATATCGCAATAGTTGTTAGCTTTCTTGACTATTTAAATTCGCATCAATGTTTATTTTTAATTTCCTTCGATTAAGTCAAAAACAAAGTCTTCACAGATAACACTTTCTGCTGGAACGGAGGAAAAGACGGAATCTCCAAAGTCTATTTGATTCCACATAGCTTTTGTTCCTTGGTACGAGATATCTGTTAAACGTTCACATTCAGCAAAAGCCATGGAGTCAATGGAACGAATACTGCTCGGAAGAACAAGATTGGAAAGGAAAGAACGTGCAAAAGCAGATTCTCCAATGGTTTCTACAGAGTCTGGAAGATTGAGATTCTCAAGCACTGTGTTTCCGTAGAATGCATAAGGCAGAATATGATTTACGGTGTCATTAATAACTGCTTTGGTATTCCCAAAATAGAGGTTCTTCTCATCTTTTCCCCTTAAGCATCCGGATTCAAAGACAAAGGATTCGTTATCATCAGGGATTGTCAGTGTCCTATCGGTAAGAGCAAAGGATCCTTCTCCAATAGAGGATAAGGTCGCAGGAAGGTTCCTTGTTTTGACATTGTAAGCCCGGTAAAAAGCAAACGAGCCGATTTCTGTCACGTTGTTCCCGAGAGCGATGGATGTGAGGGCATCGCAGTCCTTTAGGCAGTTTGAAGGAATTGATGTGATTCCGTTTCCAAAAGTGATTTTCGTCCTTGCAAAGCAGGTATCAAAAATGCTTTCTCCAATGAATTCTACATTGTCAGGAAGAGCCCTCTCTTTTAAGGAATAACAATGGGAGAAAGCTCTCTCCCCGATTCTTTTTACTGAGTCAGGTATGATTATGGATGTCCTATCTGAGCAGAAGTAGAAGGCTTCGGCTTGAATGTCCGTGACTGTCAAAGGGATGATACTTGTTTTACAACCATAGTAGAGCAAGGTACCATCCTTGCTCAAAAGGCAGTTCCCGCTAGAGGAATAGGTGGTGTTCTTCGTATCAACGGTAAATTCTTCCCTTGCATTGGCCCCAGTAAAGACGTTTTTCCCAATCTTTGTTACTTTGCTTCCGATATGAAAAGAGAGCAGATTCCTGCAATTAGAAAAGGCGTAGTCTTCTATCGTAATGACATTCTCAGGAAGAGTCCTTTCTTTTAAGAACGTGCATCCAAAGAAGGACTCCTGTCCGATGATGAGAGTGTCTGCTGGAAGAAATGAGTTTTTGCACCCGGCAATGACTCGCTTCGTCTCTTTTTCAAGTATCGCATTTCCAGAAGAATAATAAACCTTGTTTCCTTCGTGGACCGACCTTGATTCTACTTTATAGGTTCCTTCGAAGGCACCGTTTCCGATTGAAGAAATGGAAGAAGGAATCTCAATTTTGGTTAAGGCCTGGCATTTGGCAAAAGCAGTTGATTCTATGGTTTCTAAAGTAGATGGAAAATCCAAGCTGAGAAGATGAGTACAGCTTTCAAAAGCGCTCTTCTCGATGACTTTCAGCGAGGAAGAGAAGGTTAGTTTTTTTAAGGCATAGCACTTAAGAAAGGCGTTGTCTTCGATAGCCTCTACTCCCTCTCCTAAAATGACATCCTCTAAATCGAAACAACAGCTGAAGGCGTTAGAAGGGATGACCTTAAGATGAGACGGAATGACTATGTTTGTTAGGACAGTGCAGTACGAAAAAGCGTTTTCTCCGATTTCCGTCAGGCTATCTGGAAGCGATATGCTTTTCAAACCACGGCAGGAATGAAATGCCTCCTCACCAATGGATGTGATGGAAGATAGTGAAACAGAAGTGAGGCTAATCACGCCAGAAAAAGCATAGTCTTTTATTCTCTTGATGTTGTTTGGAACATCAATTTCGCTTACAAGCTGATTGCTGAAATAAAGCGAAGCCAAGTTGCAACAAGGGTTGCTGTCGTAATCAAAATCGATATTTAGCCAGGAAGAAAGATCTCCGTTATAGTAGACTTTTTTTAGTTTCTTGCACTGGGAGAACGCTTCGCTCTTTACTGTCTTCAAGGACTTTGGAAGATGGACTTCTCTTAAGTTCGGGCAAGACAGAAAACATCCTTCTCCGATTTTCTCCACTCCATCCGGAATAACGAGACTAGTAATCTTTTTATTGCCCATGAATAGAGAAGAGGCAAGCTCAGTAACTCTTTTTCCATTGTAGTATTGGGGGATTATTATATTTCCAACTTTTTTCTTGATACTTGTGATTGTTATTCCATTAGATGAGTTTTCGATTCCATCGAAATCATTATGAGAGTAGTGGGCATAAAGGGTGATAGAGGAGGAAAACGGGAAAGAATCTCCCTTTGTCTCCACTCTTTTA
Source organism: Caryophanales bacterium UBA4682 (assembly GCA_002404995.1). Classification (GTDB taxonomy): domain Bacteria; phylum Bacillota_I; class Bacilli_A; order RFN20; family CAG-288; genus Enterosoma. The sequence goes on along the minus strand of DHKY01000014.1, from coordinate 183,636 downwards.
TTCGAATAATACCATCCTTCAAATACTGCATCGCCAAGCGAGGAAGGGATTTCAGGTATAGGGAGTTCATAAGGCTCTTGGTAGGATAAGGACAGGGCTTCTATCTTATTCTCTTCGCCTCCGTAATTGTAATTAAGGGTAATTCTTATTTCTTCTTTTTCTTTGGCTGATTCGCTGATAGGAGTTGAACTAGATGGAACGATTGGAAAACTATCTTCCTTCTTGCAGGAAGCCAGGCAGAGCAGAAAAATCAGTGGAATCAAACGTTTTGCGTTCATCGGCCTTGATTGTAGTTTTCCACACTTTTTCTGTCAACAGACGGAGGCCAAGCAAAACCTAGCGGTTCACTGTTGTCAGGACTAAGTTCCCGGTGCCTTTTAAAGAAGCAGCTTTACCAGCTGGAATAAAGAAAGTATCGAGCGCTTTATAAGGGATGGAATTGACGGTTCCTTCTCCGCTTAGGAAGGTAATGGAAACAAAGGACTCCTTGTTTGCTTTGATCAGGGAACATTCTTCTACATTATGGATGGAGGAAGAAAAGTATTTACATTCCCCTATCAGAGGACTTTCGAAAGAAATGGGTTGGTATGCTTTGGTATCGATGACCTTGAGTGCTTTCTGAATATGAAGCTCTCTTGGTTTTCCATCTTTTCCGACACGATTATAGTCATACAAACGATAAGTCAGGTTGGAGTTCTGCTGGATTTCAATCACTGTTACTCCCTTTCCGATTGCATGGATGGTGCCAGAGGGAATAAAGTAGTTTTCACCGTCGTTTACCGGGAAGAAATTCAAGAGGGAAAGAATACTTCCTTCTTTCAGTGCTTTTTCGACATCTTCGATGCTTGTGTCTTTCTTGAAGCCGACATAAAGGCCTGCTCCTTTTTCATGATGAATGACATGCCACCTCTCGGTTTTTCCAAAGCTGTTTTCGTTCTTTAAGGCATAGTCGTCACTTGGATGGACCTGAACAGAGAGGTTGTCCCCGGAATCGATTAATTTGATAAGAACAGGAAAGAAAGGAAAGGAGGATGCGTAGGTTCCGATATCTTCTTTCGTAGCGACATCCATCAGTTTCTTTCCCTTTTCTTCTCCGCTGTCAATCAAAGAAGGACCGTCTTTATGGAAGGATAATTCCCAGCATTCCGCAATCTTATCGTAGTGGGCTTCTTTTCCCCAAAGCTTCAGATTCTTTCCAGCCCAGATATAATCTTTCGTTGCCGGTTTAAGCTTGACTGTTTCCATTGTCCTCTTCTCCTTTTTTCCTTCTTAGCATACACTAAATAAGAGGACAATGAAAAAGAAAATTGTTTGATTCGACCTCAATAAAAATCAAACTGCTTAAACTAACTTGAATGTCTTATAATAAAAAGCGAAAACAAATAGGAGGCCAAACTATGGCAAATCGTTTCGTTCTGAATGAAATGTCCTATCATGGACATGGAGCAATCGAGAACATTGCTTCTGAGGCAAAAGCAGCTGGTTTTAAGAAGGCGCTTGTCTGTTCCGATCCAGACCTTCTCAAGTTCCATGTAACAGATAAGGTTACGAAGCTTCTTGACGAAGCAAAGATTCCCTACGAAATCTATTCGAATATCAAACCGAATCCGACCATCGAGAATGTGACTTCCGGAGTCGAAGCCTGCAAAAAGGCTGGCGCTGATTTCATCATTGCTGTCGGTGGCGGATCTTCCATGGATACTGCAAAAGCTATTGGTATTATCATTACCAATCCGGAATTCGCAGATGTCCGTTCTCTTGAGGGTGCCTCCAAGACCCATCATAAGGCACTTCCGATTTTCGCTGTCCCGACTACTGCAGGTACGGCAGCCGAAGTCACCATCAACTATGTCATTACGGATGTAGAAAAGGAACGTAAGTTCGTCTGCGCCGATCCACATGATATTCCGGTCATCGCTTTCGTTGATCCGGACAGGATGTCTACGATGCCAAAGTCCCTCACGGCTTTCACTGGTATGGATGCTCTTACCCACGCCATTGAAGGCTATACGACAAAGGCAGCCTGGGAATTATCTGACAGGTTCCATCTCAAGGCAATCGAAATCATTTCTCATAATCTCCGTGCTGCCGTCAAGAATGATCCGAAAGGCCGTGAAGAAAGGGCTCTTGGTCAGTATGTTGCTGGCATGGGCTTCTCCAATGTCGGATTAGGCATCGATCATGCTAGGGCGCATACTCTTTCCGCTCATTATGATGTCCCGCATGGTAAGGCTTGTGCTAGGCTGCTTCCTATTTCCATGGAGTTCAATAAGGAAGTGACTGGCGAGAAATATAAGAACATCGCTATTGCTATGGGTGTGGAAGGCGTTGAGAAGAGGACACAGGAAGAATACCGGAATGCAGCAATTAACGCTGTCAAGAAACTTGGAGAAGATGTTGGTATTCCGACTGTCTGCAGCGAAATCCGTGCTGAGGACCTTGATATCCTTGCTTCCGATGCTTTGAAAGATGCCTGCTATCCTGGCAATCCGCGGGAAGCCACACACGAACAGGTTGTCGAACTCTTCAAAAAACTTAGGTAATTTCATCGGATAACCAAAGACTGGTGATAGTTTTTATCACCAGTCTTTTTGTTTGGAAAATTCGAATTACTAAGGAATATCCATCCTTTTTGCTTTATAATGAAGAAAAAGAGAGGAAAAAATATGGCCGAGAATGAATTAAAAGCGGGAAAGCTTCTGGACGAGGAAGGAAATCTTGTCGAAGCTGGTTATTCTACGTCCTTAGTCAAGGAATATGATAGTTCTAGGATTAAGGCTGGGAAGATGCGGATCAAGGAATGGGATTACTATTACTTTGGCGATGATCAATATGGTATTGCCAGGACCATCGATGATAACCGCTATAGGGGATTATGCAGTTTCTCGGTTCTTGATTTCCGGAAGAAGGAATCCATCAATCATTCGAGAAGGTTTGCTTTTCCAATGGGAAAAGTATCCCTTCCTCCCTCGAGTGCAGATGGTTCGGTTTTGAAAAGAGGAAAGAAATACTCTATTACTTTTGAAAACAGAAAAGGACAACGCCATCTACATGCGGAATTCGAAAGGAAGAAGAAAAACTTTATCTGTGATATTCATCTCCATCCGACAACGGATAAGACAAGGGTGATTGCAACTCCGTTTTTAAAAAAGAAGCATTTCTACTACAACCAGAAGATCAATCTTCTTGCAGGAGATGGGTATTTCACTTTTGGTGATATCCGGCATGAGTTTAAGAATGTATATGGCGTCTTAGATTGGGGAAGAGGTGTCTGGACTTATAAGAACACTTGGTATTGGTCGAGTCTCTCTGGCGAGCAGGATGGAGTAAGAATCGGATTCAATCTCGGCTATGGATTCGGAGATACTTCCAAAGCAAGCGAGAACAGGCTCTTTGTCAATGATTGGTACTATAAGTTCACATCAGTTGTCTTTGACATTCCAAAGGATGAAACCGGAAAAGAAAAGTATCTGGAAGAATGGCACATCTATTCTCAAAACAAAGATATTGATTTGAAATTCGTGCCTGTCTTAGACCGGCACGAAAACGCAAACGCCTTGCTCATTGCACAGAATGCCCATCAGGTCTTTGGAAGATTCTATGGAATTTTTAAAACCAAAGATGGTGACATACAACTAAACGGAAGGCTTGGGTTTGCTGAAAAAGTAACCAACCGCTGGTAAATCGGCCACAAGAAAAGCGGAGCTTGAAGGCTCCGCTTTTCTCTTGGCTTCGGTTTATTTGTAGCTGAAGGTGTTGTAAGCAGTCGTTGTTCCGTCTGTTGCCGAGAACGGACAGATGGCTGCGTAAGTCTTATTGTTCCAGTTGCAGAGAGCAAAGGTCATCGTGACTTCTTTGTTTTCAAAATCCTTGAGGAAGGCAAGCTGGCTGTAACCGCCTTTGTAGATGTTGATATAGTCGACTTTTTCACCATTTTGTTTGCGATCGTAAGCAGCTTTGTTTTCGTAGATGCAGGCTGCATTTTTACCATCCGTATAGTAGTAGACGTTAAGAGAATATAACTGCCTGGTGTATTCGGCTGTTCTATCCACATCATGGAGGTCAGCGAAAGTCTTGTTTGTGATGACATTTGGATTCGGAATTGTGTTATCGTAGGAAACAACACCATAGAACTTGGAAATTTCCAGATAAGCCTGTGCCTTATCATTAGTATCGTTGGAATTTCCTTTATGTTTCTTGATACCTTCGAGGACAACTTCATCGCCGGAGTTGATAATGAAATCATTCAATACATCCGGGTAAGTCTTGTCAACAAGGCAGGCAATCCTTCCGTTGGCATCTGCAACATAGAAGCTCATCTTCTTATTCAAGATGGAAGCAGAGACAATACCACGGATTTTAACGGTTTCGCCATCGGCGGCAGTGTTTGCAACGGAGACGGATTGAGCGCCTTTGGTGATATCGACAAAGGAAATATCCTTGGTATATGTCTGGCTTTGTCCTTTGTAGGAAACAGTGATGGAAAGAGTGGAACTCTTAACGGCAGCGCTTTGCGTGACATTGAAGATAGTCTTGCCATCTTCACCGGCAATAAAGGAAGCGAACTCCGTATTGCTGGAAGCATAGCTGATGCTGACATCAGAGAAACCTAATAATGAATCGGAATGAGAAGTCCTGACTTCCGCTTTCGGGTTTCCGGAATAGACATCCAGGAACTGGTCTTTGACATAGTAATCATAGACAAACGGAACGACCTTGCTGTCTTCCCTAGCGTAGTTTTCAATTGGAGTGACGGAAATCGGGTTGACACGGTAGATGGCACCGGTACTGGTGGATTTGCAGTTGGTGACACCGACATAGAGGTCAACAACTTTATCAAGATAGGTATCTAGCCAACTGAAATCTCCGCCGTTGTTGCTTGTATAGGTATAAGTTCCCGTCTTCTGATCAAGGTCATCAATATAGTAATTGACAAAGCTTGCGCCAGGAACTTTCTTAATGATAGCGGTGGTGTGGAAGATTTCACCAGTGATGTTCTCTTCTGTGACGTCGGTTTCAACGATTTCCTTCCTAGTCTTGTATTGGATGGAATCTTTCGGGAATTCGGTGTTTCCTTTGTCATTGCTAATCAAATGGGTGTTGGAGACCTGGATAGCACCTTTGTATCCAATCTGGGAAGCGATGTTCTGTTCATTGGAAGCGATGAACAAATCAGTTTCGCCAGCAACAGTGATAGTGTTGCCTTCGGCTACCTGGGCGGCAACCTCTCCACCGTAGACATAGATGGAGCCAGTTGCATCGACAAGGTATAGACCGTTAAAGTTGTATTTCTGTCCATAGGTGGTTTTAGCAACAACACCGGTGATCTTGACCTTGGTTCCCTTTGCGGCAGAACGGGCAGCAGCAATTGTGGATACAGTATAAGCAGAGTCATCGAAGACTTCATGAGTGGAATCAATGTGGAGAAGTTTGGCTGGAGAGCCTTTCGGACCCATTTCCGGTGTGCCGTTGAAGGTGTGAAGAGCACCTTTGAGATAAACCGTGTCTCCGATTTCAGGAATGGTCTCTAAATTATTGAAATAGGTTTCGCCATCAGCACCGCGGACACCATAGACATAGAGGGAAATGGATTCATTGCTGACATCCGTAATGGTCCTCTCGCCATAGGAATAATTGCTGATGTTTTTAACAACGCCTTGGACAACATATTCGTCGCTTGCATCTTCACCAGCTGCGTTAGCAAAGTCAATGGCTTCCTTGACGGAATAGATGGTATCCGTAATACCATCAACGCTAGGACGGGAAACACTAGCACTACCAGAAGAAGGATTTTCGGAAGGTGCCTCGGTTGGGTTGACTGTAGGATTCTCGCTTGGAGCAACGGTCGGATTCTCAGTAGGATTGACAGTCGGATTTACAGTTGTGGTTTCACTTGGAGCGGGAGAAGATGGATTGACGGATTCGGATGTTTCACCACACCCAACAAGGGCTAAGGAAGCAAGGAAGACAAACAGACAGCTACGGCGCAGCTTTGATTGTTTCATTTTAATTACCTCAAGGTTAGTGTATCGAAAAAGCAGCCAAAAATGAACTTAAAATTAAAAAAATAACCGCTTTCTTTTTACTTTAATAATCCCGCTGGAAAAGAAAAATAACCAAATAACAACTTTATAATGCATATATGTGTAACATTTGTATGTTTGAATGGACAATGGGATAAGAACAACTAAAAATTATAAGGCACAGAAGCACATAACAGACGAATAATGAACGATAACTTTTTTGCTGTTCGTTTGTCTTGAAATGGGATCTTAGAAGCAAAACAAATTAATAATGAAACCCCTTTACTTATTTCTCTTATGGGTTTTTAATAATAAAAGAAAATAGGAGAAATAAAAGATTATGGGAGCATTTGATGGAAAAGTTGTACTGATTACTGGTGCTGGACGTGCTGTTCTTAGTGATGGAAAATGCGGATCAATCGGCTATGGTATTGCAACCGCTTTCGCAAAAGAAGGAGCCAATCTTGTCTTGACGGGACGTAATGTGGAGAAGCTGGAATCCGCAAAAAAGGAACTGGAAGAGAGATATAAAGTAAAAGTCCTTATTCTGCAAGCGGATATCAATGAGAAAAATGACAATGAAGCTATCGTCAGTCATGTCATGGATGAGATTAAAAGTACTTTTGGACGTCTGGATGTCCTGATTGACAATGCACAGGCTTCTGCTTCCGGCGTTCCTCTCAAAGACAACACGACGGAACAGTTCAATCTGGCCCTTTATTCCGGTCTCTATGCGACCTTCTATTACAGGAAGCATGCTTATCCTCTCCTTAAGGAAACGAAAGGCTATGTCATCAACTTTGCTTCTGGCGCCGGATTATTCGGAAACTACGGACAATGCGCTTATGCCGCAGCAAAAGAAGGCATCCGTGGATTAAGCCGTGTTGCTGCCAATGAATGGGCAAAGGATGGAATCAATGTCAATATTATCTGTCCTCTTGCCTGGACAAGCCAGCTTGAGAAATTCGAGCAGGCCTACCCGGAAGCCTTCAAAGCGAATGTCCATGTTCCGCCTAGGGGACATTTCGGCGATGCCGAAAAGGAAATCGGACGTGTCTGTGTTCAGATTGCATCCCCTGATTTCAAATACAGGACTGGTGAGACCATTACTCTAGAAGGCGGAAGGGGTCTTCGTCCTTAATCCCTTCCTTGATTTGGAACGACTTTCTCGATTGGAACCTTTTTCTTATTCTGTATAAGGTAGGATAAGGTAAAATAGTTATCGATGGAGGCAATCATCGATGTTGAATAAAGACCAACGGGAAAGACTTGCTCTGCTTCGCTCGAGGGGCAAAGGAGAGTTTAAGCGGAAAGAGGAAATCGAAGCTCTCGAACAGAACTTTTGGGATACTTCGATGGCGTTTGAATGGCTGAAAAGGAAAGAAGAGCATCCTGAAGCTTCACTGGAAGAGTTCCATAGGGCGTACGATCAAGCACGTTCGAAGGCGGCTGTCCTTCCGCAGGACCGATATGATCTCTCTAGCAATAATGCAAAACCGAATCGTAAAGCACGTCGTGCCGAGAGGAAGAAAAAGAAAAAGGAAGGAAAATAAAAGGACCGGTTGGCCGGTCCTTTTTTTGTTAGTCGACAGTCCAGCTCTTGTTCTTGCTGGTGAGATAGCCTCCTCCGAAGAGCAAGAGGAGAGAAGCGGTGTAAAGGAGGGTTTCAATGAGCTTGCTGACGGAGAATCCGTTGTGATTGACAAGGCTCCTGATCCTGACCACGAAGTAGGATATGATGACGAATGCGGCATAAATCAGATTGGAGAAGGAGAAGACAAGTCCGATGAGCTTGTTGTGAACGAAGAGGAAGACGAATCCACAGACGATGATAAGAAGATAGAAGAGCTTTGCTATGCCGGTAATGATTGTGTTGGCGGTGTTGTTCCAGAAGTTCAGGGAATAGGAACCGACAACAATCAGAATTAGCAAGGCAGGTGCAATTGCACGGATGGTGCCTTGGCAGCCGTTGGCTCCGAACAGGAAGAAGAAATAGAATCCGATGAGGAGAACAAGGACAAACACCTCGATGATGAATTTCCTCAAGGAATCCAGACTGTTTCCAACGGATGGAACGCCTTGGCTTAACAGATAGTAGACAATCAGAGTAATACCTGAGACGAGAAACCTGATGTGCGACAGAGACCTTTTTGACTTTTGTGTACTCATTGTGTCGATCCTTTCAATTTTGATTCGGTAATATTTTATCGGATTTGGGCTTGCTTAGAAATAGATTATGCTGCAAACCTTGGCAAGGTCCTGCAAAGCTTGACTAAGATAAAGCAAAGAGGAATGGAGAGGATGCTCCTGACTGTAGATAGGAACACAGCATCCGAGGCGACATAGTCTTCTTTTTTGTAGTCGACGCAGTAGACAGCCACGACGGCTCCTACAGGGGCTGCGTTGCCGATGACCCTGGCAGCTAAAGTGGTTTCATTGAAGTCGATGACATGTCCGAGCTTTAATAACAGGCAGATGCCAAGAATTGCAATCGGGACAAAAAGCCTGCGGAGAGAAGCGATGAGCCATGCCATCTTGTTCTTGATGGCGGTAAGGATGTTGCATTCGCCCAGAGTCACACCGATTAAGAGCATGGCAAGCGGGGTTGCCATGACTTTTCCGGTCTGAAGAACCTTATAAAGAGCGGGGAGTGTCTTATCGATACGGACAAATCCATAGCTGCTCTCTCCGACTTTGACTTGCCAAACGGAATTCTGAATGACCCAGAAGATAAAGCCGGTAATCCTGAGAATCCTGACAGGATTCAGGAAGATACTCTTTAAAGTCGGCAGGATTGTCTTCTTCGTCCTCTTTTCGCCGCTGATCCTGACATACGCATAGACATAGGTGACTAATCGGAAGGCAATGGACATCCTGGAAACTGGAATCAAGACCCCGCTTTCCGCACCATAGACCGCTTCGAGTATGGGCATGGAATAGAGGGACAGTTGTCCAACACCCCTTAAAATGGAGTAGACAATCCGTTTTGTTTTTCCTAAGCGGAAGAAAATAAGAATTCCAAGTCCGATAAAAAGAACATAGAAAAGAAGGTCGAAGACTAGGACCAATATATTCTGTGTGAATGCTTCTTTGGAGAAATCTCCCCTGAATGCACAGAAGGCCATGCAGGGAATTGCGATTTTCAGGGTGATTACGTTGAGGACCGATTTTCCGTGTTCGTTGACGATTCCTCTGTAGCGGAGAATAAACCCAAGGAAGATGAAGACCAATGAGGAAAGAATCGCGCCTAAAAAGTTCTGATCAGTTAAGATGTCTTTGATTATGCTCATAAAAGAAAGGAAGGACCTCCAAATCTTGATTTTATTGCTTAGATAGGGCTAAAAACAGGGAAAGCGGTTTACTTCCAGGATTTGTGAAAAGAGACTGGAATATAATAGGAAAAGAATACAGGAGTCATTCAATGATAAAGAGAGTCGAAACAGGCGTTCCGTCCAATCTAGATGACAGAGGAAAAGAAGAGCAGGCTGTATATCGTTTGCTTGTCAAGCTGAACATTCCGTTTATCCGAGCAGACCACGAGGCACTATTCAGTAGGGATGGGTATGAGGAAATCAGCAAAGCCATTGGAGCTATGGTCTGCAAAAACCTGTTTTTAGGCAATCGACAACAGACAGAGTTCTATCTTCTCAGGATGCCTGGTGATAAGAAATTCAAGACTAAGGAACTCTCGAATCAGATTCATAGTTCGAGACTTTCCTTTGGTAATCAGGAAGCGCTTGAAAAATACCTCCATGCGGAAAAAGGCTATTGCTCGATTCTTGATTTGAGGAATGATACCGATAATAAGGTCAAGCTCCTGATTGACAAGGACTTACTTGAAAAAGAGTCCGTAGGTGTCCATCCCTGTATCAATACCTCTTCATTAGCAATTCAATGGAAAGATCTTTTAGAAGTCTTCTTGCCGGGCATTCATCACAGCTATCAGCTTGTCACTCTCACAGGTGAAGACTAATCCTTCCGACAAAGGAAAAGAGGAGTGGGACGCCACTCCTCTTTTTGTGGATTAATCTGCTGACTTTGTCAATGTAATCGAATCATTCTCTCCGTAAGTGTACGCGACAGTGCCATCACTATTGAAGTTGAGGGTAATCTGTTCATACAAGCTATTTTCGCCAACGAATTTGTTTCCATCATAGGAGACTTTCGAAAATTCTACTTCGTCATCGAAAATCTGAGCGCAGTAATAATCCTTGATGACATAGACGGTGCCATCTGTTCCAATTTTTATTTCTACATATTCATCGCTATCAATATAGGTTCCTGCTCTTGCAGAAATATCTCCGCTAGCCGGCTTATCCTTGACTGTCAATGTGATTGTGTTGGATTCAGCAGCATATTGATCCTTGGAAGTTGCGGTAATCTCGGTTGTTCCAGCTTTTAAGGCAGTGATATTTCCGTCTTTATCGATAGTTGCAACCTTGGCATCACTGGATTTCCAGGTTAATTCCTGGTTGTCGGCATCCACCGGCTTAATCGTAGCGGTTGCTTTGGTGGTATCTCCGACAAAGAGAGTCGTGTTCTTGATAGTAATCTTGATGCTATCGACTGTAATCGGAGTGACATCGACTTCCAGAGTTGCTTTGATTCCAGACTTGGAAGTGGCTTCCAGCGTTGTCTTGCCAAGCTTGAGTCCCTTGATGGTCTTTGCATCCTTGCTCCTGACGGATTCGTCTCCGTACTCTTCAGTGCTGTCATCATAGACTGCAACGGTTTCCGGATCCTTCGAAACGACTTTCCAGGACTCTTCTGCTGCATTATTGTAATCCGCATCCCTGAAAGTAGCTGAGACGGTAGTCGTCTTGTTGACATGTGCTTCGCCATCACCTGGAATCGTCAGATCCATCTGAGTTGCTTTGATGTATTTGGTGAGGCTGTCGGTTTCGCTGTAGATATTAGCTGTCAGAGAGTCTTTCTCGCTTAAGACATTCACGACATAGTCTGCCTTGCTCTCATAGGAGAAGTTTTTCTTGATCCTAAGATAGCCAGCCGTCTTCTTGTCACCGGTGTAGTTTCCGAAGACGTCATAACTTCCGGCTTTTCCTGAATAAGGAAGATTAAGAGTATGTCCTTTGAATTCAATCGTTGCTTCGGTGGAAGTGATTGTGAAGATGGATTCATCACTTTCATTCCACCATTTGCCGATAAGTTCACTGTTGACCTTGTCAGCCTCTTTGATTGTGATTGTAATCTCGTTGGAGACAATTGGCTCTTCTGTAGCACCATGCTTAGAGACGGCACTGACTTTGACAGTTCCTGCTTTAATCGGAGTCAAGATTCCATCCGCTGAGATTGTCGCATAGCTTTCATCACTGACTTTCCATTCGATTTCCTTATTGGTGGCATTGTTAGGAGCAAGGGCAGCACCGAATTTCAGTGTCTGACCAATCTTGACTTCGGTAGCATTATCGTTAGCGGCAATTGTTATGCCAGTAACTGGAACCGCATCGGCTTCGTAATGCTTGTGGCATTTTTCATTGGCAATGAAAGCGACTTGTGAAGTAGAGAATCCGTAGTTCTTTCCAATCCTGTTTCCATAGACATGAAGACGGACTTTGGAAGCCGGCTCAAAGGATTTTTCCCTGAGCTTCAGATTCTTCTGAGAGACATTTTCTTTGACTTCATCTGTGATATCGGCTGCTTCCGTCCAAGTGGTTCCGTCATTCGAAGTTTCGATGACGACCTTCTGCAGTCCGGACTCGATGTTGTTGCTATACCTTTGTCCGTAGTAGAAAAAGATGCCAGAAACCTGCTGATCATCAAAGTCGAAGGTAGCGACACCATCTCCTCTTGTATCGGCTTCTTCCTGCCTAGTATCGCCTAGGCCAGAACGGATGGTCCTAACCTGCTTGCCTTTGAATAATCCGACTCCGGAAATGACATTGCATCCTTTGTTGATTGTGACACCATAAGGAAGATTGTTGACAATGGCATTGTCAGCAGCAACGACGTTGTTGATAACAGAAGCAAAGCTGAGATTATAAACAGCGCCCTCTAAGTTCTGTTTGGCAAGTCCGTTGACATGGACGGAAATCTTATTGGAAGTGTGAAGATTGCCACTGGAATCCTTCCACTGATAATAGACTTTCGTGGTTCCCTCTTTCTGGCCAGTTACAAAAATTCCGGTATTGATAGTAGAATCAAATGTGGCGATTGAGCTATCATCGGAAATCTTCTCAAGGTTTCCATAGTCCCTGATCCAACGCTCCTGCTCGACATCCTTAGGGGCATCCCAGGTAATTTGCCTGTTCCTAGGCAGAGTCTTCTCGATTTCGATGACATAATTGTCACCGTCTTTTTTTGCACTTTCATCTGTGACAGAAAGAGCAATGGACTTGATATAGACATGGACCTGCGGTCCGCTCCATCCTTTGTACTGATAGAATTCGATGATGTTATCGCTTGTCGGAGCAGCGGGAAGCTTACTTGTGTCCCAGGTTGTGGTACCGATATTGGTAAGTTTTGCGACGGCCTGATTCGTATCGGTATCAAGATCTTCGTCGAATACGGCGAATTGCTTGAAGAGGTTTGTCGAAGCATCAATCTGGAAGGAGAAAGTGTCAACGGAGACATCGGTGCACCAAGCGTAGCAGGTGCTCACGATATCCTCTACGGCCGTAGAATCGACAATGAAATAGGTTCCACTCTGATTGAGGACCTTATCTTTGTATTGGGCGATTTTCTGAATGACCTTGCGAATATCGAGCTGAGCTTGTCCGCCAAGTCCGACATAGGCGTCATCGTACCCCTTATTGAGCCATCCGGATTTTCCTTTTGTGCTGGAAGCATCTTTTTCAAACCACTGATAGGATTTTCCGTTGAAGTCGTGATAGTACTGATACCTTCTTACACCATCCCAGTCTCCTTGGACAATCTGATAGTCGTTGTAATAATAGATAATATCGGAAGAGTCACCGACATCATCACTAGTTGCCGATGAAGTGGCAGTAGCATTGGAATAATCCGCACTTAAGGCATGCTCTAATGGGTTGACAACCGGATCAGTACTTGTGCTTGTTGAAGGCTTATCGGTGTTCTTGCTTCCGGAAGATGGCTTCTCGGTCGGTTTTTCTGTCGGCTTTTCTGTTGGCTTTTCCGTTGGCTTGACTTCTGAGACTTCAGGATAATCGGAAGCGCTTGGCTTACTTTCGGAGTTTTCCTTCTGCAGGCACTCCTTCCAAACCTTGAAATCAAGGAGAGAGCAAATAGACTGATTCTTGACTTTTTCATTATGTTTTTTCCTTTCTATAATGAATTTTCGGCAGTTAAGTCGGTTAATTTGTAAACAGCAATTAAGAAGATATCCCTGTCTCCATTGAAGCCGGATTCTACGGACTCTTCTTTTGTCCTATAGGCAAGGGAGACGCCCACATTTCCCTTTTCGCCGTATTGTTGAGCGGATTGATAAGTATATCCGTTATCCGTTAAGAGCTTTGCATAATCGTTTAGAATTGTCGGCTTTGGATCATAGCAGGCAATAATAAGAGCAGTGATGCCCCTATTGGACTGGGTCTGGGCAGTGTAGTAGGAAGCAGGGGCGACAGGAATCTCTTCGCCGACAAAGGCTTTGACTTTATCGTTCGGGAAGTCGGTCTGTTTGTCTTTCCTGATGTAGACTGTCCTCCTCAATCCTTTCCCCTGGATGGATGTGAAGGAGTCGAAGATGACACAGAGTATCTGATTCGGTGATACACGCTTGATTGCCCAGGGACTCTCTCCTTTGCTGACTTTCTGTAAGGTAAAATCGTTCCTTTTCAGAACCGCTTTATAGGTTTTGACTAAGTCGTTCGGGTCATAATCCGAGAAACAGTAGATTGCGGTAGCAGTGATATCGTATTTTGCAATATGTTCGTTTTTTCCAGTGTAGGATGTCCCTGTGCAAACCGGAAGCTCTGTTATGAATTCACCAAGGCTCTCTTCTAGGAGAGCATCGATCTCTTTGCTAAAACGATAAGTGGGAGCCTCTGTCAGAGAAGGTAATTCTTCTGAAGAAGACTCTTTCAGTGATTCACTTGTTTCTATGGAGGATGAATTTGTCAGAGATGGCGTGGGTTCTTCGCTTGTCTTTCCGATTTGGCAGCCTGCCAGAATCAAAAGAAGCGGTAAGAGAACAAATGCTTTTCTTTTCATATTTGATTGCTCCTGTGTTAGTTATTATAGTTTACTTCCTTTGAAAGCGCTAGCAAAACAAAGTAAAAGAAACAATTGCAAGACTCCTTAACGGACTTTCTGATAGTTCAAATCCAAATGTTTTAGCGTTATAATTCTTTAGACCAAAGCGGAGGAAGCCGCTTATTCAGAGGTTTATTCATGATTTTGACCAATGACATAATTTCATCTCGTTCATTTTCTCCTTTCTATATTCTGTTCGATTCGATATTTCTTGTTTTTCTTTTGGCAAGGCTTTGGATAGAGAAGAAGAGAGTCGCTTTTTTCTTTTCTCTTGCAGGAGGCATCCTTTATTTTTTTGTGGATTTCCTGATTTTCTATCTTGCCTTAAAGACCCGTCAGATAACTTACGGAAATTCTGTTTTAGGTCCCCTCGGTGTCAGTGGGGTCTTGTTCTGGATGTCGAGGAGTTATGGCATCACGAATTTCCTGTTGATCTATCTTGCCTTAAGACACGATAAATCCTTGCTAAAGTATTTCGTCATTATTCTGAGGTGGTGGCTTGTTGCCCCAACACTTCAGGAGAGGGATAAATCCTTTCCTCTTATTACAACAAGCCGAGGGACAGGAAGCTATCACTATGTGATGGCTATTATTCTTCTTGCTGGTTATGCCTTTTATCTTCTCTATGGTGCCATTAAGAAGGAAAAGAGGGAAAACATTCTTTACCTGAACATTGTGGGCATTCTTGTTCAGTTTGGGTGGGAAGCCTCTCTTCTAATCAATGGTATCCGTCCTAGTAATGAAGCCTCAATTAAGACTAGGTTAATTGATTCTTTGATTGAAACGAATCTAGGTAGGCCTTATCTGTATTTTATAGTTCAAGCAATTTCAAATCGTTTAAATGAAGATGGGAGTAAGAAGAGGACGGAGAAGGTCAATCCTTAAGAAAAGCGCTGATTTCATCACCCCTAATTCTGTCAATATCGATTCTTGTTTTTCTGCACTCCTTAGAATGCTCTCTTGCTTCTTTGAAGCAAAGAGAACAGAAGAGACTTGATCCGATAGGAAGCCTCTTTTTCAGCCTTCCCTGCGGAAAAACAAAATGAGATCCATGAGGATAGACTAAGCATTTATAGCTACAGGAGTGATTTTTTTTCTTTTAATCTAGCTTCCCTTCGCCAGATATATTTTGCCGTATCCCAAAGGGCATCGTCTTCTGCACCGATGATTAACAAACGTCCTTTGATATTCTCGATTTTTATTCTTTCTTCTTCTTGTATCGGATGCTCGTTTTCAGAATCATCGAATATCTTTCGTGAATTGATCCTGTCGTGATGCCTTTTGGATTCTTCCATCCTAATTTTATAATAATCTGGATGCTGATAACAAAACGGCCTATAGGGAAGGGCTTTGCCTTTGTAAGTAAACAAAAACTCTCCTTCTTTTGGCCATTCTTTGCAGCCATCTCGATTGCCTTGTTCAAAACCCTGCCAAATGAAATCACTGGGTGTCCTTGCAATGGTCAAAGTTATATCTTCAAAATAGGAAGCGGCGACAAGAGCAAGTGTTCCGGTTGTGGATGCTCCGGCAATCGAGATTTTCTGATTTCCCTTTGTTTTTAGATACGATATTGCTTTTTCGTTTTTTTTCCAAGGGATAGTTATGATAGCTATAGTTTTTCTTTCCAGGGCTCCTTGCTAAAACATTGATTCCTTTTTCTAAGAGATAAGAAACTGCTGATTTTGCCCTATGGTCTTCTGGATCATCCCCAATCCTTACAATCCTTGCATGATTGGAATTTCTTTTATATGGATAATAAGCTCCATAGAAACCAAAGTCGCTATTTTCAAGATGGATTTTTTTCATTTCTGCTTCCCTCACCATTGAAAGATTATATAGTTAGATATTACTAACTTCAAGCAAAAAGAATTCCGGGAGAATATTCTTAGTATAGGAAATTCTTTTGTATGTTTCACTCGTGCTTAGTTTTTGCTCTTTCCTATAGTGAACATGAGGAATGACATAAGAAACATAGATTTTGAGTGATTAAGAGATTGTCTTGAATCGGAAAGATAAATCAATTCCTTCTTTCGTTAATTGGACAATCAATCTTGCAATTGTATCACATCCTTCTTTAAACCCATTATTCCTCCATTCACGAATGATGGTCTCTGCACCAGCCAAAGTATAGGACTTCACGTATTGGAAAATATTTTTCTGCTCTGAATAGAATTCGATACGATTAAATGTTGGTAAGCTGAGAGCAAATAATTTATTTACAAAATCACGATTTGATGTATTCAGCAGCACTTTGAAGACTGCTTGTTTTTCTTTGATATATTCCAGTAAGGAAACTGCTTTTTCGTATTCGTTTCCGTTTAGGTTCGGCCTATACTGAATGGCTCCTGATAAGGTTTCTTTCTCGATTTCAAACAAAATATCAGATGGAATGGAATAATGAGAGTAGAACGTCTTCCGATTGATTCCACTGGCTTGGCATAGTTCCGTAACTGTGACTGATTCAACTGGTTTTTTTGTTTCCATAATCCCCAATAATGCTTTTTTCAGTGCTTTTTCGGTTTCTCGAAACCGACTATTGTTTGCAATGTTCATCGATTAATACCTCATATTTTGACAATGTCGTTTCCATAAAAACAACACATTGTTTCTATAATAATAAAAGAAGAAACTATTTTTATCAATTCATTCAGGAGCTAAGGGAAGTGAACTGCTTAGCTATCCTGAATGAATAACATCCAGGAGGTTAAAGTGAATATGAGAGGAAAAAAGGTTGCTGTAATTTCATCTTCGATTTTGGCTTTCTTGACTCTTTCCTCGCTTGTTGGCTTGGCTTTTACTGGAAAGTATGTTGGGTGGGGACCGTTTAAGAATCTGTTTTGGGGTACTGAAGTCAAGAGAGTGAAGAAATCCTACGCGTATAAGAAAAACCAGAATGGGATTGTTTTTTATGGAGCAAGTAATTTTCGTCTTTGGACGGAAAGGGATAAGGATTTATCTGATTATCCTGTCGTGAATGCTGGATTTGGAGGATCGACGGATAAATTATTGGATCAGTATGCCGAAGAGCTTTTATTTCCGTATAATCCCAAAGTTGTGTTCTTCCAAACGGGAAGCAACGACTACGTGGAAGCCAAAGGGGCTGAGGAAGAGAAGATATCGTCCTGTATGGAATATAAGAAAAAGAGGTTTGATCATTTTCACAAAAGACTTCCGGAGGCAAAATTTGTAATAAGGTCTGGCCTTCTTCTTCCAGGAAGAAGCGAGTATACATCGTTAACGCTGAAAATTAATCAAGAGCTAAAAAACTATGCTTTGTCTTTTGAATATATCTACTATGTTGACGCAAATGATTTAACTTATGATGGGGTGAAGTATAGAAATGATTTGTTTATCAGCGATGGTATTCATTTGAATCACACGGGTCAGTTGCTATGGTGCGAAGGATATATTCGCCCGCAAATCGAAAGTCTGATTACAGAATACCCAGATCTTAGAAGTCTGAAAAAGTGAATAATCTAGGAAAGCAGCAAGCATGGAGGTGGTCGAATGATCAACAAAATATATTCGGATACTTACAGAATAAATGAATGGGGTCCCTTTGGGAATGTGAAAACTTATCTTTTAGTCGGAAGAGAAAAGGCAGTTTTGATTGATAGCGGATATGGCAATACAAATCTTCCAAAGATAGTGTCACGAATTACGAATAAACCGGTTATATTGATATTGACGCATGGACACATCGATCATGTCGGAGGAAGTTTCCACTTTAATAATGTTTATTTAAAGAAAGAAGATATAGATGTTTTCAAACATCATACAGATCTGAATTTCAGAAATCGTTTTCTTAAATCATCAGATCATCCTTATTTGATTCCGCACGATATTTTCTTTGATAATATCGATTTAGGCGGAAGAACAATTGATATAATCTCAACACCTGGCCACACGAAAGGATCAATAAGCATAATCGATTCGAAGCAAAGAACGGCATTTGTTGGGGACTTTATTAATCCTTGGGATACATGGCTTGGATTAGATGAGTCTACAAGCGTCAAGGAATATTTAGATTCACTAGAGCACTTTAGAAAAGTAAGGATAGAGAATGACGTTGGGAAAATCTATTCTGGTCATAATTTTATTCCAAGGTCCCCGAGTATAGTGGATGACTATATTTTTCTCTGCAAAAAAATCATTCGAAAGGAAATACCAAATCCAAAATATAAAGATAAAGGAATTTGCAAAGGATTTGTTTCAAAATATAGGAAAGCTAAATTGATTTATAAAAAGGCAATTTAATAAATGAAACAAAATTTATTTGTTATTTTAGTCACAATGTTTTCTTTTGTTCTAGTCATTGCTATTGTCGCGTTTTGCTGTATTTGGTATTACATTGGATTTCCCAAAGGTGTAGGTGAAAATAAAGTTTCTTATAAAGAAAAAGAGGTTCATGTCGAATATGATGATATCAACCTCTATGGAAAAGTCTTAATCCCGATCAAAGAGGGCAAGTGTCCCTTAGTCATTTATGCTCATGGCGCAGAATCACACTACGACGCAGACTATACGACTTTGAAATCTTTGGCTAGGTCTGGCATCGCCACCTATGCTTTCGATTTCTATGGATGGAGCAAGAAAACCACAGGGCCTAAAGAGGGTAACTTTTTCAAGGGAACACCTAGAGGTGTCGATGACTCCTATGAAAAACAAGTTTTAAATCAAGTGATACAGTTGAATCATGTGATTGAAAAATGCAAGACTTTTGATTTCATTGATTTAAATAATATTTTTCTTTTGGGAAGTAGCATGGGTGGGGCTACAGTTGCCACTTGTGCGGAAACTCACAATAATGATATCCGGGCTATTGTTTTGCAATATCCTGCTATCAATCTCAATCCAGAGGCTTTGACGGATGGCGCCCGGTTCGATGCCAACAAATATAGGAAGAATGTGCTAATCTTAACGGGATCAAATGATAAAATCACGCCCCTATCTTTAGTGTCAGGCTTGCATGAACATTACAATAAGTATCAGAAGCACGCTACGAGGAAGGTGTATGAGGGGCAACCTCATGTTTTCAATGGCAAATATAAGGTAATTGCTGCGCAAGATATATATGAATTTATCACACGTGAGGAAGCATAAAATGAATCGTATGATATATCCTGGTAAGACTTTGCTAGATACAAATCAGAAAAGAGTTCAGGCACATGGTGGCGGAATCTTTTATGAAAAAGGGGTTTATTATTTTTATGGAGAGAATAAAGAGTACACGACTGGGAAGAATAAAATCTGGACTTATGGTGTCAAATATTATTCTTCAGAAAACCTAGTTGATTGGAAAGATGAAGGATTTTTGATTGAGCCTATTCTGAGTAAAAAATCTTATTTGCATCCTACGCACTGTTTAGACCGTCCCCATATTGTCAAAAATAAAAGAAATGGCAAATACGTCTGCTACCTTAAGTTCTCGAACCCAAAGACAGAAGCTTTTTTCATGATTCTCGAAGCAGACGAGTTCAAAGGCCCTTATCGAATCGTAAAAAATGAATTCCGACCATTCGGTCTTTTAGTAGGCGACTTCGATATCTATATCGATAAAAAGAATGATGCGTATTTGTATTTTTCAAATAGGAAGGATGGAATCATCGCTTGCAAACTCAGCGAGGACTATTTGGATGTTGTCGGAAGCTATAAATGGTATTATAAAAATTTGAATTTTCCTTTTTCCAGAGAAGGGGTGGCGGTTTTTGAATTTCAGAATACACTCTTTAGGATAACAAGTGGCAGGACAGGCTATATTCCGAACCAGTCCCGTATTGCTAAACTAGACTCTCCGTTAGGAGAACTCACGGACTTAGGTGACTTATGTGTTGGAGATGATACGAACACTACCTTTCATAGTCAGATAGCAAGTGTCTTTGTTGATCCAAAAACAGGAATATATATTGCTCTTTCGGACCGATGGATTCCGAAACTGGTTTTCACCCCGAAAACAAGTGAAAGAATGATTCGTGCTGCGGCATCAACAAATAATAGAAAATATAAAGCAAATCTGTTGGAACTCGCTTCCCTAGGATTCAGGCCTTTTAATTGTAAGAAGGTAAATACATCCGTTGCAGACTATGTGTGGCTGCCTATACAATTTGATTCTGAGCGTCCTTACCTTCGTTGGCTAGACAAATGGTCCATTGAATCTACCCGGCCTAAATGAGGCTAACAATTCTGTTCTTTGGAAGAGGAATACAGAAACAAAAACAATGGGAAGGGTTCTTTTGTAATAAAAACAGAAAAGTTCACTCTTTATAATGGAAAAAGAAAAACCACGCCATTTAAGGCGTGGCTTTTTTGCTACTATGGATTAGTTAGCAGCAAGAAGAAGGTGATTGAACAGCAAGCACCAGACGAAGTCAACCCAGCCGCCGATGCACGGGATGCAGACACCGAAGATGAAACCAAGAATGTGATTGACATTCGGTTTTTCGATGAGAGCAGAGACACGGACGACGATTTCGATGACCCAGTTGACACCAGGGATCAAAAGCAGGATGAGCTGGATAAGTCTTGGAAGACTATTGAACCATTTCATTATCGTTTTGTTCTCCTTTCTTAATTATTATACACAGAGTAAAGTAGAGAAAAAGAAGAAAAACGAATTAAAGGAAAAACAGAACAAAAAGGGAACTTTTGAAGCTTGTTTAAAAGACGAACCATTTGGATTGCTTGCAATCTTCACCCTAAAGAAAAAAACTTCAAAACAGAACTTGTTTATGAGATGAAAGCGGTAAAATCAGTACAAAAAAATATCCAAAAAATTTTTTTAAAAATAAATTTAAGGTTAAAAAACAACTAAAATATTACCCATTCTATATTTCTTAAAAAGCCGATAAATAAAGGAAAATATAGCTTTTTCTAGCTAAAAATGTAAACAAAAAATGACAAAAAATAAAATTCCGACTTCTTGACAATGAAAAACACAAGGACTAACATGTAAGCGGTTCAAGAAAGGGGTATCAATTATCCTGTATTAGAGCCTAGATGGTGGATATGCAAGGAAATTCTTTACGAATTCCAAATGCACATCCAAAAATATTTTTTCATACAAGGAGGATTGTAAAATGAAAAAATTAGGAGCATTAGCTTTTGTGGCGTTATTCAGTGCATCTATGGTTGGATGCAAAAAGGGTGATGATAACAGCATCAAGATCCTTAACTTCAAACCAGAACTTGCACAGTCTTGGGGAAACATCCAAGCCGCAGTCAAAGCAGACCTTGGCATTGAATTAAAGGTTGAAACAGCAGCAAACGGAGAATATGAAAACACATTACGTAAACTTGTTTCTACTGCTGAATCTCCGGATATCTTCCAGATTAATGGACCTGTTGGCTATGGCAACTGGGAAGACTATATTGCCGATTTAGATACTACTGATGTCTATAAAGCACTTTCGGATTCTTCTCTTGCCTGCAAGATCGACGGCAAGGTCAAAGCTATCCCGGTCACTGAGGAAGGCTATGGCATCATCTATAACAAGTCCATCACGGATGCTTATTTCGCTCTTTCTACTAAAGCTACCATTGAAGGCGTCACTAAGATGGATGACATTAAGTCTTATACTCAGTTAAAGGCTGTTGTCGAAGATAGGCAGGCCCATAAGACTGAGCTTGGTCTTGATGGTGTCTTTGCTCCTTCTGGACTTGACGGTTCGACCTCTTGGCGTCTCACCGGACATACTTTCAATAGGGCATTGGTTGGTGAACTTGGTGCATCCGCAACTTCTACTCCGGATGAAATCCAGTTCTCCTGCAACCAGAACTATCGTAACCTTATCGACCTTTATGCCAAGAATTCTACTAGGAACGGCGGCCAAATGGTTGCTTCCAACTGGGAAGGTGAAGCAAACGCCTTCGCAACTAAGAAAGTCGCAATGGTTCAGAACGGAAACTGGGCTACTGCAGATCTCACCAAAGGCGGAAATGTTGCTAATTCCGACCTCCGCAGGCTTCCTCTCTACTGCGGATTAAACAATGACAATGTCAAGGAATCCACTCAGGGTCTTTGCATCGGCACAGAGGCCTTCTGGTGCATCAACAAGAAGTCCAGCAGCAAGAAGCAGGAAAATGCTGCTAAGTTCCTCAACTATCTCTTCAACGGAGACGGAAAGAAATATGTCGTCTCTGATCTGAAATTCAATGCTCCGTACAAGGGATTCAACACCGATGAATTCAAACCGACGGATCCTCTTCTCAAGGAAGTCGTCACTTGGATGAACAAAGACGGTGTCCAGTCTGTCGCTTGGGACTTCCCGCTTGTTCCGAGCACTGACAATCAGCGTGCTGACCTGGTCAATTCCTTAAAGGATTACTATAACGGAAACTTCTCCGATGAGAAATGGACTGCCCTTGTCACCAACACCAAGGCAAAGTGGAAACAGCTCGCTGCTCAGTCGAAGTAAATAAGTTTCGTTTCTGAACGATTGAAAATCATGAACAAAGCTACTGGAAATACTCTAGTAGCTTTGTTCGGTTTGAAAGGGATAGCCAATTATGCAAAAATACTACAAAAAATATGCGGCTGTGTTTCTCCTTCCGCTTCTGATCTGCTTCACGATTGCGTTCCTCATTCCGTTCTTCAGGGGTCTTTTCTTCTCCTTCACGAAATACAAAGCAGTCAACAACTGGTCATGGACAGGATTTGAGAACTATCAGAAAGCATTTAGTACGGAATACGGAATGCCAACCTTCTGGTCCTCTCTTGGACGTACGACTCTGTTTGCCATGATTTCGATTCTGACCATCAACTTCAACGCCTTTAGGCTTGCCCTTCTTTTGACAAAAGGACTAAAAGGATCGAATACCTATCGTTCCATCTTCTTTATGCCGAACTTGATTGGTGGTATCATTCTTGGCTATATCTGGCGTGTCAGGCTTAATGGTATTCTTCAGCTGATTGATAAGAACCTGAACCTTTCGGTGAATCCCTGGCTTTCCTTCTTTGGCCTTGTTATTTTAAGGAACTGGCAACAGGTCGGTTATAGGATGATTATTTATATCGCTGCATTGAGGAATGTCCCGACGGATCTGAATGAGTCCGCTTCCATCGATGGCGCTAGCAAGTTCCAGACCACAAGGCGAGTCACGATTCCGATGGTCATCCCTTCTTTCACGATTTGCTCTTTCCTTACTTTATCTAATTCTTACAAGCTCTATGATCAGAACCTCGCCCTCTCCGGACTCAGCGATAAGACCAACCTTCTCGCTGCAGATATTGTCTCTACGCCGATTGCCAAAGGTAATCTTGGACCCCAGCAGGCGAAGGCAGTTGTGTTCTTCCTGATTGTCGCTGCCATCTCCGGATTGCAGGTCATGGCAACAAGAAGAAAGGAGGTCGAAGCCTAATATGAAAAAGAAAGAAAAACAAAAGAATAACTTTGATTTTCATATTTTTGACGCCATCGCTGTTAATGAGTCTATAGGCTATGATAAGTCGGACTCTATTGCGGTTCTCTACGATGACTGTATTGCTAGGAAACACGGAAACAAACAAATCCTTGAAAAATACGGTTTTCCGGGGAATCCGAAAGAAGTCGGACGCTATCTCTTCATGGAGTTGAAATTAGCAGCTAAAGCAGATCCTACTTTCCTTCCGGAATCGGTAAAGAAGAATGCGAATAAACGAGTCCAGGAAAATATTACCAATACCCTCATTTATGTCTTCCTTACCATTGTTGCTGCGATTGTCTTTATTCCGATTCTTGTTGTGTTAAGGAACTCCTTCAAGTCCAATGGCGAAATCGCAACGAATCCTCTGAACTTCCCTACGGCAGAAACCTTTGTCGGATTCGACAACTTCCAGCGTGGCTTCGTCACTTCGAAATTCCTCAACTGTCTTGGCTACTCTCTCTTCATCACGATCTTCTCTACCATCTTTATTCTTCTCTTCTGCTCCAGGACTGCATGGTTCATTACCCGTGTTAAGACCTGGTGGACAAAGCTGATCTATTATGTCATCCTCTTCTCCCAGGTAGTTCCTTTCCAGCTTGTCATGCTTCCGATGAATCAGATTGCTTCGGCATGGAAACTCAACAACTTGTTGGGCATCATAGTTATCTATGTCGGTTTCGGTGCCGGCTTATCCGTATTCAGGTACTCTGGCTTTGTAAAGAGCGTTCCGATTGAAATCGAGGAAGCTGCCAGGATCGACGGATGCAATCCGATTCAGACCTTTTTCACCCTTGTCTTCCCAATCCTAAAGCCGACTACTATTACCATTGCTATCCTGAATGTCAGGTGGATCTGGAACGATTATCTGCTTCCGAATAGGGTTTTAGGTAGTACAATCGGAAAGACCACAATACCGGTTGCGATTCAGATGGTCGCTTCCGGTTCGTATGGCTCCACCGACTATGCTAGGAGGAGGGCAAGGATTGTCCTCACTAGGATTCCGATTGTCGTCTTCTATCTCTTTGGACAGAAGTACATCATTAAAGGTGTTACTGCCGGTGCAGTGAAAGGCTAAAAAGGAGAAAGCGTTATGGCTAGCATTGAATTCGAAAACGTTGTCAAAGTCTATCCCGGTGCTAAGAAACCGGTGATTCCGAATCTGAACCTCAAAATCAACGATAAGGAATTCATCATCCTCGTCGGACCTTCCGGCTGCGGTAAATCTACAACTCTCCGCAGGATTGCCGGACTGGAGGATATTACCAGCGGTACGCTTCGTATCGATGGAAAGAAAGTCAATGATGTTCCAGCTCGTGACCGTGACATTGCAATGGTCTTCCAGAGCTATGCTTTGTATCCGAACAGGACAGTCTATAAGAACATTGCTTTCCCTCTCAAAGTGCGTAAGCTCACGGAACGTGAAATCGCATCCCGCAGGGAACTTGCCACTGCGATTGTCCGCAGGAAGAACATGGATAAGCAGACAGAGGAAAAGTTCTTGAATGCGGTTCGCACTTCGAAGCGTTATACCAAAGAAGAAATCGATGTCAAGGTTCATACGGTTGCTAAGATTCTCGATTTGGAACCGTATCTTGATCGTAAACCTGCCAATCTATCCGGCGGTCAACGTCAGCGTGTTGCTCTAGGACGTGCGAGGGTCCGTTCACCGAAGGTCTTCCTTCTTGATGAACCGCTCTCGAACCTTGATGCCAAGCTTCGTACGGAAAGGCGCAGCCAGATTTCCTTGCTACACAAGCAGCTTGATACGACCTTCGTCTATGTTACCCACGATCAGACCGAAGCTAGGACGATTGCCGATCGTATTGTTGTCTTAGATCATGGTGTGGTCCAGCAGTTCGATACCCCGCGGAATCTCTTCGAACGTCCGTGTAATAAGTTCGTTGCAGGGTTCATCGGTTCTCCAGAGAGGAATTTCCTTCCTGTCGATATTTCCTTGGAGGATGGAAATTCTTATCTTATTCTCGGCGGTAACAAGATTGATGTTTCTTCGACTCTGAATAAAGACCACCAGCTTGATTCCTTGAATGGTCAGAAGACCGAACTTGGTATCCGTCCGGAATCCATCGGACTTGTCACTAGCGAGAATGTTGCTTTCCTTGATCCGAGTTGCATCTTCAAAGTCCATGTCAAGATTGCTGAATATCTTGGCTCCGAGCTGTATCTTTACTTTGACTTTTCAGGAAAACAGGCCATTGCCCGTATTCCATCGAAGTATTTCGTTAAGAGCGGAGATGATATCAAGCTCTATATCGATAGGAAGAAGAGCTATGTCTTCGATCCAAAGACAACGGCAACTCTTTCTTTCCCGGAGCCGAGTGAGGAAGTCCGTTTAGACGTTTAAATCCATCTATCTTAGGAGGGCCCTTCATGATTGACAAAAACGAACAAAAAAAGAAGAAAAGCTTTTTCCATCATTCGTTGTCACGGAAGGACTCTCCTTTTGCTAACTATATCAATATCCTGATCGGTTATGCGGATAGCAGGGTAATCTATAATTTCTTTTTTGTCTTGGTATCCTTAGGGATTGTGACAATCGGTCCTGCTTTTGTGGCTAGGAACGATTGCTTCAATGATTATTTAGCGAATAAGACGGAAAAACGGTATCGTCTTTTCTTTGAAAAATTCAAGAAGAACTTCAATCTTGCAAATGTTCTTTTCGGACTGATTCTGGCAGGACTTGAGGCGGCTCTTGGTTATCTTTTTGTTTTCTGCAGGATCAACTTTAAGAACAATGCAAGGAGGATTGCTCCCTGGATTGCATCTGTTTTCCTACAAGGCTATCTGGCGGTTGTTTTTAGTTACTATGCTTTAAGGAAGGTGAGAAGGAATCTTCCGACAAAGACGATTGTCAAGAATGCCTTTATTCTTGCTATCGGCGGCGGGAAGTCGTCCTTGATTTCTCTCTTCTCGTTCGTAGTTCTTGTCCTTCTGCCGGTGTTCTTCTTCGAATACTGTTTCCTCCTGTTTGTCCTTGTCGAATTTAGCTGGGTCACCTTATCTAGGAGGAGGGCAGACTATCCTTTGGTGGATAAGTATGTCATCTATGATCCAGAGAAAATAGAAGAAGAAGAGAATCCGAATGAGCCGAAAGCAAATCTCCGTCTTGATCTTATCCATAAATCACCGGAAGAGATTGAAAAAGAAGAAAAGCAGGAAAAAGAATCAAACTAAAAAAGGCTTCTAGGTCGACCTAGAAGCCTCTTTTTGTTATGAAAAGTCTTACTCTCCGATTTCCTTTAAGACGCTGTCCTTGTAGGATAAGGTGAAGCTGTCTCCGATTTCGACATCGAAGGCAAGGAGGAAGGTGTCCATTGTGTTTTCCTTCTTGGAAGCAGTCTCCGTATCCTTCTTTTCCTTGATGTAAGAAATCGTTTCACTCCTTCCGCCGGGGTTCAGACTAGACTGGCTGAATCCATAAGAAGTGACAAAATAAAGTGCGGAATAGGATTTCTTATCTTCCCCTGCGATGGAGAAGTCTTTTGCTTCGAACGTTAAATCGAGTTGGTTGCTGTTGCTTAGATCGACGATTGCAACATAGACTTTATTCTGGCTGGTTAGGCTTTCGTTGAAGCTTTCGAAGTATTTTCCGTTTTCCCATTTTGCTTTATAAAGGGTGTAGCCTTTGGTTTCCGAGCAGGAAGCTAAGCTGAAAATGGATAAACCGAGCGACAAGAGTTTGAATGCATTTTTCATTTCTGATGATTCTCCTTAGGTAATAACTTCATTATAGGACAAGAAGGCGGGCAGACAAAGAAAAAATTACCTTGCCCTGAAGTATATAAAGGCAATCAGTCCGACAAACAGGTATCCGATTCCGAAGAAGATGAAATACAGAATCAAAGTTAAATAATCGACGAATTTGTTTCGTTTCCCTAAATGTGGATGGTAGAAGAGAAGGAAAGGCACAAGATAAATAATCTGCCAATAGCCTCCGATTCCTTTTGGCAAAGAGGAAAAGTTCCGGGTCAGATATTCCGACAGGCTTAAAAGACAGATGACAAGACAGATCAGTATGTTCTTCTGGAAATAAAAGCGATTGGAGTTGAAGTAATGCTTTGCGTTTTCTTTCCCGTATTTTCTTTCATAGAAAAGACGGAGGAAATATAATCCTACCAAGTAGCTGACGCAAAGAATCGAAAACTGAGGACGTTCCGAATTGAAAAAGTAGAGTCCCCAGGTGTTCCTTTCTAGTCCCCAGGCTTTGTAATTCTGGAAAATCAGGGTGGATACGAAAATCCAAAGAATCGGAATCAGACTGAAAAGACGATAGGCAATGACTCTCTTTTTGGTATAGGCCCATTTTGGTGTCCTGAAGAGGAAAAGCCTGATCAGAAAGTAGCAGGCGATAGTTCCGAAATTGTTCGGAATAACATAGTAGGAAGTAGCTAAGAGGACAAGTCCGCGGGTACGGGAAAGATAGTCAATCAAGGTACATTCCAGCAGGTACAAACTGAAGAAGGTGATTCCATAAAGGAAAATGTTCCGAACCGAGCGGCGGTCTTCTAGGAAGATATCGAAATCTATGAAATAAAGCAGGAACCTTCCGACTGTGAAAAAGGAAAAGAGCATCTGTGGAACAGAATTGAACTCGTTTGGATTAAGCGAACTGCTTGAATAGAAGGTCAGCAGATAATAGACCCTGCGAAGGGAACCAAAGAAGGTCAGAAGGATGCCAAATATTTCAAAGATTGTCTCAGGAATAAAAGGGAAGAAACGGATATCCTTTTTCCTAGGCTTTCTTTCCCGACTCAGTTCTGGTGACCTAGAAGCGGTATTCCTATCATTCTCAAACAGAACCACTTCTTTCTTGTTCTTTCCTTCTATGAAACAATAAAGGAACCCGAAGAGGCATGTTCCAGTAAGAACTACGCCAAGGCATGCCCTGATCAGAGAGATGATTTCCGCCTTGATGTTTTTCTTAGCTCCATAGGATTGATCGGTTAACAAGCCGGAATAAAAATCATAATCAAGACCGGTTTTTTTCTTAATAAGCAAATTAAAATCTTCATTTACCGTGGAAAGATGGCGACTAAATTTTTCTTTTGCACTATTGTATTGCTCGCTTCCTTGTTCAATCAAACTATCATCATTTGAATAAATGAAATCATCAAGAACGAACTGATTGTTCTCTCGTGTAAAGGAACCTGTGAGCTTCTCTCCGGTTTCATAATTGGAGTATTCGACTTTTAGTACTGAGAGGTAGCTGGTTGTTTCTTTTCCGAGGAAGTAAAGAGTACTCTCTTTCCCATTCTTGTAGTTCAGATAGGCATTTATCACTCGTAAGGATTCGTCTTCGTTTGAGACGACAATGATAGCTGTTTTGCTTTCATCGCTTTGCTTGATGCAGGGACGCCGGATTTCATGGAGCAGGGAAAAAGTGTAATCTCCTTTGCTTCGGACAGTGTCTACGAAATCAAGATAGCTTTCGCCATAGAAGTCCCGGACATGGTTCTTAGTATAGTTCGAAAGCGTAAAACCGGTAATACAGGTTGCCAAGGAGAGGATGGTAAGAATGAAGAGAATCAATCGTAAGGTAAACGAAGAAAGAAGCTTGATGAGAAACTTTGGCTTCTTTTCTTTTTCTGTTTCCGTTGGGTAGGAGCGGACTCCTTCAGTGTAAGGGGCAAAATCTATTTTTAGTGCATTAGAAATCTTCTGGATGCTCTTTTTGCCAGGACAGAGATAGCCTTTTTCATAGAAATGATAAAAGAAAGGAGAAAGCGAAAGATAGCGTGCGAATTTCCAGCGGCTAAGCTTCCTTTCCTTTCTCTTCCTATAAAGGAAAAGGTTATATGAGATGATTTGATCCATGAATAAGAAAAGTATATCATTCCTTTCTTTTCTTAGGTTGAAAAGAATGAGGAACAAGCGGATTAAATTTTAGTTTTTCCCTTGTTTTGTATCTAACACCATCAGTATCTGATAAAATTTAACTTGTGAAAAAGAATAAACTTGTCTTACTTCCTCTTAGGCTGTCTTTGTTTCTTGCATCCTGCGAAAGAAAGCAGGATGAAAGGAAATCTTTCCACTACAGCCAAGGAACCCAGACGGATTACCAAGGAAAATACTGCTATAAGGACAGCTATTTTGATTCTAGTTCCATAAACTATAATTCAAGTCTTTCCACTTGCTCATTGTCTTTTGCACTTTCCTGTTTTGGATCAAACCGGAACGGAAGTGCAAACGATTACGAAAAGCGATACCGTAACGCAGAGGAATTCCTGACCAAGAGCGGATTCAAGGACTTCGATACTAATGTCTTCTATAAGCAGAAGCCTTCTACAGATTCACTTGGTGCAGTTTTCGCAAACAAGAAATTGGGTGATTATACCCTTATTGCCTGTGGAGTACGCGGCGGAAACTATGAACAGGAGTGGGCAAGCAACTTTACTCTCGGGGATGGCACAAAGCAGAAACAGGCACAAGGCTTTTTTGAAGCTTCCACCATCTACTTGAATAGCTTTGAGGATTATATCAAACAGAAGAATATTACTGGGAAAGTAAAAGTCTGGACAGTTGGATATTCCCGTGGCGGAGCCACGAATAATCTTTTCTCCGGCAGAATTGATCAGAGGATCAAAGATAGTCCATATCTGTTCAAAACCAAAGCTACCCTAGCACGGGAAGACCTTTACTCCTATTGCTTTGAACCCCCGCAGGGGGCCTCTTTCTTAGAAGAGGTCTCGCCCCGCTCTGATTTCTACGATAATATCCATAATATCGTGAACTTCAATGACCCAGTTCCTAAGGTCGCAAGGAGCGCAACCCATTTTACACGTTATGGCGTTGACCATTATCTAGTCGATCCAGCTTTGAATCCGAATTATTCTTCCTGCATTGGAAAAGTCCTTGATTACTATAAGAACAGGCAGAACTACTCTGTTCTCGGTGAATACAAGATTTCTTCTTTTGCAAGGAACGATAGTCTAATACAGGGAAAGAAACAGACCAACCGATGGACTTCTGGTCTTTTCCTAAATGATTTCATCAATGAACTTGTCTATTACGGAATTCCTTCCTTGCAATACTATGTTGAAAAATTCCAGTCCGGACTGCGCTTGATTTTCGAAACCGTCTATCGAAACGGAAATCCAAAGTCGTCTAGGATATCCATCGGACTTGCTTTGGTCCGCACGATTCTCTATCAATCGGATATTGATTATCTCTTCGCTCTTCTTACTTCGGATCCAGTGGCTTTTGCAAACGAACTCATTCTGATTCTTCACGATACGTTGAAGGACTTTGACATTGATTTAAACTATTCGATGTTAAGTACTTCCCTGAAATCCTTATTCTTCGCCATTGTAAAGGTCTTGTATCACCACAGGGATTACTTCCCTACTTTTTTAAGCAGGGACAATATCAAAGCAATCGGGTCTGCTCACTATCCGGAGCTTTGCTTAAGCCATCTCAGGAGCGAAGATCCGAACTTCACAAAGGATATTGATACCTTCGATAGTACAGGTACTCATTTTATGCTTACTCTCGATGACTTTTCGGATAACACGGTCCTCACAATCAAGAAAGAGAACAAGATCTGCCTTGAAGTCAGTCAGGGATCAATCTCCGATGATTCAATTCTTTCCTGTAAGATAGAGAACAACAGGCTTCGCTGCATTCTTCCGAATGAAGCGGGATATGAAATTAAAATCGAAAATGCCAAATATACTCTTAGTCGATTTATCCAAAGCGAAGAATATCCCATTGTTTTAGTACAAGGAGAGGCGGGCGAGGCAGGAACAATGCTGAAGGAATAGAAAGGAAAGAAACAGAGATGAAAGTTCTTTTATTGAATGGTTCAATCCATACCGATGGCAACACAAGGGTTGCACTGGAGGAAATCAGCAGACAACTCGAAAAAGAAGGAATCGAAACAGAGATTTTTCAAATCGAGGTAAAACCAATCCGTGATTGTATCGGATGCAACAAGTGCACTAAGGATGGTTGTATCTTTAAAGACGATATCTGTAATGAATTTATCAAAAAGGCAAAAGAAGCCGACGGCTTTGTCTTTGGCTCCCCTGTCTACTATGCTCATCCCTCTGGACGAATTCTTTCTTTGCTAGACCGGGCTTTTTATTCTTGCCCCGTTGCTTTCCGTTATAAGCCTGCAGCTTCGATTGCCGTTGCCAGAAGAGCAGGAACTAGCACAACATTTGATGTCTTGAACAAATACGCTACGATTTCGAATAGGTTCCTTGTTGGATCCAGCTATTGGAACAATGTCTTTGGCTGTAAGAAGGGGGAAGCCAAAAGGGATGAGGAAGGCTTACAGACAAGGCGGAACCTTGCTTTGAACAGGTCTTATATTCTGAAATGCAGGGAAGCTGGAAAGAAAGAAGGAATCTCTCTTCCAGAGACAGAACACACCCACCATCTGAACTTTATTCATTAAGAAAACCTCTTTTAAAATCAGTTTCTTCTAACTAAAGATGAACAAAAAAATTAAAACACTTTTAATTCTGTTTCAAAACTTGAATCGATGAAATTATATCTCCATGGGAACCTGCAAAAAATCCTACCTTTTGTTTTTCTCTGCAATAGATTTTTGTTCCTTAGAGTTGCCAATAAAAAACAGCCAAGGAAGATTTCCAAGGCTGTCTTGTCCTACTTGCAGCTTAGAGCAATAGCTAACGTGGAATAGAGAGTCGAATAGCCGACTTCCAATCCCCTGGTCTTGTCTTCTCCGCCTACTTGGATTGTTCTAGTGTAGTAATCCCCACCGAAGATGGTTCCGACTGTTTCGCTGTGGGTGAATCCATTGGCTTCCAGCTTTGTTTCCAATGTCTGAGTCTTTGTTAGCTCAGTTCCTTTGGCAAGTCGATATTCTAATCCGTAGTAGCGTTCCTTTGTTACTTCTCCTTCGGAGTCGACTCCATCCGAGTAGTATAGACCGCAAATTGATTCTTTGCCGCCTAGGACAGGAATAAGGTCCAGATTTTCCTTTGATCCTAATAAGGCAATGACATTCTTTAGATTTTCTTTGTATCCTGCGACTAAATCAGAGGTCTTTAGTTCGCTGCAATCCTCCTTTACTTCGATAGTGTTTGCAATATCTTCTTCTTCCGAATAGGTATAAACAATCTCCTCTGTGCTTTGCGGATATTCGAAATTGATATTGAACTTCACTCCGTTGTCAAGCAGACGAACTGTCCTTTCTGAAACGATTCTTCCTTCGCCGTCCCTGTTGTAGGTTTTTGTCTTTGAGAACCTTGCCTTTTTATTGTAAACATAGGTTTTCTCTTCCCCCTCTTTCTTATCAAAGAAGAGCGTTGACCTGTCGAAAGAAGGAAGCAGGGATGCAACTTTCGCGCTGACAGGATCATGATAGGCATAGTAGCTTCCGTTTAGCTTCACAGCTTGCTGGATCCTGTTGTTTTCCTTTGCCTGGTAGAGGAAATTATTCTCGATACCATCCGATTCCGTGCTGATGATAAGACTTTTTCCGTCTGTTTTTCCCTCACTTCTGTTGTCTTCCACTAAGGACTGAGAATCCGAGGACGGAGTGTAGATAGTATCTTCGAAACTATAGCTGTGATTCTTCAGCTTATCGAATGCGTGCTTCAGTTCTTCTTTCTCTTCTCCTTCTAGGACTTTCACCTCCCGGTCAAAGGTGAAAGCATTTCCGGCAGTAATCTTTCCTGAGATGGTCTGAATCTGTTTTGAGAAGAATCCATAAGGGTTGAACTTCCTTTGGAAAGCGAATTCCTTGGTATCTTTATCAAAGATGAAGGAAAGACTTTTGACAGTGAAACCCGGGTTCTTCGGATAGAACTGCTCTGCAAATTTCGGAAGCAGGGCTTGTACCGATTTTTTTGAGGTATCCAAGGAGAAAACCTCATCTTCTAAGGTGAAGTCATCTGCTGCCAGACTTTGAAAAAGATTCACATAACTCGAATCGTTCCATTTCACGGCCTCTCCGTTGTCTCCAATCGGTGCTGGTTCATAGTCGATTGTGTTATTGATATCGAGAATCGGTTCACTGACATAAGGGACCCTCAGATCCTTGTCATAGGTATAGAAGTAGGAAACCATGACACTGTCCCGGTTAGGTTCTTCATCCTGTTTGCTGTCATAGCGGACAAATTCGTATCCGTCCTCTTTGACTTTCACATCCAGGCAGTAATTGCTGTAGCCGGTATCTGTCTTATAGTAGTTCTTTCCTTCGAAGAAAAATCCTTTTTTCAGGCCGAAAAGAAAATCAGAAAAATACTCTTCTTCGCTTTTCCCTGGTTCTGTGCTTGGCTGTGAACTGCTGTTGCTTACGGAAGGAAGGACGTCACTCAATGAATTGCTTGGTTTCTCTGTCGTGGAATCTTTATTTCCGTTGCAGGAAGCTAAAAGCAGAAGAGAGAGCAATGGAAGGAAATAGTGCTTTACGTTCATTTTCAATTTACCTCCTTAGTATCTGCCATCTAGACAGATTGTCTATGCTTTGGCAGTGACTTTGACAGAAATCTTAGTCAATCCTTTTTCTGCCAGAATCTGATAGTTTATGAAACTTCTTGTGACTTCACTCTCCACACCATTGACCGTTTTATAGATATGGAGCGCCTTGGTTGAAGAATCCTTCAAATAGGCAGAGACAAAGATTGTCTCGTTCTCGAGGAACTCAGCGGAAGTCAGATTTGCGTTATAGGTTGTTCCGGTTTGATTGCCATAGACTGAGTAACTATCCAGGTCTGCAGAATCGAATCCTTCGAAGAAAACGGAAATTGTAGCCGCCTTAGAGAAGACAGCCTTGATCTTCAGGCTAGCAACGTCAGGCCTGATGAAGTAACCAATGGATCCGTTCCTTGTGGTTGCGATTTCTTCTTGAGTGTCGGCGTTGATGAGCTTTTCGAAAGAAAAGAGCTTAGAAGAAGGTGTCACATAGAAATTGACTTGGTCACCTTTGAGATAAGTGTTCCGGTAAAGCGTCAGCGTTCCGTTGTCAGCTGCTTCATTCGTAATCACGATTCCATCCTGAGTCTTTACTTCTACCTTGCAGTTTCCTGATTTCGGCATTG
This sequence comes from Caryophanales bacterium UBA4682, assembly GCA_002404995.1. Lineage (GTDB taxonomy): Bacteria > Bacillota_I > Bacilli_A > RFN20 > CAG-288 > Enterosoma. The sequence goes on along the minus strand of DHKY01000014.1, from coordinate 148,991 downwards.
TGAGACTGATAGCAATCTTTCCGGAGGCATCTTCCACGGCGTCCTCGAATTCGCCTTTGGTTCCATCATCCTGAATAACTCTTGCTGCAGTTACGACCTTGCCTTCTTTAGCAACCGGATAGAGCGTGAAGTTCTTTCCTGCTCCGCAATAGTTTGTCTCTGTGCTGTTGACAAGAATCTTACAGGATTCGAGATCATTGTTCTGGAGCACTTCAATCTGTCCGTTTTCTATAGCAGGGAAGGTAATCTGGATGTCTTCGGTTCCAACCGTATATTTGAAATACCCAGTCTGATAGTCGCTGTCCGGAACAGTGGTACCGGTAAGAGTTGGCTTGCCATCTAATGTATATTTCGGAGAAACCTTATAGGTAACGGAAATCGTATCCCCCTCGGTAGCTTCTGTATAGTATCCGCTGCTAATTGTTACGGCTTCCAAGTTGACATAGGAAATCTTTTTCGCACCAGTGAAACTTCCTTCGACCTGGATTGAAACATCTGCGGTTATTGAATAAATCGAGAGGCTAAGAAGATTGTCAGGATTGAACTTAGTATAGTTGGAAAGCTGTTCTTTATATTCCCCATCTCCGATTTTGACTTTGACACTTGTGACTTTGTATCCGGTCTGACGGAGAAGCTTTCCGGAGAAGGAAGTGTAGGACTGGTCCTTATCATATCCAATCAATGAGACATATTCATTCTCTTCCAGAGTGACATGGTGTCCTTTTTCACTATCGATGGAATTGTAGGCAAAGGATAAATTGATGGTAACATCTTTGCTTGGCATAGTGAATTCAATACTAAAGGAATTGACATAGGCAGTTCCTTCGATGGTCGGATGATACCTCGTTCCGTCAATCTCGATATAGTAACGAGGTGCATAAGAGGCTGAATACTTATTTGAAGAGGCAGAGACTGTCAGGACTGCTTTTGTGCCGTCTTCAATGACTTCTCCTTCTTTTAAGGAAAGCGTCTCAAAAGTGAGAGAATCGTAATTGTTGATCTTTGCAATCTTATGTCCGTTGAAAACTGAAACGGAAAAGCTGACATCTTTTTTCGGCCTTACAAAGCTAGCCTTGACTAGGTTCCCTTCGGTGACGGAATCACTGATTTCGACATCTTCGCTAGTGATTCCCTTGACCACTTTTCCATCTGAAAGAGTGATTGTGATCTGGACGGTCTGTCCCTCCTCATATTCCTTGTCTTCGTGATCAAGCACAATGGTGATTCCTTCGACTTCGGCAAAGGATACCTTGTATTTTTCAGCAACAGAAACGGAATCACTCGGCTTTGGAGCCTCACTTGGTTTGTCAGTGGGTTTTTCTTCACTCGGCTGAGTTTCTGATGGTGTCGTTGAAGGGACTGAGATACTTTCGCTTCCTTTGCTATTACAGCCAACGAGTCCTAAAGCGAGAAGAGATATTGTAAGTAGTCCAAATTTCTTTGATTTTGTAATCATATGTTTGTCCTCCTGTGAGAATGGAAGCCTATGCTAACAAAAAGGGGGTGCCTTTTTTAATAGGCACAGTCGAAAAGAAAAATTCTTAAATTACATTTAATTCCTAAAAATGCCTTTAATCATCGGAATATTTTTAAAAATTAGTTTCTTAAAGAATGACAAATGAAATTGCTTTCATCCTTGCCTAAGATGAAAAAAGCACAGTAAGATTGGTGTCTATAGAAACAAAGCAAAGGTGACAATAAATAACTCTGAAATGGAGAGGAGCAATTAGAAAAAAAGACCTGGCTTTTGCTAAGGACTTTAATACTAGTCCAGGTTCTCTTTGATCTTATCAGCAATCTTCTTCAATTCATCATCATTGAAGTCGTTGCGATGTGGATTCCTTGCAAAGACTCCTCCCCATTCGAATCCGTCTTTGTACTTTGGACATAAATGGCAGTGAAGATGCTTTCCCGTGTCCCCATAGAAGCCATAGTTGATTTTATCTGGATTAAATGCTTTGTGGATAGCCTTGGCAACTCTAGCAATATCTTCTAAAAAGAGCTCTCTTTCTTCTTTGCTGATATCGACAATCTCGGAAACATGGTCTTTATAGGCGACAATGCAGCGGCCTAGATGCGACTGCTCCCGGAAAACGTACAAGGAAGATACCTTTAAGTCCCTGACATAGTATCCGAATGCCTGATAAAGCTCCGGTTTTTCCTCTCTCCTGCAATACGCACAGTTTTTGTCTTTCATATTTATGAATCCTCGATTCTGTCTGATATATGATTCTAGGTTTCTTTTTATCTTCTTTCAATGTTTTCAAAGCCAAGACTTCTTCCATAGGCTTCCAGTTCATTCCTCTCGTCCTTCGTTGGCGATGGATGGCTAGAAAGGATTCCTTTTACACCATTGTTCCGGAATGTAATCAGCTTGATCCGAATAGAAGAGACATGGTCTTCCTCGATTGCGGACTTGATGCCATCAAGGCACGCCTTCGCATCCACATAGCCTGGCACATAGACAATACGGACCTCTTCGATTTTATTTATGCTATCGAGATACTTGAGGTTCTTTTTCATCAGCTCATTCGGATACCCGGTGAGTCTTTCGAAAACATTGGTGTCCCAGGATTTAATATCCAACCTGATTCCATCGCAAAGATTCCTCAAATCTTGGTAGAGAGAATAATCCACCCTTCCATTTGAGTCCCTCAGACAGGAAAGGCGATCTTTTTTTGCAAAGGTGAAAAGCTCCTTTAAAAAAGAGGGGTAGAGCGCACACTCTCCTCCGCTGACTGTGATTCCGCGGATGAATCCTACGTTTTTCTTTATCCGCTCATAGACTTCGCTGGAAGTAAGATACTCAATCTTTGGTGAAGAATGATTCGGACAGGTAAGAATACATTGATCACATCCGATGCATTTGGTTTTGTCCCAGATGATTTTATGATTTTGGAACGAAAGTGCCTTGGAAGGACACTTAGAAACACATTCTCCGCAATTAGAACAAAGTTGCTGCGTTTCTGGATTATGGCAGTATAGGCAGTGAATGTTGCATTTCTGAACAAATACAGAAGTTCTAAGTCCAGGTCCGTCTACCGTTGATAAATCAATGATTTTATTAATCGGATAACGAATCATCCAAGTCGTACCTTTCTGTTCTTAAGATTATTTACGTTGTAGTTCTTCCTTCCGAGGGCTGTTGTCTGTTTGACAACGGCTTGTCCTTTGTTAAGCTTATCCCTTTCGGAACGCTTGACCAAATAGCCGGTGATGCGGACTAAGTCCGTATTGGCAGAATAGAAGGACCTATAATGCACACCGAGATCAAAAGCTCCTTTGACAATATCCAGAAGAGCAGCTGGGTTCTGTTTCACGTTGTCTGCAATCGGGAAGATGTCTCCAACTCCGGCCGGGAAGTAGCCATGGAATCTTGCACTATGGCGGAGGTGATTTAAGAAACTATCGGGTTCCTCGCCGACAGGAATCCGGACTCCGGATGTGATTCCTTTGTCGGAATCAAGGCCGACTTGGGCATGAAGGACAAAATGGTTTCTGGTCAAAGGAGAATACCTTGCAGTATAGGAAGAAACACACTCTTTGATTTTCTCCCTGATTCTAACTCCGAGATCATCCGCTTCTTTGTTTTTTCCGTAATGCAGTCCCTTATCTTTCAGCAGATGGTTGACGCATTCGGCAAGACCGGTGACTCCGAACATCGGAACGAAGCGGTCTTTGCTGATGAATCCTTCCTTGACTAAGAAAGAAGATTGGAAGAAATTGGATTTTTCCACAAGGAACTTGATTCTCTCGTTCTCATAGTCGGCAATGCACTTAAGGCATTCAGGGAGCACACGGTCCAAAAAGTCGTTGATGTCATCTGTCTCTGTAGCCAGCTTTGTCAAAGTGACTCTGGTTAAGGTATAGGCGCCTCCGTAAAGAGGAAGGATGTTATAACAGGAGGAGATTCCGTATCCGAGAGGATAGAAGCCTTTATTGGCTTTATCGTTGCAGATAGCAGGATTGGAGCATTTCAAGGAACACTGGATTGCCTTTTCCCTAAAAGAGTCCGGAGTAATATCTTTATCGTATTTGATGGTCAGGTTTGGAACGGTATCCTGAAGCTCTTCCTCGACTTCCAATAGGAGGTTTCCGACTCTGGTTTCTTCCGGACCTAGGTTTGCATGGCAGAACGAATCATCAATGGTCCGGTCTAGGAAGGTTAGGAACAAAGTTAGCTTTTCTTTGATTTCCTGATTGCTGAGTCCCTCGGCGTAAGGCTCAAGCAATTCATCGAGGGAACCAAGATAGACAGGGAAAGAAGTGATAGAAGGAACATGATGATAGATCCTCCTTAGATGGAAGATGGCTTCATCAAATGTCTTGGCGGGTTCGACGCGGAGGAACTTGGAACCTTCTTTCAGATATTTTTCATAGTCCGGCCTGATGTATCTTGGACGGTAAGGAGCATGACCTTCGAAAAGATCATTGATTGCCCCGGTTGAAAAATAATATTTTGTTTTTTCCGGTATTTCTAAGACATTCAATTCATCTTCTGCTTGGTTTGCGAGTGTCTTCAGTTTCTGCTCGTAAGTCAAACTCGGTGAGGTAATCGTATTATAAATATCTTTTTCATGTGTATCCATTGGAAAGTTCTCCTGTTCTAGGCATCTTATTATATGTTTTCTTCCTCACTCGAATAAGGGAATTGCTTGAAAACTCTTTTTTTCTATCGTGTGATGCTGCGTTTGAACCGAGAATCCTGCCGGTTATTTCAAATCCCTTTTACAGAAAAAACAAACGTGTTAGAATTCTTCTAGTTTAAGGTGTTTCAAATTTGGGTATGAAGAATGTGCTACGGGTAGGCATCGTCGAGGATGATGCCAAGTATCATCAGATTATCAAGGGCTATCTTGATTCCTATGCAAAGGACAAGGAAATTGAATTTCATGTCCGCTATTTTGATAATGGCCTAGACTTTCTGGAAACCTACGACGGAACCTATGATTTCATCTTTATGGACATTGAAATGCCTCAGATTGACGGACTCCAGGTTTGCTCCAAACTCAGAAAAAAAGATTCCTATATTCCTATTATCATCATTTCCCATTCGGCAAGCTATGCTGTCAAAGGCTATACAGTGGATGCTTTTGGCTACGTCCTTAAGCCGATTGTGCCTTTCGACTTCTGTTTTCTACTCGACAAGGTCATAAACCGGATTTCAGAAAATGTGAAAGATTATCTTATCCTTTCCAATAAAAGCAGGCTCAAGAAAATCGATACGGATGATATTTTCTATCTGGAAGTCTCTTCCCATACAATTAAAATCCAGACCAAAGACGGAAGGATAGAAGTCCGGGGCAAGATTAAGGATTACGAAAAGAAGCTGAGTTCGGATTCTTTTTTCCGATGCAGCAATTCTTTTCTTGTCAACCTGAAATATTGTCGGAACGTAAACATCGGTGACAGCACAATCACTATCGGAGACAAGATTATCCCAATCTCCCGTCCGAAGAAAAAAGAGTTCCTGGATTGTCTTGCAGGTTACCTGAAGGAAGAAATCTAGGATGTACGAGAACTACCAGTTCCAAAGTGCTGTCCTTTACTATTTTTATCGTTTTGTTCTTCCTCTTTGTCTTGCGGAACTGATTACTTTTTCAAAGGCGAAGAAAAAAACCTATTGGGGACTGCGCCTGTCCTGCTATAGGTTTCTCTATCTTTCTATAGCCTGCATCAGGGTATTCTTCAACATTGAAATCAAATTCGGATGGTTCCGGACCATCTTTCTTTCCTTATTTCTCCTTTCATTGGTACCATTGATTCTTACTTTTGATTTGAAAATAAAGCAGGTTCTTTTCCTAGCTACTTCTGCCTATACCATTCAGAACTTCACGGATAACCTTTGGCAACTAAGGATGAAGTGGGTGCCTTCCTCGGATAAGCTTTATGTAGAGCTGCTCCTTTATTTCTCTTCAATCATATTTTCCTTCGTTCTCTATTATTTTGTTTTCGTAAAGCTTCTGAAGAAGAATCAGGTCGTCAATCTTAGCAGCAACTCCGTTCTTTTTGTTTCGTTTGCTTCGATTCTTGTCGTGAACTTTCTCAGCAGGTATGCCCAGCAATGCGAAGACTATGTTGGATATGTTTCTTCGAAACTTTATGCGAGGATTGCCTGCTTCTTTGTTTTGGCAATCCAATACAATATTTTCCATTCAACCAAACTAAATGATGAGAAGGCCATCCTGGAACAGACATTGAAATTCCAGAACGAAAAATTCGCTTCCAGCAAGGAAAACAGGGATTTGATAAATATCAAGATTCATGATTTGAAACATGCTTTATCTTCCATTGACTCAAATAATCTTACAAATGAGCAACAAGCAACTTTAAAAAGTCTTTCTGATACGGTGATTTCCTATGATTCGAATGTTAAGACTGGAAATTCGGTAATCGACAGGGTTTTTTCAGAAAAAGCTGGAATCTGCAAAAGAGAAAAAATACGTCTATCCTTAATTATCGACGGCTCCTTGTTTTCGTTTAGGGACAATGCGGACATCTATTCTCTTTTTGAGAATATTCTTGAAAATGCAATTAAGGCAGTAAAAAAAGAAGAAGAATCCAAACGTTCGATTTTTATTTCCGCCGTGAAAAAGAACGGTATCATTTCAATTAAGGAAGAGAATTATTCTAGCTCTGATATCCAGTTTGAAAACGGACTGCCTTTGACTAGCGAAGAAGGAATTTATCATGGATATGGAGTCAAATCTATTGATTATATTGCAAAGAAATACGGAGGCCGTGCCCTCTTTGGACAGAAGGATAATATTTTCTCGGTTTTCATATGTTTTTTCCCTGTTTCGGGAAAGGAAAAGTAAAAATGAAGAAGAAACCCTTGCTTCCCGTGGTTCTCGGACCGATAAGTGCCCTTACTTTGGCTTTAGGAAGGCTGATTCCTGTCTTTTCCAATAGGTTTTCCGCTACTTTGGATTCGAGGTTTGGCAAGGGAAATCTCGTTGTCGAAAATCCAGATGACGGACAGGATTATTCATACTATGAAAAAACAAGTCCTTCCCTTGCCTATGAGGAAGGTAAGAAGACTACTGAGAAAATTGCCGAAGAAGGCATTGTCCTTCTGAAAAACGAGAACTGTCTTCCTCTTTCCGAAACGGAAATCATTTCTCCTTTTGGCTATGCATATTCCCATGATGGATTCAGGAAAGGATCGGCAAGCTGGAACGGATTGAAGGAAAAAGAAGTTTCCATCGGACAGTCCTTGAGAGAATATTTTTCTATTCAGGAAGATATTGAAAAAGTAACCAGGGATGAAAAGAATGTGATCCAGGAGAAAGAGGCTCTTGGCACTTCCCAAACCGGGGGAAAGCAAGTCAATGGGAAGAATATCCTTTATAGCAGGACGGATACTGCTTATAAGGGAATGGAAGACAAGAGGACAAATACTATTGGATTAAGGGTACTAAGCCGGGATGGCGGGGAAGGTGATGATTTTAAGATGGATGGATTTGCCAGCGGGGCAAAACATGCTCTGCAGCTTACTGGAGAAGAAAGGAATCTTCTCAAGAGGAGGAAAAAATCCTGTAAGAGGACGATTCTTCTTTATACTGGCGTGAACCCTCTTGAAATGAATGATGAGACGAACACCCTTCTCGATGCCGTTCTTTACCTTCCTTCTGCTGGTACAAGCGGAAACGAGGTAATCGGAAAAGTCCTTGCTGGCAAAGTGAATCCGTCCGGAAAGACGGTCGATACCTGGGCGAAGGACTTCCTGAAGATCCCTTCGAGCATGAATTTTGGTCTTTGCGGAACTTCGTTCTATCAAAACGTCTATCAGCTTGATGGGACTTCTCCGGTTCCTTTTGTAGAGTACAAAGAAGGAATCTATGTCGGATACCGGTATTATGAGACTGCTGACAAGGAAGGAAAAATCGACTATGAAAACGAGGTGGTTTATCCTTTCGGATATGGACTTAGCTATACTTCCTTCCACCAGGAATTCCTTAGCCACGAAATCAATCTGGAAGAAGGAACTCTTTCTGTCTCTGTACTTGTGGAAAACAAGGGGAAGAAGGAAGGAAAGGAAGCAGTCCAGATTTACTATGATCCTCCTTATACTTCCTATGATAAAGAAAACGGAATTGAGAAGGCTTCGAAGAATTTGGTTCTGTTCGACAAGTCAGCTAGGCTGAAACCGGGAGAAAAACAGGTCCTCCGTTTTTCCATCAATCTAGAAGACAGGTCCTCTTACTTTTATCAGCATCCGAATAGTGATGGCACGAGGGGATGCTATTTCCTTGAAGATGGTCAATACTCCCTTGTGTTAGGAAAAAACTCCCATGAAGCATATGATTCGTTTTCCTTCCTGATTCCAGAAAAAAAGGTTTTTGAAGGAAAGAGCATCCGTAAAAGCGACAGGGAAGCCCAATCCGTACTCGATGAAAAGGGACAGCCGATTTCAGGCAAAGCAAAAAACGGAGAATACAGGGAAGTATCCAACCGATTTGATTCCAGCAACCGCTATAGGGAGAAAATATCTTCTTTGACCAGAAAGGATTTCTCCTCGACTTACCCTGCCTGTCCTAGCAGCACGGAAAAAATCTTAGGAGAGGAATTCCGCCAAGAGTTCGACTCTTATAAATCCGATGTTCTCCCGGTATCTAAGCATCCTCTTTTAGGTAATACAGAATCATCTAAAGTCTATGATGATTCTCCGATTGCCTATCAGGACTCCAGCTTAGTCCTCTCCTCTTTCCGTGGAGTCGACTACAATGATAAAAGATGGGATACCCTGCTTGACCAGATTTCCTTCTCGGACCGAAAAACGTTAAATCAAATCGGAAAACTGCTTGGCTATGGGGCTTATCATACAGCTCAGCTCGATGCATTGAATAAATTCTCGACCGAGGATTTTGATGGACCGAACGGAGTCAGTACATTCGGAAAAAAGAAAAAACAGAAGTGGTGCGATTATTCGTCGGAAACTCTGACGGCTTGCACATTTAATCCTTCCCTTGCCTATGAACGAGGCAAAGCTATGGGAAAGGAGGCTTTGTCCGGAAATGTCCAGGGACTCTATGCGCCAGGAGTCAACATTCATCGTTCTCCCTTTGGTGGAAGAAACGGAGAATATTTCAGCGAGGATCCTTATAGGAGCGGAAGGATGGCAGCAGAAATTGTTTCCGGAGCAGCTGACGGCGGTGTCTATACTTATAGGAAGCATTTTGCCAGGAATGAACAGGACACCGGACGCAGTGACAGGATCAGGAACTGGGCAGATGAACAGACTAGGAGAGAAATCTACCTGAAGCCGTTTGAGATATGCGTAAAGAAGGCTAGACAGCATCTGAAGTATTTTGATATCGAAAGCAATCAAAGGAAAGAAAAGACCATTTCCGGATGCAGGGGCGTCATGTCTGCTTTCAACTGCATTGGCCCAGTCAGGTGTTCGAGGAACTATTCTTTGTGCATTGATGTCCTCCGCAACGAATGGGGGTTCCAAGGAAGGGTCGTTACGGATTATTCTCCCCAAGCAGAAAGAGATGCGGTACTCCGCAGCGGCAATGATAGGTATAGGACTGCTTTTTCCGGCGTTGGCAGTCAATCCAGGAATGAAATATACTCTTCTTCGGCTAGTCTCACATTTAAAAACTGCGTTAGAAAATCCGTCAAAAACATTTGTTACGCAATAGTCAATTCTGGTGCATATAATGGAATTGCCCCGCTAGCGAAAACCTATCGAAAGATTTCCACTTGGCAGATTTGGATTAATTATTTTCTTGCAGGAGGACTTTTAACCTTGACTTTGTCTAGGTGGGTTTTCCTTTTAATCCGCTATTTTAGAGAAAAGAAGCCCTGAATGAAATAAAACAAGTGATGCTAAGTGAATGGGTTTCATTCCTCACTAAAATAAGCTATATTAAGAAAGAGGATAAAATTGATGAAGGAAGGATATTTAGGAAACCTTTTTTTGGTCCATCCGCCTAAGGAAGGACTGACGATCTCTTCTGCCTTGCTAAGTGGCCCTTTTTTGTCTGCCTCTTATTTTTCATTAGGCAAAGGGACAGATATCTCACCGGAATCTTATCCTGACTATGTTCTCGTCTGTTCTCTTGGCGGAGATCTTGCTGTTGTTTCTCCGGGACTTCATAAGACTATCCGTCCTTATGAGTCCGTGCTTTTCAAGCCTGGAGAGCTTCTTGGCATGGAGAGCAGGAACGGATGCGGATATATACAGTTCACAATTGGAGGAAAGAATGATATGAAATGTTCGATTCAGGCTGGTGAAGTATTTTCCTTGAAGAACCTTGTTTCTTATGAGGAAGGAAGTATCGTAAACAAAGACCTATTGAGCAATGAGAAAAGGAAGCTCGCGATTCTTGCGTTTGACCAAGGACAGGAACTTTCCCCTCATCGTGCAAAAGGCAATGCCTTGCTCTTCATCCTTGAAGGGAAAGGACTAATCACCTATGAAGGCAAGGAGTTCGAGGTCAAAGAAGGCGATGAGTTCTGCTTTGCGAAAGACGGACTTCATGCCGTCAAAGCCCTGACGAAGTTTAAGATGGCACTTCTCCTTGTTCTTGACTAGAAAAATCATTTTTTGGTGTTATGGGAAAGCCGACGGCTTTCCCTTTTTTGATTGAAAATGATGGGTTGGAAAAGAGTCTCTGCAGATAAAAAGAGCAGTGGGAGTCTGTTGTACTATTTCTTCTAAAAAGGTATACTTTTTCTGTCACAAGGAGGGTACCTATGTACGCAAAAAATATCTGGGTAGATGCAGATCAAGCAAAAAAAGAGAACATATTCGCGTTTGGAAAAGAATACAGGGATTTCCTTACTCATGGAAAGACCGAGAGAAGGGCAGTCAAGGAAGCAAAGAAGCTTGCCATCGAGAAAGGATTCAAGGACATTTCGAGCCTTAAGGAAATCCATCCTGGTGATAAGGTCTATGCAATCAACAAGGATAAGAATATCCTAGTTGCAGTCATCGGCGAAAAATCCATTGAGGAAGGCAGGCGTGTCTTAGGTGCCCATATTGATTCTCCGCGTCTGGACATCAAGCAGAATCCGCTGTTTGAAAAAGGCGGGTTTGCTCTTCTTGAAACACACTACTATGGCGGTATCAAGAAGTATCAGTATGTCACGATTCCTCTTGCCCTTCATGGCGTTGTCTACAAAAAAGACGGAACCAGCTTTGAGGTCAGTATCGGCGAGGATCCGGATGATCCGGTTGTCGGAATCACTGATTTACTGATTCATCTTTCGGCTGACCAGCTTCAGAAGCCGGCTAGCAAGGTCATTGATGGCGAAGATCTGGATATTACGGTTGGAAATATTCCGCTTGAGAAAGACGAAGCCGGAGCCTGCAAGAATTACATCCTTGCTTTGCTCAAAGATAAATACGGAAGGGAAGAAGAGGACTTCCTTTCTTCGGAACTGGCCGCAGTCCCAGCTGGACCAGCTCGTGATTACGGATTGGATCGTAGCAGGATTGCCGGTTATGGACATGATGATAAAGTCTGCGCTTATACTTCCCTGCGTGCTGTCTTAGATGCCGGAAAGCAGGAATATACCTCGGTTGCTGTCCTGGTGGATAAGGAAGAGGTCGGCTCAATCGGAGCCACTGGTGCCCAATCCATGTGGTTTGAAAACGTTGTTGCTGAGCTTCTCTTCCGGGAAGGAAAAGATTCCTCTTTAGCAGTCCGTCACGCCTTGACGAACACCAAGATGCTCTCTAGCGATGTCTCCTGTGCTGTGGATCCAATCTATCCTAGCGCAAACGAACCGAACAACTCTTGCTATTTCTCCAAAGGCATCGTTTTCAATAAATATACGGGTGCCAGAGGAAAATCCGGATGCAACGATGCCAGGCCGGAATATCTTGCTTTCATCCGCAAGGCCAGGGATGAAAACGGAATTCATTATCAGACTTCGGAAATTGGCAAAGTCGATCAAGGCGGAGGCGGAACCATTGCCTACATCCTCGGAAATTACAATAGGTACGTCCTTGATGCCGGTGTACCGGTCCTCTCTAGGCATGCCCCAAGGGAACTTGTCTCAAAGGCCGATGTCTATGAAGCGTATCTTGCCTATATGGCATTCTTGAAGGCCTAAATCTCAGTTAGAAGGGAAGACCGGTGTCTTGTGCACCGGTCTTTTTTCTATGCTGGAAACCCTGTTAATAATGAAAGTGCTTCTATGTTTTCATTCTTGGTTGTAATTAAGCAAAGAGAAAACTATAGTATTTCGCGGTTAAAATAAGCAGATTATATTATGCGGAAAACGGATTTAGGAAGCGAAAAGACCTGGCCTGTTATTCTTTCCCTCGCCCTTCCGGCAAGGATAGCACAGCTTGTCTCAGTTCTTTATAACATCGTCGATCGTATCTATGTTTCCAATAGGCCTGTGGATGGTCAGGAAGCTCTGGTTGGAATCGGAGTGGTTGCCCCGATTACCCAGTTCATCTCTTCCTTTGCTTTTTTGATTGGACTTGGCGGTGCTCCTCTTTTCTCAATTGCATTGGGTGAGAAAAAAGAAGAGCGTGCAAAGAAAATTCTAAGCAATGCGCTAAGGATGCTTATAATTCTAAGTGCTGTTTTAATGGTCGTCTTCTATTGTGTTAGGAAGCCGATGCTTTATTGCTTCGGCGCAAGTGATCAGTCTTATCCTTTTGCCAAGCAATACTTAATGATTTATCTTATCGGCACTTTCTTTTCCATTATCTCCTTTGGATTGAATCAGTTCCTTACCGCTCAAGGAGAATCTTTGAAAGCAAGGATGACAACGCTCTCTGCCTGTCTTCTCAATGTCTGCTTGGATCCTCTTTTCAGGTATGTATTCAATAGGGGTATCCGCGGTGCTGCTCTTGCGACTATTTGCTGCCAATTCCTTTCATTTGTCCTTGCTATCTTTTTCCTTAGGAGAGGGTCAAGAATCAAGTTGTCCTTCGGACACTATGATCTTAGAATCATGGGCAATATCCTGAAACTTGGTTTTTCTCCTTTCATCATCAGGTCAACGGATAGTGTCATCGTTATTCTTCTGAACAGCAGGCTCCAGAAATTCGGCAATGGCAATGGGGATTTTTATATTGAGGTCGCCACGATTGTCCAAGCTTTCTTCTCCTTGATTACTGGTCCTCTTCTTGGAATCTCTTCTGGAACTCAGCCAATCCTGGGATATAACTATGGTGCTAAGAGAATCGATTTGATTAAGAAGGCGGAAAAACAGCTTACGATTTTTGCCTTGTCCTTCTGTACTGCCTGTTTCCTTTTGTCCTTCCTTCTTGCAAAACCGTTTGCAACGAGGTTTGTCGGCCTTGGAAGTAAGACGGACAGGAGTGGCGAAGTCATAGAGGCGAGTGTGAAATTCATCCGCTGGTATAGGATCGGTATCATTCCTTTGGCTTTCCAATATGTCTATGTCGATGGACTTACCGGAATGGGACAGGCCAATTATTCGATTTGGCTCTCGAGGAACCGGAAGTTCTTTGTACTCGTTCCTTTGACAATCCTGCTTCCTTGGCTGACAAATAATGCAAGCTATGCCTTCTTAGCAGAACCGATTGCCGATATCTGCTCAGGTCTCTTCTCGCTTGCCTTCTACTATCTAGTGACTCCGAAAATATTCCGCAAACGTCTTTCGGAGAAGACAAAGGATGAACTGGCTGTCGTAAAGCCGAACAATTCGGATGTGAAATAGAAAAAAGTCCTAGTCATCCTAGGACTTTTTAAATCAGCTATTGTAGATAGAGATATTTATATATTTCTCGTCATCGCTTGAACCGGCATGATGGGAGACAAGGCCAATGTCTTTTTTCAGCTTGAATGCCGATTCATCCTTAGATACCAAGATGAAGTCGCCAAGGATTTCAGGAATCCGTCTTTCCATTTGACCAAGACCGAAGATGTTTTCTTCCAGCGCTTCTTTTTTTGAGTAGACATAGAAGTGCTCTCCGTAATGAGTCCTGGCTGCTTTTCTGAATTCCTCTTCCTTTCCTTTTCGGACTAAGAAGCTAGCTGTTCTCGGCTCTAAGGAAAACCATTTCTTTTCGAGCAAGGAATAAAAGTCCTCATACTCTTCGATGTCGAAGTATTTTGCGTTCTTATGTCCGTGGTCGGCAAGGAGCAAAAAGAGAGTATCCGGATTGTTCTTGGTCAGCTTTTCGACCTCTTGATTCAATTTCTGTATGACAAGGTCGACTTCTTTCGATTCAGTCCCGTACTCATGAAGAAGCTCATCTGGATTCACATGATAGAGATAAAGAAAATCAGAGTCCTTCAGTACTTTGTCTGCCCTTGAGAAGAAAGATTCGATTGTCCTGTCCGGGTAACGGAAGGATTGCAGACAATTGCCTCTGATCCCTTTTTCTTTCCTTCGGTCAAAGATAGAAGTATAAGGATAAAGTTCGAGTGTAGGGGTTGGTATCTTTGTCTTGTTCTCATCGGTAAAAGTATTCAGAAACCTGACACAGGGAAGATCATATTCGGGAAGTTTTTCCGTCCATCCAAGCCATCCGGTTTCAATAGGATATTTTCCTGTCAGAAGACTTGTTGTTGCACTTGTTGTCGTCGGTGGAAAGACTGAGGTAATCGTCCTCTTGTTATGAGACAGAATAAAATGGCAGGAAGAGGAGTGGAGTTCCTGTATATACTTCCCAAAGCCATCCAAGAGAATCAGGCAGATTTTCTTGTTTTTGGATTCATCTAGGATAGCATCAAGTTCTGTTAGGGAAGGATGGAAGGTCTCTAGCTTATAGTGCCGGAGGATGGAATTGGATACATTGACTAGATTTCTTTCCTTGTCGTAGAGATTTTTCATGTGCACTATTACCTCAACTAGCCTAAAGTGTAGCATATTCGGCACTTTTTCTCTATTCTGCTCTGAAATAGGAGGGATTTGGTGTATCCTTTTATTGTTAAGGTAATTACAATGAAAAAATTAAAACTTCTTCCTTTATCTGTTCTCCTATCTCTCACTCTAGCCGCCTGTGATACTCAAGTTCCCTCCTTAAGCGCTAGCGGTAATCAGCCGACACAATCAGTTTCTGAAGCACCGACAGAGACTCCTTCTTTCTCTTCTAAGCCAACAGCATCGTCATCTACAACCGTTGCCCCTACGGAAAGCAGCAAACCTTCGGAGACTCCTTCTGTTGACAAGACATCGGTTTCTGTCACCGAAGAAGCTAAGAATGATGGGTCGAAACTGCATCCTTTCTCCTGCAAGGAAGCAAAGGAAAAGGTAAGCAGCTTGGCGGACAAAGAGACCACAGAGAAATCCTACTATGTCTTTGGCTCCATTACAGCCATCAAGGAAGTCAGCACAAGCTACGGAAATGCTACTTTCACGATTTCTTCGGATGATGTGGACTTGGTTGTTTTCCGCGGATATTATCTCAATCAGGCAAAATTCACCTCGAGTGATCAAATCAAAGTCGGGGATGATGCTGTTATTTATGGTACTCTTCAAAGGTACAACGGAACTTTCGAGACTGGAAGCAAAGCTTATTTATCTTCTCTGAACAGCCAATCCGGAGAGACTCCGACAGAACCAGACACACCTTCAGAGAATCCAAGTGTTTCGGCTTCTGTTCAACCATCGACGGATGCCACTGCCTATTATTCTTCGCTCGGCTCGAATCTTACCGGAGGAACAAACGGAACTCTTCGCATTGCCCTTACCAGCTTAATCAAGCCGAAAGGTTATTATACTTATAGCGGAAAAGGAACCGGAAAGCTCAGTGAAGTTCTCCAGAGTGCGGATGAGGATCCAAGCAATCCCTCGAACAGGATATATTTCTATACTCAGGAAAGCGTTAAGAAAAACCCGGCTGAGACCTGGAACCGGGAACATGTCTGGCCGCAGTCTTTGTCTGATAACCTGTATGGTACAACAGGCGGAGGACAAGATCTTCTTCATATCCGCCCCACCTACAATAAAACGAATTCGACACGAGGAAACGATAAATACGGAGACTGCACTGGTGGAACGACTGTGAATTATAACGGAACTGTTTACGGAACCCGAAAGAACGGATATTTTGAACCAATTGATTCTGTGAAAGGCGATGTTGCCCGAATCTGTTTCTATAGGTGGACTTGTTACTTTGCCGAGAGAGGAACACCGCTTACGAACGTTTGTGATAGTGTTGAAACGCTGAAAAAGTGGAACCAGCTGGACCCTGTCAGTCAAATCGAAATCAACCGGAACGATTTTGCACAGAAATCCAAACAGAAGAACCGGAATCCCTTCGTGGATCATCCGGAATGGGTGGATCAGATCTTCTAAAAAAGAAAAAGCCTGCGTCTTATTGGCGCAGGCTCTTTTTGATTTCAGTGAGCTGCTTTGCTCGTTGGAATCGGCCTAGATGAAACTTCTCTGCTTTTTCGTTTTTGACTGCTTTTTGCCTTCTTGCTGTTCTTGTGCTCTATCGAAGCGGAAACTTTATCGAAATGACTGAGAAGCAAGGCTTCCTTGCTTTTAGGAAAAATCCAGAAGGTCAGTGGAAACCTATGAGATAGAATCCTGTTTTTTTCTTTCTTCGATAAAGAGAAGATTTTCACTGCGTTTCGAAGAGAAAAATACGGATGACGGAAACCATGGAGACGATGGCCTTCGTTCTTATGATGCCAATCATAGAGATAGTAGTCATGGAGAAGGCAACCCCGGACAAGTGCTCTCCGATTTACTTTCCTGTTCTTTTCCTTTGCATAGGAGTAGCTAAGAAGCGCAACACGGATGCAATGGTCATAAAGGCTATAGTTTCCGTGGGCAACATATTTTTTCCTGGATTTGTACTCTTTTTTGAAGAGAATCTCAGAGGCATATTGCCTGAATTCGTTATCAAGCAGGATTTTCACAAAACTATTATAACGTTTTTTTATTGTGAAAGAATGAAAGAAAATGAGAAATAACCTCTACTTGGACTTGCTGAAAAGAACAGCTCCTAAATCATGGGTGTTCTTGGTTTCTGGAAACCTTTAGAAGTCTGTCACCTGAGAAAAGACATGCTAGGGTCTATCAGGTCTTCCTCCATTGTTTCCACCTGGAAATCCACCTGGACCACCAGTTGACCCGTTTCCAGTGCTTGTAAGACCATCTTTTAAAGAAACTGTTGCAATGGTAGTTCCTTCTCCCTTTTCTTCACCACAGTAAATACCGTTTTTATATTCCGCTGCTGTTTGATTTACGGAAATTACTTCTAATTGGTTATCTTTAACAAGCTTATCGCTTCCGATAATCACATTCAATTGAGAATAAGCTTTTGGAAGAAGGGCAGAAAACTCATACCCATTGGTCAAAAAAGAAAGAACCGCTCCTTCTTTGTAGCTTGAGAGATTCAGACTTGCTACGTTCCTGTTTTCAGCAGAAGGTGTCTCAATCCTTCCCTGCTGAGAAAAAGCGAGAATTGTTCCGCCAAGATAAGTAAAGCCTTTGTCTGAATCAAGGGAAGAATCCCCATCGTTTTTGGGTCCGAAAACAAAGAGATTTCCACCATCCCTTGTAATTGTTCCGTTAGAGTCAATTCCATCTCCGTCTGCATTTACATAGACGGTACTTCCGTCATGGAAGTTCCTAGAGATGTCTTCCAAAGTGTCGCTGGTTGCGTTTATACCATCATCGGTGCTTTCGATATAAGCGTATCCTGAGTGGAAACTGATTTGACCTCCTTGGATTCCTTCATAGGAATGATAAATATGCAAGGACGGCCCTTCTTCTGATGTGCTTCCAATATTTAGAATTTGATCGGAATTTATGGCTTGATCAAGCGTATAGAAAACAAAATCGCCGCTTAATAATTCGATATCGGTATCGCTTGCTAAGGAATCATCCGCGGTATAGAAGTAATAATCTCCTTGATTGACTGTAAGCTTAGCTTCGGTTTTGATTCCTTTGCACTTCTGTGCCAGATAGTAGCGTGTAGAATACCGGTTCCTGTCATCCGAAGAAATCTTCTTATATTCTCCGTTTTCAAGAATATACTTTGAATCTTCTAAGAGACTGCCATCTGTATCTGCAGACTTGTCATAGAGAATATATTCACCATGGGTGATGGAATGAATGCTGCAGCTGGTGATCGTAATATCCCTAGCAGCATCGATACCATCTCCATAGGTGTCTAGATTTAAGACAGAATTTTCGATATCAACCCCACCCTCTTTTGTGTGGATGCCGTCTTTTTTCGAATGAAGGGAAAGCTTTGCGTTTTTGATCGTGAGACCTGCCTTTGCGTTCCTTGCATGGGAAACCGATTCCTCCACGATTACATGGGCGTTTTCAATCTGAATTCCTTTGGCTGCCTGGATACCCACTCCGGAATCTGTGACATCATCGCTTTTTCCTTTTCCGGAAACATAGAGATATCCCTTCCCTGTGATAGAAAGCGGCACTTTCTTGACGATTAGAGCAGCTTCTAAGGTATTGTTTTCACTGTCCTTAAGATAGTTCTTGGTTTTTTCTAGTGCTTTGATAGTAATGGATTTTGCGTTCTTCACTTCTAAAGGTGAATCCGTCAAGGAAGTCAAAGAGAGATTATCTAACTCAAGTAGGATATCCTCCGTTGCATCGATGACAACCCGTGCGTCCTCATTTGTACCGGATAAAAGATAAGTCCCGCCCTCCGTGATGGAGTAGGAGCTTCCTTTTTCGATTGAAGAGACATCAATTTTCTCTGCAGCATCATCGCTTTCTTTTGCCTGAGAGTCAAAATCTGACTCAATGTCGATTTCCGTTTCCTCTTGAAAAGAATCTTTGTTGTTGACAAAGGACTTCGATTCTCCTGTCACTGAACTTTCCTCAGAGGAAAATGAGGAACCG
Source organism: Caryophanales bacterium UBA4682 (assembly GCA_002404995.1). Classification (GTDB taxonomy): domain Bacteria; phylum Bacillota_I; class Bacilli_A; order RFN20; family CAG-288; genus Enterosoma. The sequence continues at coordinate 130,220 of DHKY01000014.1, read as the reverse complement.
GAATTGCTCCTGGCCTCGGACTGTTTTTTCTCCGTACATCCAGTCAGTGCGAAAAGGGAAAGAAGAGAAAAAATAACTTTGTTTTTTGCATTCATGTGAACACCCTCCTGAATTTTTGAAATAAGCTAACACATTAAAAAGAAAATGAAAAAGGGTCAAAAAAGGATACTATTTAAATGATTGTATGTAAGTGCTATCAAAAAACAAAAATAGTGGAGAAAGGATACTTGATTCTTTCTAAAAAGAAAAACCAATGAAAAGACCTAATTTCTTTTTGCTGAAGAAAACCAATCAAACAAAAAGCGCTGGCCTTTTGGCTCAGCGCTTGTGCTTTAAGCCTTGAATAGATTCGCTTCTTCGAGTTTATGCTTTTTGAGAAGCAGACATCCGATAAAGAAGCAGAGCTGGTAGAGGACATTACAGCTGATCTGCATCCAGGCTCCTTCATAACCTCGCTTTGTCGAGAGATAGCCCATGGATACCATTAAGACAATGGAGACTAGGAAGAGTACGGCTTCTGGAATTCGTTTCCTCTTGAAGGAAATGATAGTGAGCCTGACGAGGAAGCCGCCTGCTCCGATGATCCTTATGGCAAGGAACGGCCAGGAATTGGTAAAGGCGGGCAGTCCGCTATCCCCGATCTTGATTTCTTCGGCAAGGAACAGAGCAAGCACCGGTAGTGTAATAGCCCTTGTCTTTTCTTGAACGTATTTGGTGTTTTTCAAGGTGAACCTTCCAAGGAGAGCTAAGAACAGAAGAATAAAACCGATAGACTGTGTTGGTGTGAACTGCTTGTCTAGGATAATATAGTCGACTTGGAAGGAACCCATTACAATCTTATGTAGTGCTTTTAAAATGCCAGCTGAGAATACCCTGATGCTGCCAGCAGCAAGAAGACAATAACAGCCTTTGACCCTTTTGGAGTAAAGTGTACGGAGAAGGATGATGGATCCAAGGAGGAAGAAAACGACCGGTAGGATATCATAGATACCTTGGAAGGCTAAACCGACTCTTGGGGCATCCTTGAATTCAGTAAGAAACATCATCTTATTTCACCCAGTTCCAGCTCGCTAAGGATTTTACCGGGATAAGGTGCCTTAAGATTGGAGTCTTTTTCTTGTATTCCTGATATTTCGGATCGTTTCCGTAACTCTTGTCCTGACGGAGTTCCAGACGTTTTGCACCGCTGATCCTGACATAGACAATGAGAAGATAACCGAGGATAGAGATAATCCAGCTGACATAATCGCCTCTGAAAATATCACAGCCGGAGATGAAGATTCCTGTCCACCTGATGATTTCTCCTAAGTAGTTCGGACAACGGACTAAGGAATAAAGGCCAGAAGAGACAAAGGTGTGTGGATTCTTCTTCTTGGCCTTGTTCTTTTCCAAATCGGCCCTGGTTTCAATGATAAGACCGAGAAGGGCAATGCAGGCTCCTACGATTGGAGTAATCCTTCCGCTACCTTCGGCAGCAAAGGAACCTCCGACTCGATAGATGACTGGATAGGTCTGCCTGATATAAAGAATGCCAACGGATAACCAGATGGTAGCTTTGACGAAAAACGGCCTCTTTTTTTCTTCTTTTCCGGAGACCTTTTCCAAGGTTTTCCGGTAACTTAAGGAACTGATTTCACGATAGGTGAGGAAACCGGCTAGACGCCTGCCATAGAGAATCAGGACGGCGGCAAGAATATAGTTGACGATGGAGCTGCTATAAATGTTGACGAAGGAGAACTTGCCTGCTGTGAAGACCATCAAGGCAATTCCGATTCCGAAGACGGAAAGACCGTATCCGATAGAGAGAAATAAAACGAACTTCTTGAATCCGATGGAGCAGAGGAGAAGACTGACGGCAAGAAGAATAGAAACGAAAATCCAGAACTGTGGAGTGGATTCGATCATTTTCCTTCCCCTTTCTTCGAATAGAGGGCGAAAATATAGTCCTTGAATGACCTTGTGCCGTATTTGACCTTTCCTTCCCTTTCATGCGTCAGGGTCCATTTGGAGAAACGGATGATGGCTTCGGACCCATCCTTTTTCTTTGCTGCTTTCTTGATAATCAGATCAAAGAGGAAAACCGGTGCTCTTGATATCTTTGCCTTCTTGCCGGCTGCTGCAAAGAACCTCTTTGCAATTTCTTCGTAGGTGTAAGTTTCCTTTCCGCCGATTTCATCGAAGGAGTTTCCTTCTTCGGCTGCCTTTTTCAGGATGAAGTCGGCGAGATCGCTTGTGTCGATGACATTGACAGGATAGCTCTTTCTTCCGAGAAGAGTGACCTTTCCTTTTTCAATCCTTGGCCTGAAGACATGGGCGATATCATAGAAATAGCCGGTCGGACGGACAATGCTGTAATTCCTGCCAGAGGCTTTCAGCTTCTCCTCGAACTGAAATTTACTGTCTAACCTTGGAACATCTTTGGCGGTCTCGGCATGGATAACTGAGACATAGACAAACTTCTTGACCTTGTTCTTTTTGGCTTCTTCCAGAAGATTCCTGTTTCCTTGATAGTCAATGTCGTAGTTTGTAAGGGTAGCGCTTTTTGAGACAAGACCAACGGTAGAGACAAGAACATCGACACCATCCAATAATCCGGCTAGGGTTTCTTTTTTGGTGACATCGATTGGATGGAAGAGATACTTTCCCTGATATGGATTGTCTTTTTCTTTCAAATCCAGTGCAATGACTTCGTAATTCTTCTCAATGGCTTCCTTCAGGATATCGTAGCCAAGATGTCCGAAGGCACCAGCAATTGCAATTTTCATTTCTCGGTTTCCTTTGCTTTTTATTTGTTCTTTTCTTTTGCACGTTTATCGTTGATGATAATCATTTCCTTTTCGGTAATGACTTTCACGTTGTGTTCTTCTGCCCATTTCACACATCCTTTTAAGGCAGTAGGAAGGAAGATGCGAGGGACTTTGACAAGACGCTTCAAGGCATCATCCGTGAATTGGACATCTGTCTGCAGACGCTTGGCTGCATAACGGACCGATTCCAGGCTGGTCTCACGCCTTGGCAGCCTTTCACCATGGGGCTTTTTGAACTTCGAACACCAGAAATTCTTGCTGTCCCGATAGCCGTAATCGACCGGGACACGTGGGAAGTTGTTGTGGTTGACCCCGTTGACGATGGAGTTCCAGTATTTCTCTTTCCTGTCGATATGATCGATGCGTAAGATGAAGTGGGCGCCGAATTTCGAAGTGATGCCGTTGAAGTTGTGATAGGGTCCTTCGTATCCGTTCAATTCGCCGGGCTTATCATCTTGGGCATTGTCGAGCTCTCTCCTCCAAGTGCATTCGATGACCTGGAAGGATTCGCTGACAATCTGAGGATATTTCTCATTGGGATGTTCCCTTTGGCTCTGGCTGTCTTCCAAATGGAAAATGCAGTTTTTCCTCTTCTCTTCCGGAGTATCTCCCGGCCAACCCCTTCTAACGGCTTCCTTGAATAATTTAGAGTCATCCGGGAAGAAGTTCAGTGTGCACTTTCCTTCCCGGAGAATGTTCTGAGCCGTGTTGGAAGAATTGCGGCATTCAAGGAGCCTGGCATAGTATTCTTTTCCGGCAATGTAATAAGGAGCGAGAAGAGAGTACGGACCAAGCGTCGTCTTGCCGTCTTTCGTCAAAGTACCAACCCTGACCACCGGCCTTGGGAAGAAGAGGGAAGTCTGATAGAAATTGTCTTTCGGATCCAGATTCTTAAAGTTGCTTTTCATTTTTACCTCCGATGATTTTTGAAATAGCATTTAAAAGGGTCGAATAATCAATTGATTGACTGCGCCTTTGGATGAGCATCCTTTCCATGACAAGATTGTCAATGCTGTCTTCCTTCTTCCTTTGAAGGTGTTCTTTTCCTTTTTGGAATAAGGAGACAAGTTCGCTGATAAACCTTTGATGAAGTTTGGGATAGTCTTTCAATCCTTGGCTGTCGCGATAAGAAGAAAAGACCTCTTGGTTCTTGTCCTTGAAGTCGAGAATCAGGTGATAGATGATTTCAACTAATCCCTCGATGGAAGAGAAAAGAAGAACCTCTTTTTCTGCGGTTGAGTACCTCTTTTTCCAATCTTCCAGGAGAATCGCAGCAATCAAATCCACCTTGTCCGGAAAGTAGTGGTAAATCGTTCCCACCGCAATCTGAGCTTTCGATGCGATCTTACGCATTGAAAAAGACTTCGGATTTTCTTTCAGCTCTTCTCGTGCGCTTTGCAGAATGGCTTCTTCTGCGTGATTGATTATTTTCGGCATACCCTTTATGAACATGTTCATTTTAGCTTTGTAAGCGTTTAAAATCAACTGGTAAAAAAGCGCTTGGAATCTAAGCTTGCTTTTTTTGGTTACATTTGTTCTTTGCGTTTCACAACAAAAAAACTGACTTTGGGACAGACATATGTCCTAAGCGGAGTGACAGAAACAGAAAATCGTTCTATTCTAAGGAAAACCCCTTGATTTCGAGGTTTCCTTTTAAAACACGGAATTGGATTTCTTCGTGGCAGTTTCCAGTAAATTGAATCCTGTAATTATAAAAATCTTTTGAATCGATGTTTAGCTTTGTTCCTTGGGAATGGTTTGTCTTTACAATAACGATACCTCTTCCTCGGGCGGTAAGAATTAGCTTTTCTGTACCTTTTAAATCATAATACCGGTATCCGACAATACAGTTCTTTTTCAGATTGGTCAGATAACATTCCCTTTGATTGTTTGTCAGCCTAGGAATTCGTTTCTTTTTGGTGTTGTTTCGGTTCGGCCTTCTTCCATTTGTGATATAGGTGGCATAGAAAGCGTCATAATATCCCTTTCCGACAAGGTCTCCCTTATTCAGTCCGCAGGAAGTAATCTCAGCTTGAGGAATGCTTCCGTCTTCTCGGATCTTGATATTCTCAGCGCAAGCGACTCTTGAATAGTCGCTTCCGTGTGTTTCCTTATGATAGAAGACATAGAGGGATTGATTGATTCTCTCGATGCATCCGTGATTGGTAGCGGTATAGTTCAGTCGGTCTTTTTCTTTTCTTCCGTGGTATCCGACATCTCCGTTTGAAACAAGAACCCCTCCGTAGTGGAATGCCTTATCCGGATAATCGCTTGTCGCATAACAGAGTTCATGATTATTCCTAGAGGAATAGACGAAATAGTATTTCCCATTGATTTTCCGGATAGAGGAAGCCTCGAAAAATCCATGGCCCTGCCTGTTATGGGAGGAACGGGGAAAAATAGTCCTTCTTGTCTTGAAAGGACCGATTTTGGAGTAGCAGTCCCTTACTGGTTTCGGTGAGGAGGAGACGGTCAGCCTATCGTCTTCAAGGCGGACTGTATACGCTCCCCTGATTTTATCGTTGTATGCCTTGATCTGCTTCGGAGTACGATGGATAAAGCAGCCTTCGATGATTCTCCTGACTGGTCTAAGAAACCGCTTGAAAGAGGAAAAAGGATAATAGGTTCCGTAATATAGCCGGATGATTCCATCATCGTTTAGGACGGCAGGATCGAACACGATGTGGTCATTGAACAAGGAGCCGTCTTTGTTTCTTACATGTCCGTAGAACTCATATTTTCCATCAGGAGTGGCGGAAACGGCAACCGAAATCGGACCATCATAGAGGCCTTTCGTTTTCTTTCCGCCAAGGCAGTAATAAAGATAGTATCTTCCGTCTTTTCCTTTGACACAGTCCGGTGCATACCTGTAAGGACGATTGGTCTTCACTGCTATGGGATCCTGAGAAGAAGAATAATTGATTCCTTTGCTTGTCCAAGTCGTCAAATCGTTGATCGGCGCGCTAAAGACTTCATAGGATAGCCTGCAGTAAGTCTCACCGTTTTCCTTGTCGTGGGAACCGAAAAGATAGGCTCGATCGCCAAAGACATGCACTTCTCCATCCGGAATATAAGTTCTCCTAGGAGTATATGGATTTCTTGCTTGTTTCATTATAGGTGATAGTCCTCTTTCTGCACTTAGTATAGCAAAGAAGGGGTTAGGAGAATGGGTGATTTATGACAGAAAACAAACAAATTGCGACAAATAATGTAAGCCCTTAGAATGTTCCGATATAATAGCAAAGAAATGAGGAGCACGTATGTTTTTTAATGATAACTGGTTTTTCTATAAAGACGGACATAAAGAAGAAGGAAAAAGGGTTACCTTGCCGCATGATGCTAGGATATCCGAAAAGCGGGATATCAATAATCCCGGCGGAGTCAATGTATCCTATTTCGAAGGCGGAAAATATCATTACGAAAAAGAATTCTCTCTTTTCTTGAAAGAGGGCGATAGAGTCTATTTCGAATTCGAGGGAATCTATAGGAACGGCAGAATCTTCCTGAACGGAAAAGAAGCCTATTATCGCCCTTATGGCTATTCGGATTTTTATTTCGATGCAACGTCCTTTGTGAAGGACGGAGAAAACCGCATTGAGGTGATTGCCGATAATTCTGCTCAGCCTAATTCCCGCTGGTACAGCGGTTCGGGAATCTATCGGCCGGTCCATCTCTTTGTTCTTCCGAAAAGGCATATTCTTCCCCGCTCATTGAAAGTCAAGACAGTAGACTACCAGAAGGGTCTGATTTCTCTTTCCTGCTCTTTTTCTGAAAAAGGAAATGGAAAAATCGAAATCCATGACAGGGATAACCAGGTTGTTTACCAGGAGGAATTCCATGACAAAGACAGCCTGAAAGAGGAAATTCAGGTCAATAACCCTCATCTTTGGGATAGGAATCATCCTTATCTGTACACTGCAAAAGTCAGTTTTGCAGGGAAGGATGAAGCAGAGAGCCTATTCGGTATCCGGGAAATCTCATTAAACGAAAAAGACGGACTGCTCCTGAATGGAAAGAGAGTGATTCTTTTCGGCGCCTGTGTCCATCATGATAACGGCCTGCTTGGTGCTATCGATAATAAGACGGCAAGCTTCCGCAAAGTCGCAATCAGGAAAGAAGCAGGCTACAATGCAATCCGTTCCGCCCATAACCCGATCTCTCAGACCAGGCTGGAAGCCTGTGACCGCCTTGGCAGGCTGGTCAGGGATGAATTCGCCGATTGTTGGTATATTCACAAAACAAAATACGATTATGCATCCTATGGCCTTACCTATTACAAACAGGATCTGAAAGACAGGGTTGATAAAGATTACAACCATCCATGTGTGATTCTTTATTCTGAAGGAAATGAAGTTGCTGAGACCTCTCAGAAAAAAGGAATTGAATTTGTGAAGACGAGGACCGAATATCTCCACTCCATCGATGGTACAAGACCTTGTACTTGCGGAATCAATATTTTCTTCAACGCACTCTTCAGCTGGGGCTTTGGTGTTTATTCGGATAAGAAAGCAGACAAAAATGCAAAAGCCAAACCAAAACAGAAAAAGAAATCCGTCGGAAGCGAGTTCTTCAACAATCTTGCCGGTATCTTAGGAGCTGACTTCAGGAAAAGCGGTGCCACACTTCCACAGTCCGACCGGAAGACAAGAGGCGCCTTTGCCCAGCTCGATGTTGCAGGATACAACTATGGCATCAAGCGTTATAAGCATGACCTGAAGAAGTATCCGCATCGTTTTATCTTAGGAAGCGAGACCTTCTGTGCGGATGCCGGGAAATTCTATGCTAGGGCAGAAAAGAATCCGCGCCTGATTGGAGACTTTGTCTGGTCCGGCTGGGATTATATCGGAGAAGCCGGCGTCGGAAGCTGGGTTGCCTGTGAAAGCGAAGACATCAAGGAAGACAAAGCCGGCTGGCTTTTAGCGGGTTCCGGAAGAATCGATATCCTCGGAGATGTCAGCGCCGAGAGGAGTTACACCGAGACCGCCTTCCGCCAGAAGGTGATTTCCCTAGCCTGCGTATCTCCGAAAGATTATGCCTTAGGTCATTCGCCTTCTAGCTGGAAGTTCAGCTGGGCACTGGAAAGTTATGATTTCCCAGGATATGAAAACAAGAAGACGGAAGCCGAAATCTATTCTCAGGCAGATTACGTGGAACTTTACCAGAATGGAAAAAGGATTGCTAAGAAGAAAAAAGGAAATAGCAAAGACGGAACCTATCGCATAAAGATCAAGTATGTCCCGGGAACGCTGACTGCGATTGGCTATGATAAAAACCATAAGGAAATTGGAAAATGCTCCTTATCCAGTCTAGAGAAAGAGACAAAATTCTCTGTCGTGCCGGAAAAAGAAAAAATTTCCAGTGAAGAACTCTGTTACCTGAAACTTCTTTTCACCGACAGGAAAGGCAATGTTAAACCATTAGAAAACAATGACATCGAAGTGATTGGAAGGGAAAACTGTGCTCTTCTCGGACTTGGAAACGGGTGTCCATATTACAAGGATAGTTACCAGGGAACCAAGACAAAGGCCTATTATGGAAAAGCTCAGGCGATCCTCAAGCCGACCATTGATGAAGGGACAAGGAAAATCACGTTCCGTACCAAATACGGAGATACTTCCGTCTCTGTTCCTGTCTATCAGGGATTAGAAGAAAAAGACCTTCATATCTAGAATAAAAAGCCATCCTCTTATCAAAAATAAGAAGATGGCTTTTTTAATAGCCAAATTTGAATAATAAAAAACAGCAGGAGCGATGCCCCTGCTGTTTTTGCTGATTCTTTTATTCTGCTGCTTTCTTCTTGAAGGATAAGAAGGAAGAAACGATTAAGAGAATGATGCTGAGAAGATAGAAGACGATTCCAGTGATGGAAGCACCGACTGCTTCGACTTCTTTCTGAGGATGGTTGACTGGAATTAACCTATCGCCGATGACTTCCTCCTTGTCTAAGACGAAGAAGACAAAGGCTAAGATGAGGAAAGCGGCTAACGTGAAGAAGAAAAGCGTATCGAACTTCTGAAGCTTGTCATCAAAGGAGATGAAGGCTAAAGCGATAAGAATGTAGAAGATGCTGAGAGTCACGACGGCGGCATCTGGCGTATTGCCGGCAAAGTATCCCGTAGTGGCAACAACAAGATAGATGATCCATCCGACGATGAGCATGACGACAGAAGAGAGAAGAAGAATGTTGCGAAGGGTCAGCTTTGATTTCAGTTTAGCCATCATTTTATTTTTCCTCCTTCTTGCGGACAAAGGTGAAGACACCGGTTAAGACAACAAAGGCACCGGTCAAGATGGAAGTTGTGATGATGGCAGCCTTATAGGCAGTTCTCCACCAAGTGTTGAGCTTGACAGTGTAGGCCTTGTAGCTGGAGTTAACACCATTCAAGGCATTGGAGTTTGCAAGAGAATAGAGAACATATTTGATGTTGGTGTGGATTGCATTGGCCCTATTCTTATCCTTAGTTAGGGATTCTGTATTCCAGTAGTCAAGGCTCGGTTTTCCAAAGCCGCAGAAGGCACAAGTTCCAGCAAGGATGGATTCCTTCGGAGCTGCCTTTAAGGAGACACCGGTGAAATCGGTAACGGAGTAACCATGGAATCCCCATTCATCACGCCTGATGGTCTGCTGGACAGCATAGTTTGCGCTAGAAGCAACGGCACCGATACGGTTATAGGAAGTCCTGACGCCTAAGGCACCATTTTTATACGTATTGGCTTTGGTTTCGTCATCGTAGAAGCTTGCTGGTTTGCCTTTGGCAGTGAACCTGGCATTGAGGTTGCGGAGTTCTAACTCACGTGCTTTCTGTTCGTTCCTGAAGACAGCGATACCAGAACGGTTACGTTCCTGATCGTTGAAGGCAGCATGTTTGATGTTGACAAGGCAGCCCTTGGACTGGGCACCCTGGACAACAGCAGAGCCGATATAGCCGGAGAGGATTGGATCTTCAGAATAGTATTCTCCGCCACGTCCATTGTATCCATGACGATGGAGGTTTCCACCAGGACCGATGATGATCGGAAGGTTCAGGATCAGAGAGGTTTCTCCGATGATGATTTCACCGTTTTCATAGGCTAATTCCTTGTTGAAGGAATAGGCTAAGTTCTGAGGAGTCGGAGCAGTACGGGTTCCCCTGTACTTGTTTTCGCCGACTTTTGCTTCGTCGGTATCCGTGAACTTGTTGCCCTGATAAGAACCGGAATCAAGGTAGCTTGTATCACTGCCGCCCGGGCCGTCATCTGCTTTGTTTCCAGCATATCCGACCGATTCAATCTTCTGGATATTGTGGAAAGCGTTGCTTGCGAAGTCTAAGAATTCGTCAACAGTGACTTTGTTGGCAAGTTCATCAAAGCGTGGATCAGAGAAATCGGCGCCTTTGAGATCCGCTAAAGTCAAGGAGGAAGAAGTATCACCGAACTTGACGTCCGAAGTGTCTTCATCGGTCTTTAACTGAATGAAGTCGTTCTTGAGAAGCTCTTTGAGACGACCATCGGCAGAAAGACCTTCATAGGATTTCGGGAAAGTTCCGTTGAAATCAGAACGGGAGAAATAGGTGACAGTATTTGGCTTGAAGGTATTCAAATCCCTGGAGTAATCTCCATCGGAGAGCTGGTTCGTGATTTCCTTTCCAGTTTCCGAATAGGCAAACGTAGCGCTATCGAATTCGGTCCAGTTCCAAGAATAGACTTTGCTGCTGTCGCCGTTGTAGTCCCTGCCATTGGCGGTTGTCTTGCCTTGCTTTGCGAGGATGTTGTTCAAAGCATCGTGAGAGTTGTCGCCGATTGCGAAGGAATATTCGCCAGCATCGAGAATCCAGGTCTTGGCCTTCTTGTAGTCATAGGAAGCAATGTTTGACCTATCGACATGAAGGGTGATGGTCTGGCTTTCGTTTGGCTTGAGTTCTTTCGTTTTTTCGTAATCGACAAGCTGGATGGCGGCTTTTTCGACTCCGTTGGTACGGTCGTATTCGGTATAAGGAGTCTGAGCGTAAAGCTGGATAGCTTTCTTGCCATTGACCTTTCCGGTGTTCTTGACCGTGACGGTAACTAGGGCATTTTTCTTGTTGCCATCGATCTTGACTTCATCAAGAGTCTGCTCGAAAGTGGTGTAGCTTAATCCGTAGCCGAACGGATAGGTCACTTCATAGTCATAGTTCCAGTTGCCGTCGACCGTAGCGACTTTGGAATCAGCAGTCGTATAGGTTCCGGCTTTTGCACTCTGGGCATTGTACCTTCCGTTGACGATATCGTTATAACGGGTTTCATAGTAACGGTATCCTTGGTAGATGCCCTCTGCTTCGACTAAGTAGGAATTGACGTTTTCAGCAGATTCGAAGTCAGCTGCATTTGCCCACGGAATGTTACCGAAGGACTGCCTTGCCGGATTGGTCTTGTTGTTAGCGGTATAGATGTCGCCTAAGTAAGCGCTCGGAGAGACCGTTCCGTTTAAGACATCTGCAACTGCTAAGAAACCATAAGCGCCCGGATAACCGATCCAGAGGATAGAATCAATATTCGGATCGTTTTTGAGTTCTTCGATTTCCCTGGTCGTAGTGGAGTTGACAAGGACAATGACTTTGTCGAAGTGGTCTTCGGCTTCTTTGATGATTTCCTTTTCCTTATCGGAGAGACCCCTGATGTTCCCAGTAGTCGTTTCCGGATTAGCTCCGACATCGTAAGTCTTGGATTCTCCGCCAGGACGTCCGACAACGACAACGGCTGCATCGGAATAAGAACCGTAGTCCTTGTTGAAGTCCGGATTGCTTTCCTTTAATTCTGCTAAGGAGAGTTCCGCAACAGAATCGGTAACGGTAACATCGGAGTATTCAGCCGGAGTCGCACCGAATCCTTTTCCGCCCCAGGCTTTATCCTTGAAGTAGTTTTCATAGGCTTTGAACCTGCTCGGATTGAGATCGAATCCTCTTGCCTTGAAAGCTTCGAAGATCTTGTTCCCATTGTCGATGATGTTCTTATCCGGAATAGAACCACCGGAGTTTCCATAGACAGGAGCGTAGGAACGTAATCCCATCCTGGTAATCTTGGCGTTCTTCTTCAGCGGAAGAGCTGCGTTCTCGTTCTTTAAGAGAGCGAAAGTCTCCTGGGCTTCACGGATAGAGAATTCCTTGTAGCCTTCGACTGCTTCCTTGGCCGTTTTGAACTTTCCTTTGAAGTTCCACGGGTCAGATTGATCACCATCGTCGACCTTCTCATAGCGGGTTTCGCTAGACTTTGTTCCCAAAGTCTGGTCAAGCTGGGTTGCATACTTTTCCCTTAAAGTACTTGCCCTGACGCTTGATGCTAGGAAGAAAGCACTGACAACAGTTAATCCACGAAATAGTTTCGGATTCATTTGTTTGTTCCTTTCTTCCAAAAGCCCTTGACGATAAGAAAGGGCTTTCGGAGCAAGAAAACAATACCATTTCCAAATGTAAGCGCTTGACTTTGTGCCATTTTCGGACAGAAAAATGACACAATCGGTAATCAGGCGTCTTTTTTGGTAGATAGCGGTAGGAGAATGGACAGGTAGAAAATCCCGTCTTCCTGCTTCCTGGATAACTGTCCATGGTAGTTATGGACAATGTATTGGATGGATTTGGTTCCGTAGCCGTGATTGATGGAATCCTGTTTTGAGGATATCGGAAGACCGGTTTTGCCGAACTGGATGTTTTTGTGACAGTAGTTCTCTTCGCTGATGATGGCAAAGCCGTTCTGTTTATAGGTCTTGAGCTTAATGAGGCGGAATTCCCCTTCTTCGAGACTTGTTGCTTCAATGGCGTTATCAATAATGTTTCCGTATAACGAGGTGATATCGCTCCGGCTCCTGAAATCCAATGCTTTTCCATCGAGAATATAGGTGAAGCGGATATTCTTTGATGTGCATAGGAGTGACTTCTGAGTGATGATAATGTCGACTGCTTCGTTTCCGGTCCGAGCAATATCCTTATAGATATCAATGCTGTTTCCAAGTTCTTTTGCAAAATCCTTCGACTGGCTCTGAGGCCTTCGTTCCAGGGATAGAATCTGGTTTTTCCTGTCATGGAACTTCCTATTGATGACATCGATGGTTTCCTTGGATAGTTCCTGTTGCTTTGCCTGCAAGGTGATCCTGCTTTCAAGGTTCTTTTTCTCGTTGACTAGATTTCTCTCTTTCTCAATCAGAACCGAAAGATAAGGATAGGCGATCCTAATGACCAGGGAAAGAAAGGCAGTCAGGCTTGTGTAGATTCGGATGGGGATATTCCAAGAAGTAATCGATTGGGAAAGGAACCTTGTCGCAACTAGCCTTAGGGAAGCAAAGACAAAGGAAACGAAATGCTTTTTGCTGTACCGGAATTCGATATGGAACAAATAAAAGAAAAGGAAGAAGATTCCATAGATGAACAGAAATCCGCAATAATAAATTGATTCGATTTCAATTACCGGATACAAACGAATATTTGGAATCAAGTCAAAGACGATACTGAGTAGGTTCCATGCGATATGCTGAATACCCCAGGCAGCAATTGAACTATAGAAGATAAGAGGAACTTTTTCTTTATAAAGGAATAATCCACAGAGAAAGGCGATGACAACACAAATACAATAGGAATAGGAAAAATGTCCTATTTTTACCGAAGGAAGGAAATAGCATGCAAAACAAAGAAGAAGACATAGGAGCAGACGGATGGGAAAAATTTTCCGTTTCTTGGCTGAGAAAAGGACAATTATCCTAGCGGTAAGGATTTCCAGATAGAAGGAGGCAAGGCCGAATCTCGTGACAATGCCAATGATTCCGCTTTCGTTCATATCCGATTTGCCCGATAGTATTCGTTCAGCTTCGCCCTTGTCTCTTTTTTCCGGGAACGGGAAATAGAGATATTATCCCCGTTTTCCCTGATCAGGACATCTCCGTCCCTGGACTTCACTCGGCTGAGATTAATGATGCATCCGGAATTGCACTTGATGAAGATCTGGGAATCGAGTAAGGGCTCGACTCGATTCAGTGAAGAACGAAAAACAATCATCTCACCATTTTGGAGATGAAGATGCACGTCGTGGCGAACCCTCTCAAAATAAATGACATCACTGTTCTTAAACTTCTGGAAAGAACCATGGATATTGAGAACAAAAGTTTTGTCTTCGCTCTTTTCCGTGCTGAGAAGTGCTCTCTTCCTTGCTAGAGTAAAATCAGCAAACGTCCTTGGCTTGAGAATGAAGTCCAAGGCTTGGACTTTGTATCCATCGATGGCATATTGAGGAAGATTCGTAACGAAAATAAGAGGAGTCGTGACCCCCTTTTCCCGGATTTTAACCGAAGTTTCCCTTCCGTTGATGCCGGGCCTGTCGATGTCCATGAAAATGACATCGAAAAGCGAAAAGTCGCTTTCAAGGAAGTCAAATCCATTTTGGAAAGACTGGATTGAACAGGACAAGTCATTCCTTTTGCAGTATCTTGTGCACCTTTCGGAAGTCGTCTGTATCTGCTCTGGATCGTTTTCGACAATGGCAATTTTAAGCATAAGTAATTCCTCACGAAAATCGGATTTTAGAAAATTATTAAGCTCTATTTTCCGTCGTTGATATAAAGGATGCCAAGGCAATGAGGACCGCAGTGGCAGGAGATGGTACCTCCAGCATGGGTCGGTATGACTTCTTTGAATCCTCTCTCGTACAAACGCTTCTTTACTGCTTCAACGACATCATCTGGTGCGGTCGAATAAGTAATGAAACACAGGGAAAGGTCCGGGTGGTTAAATTGTTTGAGGGTGTCTTCCACATAGTTCCTGACCACTTTCCTCCTGGATCCACGGAATTTCTGCCCGGCTGACCTCTTTCCAGTATCCGTATGGACGAAAATCTCAGGCTTCAGGTGAAGAAGATTTGCTCCTAGCCTTGCGAGCATTGAGCAACGCCCGCCCTTATAAAGATAATTGACACTTTCAAGAGAGAAAGATGCTTGGACATTTTTGACTCGCTCACTGGATATCGCATAGATTTCCTCAGGCTTCTTTCCTTCATCGGCCAGTTTTCTTGCCTGAATCGCTAAAAGGGCAATTCCTGTCGATAGAGATTTCGTATCAATAATATAAAGATTCTCGAATTCGTCTTTGACTTTCCTTGCATTGGACCAGGCAGAGGAAATGCCGCTGGATAGGCAGAAGTGGATGATGGCATCATATCCTTCTTCTTTTAACTTTTTAAAGTGTTCTCGGTACTGAAACTCATTTACAGCACTTGTCTTAGGAAGCTGCCCTGTCTCTTCGGTAAACTTGAAAAGATCCTCAGGCCTGATTTCGCCATCAAGAACAGATTTGCTGCCGAGATTCAAAGTGAAAGGCAGAGTATGGATATCGAATCGTTCGAGTTGTTCCTTTGGCAAATCGATTGTGCTTTCGGCAGAAATAGCTATTTTCATACGAATCTCCTCTTTTTTTAATATATGAAAATTATAAAGAAAAAGAGCGGAAGAACAAAACAAAGACGAAATTAATATACAAAAATCCAACATTATTACCTTAGTTTACCTTTTCAGGTACTATTTTGAAAAAATGTAACTGATTTTTTATAATTGCCAGCTTTTCCCATAAAATCAGTAAAAAATGGATGTTCCAACGAGTAGATCATTCTGACTGTAAGCGCTATTTTTTCTGTAATGGGTATTCCTGCCTTAAAATAAAGCAGGAAAGAAATCGGATATAGTGAGTTGGTTATGGTGACTCTGTTTCTACCCTCAGCCATTAAATGAGGACTATCCGCTTCTCAATTAAATCTCCCTTAACCGGGTTCAGAAATGGTATCCATTCTGAGTGATTTCTTCCTTACTACAGCTGTTGACTGTTTTTCATACAAAGGAGGAATTAAATTCAGTATGAAAAAGACTCTGACTTCTGTCGTTACGCTTGCCTTATTATCCTTAAGCCTTACTGGCTGCGGAAACAAAGGCAAAAAGATTCACCTTCAGTTAGTTCCGTCCAATGACCCTGCTACTCTTCTGACCCGTGCGAAAGCTTTAGCCCCAATCCTTGACAAGTATGCTCCTGGTTATTCCTTCAGCATCGATGTCGGCTCCACTTATGCTGCCACTACCACTGCTCTTGCAGCTGGTCAAATCGACGGTGGCTTCCTTACGGCTTCTGGCTATGCCCAGAGGACGATCGAACAGCCGGGTGCTGTTTCCCTTCTTCTTTCTGCTGGCCGTGCTGGCTACAAAGTCCAGGCTGATGACTACAAAGGATTAGATGAGGCTGCCCGTGAGAATCAGCGTAAGCATAGGAATGGTGCTGATGGATACGTCTATCGTGGAGAACAGTCCTCTACTTTAGTCAACTTCTATTGCTCTGTTGTCTTCACTCTTAAGGATTCTGAACGTATTGCTCTTAACAAACCTGCCCTTGATACCAATGGTGATGGTGAAATTTCCTTAGATGAAAGGCATGCTGGCAATGCTGTCTGGGGAACTATGGCTGCTACTTCTTCCTCTGGTTTCATTTATCCGACTAAGTATTTATATGACAAGGGATATACCAAAGGCTTCTTCGATAAAGCCGCTTATGACAAGCTTTCTGAAAATGATAAGAAATTAGCTAGGATCAACGCAACTCAGAAGTCCTATCCTGAAATGGTTGATAACCTCAGGAATGGTGTCATCGATGTTGCTGTCGGATTCTTCGATATCCGTTACGGATCCGCTTTTGTTCAGACCGATAGCAAGTACCATAACGATGAATCCGTCTTCACCAAGACCTATACTGCAGCTGTTCTTGACCCAATCAGGAACGACACTGTCTGCGCTTATGGCAAGCTTGAAGATGATAAGAAAGAAGCCATTAAGACTGCTCTTAAGGGCGCTGTCAAAGACGGAAGCATCCACGATAACGGAATCAAGAAGGGTGAAACCGGTGCTACCGATACCGATTACGATATCGATAACGATGGACAGCCTTCTGGTGCTTATCTGCTTTACCAGATCTACTCTCATACTAATTACAGGGAAGGCAAAGATTCCGATTACGATGCTGCCCGTGAAAGGTATCGTTGGACGAACGAACACGCTAGCAAGTAGTTTCTGAAATCTGGAATTTAGCAAGCCTAGCCCTTTTTGGGCTAGGCTTGTCGTTTATTAAAACATACGAGAAAAGTAAGGAGAAAGCCTATGCTTGAACTGAAACATGTCGACAAAGTCTATCCGAATGGCTTCCAGGCACTGAAAGATGTGAATCTGACAGTGGAGGATGGAGAGTTTATTTCCATTATAGGCTTATCCGGAGCTGGAAAATCCACGCTGATCCGCTGTATTAACAAAAGGCACGATATTCAAAACGGAGAAGTGCTGATTGATGGCGTTGATATCAGCAAGCTGAAAGGTAAGAAGCTCCGTGAACAAAGACGGAACATCGGAAGGATTTTCCAGTCCTTCAATCTTGTCCGCCGCAGTTCCGTATACAAGAATGTTCTTTCTGGACGTGTTGGTTATCATAACACTTTCGAAACTTTGTTCGGAATCTATACCAAACGGGAAAAGCTTCTTGCTTTGCAGAACATTGATAAGTTCGGTATTCTTGATAAAGCTTATGTTCGTGCTGATCAGCTTTCCGGCGGTCAACAACAGCGTGTTGCCTTAGCCCGTGCCTTAACTCAGGAGCCGAAGATTCTTTTAGCTGATGAGCCTGTCGCTTCTCTTGATCCGGCAACGACGATTGCCGTCAGGAACGACTTTGTCCGTATCAACAAGAGGGGAATCACGATTATTGCTAATAGGCATCATGTCGACTTGGCAAAGAAATATTCTACCCGCATTATCGGTGTCCGTGCTGGTCAGATTGTCTTTGATGGAAAGCCGGAAGAAGTAACCGATGAGGCCTGCTTTAAAATCTATGGACGTCATCTGAACAGTAACGAAAATCTCGGAGCCAAGCTTGATGAGATTCCAGAAGAACCAGCTGAGAAAAGGTAATTTCTATGGTAGAAAATACTGAAAAAGTCGAAAAGCTCGATTTTCGTTCCTATAGGAAGAGGAAAAGCGCTGATTGGAAAAAGTATCGTAAGAAATGGTTCAAAGCAACCAAGTTCGGAATAATGCTTGACCATGCCTTTTATAAGGATGTCGAGGTTGATCTTTCTCCTGAACAGGATGGGAGTCTGGTGAAAACGATTCGCAAGCCTCGCATCACAAAAAGGATTCTGATTCTTGCTACACTCATCCTTGTTATTGTCCTTAGCTTCCTTCCATTCAATTATGAGAAGGATGTCCGTATTAACTGGGTTGCCTTTGGAAACAATTTCAAAAATTTATTCACTCCCAACCCTCTTCGTACGAAAGACTGGGCTGGTTGGTGGAAATTCGGATGGGAGAGCTTTGCGGTCGGTATTCAGACTCCTCTGATCAATTCTCTACCTTTCTTACAGATTTTCTGTATCAATTTCAGGGCTACTGTCTTAGGTGCTGTGATTGCTATTCCGGTTTATTATCTCTGTGCCAATAATGTCAATCACAATCGTATCCTACGTACCATCGTTAAGGTATTCAATGATATCCTTCGCTGTATTCCTAGGTTTGTCATCTGTGTCATCTTTGCTATGATTATGGGAATCGGAACTGTCCTTCCGGCCGTTCTATCCATCGGATTATTCTCTCTTGGTATCAGGTATCAGATGAGGTACGAGTATCTTGAAACGCTCAATAGGCGTCCGTTTGAATCGATGCGTTCCTGTGGTGCTACGAACCTTCAATCCGTTTTCTTAGGTCTTCATCCGGAAGTCAAGCCGATGTTCTTCGCCTATTCTATCTATACCTTGGAAATCAATATTCGTGCCTCAGTTGTCTTAGGCTATGTCGGAATCAGCTCTACTTACAGGAATGCCTTGGAGATTTTCATCGAAAATGCCTGGTATGACTATGTTGGAGCAAGGATTGTCCCTCTTTTCCTTATTGTTGCTATACTTCAGATTGTTTCGAATACATTGGTGAGAAAACTACGATGAAACAGAAAACGAATCAAAGCGAAAAGAAGCCTAACTTCTTTAAAAAATGCCTTTACTTCTTTACTGCCGATAAACAGGGAAGGACCCATTACAATGATCCGGTGTCTGCTTATCAGGCACGTCCGAAAAGGTGGATTGTCAATCTGGTTTCCTTTGTCATCTTTGTCATCGTCCTTATCTTCATGGGAAAATACATCGGTATTAAGAATGCCTTTGACAGTCCAATCAATGGTGAGCTTGTCGCTCAGCGCTGCCATGACTTCTTCCTCTTCGATTGGGACTACTTCGTTGGAAAGGGACTTTACAAATTCAACGAGGGTGTCATCTATGGATGCTTAGTCACCTTAGGTATTACGATTATCGGTACTAGTGTCGGTTTCCTGATTTCAATTCCCTTTGGTTTCTTTGCTTCCCATGTCCTCTTCAAGAAATGGGCGGGAATCTCCGAATTCATTCTGATCCTTATCCGTACCTTCCCTGAACTGCTTCTTGCTCTTTTCTTTGTCGCTTTATCCGGTCAGACTTGGCTTACTGCAATCTTATGTTTAAGCATTCATTCCATCGGTAGGATCGGCAAACTCTATGCGGATCAGCTTGATGAAGCGGATCTTGACGGCCTTGAAGCCTTGGACGCTCAAGGTGCCGGTCCAGTCCAGCGTGTCTTGTGCGGTGTCGTTCCAGAAGTCATTCCTAGCTTTCTCTCGGTCGGATTGTATCGTTTGGACATCAATCTTCGTACGGCTACAACCCTTGGCCTTGTCCTTTCCTCGGATGCTGGTATCGGATTCTCTATTCTTCTAGATTTGAGTAAGAACTCCTATTCTCATCTCGGTGCGGATACCTTCGGAATCGTCATCAGGATTGTCCTTGTTGATTTCTTCTCCTCTTGGCTCCGTAAGAAAATTGTCTGATTTGTGGCTTCAAACAAAAACTCCTCTGGCCGATGCCAGAGGAGTTTTCTTCTTGTTGTAATTATTTAGATGCAGGTGTAGCCGCCGTCGACAGCAATGATCTGACCGGTGACATAAGAGGATTCTTCTGCTCCTAAGAAGCAGGCGCAGGAATTGAGTTCGCCCTCTCTTCCGTATCTCTGCCTCGGAACAGATTGCTTGGCAAATGCCTGGAAGTAATCGCTGTCCAAAGTTGCGGTGGTAAGCTCTGTATAGAAGTAGCCAGGGCAGATGGCGTTGACTGTGATTCCAGTGGTTGCAAGTTCAGCCGCTAATCCACGGGTGAAATTGACAACGGCTCCTTTTGATGTGTGGTAGGCAATGGTCGGAATGGCGGTGTTGCCGACTAAACCGAAAATGGAAGCAATATTGATGATACGTCCATAGCTCTGTTTCTTCTCTTCAATGTTTGTTTTCCTGAGGTTTCCGAATGCACGGGAAACACGGAAGACAGAAGTTAGGTCAAGATTAAGGGTAAAGAGCCAGTCTTCATCCTTGTATTCGAGTGCCTTGGTGCCAGTTCCTTTTTCTCCGCCGGCATCATTGACGAGAACTTCAGCATGTCCGAAGTGCTCTTTGACGGCTGCGACTGCATTATCAATGGATGCATTGTCGGTGATGTCACAGCGGACAGCAATGGCATCGGTTCCATATTTTTTCTTTAAGTCTTCTGCTAAAGTCTCTAAGCGTTCTACACGGCGGGCTAATAAAGCTAAGCTGGCTCCTTGAGAAGCAAAACCTTCGGCCATCTGCTTTCCTAGGCCGGAAGATGCCCCGGTAATGACGACGACTTTTCCTTTGTAGTCAAACATTCTGTTACCTCCTCTGTAGTTGACTATTTTTAAAAATAGCAGAGCTGAAAACAAGAATCAATGGTTTTGACAATGATATTCAAATGTCGAATAATGCCGTATTTTCCTTTCTTTTTGTCTGCCTTTCTTTCTTCGTTTCCTGTGTTATAATTTCGGTATGATTAAAATATCAGTCGTTGAAGACCAGGAAAAATGGATTGATTTGATCCGGAATTATCTTGCCCGTTATCAGGAAGAGAACAAAGTTTCCTTTTCCGTTTCTTATTTCCGGAACGGGGCAGATTTTGTTTCGAAATATAAAGGTGATGCGAGTCTTATCTTCATGGATGTGGCCAGGCCGGAAAGGAACGGAATCGAAGCATCGAAGAAGCTCCGGGAAGTCGATAAGGATGTTTGCCTGGTCTTTTTGACTGAGAGGGTACAGTATGCTGTCGATGGGTACGAAGTGAACGCCTATGATTTCCTGATCAAGCCGATGGACTATGAATTGTTCCGTATTAAGAGGAACAAATTCCTTTCCCATATTGGAAAAGAGGAAGAAAAATCTATTGTCATCAGTTCTTCCAACGAAGTCCACAAGGTGAGAATTCCGGATATCAGGTATATCGAAAGCAATAAGCATTATCTTTATTTCCATCTGGAGAACAACACCTATCGGAGGCGGGGATCGATGGATAGTATCAAAGACAGGTTTAAGGGACAGGGCTTCTCCGAAATCAATCGTTCCCTTCTTGTGAATCTGCGGTATGTTGATAACTTCAATAACAGCGAGGTCTTTATCCGAACAGAGGCGTTGCCTCTCAGCCGAGTGTATAAGGCCTCTTTCCTGAATGAGCTGACGAAGTATTTCGGAGAGAAACTATGAGTCTGTCTGAACTTTTTGTCCTTCATTCCTCTCACGGATATATTCTCCAGATATTCTTTGCGGAGCTTCTTTTCGTTCCTTTTTTCAAAAGACGGAAACACTTCGTTTTGCTTGCTGTCATTACGTTTGCCCTCTACGCAATCTGCTCCGTCAGGCTGACGAACCTCTTAAACCAAGTCATTCAAGGCTTGTCATCGATTACCATATTCCTCCTCTCCTTCCTGGGACTGATTATCTGCTTCGAAAACAAGCTGAAAGATCTTCTCTTCTGCTGTGTCGGAGCTCAGCTAATCCAGAATCTTTCCCATAATATCGAGAACCTGATCTACCTGCCTTTCAAAAACCAGATTAATTCCATTGGGTGGTTCTTTCTTTCTGTCAGTGTCAGGCTGGTTGTCTATGGACTTTGTTGTTTTATTATTTATCGCTTCAGTGATCTTTCCAAAGGAGTTACTCTGAAAGGAGGGGGCGTCTTTCCAATTGCCATCTTCTCAGCCAGGTTCTGTTACCTTCTCCAGTTCCTTCTTCAGGTCTATGAAATCGACGGACTCTGGGTCACCCGTCTTCCACTTGTCTTCTGCGATGTCATTTCTCTCATGCTTCAGTTCGGACTCCTTGGCTATAAGAACAAGGTGAATGAGAACATCTATCTGGAACGATTCATCAACCAATCCGACAAGTATTATGAATCGGTAAAGAACAATATCGATGTCCTCAACAGGAAAGCCCACGATCTGAAGCATTTCATCAACGACTTCAAGGAACGTGGGAACAGGAGCGAAGAAGAACTCAGCGAGTTAGAGAAAACGGTCAACGAATACGAATGCTCTCCAAAGACCGGAAACAAAGCCCTTGATACTGTCCTCAGTGAGAAGACTTATATCTGCAATAGCCGGAATATTCCTTTTTATATTATGGTAAAGGAAGACCTTTTGGGTTTCCTTCGAATAGGCGATCTGACTTCCTTGTTTGGAAATCTATTGGATAACGCGATTGAATACGAGGAAAAAGTAACGGATGTAAAGCAGCGTTTTATCCTTCTTAAGATCAGCCAGAAAGGACATATCATCTCTGTCCACATCGAAAACTATTGCAATACTCCTGTCCAGTTCAAGGACGGACTTCCTCTTTCAACCAAGGGCGACAACCGATATCACGGCTTCGGTGTGAAGAGCATTTGCTACATTGTGAAAAAATACAACGGGAACATCCGTTTCTACAAGGAAAACGATATTTATAATGCAGATATCATCTTCCCACTTCCAGAAGATGCCAATGTAACCGCTTAATTCCTATAAAAAGGGGTACCAATACATTTTTTGCCAAAAAAGTGCATTTTCTTGCCAACTCCTTTTCTTGCCATAAGAGAAGATTATACTTTTCTCAGCAAGGGACAACTCGAGTACATCCCTTCAAGTTACAAGGAGCGTAACAGATTATGAAGAAAATCGGCAGAACCGGATTATGGCGTGCAATCCTTTCCGCATCGACTATCCTTCTCTCCGCATCTATCGGCGGAATTGCAGTCACCAAGGAGTGGTCCGGATACATCAACAAATTCCTCAACATCAGTTCAACGAAGATTATTGAAACCGGAGACGGAAACGAAAATCCTATTCACTATAAGAGCGACTATTCTGACTATAAATCCGTTAGGAATCATGCGCGGGATGTCGCAAAACAGGTCCAGGCGGAAGGAACAGTCTTAAGGACTAACAAAAATAATGCTTTACCGCTCAACGAAAAGGCTAAGGTCACATTCTTCGGATATAATCAGGTCGACTTAGCTCTTGGAGGAACCGGAAGCGGTGGTGTCACTTCCAGCGAAGAGCGGAAGAGGGACTTGCTCAAGGCTTGCCAGGATAAGATTGAAATCAACAAGACTATCTACGATTTCTATAAAAAGAATTACGACGAGAAGAGAGGCTTCATCGAAAAGACTGGTTGGACTGGCAAGACACTGAATTTCCGTGTCATCAACCAAGTCAATGAAATCAATGCCTCGGAATTCGATTCGGATAGGAAAGCCTCCTATAACGACTATTCCGATGCTGCTGTCTTTGTCCTGACAAGAATCGGCGGCGAAGGCACTGACCTTACATCCGATTACTTATCCTTAACGGATGAAGAGAAGTCTGTCTTGGAAGAAAGGAAAAACGGGCCGTTTAAGAAGCGCATTGTCTTAGTCAATACCTTCAATACTCCGGAACTTGGCTTCCTCGATGAATACAATATCGATAGCTGCCTCTATATCGGCGGTCCGGGCGAAGTCGGACTTGATGCTGTAACTGATATCTTAGTCGGTAAGACCTGCCCGAGCGGACATCTTGCGGACACTTATGCTTATGATGTGGAAGCCAATCCTTCGATGAGGAACTTCGGAAACTTCGATTATGCAAATAAGGATGATATCGTCAACCCCGATTCCCGTAAGTATCTCGTCTATCAGGAAGGTATCTATGTCGGTTACCGTTACTTTGAAACCCGTTACGAGGATTATGTCTTAGGAAGAGGAAATTCCGATTCTAAGGCTGGTGCTGTTGTATCGAAAGGCAACTGGCGTTACAACGAGGAAGTCCAGTTCCCCTTTGGCTATGGCTTAAGCTATGCCACCTTTACTCAGACCTTGGATGATAGGCAGGTCGATTGGAACAACAAGACAGCCAAAGCAACAGTCACGGTGAAGAACAATTCTACGAATTACTCTGCCAAGGATGTCGTTGAACTCTATGCCCAGGCTCCCTACGGATCTGGAATCATCGAGAAGAGTGCAATTCAGCTTGTCGGCTTTGCGAAAACCGGCTTGATTGCTCCTGGACAGTCTGAGAAAGTGACGATTGATGTCTCTCTTTCAGATTTAGCCAGCTACGACTATACCAACAGCAAGACTTATGTCTTAGAGCAGGGTGATTATTATTTTGCCATCGGCAATGGAACCCACGAAGCCTTGAACAACATTCTGGAATCCAAGGTGGATGGAGTTCAGAAAGCCAGAATGGATGCTGCTGGCGACGCTTCCAAAGCACGCAAATTCACAAAAGGATCTTTCGATAAGGATGAGTATCGTTTAAGCGGAAACAATGCAACGATTACCAATCAATTCGATTCCACTGATCTGAACTATTATGTTGGAGACAGCGACCAGAAGATCACTTATCTCTCTCGTAAGGACTGGAACGGAACCTATCCAACTGGTGTCAAGAATCTTTCAGCAAATAATAAGAGGTTAGAGGAAATCGCTTCTTATTATTCGGAAAAGACGGATGGAACCACTTC
Source organism: Caryophanales bacterium UBA4682 (assembly GCA_002404995.1). Lineage (GTDB taxonomy): Bacteria > Bacillota_I > Bacilli_A > RFN20 > CAG-288 > Enterosoma. The sequence continues at coordinate 105,553 of DHKY01000014.1, read as the reverse complement.
TCCTTCTGCTTATGAAAAGGGAAGCAGTGACACCTCTTCTATCACTACCGGAGCCGAAAAGAAATACACGCTGGCTAGGATGATCGGTGCTGATTATGACAACGAGAACTGGGATAAGCTTCTGGACCAGCTTACCCTTGATGACTATTATTCCTCAACTGCTCAGGGACGTAATAAGAGGGAATCCGTCGGACTCAATGCTACCACTGCGGTCGATGGCCCGTCTGCTTGGACAAAATCCAATTACATCGAAGACTATACAAAGCAGTATGATGCCGAGAATGTCAAGAAGACTGATGAACTGATGGTTTCATATCCGACTGAGACTATCATTGCCGGTACCTGGAATGTAACCCTGACCAATGAAGTCGGCGATTCCTTCGGCGAAGAAGGACTCTGGGGCGGAGGAGTCGGCTGGTATGGCCCGGCTGCCAACACGCATCGTACTCCTTGCGGAGGCCGTAACTTCGAGTACTATTCCGAAGACGGTTTCCTTGCCGGAAAGCTCTGCGAAGCTGAGGTCAAGGGTGCTAGGGGCAAGGGAACGATTCCTTATCTCAAACACTTCTTCCTCAACGATCAGGAAACCAACCGTATCGGTGTCTGCACTTTCTCCAATGAGCAGGCTATCCGTGAAGTCTATCTCCGTGCCTTCCAATATGCTTTCGAAACGACGGGAAAAGAAGATAAGAGCTGCACTGCTGTCATGGGTGCATTCAATCGTTTGGGACTTGTCTGGACCGGCCATCATTCCAATCTCTGGAAGAATGTCAGGGAAAAGGAATGGGGATTCCAAGGCGCTGTTACAACGGACTTCGGACAGAAGCAGGGCTCCTTAAGGGAACCTCAGCTTGCCTATGAAGCCGGTACTACTAGGTTCTGCACTTCCGGAACCGGCTTTGCCAAGTATCTACAGGGTATCGATATTACCAAGGACTATAAGCTTAGGTCCAACAGGCGTGAAGCAATTCATCGTCAGCTTTATGTCTTTGCCAATTCTGCTGCTAGGAACGGTCTTACCTCTTCGAGCAAGATTGTCCAGGTCAATACTTGGTATGATAACACCCTCATCGCTTTGACATCTGTCTTCAGTGTTCTTGCTGCTGCATCCCTTGGATTAATCATCTATAACAGGATTGCTGGTAAAAAGGAGGATAATTAGTATGTTGAAGAAATTCCTAGCTTCCAAAGGCAAAGGCTTCTATCTTTCCCTCGCTTCTCTCCTTTGCGGATTACTTACTTTGATTTTCTACACAGCACGAGGCGGAAACTACCTTTCTCCGGTTTCTCCTGTCGCGGTTGTCAGGATTGTCTTAGGACTTGTTACAACTCTTCTCTGCCTCTTTAAGGATTTCGGAATCTTAGGAATCCTTCCAGTTGTCTTCTATGCGGTGTCGATTGCTGTTTTACTCAACACCGAAAGGCTCTTCATCTCCAATGTTGCTTTCGGAGTCGATGGCAATTCCTTTGATGCTCTCTTCTTCCTCTTCTGGATCTTCGATTTTGTTGCTGTCATTCTTGCAGCGGTTGCCTTCAGCCTTGGATATTCCAAGAAGAAGCCTGTTCCGGTAAAAGAATAATACGATTCAATGAGAAAGGATCCGCTTTTTCAGGCGGATCCTTCTCGTTTTTATAGGGAGGCCAATATGGTTAAGAACAAATTGCTGACCTCGTCGGTCCTTCTGTTCACACTTTTTCTTACTTCCTGTCATGCTGCTTCAGGAGAGGCAGAAATCACGGATGTGGAAGTTGACAAAAAATACCTTAGCGAACGGAGTGAACAGAAAGGGAATGTTGAGACTTTTTCCTATGAAACCCAGGACTATGTATTCAACTCTGGGCGTAAAGAGGAAAAAAAGTGCGCTGTGTACCTTCCTTATGGGTATGACAGCGGGACTCAATACAATATCCTTTATCTGCTTCATGGAACAGATAAACAGAGCGTGAATCATCTCGATACCTGGCTTGAAAACATAAAAGCCAGAGTAAGGCTGGATAATCTGATTTATTATAAAGTCATTGATCCTCTTATCGTTGTCTGTCCGACCTTCTACAGTTATGGCTTGTTTGGAGACGACAATATCAAGAATATAAAGGATTACTCTCCAGTAAAGGAAAACTCGAATAAGAATTTCATCAGTGAACTTAGATACGATATCGTTCCTTCGGTTGAGGCAAAATATGCTACCTATAGTGTGACACAGGATAAACTCGGACTGTCGTCAAGCCGTGATCACCGGGCTATTGCTGGTTTATCCAATGGCTGCCGATTGACTCTTAATGCCGGAAGGATCAACTGCTTTGATTATTTCTCCTATTTCGGATGCTATTCTTCTTCGGTGAACAGCACGGAAATCATTTCCTCGCTGACAAGTCCGGAATTCAAGAATTATAAGCTGAACTACAGGTTCAACGCAGACGGAATCTATGATTTTGCTTACCATGGACATCGCAAAATGGTTAACGAGCTTCTGAGTGATTCCAGCCGTATTTTTACGGATAAGAATACCGAATACGTCAAAGTCCGGAGGGGATACCATTCGGCAAGAAGCTGGAGAGTCGGACTCTATAATTCTCTGCTTCGTTTCTTCAAATGATTATGAAAAAAGAAAAACTGATTTCTTGGAGTGTCTTTATCTCCTTGATTCTTGCATGCCTTGGTGAATTCAGGCGGGCTAGGATTATTGGTTATGTCGAGCTGTGGTCGACGATTTTATCTGCTTCTTTCTTGATTGTTGCATTTGGCGCTGCAGGAATGTTCACTAAGTTTTCCTTCTTATCCTTCTTTGGAACCGGAATCGGAATTCTTGGTTGTGTTCTCCTGATTGGATATCCGTCCTATATTCCTTTTGTGGGATTGGTTTTCTTCGCTCTGTCTTTGATTGCTGAGTCTATCCAACTTGTATTCTTCATCATCAGAATAAAGAATTCGAAAAAGAAAATAATGGAATGACAAAAAACGCTTCTCCTTTCGGCGGTAAGGAGAAGCGCTTTTCGTTTGTTTTAGTAACTACTTGTTTTCTTTCTTTGTAAGAAAGGTCAGAATTTCGTAGGCTGCTAATTTTCTTGCTTGTTTTTTCTTTTTTGCGATTGTTTTGCCAGAAAGTCTGCTTCCTTCCATTTTGTAGTGGCACTCCCACTCGATTCTTTCTTTTGTTTTCTTCACTTCCGTGAAAGACCACTTGATTTTAGGGTATTTATGTTTGGCTATTTGTTCGAAGAGGACAGACGTTGCGTTTTGATTTGAGAACCGTAAGTTTAATTTTGGTGTCTCAGGGACTGCAGCCTCTAGAACTTTTTCTTTTGTCTTTGCTGGATTTTTCAATTCTTTATTTTTTGATGAAAAATCCCAGGATTGGATAAAGGAATCAATTTCAAGGAGTTTGTTCCTTACAATCTCAATCACAGTATCATTCCAGTTACTATCGATAGCGACTGCGCCCCTGATTGCCTCAATCAGATCAGCTTTTGGTTTCTTTTCGTTTTGAGAAGTCTTTTCGCCTTTACCTAAGAACCTATATTGAAATAAGCCAAGCTGTTCTGTTCTTGTGGCTAAATGTTTGTTGGAAACCAGTGTATTGTGAAGATAGCTTAATGCCCCTTCCATTTCGTGATTCTGAATTGCGAATCCTTCGTTTTGGTTCCTGTCTTTGTTGCCGAGGACTTCGGCAATTCTTTTTACGATATACCTAGAAAGAATCTTGTCGCCGAAGAACTCCAGAACTTCATTGCTTTCTTTTCCATTTTCCTTAGCATAGGATGATCTTGTAAAAGCCTGTGCTAAAAGATTTGGATTATTGAAATGATAACCGATTTTCTTCTCTGCCTCTGCTAAGTTCCTTTTTTCAAAGCTCACTAAAAAATACTCCTTTCAATGAATGTGAATGAGAAGCACTAGGCCGCCGCCTTTGTTTAAAAAAACAATTTCTATCGAATATTTCTTTCAGGTGATTGATGGTTCTTGGGGAAACATTAAATAGGAATTATTTTTTTACTTGTCAAATTTATTATAGTTTCCTTTTTTGAATTTTCAAGGAAGCAAATTAATTGTTTTCCGTCACCGAAGGTCACCATTGAGTTGATGAGGGCAATAAGATGGCCTTATGTTTATACGTTCTAGCGCTTTCTAGTAACAATTTTTGAAAAATAAATAGGATTTGTCCTAACTATCTTTTATAATAAAAATATTAACTTCCAAAAAAAGTAGAAAGAGGGGCTTATGTCGTTAAAGAGAAAAATAAGAACGCTTTTGGGATTTTCTGCTATTTTGATGCTGTTTTCTGCTTCTTTTTCTAAACCAATGAATCCTACTCATGTGTTATTCGAGGAAAAGAGTGCCTTAAAGCAAAAAGACAAAGAACAGAGAACGATTATACGTGTTGCCTTTCCTACCCAGGAAGGAAGGAGCTTCTTCGGTCATTCCGGAAAGGTGACTGGATACAATTATGATTATCTTGAGAAAATTTCTGAATATACAGGCTGGCAGATGGAATATGTACCTTATGGAAGCTCAGACGGAAACGAGGCTGTCGGCAAAGCACTTTCGGATCTTAAAGAAGGGAAAGTCGACCTTCTAGGTCCGCTGCTTAAGAACTCTGGCACTGAGAAAAACTTTGAATTTCCTCAGAGAAGCTATGGAACTGTTTATACGACTCTTTGCGCTCTAAAGACAAACGGGCTAAGAGAACATAATCTTTACGGTCAAGCGTTAATCAAAGTTGGTTTATGGGAATCGGCAGCCACTCGTAACGGAGAAGTTCTCTCTTATCTTGATTCGGAAAAACTGAATTACGAGATTGTGTATTATAAGACCGCAGATGAGCAGAAGCAGGCTTTGATTGATGGAAAAGTGGATGTTATTTCCAGTGTATCCCTTTCTCCCATTGCTAACACTAGAATCGTTGCTAACTTTGCCCCTCGCCCTTATTATTTTGCTTCTACCAAGGGGAACACAGGACTGATTCAGAAGCTGGATGAGGCCAGGAAAAGGATAGACGAGGTCAATCCCAACTTCCAAGATACACTCTATGATACCTATTTTCGTGTAGCGAACAACACTTTCCTTTTGAGCGATGAGAGGGAAAAGGAACTAAGCAATATCGGAAAACTGAAGGTCCTCTGCAGGGAAAACACAGCTCCTTATGCTTATGAGGATAATGGCAAGCCCAAAGGGGTCCTTGTATCCGCTCTTGATGATTATTGCCAAAGAACAGGAATCAAGACGGAATACACCTTTGCTTCCGATAGGACGGATGCGGAAGGAAAACTCGACTCTGGAGAATTTGCCTTCTTCTTAGGAAGGAACATGACTTCTTCTAGGTGTTCGAAATTCGGATATATTAACAGTGCTCCAATCCTGACTTCTGTCCTTTCTTTTGCACAGAGACCAGATAGTGATGGCAAAGCCAGCCGTATTGCCATTGTCCGAGGAAGGGAAGAGCAATATTCGACCAGTGATTATGAAGAAGTTATTCTCTGTGATAATTCCAGAGCCTGTCTGCAGGCGGTTGAAAAGGGAAAAGCGGATATCGCTTTTGGAACGCGGGATTCTAGGCAGTACTATATTTATGAAACCGGAAGTTCCTTGGTCACAAGTCTTGTTCCTGGACAGACTGTCAATGTCACAATTCCAGTATCCCGTGATATCAATACCAATGTTCTTGCTTCTCTTAACAGCTATGTTGCTAGCATTTCAGAGTCGGATTTATCTAAGTATATTAGCGAGGCAAACATTCATAAGAATTCTGGTTCACTTCTATTGTTCAGGAAACGCAATCCTTTGCAAGCAGCTGCAATTCTTGCATCCGTCCTTATCTTAATTGCAGGAATTGTTATATTCTTCATTGTTTATTATTCAAAACAGAAGAATAAACTTGAAAAGGTACATAATGAACAGCTTTCTGAGGCTCTGCAAGTTGCGGAAGAAGCCAATAAGGCGAAAACCACCTTCCTTTCCAACAGGAGCCATGATATCCGTACGCCAAGGAATGCCGTCATTGGGTTCTCGACCCTTCTGTCTAAAAACACAGGGGATGAGACAAAAGTGAAAGAGTATTCCCGGAAGATCACGGCAGCGAGCAACCATCTTCTCGGACTAATCAACGACATCCTTGATATTTCTAAAATTGAGAGCGGAAAAAGGACAATCCGTCAGTCTGCCTTCTCTTTAGATGAGCTCATCGAATCGGTCAATGTTGTCATTCGCCCGATGGCCAATGCGAAAAAGCAGGAACTGAGAATCAATGTCGGTGTCAGGTCCCATGAGTTATTCATGGGAGATAAGACCCGTATCAATCAGATTTTGATTAATCTTCTTTCTAATTCCATCAAGTATACTCCGGAAGGCGGACAAATCGGACTTCAGATTACCGATTTAGGGCAGAGTTCTCAGTCCTTTGAAAGACTTCGGTTTGTTGTTACGGATAATGGTTATGGCATCTCAGATGAATTCAAGAAGATAATCTTTGATCCTTTTACCCGGGCTGAGAATTCTACTACGAACAAGGAATCCGGAACCGGTCTTGGTCTTGCAATCACCAAGAACATTATTGACCTTAGGGGTGGAACGATTGATTTGCAGAGTGAACTTGGTAAAGGTACAACCTTTACGGTCGAATTATCCCTTCATCTTACCCATGAGGAAGAAGATAAGGATTTCTGGCACAACCATCATAGGAGCCGGATTCTTCTTGTAGATGATGAAAAATCGGTCTGTGACGGTATTAAGGAAAATAGGTCTGATACGGGCGTCGTTTTTGATGCTGTATATAGTGGTAAAGCTGCTGTCGAGCTTGTGAAGGAACGTTACGCTGAGAAAAAAGAATACAATGCTGTCATTCTGGACTGGCAGATGCCAGGCAGGAACGGACTTGATACGGCAAAGGAAATCCGGAAGATTATTCCGGTAGATACTCCGATTCTCTTCCTCACCTCTTATGACTGGACGGATATTGAAACAAAGGCGCTTGAAATCGACATCGATGGCTTCCTTGCCAAGCCTTTCAGTGAAGTCAACCTTAAGGAAAAGCTGATTGAAGTCGAGCGCTTTAAGAATTCGGTTTCCGAAGACGATACTGTCTTTGACTTGAAGGGAAGGCATTTCTTGATTGCAGAGGATAATGATCTGAATGCAGAGATTGCCCTTGAGCTATTGAAATCCGAAGGAGCAACGGCAGATGTTGCCAAGGATGGAAAACAGGTCGTAGAGAAATTCCTTTCTTCTAAGAAAGGAACGTACAACGCTATCCTCAGGGATGTCAGGAGGCCTGGCAGGAACGGATATGAAGCAACAAAAGCAATCCGTGATTCGAATCATCCAGAGGCCAAGGAAATCCCAATCATCGCAAGGACGGCAAGTGCCTTTGTAAAAGATGTACAGGATGCCTTAGATGCGGGAAGGAATGCCCATATCGCCAAGCCTATCCATAGGGATGTCCTTAAGAACACCTTGAACTCCTGTTTGAAGAAGAAATCGGTAGAGGGAGGTCAAGAGGATGACTGAAAAAGAAAAAACATATTCTTTAAGTGAGGCTGAGGCTCAATCCGAGAGGGATAGTTACCGCAATGTCTTCGATGTCGTCCGTATTCTGAAAAAGGATGAGATTGCAGGTCTTTGTCCCGATGGAAATTCAGCAACTCTGCACTGCCCCTGCTATTCTTTTTGGGGAAAGAAGAATCCTTGCGACAACTGTACCTCTGCAAAGGCGATAAATACCAAGCAGGATCAGGTGAAAATCGAGTTCTCAAAGGATGGCATCTATTTTGTCATCTCCCGTTATCTCGAAATCGATTCCAAACCCTGTGTCAGGGAACTTCTTCGTGAATTCGACAACAAGAATGTCGTTGATGTTTCTGGAGAGGTCAAACTACTCACCCGCATCAATGAATACTATGAGAAGACCTATACGGATGTTCTTACCGGTGCCTTTAATCGCCGCTTTTATGAAGAAGAAATCAAGAATTCGACTCTTTCTGCCTGTGTAGCCAGGATCGATTTAGACGACTTCAAAGTCTACAACGATGTCTACGGCCATGTCGCAGGGGACTATGTCCTGAAAGTCTTTGCGAAGGAGCTGAAGAAGGATCTTGGAAAGAGGGACAAGCTGATCCGTTACGGAGGAGACGAATTCCTTCTGGTTCTTCCGGAAACGGATAAAGGCAATTATGAGACTAAGCTGACAGCTATCTTAAAGCGCCTGAAGACAATCATCTTCCCCGGTTATGCCGAAATCAACCTGACTTTCAGCGTAGGTGCCACCTTCAGTGAAAAGCAGACAATTGAAAAAGCAGTCAGGCGTGCGGATAAGCTTCTCTACCGAGCGAAGGCAAAGAAGAACCTAGTTGTTACTGACCATACCATACAGATTTCCTCTTCCCCGGATAAGCAGACCATTCTGATTGTGGATGACTCCGCATTAAATCGTGAGATTCTCTCATCGATTTTAAGCAATGAATTCAATGTCAGGGAAGCCAAGGGAGGCAAGGAGTGTCTTGAAATTCTTGCAAACGAAGGAAAAGAGATTGCTCTTGTTCTTCTTGACATCCTCAGGCCTGACAGGGATGGCTTTGGTGTCCTGCAGAAGAGGACAGACTCGCATCTTCTTGAGGAGATTCCGGTTATCACTATTACCGAAGATGAATCCCCGGAGACCATTCGGAAAGCCTACGAAAGGGGAGTGTCTGATTTCATCAGCCGTCCTTTCGATGCGAAAGTCGTCTATAGGCGTGTACTGAATACAATCCATCTTTATCAGAAACAACGTCGTCTGCTCTCCACTGTTTCCAGCGAAAACAATCAAAAAGAAAAATGCAGTCATATTCTTGTGGATATCCTCAGCCAGGTCAGTGAATTCCGTTCAGGAAGGGGAAAAGAGCACGTTACGAATATCAACAAGATAACCGAACGTCTGCTTGTCGCTCTTAGGCGGAAAACGGACCGATATAACCTATCAAAGGATGATGTCTATTTGATTGCTACGGCTTCTGCGCTTCACGATATCGGAAAAGTCGAGATTGATTCCAAGATACTGAATAAACCCGGAAAACTGACGAAAGAAGAATTTGAGGAAGTCAAGAAGCATACGGTCTATGGTGCCCATAGGGTTAGGAACGTACGGGAATACCAGAAAGAGCCGCTTGTGAAATATGCCTATCAGATTTGCCTTTACCACCATGAAAAATATGATGGCAAAGGCTATCCAGAGGGATTAGTCGGAGATGAGATACCGATTGCCGCACAGGTGGTGTCTCTCGCGGATGTGTATGATGCTCTTACGGCCAAACGTGTTTATAAGGAGGCCTATTCTCCGGATAAGGCAATTGACAGGATCAGGAATGGCGAGTGCGGAAAGTTCAACCCTCTGCTGCTTGAATGTCTGCTCGAAATCCGGGAATTCCTTGTCAAAGACGAGCAAGGAAGAATCAAGTGACGATAATGGAGGATAACGAATATGGATATCGAAGAATTCTATGCAACGATAGGCGGAGACTATCTTGAGGTTCTTAATCGTTTTGCTTCGAAAAGCCTAAGGAAGAAGATTCTTCCTCATTTCCTAACGGATCCCACCTATGAAGAACTTAAGGCTGCTATCGAGGAGGAAGATGTGGAAAAAGCTTTTCTTGCCAGCCATACCTTGAAAGGACTGGCAAGCAACCTTGGATTCACGAATCTTTTCCAAGCTGCATCGGACTTGACCGAAGAACTACGGGAACGTGTTTTCAAAGAAGAAAAGATTCTTCCTCTTTTTGCTAAGGTTACTACGCAATACGAAATTGTGGAATCAGCCTTGAAGGAACTCGACTGAAATAACTGTATAGAAAAAGTCCCGCGGATTTAGAACCGAGGGACTTTTTTAATGCTTTCGAATCAGGCGGATAGACCGCTATTCTTTGCTTTAAGAAGCAGAGAGGAGAACTCTTCTTCGATTTTCTGCTGTTCTTTTTCTTTCTTGGCTAGAATCTTATCCTTCTTTTCCTGAGGCAGGGAGTCGAACTTCTGTTTCTTCTTTTCTTCTGCTTGTTTTTTCTTCCTGTCAGCCGCTTCTTTCTTCTTCAGCGCAAGTTCATCCTTCTTTTTCTTTTCAGCTAAGAACTTAGCGTTTTCAGCTTCGAAATCAAGGTGTTTCTTGCTGCAATCAGCATTGAGCTGAGCAATTCGACTTTCTTCAATCCTCTTGTTGTTTTCTTCGTCTTCCTTCTTTGCCCGCTCTTCCGGAGAAATCCACTCTTTTCCTTCCTTGAGGCAGAGCTCTCTCTGGTTGTTGATAATGGTCTGATTATCGAGCTTTGTGAACTTCTCGACGTTCCTTGCCAGGAACCTGACGGCGATAATTAGATAGCAGACACCTTCGACTAAGAAGCCGAGAATCGTATGGACGAGTTTCTGGTTTTCTAAAGGAGTTACCGCGTTCATACCGGCGATGATGCCGTTGCAGATACCGGACATAGCAACCATGATGGAACCATAGACGGCCCTAGTGAAGCCATCCGTACGTTTTCCGTATAAGGCTTCCTGATGGTCTAGTACATTGGCTAAAAGGGCTAAAGAGACATACCTAGCCGGGGCAGCACCGAGGGCTTTGACACAGAAGGATGTAACAGAGAGTGCCTCGACGGCAGCTTCGCTCGTGCTAACTGTAGGCATTAAGCAAATCAAGGCAATCAATGATCCAAGGAAAGCGACGACGGACCCGCCGATGATGGACTTTGACTTCGAGAATTTGTTGGCGATCGGCCAGACAATCAACCTCCCTAAGGCGGTTGGAATGGCACCGACAGTATTAATAATAGAGGATAGTGTTGTTCCAGAACTCATAGCCTGGGAATAGAAGGACCTGTCATTGTTTTTCCTCTGGCCTCCAAACTGGTAGAGGAAGAAGAAAACCATGATCAGCCACCAATAACGGTCATGAATGCAGATTTTCCTCTGCTGGGCCCTTGAGGCACCTTTGACTTTGCTTTGATCTTCGCTTTCAGAGGAAGATTTAATGTTTTCCTCTGTGATACGTTCACGGGTAAAATAATACTCTAACAAACATCCGACGACTAAGCAGACAATCCTAATGATCCTAAGCAGGGTCCATTTGCTGTTTGCTTGGCTTGGGGAAATGACTTCGCTGATGCTGTCAGCGGATATTCCTGCTTTTGTCGCATAAGCAAGGGCGTCGCTTTTCGAGGAAAAAGACTGATCAACGCCGGTAATGACATATTTCGGAAGTAAACCGATGAAATCGACTAGGATTCCTCCTGCCCTGCCTGCAACACCCGAGGCACCTAATTGGGCAGCCATGATACAGGTTGAGAGGAGGCCTCGTTTTCCTCCGTCACGGGTTGATAAGTTTACCAAAGCGGAGTGAGAGGTGTAATAAATTGGCCAAGCCAAGGCGTAGTAGAGGTTGTAGCCTATGGCAATGACGATACTGGCAAGAAGATTCGAGGTCGTTCCTCCTGCTCCTGCCGGAAGCGGAACAAGGAATAAGACGAGCAAGGCAATAGCAATCAAGGGCATGCCTAATAGGATGAAGGGGCGCGCCTTTCCAGCTAAGGTCGGTTTCCGTTCCCTGAGTTTTCCGACTAGCAGGTTGCCGATGATGATAATAATCGAGGAGATGATCGGCCTTAATGTCTCGAAAAGCGGATTCCATTCTTTCAGCCTTAAGACCTTATCCCAGTATTGGATGAGCCAGATGTTGACAACACCATTGCTGATTAAGGCGAGAAGAGGGCCAAGCAGATAGCCAAGACCTGCTTCTGGGAAAAGGGAGACGCCGCTTTTCTTGATTTTGGAGGATAGAAGTGGGGTGGTAAATACAGATTTCTTTTCTTTTGACTTTTCCATAGAAAAAGAGCTCCTTTGTAGTAAGCGCTTGCATCATGATAATCCAACCGGTTTCTTTTCAGCAATAACTGTTCCTAAATTGACAATTATCTGTCCTAGATTGCATTTCAATGGCGAAAATAAAATGCTGGAAAAGAAAGAGACGGTTTTATTTCAGAAGGAAAGCGATTGCTTTGGCTAGACGCAGGGAAACATCGGCAAAATGGTTTCCTTTATTGAGCTCGTATAAAACAGGTATTCCAATTGATTTGTAATATTCGTCGATTACCTTGGTTTTTTCTTCTACTTTCGATAGAAACGGATTGGAAGTATTCTTTTCTTTGTCTCCGACAGAAAGATAAATCTTATCCGGCTTCTTTTTCCTTTGATGAGAAAAGACGAATTCATCGAAAGATGGATACCAGAGAGAGCCAGAGACACTTGCTGCCAAAGAAAAACAATCCAGGCGGTAAAGGGAATAAAGTGAGAAAAGGCCGGCAAGGGAATAACCAAGTATTCCAATCTTGGAAGGACGGACCTGTTTTAGGACTTCCGGAAGCAAAGATGCGGTTAAGGATCTGAGGTATTCATCCGCCTGTCCGGAAAAGGAACTGCCGTTCTTGCCGATGCTTGGTGCTGGCCAAGGCGTCCTTTGGCTTTCCCAATCGAAATCATAGATGACGAGCAAAGCAAAATTCTTTCTGGACAGTTCTTTTGCTAAATCAAAGATCTTTTCTCCGTCATCTTGATAATTGTGAAGCAGAAAGAGCGGACAATTTTTATTCTCTGCCTGGAATAGACGAAATTTCATTTTTTGAATCGGAAGGGAAAGGCCTAGACAATATTACCGCTGATGTCTGTCGAAAGGGAAGAATCATATCCGAATTCTTTTTCATTGGTGAGTAGAAGGGCACTTTCTGTTTGCCAGCCATACCTTTTTGCCTGACTCTTCTCAACAGATCCAATAGCAAAATTGATTGTTATCCCCTTATCTTTTTCCAATGAGCTTCCCGCCCTGTTTCCAGAGAGCGGCGAAGTGACTTGGAAGAAGGTATCTTCATAGGAAGAATAGACTTGGAAGTCATCTCCGGTAAAGAAACGGAGACCGTCTTTGTTCGTTCCAGAATAAGGAGGGATTTCAAAGCCAGCATCGGAGAAAAGATTCGTTAATGTCCTATCGCTCCTTTTCCTAGTCTTGACTAACGAAGAAATACACTCGAGGATGGTATTTATGGTTTCTCCTTTGACTGCATAGAGAGGAGTCATCTCTTCACCGTTTTTGAAGGAGGACTTGGCAAAGACCCAGTCCTGCCAGTATTTCTTGTCACCTAGTTTAGATTGATCCACTTGATAGTTTACATAAGAATCCGATGTGATGGTGCGAATACGGTTATAGAAAGGAATATACTTTTCGTTATCCGGGTAAAGGAAGGAAATGAAGCCTTCTTTTCTCCTATGGGTTTCGTTTTCCTCATAGGCTTTCTTGACTCTTTCGACATTCTGCTTAGTGGTCTCAAACCTGGCATTGGCATCGATGTATTCGACGCTCGTCATAGGATTGTTATTCCTGATATAGTTAAGCTGACCATAGCTGATAGCACAGGCATACAGGAAAGGAGCTAAATAACTAGCATCATTGAAGAGCTTCAGTTTCACTTCCTGGTAATCAAAGAGGAAATGATTCAACGAGATGATTCTTTTGATGTTTGCGAATATGTTTTTTCCTGAATTTACGCCCGCATCAAAAAGAAGATGGGCATACTCGTTGACCTTAGTCGGAGCATCCGGGAATCGTTTATTCAGAGCTTCATATTCTTTTTTTACAATCTCTTCATCAAGGGAAGAGGAGGATTCCTTTCCGATACTTAGGTTTTTCGTATAATCGATATAGGTCTGTAAATAGGCATTACCGTTTCTAAGAGTGTTGATATCACTTTTCAAGGCGTTGAGTTCCTGCTTTTCCAGGACGGAATCGAGCCTGAGGATGACTTGGTCTAGCTTTTTATTGATTTCATCAATCTTCTTGTCAATGGAATCCAGAGTCTCAAGTATCTTCTGCGACTTGTCTTCTCCTTCGACATTGAAGACAAGCTTGAATATCGTAGAAGCTGCCCATCCTGCAAAATTGTCTTTCTTTGCGGAAAGAAGAGAGAGGATGCCTGCATTAATTCCTCCGGCTAATTCTGAAATGATGTTGATGCCGGCTAGATTGGAATTCGTGTCATTGAGAGAATCAAGCTTAAGAAAAGAGGTTGAATAATAGCCTTCCGCTAGCTTTTCACCTTCTGTTTTCTCTTTTGCTTGGCTCGTATGGCAACCACTTAAAATTAAGCATAATAAAGGAAGCAATAGGAATTTTGATTTTTTCATCTTTTGTTTTCCCTTTCACAAAGTCAATTCGAATTAATCTAGTATAACACAGAAGGTACAGGTTCTAATAGAAATGAAGCTGTTTATGAAAAGCGTTTGATATTTCTCGAGAAATACTACTAAAAAGCAAATTGATTCAAATAATTACTAAATGCAATTCCTTAAAACAAAAAAAGAAAGCGATTACAATTAAATTAAAAAGAGGCAAAAGAATGAGAAAAGATAAGAAAATCAGTAAAAATCGATAAAAAAAACCAATTTTAATATCTTTTTACTGATTTTAGAAAGATTTGACTAACCTTTAAAAAAGTGAACAAGCCGTAATATAATTTGGACAGATGTAATAGCGAGGTAAAACAAAATGACAAGAAAATTATGTTTACTTCTTATTCTTCTAATGCTTCAGGGAAGTTTAAGTATTCCTTTGACTAAGCCGACCAAAGTAAGCCAATGTTCTTATTCTGAAGTAGTGAATGACTCAGAAGGCAGTCTGGCTTTGCAAGATTATCAGGTGAGTTCGGACAATGATTCTTCTGTAGAAATTCAGCCTATGCCAAAGATGATTAAACATACGGCTGTTTCCTGTTCTAGCTTTTTACTTACCTCAAAGGATGTCACAAAATCCACGGACTCTAAAATCATTAGAAATCAATATAATGACTTCTTTGATTTTAATTTTCAAAATTACAATACCGAGGGAAACTGCAAGGATAACCTGGTTAAAGTTGATTATTCTCATAAAAAGGTTAGTAATTGTTCCTCTATTGCCTCATTAACCGGCAATTATAAAAGAAATGGTGATACATGGATTAGCTACGGAACATGTTTTTCTGTTAGTGATTATGTTAGGTTGACTGCAGCTCATTGTGTTTTTGATAAAAAATCCTCAAAGTTTAGGACCAATCTTCGTGTTAAAGCTGTTCAGTCAGATAACGATACTTCTGTTTTCGACTATATTTTTGATGTCAAAGAGGTAATTAGGCCTAGCCTTTATTCAGAATCGTCTGAATATGCTAATGATTGGGCTGTTCTTATCAGGGAAGAAAACGTAGGCGACATAATCGGATATTACGGAATTTCAAATCAGTACGGTCCTTATAATTCTGCAAATGTTGCTGCTGGATATGCTGGTGGACTATCTGATGGTGATTACCGAAAAGGGTATCTTTGTTATTCAGCAGGTTATCGTGTTCAGGCCACGAATTATAGTATAGGAGATAACTTATTTAATCTAAACAATTATGCTGTTTCGGGAATGAGTGGTGGCCCGTTGTATTTCGAGTATGAAAACGAATATACTTTTGAATCATTCAACGGGGTGTGCGGAATCCTTACATTAAGTAGTGATTCCCATGGGTATGCAGTAAAAATCAATTCGACAATCATAAATGCTGTTGAATACGCTGAAAAGGAGGCAAACCTATATGAACAAATTTAAAAAAAGGATAAGGTGTGGTATTAGTCTTTTTGAGTTATGTGGCTGCCAGACAAAATCCCATGTTAGCTCGCTGCTTTACGTTGTCCCGGCAACACCAGATGATTATGTGGCTGATTGCTTCTCAAAAGGATTCCTTCATTTTTCAGATAAAGGAGACTATGTATTAGATGAGTTTGGATTTGAGCATTTAATCGGTTGGACTCCTGCCGGCAGTAAGGAAACAAAGTACTATACGAGTAAAGATGGCATTTCCAACGAGGAATTATCCAAAGAGAAGTTTGCCGATGGAGAGCAGATTGTCTTTGGCTTTGACTCTAAGGAGACTTATTCTTCTGCTGGAGTCACTTGTATCTGGAAATACAGTGATGTTCTCCTAACACCATGGGTTGAGATGAGAGGCAAGTTCACAGGTAAGGATTTAGTCGGATTTGCTCTTGATCGGAGCCAAAATGGGGACTATATTTTGGTTGGAAAAGATGACGACAATACCTTCACGCATGATTTCAAACCAGCCAAGAAGAAAAAAGATACTGAGTATATCGCTCATGCGAAAGTGACTGTCAGCGGCGGTCTTGAGTATTGTTTTTTTACAGAAGCGGAATAATCTAAACAATTGAAAAATCTTGAGACGACCTAGAAAACTAGGCCGTCTTTTTATTGTTTCTTATTAAAACTATTTTTAAAGGCGTATACTGAAAAAAGAAGACTAGTCATAGCTTCTTACTTGGTGCACTTGAAAGGAAAAGTGGAGCAGCCAAGGCTCCGAACAAAGATGATGCGAAAGAAAATCTTATCTCTTTCTCTTCTTCTCTCCTTATTTGCCGTTGCTGGATGCGGGAAGACATCTGATTCTGTTTCTGCAAATCCTAACGATACTCCTTCTGCCACAGTAAAACCGACGGATCAGCCGACAGAAAAACCCACGGAAACTCCTACTGTTAAGCCTACGGAGACACCGACTCAGAACCCGACGATTACTCCTTCTGCTTCTGCTAGCGAAAGGGAGACTATCTCTCTTTCCGGTTTATCCTATGCGACTATCGGAGAACAGGTTACTCTGACTTCCTCTGTCGAAGGTGTGACTTACACAAGTTCAGATGAGCTTGTTGCTACCGTTGCTGATGGTGTTGTGACGGCGGTTAAAGCAGGTGATGTCACCATCACTGCACACAAGGATGGCTACAAAGACGGTGCGTTTGCTATGACTATCCTTGATCCTGTCTCTACTGTCGGAAATACGGCCCTTGAGACTTCGTCTGATGTCTATAAGACCAAAGGTGTTGTTCTTGCCAAAGGAAACTACGGATTCATCCTTGCCGATAAAAACGGCATGGAAAATGCTGTTTATGCTTATGGAAAGCAGAATGCCAGCATGGTCAATGTCGGTGATTATGTTGTTACCGCTGGTACCATTGATAATGGTGATTACGGATTCGAGTATAAATTGAATTCCGTCATTATCCTTTCTGCCGAATACACAAAGCCGGTTATAAGCAATGATCCGGTCATCATCACTCCAGATGTCTTAGATGGATATAACGGAAAAGGTATCCTCTATGGCGTTGTGAAAGATGGTACTATCTCAGAAAGCACTGGAAGCAAAGGACAGAAATACACCAATGTCGATTACCCGGAAGGAATCGGTGGAACCAATAAGTTCAGCTTCGATATTGCCTATGACTATGAAATCGGAACCTATGATGTCTATGGTTATCTCTGTGCTAAGACCGCAACGGGCGAGCGGAGAACTTTCGTTGCTGAAGACAACGGATTAAAGACTCCTTCTAAGGGTGAACCGACTAAGATTACTGTCGAAGCCGATAATGGTGCCATCACCATCGGCAAAGGAGAGACACTCCAGTTCTCTGCTTCCGTCGAACCTTACTATGCGACAAAAGAAGTTGCTTGGTCTGTCAGTGGCAGCGACAAGGCATCCATCGACGAGAATGGTCTTCTTACCATTGCCGAAGATGCCACAGCTGCTGATTTAGTCGTCACTGCAACAACGAAATTCGCTGGTGGAACGAAGACTGGAACTTACAGCCTTAAGATTGCCGATAAGAGCATCACCATCAAGGCCCAGGATCTTGTCACTGTCGGAGAGACCATTGATCTTTCTGCCACGCTTTCCGAAGAAGGCGATACTCCTAGCATTACCTATAGCGTTGATAATGCCGAAGTTGCTGAAATCATTGATGGAAGCAAGCTGAAAGGCTTAAAAGCAGGCAGTGTTGTCTTGACCGCAAAGAGGAACGGATACTCCGATGCCACCTATGCTATTGATGTTTTAGATACCATCTCTGCTGCAAAAGCATCTGTGGATGGTACTGAGCTTACCCTGAAGGGTGTTGTCAAAGCTGTCGATGCCTCAGGCTATATCCTGGCGGATGCCAGTGATTACGTCTATGTCTATGTCAAGAATGCAGCTGTTAAGGAAGGCGACAGTGTCAAGTTCGAAGGCAAAGTGAAGTTTGATGCTTCTAAGAAATATGTCTTCGAATTAACTCAGACAAGTGTTGCTATCCTTGATGCAAATGACTATCAGGCCATTGTTTCTACCTATGAAGCAACGGATAGGGATGCAACTTCTCTTGCGGCTCTGACCATCAAGGATGGTGCTAAATTTGTTTCTATTTCTTCTGTTTCTGTTGAGTCTAGTTCCTTTGCCTTAGGGGACAAGAGCGTCAAAGTTACTGGCATGGATGTGGCTGACGGCTTCTATGATGTTAAAGGCTATATCTATCTTAACAATGATAAATATTACATGTATGTCACCGAAGCTAGTGCTGCTACCCGTCCTGCTGCAACGGCTCTCTCCTTCAAACTTGGCGAGAAAGCAAATATCCAGTTGAGAAGGACTTTAACCTTAGAGGTTGAACAGACTCCCTCTGCTGCCAAGGACGAACTTATTTGGTCTGTCTCCGAAAACGCACATGCCACGGTGGCTGATGGCGTTGTCACTTTGACGGAAGAAGCCATTGTCGGAGATACTTTCACTGTTACGGTTGCTTCTGCTGTCAACGCAGAAGTCAAGGCTTCTATCGCCATCACTGTTATTGCAAAAGCAGCAACTCAGACGGTTGAGATCAGTGCTAGTGAATTTGAATTAGTATCATCTAAGGCTATTGAAGAAACAAATAAAGGCATTGATTTCAAGGCTTCTCAAGGAACTGTAACTGCGAATTATGTCAATGTATTTAAAACTCAATCATTGACTATCAGCATTGCTTCCGGATCGATTACTAAGATTGTTTTTACTTGTACTGTCAAAGACACGGCCAAAGGCGGGCCGGGCTGCTTTGAACTGACTTCCGAAAAAGGAACTTATAGTTATTCTGGCTACAATGGAACGTGGGCGTTTGACGAGGGAACGAAGTCTATTACTTTCAAGGCTTCCTCAAATCAAGTCCGTATTTCTAAATTTGCCATCACCTATAAAGCCTAAATTTTGTCTTTAAACTGAATTTGAAATCCAAGGGAGCAAGCCGTCGAAATATGGCTTCTCCCTTTTTCTTTCGGACAAATCAGGATTGATATATTTTGTCAGATTCCTGATTTCGCTTTATAATTCAGCTTTATAATTCGAATCATAGTAATGAATTTTCTTTACTGCAAACTGCTTTTTGTTGCTCAAAATGTCACTTTGCTTCTTCAATTATAGAATAGAGTCTTTCTTCAAATACCGGTGTCCACCAAAGGAGATAACCGGCTTTGGTTGGGTGGATTCTATCAGCCCTATAGAGGTGTCTCTCTTTTTCACTGATTTTATTGAAATCTTCGGTGTTCCACAAATCGATTATATAGATGTTCCACTTGTCTGCGATTTCCTTTAATACGGAAACCCTGGATGAATATTTCTGACTTTCGTATCTTGGATTTGTGAAGAAAACGATCGGACAATTCCATTTTTTTCTTGCGTAAGCAATTATTGTTTCGATTGCACCTATTATGGTGTGGGAATCAAAATCGTTCCTGTCATAACTGGAAGAGATTGTTCCTAGTTCTTTTCCTTTTGTAGCATCATTGGTTGAAAGCTGGCAGATAAACCTGTCGACATTATCTTCTTTCCTCTTTTTCAGACGGGAAATATAGGAATTCTTTTTATCATCTGTTAAGGTTGTTCCGCTAACGGCCTCCTTGATGGTGGTACAATCATTTCTTTTTCCGATGAAATCCGGAAAGGATACGCCTTGAGAAGAGGCTCCATAAGTCACGGATGAACCTAAGAAAATAAGCTTCTTTCCTTTTAGAGGACTTTCATTTATTAATCCTGCTTTTTCAAGACTATAGGTATCTTTATTTCCTTTTAGTCTTGCTGTTTTTTGATTATGAAGACGATGGAAAGGTCCAAAGCACCACTGGTAACCACAGAACATCAACCAAAGCAGAATAAGACATAGAATCGATATTACAATTAAGGCAACAATCATTCTTTTTACTCCTTCTTAAATTAATATCTATTATAGCAATTTATTCCTCTGTTATTCCTTGATAAAGATTTCTTGCGGAAGAATGTATCCTGCTTTCTTTTGACCAGAATCTGAATTCTGGCTTTGACTAGAGCTATTTCAATCCCCTGATTATTAGAAATAAAGCATTTCATAGGATGAGACAATGCATTGAAATAGAAAATGGTTATTGACATTTCTGGGGGGTATAAATTTAATATCAAGAGGTAATTCCAAATGAAATCAAGACAAATCCGATATGTTCTTTCCTTGCTTGCTCTTTTTTCAATTGCTGGTTATGGATGCTCGAACAAGAAAGAAAACAATCCCACTAATACTGGTACATCCTTCTCTATGAGTGGTTTGAATGAAGAACCGGGTAACTCAGGAAGTGAAACAAAGGAAGAAGCGAGTGATTCAGATAGTAGGACAAAAGAAAAGCCGAGTAATTCCGGCAGTGGCTTGATAGAAGAACCAAGCGTTGTTTCATGTAGTGGCTCAAAGGAAGAACCTAATGCTTCGGACAGCAGTTTGAATGAAGAACCGAGCAGTGAAAAGTATCTCTCATTCTCTGTTCTGGATGAAACCACGAAAACGTGTGGCGTAGTTGGTCTCAATGAAAATTATGATGGCAATGAACCATCTGATCTTATTATCCCCTCGGTTCACGATGGCTACAAAGTCGTATCTATCGAAGATTATGCCTTCAGCAGAGAAACAAAGATTAAGTCCATTAAAAGGAAAGAGGGAATAAAGAAGATTGGAGCATCTGCTTTTTACGGATGCAAAAACCTATCCTCTGTCATTCTTCCTTCCACAATAAGTTCGTTAGGACGGATGAGCTTCTATCAGTGTTCCTCTTTGACTGAGATTTCTTTTCCATCGGCTCTTGAATCGATTGGACAGATGTGTTTCAGCTATTGTTCCTCTTTGTCCTCAGTTCGGATTCCAGAAAAGGTGAAGACATTAGAGGAGAAAACCTTTGAAGAATGCACATCCTTAAAAAATGTCACTTTCGGAAATGGAATAGAGTCCATTGGCGAATCTGCCTTTCACAAAACCGGAATTGAAAGCCTAGTTCTCCCTGGAAATATCAAAAAGATAGCTGTACGTGCTTTCGAAAAATGTGAGTCATTAACTGGAATCGAATTTTCCGAGGGACTTACAACACTAGGTTCTTTGGCTTTCCTTAATTGCAGCAGCTTACAAGAAGTCACTCTTCCGGATAGCCTGACCAAATTCGTATCTGGCAACTCCTCGTTCGGATCAGGGTCACAATTTGAAGGATGCAGTTCTCTTTCTGCAGCATCACTTGGCAAAGGCATGAAAAACATTCCTGAGGAGAGGTTCAGTGAGTGTGCAAAACTAACGGATATCTATATTCCTGCAAACATAACGAAAATGGATTATCATGCTTTAGGTTATCCGACAAGTATCAAGGATATCTATTATGGTGGAAGCCAAGCACAGTGGAATAATGTGGAAATCGGCGAATACGATAAAAACAATATTACCTCTTCGGCTACCATTCACTATAATTCGACTGGATTATCCAAATAACATCAGTCTTTTGGAATAACTAAGCATTTAAAAAACAGATTCTTTCCTCAGTGATGGAATCTGTTTTTTCAATTGAATCATGATTCTAACTGATAATCAATTAACGGAACGAATAAATATTTTAGTTTATAAAAAAACAATGAATAATTTATCTTTGCTATGCTATAATCATGAATGAAATAGTTACAGGCTAAGTTATATTCAATGAAATGTATCTGTAAATTTATTTCCTTCCTTCCTTTTCTGCTTCTCTAGACAAAATAATTTCAGAATATGAAAAAAGAAGAACAATAGTTAAAAGCGAGGCTTCAATTATGAAAATCCAAGAGGAACTGCTTGTGAGATTCGATGAGTTAAAGAAAAAAGCAGAACTAGAAAAAAATCATTGCCTCTACTGGAATAACGGAATATTTAGGATTCCGGACCGAAAAAGCGATGCACGTTATCCCTATGTGGAGGATGGAAGGGTGCTTTGGGCACATGCTTGCGGCAAGATTAGCAGGAGTGAATCCGATTTTTTCCTTCTTCCGGAAACAGTAGAAGGTGAAGTCTCTCTTCTTTCTTTTTTCCTTGGAATAAAGGAAAAAGATTGCTATCTTCCTATTTCACTTTTTGATTTTGATCGGAATGTCCTTGAAAAAGATGTGGAGAGAGGGGTCTTTTTCTCCTATCATTCGGTTACATATATTCTTAAAACCTCCGGATTAGCCTATCTTGTCACTAGGACTTTAGATGATAACAAAGAACTTCTCGTTTACGGAAAGATTCTCAATTGTGACGAAGAAGAAAAGAAAGTTTATTCTTCTAGGTTCATTAACCCAAGGCTTAGGCATTCCAATTATTCAAGTGTAGAGACCAAATGGTTTAAGAAGTGCCAGTATAAGGACGATTGTTTTGTCTTTGACACTACTGAGGATCTCTCAATAGAAGAACATCTGTTCCATCATTATTGCCTTAAAAGAAATACTGAAAATGTAGAGCAAAAGGAAAGTACAACTTCTCGTCTGGTCTATTGTGACTCAAAGACGGGAGATAAGAATTCCTCTCCTTGCCTTTTAAAAGGTGGATTCCGTGAAGAAAAGAACATAACCTGTTTTTCGGATAGGGCGATAGCCGGGGACTTCCTGAAAAGCACACTTGAGCCACATCAATGCAGGGAGTTCTCCTATCAGCTTACTTCCTCAAAGAATTTTCGGTCTTTAAAGGAAATAAAAGACTATCTTTCTTCTCTTCCAACTGTGGAAGAAACCTACGACAGGTTTTCTTTCCAAGGAGGAAATGAAATCGATGCGGACAAATTTACTGCATTCTCGAAAATGCTTGTCAAGCAAGTCGATTATTGTGCATCGACAAAGAATAGTACACTGAGAAGGCTTGGCTTTCGTGATATCTTCCAGGCCTTAGAAGCGGCTGTGATTTTCAATCCAAAGAGGGTAAGAGAAAAAATCCTCGGTTGCCTTGATTATGTTTCTGTAACCGGAAGATGTCCACGCCAGTTTGCGTGGTCAGAGGGAGAAAGCGTTCGGATTGACTCCCGCGAGTTCATCGATCAAGGATTATGGGTGATTGATTGTATTTATCAGTATCTTTCCTACACAGGTGATTCCTCTATTCTTTTAGTTAATCGGCGATATATTGAAATTAATCAAGACGGATCCTGCTGCTTTTCTAAAGAGTCAGATGATGTCTTATCTCATTTGAAACGGATTATGGATTATCTTATTGGCAATATTGATCCAGAAACCGGATGTCTTAAAGCCCTTTATGGAGATTGGAATGATGCCATTGACGGATTAGGAAAAACAAAGGGTAAACCAGGGTTTGGTAATGGTGTTTCTATCAGGGCAACCTTCCAGCTCTATTCCGCGTTAACAAAAGCAATTGAGGTTTTTTCTTTCGCCAAGAAGGAAGAAAACTGGATTGAAAAGGCTAAGGAAGCAAAGGAAAAAGTCGAGAACGGACTTTTACATCATGCTTTTGTCGAAAAAGACGGGAAATGGAAAATCATCCATGGCTGGGGTAATGATCAATCCTTCTTTGTCGGATCCTTTGATGATATCGATCATCAAAGCCGGGATACATTGACTTCAAATTCTTTCTATATTCTATGTGGTTTCTATAAATACCATCCGGAATATGTTTCTGCTGTTTTAGAGGCTTATTCAAAATTAGAAGGAAAGTATGGCTTCAAAACCTTTGACCCGTATTTTGGAAAAGAGTCCTCTGCGGTAGGACGAATTGTCAATCTTCCAAAAGGTACAGCCGAGAACGCAGCCACTTATATCCATGCTAGTGTGTTTGCTCTTGATTCACTCTTCCTGATAAACAAGCCGGAAATGGCATGGAAGGAGAGGAGCAAGCTTGTTCCTTTCAACCATGATTTCATTTCGACAACTCCGTTCGTAATGCCAAACAGTTATGTTTATAACCCAGAAATCGGTTGTGATGGTGAAAGCAGGAACGATTGGTTTACCGGCAGCTCCTCCACTCTCTTCAAATCACTTGTCCGAAATGCGTTTGGATTTGATCCACATCTAAATGGTGTTTACCTTCATCCGGCAACCTATTTTCCATTTATGAAAGCGGAAATGAAAATAAGTTTCCGTAATAAAAGAATCACTATTCATTTTACTAAATCTGAAGAAGAGGCAATTATCTTACTTGATGGAAACAAGCTGGACATTGTTCAAGAACGGGGAGGCTTCCGGAAAACGACCGCCTTTATTCCGTATTCTTTGTTGAAGGAAGGAAGCATTATCGAAATCAAAGCTTAAAAAAGACCTGCCTTGCCGGCAGGTCTTTCTTTTGTTCCGTTTCAGATTTAGGCGCGGGAGAAGCTGTCTTTCGCAGCGTTATAGATTGTGTCAAAGCTTGATTCGACTGTTTTAGAGCTTTGCTGCAGAAGCCCTAAGAAAGGACGATTGCTGCTGGTGACCCAAGCGTTGGAAATATATCCGTTGAGGTAGATTTCTGCTTTTGAGTCATCTGTCGCTGCTTTCTTCACAGAACTCTTCCTATCCAAATAGGAACTGATATAAGGATTCGAAGTATCGATGGAAGAAGTGTTAGTGTTTTTATAGGCTAGGAAGCCATGGGATTTATTGGTGAAGTTCGATAATGACCAGTTGCTGATCCTTGTCTTGATGAAGGACTTTGCTAAGGCCTGCTTCTTACTAGAAGATGGGATGGCAATATATTGATCGCTTCCGATGACATATGAGACATCCGTGTCTTTGGCTCCATCGATGACCGGCGTTTTCCTCAGTTTCCTTTCAAAACCTTCAGGTTTTGTTCCGTATTTGAGGGTTTCATTATAAATCCAATCTCCATCAAAGATCCTTGCCGCCTTGCCATTGAAGAAATCCTGTTGTGCATCATGGTTTGAGTAGGATAAGGATCCGCTGATATAAGAAGATACCTGTTCTGTTGTCGGGTTTCCGTTATCATCTACAGTATTGATTGTTACATCCCCGAAGAGAGTCTTCCAATAGTCTACGACTTTCTTCAAAGAGGAATAGGCAGAGTCGGAATTCTTATAATTGAAATTCTCAGCGCTGGAATAGTTATAGAAATCTTTGACTTTGTCATAACCGGCCAATTGCATCCACCAGTTGAAGATGGCGTAGTCGAAGTAATCTGTATTATCCCCAGTGAATACGAATGGCTTTACGCTTGCAGCGTCATCGCCTTTGACTTCGACGGGGTTTTCTAGAATCTGTTTTACTAAGGCCGTTAGTTCACTTGTGGTTGTCGGGACCTGCCAGTTGTTTTCCTCGAACATCTTTGCGTTGTAATAGATACCACCAAATCCGCTTGTCCAAGGAAGACGATAAACATGTTCTTCACTATTTACGTTCAGTTTCAATGTGTTTTTGAATTCATCATTTACCTTTTCTTCAACTGTCCTTCCATCGACAGTTTCGCTCCTTAAGTCATCTAAGGGAGCAAATTTTCCTTGATAAGCATAGTTTCGCCATCCACTGTCAGTAGCAATATATAAATCATCAGGATTATTTTTGGATGAAAGGTGTTTATTGATTAGAGTTTTGACTTCATACTTTGCAGTTAGATTAACTTTATAGCCTTCGTTTTCGCTTTCCCATTTGTCAATCACGTCCTGGAGCCATTCACTTCCCCACCCTGCATCATAGAGGATGACATTCAGAGTTTGAGTATCATTACTGCTTGTTTTTCCTCCCGCACATCCCGATAACAGAGATAAAGATAGAATGCTGATCCTTCCGATTTTTGTTTTTTTCATTTTTGTCTCCTTTTTCAGTTAGTGAAAAAACGACAATATAATTGTAAAGCCAATAGAAACCGCTTGCAATAAATTTTATAAAATAAATATTTTCGTGATTTCCCTTGATTATATATAGAATAATAAGCCAGTAAATGCGATGACATTGGCTTATTACCTTTTTGTTCACTTTATAAAAAAATACTTGTATGACAGAAATTCTGGCTATATAATGTAAGCGCTATGAAAAAATATATCAAAACCTGGTTGATTCCCCTTATGCTACTCTCTTGTACTCTTCCCTCCTGTGGAGAGACATCTTCTGTTTCACAGGAAAAACATTCGAATGAGGATTCTGCTTCTCAGAACGGGAGTGTAGGATTCCATGTCGGCGATGATTACCATAGACTGGAGAATGTTGAAGAAGATGTCGTCAATGGGTTTTATGATGGGTTTGATAGTCTGGAGAAAAAGAATTGGCAGGTTTTAAAAGGCTATTGGGGTGTAAATAATGGAGGAGTTTCCCCTGAAAACGTTTCTATTACAGAGGACGGTAATCTTGCTTTAGGTGGAAATGGACTTTACTACAGTAAAGGCGAGATTGAAAGTTTCGGTCAGTACAAGGATGGAAGAAAATGCGGTGCTTCCCTTATTTCTAATTTCAAAGCTCTTCCTGGACATTATGAAATCAAAAGGAAGGTTCATCCTCGGATTGGGGCATGCACGGCCTTCTGGACGTATGGCAATCGTCCAGTCGAAGGAGAAAGCGAAAACGAAAATGCAGAAATCGATGTTGAACTCCCTGGTGGGTCCAAGTCCGGAAAGATAACTTATAAGAAAGCCTTGTATACAAATTGGATTACAGAAAAAGCAAGTGATTCTATCGAGGCTGATATTTCTGAAACAAATCAGAATTCGGTCGCTTATAACGATAATCAGTGGCATACTTTCGGGTTTGACTGGTATACAGATCCAGGGATGGTAGTCTATTTCTGCGATGGAAAGATAACAAATATATCGACGACTTTTGTACCGACTTTGGCTGGAAGACTCTGGGTGGGTGTATGGTTTCCAAACGGCTTTACAGGCAATGCAGCCTTTGAAAGAGACTACAGGTTTGTTGATTATATCAAGTACAATCCATTTAAGAATCAGCCTTACACGGACTACGATGCCATTCCTTCAGGTTCCTTGTCTGCAGCTCCCGATTCTGTTTATCAAAAGAAACCGATAAAGACACCTGTTTCGAATAAAGTCAGCAATGGTGATTTCGAATATGCCGGCAAACTGGATTCTTCCTCGGCTTCTGTATACGACTCGGCGTTAAAGAGCCGGGGATGGACTTTTACTAAGAAAGTCAGCGAGAAAAAAGCACAGAAAGAAGTTTGCTGGATTGAAAATGGGACGAGGAATCAGACTTATTCTGCTTTTGTTAAGGATGGAGGTGTCCTTCGTCAGAATATTGAAGCCGTCTATGATGGTTATGAATTCGATTATGAATTCAAGTCTAAGACCGAAGGAGAAAAAGGCGGTGTGGTATCTTTCCAGTATTATGGGGCAAATGAAGAAACGCCTCTCGGTACTTCGTCTGTAAATGTGAATTCTTTAGAAAGCAAAGTGTTTAAGGGGAGTCTGAAAGCTCCCGAAGGAACGGAGAAGATCCGTATTGAGGTGCGTTCCGCAGGCGATGGCAACAAAATCAGGCTGGATGACTTCAGCGTAACGGCAAAATAAAATGAAAAGCATCATACCGACAAGGGATACCAGCGAAGAAAAGCTTGTTCTTGTTTCTTCTCCTCTGAAAAACAACCGGTCTAGACTGACCAAGAAAAAACGGGATTATCTTTTTGTTTTTCTCATGCTTCTCTATCCTCTTGCCCAGTTTATCTTTACTTGGAGCTTTGTAAATATCCGTTCTTTGCTTCTGGCCTTCCAGAAAGGCACGATAAACGGATACCAGTGGGTCGGATTCGAAACTTTAGGAAGAGTCTGGTATGACTCTTTCCATAACTATGCTAATACGACCGGTGTTTCTTGGCTGAACAACTCATCGGTCATTATTCTTAACTCGTTAGGATTTGCTTTGATTACTATCTTTATTTCTCTTCCACTTAGCAGGTTATTTTCTTACTTCCTCTCGAAGAAGATGCCCCTTGCTAACCTTTTCCGGATTATCTTCTTCCTTCCAAATATTATTCCTGTAGTTGTATTGACCTTTGCTTTTAAGATGGCCTACCAGCCAAATGTCGGATATCTTTATCCATTGGTTAAAGCGCTTGGCATTTCTGAAAGTGCTGCGAAAGTCTACCCGATGTCCCAGATTATTGTTTATCTCTATTGTATATGGGCTGGACTTGGTTACAACATTATTCTTCTTTCTGGTGCAATCGGGCGTATTCCAAAAGAGTTGCTTGAATCGGCAAAAATCGATAATTGCGGATATTTCAAAGAATTCTTTCACATCGTTGTTCCAAGGATCTGGCCGACTGTCGTTACTCTTGTCATCTTAGGAAGGACCAATGTTCTTACTCTCTATCTCCAGCCGCTTTTCCTGACTGGGGGCGAGGGGAATACCTGGACCATTTCCTTACAAATCTGGGACTCTGTGGAATCACGCAATCCGAAAGATTTATGCGAAGCAGCTGCAAAAGGACTTATCTTTTCTGCTATCTGGTCGCCTGTTATTCTTCTGACAAGAAAACTCAGGTCGAAGAAATACAGTGAGGTTGATTACTAATGCTAAAGATAGAGAACATTTCTGCTTCAAAGCAGAATGGTGGATCTAAACCAAAACGTAGCGTTTCTTATCAGACAACGAAATGGGTAGTCTTTGTTATTTTCCTCGTCTATGCCCTGACGCTCTGCATTCCTTTTATCTGGATGCTCTTGAACTCCTTTAAGACAAACCAGGATTTCAATTCCGGCAATGTCTGGGGATTCCCGCGCCAATTCGAGGGCTTAAACTTCATTGAAATCCTCCAATACAAAGTGGTGACAATCGGTGGCACTGAAGAGACAATCTGGGAAAGGTTCTTATGGTCTTGCCTTACCACATTAGTTGGAACAGTTGTCAACGTCTTTTTCTCCGCTGTAGCGGCCTATGTTCTTGCTAAGTATAAATTCCCGGGCCGAGATATTATATATGCCGTGGCGATCTTTGCTAGGGTTGTTCCAATCGTGGGCACGCTCCCTGCACAGGTAAACAGGAGGGAATTCCTTCATCTTGATGATTCTTTCTTCGGTGTCATCTTCCTGTATTCAGGATGCTTTGGCTTCAATTTCATTAGGTTGTATTCTGCTTTTAAGTCGATTAGCTGGTCTTATGCGGAAGCTGCAGGCAGGGATGGTGCGAATCGTTTCTCTATTTTCTTCAAAATCAGGCTTCCGATGGCAAAAGGTCCGATTATTGCCTGCTCGATCCTTCAGGCCATTGCGTTATGGAACGACTATTCGACCCCGTATCTTTTCATGCCAAGCCATTATACTTTGGCTGTCGGCATTTATGAGCTTCAGAGCGAATTCAGGGGTGATGGAAACTACCCAAGGAGGTTTTCAACCGTCATCATCGCCTTGATTCCAGTTCTGATTCTTTATTCCTGTTTCCAGAAGAAGATTATAGAAAATACTAATGCAGGAGGATTAAAAGGATGAAAAAGTCATTGGTTTTCTTGGCGAGTGCAGGGCTGTTGCTGGTTACTGGCTGTAAGGGTGGGACTAGTGAGTCTGTTCCGACTTCCAGTCAAGACAAACCTTCCGCAAGCGAGAAGGTAGAAGAGTCCATCAGTTTCGAGAAGGAATCTTATCAAGTCAATCCAAAGGACAAGGTCACCGTAAAGGAAAACGTTCAAGGCGTTACTTATTCTTTCCAAGGAGGAACGCCAGAAGGAGTCACTCTCAATTCTGCGACTGGAGAAATCGACTTCGATGCTTTCTCAAACCCGATACCGGAGAAAGTCTATATTGCTACCTATAACGGCAAGACGGCTACGACTGTTGTCAAGTTTGTCAGGCAACAGGAGAAACCAGTTCTTACCTTCCTAAATGTCAGCGAATACCTTGTCGATGGAGACACAGTACTTTGTTCTGCAAAAACAGAAAAGGGAAGAGAATATGCGGTCAGCTATTCTCTGAAAGAAGATATCAGCGGAATTAGCATCAATGCTGAGACCGGAAGAGTCAGCTTTTCTTCCTCTGTTGCTGACGGAACCCGTTTTGTTGTAATCGCTGAGAGTCAGGGAGAAACCAAGGAAAAAGGATTTATTGTAAGGAAGGACCATATCATCACCTCGGACTCTGAAGTCATTCTTGAAAAAGGTGCAAAGGAAGACGCTTATTTCACTCTGAATTTCAATGGTAATTCAACTGCTGAAGCGGAAACGGAAAGGGCAGATGTCAAACTGCTTGTGGATGGCGTTATCCAGGAAGTGAATGGATTTTCCTATGATAAGCAGACGAAGACGGTGAAGATTCCTGCTTTGTATCTTTCTACTCTTGCTTCCGGAGAACATAATTTCAAGGTTACAACCAAACGGAATACGGTTGCTCTTTCCTTGGCGATTGCGGATAAGATTCTTTATAATGCTGAAGACTTCGGCTCAATCTTCCAACCAGACTACACCACAGAAACTCCTTCCTTTAAGGAAAACTCTTTAGGCGGTTATTATGCGCTTGGCTGCAACATTGATCTGTCTTCTTATATTTCAGCAAAAGGCGATTGGGCTCCAATCGGTGCCTACAATGATGGTGTCTATGATGTTCCTTTCACTGGCACATTCAACGGAAACGGATATGCTTTAACTGGTTTCTCCTATTCCGGAATGGCTCCGGTAAACGGACTCTTCGGTCGTAACACCGGTACCATCAAAAACTTGAAACTGCAGGGCGCAATTGAGACAGTTAAATCCTGGTCGGGTGCCTTAGTCGGAAACAATAGCGGAACTATTGAAAACGTTGTTTTAGATGTGAGCTTAATTAATGAGGGACAGAATGCAACAGGAGTACTCTGCTCTGTTAATCATGGCCAGATTCAGAACTGCTTCTCTATCAGTGATCAAGTCAAAGGAAACTTGGACCCGGACCTTTCTTGGAAGCAAAGCGGCCTTCTTGTCGGTTTAAATGAGACGGATGGATCGATTAAGAACTGCTTCGCCTTAGGCGAGGGACAGATTTTCGGATATAGCAACAATTCGGAAGTGACAAATGAGACTGCGGGAAAGGTTTTTGCCACCCTAGAGGAAAGGAAATCCTACGATTACTCTTCGCTCCCGAATCGCTATTTTTCTTGGAATGAAAATGAGCTTCCTACCTTAAAGACTCTATCGATTCCGCATACTCCAGGATATTTCAAGTTCTCAGCGCTTCCGGATTATGCACTGAAAGGAGAGATAGTACCTCTATCCAGGAACATCAAGCCAGAGGAAAGACAGACCGAATACAATACTCAGGTGACTTATAGCATTGAAGGAGATGCTTATGGTGCCAAGATAGAAGACAAGTCCTTGTCTTTAGCTGAACTTGCTGTTCCAAAGGAAGGAGCTACTCTTAGCATCAAGGCAACCTTAAAGCTTGAAGAATACGGAGTGGATATCACGGCCAGCGCTTCCATTCTAGTCTATGATTCCATTAGTGGACTTGTAATCTCCAATACCGAAGATGTAATCACTGCAGGTGACACGATTGAATTAAAGACGGCTACCACTCCTAGGAGTACACTTGAAGCAAGTTTTACTGCTTCTACTTCTGTGGCCTGGAAATCCTGCTATTTCACCTTGACTGGTAACAAGCTGACAGTCAAAGACGATTGCCCGGATGGACTTGATATCAAGGTTACAGCATCTGCCATTGGTGAAACCGCTGAAAAGACTTTCACGGTTAAGAAGCTGACTGCTGTTAAAGGTTCAAATGTAGTCCATTACGGAAATGATACTTCTGACTTTACCTATATTATCGATGGCATTTCTGATTCCATCAGCAGCATCACAATGGATGGAAAACAGGTCCTGAGCAGTGATTATACTCTTGCTGATCATACTTTGTCTTTAAAGAAAACGTCCATTACAGATACGGATGTTCAGCACTCAATAAAAGTTGTTGATTCTAATAATAACGTTTATAGATTGTTTGCAACCTTAACTAGCGAAGACAAAGTGGATGAAGCATGGCTCAATAATTGCTTTGGTGCAAACGGCTATAAGAAGATATCTTCAAGGGAAGACTTCAATAAGTACTTTGCGGTAGACGGACTGGCACATTCGGATCTTATGGACAATAGGTCACGCTCTGCTGTCTATGCTCTCACCTGCGATCTTGATTTTACGGGGGTTGATTTCCACGCCATCGGAAATGGACTCGATGGCAGTGAAGATGGTGTAATCTTTAACGGACAGTTCTATGGTCTTAACCATACTATCAAGAATGTTACAATTCAAAAAGATGGCTCCAGCTGGTGTGATGGATTCTTCCGTCAGATCGGCGGTGAGGGTATCCAGGCTGTAGTTCAGGACATCAATTTCGAAAATTGCACTATTAATAAAGCAGGCGGCAATTTTACAGGTGTTCTTTCTGCCTTTGTAGGTGATTCTGCTAAGGTTCGTAATATCAATGCCTTTGGTTCTTCCGTTGTTTCCGGTGATGACACACCATTCAACCATTCGACGGCTCTTGGCGGTTTGATTGGCAGAAGCTGGTCTAGCAATATTAAGTATTGTACCTATAACGGATATAATATTAACAGGATAGGCCAAAAAAACTAAATGAACGAAACAATAGGAAAAAATCAATCAATTGCTCGAATCAGGAATAACCGACTTGTTTTATCCATGCTGAGAGAAAAGCCGAGGAGCGGTACCGAACTGGCAGAAAAGCTATCCTTATCGAATGCCACTGTCAGTTCGATTCTCCGCTCTTTAGTCAGCAGCGATATCATCCGGGTATGTGAAAACGAACCTTCGAATACTAAGGGAAGAAAGCGGGTCTCTTACTGCATCAATGAAGGATATGGGTTGATCCTTGTGTTTTCTATCACGAGTTATCACTCCCACCCGATTATTTCGAACCTTTTAGGTGAGAATCTTTATGAATCCGATCATGAAATTTCTAATTATTCTCTGCCGGTTTTTGAAAATGAAATTGCTAATGTCGATGAAGTCCTTAAGCGCTCCAGGTTTAAGAATATACCTATCCGAAGTGTCATTATTTCTCTTCCAGGACTTGTGAATCAAAAGACGGGAGCACTTCAGGTTTCTCCACAGTTTTCCAATGATCTTTTCTCTAATTCTCATACTATGATTTCACTTTTCGAAAATGCGTTTCATTGTCCGGTTATTCTTGAGAATGATACCAAATTAAGGAGGATGGCAGAGCTTGCCAAAGGATCCTTTAAGAACGGAAATTCTGGCTTGCTTGCTTACATCGACTACGGTATTGGCGGAGCTTTTGAGTTTGATGATAAGCTTTACTGGGGTGCAAGAGGATACTCTGGGGAAATTGGCAGACTTGTTGTAAAGACCGATGGTGAAACCCATCATCTGGATGATTTTGCTTCTCTTCGCGTGATTCAGGAGAAGGTCAGCAAGAAAAAAGGCAAGAATCTCTCTCTTGCTGATATTTACGATCTTTTTAGACATGGAGATGAAGAAGTCAGGAAAGAAGTCGGGATTAGTGCGAGAAGCGTTGGAAAGGCCCTGAAAGAAATTATCCGTGTGTTTGATATTGATCAATTTATTCTTTCTGGGGGAATCATCAACTTTGGAGAATATTATCTCCGTTTTGTTCAAGAAGAGACAAAGAGGGCGAATGAGAATGCGATTGTACGCTTTTCTGCTTTGAATAACTATGCTATCTGTGATGGTGCTAAGGAAAGGGGAATTACCAACGTCCTTTCCTCTGCCCTTAATAGTCTAAAGGCCCAATGAGGAAATCAACATGGAAACACTTCGTCTTGAAAAAGTATGTAAGACCTATAAAGCAAAAAAAAGAAAAGAACAGGATGTCGAGGCCGTCAAAGATTTTACTTTGACAGCCGATGATGATGAGTTCATCGTATTTGTCGGTCCTTCTGGTTGTGGTAAGAGTACAACGCTTCGGAGGATTGCTGGTTTTGAGGAAATCACAAGCGGTGATCTTTACATCAATGGTCAAAGAAGGAATGATATCGAGCCGAACTACCGAGACATTGCCATGGTCTTCCAGAACTATGCTCTTTACCCACATAGGACTGCTTACCAGAACAGGGCATTTGGATTAAAGAACCGCCATGTTCCGAAAGAAGAAATCGATCAACGGATTCATGCAGCGGCTAAGATTCTTGATATTGAAGAACTTCTCAATCGCAAGCCAGGGGCTATGTCGGGTGGACAGCGTCAGCGTGTTGCTTTAGGACGTGCTATTGTCCGCCGACCGAAAATATTCCTTTTGGATGAACCGTTATCGAATCTTGATGCCAAGCTGAGAGCAACAAGGCGGGTCGAAATCACACGTCTTTTCGAGAAACTGAAGACGACATTCATCTATGTTACGCACGATCAAGTTGAAGCTAGGACTAGGGGAAGTCGGATTGTGGTCAGGAACAAAGGCGTTGTTCAGCAGGTTGATACTCCTACAAATATCTTTGATTATCCGAAGAATCGTTTTGTTGCCGGCTTTTTAGGGACTCCTCAGAGGAACTTCTATGAAGGAATGGGACAGAAGAAAGAAAATGAATTTGTTTTTGTTACTCATGGGAGAGAAAGGGCGTTCCCATTGTCCAAACTCAAAGAGCTTAATCGTAAGGTTCTTGACGGGAATCCTCATAAGAGGATTCTTGGAATCCGTCCGGATGATATCAAGGTATCGGAAGATGGATTGTTCAAAACTAAAGTTAATATCCTAGAAGTCTTAGGCAACGAAACAATCCTCTATACCGATTTTGATTTGGAGAGAGGGGATGTTTCAAATTCCGACAGCGAGACTTCATTGGTTATCAAGGTCCCAGGGCGTGTTGATGCTAATAAAGACGATGTTGTTTCTCTCAGGATTCCTCCGGAAAAGATTCATTTCTTTGAAGACGATGAGAGGTATGAGAAATCTCTCTTCTTAACTCCGCGGAGCAATCTCTTTGGAAGGAAAGGCTATTTGGAAGAAGAAAACGGGGATTACTATTTCCTTCTCGAAAATGGCAGGAAACTCACTCTTGATTTCCTTAAAAAAGAAGAACTCCATCCTGTCTACCGAAATGGAGCCCATCGGGTTAAGAGGGTTCTAACCCCGGATACTGTATCTTTCCAAGAAGATGGCGAAATTGAAGCGGTTTATGAAGGGGACGGCGTTTACGGAACCACGCGTCTTTCTCGTCTTGAACTGAACCGGAGCCTGAATTACGAAGAATCCTTTGAATCTCCTATTTCACATCTTTATGTTCCTTATAAAGAAGGCTATTCGATTGGAGACAAGGTACGTATCCATATCGATACTTCTTCCATCAAACTCGTCGGGGATGATCATCTTTCTATTTACGATAGGAAAGAAAAGGAAAAAGAAATCTCCGAATACAGAATCAGCAAAATGTAAAGCGGAAAGGGCTGGCTTGCCAAATTAGGAAAGCCGTCCCTTTTCCGTGTTATTCGGTGAAATGAATAATACAGATTCGGTGTTTTGAATAAACTCTATTCGGTGAAATGAATAAATCATGCTTAATCACCCATATAAAAACCGGGTCTGACTTAAGGCAGAAAAAGGATGGAAACTTAGTTTTCTGAGGAAACGTTCGAGAACCCGATAGCTATAGGTTGGAATAAACTTTCCAATCCATCTAAGACAGACAATCAACTTTTTCTATTACACAAAGATCATATATCCAAAGAAAAAGCCCTGTTTCATGAATTGGACAGGGCTTTTTTGATTAACTCTGGAAGAGAACTAATAGTTTGTTGGACGGAATGGCAGAAGAGGTATCTAAGCGATAGCCGACTTGGGCGCTTAATGTTTTTCCATCCATCTGCTTTGTGAAGATATGGGAGATATTTCCGTCTTTGTCTTTAACTTCGTTCTTCGTAAAGGAGCTTGCTTCCAATAAGCTTTGGATAGTGTTCACGGCTGTCTTTGCGGTCTTCTCGTCTAAGACATCGGTTTCGATCTGGAGAAGGTTGTTTCCGCTCTTGTCTTTCAGCTGGCGGTAGCTTGCCTTCTCTAAGACAGTATCCGAGAGGGACCGATTGGAGAAGAAACAGACCTTATCATAGACTTCATCGAAGAGAGAGGAAGATGTCAGTTCCAGACGTTTCTCAATGAGGCTGTGGTATTTGTCTTTGCTCAGGTAGTTATCGAAGCTTCCCTGGTAGTAGAAGACCACATAGGAGACAAGATGATTGGTATCATCATACCTGATGGAGAAAAGCCAGGTCTTGTCTTTGGAAAGGTACTGACGGATGCTAAGACCTTGGTAGTCGTTCAGCTTCAAGGAGATATCAAAGGAAAGATTTTTCCTCTTTTCATCAAAAGCAGGAAGAGGATTGCTCCTTGCTTCGCCGACTAGGGCACAGCTGTTGTCGCTCTCATTGTCATCGTTGCGGTAGTAGTTATAGGTTCCGTCCAAGGAAGGAAAGTCTTCTAAGGTATAGCTCTGTTCGTCCTCTAATTTGATATCGTTCCTGAAGTCGATGATATGACTGTACTGATTGACGCCTTTTAAGGTATCCCGGATATCCTTTAACTCTGTGATTTCGGTTTTTCCGATATCATAGACCTTTAGGGAGAGGAGCGAATTACTGATTGAGTAGATCTGGCTGTCTTTGTTTAGATCCTTTTGTGCAGAAAGGGTAAGGCTGGAAATTTCATCCTTGCTGAAACCAAGCCCCTGGAAGAAAGAAGAAAGGGCAGACCCCGAGAAAGTGTAGGAAGCATCATCGCTGGAGAGGGATTTCTTCAGCTCGTCTTGATCAATCTGCGGACGGAAATCGAAGGAGGAGACGGAATATAAGGAATCCGGCTTATATCTTTCTCCGGTGCTTGAGTCGACATAATAGTCGTTGTTGACCTCGTATTTCAGAACATTGTTCTCTTTGTAGAAGGATGCATTCAGGATTCCGTCTTTGTTGAGGAAAACCCTCTGGTTGACAGTTCCGTTTTTCTCGTTGATATCGATGTAGCCATGGCTCTTGTCAAAGATACCGTTTGAAAATCCTTTATCCGTATACTTGGCAAGGTAGCTGATTGTTCCGTTCGTGAATTCTAAGGTATAGTTTGTCCTTGTGCTCAGAGAGGAAATCTGATCTCGGATTCCTTTGTAGGTATCCGACACATTGACAGTGAAGCTTGTGGATGCAATGTCAAAGTAATTATTCTTGGAGGAAACCGTGACTTTGATTTCACCAGCCTCGGTGAACTTCTTTCCATCAAAGTCGGTTTCATAGTTCGTCGTTTCCTGCTTCTTAGTGGCTTCACCCTCGATATAGGTGACGACACTGACCTTCCTACCGGTTTTATCGAGAGTATCTCCCGTGTTATAGGAAAGCTTAGAGGGAAGAGAGGTAATCTCAAGGGCATAGGTCTTATAGTCCTTTTCAGGATAGATTGTGACATCGATCTGTGCTTTTTCGTCTTGGTACTGGGCATAGACTGTCACTTTGCCTTCTTTGAACGGAGTCAGGATTCCCTTGTTTGAAATGATGGCAATAGAGTCATCGCTGACAGAAAAAACAGCACCTTCCTTATTGGTCTTGTATTGATAGGTATTGCCTAGGTAGGCTTTGCTATCTCCCTCGATCTTCAAAGGCTCTGCTATGACAGTCCCTGGATTGCAGGAAGCCAAAGCGGAAGCGGAGGAGAAAAGAAGAGAGGAAAAAAGAAGGAATTTGATTCTGCGTTTCATTTTACTTTTTCAAGTTCTCTTTGTCTTTTGCAATCTGTTCGGCAAGTCCAGGAATAACCGTAGTGCCGACATCGGAAATCTTGAACTTTGCCCGGTACGTATAGGAATTCCCGGAATCGCTTAGGGCAACATCCTTGAAATCGAATTCCCTGTTGACTTCTTTATCCGTATAGGAAATCTTTCCCTTCAGATCTTCAAAGAATCCTTGGCTATTGAAGCTATTTGCATAGGAGCCATCCACGGTGTTGAAGACAACCTGCGGAATAGAATAGTCAATCGAGTACGAGGTCAGACCCTTGTAGTCGTTTGTGTCTTTCTTTGAATCATAGATGAAATAGGATTTGTCTTCGTTCAATTCTAATCCAGAGTCTTCAATCTTGAACTCATCATCGGCGAACTTGGATAGGTCGCCCGTGTATCCTTCTTTATAGTCGTGGATACCTGCCCTTCCTAAGAACTGATCGATGCCGCTCTCTGTGAACTTTCCATTGACGAAATCATAGTTGTGGACATATCCATCCGGAGAGTTATATCCTCCGCCCTCGTATTCGTTTCCGTTTCCATCGATTCCGTATTTAGAGTAATAACCATCCTTCTCCGCTTTATAGACATTGCCTTTCTCGACTAAGTCCTCATAGAGCGAGACAGGATCATTGTCTCCATCCGTTTTCTCGTTCTTCTGGATATCGTTCTTGGTGACTGGATTCTTCTTACTGTCAAGGAGTTCACCGGTCCAAGTGACGGTGTAATTATATTCGCTTCCTGCATTGTACCTGATTCTTGTCAGCTCTTTGATACTAGGAGTATGGACTGTGAAGAGCTTGGAGGCTTTGAACTCATCCTTCTCTCCATAGCTGGCAGTTACGATAAAGGAACCGTCTTTGTTTTTGACAGTCAATAGTCCTTGATCCGTAATCGAGGCCAAATCGTTCGATACCGACCATTTGATATCGATGTTGGACGGAGCCTCGGCGGCTAGCTGAATCTGTTCTCCTTGGACTAAGGTGTCCTTGAGACAGACGATGTCCTTTAATTCGTTCAGCTTAACTTCATTGACAGTTTCTTTTGCGCATCCGGAAAGGAGCACAAGAGATAACAGAGTGATTAATTTTGTCTTTTTCATTTTTTACTATCTCCTTACCAATCCAAGCCGCCTTCGCCGCCTTCCCTGCTAGAGGATTTCTTAGGCAGTTTCAGAGTTGTTCCGTTATAGGTAATGTTAATGCTATCCAAAGTTCCGTCGGACTTCAGATTTCCACTCCTTGTGCTGGAAAGCTTGTCTTTCAAGGAATCATTGGTGCAGGTGATATTGGTGAGAGTCAAGGTAGCACCCTTCACTTGGACATCGAAGGTAAAGGTAGCAAGGGTAGTCTTTTCCGAATAATAGCCTTCTGTTTCGATGACTAAGGTACCTTTGAGGACATCTTTGGAAACATCCGTGAAGGAAACCGTGTAATAGGTAGTGTCATAAGTGCTATAGTCCATCTCTGACTTCCTATAGGAATTTCCTTTGATGGACTCATAGATGGAAGGCACCTCTTTGATTACAACTGACTTAGCAACGGATTTGCTCTTGTCGCCATCGGCTGTTGCCTTGACAGTGATTGTTCCAGCCGTCGAACCCGCCTGAAGCCTGTACTTGCTTCCTTCTTTGACAATCGAGCAGCCTAAGTCTTCACCTTCAATGGTGTAAGTGACATTGCTGTTCTCGACACCGCTAGGAGAGACTGTTGCCTTGATTTCGCTCTTAGCATCGAAATAGAGGGAGTCGGGTACGGTTTTAAATTCGATTTTCTCAATCGGTGCATATTCGATAACGAAAGTAAGAGTCTTTGTCACATTCTTGCTTGCAAGGGT
Organism: Caryophanales bacterium UBA4682; assembly: GCA_002404995.1. Classification (GTDB taxonomy): domain Bacteria; phylum Bacillota_I; class Bacilli_A; order RFN20; family CAG-288; genus Enterosoma. Next base: position 65,980 of record DHKY01000014.1, on the reverse strand, counting down.
AACGTGGTATTCGCCGGCTTTCACCGAATAGAAGGTATATCCGTACTTTACGCTTCCGTAGGCATTGATTCCAGAATCCTTTGTGACCGTGATGTCGTCAATATCGGATAAAGCAGTTTCCGGAACGATTCCGGTGAGATTTCCGTAAGCATACTGGGAGACATAAAGGTGATACTTTCCATCGGAATCCATAGTCAGCTTGCTTCCTTCCTTATCGGATTTATTCGTATAGAGACTCAAATCAAAGGCAGTGTAGTAGTAGTCGTTGAAATTGAAATAGTGGTTCGGATCGGCCTCTTTTGCACCGTATTCGATGGTGGCAGTATATTCGGTAATCTGGTCTTTGGCACTGGCAACAAGATTTCCGTCATCGTCAATCTGATGATCGACGCGTTTATAGGAGATGGATTCAATGCCGCCCTGAGCATTGAAGGAGAGGAGAGAAGTGACATCGGTCTTATATTTCACTCTACGGAGACCGGTCGTCGTGCAGGTGGAGGTGAATTTGTATCCTTCATCATCTTTCAATCCGACAAGCGAAGCACGGATTTCCTTCTGATCGCCATCGAGAGAGAAGGTCTGGTCAATAATCCTCTTCTGATACAGATCTGCCAGACCTGTGTATTTGGTTCCTAATCCGTTATTGTCTAAGAACTCAACAGAACCAAAGGTCTTGAGATAATCCTGGTAATCCGCTTTGTTGCTGTCATCAATATCCGTGCTAGACAAAGAAGAGACCTTTGCGCCTTCCTTCTTTAAGGTATAGAACGTATTATCGTTGATGCCTTGATAGAGGTAGCTTGAGGCACCTTCTTTATCCGTCTTCTTGGTTACCGTATATCCATCGGAATAGGTTTCAAAATCGAACTGGTTGTTTTCATTCGTATAGTCATCATTGACAATTGAACGGAATGTGACTTTCTTCGTGTTTGCAATCTCATAGGTCTTGGCCGCTTCCAGCTTGTCTTTCAGTTTCCTTGCGAGCCTTGTTCCGCTTGAAATCGGCTTGACATTGACTTCCGCTTCAATGGAATCGTTGTCTGTTAAACTGACGATAATCGTGTTTGTGTTCTCGCTTGCATTAAGGACTGTGAGTTTGCCGTCCTTGACTTCAATGTCCTTATCGGTATCGCCCTTCTTCCAGGATAAGTCAGCAAAGCTGCCTTCTGGTGTAAGGGTGACTCCTAAGTCATAGGTTTCTCCTTGCTCGACTAAATAATAGTTTCCCCAACGGCTTTCGACCTTGATCCAGCTATCTGGAATGTTGATGGATAGGGATGTTGCTTTGAAAACAAAGCTGACTTCAATGGAGACTAAGCCTTCGTTGACTTTGAAAGAATAGCTATCTTCGTTCTCGCCTTTTGTCAGCTCTTTTCCGTTGACTTTGACATAGCGGACAATGTATTTATCCTCGGCGGTAGCGGTTATTTTTAATTCCGTGTCTTTGCCGATAGCATCACCGCTGTTGACGATGGTGTCTCCGTTTTTGATAACGACGGTTCCGTTCTTATAGGAGCTATCTAAGTCAATCAAACCCTTTCCAGGATGAATCAAACCGAAATCAGCACCAAGGAAGTTCTTTCCTTCTGTAACAAGGAAAGAATATTTTCCATCCGCATCTTTATTGACGGCAGTCGTATCGTTTAATTTGATCGAAGTAATCTGATAGGCTTTGTTCACTGGAGTGGGTTCGACAAAGACTTTGGTACCCGCTTTGAATCTCTTGTTTGATTTATCGATGAGAGTTCCGTCTTCGAGTCTGGCTACGATGGTTCCGTTTGTGACTTTGGCAGAAATGACTTCCACGGTTCCGAATTCGGTCAGCGGGGTGGTCTGCTTGAAAGTGGCTTTGATGATGTTCGAACCTTCTTTTACCTTAAAGGTATTGGAGTCAAGCTTTGTATCATTTAAAAAGTAGGAGTCGACTTCATATCCATCATCCGGACTTGCAAGGATAGTGATTTCCGTATCCAGAGCTACATTGCCGAGCTTGGTTGCACTGACTGTGCCACCGGTGATGCCCTCAGCAACCGAAACAGTTCCGTACTTGATTTCCTCGCTGGTCTTTGGCTGACAGCTTGTCAGTGTTCCAGTTAATGGGAAAAACAGCAATGAAGAAACTACAAAAACTTTTTTGATTTTTTTCATTTTTACCTCTTTCCTGAGTGATCCCTACTCAATAGGTTGATAGCGATTACATAAATATGATATTTTAAATTGCAACTATTGTCAAGCAAAATCAAAGGGAAAACAGCATATTAAATTCTATAGTATCATCTTTTGCTTTTGCTTGTTTTCGCAATCTTAATGACTTCGTAGCCGGATTATTCGAACCACTTCACTTTGTAGGAGACGATACTATCTTCGCCAAGCTTGAAATAGGTATGCCTGACTAAGGATTTATCTTCTAAGTCCAGAATTAGAGGGTAGTAGAACTTCTTGGTAGAAGCGTCTTTTGATTGGGTTGTCGAATTCACCTTGTAATATCCTTGTTTTGCACAGGCATAGGCTTTTGGATTATTTGCTTGCAGATTGTCTGGATTTTTTTCATACCGATACTCCCTGCATTTGGTTTCGCAGTCGATGATCTTACGGATGGTATTGTAGTAATAGTTTTGCTCAATGGTAAGAAAACCGATAAAGCCTAGATAAGTGTAGGTAGTATATTCCGTCGTATATCTGTCTTTGAAAACACGGATTTCGGCATCTTGATCATCAGAGTAAGAAGAATAGTAGTCTGTTCCTTTGACATTACTACTGAGGTAAATCGAATCCCCGTTCTCGTTTCTGTATTCGTAGACTTTTCCAAAGCTTGAAGAATAGGTCTTATTTAAAACAGATTTTCCTCCGCTAGTCACTTCGATTGTGTAGCAGTCGATGATGCCACTGGTATTGCTTGAACATCCGAATAAGCAGCAAGACAGCCTTAAACCGAAAATGATTTTTCCTTTCATCTTTTTATTTCCACCTCTGTATCTATTGTATTGGTTTCCATTCACATAAACAACAAGTGTTTATGAAATGGGAGTATCCCTATTCTTATCTGAAGGCTCGGTGACTCTGCTTCCGTGATAAAATCACTAGGGAAGAGGATAGCTAGAATGAGAAAAATAGAACTGAAAAATAGAGAAGTAGATTTAAATGGATTCCGCAAGCTAGGATTTGAGGAAAAGAACGTCGGACTTTTCTTTGAGAAGCCTCTTCTGTCCTATCCTTTTACTGCCCAATATACTTTGAAGGATAATGTTCTGGAGTGTCATCTGATTGATAATGACTTTCGTGAAGAGTATGAACTTGTGGATGTCAACGGAGCTAGTGGCTATGCAAGCCTTGTGAAAGAAGAATACGATACGATCACAGAAAACATCCTGTCTTCCTGCACGATAAAAAAGAAGACACAGAAAGAACGAATCATTGAATTTATCACGGACTACTATCAGGATAGCTTAGAACATCTTTGGTCGAAGTTCCCAACGGATGCAATTATCCGGAAGAAGGGAAACCGGAAATGGTATTGCTTATTTAGGGAAGTAGAAGCAGAGAAACTAGGACTAGACGGAAAACAAGTCTTTGATGTCCTGGATTTGAGAGGAGAGGAAAGCCGAATTTCTTCCATCGATAATAAACGTTTCTTCCCAGGCTACCATAGGAACAAAAAGCATTGGTATACCATCCTTCTTGACGATAGAAGGAGGGATGAAGAAATCATAGAACTAATAAAAGAAAGCTATTCTTTAGCAAAATAACCTCCATTGAACAAAAAATAGAAAAGAACAGTGGTTTGCAGAATTAATGGGAGACAGTATAACGCATGACTCCAACCAAGGGTTAATACTCCTTGGACTTGAGGAATGGACTGCATGAAGCAAAAGAAGCAAAACAAGGTACACATTTTATTTCTAAAAGTTTTATGTAGATATCTACATTCTGAAAAATTAAGTTGCTTTATTAAAAATATCTGAAAAACAAGGAATGTTTCCGCTTTTATAATTAAAAAAAGAAAAAATTTATCAAATAACTTGCCGCCGAAAGGACAAAAAAAGAATTGACAGATGGGTTCGGGGGGGGGGTATCATGAAGCCATAAAAATGAAAAAGAATGTACGGAAGTATGCCGTTATCGTTCTGATATTCACGTTTGTTTTCTGTTTTGCGCTCGCTTTGCTGTCGTTCTGTAATTCCCACTCGAATGATGTTCTTGTTATGGATAAAACCGAAGACAAGATTGTTTCGTCTGTCAATCTTGGCACAATTGGATTAGGCCAAGAGAAGAGCAAGGAAATTAAGCTTGTTTCCAAAGTCAGCAGAAGCATTGACGTCTCCCTCTCGTTTGAAAAACAGGAGACCGAATCCGTTTATCCTTATGTTTCTGTCTCAATAATCAGAGACAAAGAAAAAATCATTGATAATAAATCCCTCTCTTATATTAGGGGTCTTATGGCGATTGATAAGGCCTCTTTGTCTGCAAATAAATCCACTGAATATTCTTTCTATTTTCGGGTCTCCGAGGATGTCCCCGAAGAAGTTTGGGGGGAAAGATTGCTTTTTCTCAATGGTGTTTTCCTGGAAATCCGGGAAAAGATAAGGGTGATCTTTTTTCAGCGACTTTTCTAGAGAATCGCTGTTAAAGATATAAAAGGAGGTTAAATGGAAAACAAGAAGAATCCTAGTTTCCATAGTAAATTTGTTGCCAGCAGGTCCGCGGCACTGCTTTTAATTAGTGCTGCCGTGGGTACGACCTATGCTCTTTTCTCAAGCCAGAAGAAGGTGAACGCTCATCTGACTATTGGGCAGGGAGTGAAGGCAGGCTTGTATCTTACGTCTCTTACAAGGGATGAAATTGACCAGTCTACTGGACGGCCATCCGAGAAGACTATTGATTTGAGCAAGTATACTTCCGATGGGAAAAGCGTATATGACAAAGATATCGGTGGTGTAGATTTGTCATTATATAAGGAAAGCGTGTTCCCCCAGGTGGAGATTGCTCCTACGATGGGCGGAAAGGCTGAGTTTACCTTGGTGAATCAGGGTGACGTTGCCTTTACCTATCAGCTTGCAAGGACAAAGAAAGCCTACGATGCGGATGGAAAAGAATTGGGGCAAGATGCTTCTATTCTTACTCAGATTCATTTTTCATTGGAAGATCAGGATAATTCGATTGTCGATAAGAATGCAAAGAAGAAGTTCTCGCTTTCCTTCGAGTTTGTTGACGACGAAGAAAACAATCTTGTTCAAGGCCAAAGCCTTGATGCCGACATCTCTGTTCATGTTGTTCAGGTGACGAAATAGAAAGGAATATAAAGATGAAAAAGACAAAAAAATTAGGGAAGGGTATTTTACTATCTGTTTTAGGAGCTCTTGCATTCGGAACCGCTGCGGCGACTGCGACTTATGCTCTCTTTACCAGCAAAGCTGAGGCAGAAATCAACGTTGTTGCCGGAAAAGTCAATGTCGAAGAAAACATTTCGCTTAAGAGCACATCGTATTTGAAACATATCAACATGGATGGAACTTATGCTGACTCGGATGTGAAAACTCTTACGAATGATAGCGGAAAGAAGAAACTTGCTCTTTCTTTCGGAAACGCCAGTGTCGATGAAAACGTTGTTTCTATTGATAAAAGGAGGCCGGGTGATAAAGTTGTTCTGAAAGTCGATATTGTCAATAATAGTACCGTCAAGATTAAGTATTGCCAGAAAATGCTTTTAGCCGAAGGAACCAGCAGGGATTTCTTTAATCAGCTCAAAATTACAGAAACCAGCAATATGCATTTCAATACTGGACGCTGGAGTGAGGCTTCTCCGGCTGCTAAAACAATCGACAGCTTCGAATTCACTATCGAAATGCCAGCTACCGCTACTCAGGTCGAGAACCCCAGTCTTGCTTTTTCCTTGGTTACGGAAGCGGTTCAGAGCAATGCGGTTACTTCTGATTACACGGTCAAAGACGGTGTTAAGAACATCGATAATTTACAGATTACCGGTTCTGGCTCAGGTGTTATCCGGAATGAAAAGGCCGGTTCTGTCCTGACTGTCGAAGGCAATGGAAAAGTTACGGCTCTTGAGACAAATAAATATGCCATGGCAGTCATGGTTTCTAATGGCGGAAAAATTGTCATTAATGATGGTTACTATACCCAGGAAGTTACTGGAACGGATTCCCAATATGATTTGATCTATGCCGAAGAAGGAGAAATCGAAATTAACGGCGGCACTTTCAAATCGGTCACTCCGAAGTGGACTTTGAATTGTCTTGACAAAAATTACACGGCTGGTACAGCAAAGATTGTTGTCAAAGGCGGTCGTTTCTATAAGTATGATCCTTCGAATTCCAGGACTGAACCGGACGGCGTTGCTGCAAACTTTGTAGCCGAAGGCTATGAAGTTGTCCAGGATGGTGATTACTATGTTGTTCAGGAGAAGAAGAATCACGTTGAAATCCAGGAAGGCGGCTCGCTTAAGGATGTTACGATCGTAAAAGATGCCTTGAACGAAATTGTCCTTCCTTCCGGCGAATTCAACCTTGGTGATGCCGGATCGAAATTCAATGGAGTTCGCATTGCATTCCAGGGTAAAGGCGAAGACTCTAAACTTGTCATTTCCGATTCTTCTAGTTATGCCTTCGATAATGGTGCTAATGCTTCCTTTGCAGATAGGACCCTTATGGCAACTGGCAGCTCCAACAATATTGGCTTTGTCCGGGCTAATTCACTTCATTTTGACCATTGCACCATCAATGGCTTGAGGAAAAACTTTGGCTCCAACGGAGCAGCTGGACAAGAGGGATCTTCGGCTGTCTTTGATGGCTGCAAATTCATCAGTGAATCCGATAACGTATACCTTTATGCCGGTACCCACTTCGAATTCAATAATTGCTCTTTCTCCGGAAAGAAAGCTGGAATCAAGCTTTTCAAGGATGTAGAGGCACCTAGGGGCGTTATTGTCGATATTAATGACTGCACCTTTGTCAGCACGAATGAGACTCCTTATGAGGCTGGCAGCGAGAATGATCTGAAATATACAGTTATTTCTCTCGATAATTCTGCTGGTCAGGCTCCGAATACTCTCTGGACTGTCAACTTCAACAAATCGACTTGGTCTGGAAACTTTGGAAAGGGAATAATTGATGGCAAGGCTGGCTTATTCGGCGTTCGCAATTCCACTTATGAAGGAAATGGCGGACCCTCTAAGACAGACAAAGTTGTTTTTAACCTTGATGGAGTGAAGCAGGCTTTCACCCGCTAAAGTCTTTTCAGCAATGAGGCAGAGTTTTCTCTGCCTCATTTATTTAAATTATTGCCTTAGATCTCGATTGCTACTGCATTATCAATAGAATTTATTATGAATAAAGGAAAAATCAAAACCTTCTTCCGTATCACTGGAAACGTTCTTTTCTATTTTCTTTTGGTGTTGCTTCTTTTGCTTGCTGGTCTTTCGATTACCTCAAGAGTGACGGGAGGAAGAATCGGAAACAGCCAATACCTTGTCGTAATTTCTTCTTCAATGGATGGGGAAGAACAAAGTGAGTATCCGATTAAGACAATTCCTATTGGTTCGCTTATCAAGGATGAAGTAAATGACAACAGTGATGCTTTCTATTCCAGCCTGAAAAAGGGAGATATCCTGACATTCAATTATACAAGTCTCGGAAATGAAACCGTTACGCATCGAATCATCGAAGATCTGGTGAAAATGGAAGACGGCACTTTTAGGTACGTCGTTAAAGGGGATGCGGTCGAAGATGATTGCCAGGTGCTTTACAGCGACGGAAGAAGCGGCGAAATCATTGGAAAAGTTGTCTCTGTCAACCTCCCTCTCGGAAAATTCATGCTTTTTCTGACGTCAAAGAAGGGAATGGCTTTTTGTGTCATCATTCCTTGTACGCTCGGCTTTTGCTTTGAAATCTATAGAATCTTTTCCTACGTTTTCCTTGAAAAAAAGAAAAAGACAGATGAAAAGAAGAATGAAGCTTTGCAAGCCAAGGATAAGGAAATCGAAGAACTGAAAAAGCAATTAGCGGAAAAGGAAAAGAAAAAAGATTCTTAGAGTCGATGTTCTAGCTAGAGCTATTTGCACTCTTCTCTTCTCAGCCTATGGGGATAAAGAAGGTTCCTTGAAATTGCTGCAGCTGGCGCAGTGAGAAGAATAGCAAGGACTGAAACGGATAAAACAATCGTGCCTGCGGCTATGACACTTTCTGCATTTGCAGCTCCCGAGGCCAGAAGCTGGTTCCCAAGATCCAATAATCCTCCTCCAATAGCGGCCTGGACTGTCGCTTTCGGAAGATAGCTTATGACAACAAAGCCTCTTTCCTTCCAGTTCAGCTTGGTTTTTACTAAACAACCAGTAACAGCTAAGCTGCGGAAGGCAAGGGAAATCAAAAGCAGGAGAAGGGCAGGCAGGAAGAATTTGCCGGCATATTCAATCTTGATTCCCGCTCCGACTAAGACAAAAAGGAAGATTTCAGCTAAGTACCAGATTTCATTGAACTTATTCTTAAGATCTAAGGATACCGGTTCTATTTTCTTATGGAGGACAATGGCACAGGTAATGATGGAAAGAAGGGAAGAATATCCAAAATAAGGAGAGACAAGGTCTTCTAAATAAGTAAGCCCGAAACAGATGGAAAGAAGAAGTAGCAGTTTTAGGGTATCGTTCCTTTTTGCTTTATCAAAGACAAAAGATAAGAGCCTACCCAAAAGGATTCCCAAACCGACACCTGTGACAATGGAAATGGGGATATTCAGGAAAGTCCTCACTGAAAGGCTTCCTCCTTTTTCCCTAGTCAAGAAGCATTGATAAAAGACAATCCTGATAATGTCATCGATACTGCTTCCGGCAATGACAAGCTGTGGAATTCCTTTTTCGGTACCGTATTTCTCATCCCTCAGTTTTGACATCCTCGGAATGACAACTGCCGGAGAAACGGCGCCAAGCACGGAACCAAGAAGAAAACTCTCAGTGTAGCTTAAACCCAGAATCCTCTTGCCAAAGATACCTACGGCTACCCTTTCCGTACAGGCTGGAAGAAAAGACCTTAGAATAGCTGGTCTACCAACTTTCTTTAAATCGGATAGATTAAGAGAGAGCCCTGCTTTAAGAAGAATGATAATTAAGGCGACCTTCCGAATAGCTGAAGAAATATTCCTGACTCCGGAATCGAGGAAAGTAAAGGAAGAATCGAACTTTTCTTCTAATACAGAAAGAAGAATGCCATAAAGCAGATACAGAACAAGAGGAGGAACATGAACCCTCTTTGCCAGCTTGTTAAGAACCACACCTCCGAAAATAATCAGAAACAAAGTGAAGAAAATAGACATCTTCTACCTCCTATGAAAAAAGCTGATTTCCTCTATGCTGAAAACCAGCATAGACGTCATCAGCTTTATAATCCAAAGCGGTTTGATATAGGCAGACCCTATATCTGGAAGACATCATTTCCGATTGAGAATTATAGTCGTAGAAAGAAAAGAGTCAATGGTTATTTGGTAATCTTCAGAGTTGTACCATCAAAGGTGTATTCGAAGTCGCTCGTGCTATAAGTGGTTATATCACTGCGGTTGAAGTCGTCCCCATGGATAAAGAAAGAAGCTTTCTTATTGGTATCTGTTTTATCGAAATAATCGGAGAGCTTTTCCAATTTAATTGTAAAGTCAATGCGATAAGTTCCATCGTCTTTCTTCGTATAGTCCTGTTTCCGGAAGGAGATAAGGAGATGTTCGTTATAGGATTCGGAGTAAAGAGGAGAGACGTCGACTAAGGAAAAGTAGGTCTTATCACTCAGTCTTGCATTCTTAGCAGCATAGGAATAGCCTTTGATTTCATAACCGTCTTTCCTCTGTTCGTCAATGCGATAGCTGACTCCTATTTCATCATCTTCGATTTTTCCGTCTCCGTATTGCACCCTGATATCAATCGGATTGGAACAGCCTGTAAGCCTGAATACGGGTAACAGAAGGGATAATAATTTCTTGTTCATGTGTGTGTCCTCGCTTCTATTTTATCATATGGACCCGTGTTCTCTTTTGTTTCCTGGAAATACACTGAAAAGAAATATTCCTTTTACTCAAGAATTCATTATTTATCGATTTCTCTGAATAGCATCCTGTAATTATTAAGTTCCTTGGTGGATGGCTTACGATCTGAGGTCTCGTCTTGAGTGGGCTCAGGAACTGCAATAGTAATTCGTCTTTCTTTTATTACCTGACGTAAAAGCAAATCGAGTCCATTGTTGAAGCTTAAGCCCAAATCCTCAAAGACAGCTTCTGCTTCTTTTTTGATTTCTGGGTCTATTTGGATTGTAAAATCAATTCTTGGCATTAGATAGATTTCTCCTTTTTATTGAGTTGTTTTTTACTGAGAATGTTTTTGATTAAAGTTCCTTTAAGACTGAAATGATATCTTTATCTTTCTCAGCGGACCAAAGTTCAAACGATTCGTTGTAACTTCGATAGAGTCTGTCTTCATAAAGGCGGATAGCACTGTCACCATTGTGTTTGAAGCGTTTTACAAGTTCAAAGAAAACATCTTTATCCATGATGACTGCGTTATAGCAGTTTTGCTTCCATCGGAGTTTAGGTTCAAATCCCGAATAGACATCGTTAAGTTCAGGAACAAGGAAATTTACAACACCTCCGACCCCTACTATTTCATTCTTGTTGTGTTCTGGGGAGGGGTATTCGCAAATCAGAATGTGAAGGAAAAGGTGCTCTAGGAAATCACAATAGGCAAGATTCTCTGGCATCTGCCATTGATATGGATTGTGACATGCGTATATGGGGTCACCGAGCCTGATGGCATGATCTTCGTAGATGTGGTGAATGAACAAACCTTCGCTTGTTCTGGATAATCCCTTAGTTTTTACCCATTTTTTCGTAAAGTAAGGTGATTTAGGAATATCGTATTTTTTCTGCAGATAATAGCAGTAGTCCAAATATGTTCTATCCTTAACTTGATGATATTCTTTTAAATTCATTTCCTTTTTGTCTTCTTTTCTATTGTGATTAGAACCACTTTTCTTTATAAGAAACCATATCATCTTTTCCGAGATGAATATAGGAGTGACGTTCTAAAGAACTCTCTTCCCTATCTTTTTTCAGAGTGTAATAGAAATTACCTGAAGAAGAGTCTTTTGGCAACAGAAACGGATAGCCAATTGTATTTATTTGAAAATAACAATTTTTAGCGCATTGATAGGCTTTTTCGTTATCTCCTTTTTCCTCGCCGGGATCTTTTTCGTAGAGATACTGACTCCATTTTGTTTCACAATCGATAATGTTTTCGTCTAAATCATAATAATAGTTGTTCTCAACTGTTAGCCAGCCGATAAAACTATAGAAGGTATAAATTGAGTATTGCTCCTTGTATCTGCTCTCAAACACATGAATTTCTGCTTCTTCGCTTGTTCCGTAATTAGAGGAAGTACCAATGAGATGATGGCTGAGGAATATGGATTTTCCTTCATTGTCTCTATACTCATAAACCCCATTGTAGGAAGAACTATACTCTTCTGAAAAAATCTTAGTTCCACCGTTTGTTACTGAGATAGAAAAACAATCGATTTTTCCAGTCACAAGGCTTTTAAGATTTGTTTTCCCACAACCAGAAAGAAGACTGGTTAGAATAAACAACGGAATGATAATTCTTTTCTTCATAATGATTCCTCCCAAAAAAACATCATAGATATTATAACAAATTTAGCTATGCCTAAACTCATTTGTCAAATGAAAGAAACCTTTAGCTGAAGTTCGAAGCAATCAATGATGGTCAACAAATAGGAAATGTATATCGAAAGGAAGTCAAGGCAAACTATTAGCTTGGAGCTATAAAAAGAACTCCATTCGATCATTTGACTTTTTTGAAAATTAGAACAATCAAAACCATTACATACGGTTAGCGTTTTAATAGGAAAAAGTTTGCCAAGAATAACGTATTGGCTAGAATCTTGAAACACTATTTTAGACCTTTCCGAAGCAGTCTTTCAGAGGGAAGTCTACTTTTGAGAACACATACAGACTTTTGAACTCTCGTTTGAAAAATGTGCTAAGAAGTCTGCTTTTTCGCTATAAAAATGTGCTTTAAGGCAGAAAATATGTTTACTTTTTGCAGAGATATTCACAATAAAAAGAAAATTGGGAGAACATTTTTGCAAAAAGTGACTGATTTTTGATATTTTTAACACTCCAATAAGAATTCATTTTTGCAAAAGCACTTGTCTAAGCTGAGCCTAAGCTTTATTATTACAGAAATAATCCTAAGAAAAGTCAAAGTTAAGAACGGTAATTCAAAGCCACTTCGGGCACTTATTTCATCGGATAAGTATTGACATCGGGTTTGGCTTAAAGCTGTCAGTGAAGAATATGGGTTATCAGAATAAAATCTACACTTTTTCTTACTTCTGTGCGTTCCTATTGAAGAAATATAGGAAAATCTTTGTTCCACGGATTGACTATCTTTCTGATATTAAAAATAAGTTTTCAGTTTCAATGCATTCTTAGATTTTTAATCAAGGCAGCTATTTACTGAAAGCTTATTATCAAGTAGATAAATACAGACCGTTTTTAAGAGACTGTTGTTTGCTTGCTATCAGAGATTATGAGAAGATGGTCTCTTATCCTGAATAAACGGATTGTCTTCTCTTTGGTTTTCAGGGTCTTCTTCTGTCTCCATCAAATCTTTGGCGACTTGGTAGGCAATGAGAGTACCGGCTACCGGTGGAACAAAACTGGTAGAGCCAGGAATATCTCTCCGATCCGTGCATTTCCGTTTTGTGTTCGGAGGGCAGACACAATGGTAGAGGCAGGAATCCTCTGTTTCTTTTTCATCCGGTCTTGTCGGAGGCTCCGTAGAGGCAACGACTTTCAGGGAAGTGATTCCTCTTTTCCGTAGTTCACGGCGCCTGACTTTGCTAAGCGGATCCCTTTTGGTTTGAAATATATCACACAAAACTAACTTTGTAGGATCAAGCCGGTTTCCGCATCCCCTAGCTGAAATAACCGGAACATTTGCTTTCTTTGCGCTTTCAATAATGGAAAGCTTGGCAGTGACAGTATCCAGGGCATCAATCACATAGTCGAAAGATGAGAAATCAAACTCTTCTTTCTTGTCTGGAAGATAGAAAGTCTGATGTTTGTTCACGATGATTTTCGGATTGATATCGTGGATTCTTTCCTCAGCGACATCGATTTTATATCTACCGTAAGTTTTTCTTGTTGCTAGAATCTGACGGTTGATGTTAGTTAGACAGACCAAATCGTCATCGACTAAATCAAAGGAACCGATACCGAATCTGGCCAAGGCTTCGACGACGTTTCCGCCGACACCACCGACACCGAAGATGATGACTCTCTTATTCCAGAGCTTGTGGAGCTTTTCTCTTCCGACGAGAAGAGCACTGCGCGAATACTGGTTTAGCATAACAATTAGTAATTTAGATTGCACTTTTAAAAAAATCAAGCTGTAAGTGGTTCACTCTACCAACCAATTTCCTGAAAAAAGAGGAAAAAGTAGATACTACATTCTTTCCACAGAGGTTTTTAGTATGGAAATTAATCTTGTTAATGTATTGATGAGAAGCATCGTGAACTAGAGAGACTTATTATTCAGTATCCTAAACATTTCAAATGTTCCTCTCTTGTCAGGGGAACAAAATAGGCTGAAGAATTGAAGTGACCTGTTTTTACTTCTAAGGCAGAGGAAAACAGATCTTTAATGACAAAATCATTTATTGAATATTCCGCATAAGGATAAAGGAAACAGAAGGTGTAGTCTATTTCTTGGTTCAGCTTTGTTGTGAAAATATCTAAACCATTAACTTCAATGTTCTTTTCGTCATTCGATTCTTTCGGCATGTTCTTTGGAAGGCAGGAACTTTCATTGTCTTCGCAATTGCTTCGGTTAGGAGGAATTACCCAAAAACGAATTTGTTGTTTGCTAAGAATAAAGTCCTGGATAGAAGGAATGATCTTAACCGTCGCATAAGCTACATATTGTTCCCCATCATCGATAAAGTCGATTTTTTCGTTCGTAATTTTAGCTAATTCGGTACATTCATAGGAATCAGTTATAGTCTGTGACTTCGTTTGGAGACAAATCTCTGTGCTTTCCCCATAAAAAACAAATCCGTCTGCTCGTCTATACCTGCCACGGGAATCACATCCGGTAAGCAGGCAGAACCCCATCGATAGTAGAATAAATTTTTTCTTTAAAACCATGCTTTGTCTCTCACTACTGTAAATGTTCCGAATCCTTCATTGACTAAGTCCGATGAATAACCATCAAAGTCGATATAATAATCCCGATTGGTGTCCCAGTTGTTATTGATGACCATGAAGTGTTTCTTCTCTGTATGAGAGAAAATAAACCAACCACTGGTTTTCTTGTAAGTTTTATAACCCTTACAAACCATGGAATGACAGTTATAGTTTCCTCTTGCCTGGTTCCACATAACAGGATAACCTAGATTGATATTCTTTACAACCTGTTGTCCAAATGACCATGAAACATACCGTTTAATAAGTGTTTTGTACCATTTGTCTTTGTATCCTAAGTCGGATAATGTTTTTCGTCCCCAAACTACCATGTTCCTAGAAGTCCATGCGGAAGATCCGTCAGTGTATCCGTATTGCCTCGCGTTTTCTCTCAAAAGGGCATAAGTTTTCGGAACTTCTTTAGATGCTTTTGAATCCAAGATAGAGAAAATAGTCGATGACTCCATGGGAAGTTGACTGAATCCACCATAATCATGCAAATATCGGAAAATTCCGAAATAGGCTGAAAGTGTACAGTTTCCCTCTTTTAAATCAACGGCATAATCATCTTGATTTACATTTTGAAAATTATAGATGGTTTTTGATTCATTAGACGAGAATGACCATCCTTTGCCGTATCTTGCCTCCCTATAAGGCGAAATATCCTCAATACCATCGCTCCCATCCGAATATCCTTTCACTTGCCCCAGATATCCTTGAAAAGCAATTTCTTTCAGTTCGTTATTGTCTAGAAAAGAAGTTTCATAACTAACATAATGCTTTTCATTGTCATCGTCTTCCTCTAAATAAACAAATCCATCATAAGAGGACCAATACAGACAATCTGCATCCTTAGCAAACTCAAGATCACGACTGATTGACCTGTCTAAAATCTCATAATCTTTGCTGACTAACGCATACCCGTTATCGTTATTGAAGTCTAAATATATGCAATCACTATTATCATCAATATCTATTCCTTTAGCGGTTCCTTCTACTGAAGATGCTAGCCAGTCTGGACCATCAATACCATTTTCAGACTTTGATTTGTTATATTCAGAAACAAACTTTTCAAGGTTCTTAACAATGAAACCAGCAGTTTCATATGGATCATCTTTTTTGGGAAGGCTTTCTTCTGTGGAACTGCCTAATAATAACGGCATTGAAACAGCCAATAATATCATCTCTTTGCCTTTTTTCTTCATGAGAATATTACCCCCCCTTTTTTTAATTATTATAGGTATAGAAAAAAGAGAGTAAAGAATAATTTCATTTTAAGTGAAAAATTGTGCTAAAAATACAATTGTTTTCTGGCGATAGGAATTATGTTCGAAAAAGATTCCTTCTGAAAGAAAAAAATAAAAGCGATAGGATAGTTTGTCCTTCTCTTAAATATAATAGTTGATTATTAAAGTCAGCAAAAGAAGAACAAATTCAAGTAATTAGATAAGATTGATATTTCATAGGGCGTATTAAACAGGTAAAGATACTTTTCCTGTTTTTAAAGCCCTTTGGCAAAAGAATCGGCTGGTCCTTTCCTTGATTTAATATATTATTTTTAGTAAACTGAATAGCTTTAAGTTCTTGGCTATTAAAATCGAATCTACTATGAAAAGCCGGATGAACTTTTTGATATTCATTTATAAAGGAGATAATCAATATGAAGACAAACAAAAAGAAATTCCTATTCTCTCTTCTTACCTTAGGAAGCAGGTCACTTGCTTCCTGCGGAGGCAATAGTAGCAGTGTTTCCGCTCTTCCTTCCGAAACTCCGTCTGTTACGGCTCCGATTTCTTCCTCTAAGGAAGATACTGCAAGCGCAAGTGCAAGTGTCAAGGAAGAGACCAAGTATGCTGTTTCTTTCACTAAGAGCGACAAAGTCAGTGTTGAAGTCACTGGACTAAACGATGGCAAGGCTCTTCCCGGAGAAGGAATTTCCTTCACCATAGCAAGCAGTGAAGAAGAAATCCTTTCCGTTACTTCTTCTTCCTGCTATCTTGCTCAGAATGGAAGCAGCTATCTTTTCACTAGGCCGAATCATGATGTCGAAATCGAAGTCAAATCCGAAGCCTTGGGTGATCCTTCTATCCTAGAAGTGAAAGATGTCGATGTTTCTTCACTTCCGAACAATGTGGCTTCATTCAAATCCTATTTCAGCAAAGCTAGGAGTGTTGAAGGCACCTACTTCAAAAAAGGAAAGGTCATCAACGACAACTTCTCCGGAAGGGTTTCCTATTATGACTATGATATCGAGGCAGGAAAGAACGATGTTCTAGTCGTGAAAGGACACCAGAGGAGCAATAGCAGCGATAGCTATTCCACTTTCTATTCCCAGGAGAACGGAAAACAGGGTGACACTTACTACTCGATCACTTCAACTTCTACATTGGGAGGCTCTCCGGAAGTTTCCACTTCATATTCCTTTAAGGGAATCATTTCGGATGACAGTGAATCCGTTGGACTCGACTACATCAAAGAGAGCGACGCCAAAGCCGGATATTCTTCGTTCGGCGGAGCCAAGAACATCTATAACAGGTTCTTTGCCGATAATGCAACCTATGCCCTGAAGGACTATGAAGATTCTCTTTCTAGCTACAACTATTATCTAAAGGATATCAATAAATCCATCTCCCAGGACAAGAAGAGCGTATCGTTTGACTTAAAGGCTTACTATACTTCCTGGTCTGGGACGGATGTCTACAACATCTCCTTCACTAGGGATGGGGATTGCTTCTTGAAGGAAGCAAAGCTTAGCAAAGTCAGCTATGATGAGAATGAGTGCGATGAAGCAACAAAGCTTCCGCTTGATACTGCTAAAGGGACCGCAAAGGGAACCTATCAGATTACAAGTGAACGCGGATATAAGCCCACGTTAGCTAAGAGCGATATTTCCTCTTTTGCCAGGGACGACTATGACGTTTCCATCAACTACACACTCTCCGATGAGGAACATGCCACCGACAGTGCCAAGATCGTTGTCGAAAACGGATCGACCTTGTCTTTCACTTTCCTTCCGAAGGATAACAAGCCTACTTTGATTCTTCCACATCTGAAAGGCGTCGAAGAAGGAGAAGGCTTTGTGGATACGAAGACCCTTGCTGTCCTGAAAGAAGGAGAATTCACCCTTGTCTTTGATAACGGCTTCGGGAAGGAAAAGAAAATCAAGATTTCCTCTATCCAGCCAAAGGCAGCCTCTCTTTCTATCAAGGCACCGAGCAATATCTATCTCAATGAAACGGCTGCAAGGACCGTTTCTGTCCTTCCGGAGAAAGCAAATCAGGCAGTCACCTTTGTTAAGAGCGAAGATTCGGTCGGTGAAGCCGAATTCACTAAGCAGGATGATGGTTCTTATTTAGTCAAAGGAACGAAGTTAGGAAAGGCTTCCTATGTTGTCGCTTCTGCTGAGAATGCTGAAATCAAGGAGACAATTTCCTTCAATGTCATCGAAAAACCGAACTCTGCCACCTTCAAAGCGAACGTCTTAAGCAAGACCTTCTATGGAGAAAGCAGCGATTTCAAAGGTGTCGTCAACTTCAGCGATGATGGAACCGGTAAGTACAAGACAGCCTCGAATGGAAGGTACAGCTATTACGAAAGCGAAGCAAGCTTCACCTGGACTTATGATGATGCTACCTTGACTTTCACTATTATCGGTGCCGAAGGCAGCTACTACACCAACCGTGGCTTCACTTCCTTCTCTGCTATTAGTGAAGATGAGGCGACTGGAACCTTCATCAATTATCTCTATTCCGGTTCTTCTACCTTCACTCTTTCTAGGAAAGGCGAAGAACGCAAGGACCTCTCGAGCTTCAACTAATAATGAAAAAGAATTTAATTATCTTATCGATCCTTTCTCTATCCCTTTGCGGATGCACCAATTCCTCCCAATCTTCTCCTTCCCTTCCTTCTGCTCCTTCCGTATCGGAACAGCCCTCTGCGAGTGACAGAGTAACCACAAGCGTTACTCCTTCTATCAGCCAAGGCAGCGGACTTGAGTTTGAGCCAAGCAAGACGATAACTTCGCTTTTTGATTATCTCAACAAGCAGGCACGGGAAGAGGAAAACCAATCCGGTGTCAGCTATCATCGGGATTATTATTCCTATGAGCTTGGCTACTATGCTAGCAAAGTGACGGAAAAGAGCGAAGACGGACAGGCGTTTTCCAATCACGCCCTCTTCCTCTCTGGAACGGAGAAGAAGACGACAACCTATGACTACAAAGACGATAAGGATATCGAAGACGATACTTATCTTTCCCTGAATCAGATCGAGGGCAGTACCTATTATTTCGTCTTAGACTACGGAAAAGGCAAGGAGAAGGACAAGGCTTCTAAGGTGGCTGTTTCAACTAGCAATCTGTCCACCTATCAGAAAAAGACGAATCTGAATGCATTAGATTCCCTCTATTCTTTCTACGCTTCCAAGATCAGCAAGAACATCATTGCTGGCGTCGATGATATTGAGCCGAAGATTGAAGACAATCTAGTCAGCTATCATCTTACCCAAGGCTGGGAAGAACAGATCGGCGACTACAAGTATAAATTTGCAGCCATCATCGATCTGACTTTGGATAGCAAAGGAAGACTTTCTTCTTACAGCTATGATTTTCAGGAATACCAGCCTGAGACCGATGAAAACGGCAACGCCACAGGAAAGCTTGATCTTCTAAGCGAGACGAAAGACCAAGTATCCGTTGAATTCGGAATCAAGGGCAGCTATGACTATTCTGCTCTTAAGGGGCAAGGAAAAGAGGCCATCAATCCTCTCGATTACTTCAGGACGGATTACACTCCTGCCCTCTACTCCTGGGACGGAGTCGGAACCGAAAAGAACAAAGAAGACTCTCTTTCCTTCCCTGTGAACAGGTATGTCGAAGCTCAGGCTGAGTCCGTGGTTCCTGAGAAAGCACTTGACTCCAAATTATCTATCACGAAGAGTACCAATAATGATGTCATCTCTGTTGCCTCAAGTGGAGTTGTCAAAGCAATCGGAGTCGGTGAAACCAAACTGACAATTGTTTCTGAAACTGGAATTGAAAAAGAAGTCTCTGTCAAGGTCGTTTCTCCTAAGCTCACTTCTATCAAGGCAAATACCTACTCTTCTTACCACTATAAGGGAGACAGTGAGACTCTCTATATCACCAAGACTCCGGATAATTCCTTAGACGAAATCGAAGTCGTGTCTCTCACCCAAGATATCATCGAAGTTGTGAAAGACGATGACGGATATTATTCTCTTCATAATATCGGACTTGGACAAGGAACTGTCGAAGTAAGAAGCAAGAAGGATCCAAGCATCAAGACTACGGTTTCCTATCTTGTAGAAGAGAAGAAGACAGTTGCGGAAGTGAAGGCCAATGTTGTCGGCTCCTGGGTCGGAGACGTTCCTTCCAGGAATAACTCTTCTAGGGTGAAGGATGCCTTTACGGTCACTTATAAAGAGAACGGAACCGGTACTCTTACTCTCAATAAGGAAGGAACCGGATATACTTTCATTGTCGGCAAAGCCTATGATTTCACTTATACGTTCTTGGAGAACGGAAGATTCCAAGATCGTCCGGTCTCCCTTACGAGGTCAACGATTGTCTTAGACCATGGTAGCGTCACCTGGACTTATTCCAACAACAACGCCGACTTCTACTACAACGGGAAAAACGCTGAGATTTCCTTTGCTACCGGTAATTCCGAGGAATTCGGAGCCAGGGTTCAGCTAAAGGCAACCCGTATTTCTTAATCCTCTGAACTCAAAAAGCCTGCCTTTGAACTTTAAGGCAGGCTTTTTCTGTGCTTGGAAACGTACGGTGAAATTAGTTTGGATTGGTGAGAAGAGAGGAATAGACACGGATGACGGCAGCAGGACGGACTTGATTGTTCCAGTTCAGCTCGTTTCCGATAGAAATCTTATAATCTCCTTTTACATAGAGATCATAGCCATGCTTGTCCTTGCTTCCGGTCAAGGTATAGCCGGTATCAAGGAGAAGCTGTTTGTAATCGGAGATGAACTTTGTGCAGACAGCTGCCTGGCTATCGTCGAGCCTGTTGGTCCGGATGTAGGCGCATTCCGGATTCGTGTCGTCGGCACGCTCCCATTCAACGGCTGTGCTGTATCCAGGCTCATAGTAGAGGAAAGGAACAGCATCATAAATGTTCCATGCTTTCCTTTCCTTGGCTAAGGAAGGATAAGCTTCTTCGAAAGAAGTCGGAAGGGTGGGTTCGGTGGCTTTCGAGAAGTCGATGCTGACGGCTGCGGTTCCGAAGGAGGAATAGTCGATGCTTAAGTCGTAGTCCGTAGTGCCATCGGTCCTCTTGGCACTGGCTTTGCTTAAGTGGCTGTTTCCATCTAAGACGATGGTTCCGTCACCGACATAGGTGTGGAGCAGGGTCCAAGTTGCCGGGATGTAGGAACAGTAAGAGATGAACTGCGCCGTATTTCCACGGGAATTAAAGGTGTTGGTGTCATTGGTCTTATCGAAAATCTCTGGGGCAAAGTCGAAGGTCGGATAGCGGTTGACTTTCTTTCCGCTGCTGTCGGTGCCATCAAACACGGAGTTGTGTTTCTTTGTGATAGTGGTGGTGTTCGTGCTATCGTCGTGCTCATATTCGTAATAGTTGTTGTCATCGACTTTATGGACACCGGTGTGGGTAAGGACTTGGTTACCGACCGAATAGACAATATCAATCGTGTCTTCCGTATAGGTATAGACGGTTTTTTCATCGGCGCTTCCGCTTGTCTTGCGGGTCACGCTGGAAACATAGTTTTTCGATGCTTTCCTGGTGTTGAGTGCCTGAGTGATTGGATCCTGATAGGATTCATGAGGATATTTGGCGAGATGCTCGATTTTTGCAGTTCCAAGTTCGGATAAAACAGAAGTGATTTCCCTTCCGTACTTAACCTGGATGTTCTCGGAATCGTTGGTGTTTCCTTTATACGGATCGATGACAACGTGGAAAGAGGCGATAGTTCCGTTTTCGACGGTGAAATACCTGTCATCGGGTGTCCTGTCTTCCTGATAGAAGTTCAGACAGATCTGTGCAGCGGCTTCATAGCCTCCGACAAAGTGATAGGTGGAACCATTATCGAAGGAGACAAAGTCTTCCTTGGTGACAACAGAAGAATAGCCAAGATAGTTGAAATAGGGAGAGGTTTCCCAGTACCTTTGGGTCTGATCCTCGTCTGTGTTGGTCAGAATCTTTTTCCGGACATTGTTCTGGAAATCAAGATATTCGCTAGCAAGATAACGACCATCCCGGACATACTTCTTTTCAAAGGTTTTTCCATCCCTTTCCGTGACGTTGATCTGATAGGCATCGGTAAGGTTGTTTCCGGAAGACTGCTCTTCGTTTTCCTCAAAGATCGTGACTCCCGTACTCTTTCCGTTTTCGCTCTTTGTATAGTTGACATCATAGGAATAGTAGGTTTCCGTCGTTGTCCTCTTCCTAGAAGAGGAAACAAGGGCAAACCTTTCTGTGCTCCTAGGAGTGAAGGCGTCAGAGACAAGGACCTCATATTGGGAATAGACGGTCGGATCAGATTTCAGCTTTGCCGTGATGACTGCTGTTCCGTAATCTTTGGCAATCAGATTGACTTCCGGCCTTGCTCCGTTAATCGGATTGCTTCCGATAGCAACGATATCTTCGTTGTTGGAAGACCATTCGATTTCACCAGAGATGCCGTCCCTCTTTAGGTAGATAGCACGGATGGCATCCTTGTAAAGATCTCCCTGCCTGAAGAGAGAAAGACGGCTATCGACATGGATCGTGCTGTCGCTAGATGGCTGCTGGGAAGCCGAAGGCTTTTCGGTCAAAGAAGGTTTCTCAGTAGAAGGAACAGATGGGTTGCTATTCGAATTGCTGACAGGATCATTTTTCCCACATGCCCTAAGGGGAAGAATAAAGGCGAGAAGAGAAAGCAATGCTGTTTTTGTTTTTTTCATTGTTTAGTGCTCCTTTATATATTTATTAAAACTTAATAGACTAATAAAGATATCGGTTTGATTGTAATTTGTCAACGTCTATGCCTGTTTGGTGCCTGGAAAAACGAATGCTAGAAATCCGGCAAATCCAAATGTTTTTCCAAGATGTGGAAGAAACAAAACGATTTATCGTTGGAATTTCAACAAAATTGTAAAAGTTCCAACGAAAATCAGCTAAGGCAGATATCTTTCTTTCCAAGCAAGAAATCAATTATATTCAGATGGGTGATTCCATTATTAGAGGTGTCTTTCTTATCAAGAGAAAGAACATATTTCGGGGAATGATCCTTGACCTTGTCAAATGCTTTGTATTCTCGGTCAAAAGTGGTTTGGTTTGAAATGGAATAGGCTACCTGGATCAGACATTTTCTTGTGTCTTTTTTTACAACGAAATCAATTTCTCCATCCCGTAGCTTTCCGTAACTGACTTCGTATCCCCGCATAATCAATTCGTTAAAGATAACAGCTTCTAGGGCAAAGGTGTCGTCAAATTCTATCGTTTCATTGAATGCACTTCTTAATCCAGTATCAACGGGATAGTATTTTTTCACTCCGTTTAGTCTTTCTTTATCCTTTAGATAATATGGATTGCATGCTGTGATGAAATAGCAATCCTGAAGATATTGAACGTAATTATTGACTGTTTGAGAAAGATTCTTTTGCTCTTCTTTTGTCTTTGTGTTTCTTAAATGTTTTGCAATTGATAAAGCCGAAAAAGGCTTGCCTGTAGTTGAAATAATGTATTTCGCTATATTTTCAAATTCCAAACGATTTATTTTATTATGGGAGCCAAAGACATCTTTTTCGATGATGAAATGACAAAGGGAACGTAGGTAATCTTTTATTGCTGATTTGTCTTGCTCCTCATATCGCTGAGGCCTTCCCCCGTTCTCTAAATAGTCTTGAAAATCATCATCACTTATTTCTATTTCACTTGCGGCTTTGTATTCCAAAGTTTCTTTATAAGAAAAAGGATACAGCTCGAATTCTTTTGCACGGCCTGTCAATCTATCTTGCAATTTGCCATGTAACAATCTGGAATTGCTGCCTGTAACAAATAGGGAACAATTATAACTTATCCGTACAGATGCTATTGCTTCTTCGAATTTTTTGATGTGCTGCACTTCATCTATGAAAATGTAGTATTTGTTGTCATCCGTAATCATAGAATCAAGCTTCTTCTCTAGTTTAAGTCGTGTTGTGATTCCTTCACCGCTTCTTCCTTCCAAATCCAGGAAAATAATGTGTTGGTCATCAACTCCGCGATCTTTGATTTCTTTAATTATCTGTTTAATGAGCTCGGACTTTCCGCAACGTCTTATTCCGGTAATAGCCTTAATATATTTTGAATCATAAAACGGCCGGATTTTATCGAGATATTGCTTCCGTAAAATAATATTATCCATAAAGATAGAATATCGAATTATCGTTGGAATTTCAACAAAATTGTAAAAGTTCCAACGAAAAACACATGCTATGGTTTAACTATCCGGTGATACTGCAGTCTGGTATGATAAGAGAAAATCAAGGAATATTCATTGTTTATTGAATGCTTTAGAACACTGGTTTCATGGAAACGTATTTTTTCTGAAATATCAGGATATGCTGTATGCTTGTAAAGCAATTCTTGGTCCTATCAAAATGTGTATAAATCCGAAATTAAGCAACAATTGCCGAAAACAGTGTTTGTATCTATAAATTGAACTATCCAAAAAACAAAATATCAATATTGCTTTTCTACGAATCTTTTATGGTTTGATTTTATAGACAATGTATCCTTTAGCATCTTATAGATTATATTTATATCTATAATTATTTTGAGTTTTGTTGGCAAAATAACGGAAACAAATCGTTTCGAATGAAAGTGTGGAAAACAAACCTTCTTTTTTTGTTCTTGAAAAGGGTTACAATATCTTCGAATCAATAACTAGAACAAACCAAACGGAGGAGATAATCAGTTATGCAGGAATGGATTTATCAGTTCAAACGCTTTTTTACCTTCGTCTTTTCAGTGCCTTTCTGTTTCCAGCTTATCTGTGCCTCACTCGATGCTACCTTCTGTGTGGGACATAGGCATCTGAAAAAGAAATATATCCTCCAGAAAATAATCGCTTTTGTCGCTCTTTTTCTCTCTATGCTTTTGCTTAGTGCAGTCTACTCTTCCTTTCCTATCAGTGGCGCGTATCTGCCCTATATCATTGTCGGCTCCATTATTGTTCCGGGTGCTGTCTACATACTCTTCTTTGAACATAGCAACTATACGCATAAGATGATTAAACTGCTTCTTTTTGTCTCTAGCGCCTATGTTGTGACAGAAATCGGCCATCAGGTCAATCTTCTTTGTACGTCTTTTCCGACATCTCTGAACCTTTTCGTCCGCTGTCTTCCGAACCTTCTGAGGAGGATCACTGGTCTAATCGTCGGAATCAACAACATCAACCGGTATCTGGAGATTCCTACTCCATCGCTTATTCTTAGTCTTTTTGTCTTCCTTAGGCTGTTTATCATCACAATTAGGACCAGTAAAATAAATCCATCGCTGTATCAGAGCCAGTCGAAGTATCTTTCTCTCACCATTGTCCTTATCCTTTCCTTCTTTCTGGTTACGGAAGTTGGAATCTACAGGGTCCTTTACCAGAACCAGAAAAAGCAGGAAAACAGGTTAGTCAGGCAAGCCCGGGTGAAGCTTAACGATTCTGCTTATACTAGGCTGAAACTGAACCAGGAGAGCATAGAGCGGACCTCCATTGCACGCCATGACCTGAAGAACCATTATGCTTATATCGAAAACCTGTTGAAGGAAAAACAGTACGAAGAAGCCCTTGCCTATGTTTCCTCCGCCAATGAGGAAGCCTTCGGTGACTTTCATATCGTCGATTGCGGAAACTGTGTCATCTCTTCTATCAGGAATCTGGAACTATCGAAAGCCAGAATCAGGAAGATTCCTCTGAAGTACCTGCTTGCTGTTCCCTCTGTTCTTCCCTTTAAAGAGACGAGGCTCTGTGCGTTAAGGACCAACCTTGTCGACAATGCGCTTGAGAACTACAAACCGAAGGAAAAAGATGATTCTGTCGACATCAAAAGGGGCATCACCGATAGCTATCTTCGCATTTCTGTCGCAAATCCGACCGATAAAGAAAAAATCGACCTGAAGACAAGCAAGAACGGAGAAGGACACGGATACGGAATCAAAATCGTTAAGTCCATTGTTGCAAGCTGCAACGGATACATTAGCTTCAAAATAGAGAACCACCATTTCATTGCCGATGCCAGGCTGGACTTGGAAGCTGCGGAAGGAGAAAAAAAGAATGCTTAATATTGCTAGGATTGATGACGAACAGGAATCTTTGGATATTGCAAAAGGTGCCTTCCTTGCATTCTGCGAAAGCTTCCATCAGGAAGTCAATATCAAAGGATTCACTAGTGGGGAAATCTTCCTTGATTCCCTGAAAGACAATCTCTATGACCTAGTTTGTTCCGATATTATCAGGAAGCCGAGGGATGGAATCGAACTTGCGGAAAGACTGAGAAAGATCGATAAGGAAGTCCCTTTGATCTTTATCTCCTCGAACGAGACCAATGTCTTCTCCTGTTTCAACTACAATCCGATTGGGTTCATCCGGAAGACGAATTTTTTCCAGGATACGAAGAATATCAGGAAGCACTTCTTTGAGGATGTCCTTCCTTCCCGCAAAGAAGTCCGTCATCTCGAAGTGAAATCCCATGGAGAGACAATCCTCTTACCCTTAGACAGCATTAGGTATATCGAGAGCAATCACAACTACCAGTGTTTCCATAGGGCGGAGAGCAAGGAGAGAGTTGAAGTAAGAAAACTGATTTCTGAGTTAGAAGACGAACTCTCTCCTTACGGCTTCATCCGTGTCCACAAAGGATTTCTGGTCAATTACCGGTACATCTATAAGTTCTCAGCTACGTACCTGACTCTAAAGGACCAGACCAAGATTCCCCTTTCACGGCAGAACCATGAGGAAATCATCGGAAAGTACAGGGATCTGACCAAGAACAGGATGATTTAGCGAAAAGAGCACAGTAAGCCGAACGGGATGGCATAGTTCATCCCGTTTTTCTGTTTTTCAGCCCATTTCGGTTTCTCTCTGTCCCAGAAAGCCTCACTTCTTCCATTTTTGAAACCGCTTACTTCCTTTTCCCTAAACTAGAGCCATACGAATTGAGGGCGCAAGCCCGCTTCAGGAGGAAACATGAAGAACAATTCCAAGAAGAGGTGTCTATTCTCCCTATCTGCTCTTGCCGTCGGCGCGAGGGTGTTTAGCGGAACAGGCAGTTTTACCGGTTTGAACGGTACCACTGCCAGGAAGAAACAAGGCGATAAGTATTATCCGGGATTTTCGACGTTAGAAGAAGCCCAGGAAGCAGCACAGGAACTCAATGTTGAGCTCTCTGCCGAAGGAAACGTTTTACTTAAGAACGAAAACAATACGCTTCCTTTAGGCATCGGATCCTATGTCTCCATTTTCGGAACCAATGCCTATGCCCCAGTCGGCGGCGGTGTTGCATCCAAGTCCAATCGTAAGACTTCTGTCACTTTAGCCGATGCTAGGGAAAAGGAAGGCTTCCATGTCAACAAGGCCCTAGCAGCCCACTATGCCAATCAGGGTGTCTCGGCAACCAGCGGTCCTAGGTCTTCTGGCGGAGCTATCTCTGATCAGTTCAATGACTTCGATGGAACGGTCCGTACCTCCTTCGGAAGGTACTCGGATGCTGCGGTTGTTGTCATAGGACGTAACGCAGGCGAAGGTTCCGATGTCTCCCGTGCCACGGGTGAAAAAGCAACGGCAGAGGACATCGCCTCCCATAAACAGCTTGCCACGTATCAGAAGAAGAGCCAGGGTACTGGCGGCGGAGGATGGAATTTCTCTACCGACGGAAACAAGGATTCTGCTCCGGTCAACCGTGTCGATGTCCCAGGTGCTGCGGAAGAGGAAGCCTATACCTCTAAGCATGCCTTAAGGCTTACGGAAGCTGAGCGGGCTCTTATCAAGGACGTCAAAGCCAACTTCAAGAAAGTCATTGTCTTATTGAACACTTCCAATGTCAGGGAAGTCGGAGAACTGAAGAATGATTCCGGTATCGATGCCAGGAGGTGGATCGGGCGTCCGGGCGAAGACGGACTCTTTGGTACCGCCAAGATCTTAAGCGGTGAAATCAATCCTTCCGGCAAACTTGTCGATGAATGGCCGATGGATCTCACTGCGGATCCGACTTGGCAGAACTTCGGCGACAACTCCCAGACTGGTTCTTCCCACAAGTATTACAAAGCAGATGGTTCCCTTAGGTGCAACCGTCCGCAGTACAAGAAGGATGAGAACGGAAACCTGATTCCGGCAACGGAAGAGACCAAGAGCAAATACGGCTCTTACTTCACCTACGAAATCGAGCAGGGAGCCCAGTCCGATGACTGGACTGACCTTGGCGTCGACTATGAAGAGGATATCTACAACGGCTATCGGTACTACCAGACCCGTTATGAGGACAGGTATGCCAACAATCCGGGCGCTGCTCAGGAATGGTACAAGAAGAATGTTGCCTATGGCTTTGGCGATGGAAGGTCCTACACCAAGTTCGCAAGGAACATCGTTGATGTCTATAAGGATGAAGAAAAATCCAAGAAGGTCGATCATCAGCTGACCTCTGCAGAGCTCTCTTCGGATACCAATGAAGCCAAGGTCAAGAAGCTCTATGTCGAAGTCAATGTTAAGAACACCGGTTCTGTCGCTGGCAAAGAAGTAGTCCAGGTCTACGTCAAGGCTCCTTACACCAAGGGTGGAATCGAAAAAGCGGCCGAAGACTTGGTCGGCTATGCTAAGACAAGCAAGCTTCAGCCTGGCCAGAGCGAGAGAGTCGTAGTGGAATTCAATGTCCAGGACTTTGCCTCTTGGGATTACAAGGATGCAAACGGCGACTCCGTCAAGGGCGACTATGAACTTGACAAGGGCGAGTATACCATCCGTGTCAGGGATACTTCCCACCGTGATCTTTCCGAAGCCATCACTTCGGAAAATGCAGTTGACGAATACAAGTTCAACTTAGATGCCAATGTCCATCAGCATCTGGATGATTTCTCTGGCAACCGTGTCTCCAATCTCTTTACGACCGATAACGGCAAGTACAAAGGCGAGAAGAACGGAAAGACGAGGTACAACTCTCTCCGTACTTCCGATAGGAGGGCTGAGGGAGCCGATGGCGATCCGGAAGTCTTAAGGACCCGTGCTGATTTCGATGTCTCTACGGCTGATGCCGAGGTTGCCTCCTTCCCGAAAGCTCCGAAGACTTTCACCACCGGAGAAGGCGAAAATGCAACTACTACTGCTGGACTCAAGTTCACGGATGAAGTCTATAAGATCTGGCAGGATGGAGATATTGCCCGTCTGACGGCTGTTCCTTCCAAGCAGATTGATACTTCCTCCGACGGACTCCGTGTCAATACGGAGCTTGTGGAAGACGCTTCCCAGCCTTGGTACAAGACCAAAGAGGAGATTCCGGCTTCCTGGACTCAGGCGGCAAGTGCAACGAATCGTACTGTTACATTGAAATTCGCCGATCTGATGGGACGTGACTATGATGATCCGAAATACGATGAGTTCCTTAACCAGCTTACCTGGGAAGAAATCTGCTCGCTTTCGACCGAATCGAGAGCTTCTACTCCGGCCCTGAATGATTTCGGAAAGGATAAATCGGTTGATGAAGACGGCCCGAACGATTTCGGCAATACCCATGAATGGTGCTGCGAGGTCACGATTGCTTCTACCTGGAACAAGGATCTTGCCTATAAGGAAGGTGTCATCAATGGCTCAATCTCGACCTTAAGGGGTCGTACGGGATGGTATGGTCCGGGTATGGACAGGCATCGTTCTGCTTTCTCCGGCCGTAATAACGAATACTATTCTCAGGATGCTTTACAGGGCGGTTACATTGCTGCCGAAGTCGTCAAGGGCGCAAGAAGCGCAGGCTGCAACCCGATGATCAAGCATCTTGCCTTCAATGACCAGGAAACCAACCGTGGCGGTCAGTCGCTCTATGTCTGGTCTTCCGAGCAGAATCTCCGTCAGTATGAAAGGAAGGAGTTCCAGAGGGCTATTCAGGAAGGCGGAGCTACCTCCGGCAGGTCTGCCTATGGACGTATCACCGGTGTTGCGAACCAGTCCAACTGGTATCTCAGGACCGGCCTGCTTCAGAAAGAATACGGATGGCATGGCTTCAGGATTACCGATGGCTTCTTAGGAAGGCGTTGGTGCACTACGATTGATCTCATGGTCCGTGCCGGTAACGGTATTGTCTATAAGACCGAACCTTGGTATGACACTCTTTCCGGAACCTGGAACCCATCTCTCCGTGATGGAAAAGGCGATGTCGAATACAAGATTGTCGAGAACGATGCAAACGAGAGCGCAAAAGAATCCTGGAACCAGTACTACTATGCCCGTGCAACGGCTCACTCTGTCCTTTGGGCAACTGCAAACTCTGCCAATGCCCAGAATGGCTATACCGAGCTTCAGCTTCTTGGCAAGAACAGGAACGGAACGGCTTATGCCTCCTTCGAGGACTCGGTCGCTCTTGAAAAGGATGCCCTGACGGTAGGCTCTTCTGTCAAGTATTCCATCTCTGAAGGCAAACTGCCGGATGGTCTCTCTCTTGATCCGCTTACTGGAAAGATTTCCGGCAAGTCCAGCCAGATTGGAAAATTCGACTTCAAGGTTACTGCTACCATCGATAATTATGTGACTAAGACAGCGGACTTCTCCATCACCCTTGCTTCTGCCTTTAAGAGAGATGCTGACTCCGATGAAGAGGATAAGCTTACTGTCGGTACGCAGGCGATGATTCAGTATGAGTCCGATGTCTTCTCTACCGATAAATACGAATCCGTCAAATATGAAGTCAATGAAGGATCTGCTCTCCCTGAGGGACTGACTCTTTCTGAAAACGGCTTGGTCAGCGGTACTCCGACAAAAGGCGGAACTTACTCTGTTACCTTCAAGGTCACTGCCAAAGCCAAATCCTCCGGCGGAGGAATGGGCTTCCCTGGTGGAGGTTTCCCGGGCGGATTCCCAGGCATGGGTGGATCTCAGTCTAAGGATGAGGTTGCCTACTTCACGGTCAACTATGTTGTCACCGATAACAATCCGACCACTCCGACCGAAGAAAAGACGATTGTCTCTGTTGTCGAAACCGATAACGGATTTGTCATCAATTACAGCGATGGAACCTCGACTACCATCACCAATGGTGAAAAAGGCGACAAAGGCGATAAGGGTGACAAAGGCGATAAGGGCGACAAAGGCGATACCGGTGATAAAGGCGAAACGACTAGTGCAGGATCCAATACGGCTCTTGTTGCTACAGCTACCACTGTCAGCGTTGTTGCCTTAGTCGGTGCATTGGTTGCTGTTGCCTTCGTCTTCAAGAAGAAGAAGTAATCCGAGTCGAATCGATTGATGTTTCCTTATGCAGCAGGCCAGCTTGGCCTGCTGCATATCTTGTTGAGAAACAAATTTTTCTAGCGGACGTTTGTCCCTGTTTTCTGCTTTTTAGCACACATTTTATCTTTTTATCCCATTTCAACTCTGTATTTTTCAATGTAACCGCTTAGAAATCACAACTTGAAATAATATTCTCGGCGGGAAAGCTTCCGCCATTAAAGGAGAATCCATATCATGAATAAATTCGGAAAATCTGCTATTGCCTTATTTGCTTTGTTTGCCTTGGTCGGATGCGGTGGAAATGAATCAGCTGCTTCTCAGCCGAGTGTCTCGGATAAAGGCGGGGAAGGAATCAGCGAAGCACCCTCTGCTTCTCAGGAGAAGGATACAACCGAGAATACGGTGGCCTCGACCTCTTCTCCTAGTCAGGATGTCAAAGAAGATGAAGTGAGCATTGTCTTCAAGTATAACTATGAGGGAGCTCCTAGCGATAAGAGGGTGAAGGAAATCAAAGGACAGGTTTTTTCTTCCTTCCCGGCTAGGGAAAGAGAAGGCTATCTTTTCTCTTATTGGTCAACCGATGAGAAGGGGGCGAATGTCTTTGATCTGACCAGCACGGCCAAAGAAGGAATCATCCTATATGCAAACTGGATTGAGGATAAGGACGATGCCTATACTGTCAATTTCCATTCGGGGGATAGTATCTACATCACAAGGTCGACCAATGCGGCTAGGGGAGATCGTTTAAAGGCATTCCCTGGAAAGCCTTACCGCAAAGGATATTATTTGAAGAACTGGTATGATTCTGCGGAGTTTGTTAATCCGGTCAAACAAACCAAGAAATTCGATGCGGATGCCGATATCTATGCCCGTTGGTTTAAGATTGATACTTTTGAAGCTGAATATACGAAGCTCGATGGCCTGACAAGCGATGAAGACAAGAATATCAATGGCTTTGGAGAAAAAATCGGACATGGCTATTCTTCTGATGTCTCCGGAACCGGTCTCATCTTCAGCGGTTCGATTGTGGAAGGCGGCTGCTCGAATGATCATTTCGTCTGTGATTTGTATTACAAAGAAGCCTTTATCCAATTCGATGTCGAAGCCGATAAGGCTACCGATGATGCGATTTTAAAGGCATCCCTTTCTGCCGAGTATTTTGATAGGACTTTCACAAAGGAAAACTGGATTGTCTCGGTCAACGGAGAGAGCATTGATTATGGAACCATTGTCCTTGACAATGTTCCTTCGGGACGTGATGTGAAGAGGAAGAAGGCATTCTCGGAATTCACGCTTTCTACTTCCCTTTCCCTGAAGCAGGGAAAGAATGTCATCAAGCTCATCACGAATAACTCTACTCGTCATGATGCTAGTGGCACAAGGGCTGCCGAAGCTCCAAGGATTGACTGTCTGACCTGCTATTCGGATGTCGGTCTTACCTTTGATGCCCATAGGGATAATCTTGCCTGAGGAAAAGGAAATGGATAAGCTTGCGAAATTTTTCAAGGAACGGACGAAAGGCTTTTATTTTGTTGCCCTTGGATTTGTCTTCTCACTGATTTCATTGGTTCTCTATGCGCTTACCGGAGTAAACGAGTTTGCTCCGAAGTACTCTGTTGTTCTTTTTGTCACCACTGCCTGCTCGCTTGCCCTCTCTCTCTTCTCAAGGATCAGGGAATGGAAACTGGTTCGGGAGTTTGCGTATCTTTTCGCTCTCTATAGCTTTATCTGCTATATCGGAACGCAGGTGAATTATGTCGCCAATCTCTTAGTTGCCATTGACGGCTCTTCTTTTTCCATGGGTTTCCTCTTCTCAGTTATTTTCTTCTTCCTTGCTTTCCTTGCGGATCTGATTTCTGTTTTCCTTTCCAAAAAGCCGGTTAAGGACGAAGTAAAACTTGTCACCACCAAGGAGAACTAGACTATGAAAAAGATATTTGCCCATTCCAAGCTGTATAACGTTCTCTTCCTTTCGGCTTCTACGCTTTTTGTTATCACTCTCTCTGGAAGAAGCATCGCTAAGGCCAATTCCGGTGCTATCAATAATGCCCTGGGCATCACGACAACCAACAAAGGAAATGATGCCGATGCCCAGTATTTCAAGCGAACCTATACAGATGCAAAGGACGTGAAGGACTATGTCAGCAAAACAGCCGAGGAGGTCGAAGGAGAAGGACTCGTCTTATTGAAGAATGCGAACAAGGCCCTTCCGCTTGCCAAAGGAAGCAAAGTCTCCCTTCTGGGTACAGCCTCTGTCCGCTTCAATTACAACACTTCCGGCTCTTCTTCCACGGATTCTTCGAAATATGTGACATTTCAGGATGCTTTGACAAAGGAAGGCTTTTCTGTCAATCCCACTCTGACCGATTTTTATGCCAATGGTGCTGGTAAAGACTACGGACGAGTGACCTCTGCGTCTCTCTATACGATTAATGAAGTCCCTTATGATAAATATGATGCGGCTACCTTATCTTCCATCGAACAGTATTCGGATGCTGCTATTGTGACATTCTCCCGTGAATCAGGAGAAGGAAAAGATCTTTCAACCAGCGGAAGCGATGGCGAAGACGGATCCTATCTGTCGCTTTCCAAAGATGAGCTTGACCTTCTAAAAGGACTGACCGAAAGGAAAAAACAGGGAAAGCTGAAGAAAGTCGTTGTTCTTCTGAATACTGCCAATCCAATCGAACAGGATTATCTCTACCGGGAAGGAATCGATGTGGATGCTCTTCTCTGGGTTGGGAATGTCGGTTCTTATGGATTGAACGCCGTAGCTAAAGTCCTCGATGGAACCGTTAATCCAAGCGGTCGTCTTTCCGACACCTATTGCCGGGACAATTTCTCTTCTCCCGCGAGGGCAAGCTGGGAACTGAACTTCAATAAATCCTTTGCTTCCGGTTATACGAACTGGAAGAAGGCAAAACTCAATTCGACCAATCGTTCCTATGGCGTCTATAACGAAGGCGTCTACCTTGGCTACCGGTATTATGAGACAAGATACGAGGATGCTGTTCTAAAGCAGGGAAACAACGGCGATTACGATTACAGCGCCGATGTTGCCTTCCCCTTTGGCTATGGCCTTAGCTATACGAGCTTTGCCTATTCGGACTTTAAGGTCATTCCTTCCAGTGACGAGAAGACCTATCAGATTTCCCTCGATGTTACAAACACCGGAGAAGTCAAAGGAAAGCATGCCGTAGAGATCTACAGGCAGAGACCATATACCAACTATGACAAAGACCATGGCATTGAAAAACCTGCCATTGAACTTGTCGGCTTCGCTAAGACCAAAGAATTAGAACCAGGCGAGAAGGAGACCGTTAAGCTCTCCGTTGAGAAATCACAGTTTAAGACCTATGATGCCGATGGGTATAAGACCTACATTTTAGAAGAGGGTGACTATTATCTCTCTCTTGGCAGTGATGCTCATGATGCATTGAACAACATCCTCAGGAATAAGTCTTCCATCGATGCTTCTAAGAGGATTGGCGAAGGAAAATCCACTTTTGCCTATAAGATCAGCTTTTCTAAGACGGATAGTGAAACCTATTCGAAGAGCGAAGAAACCGGTGAAGCTATCACCAACCAACTTGATCATGCAGATAGGAACCGATATGAAGGAAAAGGAGATAATAAGGTTACGTATGTCTCCCGGAAAGACTGGAGCGGAACCTGGCCGAAACAGGCAATCTCCTTTACCGCAACAGAACAGAGGATCAAAGATCTAAGCTCGCATCGCTCTTTGCCAAGTGATGGCACTAGGCCAAGCTATAATCAAACTGCAGAAGGAGAAAAGAAGCTTACCGTCGCTTCTTTGCGTGGTGTCGAATTTGATTCTCCGTATTGGGACACTCTCCTTGATTCGAGGTCAAAGGAAGACCAGATTAAATTAGTTACTTCCGGTCAAAGGTCGACAGCTACTCTGGCTTCTGTCGGTTTGCCGGAAACCGTTGATTTGGATGGTCCGACGGCTGTCACAGCGACAAAGACCGATTCTTCCTTCCCGAGCGAAGGTATCTGGGCTTCCTCCTTCAATCTTGATCTTATCAAGAAAGTCGGAGACGCCTTTGCTGAAGACATTATCCTTTCCGATACCCATGGTATCTATGCTCCAGGAGTCAATCTCCATCGCACTCCGTTTATCGGACGCAGCAACGAATACTTCTCTGAAGACTCTCTGCTGACCGGACTTGCTGCTGCCTATGAGATTCAGGGCCTGCAGGGGAAAGGCGTTGTTGCCCACTTGAAGCACTTTGCCTTCAATGAATGCGAAACAGAGCGAAATGGTATCAGCATCTGGTTAAATGAACAGGAAGCCCGTGAACTTCTTTTGACTCCTTTTGAAATCGCAGTCACGAAAGGCGACACCGGTGCGATTAGGTCTTCCTTCAATCGTTCCGGCTGTCTATGGACAGGCGGAGACGAGAATCTTTCTATCAACATTCTGCAGAAAGAATGGGGTTTCAAAGGCTATGCTATTACCGATAGGGCGGTTTCCAATGGCGGTACCTATAGGGTCTATGATGACGGCTATAGGGGTGGAACGAACCTCTTTATGGGAAGCGCGAATGATCTGAAAGACTATAAGAACAATGCTGCCTTCTGTGAGAAGGTCCGTGATTCCGCCAAACGTATCCTTTACACTATCTCCAACAAATCCTGGGCCAGGAATGGTATCAAGGGCGACAGTGTCATCAAGGAAGTCACTCCTTGGTGGGAAATCACTCTCAATACCTGTGTAATTGTCTTCGGTGTCATCGCTGTTGCTGGCTTAGCTAGGCTTATCACATCCTACGTTGTGTCTAAGAAACAGAACTAGTCTTAAAAAGGACTATGGGAGTAAAATCCCATAGTCTTTTTTAGATTCTGGATAAACGCTTCTCCTTATTTGTTCTCCGGGCGATGGCTTGTGATTTTACCAACTAATTCATGAAGAGTAGAACCCGGACAATAAGAAGAAGGCTTTTTACTTTCGGCTTCATTTATTGATTGCTTTAATTTCTTTTTGGAAAATTCAATAGCTTTCTTCTCATCTCCTGAATGACACAGGATATCATAAATTTCTTTGTCGTTTTTCAAGTATTCTTTCTTGGTTGCTTTTTGAAAATCGATAGAAAAAGCAGAAATACATTGCTTTGCATCTGTGTTTTTCGGCCTTTTCCCATAATAAGCGTGAAAGAAAATCTCAATACAGGGATTGGACCAAGCAATATTAATACCATGCTTTTTGGCACTTGATATTATTCTGTCAAAATCATCAGGCCGATTGTCTTTATCGAAAACTATCCAGATTTCCCGTTCCCTAGGGTCTTCTCTCTGTTCTTTCAGTGATCGTTCAACAAGTTCTTGTGTATCAAGCTTAGCTAGGATTTTTATGCTTATCTTATTTCTGATAGGCTCAGGAAATGAATTACGTAGTCCCTGAAAATAATTAGCTTCTGTTTTCTCACCATCCGTAACAATCAGGATATTTTCAAAAAGTTCTCGTCGTGACCCTTGCTTTCGGGGCTTTTTCCCTGGTCTGCCAAGTCCCATTTGCCTATTCTCCTTTTATTCCCATATTTGAAAGAACGGGGATTCCATCATATTTTCCGAGAAGGTAATTCTTTTCAAAGTCCTCATCGGAACGTATTTTCATTCCCTTTTCATCTTTGAACTCAGCCAAGGAATAGAGCTCAGAAGCTTGGGTTTTGAGATTTTTGTTTGTAAAGTAAATTTCATCGCGGCGTAGAATTTTTGCGCTTAACAGCCAAGGCTCATGGCAAGTGAAAATTAGCTGTGAATGGTTTGGATTCTTTTCCTGGGAAAGAAAAAGCAGAAGAATATTCCGCAAAAGCAGAGGATGAAGACGTGAATTGAGTTCATCAACGAAAAGGACACTTCCCGTACTGATTGCCTGGCGAAGAAAACTATAGAATTGGAACCTTTTCTTTGTTCCTGAGGATTCGTTTTCCCTTCGAAATTCCACTTCTTCTCCGTTTATCGTTCTATGTATGGTTTTAATAAAATATTGCTTTTGATTATTGTCCTGCTTGATTTCCTCTAATCGAATATTCTTGATAGAAGGTTCGAAGCTCTGAAGAAACGAAACACAATCCGATAGGCTTTCTTTGTTTTCAGCTATACCTATAGGAAGCAGGTGCTCACGGAAAAACATTTCAGAAAGGTTACCAAAGTCGGTAACTAAGGAAATATTAAAAAAGTTAAAAATAGTTTTAAATGGTTCCACATTTAGTCTGGAACCAAAAGATAAGACAAGTGCTGAAGAAGGAGTAGATTTCTCTAAAGTTGTTTTGATGGAATCATCTAATTCGGGAATCTTTATACTAATAGTTTCTCTGTCTCGCAAGAGGTATTCTTTTACGGCAGAAGTACTCCGCTGAGGAAGTTGATAAAGCCATTCTTTAACAATCTGGCGCTGAAATACAGAAAATCCATATTGAAGAGTGATTTCTTTCCCGTCTATTTCGGAGGTTAAGATCACTTCAAAGGAGGAAGGACTGTTTTCACTTTCTTTGTCTAATCGGAAAGGCACTGCTTCCGGAAAAGGATTAAGGGTCGTTTTGCTTTTTTCTAAATCAAGGCTCCTGGAAAAAAGCACCCTGAACTTCCTGTAATTGAAAGCGTTGTAGGTAAAAGACTTTCCACTGGCATTTGCACCATAGATAGCGGCTAAAGGAAGAATTTTCTTGTTCCCGATTGTTCGAATCTGTTCTTTGAATTCAGCATAGGGTGCTGCTTCAAGGTTTAGCGATGCTTCTTCTTTGAAAGGACCATAGTTTTCGAAATTGAACTGTAAAAGCATAAATCCTGCCTCCATTTTAAATATTGTATTAAAATTGAGAAAAAAACTCAATGTTAAGCAGTAACAAATCATAAAATTATAAAAGACGATTTATAAAATCAAAATAATCGGAATTTTGAAACTTAAAATATTGTGATGAAATCTGCACAAAAAATATTTCGTCTCGCATTTATCTTTGAAAAGACTGTTTTGATAAAGCAATTATTGCTCGAAATATAGTTATCTTATTGAATTAAGTGGTAGATTATTTGAATTCTTGGCTATGCAACAATGTTATTGAACAATGATATTTTAAGACTTAGCGCTGTTTCTTCTGACAATCCGGGCAGAGACCATAGATTTCAGTGCTCTGATCTTCAATCTGAAATCCGGTCTCTTTTTCAATCCTTTCATTGACCTTATGATAAGGACAGCCCTTCAAGGGAATCCGTTTATGGCATTTTTTGCAGACAAGGATATGTTTGTCTTCTTTTTTGTCCAAAGAGAAGACGTTCTCCTTGCGTTCATTGACTTCGAGTTTTACAAGTCCGGCTTTTACAAAGGCGTTTAAAGTACGGTAGATTGTCGAAAGGTTAATTTCTTCATCCTGGATATCCTTAGATAGCTCTTCCGCAGTGCATGGGTAAGTCTTTGTATCTAAGGCTTTATAGATAGCAAGGCGG
The DNA here is from genome assembly GCA_002404995.1 of Caryophanales bacterium UBA4682. Taxonomy (GTDB): domain Bacteria; phylum Bacillota_I; class Bacilli_A; order RFN20; family CAG-288; genus Enterosoma. The sequence continues at coordinate 27,835 of DHKY01000014.1, read as the reverse complement.
CTCTTTGTTGTCTTCAAGCCGTGGGTTTTGAATAAGTCTTCAATCATGCTCTTACTTTAAAACTTTTGTCTTTACAAATCAATCCACCAGGAGTATAGTAGTCCGCGTTGCTGCAAATGCAAACCGTTTGCAATTGAAAGGACCGATATGAAACTTACTAAGAAAATGATGTTGCTGGTATCTGTCTTACCTCTAGCTCTTGCTTCTTGCGGAAAAAAGGAAAGTAATGAACGAACAATCTATACTACGTTCTTTCCGATTTATGATAGGGCTAAGAAAGTAGCCGGAGATAAGTATGATGTGAAATGCCTCACTCCTTATGGGCAGGAACCCCACGATTATGAGCCGACAGCAAAGGAAATAGCCGGCAGGACCACTTCTTCTGCTCTTCTTCTGAATGGATTAGGCCTCGATAAATGGAGTGATTCTCTTCCGAAGGAACTGAAAGAGAAATCCTATGTAGTAACCAAAGACATTACTCCTAAGACGTTAAATGGTGTAACGGACCCCCATGTCTGGCTGTCTGTCAAGAATGCCAGGACGGAACTACTGAACATTAAGAATACTTTAGTTGGCATCGATGGGGAGAACAAAGACTACTATGAAGCAAACTATTCCAAGGAACTAGTCCGTTTCCAGGAACTGGATAAAAAATATACGGATCAGCTTAGCAGTGTTAAGAATAAATATCTTGTAGTTTCCCATGCTGCTTTTGGCTATCTTGCAAGCGATTATGGATTAGAACAAATCTATATTGCCGGTCTTGAACCGGATGCTGCCCCGACTGCGAAAAAGAGGGAGGAACTTATCGAGAAGGTCAAAGAATACCATGTTACGACCATCTTCTATGAAGATGCCGTGAGCCCGGATATTGCAAAGAAAATCGCTGAAGAAGCAAAGGTGAAGACGGATACCCTTTATACATTGGAGAGTATCGAAGAAAGCGATGAGGGGAAAGTCGACTATGTATCTTTAAGGGAAGACAATCTATCAAAGATTGTCAAGGCGTGCAATGATGATTCGATTTGATCATGTTTCCTTTTCCTATTCCGATGCCTTGGTGTTGGATGATGTTACCTTAGATTTACCGGATCATAAGTTCATCGGTATCTTAGGCCCGAACGGAGGTGGTAAATCGACTTTCCTTAAGCTTGCCTTAGGATTTATCCGACCCACGAAAGGAAAAATCGAACGGAATGTCAATAAAATCAGCTATATTGCCCAGACTACTTCTCTTTCGGATGGTTCTTTTCCAGCGACGGTAGAGGAAATCGTATCCTTAGGTTTCCCATCCGCTTTATCCTTTTTTCATCCTAAGGAACGAAAAGAGAAAGTGAAGGAAAGGCTTGAGGAATTCGGTCTCTATCCGCTGAGAAAGCGGCTTGTCAATGAACTGTCCGGTGGACAGCTGCAGAGAGTCAAAGTTGCGAAAGCTCTGATAAAGGATCCGGATTTGATTGTCTTAGATGAACCGGATGCTGGACTTGACGAAGAGACCCATAAAAGCCTGATATCGATTATCGAAGGCCTCCAGAAGAAAGGAAAAGGCATTCTGTTTGTTTCCCATCACCCGGAGGATCTCAAAAGCGCAGATCTTATCTATTTCATCGAGGGCGGAAAAGTACTGTCTTACCAAGATGAACTGAAAAGAGGGCATCATCATGTTGACCTATAAATTCAGGCAGGTTGCCTTTGCTATCTGTTTCCTGCTTGGTATCGCCTTGCCGCTTGTCGGTAGTTTTGCTGTCTTCCGGCGGCTATCCTCTTCTGGAGATGCTCTGGCCCATTCTTCCTTGGCAGGTGTCGCTATTGGCCTTGCCGCCGGCCTATCTCCTAGGCTAAGGAGTGTGATTGCCTGTGTCATCGCTTTCCTTTTCATTGATATCCTGAGAAAGAAATTCAATAAGTTTTCGGAAATCGGTGTGGCAATTGTACTGAGTGCTTCCATTGGCCTTGCTGGCATTCTATCGAGTTTTACGAAGGCCAATAACTTCGATGCCTATCTCTTCGGTTCCATTCTGACTATCACAGATACTCAGCTGATTATCACTGCTGTCCTTGCTTTTGTAATCCTGGCTTTTGTCCTTCTCTTCTATTATCCGGTGTTTTCCGTCCTCTATAACGAGAATGAGGCGAAGATTGACGGAGTCAAAACAAATCTTCTTACTTTCATCAGGGACCTTCTGCTTAGTCTTACGATTGCAATAGGAAGCAAAGTCGTCGGATCCTTGGTGGTATCTTCCTTGGTTGTCCTTCCGACTGCTATTGCTTTGCAGTTGAAGAAAGGATATAAGTGGACAAGGATCTTCAGTGTACTATTCTCCGTTGCATCCAGGCTGATTGGCTTGATTCTTGCTTATCACCTTGATTTGAAGCCTGGTGCTACGATCGTAAGGACCTCGATTGCTTTCCTTCTTATTAGGTTCCTCTTAAAACAAAGGGTATCCTTCCGAAAGAAAAAGAAACTGAAGCAGTAGGGATTACCTAAATATTACGAGGAAAACTGCCTGGATAAGGAAAGACTTCCAAGGCAGTTTTTTATATTTCTGACAAGATGGTTTCTTTGATGCTTTCTGCTGCTTTATAGGCAGCAAGAAAATGTGTTGGTTCTCTTCTATTGAAACAGGAATTAGAAATGATGGTAGAATATAAAATGAATTTTAAAATTCGTAAGCAAGACCCTCCTTTATTAGTCTCATTAAGGTAAAGAATGTTTTTGAAAAAACAAATATCTTTAGGAAGTCAGAAAAAAGATAGTGCTGATTTTATCTGTCTAGGTTGTGTTTTATCTTATAATTAGAAGGAAAGAGATATTCAATAAACATGTATTTACCAGAACATCAGAACACTGCTTGGCAGAATAGTCAGAAGATTGATTTGAAGAAATGCGCTGTCTTAGTCATTGATCTATTAGGGGGTTCCTTAGGAAATATCCAAGCGTTGGATGGTGTTGTCCATAATGCAGTGAAGATTGTCAACAAGGCTCGGGAACTTGATATACCAGTTATCTTTTCCTGTGATGCTCATATCAAAGGATTAGACAAAGAATTGGAACTTTGGGGTGAACACGGAATCAAAGGGACTGAGGCGGCTAAGCCCTTAGCTGCTTTCCATGTGACGGATAAGGATTACATTGTTCCGAAACGCCGTTATAGCGGATTCTTCCAGACGGACCTTGATTTGTTATTAAAGGAATTAGGTGTGGATACCCTGATTGCTTTTGGTGCGGATACGAATATCTGTGTCTTGCAGACCTTGGCGAGCGCCTATTATTTAGGATATAAGACCATTGTTCCAGCAGATGCCTGTGGTACTTTCCTGATTGGGACGCAGGAAGATGGACTGAATTACTTCTCTCGTTGTTATGATAGCCGAGTTATTGATACAGAGACTTTGTTAACCGTTTTAAAATAACCATTGGATAAAGAACTGTTTTTAATCAAATAAGAGCAAAAGATTTCGCTTCTACCTTGAAATCGAATACGTATTTAGAATAGAAACAGAAAGAATACAGAGGTTAGGAAGCTGTTGCAACCTACAAGTTCAGAAACTATCGCTCCTATATTCTCCCTTAAAGTTTGAGATAAAAGCCTAAACAATCACTCGAATCGGACTTGAGTCTGCTACCAGAAGGAACTCGAGTATCGTTATCAGACAAAAAAGCTTCTTCAAGAAATAAAAAGAATGCGTTTAAGCCCTCTGGTATGGAAAACCCAGTACTTCAATAAATCAGATTTTCGAATTGACCCAGGAAAGAAAACTAGGATAGTCGATTTTCCCAGCGGCCAGACCGAGGAATTCCTCGATTATCTCTTCGCTTGTTGCCTTAAAGAAACTGCTGTTCATATCAAGGCCTATATCCAAGACCTTAGCAGCGATTCCTTTGTTTTCATCTATGAAAGGATGACTAATCCAAAAGACAATCTTGCAATCTTGTCGATGCCGGTCGGATCCGGATTCCTAGAATCGAAGGTCTGGAGTTGCGTGTTTATCGCAGAGTCCAGCATTCCATCACCCGGATTCCATCATTTCCTCGAAATCGTCTTTCAGCTTTGAGTAGATAAAGAGTATGTCATCTTTTGAGAAATAACAGCCTATTTGGCTAGTTCCTCATAGATTTTGTGGTGCTTCTTTTCGGATTCTTCCAACATTTTGTCGAGAAGGCTTCGGTCTATGTATTGGACGCCGGTGTTCTTTGTGACTTTGAAGGGGATGCCCTGCTCTCTGATGGACTGCTTAGCGAACATATTGAAGGCATCATTCATTGTGAGTCCAAGTTCGGAGAAGAGCTTCTCCGCCTTGACCTTGTCATCCGCATCCATTCGAATTGTGACGTTTACACTTGCCATATATATGCCTCCTTACTTGTATCTGACTTCATTATACGATTCGAGGGAAATGAAGGTAGCTAAACGTGTGCTTTATATGTGCAAATAATAGACTAAAGTGCATTCCTCGCATAACAGGATAAGGGACTGGTGAAATTTGCGTCAGTTCCCTCTCTGACAACATCGGCAGTTTTCTTTGAGGACAAGCATTCTAACTAAAATTTTTGCAAGTTCTTGCAATTTTATGTTTTAGAAAACAAATGTGGTTTTAAAAGATCTTTTAGGATTTTATGGAATCTGGATTGATAAGGAATTCCTTTAAGCCTAGAAAGAGTGTTCCTTTGTCATCTATCCATTTCTTGATGTTATTTCTTACAATGATGATTTTTTTAAAACCGTCATGGATATTCAGCAAGGATTTTTCTTCTTGCTCTTTCTTTTCTGCATCATCGAGAGCAAACGCGGATTGTATGTAGTATCTCTCATATCCGAGATTACAGACAAAATCAACTTCTCGGTTTTTTCTTACATAGTTACCATTTGGGTTCTTTTCACTGGTGGTTACAACACCAACGTCTACTTTATATCCACGGATTACCAATTCGTTAAATAGGATGTTTTCCATGATGTGGTTTTCTTCCTGCTGTCTGAATCCTAGTCTTGCGTTTCTTAAGCCTATATCGGTGAAATAGTATTTTAAAGGCGTGTCAATGTATTTCTTTCCTTTGACATCGTACCGGTATGCTTTTTGCAACAAAAAGGAGTCAATGCAATAATCAAGATATTGCTTGATTGTGTTAGGTGCCACATCGATGCTCTTGATAGATTTGAATGAATTCGATAACTTATTAGGGTTTGTCAATGAACCGACACTTGAAGAAACAATATTCAGGACATCTTCTAAAACGTCGGTGTCTCGGATATTGTGACGATTGACAATATCTTTTATGTAGGTCTCAGTGAAAAGGTTTTCTAAATAATGAACTTTTTGTTCGTCTGTTTTGCAAGTCAAAAGAAAAGGCATGCCTCCATACATGGAATATTCATTCCACGCATCATCAAAATCTATTTTGCAATAATCATAATATTCTTTGAAAGACAGCGGCGATAAATAAATTTGGTCTCCTCTTCCTCTGAATTCAGTAATAATGTCCGAAGAAAGAAATTTCGCATTGCTTCCAGTCACATAAACATCTGCGTTTTTGATGTGCAGGAAAGAATTCAAAACCCTTTCAAAATGATCCACGAATTGCACTTCATCTAAAAGTATATAGTACTTCCCGTCGTCAGTAATCTGATTATGAACATATTGACACAAATATTCTGGATTTTGGAATTTGATATTCAGCCTGTCATCTAGTTGTAAAGCGATGATATGTGACTTATCAACCCCGTTTTCAAGCAGATAGTTATAAAATATTTCAAATAACAAATAGGATTTACCGCATCTTCTGATGCCAGTGATTACCTTGATCCTTCCATTTCCCATTCGGTCAATGAGCTTTCTCAGATATTCGTTTCTTTCAATCATATCTGCCTCCTAACTAAAATTTTTGCAAGTTCTTGCACATTTATTATATAACTTGAAGAAGCCAAAAAAGATTTATAACTAAAATTTTTGCAAGTTCTTGCAATTTTATGTTTTAGAAAACAAATGTGGTTTTAAAAGATCTTTTAGGATTTTATGGAATCTGGATTGATAAGGAATTCCTTTAAGCCTAGAAAGAGTGTTCCTTTGTCATCTATCTTATTTCTTGCAATATTAATTCTATTTTGGACTTATGGCGTTATGTAAAGGTTTATATTGAGATGGCCCCGCTTATAGTCCTTTTTGAAACGAGATATCTATACAACCTTCCTGTTTATTTCTTAAGGCTTTTTAAGGCATCTTCGGCGTTAAGGTCCTTGATACCAGGAGCTTTGGCTAATTTCTCTGCCTCGTGCAAAGCAAGCGTTGTCTTCTTGTTGGGTTCCTCGATTCTTACATCGAAGGGAAAACCACCTACAGCTATGGATTTATGGAGGAAAACATTGATAGCCGTGGTTAGGTCAATCCCAAGTTCATCCTATAATGCCTCAGAACGTTTCTTTAAGTCATCGTCCAATTCTACAGTGAGATCTGCTGTAGCCATAATTTCTTCTTTTTCGTGTCGGTACTATTGTCTTGTTCTCTTCATAATTATTGATGTTAGTTTAGCTGTTATCTTTTGTAAAGGAATGATTGTTGAGCTATTCAACTGATAAAATGATGCTTACATATAATATCAATTAGAAGACAAACAATAGTGCTGCTAATGGCCAAATACTCCCCATTTTCTGAATGTTTTACCGGAAAGAAGATCAATCGGTAGATCAAGCGCATGTCCCGACAAGTCCCCAACTTCTCCGTTGGAGTATCACCTTGTTCCCGGCGGTTTTCCGGATTTTCTGCCTTTACTCCTTCCGCAGAAGATGACACATGCGCTTGGTGAGCACCTATCTTAGGGTCGGCCCTTCCGAGATCATGAACAGGGGGCATCCTGATCTGCGAGGTTTTCAGCTTGGTATAGGACAGGCTCGTGCAGCTTTTGTCCGAGAATATCCTCTTGCAGCCATGGCACACCCATATTTATTTCCCGTGTTCTCTTCCGTGCTGCTTCGGGCGATGCCCATGGCCGGCCTCGGAACTACAGCAACGTAATACAGGAATTATACTGCGTCCGAGGACTGGGACACTATGGTTTATCCTTCGCTTTAAATCATGGGCTCTTTTCTTTTGCTCAAATTCATGAAAAAGGAGGGTTTTTAGTATGCTTTAATATATTCCTGGTTAAGTGTTGGTATCTCTTTCCTGTGCTATAAAGGATTCGCTAAATATAAGTGTTCCGAAATCCGAAGAGGCAGATATTTAGCGATACTCCCGCTTCCTCGAATTCCGGAACCCTCGGGAGCATCGCATATGATAGTCGCCGTTTTTTCCGCACTCGGAAGATACCAGTCGCGGAAGGCCAGAGACGGATTCCTTTCTGTTGTCAACGGCAGGAAGCCGAATTTGTGTCCCTACTGCCATTCGCGCAGGGTCGTCTGCTACGGGCAAAGACAGGGAAAACAACTCTGCAAGAAGTGTGGACATACGTTTTCGGTCTCCTTGGGAAAGGCAGAGGTGGATGGGACCTATATGTAGGACTGAGCAGAAAGACGAAGGAGAAGGGAAAGAAATTTGGTATATCCTCGCAGAAGGAGGACATCGCCAAGACCGGCCATCCGACTGCTGAGCCGCTGAGAAAGGCGTGGAAGGACCGGATTCGTCAGGGGGACTTCCGTCATCCATGAACGCGCTGACGCGAAGGGATTTTCAATCACAGCAGGAAGGGAACTCCGAAGGAGCAACGACCTTGAAAGAGAAGGCTTTGAGCTCTTCGTCATCTGTTCTCCGACTTCAAGTGGTTTCTGAAGAAGTCCCGAGGGATCCAGAAGGGATGGCTGGACAGGTCCTTTTCCGGCATAGGATGGAGCATAACTAGAATCCGATTGCCGGAGTAATCGAAGCAACTTTTTCTTCCCTTGGTTAGGGAAGAGAGATGTCAACGGTTAACGATGGTTGCCCCTGCGTATTAAGTTCCCGATTTTAAGATATCGATATATCCCGAATACTCGAAAACCCGGTCTCGGGTCTTTGCCGTGATTTCGTTTAGTATGCCAGCTTCAACCATCTTTTTGACTGCACCGGATACGCCATTGTAGGACAGCCCAAGTGCGATTGCGGCTCCACCGATAGAAATAATCGGATGCTGCTTGATATAATCGAAAACCATTGAAACCGTTTTGGCTTTTTTGGCAAGCTTTTCTTCGTCCGACCGGACAAGCGAATTTATCTTTCCAATTGTTTTGATGCCGTCATCGCAAGTTTCGATAATCCCGCGCAAAAAGAATTTGATCCACTGTTCGTAGTTGCCCTTGGCACGGACCTCACTCAATCTGTCGTAATACTCGACACGATTTGCTTTCAGGTACAACGACAGATACAAAACGGGGCGACGAAGTATTCCCTCGGCCATCAACGGAGACCAATAGATGATTGCGTGTAATAGCAGCCATAAACGAATCCAGGATGCTGCAGATGATTTCGTTTCTCCATTCCGATTCTGGCTCGAACCCTAAAATATAAATATCCGTTCCGCTTTGGTTTTCTCTTCTGTGGCAAGATGGGTCCAAATCCAATACACTGGGAATTGCATCATTTGAATCATCTGAGGAAAAGTATCCAGTTCCCTGAGTGTAATCATCTCCAGGGTTCTTATGCTGTTCATCAATCCAACCGGAAACAAGGTTCGAAACGCCCATGTATCCTAAATGAGTAGAGGCATTCCCATCCGTGTCCTGATTAGCATTGGTCGAATAGAACACCGTTTTGATCTTAGACATGAGGAAAGCTGCATTCTTTCCAACGCCTTTTGAACCGCCGGACAGGGAGCCATTCTTCTCAGAAAGGCCTGTTCCCTTGGCAAGGGCATTGAATTTGTTTCCCTTCAAGCTGTTGGAATCGACGCCGACTAAACCACTGGTGTTGTAGTCGCTGACGCGGAGACACTGGATAGTTTCCTTATCGAAAACCGAAAGGATCTTGTCGTAAGCCTCTTTATATTCTTCCTTATATTGATAGAACTCTTTGCAGCGACGCACTTGGGCTTCCAAATCAGCATATCCTGGGAGATCTTCCTTCTTTATTTCGAAAGAAGCGAATTCGACCCGTGTCGGTTCTTCGTCGGAAGCTCTCGCGTCGATAGAGTTCTGAAGAATCTCTCGCGCAAAGGCCTGGTAAGGGAATTTGCGGAAGGCTTCCGCGTCCCCTGAACTGATTCCCTTTTTTTCGCCGTGGTTAGCGGCAGGGAATCTCCATTTCAATCCATCCATATAAATGTCCTCCTCTTACAACTCAAAGCGTTTCTGGCGCTTTTTGTTGTTCTTTCCTTTCAATAACAGCTCTTTGGATTTTTTTGTCTCTTCTTCGATAGCCGAAAAGATCTTCTCGATGTCCTCATCCGTGTATTCGTAATAAGAAGAGTTGCTCAAATTGGTTAGCTGAGAGAGTAGCACTAAGATCTTCGAAACTCGGTTTTCGGAGATGCGCTTGAAGTTCTCTTTCTTGTTTTCCATGCTCCAACCTCCGAAAAGATTATACAAAAGCAGCCATATGAATGGCAATAGTTTCGTAATATTTTGCAAATATTTTGTATTTATTATTTCTTAGCCTTTATTAGATACTCAAAGTCCTTGTATTTTCCGCCTAGACTCTCCACATCGAATTTGTCCTTCAGATACGATAAAGCCAAACCAAAAAGAAGGTTCTTATCCATTTTCTGATTAATCTTTGGTTGAGGGAGGGATGAATATCCTTTGTATGTCCGGCTATCGATAGTTCCATAGCTATTGATATAGAAGGAAAGCGCATCGCCAAGTTCTGATAAATAGGAGTCATCAATATCAAGTAGGGATTTCTTTTTCATTATGCCCTGCCCGACTAAGACGTAATCCTCAGAGGAATCGATGATGAAAACCAAATAATTAGAGATGCGTTTGATGTGCATCTTGTCAGCGTAATCATTGAGTTTCCGGATATCGAACCCATCCAATGAGTAGGCATAGTTCGTGGTGATTTCATCTGTGGTCAGATTCGAAATCGGAGTCTTTGAAATATAAGGCTCCTGAAAATAGTAGGTGTTGTTGAAATTCAGTTTAAGGAATTCGAAAAGATCCTTTGGGGTGCCGAGGAACTTTATCTGGTTCATTTGCTCAGGATACAAAAGCTTCAGGCGTGAATAAATCTTAGAGGAAGTGATGATTGTGGACTTCAAAGAGGAGAACAGGTATTCGATTTCCTTTTTGATCTGTTCCTCGAATTCCATGGACACGGCTTTGCTATCGTATTCCTGGAAGAACTTCTTGTTTCTCAGATAATCATCGTAATAGTCGAGGTATTTCTTAATCAGCACGATATTCTGCGGCTTGTCTTGATAGACCATCTCAGCCTTTTCAATGACTTTGCATTTGTAGTTTGTGAAATAATTGTAATCATCAAAAAGATAGAAGTTGTCAAAACTCGGCGTTGTCTTTGCCAGTATCTTATTGATAACCTCAAAATTGGACAGAATCTTGCTTATTCTCGCAAAGTTGAAACGTCTAGCCAACAAAGCCTTGGAAAATCCGCGTCTTTCTTGATCAATAAAGTAATCTCTAACCTCTACCGGTTCTGCGACAGGATGACGGTTGATTAAGAGAAAACAATCGGAGGGGTTGACACCATAGGCACGAAGAAGACATTGTATGCTCATCAAAGCGTGTGTCGAAGTATGGTTAGTATTTAGATAGAGATCTCTGAAAGGAAGATAATTCGTCTTCTTTGTTTTTGAAAAGACGTCAGTCTTGCTCCAGCTATATCGTATGCCTAATAAGTAGTCATCCGTCTTTGGGTTCCGTTTATCCAATTCCTGAACGAGCTTCAAAGCCAAAAACATCCATCGGTTATCGTAGATTTCAATGTCATTGTATTTGAAATAATAGGGAATCGTATTATCTAGGAAGGGGAGCTTTTCATCCACGTTATATTCGTAGTAACGTCTACCGTTAATTACATGAATCTTATATTTCTCATAAATATCCATAAATCCCCCTATTGTCATTTTCAGCGCGCCATAAAGGAAAAAAGAAGCCTCTATACGTGATTTTCCTTCAAATGACTACTCAACAACCGACGTCCTGTTGCCGGTTATGAAGATGGCACTTATGAGTATATCAGATAATTGGCCTTATAAGCGGACATAGTCTCGTCAAACATTTGGAAGACTAAAAGCTTTGAAAATATTTCTTAATCTTTTCAGCCATAAGTTTCCGGCGTTCCTCAAGGAATTTATCATATGAGTCGTATTCCATTGACTGAATTCCTGAGGGGATAGCATTTTCGGCAAGATTGGCCTCCAGCTCGTCTTGAGAAAGTATGCATCCATAGCGTTGTTTGCCACCATTTATCTGTTCCTCTAATTCTTTAAAGTACTGGTTGGGTGCTCTGTCGCTAATAGCAATATTTGTTTCTTGTTGTAGATAAACGTAATTTGCTATTTGATTATATCGCTGCTTAATATCTATACCATTTTTAATCAAATATTTTTTCGGGAAAATATGATGAACATCTCCTCTCTGCTCAAGTAAGTCTTTGACAGTACTACTTTTTGATAAAAAGGCATGATCATTTTCTTTTATTTGTGCAGCAAGAAAAATATACCAATAGCTACTACCAGCTACTGAAGTATTGAAACGATCTGGAAGAACCTTTTCCCAAAAAGCGTCAGAAAGTTCTGCTTCTGCTTGAGAATCAATATATTCGGGAATGTTTCCACAAGCATCTAAACGCTTAACATCGTACTCGAAACCCGTCTCAGTAGAGCCAGAATATCGCTGTGTGAGAATAGAGTAAACAATCCACTTCATTACGTATTTCTCAATATCAAAGGGCTGGTATTTTTTCTCTTTCATGAGCAAATAAAGGATATATCCAAAATTAATAACACCCTGAGACCGCTTAATGGACTCGTTTATAATTCCAGTTCCTTTAACAATCATGATGTATCGATTGTAATTGGTTTCGTTAACAAAATCCTTGACGCCATCATAAAGACTTTCAAAACTAGACTGAGCAATCTCTTCTTTATATTCTTTAGTTTCAAAGTCACGACCAGAAAGGAGACTCACCAAGTCTTGAAGTCTCCCTTTTTTGAATTTGTAAGTGAAAGCAACTCTAAGCATGTCAGAATAGTCTGGCTTATAAAGATTATCTGAATAAGAAGCCGCCCAAGACATCTTTCTGAAAATGTCCTTAGAAGCAAAATCGGTGTCACAATCTTTTATATGTGGAAAATCTGTTGGCGTTTGCAAAAAGTGAGAAAAATAATCGATAGCCTTTCTTATGTCATTTCCAGAGAATTTCTCATTAACGCTGATTTTGGACATGACAAAATCCGCTTGAGAAAGTGACTTTCCACGTGAATTTATTCTCACAAATATCTCAGTTACAGTATCAATGTCAGCTTCCGAAGATAACTCAATTCTTCCTACTCTCGATTCCTTAATACTCAGAAGGCGGGATATTCTGTTGTTCACTGTATTGGCATCAAGTCCAGAAATTTTCGCGTATTCTCCACAAAATTCATACATATTCACTAATCCAGGCTTGAGGAAACGGGAAATGTCCGAAATCCATTCCGGACTTTTTTCCTTGGCAGGATTGCAAACATCAAATGTTTCGGTCTTAATGTTAAAAGAGATTTTGATTCGTTTCTTTTTGTACTCTGCATCAAGGACTTCTTTTCCAAGAAGAGCCGCTGAAAGGGCAGTGACTCTTTGTTGGCCATCAATAAGAATTTGTTTCCCCTCAGACGTTGAGCCATCCTTAAGCTTCACGTTAGGATTCTTCCAAGTGATAATGTATCCGATTGGATATCCTTTATAAAGAGAGTCAATCAAATCACGAACTTGCTTAGCCTCCCACACATAAGGTCTTTGAATTTCAGGAATTGCAATTGTATTGTCCTCAACATACCCAAGAAGAGTGCCAACACTTACACTATTGACATCGAAATTCATTTTTTCTGCGTTTACATCCATTTTAATGTCTCCTTTTATGAAGTCTCAACACTACCAAAGTATTTCCCCATTTTTTCAACAGTTCCAAACGGCAATGCATCTGGCAATTTCACCAGATTAGTTACTTAAATAGTAACTTGGAACCATAGCACTTAATTATTTGATATTAGAAAACGTGATTCTATATTTATTGTACCACGGCGGTTAAAGTGATTTTCAAGAAGAGTAAATAACCTATCGATATTGAATGAATTTAAGCAAAACCAATGCGTCCATAGCCCTTAAACAGAACACAATAGAACCCTATTCTAGCATCCAAAAAGTTTCGATAAATTCGATGAAATTTCTATTTGAAAACGCATTTCCGTTTGCTATAATGCAACTAGGAACGAAGGCGGTTCCGACTGGTGAAACTCCATCGGCTCAAGGGTCTCAAAATCAGGTCCTGCCATAGCCGTCCGCTATTGTTCGCAGCCTGTCCGCAACGCCAATCAAAGCGAGTGGTTGGCATTCTTTTTCGTTGTCTTGACTGGCAACAAATGCGCTCAAATTCGTCTTTTATCTCTTCTAAGCTCCTTAAGGAACCTTAGGGATGAACCCCTTCTCTAGGACTACATCAACAAGAACTTTGTTGACGTCGACACCTAGATCAATGCCCAGATCGAGGCGAGTATAAACACACTTAAGAAAGCATTGGCTAAAGCATAATAAAAGACCGCTTAATCCTATTAGCAATAGTAGGGTTGGGTGGTCTATTTTTGTTTTTGTAAACGTTTTCTTAGTATGTTATATTATATTTGTCAAGAGAAAAAGGTAGAAAAATTTAATTTATAATTTTTTCTGCAAGAGGAGGTCGTAAATGAAAAAGGATAGAGTGTTAATTGCAACTCTACTGGTGATTTTTTCCTTATCAAGTTGTACTTCACATACCACATATACTTCCAGCGGAATGAGTGATGGTGCATTGAGCAGTGATGATGTTTCAGATGTTAAAATTATTGAAGGCGGTCCAAACAGCAAAGTTGTTGGCACATATATTTTCGAATCATTCGATGAATATTCTATTTTTTATAGTGTGTTTAAAACAAATAATTATCAACGATATTGGACTCCAGCTGATAGTGATAAGTTTAATGTTACTTATTGTTTTAAATCCGAGGGAATCAATTTGGAGGATGCAAATAATAAACGATACGATTTGGTGTTTCCCCGTCAAAGGATGACTGTTGAAATGCATAGCGATGAGTTTTCAATTGACTTGAACTTACATAATATAAATGAATTCGCTGATAAGGTTAATCCATTAAATTTATCTTTTAGCGTAGAGTGGGATAGACTACAAGCGACAAACGCTTCTAATTTACAACTAATGTGCTGTGATTTTGTAATAGGAAAAGGAGAAATAGGTATCAGCACTTCGACCATTAGCTCAGTTCATGATAGCTTGGGCGAGATATTATTATTATTTGAAAAGGGGGGTGAATATGTTTTTTAAGACAATGTTATTGAGAAGGATAAACAATAGCGTTGCTATCCTCAGCATGCGGTATAATCTTTCTTCTATATCATCCTGAGGCCGGCCTCGGAACTACAGCAACGTAATACAGGAATTATACTGCGCCCGAGAACTGGGAACACTATTGTTTAACCTTCTCAATACAAAATATCCCCTTTAGCGATAAAAATAATGCTCTGAGTAACGTAGTTGGAACTGACACAAAATACGAGCCAATTTTTTTGAATTCTCGTTTTTTTCAGAAAGGCGGTTACATTTGTATTGACAAAGTCACACCAATATGCGCAAAAAAAACTATTGCCTGTGTGCTATATTATCATTGAGGTGGCGAAATGCCAAAAAATTAATTAGCCTCTTTGTCGCATCCATCGCTATCTGCCTGCTATCTTCTTGTGTTTCAAAAAGAAATAATGTAATTGCAGCTGGTTATTATTATGGCTTAGATTCATGAGATTCAAGGATTTCCTGTGAACTTTTTATTAGTAAAATTTCAGAAGATGATTATTTGAATGCAAATGGTATTAATGTAGTCGAAGATGGAATTAATGGGACATTTTATTCGCTTAACTGTATTGTTAGACTTCGAAGCAATGATGTAAATTTATCTATTTTATCGGTTTAAAAGATGCACATGATGGTGCTACAGGCACTCCGATTTCTTATGTTGATGATAATGATAATTGGTTAACTCCGTTCACCTCTGTGAACGGGGGATCTCTTTCTAATCAAGATTGCTATTATTCCATCGATTTGAATTCGTATGATTTTGATTTGTTTGCATATTTATATTTCCAGGAGGGTACATGGCCGATAAATTAAAATTCCTATTCCAAACAAGAAACAAAGCAAAGAATCCAGACCCAGACATTCAAACCTTTTCGGTCAGCACTAAGAATCGAAGAAAACAATATGAGCTAGGACAATGCAAAATGAACCGCTAGAATTCTTCTAAACCGGATTGATGGCTTCTACAATATCGAGCATCTGAAAAGGACTTATTTGTTCTTACTTTTACGAAATCACGTTAGAAACAATATAGAAAAGAATGAAGGAACCGGGAAACCCAAACCATTTTACAGTAACGAATTAAGACTGAATAAAATGTGTCAGCACCCCTTAAATTCAACACGTTAGTTTCATATTATGGCATCGGAAAATTCGATATAATCTTTTTTTATGAGAAGGATAAACAATAGTGTTGCTAATTCCCGAAAACCTCGCGTCTTCTGAGTGTTTTCCTGGATAGGAAGATGGTTTTATAGAAGAACGACAGGTATCCGTCGAAACCCAGGCTCCCCATCCTTTCCCTCTGGAACGCCTTCTCGTTAAGCCATAGGGGAACGTTCTTGCGGTGGATCCGCAGGTGCACGGTAAACTTGCGCTTGACCTGGGCTTACAGCCGGTTGACCGGATTGAGGAGCCCATGTGCTTCTCCGTCCTCTGAGTTCACTGCCACCTCCCAGCACCCCGGGAAGCATCCGCCTAAGTGCCCCTTGTCGTGGCAGACGACGGAGCTAGGGGCTATATGTCCGAGGAACGCATCCTTCGAATCGCCCGTTCCGGCCATTCCCCAGCTCCCGAGCCGGAGAAGCACATGGCCGTGAGAGCCGATGCCTGCCGCGACCTGGAGGAGGTGTTTCGACAGTCCACACTTTTTCTTTCCTTTCCGTACCGACATCGGCGCGTTTATGTAGGTGTGGTCAACCCAGACTTTTTCGGAAAGCACTGTGTCCGAGGCGTTTTCCGGGATTCTCTGCATCTTCCGCTTCCACAGGAGAAAGTTGCTATATCAGCCTGTTGCTGGCCTCGGAACCCCTCTGATATAGCAGAAGGATTATACCGCATGCTGAGGATAGCAACACTATTGTTTATCCTTCTCTTGAAAAATAGAAATGTTGGTTTATTTCATTTTATTGGCAAGTAGAAAAAAAGCCTCCGGTTATCCCAAGAAGGAACCGGAGGCTTTTATTTTTACTGGTGCGGACGACAGGAATTGAACCTGCACGGATTGCTCCAATGGATTCTAAGTCCTACATATCCTTTTCCTTAATTTAGAAGACAAAAGAGTACATGATAGGAACAGGACGGAAAATAGCGTATTTGTTTCCAGCCCAAAGTACGAAAAAGAATGCCAACACCTTGCGTACATTGGCTTTTGCGGACGGGCTGCGGACAAAAGCGGACAACCATGGCAAGCTCTGCTTTAGAGCCTCCCAGTCGATGGTGTTTCATCGGTTGGAACCGCCTTCGTTCCTGAGAGCATTATAACAAAACAAAATGCGAATACAATAGGAAAAAACAAAGATTTCATCGAACTTTTTTCGATGGTAGGAAAGGATTCTATTGTGTTCTGTTTAAGGTATGTGGACGCATTTTTTTGCGGGCTCACCCTTTACATGGATCTCTGGGACAACGAGATCATAAGCTACGGCCTCAGATGCAGGAAAGGCGACAGGAAATCAACCGGGGACTCCACATTTAAAAAAACGGTAGCGGACTTTGCGTAGATGTTATCAACCATCAATTTTTGCTTTTCCGGATTTGCTTCGATAAGTTCTCCTGCAATTGTCTCGATTTCTTTTTGGGTCAATGGTTCGGCTTCGACTACTTTTGGAATTTCTTCAACAACCTCTTCTTCAGTTTCAATAATGGCCATATGTTTTTCCTCTTTTTATTAGTAAACCACTCGACTATTCGCAATTTGTTTGGTTTCGGTATAGTCGATTGCTTCATAGAAAAAAGCGGTCGTCGCTGACCGCTTCTATATGGCTTTCAGGAGGCAGAGTATCTTGCTTACTCCCTATTAACCTCCTTATCTAAGTTTTTTGCTAATTCCGTATAGACGTAATCGTATGCTTCGTAACCAGAAGAGTCGAATTGCATCTTCCCCTTGGCTTCGCTGTTGTTCCAAACCATATAGTTGATGAACAGCTTATTGTCGAATCCAGTGTTTTCGATTTCTCTGAAATCAATTCCTTGGGACTTGATGTACATTTCCTCTTTCTGTTCGAAGTAATCTGTTCTAAAAATAATATCGTAACCACTGATATATTTCATCGGTAAGAAGTAATGCCCCAAATAGGTGTTGAGGACGATACATTTATCAAGTAGTTCAGAAATATCATCTTTCAACGGCATATTGTAGTTTTTGGCGATGATTCTGGTTACGTCGGAGCAATAAGCTTTGCTCATAGAGTAAGAGATGTTCTCTTTGTCGAAGTACTTTTCAATCATGTCGATTAACGCTGTAGACTCGACATTCTTGAGTCTGATTAGAATAGAACCTACAAAACGTGGCTTGTTCTGGATTCCTTTCAAATCTTTAAAGAAGCGAATTCCGGAAGCGGAATCCATGAAGTTGACATCCCCGTCGTCCTCTTCCACTTTCGGAGAATCTTCGCGTTTGCGATATTCGTAATGGTTCTGGACTTTGACGATATCAAAGACGATTCCGTTTGCTTTAAAGCTCGGGAACTTATCCGCCTTCTCGTCATTAGTTTGAATGTTGCAGATGGCCAAGTTGTGCTCGGCCGTAGCACCGCCTTTGCTTTGCGGTAGGATGTGATCTACGTTCCACCCTTTTGCGCTATTGCGGTCGTTATAAGCGCCCTTGGCCATTTCACGACCAGTGAAATCCTTCACGGTGGTCGCTTTGCCATAACGCTTATTCCAAAGTCGCATAGCGGTCTCTCTGTTGAGATCCATAGTTTGTTCTGAAGTCTTCATAATGCGTTTTGGGAACGCAAAAAGACTCTTCCTCCTGTCTGCAGCTTAAGAATGCATTTGACAAGCTGATAGAGCGACCTATCGCTATGAACCTCTAATGGGTAATCCTCTTAATAGCATTACAGAAGATTGGCTCGTCGGCTTCCACAAACCCGGAAGCTTGAAGATTCGTTGGCTGCATAATTAGTTTACCACATGAACCTTTTATAAAGAAGATTTCTCAAACTATTGATTCGACAATAAAGGATCGAGGTATTTTTGTTCGCCGGCAACCCTGGCCTTTATGGACTCATCTTTATCCGCAAAAAGCCTAGAAAATAGGTCTTCCCACACAAGGTAACGGACACATAGTATTTCTTTCTTCGCTCATCCCAGACAATGCCAGAAACGCCTGATTTCGATGAAAAATATACTCTCCTTGTCGGCTTAATCATGCATAGAGCCGTTCCATCCTGAAACCCAAGAGCCCACTCATTGGAACGGTCGCCTTCAACAATTGGTTTAGGCGTGCAATCGCAAGAATAAGGGTGGCGCGATAATTCATCGCCAGAAACGATGAACTCTTTTCCACAATCGCATTTGCATTAGTAATAAACGGCACCTCGTCTTTGACCGTTTCCCCTACCACAAGGGTACCTTTCTAAAACGATATCCATTCCAGCCTTATATGCGTTGAATTTTGGGTCCATACCCACACCTGCTCGGAAATAATAAAGACCTCCGAGATTTCCTTTCTAGGAATCGGAGGCCATTACATTTGAGTTGGTGCGGACGACAGAAATTGAACCTGCACGGGGTTAACCAATAGATCCTTAGAAAACTCAAAAGAAGATTATTACTGCCAATAGCAGTCTATCCAATTGATTTCTAGATTAGAATAACGTGCAAAAAACTATTTGGTCTTTATCCTTTTGAATAGCCCCATTCGATATTTTTATTAAAGGTATCATTTGAGAAATGATTAGTCTTTCCAGAAACATAGTGAACAACATTCCAGTAATCATCCCATGTTTCTGGCTTTCTTTCAGCTTCACAATAAACAGAAAGATTCAAATCTCCGTAAATAGCGCCTTCTTGGATGTTGGTGACTGAGGAAGGAATGAAGAGAGTTGCTAAAGAGTCGCAATTCTTGAATGCCTCACCATGGATGTATGTAACTGTGTCCGGAATGATCATGGAAGTAATTGAAGTGCCTTCAAAAGCACTTGTTCCGATTTCTGTAACGTTCTTTAAGCCATGAACCCCATCATCGTAAGTTGCGGGAAAAGTAGTCATGTCTTTTGTACCAGCTGACTTCGTAAGGGAATAGGAATCGGTAAGTGGTAGGTAGGTGAACTCGAATTTGTTCACGATGGTCGCATAAAAGGAAACATCCTGTGTGATTGTGTAGGGGAAAGCCAAATAATCGCTCCTCGATTGATTGGTCTTCCATCCCATGAAAATCTGATTATCTGTCAAATCAGGCGTGTAAGAGCCAACGGAAGACAGGTAATCGCATTGTTCTTTTTTAAGAAGGTTTCCATTTTCGCCCATCCAGGAAACCAGATATTGTCTTGTTTTTCTTTCATAAACGGCAGTATAAGTCGTATTTCCGGTTACAGCTTCGATTTCTCTATCCCATCCCTTGAATTGATATGTGTATTCATTGGACGGACTCTTATCTGGGACCTCAGCCAAAGAAGGCTGATTTGGGATTTGGCCATAATCGACCTGTTCGCTTTTGATGGTATAACCATTCGCAACCCACTTTATGGTATACGACCGGATTTTTTTGCTATATACGGCTGTAAATGTTACATCTTCCGTAACAGGAGATAGTTCCTTGTCCCATCCCTTAAAAACATAGTCATATTGGGCCGTGCTCTCTTTTTTAGGACTGTAATATTGATTAAACGATGGAGTTGATCCATAGTCTACATAAGAGCTTTGAAGAAGGGAACCATCTTCATCGACAAATTTAACCAAATACCGGTTATTGGTCTTGAAGAAAGTAGCAACATAAGTTTGGTTTCCAATCACGGCCGTGACTGACGGATTCCATCCGCTGAATTCATAGCTATAGGCATCATCCTTGGCTCTAGTTGGATACTGTTTGTCATATGTCGGAATCGTACCGTATTGGACATCGCTATCAACAGATAGAACGGAGCCATCATAGTTTTTCCATGTGATGGTATATGTTTCTTCATGGGAATCATATTGAGCGACATATTCTTGGTTGCCAGTCACTGGCTTAAGCGATGGAGACCATCCGGTGAAGGTATATTTGTATTTGTCTTGTTTTCTTGTGGGAGTAACTCCGCCAAAAGCAGGCATGGATCCCTTAGTCACGTTTTCATCGATTTCCAAAACAGTACCATCAAAGTCGAGCCACTTAACTGTGTATGTTTCGTTAACAGGAATTTTCAGATTTCCTTCTTTTGCCCAGCCATTAGTAGCTTTAACAAAGAAATCCCAGGTATCCAAATTTATATATGAATCCCCTGTTTTGCCTTCACTCTCAGAGGGGACTCCATGACCAGTAAGAAGAGAACAGCCATCCTTTCCATTTCTGCCGTCTTTTCCTTTGATAGACTGAAGCCACTCTTCATAGGTCATCTCGCCGCCATTTGCACAATACAAAGAGTAAATATCCTTAATGCGAGTGTCGCCAACTTCTTGGGTATCGGAGGCACTTGGATTCGAAGAAACAGAGGAATTGTCTACGTGAGTACACCCTGAAATCATAAAAGAAGAGAATATTGCTAAAGACAGAATTCTACTAACCTTATTCATTTTGAACTCTCCTTATTATTAAAATGATTATACCACTTTATGAATTGTTAAAAGTAAGCGTCAATTACGGTATTCGAATGTGATTTCAAAGCCGCTTATTTGATATCACAAATGTTTTTAGAACTTTTTGGAAAGGATAAACTCGTAGGGAAATCGTGAAAAGCGATGAAAATGGATGAAAATAACGTGTCAAGTCCTGAAATTCACTATTTTCGGAACTATAATATAAGTAGATAAAAGGGCTTTGCCCCATTTGCTTACGATCATGGAGTACGTAAGGGAACAAGACTCCTTAACAAAAGAAAGAAGGAGGATTTTCTATATGACCAAATATGAGTACAAGGTTTTAACTGAATCCGATCATCGTACCTTAGAGTACACCCTTAACAGATATGGTTCTGCCGGATGGCAGTTAGTCAACATCGTTTGGAACAATGATGAATCTCTTTTGATTGCTACGTTGATAAGAGAAAAATGATTCGCAGATCTTGAAGTAAATCTGGTGCAATATTATTCGTTTTGCTGTGATTTTTTGAAATCAGTCAATTCATCAACGCCGTCATTATATTGATGGACGATTTCCTCAATAACTGATATGAGTGTCCTTGTTTGTTCGTTTGACTCAGAAATTTCATTTTTGAAAGTTATTTTTTCTTCGAGTTCTTTTGAAATTAAGAATTTCATAAGCTTAGAAAAGTCAATTGCTTCTGCAAATGCATAGCTTTCAACTACTTCGTTGTTGTCTTTAACGAGTAAAACTTTGTTATTAGCATCTTCAATTGTTTTTAGAATCATATCTATATTCTCCTATTACGTTTCCGTATTTTAAGTTTCGATTCGAGAAGGAGGGGGCACCGCCATCAAGAATGCTTAAGATTGTTTCTTTATCATTTGGGGAATCAATATAATGATTTGCGTATCTTATTTCGTTTTCGTTGGTCGCATAGATATAGTTGAATGCATCAGCGTAAACAGCTACGGAGGGGTTGTGGGTGATGAAAATGAGCTGTTTAGTCTTTTTCTTTTCTTTAATTAATGGCACAAAATACTCGCTTATATAGTTGTTATCAACGTTATCTTCTGGTTGGTCAAACAAAAGAATTGTCGAATTAGAATCAAGCGCTAATTCTATATATGCAATACTCTTTCGGTCCAATGAGGAATCGGTAATATTTTCAATTTTTCCACTATTATGAAAATTATTTAAGTCTCCTACTGATTTTATTGAATCTTCTGAAACCGTCGAATCTTTAACTTCAAACATGATATTTTTCTTGATGATGTTATCGTCTAAGAACTTATTATCGAATTTCTGGTATATATTAGAAACATTTGATTTAAGCGTTGTTCCTCCGTTTAAATATTCTCTTAATAATGAAATTCCACGTTCTGAATGACCCTTTTTTATTAAGGTTTCATCCAAAATTTCATTTAAGGATTCCTTGATGTCAATGGTAGACTTTGACTGGTAATAAGCAACGAATAAGAACTTATCCTTTTTGTTTACAACCATCTTCGGGAGAACAACATTAAAATGCCTGAAAAGGTATTCAATTTTCTTGAATTGTAACAGCGTTTTAAGATTATTCTTAATTATAGATATGGCATTTTGATAATCTGTTTTAGCTTGAGCATTTTGTCTTTTTTGAATACTAGATACTTTTTGAACAGCTTGTATTTTTGAATTGATTGTTCCGATTAAATTGTTATAGATAGAAATTTTCTTATCATATAATTTTTGGTTATTGGAAAATAATTTTCGGAGTCTTTCAATTCCGGCCTTACTGAAACCGATTTTTTCTACTTCTTTTTCATAGGAAAGGATTGAAGTGTTCAAATTATCGAATTTAGTATTTAAATCGGTAGCATCAATTTTTGTAACATCTTTGAATGAATAAGATTTATATTCATTGGCATTTTTAAGATAGGCCGTAATAGATTTATAATTCGTGTTATATGGCTTAAGTTCTTTGAATAATGATTTAATTGATTCAAATTGTGTGGATTGTAGCGGCTCTGTCTCCTTGAAATATTGCTTGATTTCGTTCTCTGTTTTTGAGGGATCGTTGAAAATGTTGGAAATTGTGTCCTGACGGATATACGAAAGCGAACCAAGCTGGCCGCATGATAGTTTTTGCCCATCAAATGTTTCACAGCAAATTGAATTTTCGTCGACTTTATGCGTGCTTAAATATTTTGAGAGCTCTTTATCTTCTTTATCATAGAGTTTCAAAATTATGGACATAAGTAGCGATTTTCCACTAGCTCGTTTTCCAACTATGGCATTTAATCCTACAGAAAAATCTATTGCTTGTGTGACGCCATCAAGTTCAAACACTAAACGCTTTATGAAGTTATCTGGGTTATTGTTCATGTTTTGCCCTAATTCTTGAACGTTTACTCTAGATATAGGGTCGAGAACCGCCATTTCAAGGCTTTCAAATGGGCGCTCAATACTCCCGTAGATATAATTCATGGCCTGCGGAGAATAATCTTCGGCATTGTGCCAATCGCTGAAGTGAAAATACGAAAAACAGCCAGCGTATTTTTCTATTTTGCTCGCAACTGAATAAACCAAATTGTGATCAGCATCATCGAAATCAATTGATTCCCCTTTTAGTGTTTTGGAAATTTTTCCAGTTAGTTCACTTATGCGACTTTCGTTCATGTCACAAAAAGTGTGATTAAATTCTTCGGAGAGTTTATAATAGGATAAAGCCCATTGATTAGCTGACGTCTTATTAAATTTAATTGTGCTGTCGTATGCTTTGAAAATACGTTGCATTCCGCATTGTTGAAACTTTTTAACCGAATCAATATCTTTGTGTTTTGTTAGCGCAGAAATCACCTTTGATATTCCACCGGATTTGTCTGCTTCAGGGAACATGATAAAATCCAATTTGCTTTGGTTCAAAGCATCGATAATATCACTTAATTTTGGTCTCTTTCTTTCTTTATATAACTCAGAAATTGTTTTTTCAATTGTGTCGAAATTGGAATTTAATGAAAAGTAGAAATTGGCTTGGAATTTCTTGGCGTTTTCAACGTATATATTTAGCTCGGCGCCAGGAATAAAAGAAATTTCTTTTCCCTTTATCGCCTCAGTAAGTTCTCTATAAAAATTTGAAGAAAAGTAATCATGATCGGTTACACTGAATAGATCAATTCCTGCGTTTTCTAAGATATTAACAAACTGCAGGGCGCTCATTTCTCTTACTCTTTTTGGATCGTATTTTTTTGAATAATAAGAATGTGTGTGCAAATCGATATTAATCCATTTATTCATACTTTCCCCTTTCTAAAAGCGCTATTCCTATTTGCCGAATTCTAAGAACCCTTTTGTAAAAGCGTCGGGATTAATGAATTTCTTTTCGCCAACGGAAAAACGAACAGTAAGATATTTGTCTTTCTTATCTATATTTACGATCTCACCTTCACCGAATTTGGCATGGACCACTTTTGCACCGACTACAATCTTAGAAAAGTCTATGTTCATCGCTTCTGTATAGTCGTTTACCTGTTTCAAGATAGGCTTGATAGTGGTCTTAACTTTATTATCTACAGGTTCTGATTTATCCGTGTTAGAAGGTTCAGGTGGAATTGGAGCATCGGAATTCTTCATCGTAGCCTGCTGATTGTAGAAAAGCTTCTCGTATTCCTCTCTTCTGATGACAGTGTCCCAACCTCCGATATCCTCGCTGGTATGTTTTTCGATGCCAGTATAGGAAAGAGAGGAGTCCTCGTATCTCTTGAATTTGAAAATGGCATCGTTCATCAAAGAAGCATTGAAGACACCTAAAGAACAGAGCAACTCGAAGTCTTTGACATCCAAACCTGTGACTTTCTTGAAAAGGCCAGGCTCAAGTTGGGTGATGACATCCTTGAGGCATCTTTCTCTGTAGTCGGTGAGGTACATGAAGACAGGGATTCTGGTAGCGAACTTAATGAGCTTCTCCTGGATTTCCTTTCTCTTGGATTTGTATTCTTTTTCTTCTTCAGTGAGTTCCTTCTTTTCTTTGGGAGTGAGCTTCTCATCCCCGTCCTTCTTGGCTTTCTTGACGTGTTCGGATTTGTTGATAATCGTCTCGATGTCGGAATTCAGGGAACGGAACCCTTCGATGCTCATCAAGGCATCCAACGCGTCTTTATTGTTCAAGAGTTTGTTTAGCGTATCGTTGTCAACGTTGACCAAAAGAGCGGACTCCCATCTTCTGGCAAGCAAAGTGGCGGAAGTGCCGGCCATGGCGATATCCAGTACATCCTGGGCGTTGATCTGCTTCATCGTTGAACCGTCATAGGCAAGAACCGGAAGGAAGCTGATGAATTCGGCAACCTTCTTTTCAGGGTCGGAGCCATCCGGATTGAGACGGCAGGAATAATCCGAAATCTGTCTTAGAGCGCGGTCCAAGGCGAAATCGAAGACGTAACATTCTTCCTTGAGTATGGTTTCCGTGCCATCCGGGTTCTTCAGTGTCCAAGGGGATTGGACTCTGAAAGCGGACTGGAAATATGTTTCCGGAGATTTCAGATTTCTCAGCATGAAGATTCCGGTCCAAGGACGGATAGTAACGCCTGTCGTCAACTTACCGCATGATAAAGTGATAGTTTTTGTTTCAAGCGGCGACTTGCCATCTTTCTCCATTGAATTGATGACGGGCTTTACCGCATCTAAACCAATACCAGCTTTTGTTCCGGCACAAAGGTTGATGGTGTAATCGTGATAGAAGGCGTTCTGACGTTCTTTCAACAGGTTATACATAGCCTCGCACGAAGCAACGTTAGGCAGAAACCAAAGTGTATGAGACAGGACGTTCAAAAGACGGGTATCCGAGAACGGCATCGGAGGACGTTTGTCCTGCCCTAATTTAAGGTCATCGATGCTCGCGGAGAGATATTGCCCTCTGATTAAATCAAGCCATTTCTGGACTTCGTTCTTGTATTTGAATGTGGCATTTGCCCCTTTTCCTTCCGCGGAGAAGAAGACATTGAGGTCGAATTCGTTGAATTCTCCGTCCATGGCAACTTGCTTGATGCTGTCCGGAATCTGATAGGTCATCAGAACCATTCTTGGCAAGGACAAATAGGGGTTGTCAGACCCCTTCCAATTCTCCTTTGCTCTTTGCTCATCAGAATAGGTCCAGTTGTAAATCTGTTCTTCGATGAACTCACCGCTGTTGATGGCTCTAAATGGTGTTCCTGAAAGGAATAGGTAATAGTTTGTAGTGATAGGAAGGAATGTTTCGTTATAGGCGTTTCCGGCTTCGTCGTTCTGGTATTTCTCGACATCGAAGTCGGCATCGGCTTCCTCATCGGGATTCTCAAAAAGCTTCTTTGCGTTCTCACGCCAAGCGCCGAAATGATATTCGTCGAAGATGACGATGTCCCAGTTTTCGGCATGAATGAATTCGTTCTTCGCTTTGATTCCGCCGTTCTCATTCGTTCCAAGAAGGTTCTGGAAAGAACCGAAGACGACGATTGGTTTGCTTTTGTCACAGGCTTCAAATTCTTTGTCCAAACTGGTGCTCGAATCTTTGGCGTCGTTATCGGAAACAAACTGCCATCCTTCGAAATCAATATGTGTGAGCAGATCCTCTTTCCAAGCAGATTCGACTGCTGGTTTGAAAGTAAGGATAAGGATTCTCTTCAGACCCATTCTCTTGGCAAGCTCATAGGAGGCAAAAGTCTTTCCAAAACGCATCTTGCAGTTCCAAAGGAACTTCGGTGCCTTATTCGGCTCTTCCTCTTTGGCTTTCTTGAAGTATTCTTCCGTGTATTGGACGGCTCTGACCTGTTCTGGTCTCATCTTGAACGTAGCTGTTCTTCCACGTGTTGTGATGATGCCATCTCTGACTTCCAGGATGGCTTTCTTTACATCATCAAGAGTGCATTTGAACCATTCGTTTTTATCTTTGCCATCATAAAGCTGTTTTATCCTTTCTCTTTTAAGAACGGCATGGATGTCATGATCCATAAAGCATGTTCCATCGGAACGCATGGCAGACGTGACAAAAATAGTTTTGTGTTTCAACCCGCTAGTGTGCAGCTGCTCGTTGATTCTGTCTTCGTAATCTCCTCGATCTGTATATCCGATTTTCAGATAACCATTATGGGAGGGAACATCAGGAAGAGTGTAGACATAAATGGTAGGTTTGACCTCCGGTCTTTGCTTGAAAAATTCAGTTGCCATCGGTTAGTCCTCCATTGCTTCGACATTGTTTTCGATAAAGTCTATTTCTTTTTGATCTAAACCATATTTTTCGTAAAGTTCTTTATCTGTCCAAGGCTTGGAGAAGTCTTGAAGTGGAACGTACTGATAAACTTCTTTGGTGCAATGTTGCGTGTTCTTTTTCACACCAACGAGGGCTCTGAAAAATTTTGTCTTCCAATACGACAAACAATTTTCTGTTTGCTCTTTAGTTTTGAAAGGACCAAATTGTAAGAAAGTTTCTGTACATAAATCACCAGGTAATCCTAAAATCTCATCTGCTGTTTTCTCACCGAAAGTTCCGGCACCATAACTTTCAGAAACGAATAATTTGTATGATTCTAACCCATTCTTTTTTGTTAGTGGATAATTGTGCGGTATATATCTTTTAACTCTCTTTAAAGACTCCAATCCATAGATTGTGTAGCCGCCAGTAATTGCCTTTTCGCTAAGGGCAGGATATCCATATTTTCTTGGATCTTTAAAGAAATCGCCAGGCAAAGCATAAGGTTTACGTGCTGAAACGATAGTAGCAAAAGATTCTTCATGCCTCTTTTGAACTTTATCGAATATTGAAACAAGTTCATTGTTTCTAATGAAAACTTCGCAACCAGGTTCTAATAGATGTCTATCAGATTCGATCTTTCCTTGGTTTCCGTTGTCATTGAT
>DHKY01000003.1 GCA_002404995.1 Caryophanales bacterium UBA4682 | reverse complement strand
CTTAACTGGTACTATCCTTTTTGAAGAATAATGAAATTGTGGGACCTATATGTATTTATATGGTAGACAGCGAGGAAATGCGTATAAAAGGGAATGTAGAAGATTACAAAGAAGGGTTTCCTGATGCTTATCTGCTGTCTCGGGTTTCTCCAGAGGACTTTTGGACGGAGGAATACGAATACTTTCGAAAAAGAACGGGCTACTATTACTTCGCCCATGAAGAAAAAATAACGCTTGATTTATCTTGGATGTCATTTGCAAAATTGAATAACGAGGAACGAGTAGTGTATTATTCGACTGTGTATTTTGCTATTGTGAACTTTGTTCAAAACCTTTCCACCAAAGAATATGTTTCAATAAATCCTAATGTCACTTTTGTCAGCTTTACCACCGAAGATTTTAAAACCTTAGAGATTTCTTAAAATGAAAGCTGCAATTGAGAAAATTACAAAGAAAAAGGAAGACACATTTGCCAAAGAAGAAATTTCTATCTCCTCTTTAATGCTTACTGGATTATAGTACCATCGGATGGGCGAGAACTGAAAGCTAATGCGTCCCATTGCGCTTTTGAAATCGCCTCTTAACTGGCCAGGTTACTATTGAAGAAGAATTGCTTCTATGGAATTGCTTATGGTCATCTCAATACATAAAACCAGAGTAAATACGGCTTTAACGGGGGCTATATATGCCTGTGTATTTGTCCGTGTTTTAACCCAAATGATAGTGCGGATATCAGGAGATGTAAAGGAATATCCTGCTGCTTATCTGCTGACTCAGGTTTCTTTGCTGTGAGGACAAAGATTCATAAATCATCGCTTTTGTTCTTTCTTTGTTGCAATGATTTGCTTGGATTCTCAGCTTTTCTACTTTAGCTACGATAAACTGGAGAATGAATCATCCTGCATCGCTTGATACTTCTTGTGTCAATGAGTGGAGATTGAAATAAATAAGGGCATCCTTTAGAATAAAGATAAGTATATGCCTGGAGGGATACCTTTATGGAACTTGACCAGAGGAAAGCAGGTTTTATTAATAAATTTGGTGATGGCGGTGATATCCGCGGATACTTTGCGCCAGGACGCGTGAATCTGATTGGAGAACATATCGACTATAATGGCGGACATGTTTTTCCTTGTGCCTTGAGTGTTGGAACTTACTGTATTGCCAGAAAACGAAATGACAACAATATTCTCCTTTATAGTGATAACTGTAAGCGGGCTGGCGTTAGGAAAGCGTCGATTGATGATATTCAATATATCAAACAGAATGGATGGATTAATTATCCCTTAGGCGTTATCTGGGCTTTTGGATTGAAAGGAAGGAAAGTGACTTGTGGATTGGATCTCTTCTTCTATGGTAACATTCCAGGATCGGGATTATCTTCTTCGGCAAGCAGGGAGGTTGTTGTTGGTGTAAGGCTGAAGGATAGGTTCGGTTTTGATGTCTCTCTTTCGGATATTGCTGTCATTGGACAGTATTCCGAGAATAACTTTAACCAAACGAATTGTGGAATCAGGGATCAGTTCGCATCCGCAAGGGGAAAGAAGGACAATGCTATTTTCCTTGATTGTGCGACACTGGAGTACCAATATGTTCCTTTTGTCTTGAAGGGCGTCTCTAGGGTCATTGCAAACTCCAATAAACCTCATACTTTGTCTCAGTCACATTACAATGAACGTAGAAGGGAGTGTGAGAGAGCATTAGAAGATCTTCAGAAAGAGCTGAAAATCAAACATCTTTGTGAACTTACTCCGATTCAATTTGAAACTTACAAATATCTAATTAAGGACAAAGTCTGCTTGCAGAGAGCAACTCACGTTGTCTATGAGGAACAGCGGACGAAGGATGCCGTCAAAGCGCTTAGGAAAGGTGATCTTGTCACTTTTGGTGTCTTGAGGAATGAGTCCGGTGATTCTCTCCGTTATGATTATGATGCGACTTGCTTTGAAATTGATACTTTAGTGGATGAAGCTAGAAAACAGCGGGGCTGCTTAGGCTCCCGGGAAACCGGAGGCGGATGGGGTGGCAACACGGTCAGTCTTGTTCGGGATGAATTTGTCCACTCGTTCTTCTGCAATCTTCCGCGTATCTATACACGGAAAACCGGAAGGAAGACTAAGCTTCATGTCAGGACAGCCGGTGATGGAGGAAGACGTCTTTTCTAACAAACAAGCTTTGACGCGAATAAAAGTTGGATAGTTTGCTTACGTCTGCTTTTGATGTGTTTGAATATAGTTTGTAATAGATTAACTCCTTAACCTTGCTTTTCTGACGCTTTGTTTTATCAGAAATGACCCTTTAGGCTTCTTTTATTTCAATGGAAGGATGTCTGTTTTTTCCCTTTGTTCTCTACTTATATTTAATAATAGCTATGATATAATTTTAAGGTAAGGATTTTTCAGGAAATCAAACAGATATGAACCAAGAAAAGAAGCCAGTTGCGGATTTAGATAATCAGGTGACGGAAAGCCGGAAATGGATGAATATCACCCTTGGAATCTTCCTCCTCTGTAGGAGGATCATCGGGGCTACGGGTAAAACCTATATCGGAAGATTCCTTGCTTATTCCTTCAGCTATTGTTTTGGAATCTTCTATCCTTTGGCTAGGATTCTTATCGGAGTCTACGGAATCCGTCTGATTTACGCGAAAAAGGGACTAGCTAGGAAAAAGCATGGAAGGACCTGGGTTGGCGGAGTGCTCCTGTTCCTTTGCCTTCTGGCCTTTGCTTCGTTTTCTATTTTCGCAGGCGATGAGACAGTAACCATCCCGTCTTTAAACGCAACCTATACGGATTTGAGGCAGTCTTTTGCACGATATCCTTTCCAAATCGATAATTTTGGTTCTTTGAGTGAACTTGGCGGTGGATTTATCGGCCTTTTCCTTGTCACGCTTTTTGGTTCAATCTGGAAAGCTGTCGGGGACAGGGTTTTCTTTGTCCTTCTTTTTATTGCTTCTTTGGTTCTGATTCTTTTCCATCCTGTTTCTTATGAGAGGGAAAACCTCAGAAGGAAGAAGGAAAAACGGGTCACTTATTCTTCCTCTTTTCAGAAAGAAAAAAACAAAGAGCATACTTTCCTTCATCGATCCAATGAGAAGAAGCCAAAGATTGAAGAACCTCTCCCTCAGTTCAATAGGCAGAAGCAATCCCCTGCCATGCAAGAGGAGAAAAAACTGACCCCGATTACAAAAGAAGATAGGAAGCCTGTCCTTGATGCCTTAAAGGAAAAAGAAGAAACAAAGCCTTCTCAGGAACCAAGCTCTCCATCTTATTCGTTAAATGAAAACGACAGGAATCGCAGTGCAAACCGCTTCCGTCAGGCGGCTACTTTTTCCTCTGTCAAGGCGCAGACGGAAAAAGAAGCCAATGCTTCTTCTGTCCAGCCTTCCTATCAGGAGCCTGCTGAAAGAACCATCGTTTCTGAAAAGAAACCGAATCCCTTCGCTCAGTTTGCCTCTAGGCAGAAGGAAGAGCCTCCAATGGAGGAAAATAAAGTGGTTGAAAAGCCGGCGGAGGTTAAGCCAGAGCCTACTATTTCTCAGCCGAAACCTGTTGCACCTGCACCTATTGGCAATCCTCTGGATGGACCATTCCATTCAAGAAAGGATGCTTATAAGGAAAGCTTTAGTCAGGAAGTCGTCATTGATGATGATAAGCCTAGGCAGGATGCTCCGGAACTTGTCGAAACCTCCGCTCCTGTCAAGCAGGAAGAAAAAGAACTCACGGAAGAGGAAAAGGAAGACGAGCTTGTTAAGAAGTATTTTGATGAAAAGCATAAACGTGAAAGCGATAGGCTGGAAGAACGTCGTCGGAAGGAAAGGATGAAGAAGGCCCAGTATCAGGAATATACAAAAGAAACCCTTGCATATAATTATCCCTTCCCAACGGACGAACTGCTGGATGAACATGATGATTCTGCGAAGATCCAGCTGAACCAGGAAGCAGCTCAGAAGAAAGCAGTCATTATTAATAATGCGTTAAAGGACTTTGGTATCCGTGCTCGTGCGACAAGCTTTACAATCGGAGCTTCTGTCACTCGTTTCAATGTTGTGACGGATTCTGGCGAAAAGGCAGATAAGATTGCTTCCCTCACCGATGATTTGCAGCGCTATCTCAATGGCGATAAGTCCGTCCGTGTCGAAACTGTCGTCGAAGGACGTTCGACTTCTGGTATTGAAGTCGGAAACCAAGCCCCAATGGCTGTTTCTTTTAAGGATGTTTTCCAGAAAGTGGAAACGAATACCACGGATAATCTTCTTCTTCCAATTGGAAAGGATATTTCCGGCGAAATTGTCACCTACCCATTGAATAAGAGGCCGCATCTTCTGGTTGCCGGCTCGACTGGTTCTGGAAAATCCGTCCTGATTCATTCTAGGATTGCTACTTTGCTCATGCGGAATTATCCGAACCAGAGGAAACTCAGGCTTATTGATCCAAAACAAGTCGAGTTCGGATTATACAAGGATTGCCCGCATCTGCTTTGCCCGGTTATTTCCAATCCGAGCCAGGCTATTCGTGCATTGGCTAAGCTCTGTGTGGAGAGGGACCGCCGATTCTCGCTTCTTTCTGCAAATCGCTGTGTTAACCATGATGACTACAATAAGCTTCGGACCAAATCACCGGAGCTTGGATTGGAAGAAAGGCCGGCCATTGTCTGCATCATTGATGAATTTGCTGACTTAAGGCAGACCGGTGGGAAAGAACTTCCGGAATATGTCTGCCGTATTGCACAGAAGGCCCGTGCTGCCGGCATCTATCTGATTATTGCAACCCAGCGTCCGGACCGAGATGTGGTTCCTTCCTTAATCAAATCCAATATTGCCTGCCGAATCGGCCTAAGGTGCGCAAGCCGTGTCAATTCTCAGGTTATCCTTGACGAAAACGGAGCAGAGACTTTACTTGGAAAAGGTGATCTTCTCTTCAAATGTCCGGGCAAGAAGTCTAGGATCCGTTGTCAGAGCCCATATCTTTCCAATGAGGAAATCGATCGTGTCCTCTCTTATTTGAAAAAATATGCTGGCAAACCGCACTATAATCCTGAATTCTTGGATTTGGAACCTGCTGAAAAGGAAAATTCGCTTGGTACGGATGGACAGGTCCAGGATCCGGAAGAGTTTATGTATAACTCGATTAAGGATTTTGTCTGCCGGACTAAGAGGTGCAATAAGGCTTTGCTAAGGCGTACCTTCCGCCTGACGAGTCAGAAGGCAAGTGATACGATTTCCCGTCTCTTAGCAGAGCGGATTATCGATAGGGGACCAGGAGGCACCTATACTCCTGGAATCTCAGCTGAAGAATACTTACAGGAGCATAGTAACTGAATATGGAACTTAAAGTCTATCGGTATACGTCAGAATTCCAGGAGCGAATCTTGCTTCACCGGATCTATTTGAAAAAAGAGGATGTTTCCTTAGAGGCTCTTCTTGTCTTAGCAGATATCAGGAACCGTGGCAGGAAAGAACCGGGCAAGAAGAACAGGATTCCTTTTGGAACCCTTTCTTTTTCGGTTCTTCTGGCAAAGGATGGATTCTTCTTTGATTCTTATCTTAACCAGGCAGAAGTGAAGAGGCTCTTCTCAGATCCGTTCAAGACAGCAGTTCATGTCAGGATGGATAAGCTTTTCAAGGGACTTCATGCTGATGAGAAGCTTCTTTCCTTATCGAAAGAAGGACTCCTTTCCTATTACAGAAAAGAAGAAAGGAATCCGTATAGTCTTCTTGTAAAGAGGCTTTCTCTTCCTTTGTCCTCTCCTCTTCCGGAATTAGGACTGAGGAGAGAAATCAGCCTTGAGAAAGTCGAATCTGCCTATTCACTGATTTCCAATTCCAGGACTGGCATTGATTTTTATCTGGGCACTCCCCTAAAGAAAGATCCGTTTTATTCCTTATCGAAGACTTCGTCTCCGATACCGGAAGAAAACAGGGGCTCTTTCCCGGCAGATGCGATTGTCGAGAAAGAAGGACTTTCCTATGACAGGCTTTGCTATGTCTATGAAAGGCCGGAAATCAAGACAGAAAAAGAACGGAAGGAAAGAGAAGTTCTTTCTCTTAGGCTTTCTTCCTTTTATGAGAACTTATTTAAGAAAGAACTTGGCTCGAAAGTCGTTGTCGCAAGGAAGATGCTATCCTCGAAATATTCCCTTCTTTCTTTCCAGTGCGAAGCAAAGAAGAGGAATAGGTTCAAGGACCGGATTGCTTCCTTGCTTGAAGGAAAAGACTTTGATTTCGGTTCCTATTTCGAATCTTCCTATAATCAGATTCGGACTCGTCAGGTTCTTTTCAACGAGGATCCTTCCTTGCTTCTGAAACGGATTAGCGAGAATGCATGCTTTTCTCTTTCTGATGGGGATGAAGATTACTTCTCTCCGCTGGACAGGCACAAAGAGAATGTCAGGAAACAAAAGAAGGACAGGAAGAAAATCCACCAGTATATCTTTCTTGCTAAGGAGACAGTGAAATGATCAAAAATGATTTCGGACGTTTAGGATGTCCCTATTATGAAGAAAAACTTGAGAACGGAATCACTTTGATTCTGATTCCGAGAAAATCCAAGCTTCAGTCTGCAGGCATCTATATTGGAAAGGGCAATCTTTTCAATGTCAGGGAAGCCAATGGGGCTAAGAGGTACAAAGGAACTGCCTTTTTCGCAAAGGAAAGGATCAGGAGTCCTTCTTTCAAAGAAGAATTAGGAAAGAAAGGAATTGTCGGTAATAGTCATATTGATTATTCCTATACTTATTATTCTTTGGACTCTCTGGAAGATGTCTATGCTGGGCTGAAAAGGCTCAGGGACAAAATCGTAAAGCGCGACTTCAAAGAAGAAGAACTTGAAATGGTGAAGAATTCTCTTCTTCCGATGCTGAAGGAGGAAGAAGAAAAACCGGAAAATATCTGTGAAAGCAAAAGGCTTAAGAACAGGTATTTTGCTTCCCCTTTGAAGGACGGCCTTCTTCCTACTTCTGAAGATGCTGTCTCGATTCATGCTTCTTCTCTTAAACGCTTTGTCGAGAACTACTATGTTCCTAAGAACAGGGTAGTGTTTGCTTCTTTAGATGAAAAGCCTTCCGTCAGGATTCAGAAGCTTTCCGGACTTGTCTATCCCCCGGATCTCACAATCTGGGAGAAAAAGGTAAAGTCAAGGGATGAAAAGAAAGTCGTGGAGCGTCTTGGCGAAGCATCCTTTGATGGCAGGGGTACCTATCTGAGCTACGGATTCAAATTCCCGTCCCGGAAGGATCTCTATGAGCACTACGGAAGGGGTCTCTTCCCAAAGTATGAACTCAGGAGGAAGAACTTCTTTGTTTCACCGCATCTGATTTCTCAATTGAATGATAAGCAGGCGGATCTCTTGTCAGCTCATTTTTATCAAGGCGGTGAAGACGCCTATGTCAGTCTTAACAGGCGAGTCATAGATGAAAAGCCAATCCTTGATTTCCTTGATCTTTATTTCTCAAAACTCGACAATCGTATCAGGAAGGATGAATTCAATAACACCAAGATGGAATATAAGGCAGGTTCTAGGAGAAACATTGCCCTTCCGAGCAAAGTCATTTCCGAGTTCGCACGGAATTTCCCAAACCATATTCCCTATACTTCTTTAGTCTCGCTTGTAAACAAGGAAAATTATTCCGGATACCGGCGCTTTGGTGAAGATGTCTCTTCTTTCGAAAAATCTGCTTTTGTTCTAAAAGGCAAGCATTTCAATGGATAAACAATATCTATTCTGTACTGCAATCAATAATCAGAATCTCGAAGTCTATGTCGCCAAGAGATTTACTTCGACGATTCTGACTTCTTTTCGTTTATACATTGACGGAAAGTTTTCGCTTTTTCTTAAACCAGTTTCCCGCTCCGAGTCGAACTCGGCTTTTATCTATAATCTCAATCTTCCTGAAGGCTTCTCCTTCGTTCCTGGAATCCGATATGAAATCTTGACTCCTCATAATTTCTTCATTCCGGTTAATATCTCTTTCTTGGCTAAGACAAAAGCATTCGAGGAAAAGTATCGCTATGACGGAGAACTCGGTGCAATCTACAGCAAGAAGAAGACGGTTTTTCGTGTCTTTTCTCCTTTTGCTGCTTCCAGGAGCTTGATACTCCATTTCAAAGATGAATGGAAGAGCTATGTCAGGAAAAAGGACAGCAATCACGGAATCTTTGAAATCACATTGGACGGGAACTTTGATAAAGCTGGATATCTTTACGAAGCTGAAATCTTCGGAAATAGGTATCGTGTTGTTGATCCATATGCTTTTGCTTTGTCTTCTAATAGTCGTTTGGGTTATGTCATTGACAGGAATAAGATAAAGGCAATTCCTAGCCACAGAGAAAAATTGCCTAAATTTGATAATGAAACACATGCCATCATCTATGAGGCACATGTCCGGGATAGGACGTCTTTGACAACGAGGAAAGACCGGGGAACTTTTGCGGCTCTTTCAAGAGGCGGAGAAACGAACAAAGACGGCTTCCCTCTGGGGAGGGACTATATTGCTTCCTATGGTTTTACCCATGTTCAGCTCAGGCCGGTCAGGGATTATCAGACTGTTAATGATGAAGCTGTCTTTGATAGCTATAATTGGGGTTATGATCCAAGGTTCTATTTTGCACCGGAAGGTTCTTATTCGGTTGATCCAAGGGATCCTTATGATAGAAACAGGGAACTGAAGAAACTGATTTCTTCGTTCCATGAGAGAGGCATCCGTGTCAATCTCGATGTGGTCTACAATCACGTGTTTTCTCAGGACTTCAATTCCCTTGGACTTCTTTGTCCGGAATATTATTTCCGTCATAATCAGGATAATACCTTATCGAATGGAACTGGCTGCGGAAACGATTTGGAAAGCCGGAACTATAGGGTCAAGAAACTGATTAAGGATTCTATCCGCCATTGGATTGATGCTTTTGATATCGATGGCCTGCGCTTTGACTTGATGGGAATCCTGGATGTGGAAACCATCAAAGAATGCTATGCAGAAGCCAAAAATAGGAAGAATGACTTCAGGTTCTATGGAGAAGGCTGGGATTTGTTTACAAACCTTCCGGGAAGCGAAAAGGCAAGCAGGAACAATGCCTACAAGATTCCGTTCTGCGGTTTCTTCAATGATCGTTTCCGTGATGTGGTCAAAGGAAAGAGCAATGCTTCGGAATTGTCTGTCCGCGGCTATCTTCTTGGGGATACGAATTACCGGGATGGTTTCAAGCATGTCAGGCTTGGATCTTGCGCCCCGCTTGCTTTTGCACCTCTTTTTTCTTCCTTCCATCAGTCTATCAATTATGTCCAATGCCATGATGACGCTTGCCTTTATGACAAAATCCGGATTTCCAATCCCGATGCAAATGAATCCGAGGTCAGGAAACGGATCAAGAGGATTGATGTCGCTCTTCTTTTTGCTCTTGGCGTTCCTTTCTTTTCCGAAGGACAAGAAATCGGAAAGTCTAAGTCCTTTAATTTCAATACCTATAATGCCGGGGATAAAATCAACGGGTTTGATTATTCGTTGGCTCAAAAGCGGAAAGACAGGAGGTCTTTCCTTGTAGATGCGATTAAAAGGAAGAAGAAGTTCAGGCTGCTTTCCGGAAATGAGTATGAGGATATTGATAAGCATAGGGACTTTGAAGATCTTCAAAATGGCGCCCTCAAAATCAATTATCATAGGAAGAACTTTGATTTCTATGTGATTTTCAATCCGACAAAGGAAACGATTAGGTACGATTTCCCTGAGGATGTCAGGATGATTTTCAGTGATGCGGGTGATGTTTCAGATAGCCGCTTCAGGGTTCATCTTGCAATCTTATCTGGCTGTTCCGTGAATGTGTATTATAAAGAGAAAGCAAATGGCAAGCTTTCGAAGGAGGATTGATAATGAGGAAGTGGGTTCGTCTTGCATTGAGTTTATATCCTGTACTTGGTCCATTAGGACATCGTGCAAAGAAGCATCGTCGTCATCCGGAAAGAAAGACACAGGTCGAATGCTTTGAAGATGTCAAGAAGACAGCTTCAAAGGCAAACAAGCTTGGCTTTCATGCTGTTTTCTATGAAGAAGGCAAAGAAAACCTTCCAAAAGGACAGGTTCTCTTTACCTGCAATCATGTTTCGGATTTTGATCCGATGGCTGCGCTTTGCGTGATTGATCGTCCGATTGCCTTCTTGTCTAAGAAGGAAGTAAAGAAAATGCCAATATTCGGATGGATTGTTGATTATCTTGGCTCTACCTTTATTGACCGCAATGACTTGCGCAGCGAAATCAAGGCTTTCCGTGCCATCAAGTCGCAGCTGGAAACCGAAAAAGAACTCTCCTACTTTGTCTTTCCGGAAGGAACAAGAAGTCAAGGACCGGAATTCAATCTTGCTCCTTACCATGCTGGGACCTTCAAAATCGCCATTCATAACCAGCTTCCGGTTTGTCCGGTAGCCAGGTATTTCCCGGAACGTGTCTTCAACCAGCATTATCATTACCATAAGTATCCGGTACAGATAAAGTATCTTAAACCGATTTATCCGGAAGAATACAATGAGAGGACAAACCAGGAAATTGCCCAGAGAGTCCATGATGAGACGCTTGTTGCCTTAGAAGAGAGGAAGAAGAAGGATCCAAGGCTTGTCAAAGAACTCAATGGCTATTCGGATAAGAAACTTAAGAAAGTTCTTCACTATAACAAAGCCACTAAGAAATCCTGATTGTGATATTAGAAAATGCTGCCTAGAAGGCAGCATTTTTCTTAACACATTATCGTTTCTGTTTCAGCCGATTCGATGATTTTATCCAGAGCAGGTTTTATGCTATCGAATAGTTCTGATACTTTTTTACTCCTAGCAAAGGAATAGTAATATTTGTAATTGCTGCTATCCCTGATGGAATTGCTCTCTCCGATTTCAATCCTTCGACGTTCTTCTTTGCTGCTTGAGAACAAGGTAAAGGAGTAAGCTTTGATGCGGATTGATCCATCCTTAACTTCATCTTGCTTGAAACTGGAAGTGTTCCGGATTGTATAATCGAGTTCGATGATCTTGTCGGTCCTCTCTTTGGAAAGCGTCTGGGTCTTGATAGAAACGTATTCGGTGATGGTTTCCGATTTTCGGATTGTGTAGTCGAAATTGCAAGAGCTAGCGTCCCTTCTTGTTTTGGTAACTGATATCTGGTTGCAGGAAACAAGAAAAGGAAGAATTAAGAAACAGCCTTTCTTCATTTTAATTCCCTCCTATCCGTTTTTATGAAAAACAATTTAAGATGATTTGAATTTATTTAAATTATAATCACGTTTTTCAAAAAATACAATAAAAAGTTTTTTTGATATGGAACTTTTTATGAAGACTATATATTAATGGACGTTTTTATTATCTTGAAAGAAACAGTAAACAAAAAAATACAGATTAATTTCTGAAATGATTCTAATTCGCTCCCTGTTTTTGCTGAATCCAAACGAAAAGCATTTATTTTGGCTATAGGAACTGGCAAAGTGCCTTGGTATCAATCTCGCCTTTGTAATTCCGAGGAAACTTCGGATAGATGGAGATTCGTTTTGGAACCGAATAGGTCATCCTGTTTTCATCGAATTTCTTTCGAAGCTCTTTAAACAGCCTTTCGTCGGGTCGGTCTCTGTTTTCAATGAAGAGATGGAGGTAAGGGGTGTGATTGATGCTTCGATCAAAGAATACTTTTGCAGAAATAACGCCTGGTATGGTAAGGCTGATGTTTTCTATCCTGTTCAAGTAAATCGGATAACCATGGAAACGGACGATGTTTTTCCTTCTTCTGGAGAAAATATAGTGTCCGTCTTTATAAGTGAGGATATCATCCCTGATGAAGTAAGGAACGCCTTCGAAAAGAATGGTATCTTTATTGATATCGTCTTCTTTGTATCCAAAGAACCCATTTGGCAAGGAGAAGGCGAGGATTCCTTCCTCCCCTTCTTGGACAGGGGAAGTTCCTTTTAATGGTAATAATTTAACGGAGAATGGTGTCAATGGAATGCCAAGATCTGGGGTCAGGCTGTTCTGGATGGAGCCTCCTAGTAGGAAACCACCTGCTTCGTTTGCCCAGAAGGCCTGCTTCAGGGAGTAAGGAAATGCGGATTCGTTTAGTTCAAATGTCGGCTTCTCAAGCGTTAGTATGACGCTTTTGATTTTCTTGCTCCTGGAGGATGTCCTTTGGGAAAGGATTGCCTGATACCTGTAAGGCAGAAGAATTAGAGTATCTGCTTTCTTTTTCTTGATCCAGTGGATGGCACTGTTTACTTTGTCTTTATTGACCAAGTTGATGCTCCTTCCTAAGGAAAGAGGGGTCAAGATTCCGGACAAGGTCCCTCCGGCGCTTTCTAATGGCATCAAAGGAAGGATGGTTCCTTTCCTCGCTTCTGAAGAGACTTCCTGGAGGAAGGAGACGGTTGTGGTATCCCTGATTTCGTTTGAAAAAGAAAGTGTTTTTCCTTGCCTTGTATCGCCAAGGGAATGGAAAATCAAAACTTCCTTTTTCTCGTTTGAGAAGGAAGGGACATCCTTCCTCTTCTTATGGGAAGGGAAAACGAAGACAGAGTCTGCAAATCCGTCTTTTCTTGCTACCGAAAGACTCTCTTTGTTTTCCTTCAAATATTCATGCTTCCTGGAAAAGGGAAGATCCTTCTTTGGAGAAAGGAGGACGATGGCAGAAGTTTTTTCTTTTATAATCGGAAGGAATTTTTTATAAAGACGATCTTGAAGAAACAGAACGCTCTCTGGCTTATCCTTCCTCCTTCGCGCATAGGCTTTCGGAGGAAGATGCGTGGATAAAAGCGTTATTGTGCATCCTATTTTCAGAAGAGAAAGGAGTGTGATTACGCTTTCGGGAAAGAATTCCGAAATCCTTGTTACGAAGGAACGTTTGTTGATACCTTCGTTGTAGAGGACTTTGGCCTGTGTTTCTGCCTTGGAGTAGAGTTCAGAATAGCTCAGGCTCTTTCCTTGGTAGAAAAGTGCGGTTTTCTTTGATTTCCGGTGAGATGCGAACTGGGTATAGAATGTTTGGCTTTTCATCAAAATATAGTATAGCAAGGACCTAGGAAAAAGGATAATGGCTTTTTTCTTTCTTTTTGTGTATCCAAGTGGGTTGCTAAGTTTTTTCTCAGTAAAGGAAAAGAGGATAGATTTTATTGAAAGGGAATGGGGAATTAGATTATAATTTTTATGGCCTAAAGAGTCATAGAAGGACCAATCGAATTGAACCGCTTATTTGACAAAATTCCCGAAGAGCTCTTTGCTCCGCTCTCTCGGAAGTATAAGACAGTCTATGCGTTTTCCCTTATTACGTTATATCACCTGCTGCGCAGCCAGAAAACGGATGTAAAGCGCAGCGATTTTGCTCTTTCCCTGAAAAGCCAGGGGGAAGAGAGGAGGCAATTGTTCTCCATCGAGACGGACCGGCTAGACGATAAAGACGAAGAGGAAACCGTTGAAGTCGAAGCAGATGGAAACAAGGACGATGAGGCTTCCATCCTGAGCCAGAAAGTCAATTATGTCATCCGCAAGCTCTCGAAATGCGGATGGTATATTATTTCCCGGAATCCCAAGACGAATGTTGAATATCTTTATCTACCATCTTTTTCTATCCAGAGGTTAAAGCTTTTGGATGATTTGGCCTGTGATACTTCTTCTTATCTTCCTTTGGTCCATCAGACTTATGCGGAATTAAAGAGGGAAGACGAGAAAGAAGACGACTATAGGTATCGTTCTTTGGAGAATGCAAAGAACAATGCTGATACTTTGGATAGGTCGGTTACTCTTCTCCGCCAGCAGATTCTTGTCTATGGAAACCGTCTTTCGAAAGTCTTTGATCCGAACAAGGCCCTGCAACAGCATTTTGACGAATACCGTGCAGGAATTGCCGATAAATACTATCATCCTAGGAAGACATATGATTCCTTAGGACTTTATGCCCAGCCGACTATTACAATTCTCAAACGCTGGATTAAGTCTGAGCGTATTATTACCCGCCTTGTCCGCCAGGCTAAGGCAGAACCTGGTAATTCCGAGACCGATATTGCAAAACTGACTTCCTCCGTTATTAAGAAAATCCAGGATGTCATCGATATCTTTTCCCGTCTTTCTTCTGCTTTTGATGAAATCGATCATGCGAACGCGGATTATACCGAGGCAGTGCAGAGAAAGGTCAATTATCTTTCCAATAGCGATAAGACCGTCAAAGGAAAGCTGACTACGATTATTCGTTCGATGGCAAATGAAATCAGCAAGAATCCGGCTCTCTCCTATGACGAAAGGCCGATGGTCAGGAAAGCAGGAGAGACGATTTCCCTTTATCGACAGGGCTATCTTGACTCCCAGTCAAGGAGGAGGCCTTATCGCCGGAACCAAGAGGAAATCATCGATGAGCCGCTTCCTTTGGAAGACGATCTTCTTCCGGAAGAGTCTTCTCTTCTTAGGAACAACATCCTTGATAATGAGCTAAACCGCTTCTCGGATACTACTATCAGGCAGTATCTGGAAGAGAACAGGCAGGGGAAGGATCAAAGGCTGACAAACGAAAGGCGCATCGAGAACACCGATGACCTTGTCAGGAGGATTCTCGGAATCCTGAAGGCTACGTTGAACAGGATTCCTTATACTTGCGAAAAGCTGGAGGACCAAGTCCTTTATGCCGGATATTACAGGCCGTTATACCGCTTCAAGAAAAAAGGAGTGACGAAACATGTTTCAAGAGGATTATGAAAAAAGGAGCCGATCGGATAAGAATCTCTTCTCAGAGGTCTTGAACGATCTTCTCTATCAATGTTATATCTGCCGGAAGTCCTATGACCGGAAGAGCAAGATCTTCCGTGCGGATCCGGACTACAGGTTCATCGAACGTTACTACGATACATTCGAAGATTACCTTTCCTATAGGGACAGGACGCTTTCCAAGTCCGATGAGGATGGCGTCATTTTCGTCACCTCGAGTGCCGAACGGAATCATTTTCGTTTCGATCCGACCACGACATTGATTGTCTTTGCCCTTCGTTCTTATTATGAAAATCAGCTAGAGAAAGCGCCGGAAGAGACTGAAGTATTGAGGACATCCGGTGCTCTTAGTGCATATTGCAATGAACTTGGACTCTCTTCGGTAAGCAAGCGTCTGTCTTCAAATACTATCAGCTCTGCTCTCCGTACTTTAGACGGATTCAATATTGTTTCAAAGTGCAATGGGTCTTTCTCCGATCCGAGCTATTCTTTCTATATTATGCCGACCATCCGCTATCTTCTCTCTTCTGAAAAGCTCAATAGTCTCTATACGTTCTTGACAAAGCCTCAGGACGAGAATCGAGAGCCTTCTCTTTTCGATAAGATGGTGTCTGAGACGAAAGCCGGCAATGGCGATGTTCTTGTTTCTGATACCAAGGAAGGAGAGAATAAATGAAATCCTTAACAAAGCTCCGTTTGATCAATTGGCATTATTTCAGCAATGTCACAACGGATATTAAGAATATCACGTTCCTTACCGGTCCTAACGGTACCGGAAAGTCGACCATTATCGATGCTCTTCAGATTATCATTCTTGGTTCTACCCGTCCGGAGAACTTCAACAAGGCTGCAAACGAGAAAGGCCGTTCCGGACGTTCGCTTCTGAGCTATCTCCGTGGACAGACCGGTATCAAGGATGACGGCTCGAATATCGTTCTCCGCCGTGGAACCTTTTCTTCCTATATTGCAATTGAGATTTTCGACGATGTCGAAAACCGGACCTTTACCTTAGGTGTCTGCTTTGATGTGGATTCTTCGGACAAGATCGATAAGCATTATTTCTATCTGGATTCACCTTTCCCGGAGAACGGGTTCTCGAACAATGAGACGGAAGCGGATAAATCGAAGGTCCGTCCTAGGCGTTACCGTGAATTATCTGCCTGGGCAAGAAACAACTATAAGGTAAATCATTTCCGCTTCTTCGATACGGATACAGAATACCAGGCTTTCTCGAAAGAGGCCTTCGGAAACCTTCCGGACAAGTATTTCTCTCTGTTCAAGAAGGCAGTTTCCTTTGCTCCGATTAGCAATATCTCTTCCTTTATCACAGAGTATATCTGCGATGCCGATGAAAATGTCGATATTGCTCCTAGGCAGAAGAATATCGAACAGTACAAGATTCTCGAGAATGAAGCCAAGACCTTGAAGGAAAAGGTCACGACTTTGACCCAGATCCAGCAGATTTTCAATGAACTCCAGAGTTCACGGAAGAAAATCGACAGGCTGAACTATATCAATGCCAGAGCCGATTATGAAAAAGGAAAGAAATCCTTAGACAATCTGAGCGAGCAGGTCAAGAAGGGCAATCAGCGCCTTCTTGATATCACCAATGAGTTGAACCAACTTGACAACCAACTTGATGATCTTGGCAAGGACCTGAATTCCTATAATGCAAAGAAGCTTCAGTCCGATAATTATTCTCTGACCGAGAAGCTTTCGAGGAAGAAAGAACAGGTCAGGCAGGAAATCAGCCGGATTACCCTTCAAGTCAAGAATGTCAAGGATACGCTTAGCTCCTATGCCCATTCTTATGCGAAAGCGTGCTCTTCCTTCTTTAACTATTATCAGAACTTCGACTCCTCTCGTTTCGGCGAAAAGCTGAAAGACAAATTTGATGCCTTCCTCGAACTGATTTCTGATGTAGCCGGTGAGGCTAAGTCCATCTATGAGGGACTGAATCAAGATAATCCGGATTTCATTGTCATCAAGAATTTCCGGAACGACAGGGAAACCCTTCGCAACGAAGCAAGCGAGAGGAAGACCCATGTCAGCAACGAAATCTATTCGGTCAGCCAGGAACTTCAATCTTTGCAATCCGATTTGTCTGCAGTCAGCCAAGGCAAGAAGCCTTTTGACCAGCTTGGGCCTAGGTATAGGACCATCAAGCACGGGCTTGAGAATGCCCTGAAAGCAAGACATCAGGATGCCTATGTCCACATTTTCTGCGATTTGATTGATGTCAATGATCCGGATTGGACCTTTGCTCTCGAAGCAGTCCTCTTCCGTCAGAAATTCAACTTCTTTGTCAACCCGCAATATTATGAGGAAGCAAACCGTATCAGGAAACAGCTGACGACATCTTATAACTATTATTCGGTTTCCTTGGTCGATACGGAACGTCTTCTTTCGGCGAACAGGGTGGCGAACGAGGATTCTATCGCCAAGCT
Organism: Caryophanales bacterium UBA4682; assembly: GCA_002404995.1. GTDB lineage: Bacteria > Bacillota_I > Bacilli_A > RFN20 > CAG-288 > Enterosoma. Next base: position 172,067 of record DHKY01000003.1, on the reverse strand, counting down.
CATCACCACTAAGGATGAAGGCGCAAGAGCCTATACCGACTATCTCTTAGGCCGAATCAAGAAGTGCTATTCCTTCGAAGAAGCACGTCAGTCCGGATCGGGTCTTCTTGCCGATGGTACCGGATACCGTGGCTTTGCGACTTGGTACCTCAATCGTGCCTACGGACGTATCTTCTATATTGGAACGCAGGTTTCGAGCAAAACGAAGGCAGTTTCTTCCCAAGACTATCAGAAGAGGAATAATCTCTACTCTCTTCTCAACGAATTAAGCAGCAAGATTGCCGATCTGCTTACGCTACCGCTTAGGAGTTTGAATGAACTGCAGGCCGATGAAGCAGATATCAATCGTCTGAATCAGATTGGAGAACTCGAGAAGAAAGCACAGGACATCAACCAGGAGAGGCTTTCTGCTTCGAAAGGCGACAGGAGTCTTGTCAATTCCAAGATTGAGGAGATTGAGAAACAGCAGGAAGAAATCAAAAAGCAGCAGAATGCTCTTCTGACGGAATCCGGTGAAATCCGTGCCAACAGGAAACGTCTGAACGGACAGGATATTCCAAGGGCAGAAGCCAATCTTGCCTCTCTTAAGAATCAGTTGGAATCCTTCCCGAAGGATGTTGTCAATGAAGAGTATGAGCCCTTCTTTGCAAAGCTGTTAGACCAGCAAGGCAGGAGTGTCAGCCAGGTCAAGTCGATGGCTTATAAGGAATCCATTACGGCTCAGTCGACTCAGATCAATAACCGCAACAAGCTTTGGAAGCTTCGAAATGATTATTGCAGCACCTATAATCTCAATTACGATAGCCAAAGCGAGGTTTCCAACCTGGAGTTCGACCGTGAATTGGAGAATATCTCCAAGGTTAGGCTTCCAGACTATGAGGAAAAAATCGCTAAAGCCCACGATGAATCCGTCAAAGAGTTCAAGGATGACTTCATCTATAAACTCCGTACTGCCATTGATACTGTCTATGCCCAAATCGAGGAACTCAACCAAGCATTATTAGATTCCCGTTTCGGACGGGATACCTATCAGTTCAAGGTTTCTCCGAATAAGGATTTCATCGAATACTATAACAGGATCAGGGATCCCGATCTTCTCCGCGCTGGCGATGCGGAAGCCCACTTCAATGAGAAATACCGTTCTACCAGGAATGATCTCTTCAATCTCATCTCCTCTTCTACTTCTGCCACTGGTGAGCAGAAAGAGCAGATTCTCCGCAATGTCGAACGCTTTACTTCCTACACGACCTATATCATCTTCGACCTTCTTAAGACCAGCGGAACTGGTGATGAACAACAGACGATTTCCCTCCAGCGCAGCTTCTCCAGCCAGTCCGGAGGTGAAAGCCAGACACCGTTCTACATTGCTATTCTCGCTTCCTTTGCACAGCTCTGCCGTGTGAAGAATGCATCCGACAATAACACCCTCCGCCTTGTCATCTTCGATGAAGCATTCAGCAAGATGGATGCTGCCCGTATCAGGAAGTCAACCGAGCTTCTCCGCAACTTCGGACTTCAGGCCATCTTATCGACGCCGAGCGAAAAACTCCGTGACCTTGTCAACTATGTCGACCTTATTCTTGTCACCATCCACGAAGACAAGCGGAAGCGCTCTTATCTTGATGTCTATCAGGAAAAGGACAAGAACGCAAACCCGGTCAAAGCCATCGAATCTCCTTTGGTTAAAGAAGAAGACGTCGGAACCGAGAAAAAATAAACAGAAAACGGAGCGGCCAGAGAGCAGCTCCGTTTTTTCGACTCTTTATTTTCCAGTTTGTGAGTCTTCTTTGGGATGGTAGTCGTAATCACTTGGATCGAAAGGACAGGAGGAATAATAAGTGTGTGGTAATGCTTTTCCTTTTTCGTAGCCTTCCTTTATTGCATTGTATATTTTTCCTCCATCCTCTTTGCTTACCTTATAGTAGGTTGTATACTCGCTCCCATCTCCGTCGGTTGCTAAGACCCTGGCATGGATATAGTCTGGAAACAGACTGAAGCCCATAGTCGTATTATAAGTTGATACAACGTCTGCTATGTAATAACTTTTCTTTAGTGGCTTAATTTCTTCTTGGTCTTCTATCTTCAGAAAATTGATTTCTTTTAGGCTTGGTATGACAATTTCTTCTTTGTCCCTGTGGGGACATGATTTTAGACTCTGATCTTCCCTGCTTCGATAGGTAAGGGTAATATTCCGCCATGGGCCAAGCTCTGTCCAATAAATAAAATTTTCGATGGTAGCGTATTTCTTATAGGGATTGTATTCTGGTTCGCAGGACAGTAATGCGAAGAGAGACATCGATAGAATCAGTAATTTATTTCTTTTCATTTTATTCTCTAGAGAGGAATCTGCTCTTCAGCTCCTGCTTTCTTCAGTATATGCTTGATGAAGACCTTGCATGCCTTTGATCTCGCTTCCTTCGAAGGCCATTGGCTGCTTGTGTCTATGTCCTCGCTTTCCTTCTGCTCTCCGCCGAGAAAATGGTACTTTATCGGATGCCATCCGGTTATCTCGGATATCGATCCGTTGTCCTCTAGTCTCAAGGCCATCCTGTCGAAGACCATTTTCTCGAAATACTTCTGAAGGTTCGTATACCTGTCGGAAGGTTTGGAATAATAGTTGCTGACCGTATTCACCATGAACCTGTTGTATCTGTACTGGGAGTCGTTGTTCCTCCTGGAGTAATACTGTTTCCTTCTCGATGAGACGGAAGTGGTTTCTGCCAATGGATATGAGATGTTGAATCCGTCAATGTCAGCTGCAAGATCCTCATAAGAAAAACTTTTATCTTTCGTAAATAGCGTTTCTTCGGTTATTTCTTTTTCGTTTTCAAGCGCTTTTGCCTGGGTCTGCAAATCGCCTGCCCAGGAAACCACTGCCTTATAGACAGGATCTAGTCCATAAGCACCATTATATTGATAGACTCCGTTCCTGACTGCCATCCTATGAATCAGATCTATAGTCTGGCTTTCAGGCTTTTCGGGATCAAGAAGAACATATTTAATATTAGACCGATAGTAATTGTTATGGACCGTTCCATCGATTTCATCTGAATCTAGAAAACTACTGAAATAATTAGGATATGTCCTATTATGAGAATAATCGCTGTCAAGTTTGTCAATGACATCCTGGCTTATTTCACCGCATACCAAATTCCAGGCAATGTTCTGATTGCTATATTTTCTTTTGAAAGTCCGAACATAATAGAAGACTTCGTTGTTGCTTAGTGCGCTTCCATCCTGCCTCTGCTCTAAGACGTAAATCAGGGAATCCATATCGTTGCGTATTTCACGTATCTTCTTTATCTTTCCTTCCTTCTGGGTGGTGTTGTAATAGTATCTGTAGGTCGGACTGCTTCCTCCGAAGTTCACTTCACACTCGACATGTTTGACTAGTGAAATAGAGTCGATGTCTTCATGGTCGATATAGACTCTCCCGGAATAGGTGATGGGTTCGGTCTCCGTGAAATAGCCAATCTTGGCCACGGAATCAGTGGTTCCTACCGGTGAGCAGATGAAGGAAACGATGATTGGATAGACGAAAACAGATGCTGGCATTGTTCTTCCTCCTTTCGATTGAATTGCCTGCTTCCTTTCCCGAAGATGTGTTTCCTATATTTTAGGACCAAAACAACGATATGTAAAGTGAAAACTACGAAAACCTTTTTTCTTCATTTTGGAACCGTATTTTCTGGTAAGCATCACAACGGACTTGGTTGTTTTTGCTTTGTAAGAGCTTAGCGGCTTGTTTTGCCTTGTTTCCGCCGTATTTTGCTTCCGTCCTCTTCTCTTTTTCCCTTGTTCCGTTTTATAATAATAGAGAACTTTCAAGCAGGAGGATATCATTAATATGCCACGTTCTGAAGAAAGGGTCGCAAGGATTCTCGCCGGCGGACGAGGAACTCGTCTGCAGTCTTTGACGGAGTCTATGGCCAAACCAGCTGTTTTTTATGGCGGCAAGTATCGTATCATTGATTTTCCGTTATCGAATGTTGCCCATTCCGGTATTTCTACTGTCGGTATCGCAACCCAATATGAGTCGACTACTCTGAACAACTATATTGGTTCCGGGCGTAACTGGGGTCTGAATGGAACCTATGCTTATGCTGCCATTCTGCCTCCTCGCGAAACTCCGAAAGGCGCTTCGTGGTATTTGGGAACTGCCGATGCTATTTATCAGAATATCGATTGGTTAGATAAGACACATTGCAAGTATGTTGTCATTCTTTCTGGTGATCACATCTATAAGATGGATTATTCGGAAAGGCTTGACTTCCATAAGCAAAACAATGCGGATGTCACGATTGCCTGTATTCGTGTTCCTAGGAGCGAAGCCCCTCGTTTTGGCATTGTTGTCACGGATGAGGAAAAACGTATTGTTGAGTTCCAGGAAAAACCGGAAAAGCCGAAATCCGATTATGCCTCCAGGGGTATTTATATTTTCACTTATGACCTTCTTCGCAAGGCTCTTGTCGCTGATGCAGAGAGGAAGAAATCTCAGCATGACTTCGGAAAGAATATTCTTCCGACAAGGCTCAATGAAGGAAAGCGCCTGTTTGCTTATCCATTCAAAGGCTACTGGAAAGATGTCGGTACTGTTCAGTCTCTTTGGCAGGCTAACAGGGACTTATTGGATCCGGATTGTGAATTGAATCTCTTTTCGGAAGATTTCAAAATCTTTTCAGCAGATACAGCTAGCCGTCCCCAATATATTGCCGAAACTGCGAAAGTGGACCACTGTGTTATCAACCAGGGGGCCATAATCGAGGGCTCTATCCGCCGTTGCGTCATCTGCAATGAGGTCACAGTTGAAAAGGATGCTGAAGTCGAGAACTCTGTTATTATGCCAGGCGCCGTCATTAAGTCCGGTGTTAAGGTCAAATATGCCTTAATCGGACCGAAGACCGTTGTTGATAAAGACCAGATTGGAAAAGAAGAAAAAGTCGTTCTGGTCAATAAGAAATAGGAGGAAAAAGAGTTATGGCTACCAAAGTCGTTGGCTTAGTGGATTGCTTCAATCTGCCTTCGTTCGGTCCTCTTACAAAGCATCGTCTCAGGGCTTCTACTGTTTTCCTTGGACGTTATTGCTATATTGATTTTCCGTTATCTAATTTCAGGAATTCCGGAATTCCTTCTATTGGCATTCTCTGTCCTGGACATATTCGTTCCTTAAGCCGTCATGTCGGAAACGGACGCAGCTGGATTGGAAATACCAAGATTGGCGATTTTCAGGTTCTTTATGACGAGCCGAGAGTTTCTTCTCCAGGCTATAACACCGATATTGCCTGTATTCAGGAAAACTATAACTTCCTTAAATCCCTTCATCCGGATTATGTCGTCATTGCCTCTCCAAACAGGGTATATGAGGCCGATTATCATCAGCTTCTTAAGGAACATATTGCTTCCGGAAGCCGTATTTCGCTTCTCTATCACCATGTGGATGAGGGATTGAAGACACATTTCATCGGTGCCAAGAAAGTGACTCTTTCTGCAAATGGAAACGTTACTCATTTGCAGGCCAACCTTGGCGACAGTGATTCTGGCGATGTTTCCTTAGCTTCTCTTATCCTTGATTATCCTAGGCTGGAATCCTTAAGGGAATATGCTCAGTCGACTTCTTCCTTCTTTGATCTTACTGATGTCTTATCTTATCTTGGCCCAAGTGTTTTAGTCCGCGGAGTTGAAATCAAAGGCTATGTCCGTTGCTTCGACTCCCTGAGCCATCATCTGACTCAGTCCCTTGAGCTTTTAGACAAAGATGTCTTTTCTTCCTTATTCAAGGAAGACTGGCCGATTCATACTCGTACTTATGATACTCCGCCGACTTTCTATGCTTCTGGTGCAGTTGTTAAGAACTGCTTCTTAGCAAATGGTTGCAAGATCGAGGGTGAACTTGAAAACTGCATCTTAGGACGTGGTGTCGTAGTCAAGAAGGGTGCCAAAATCAAGAATGCTATCATCTCTGCCCATTCGATTATCGGGGAAAACACGACAATAGAAAATGTCGTTGTCGATCGTGATGCCCAGATCATCCATTCGACTCTGATTAAGGGTACTTTAGAGAATCCTGTTTGTATTGAACGAGGAGATATCGTTTAATGAAAATCCTTCTAGTTGCTTCGGAGGCTTTACCATATTGCAAAAGCGGAGGTCTTGGAGACTTCATCTTTTCTTACGGAAAAGCTCTAGCAAAATTAGGAGAAGATGTTTCTGTTATTCTTCCTCTCTATAAGTCGATTCGTGTGAAACACCCTGAAGTCATGAACGGGTTCTACGATCAGTTCGATTTCAAGAGGAGCTGGCGGACTCAGGGCTGTGGGGTCTTCAAAGTCGAAAACGAAGGCGTAAAGTTCTACTTTACGGCTAGGGACCGCTTTGATCGGGACAATAGGTATGGTTACGGAGATGATACGGAGCGTTTTGCCTGCTTCAGGATGGCAGTCAATACCTTTATTACCCGTCATAATGATTTTGATGTTGTTCATTGCAACGACTGGCAGACGGGTGTCTTGCCTTTGCTTCTCAGCTACAACAAAAAGAAAATCAAGACTTTCCTGACAATCCACAATCCTGCTTATCAGGGCTGGGCAAAACGGGAAGATCTTTCTAATTTCTTTAATCTTGATTATGGATACTATGACTCGGGGTATTGCCGTCTTGGTGATTCCTTTAACTATCTTAAGACCGGTATCAGGTCTGCCGATAAAATCAACACGGTTTCCAAGACACATGCTCAGGAACTGATTCATGATCATAATAGCTTCGGTGGATTAGGTGCCATCATTGATTGGTGCCGCCATTATGATTTCTCTGGAATTGTCAATGGATTAGATGTCGACATTTGGAATCCGCAGACCGATCCGATTCTTGCTAGGAACTACAATGTCGACAACTATGCTGCTGGAAAAGCTGCAAACAAGCAGGAAATCCTCCGTCGTCTGAACTGGCAGGAAGGCTTTATGGGCCCTTTGTTCTCTGCTATTACCCGTCTTTCTTCTCAGAAGGGTGTGGAGCGTATCTTAGACCTCTTCCCGCATCTTCGGAACTATGGTGCCCGTAGGATTATCATTGGCACGGGTGAGAGGGAAGACCAGGTTCTTGCCAAGGCATTGTCTACACCGGAAGTCTATTTAGTCAAACGATATGACGAGAATCTAGCTCATCTTCTCTATGCCGCTAGTGACTTCTTCTTAAGGCCGAGTCATTTTGAACCTTGCGGAACAAGTCAGATGATTTCTTCCCGTTATGGAACACTTCCGATTGTCTCCAATGTCGGTGGACTTAATGACACTGTTGTTGATATCCAGGAAGGCCCTCGTGCTACTGGATTTGTCTTCCATAATGATGATTACTTCGGTTTAGTGAATGCATTCTATAATGCCTGTAATCTCTATCATGCCCACAACCTTGATTCTAGGATCCGGCGTGGAATGGGAATCGACTTCAGCTGGAAAAAATCCGCTGAAGAATACCTGAAACTCTATCATTCTGTTGACTGGAAGTAATTTCTGATTTTGATTAAAAAAGAACCGTCTTGAAGAAAAAGGCGGTTCTTTTTTACGCAAATAGAAACGACTAATCCAGCCACTCCCTTTCTTCCTGTACTTCCCAGAAGGTCTTCGTGTTATTGTCGAATATCTTCTGCTTCACGAAATCCTTGATGGCCTCATCATACGTCGGAAAGTCGGGAAGATCGATACAGGAATAATCCAGTGGATAGCCGTCTTTGTCTTTTTCCGTAATCAAATAAACATCATCATCCGTATGTCCTTTCCAGCTTTGAATCTGGATGTGGACCTTGTCTGTTTCAGGGTCCCAGATAGACTGGAAGAAATATCCTTTTCCTTTGTAAAGGACGGTCCATTCGTTCCAGTCCCTTCTCTGAAGAAAGTCCATGACATCTCCGTTAATCATTATCTTAATACCTCCTTTAAATAAATTAACACTATCGAATTGTGACTTCACTTTTGTCAGCCGCCTGTTTTCTTATTTACATCATACAACACGAAAATCGCTAAAGCGTTTATTAAAAAGCGAAAAATGCAATGCTACTTAGACAAATAAAACAATTTAATAAATCCAAAAAATATAGATAAAAGAATTACGATGACTATATAATCCCTTAAAAAAGGATAAATTCCGCTCGATAAAAACTTTTTATAACTAGTTAAAGCAACAGAAAAAATATAGTATTAATTTTTTTTACTATTTTTTTCTTCTTTCTTCAATCCTTTTGTTAATTCCTGTTTTTTATTGTAATTATCTTGCTTTGAGAATCGAAGATAGGCTTTTGATAATGGCAGATTCCTGATTGATATAACGATACTGGTCAATAAGGAGATACCAATCCGTTTGAGCCTTTGGAGGAAGACATATGTGAATGGATATCCCCTAATTAAAGCATCGAGGTATTCCACTCCAGTATTTGCTAAGGAAGTGATGATTCCTGCTGAAAGAATGACAAAGAAATAGACAAAGAGATGGGAGAAGATGGTATCCCCTTTTTTACGATAATAGACGGCTACGATTCCGATTAGGAAGATTCTAAGAATCGGAGGCAGAATCCAGAGTGGTGTGGTGATAGTAAGTGTTCCACCAATGATTTCACCGAGAATCTGACCGATGAAAACAGACCTCCTGCCATCTGGGAATGACACTGCAGTTACTAAGAAAATCGGACAGAGGGAGGCAAAGGAGAGATGCGCACTTCCGATATGGATTGTGAGTTTTGCAAGAATCAGGTATAAAGCCGCAAAGACGGATACAAAGCATAGACGGTACACAGCATTGAATCTTCTCATTTCGTACTCTTTCCGGAGGCGTATTTACCCTTTCACAGATGCGGATGCAAAGCGATACCGCGGCATTAGCCTTCGCCTGTTCCAACGCTCCTAAGGAACAGTACTTAACGCATCGCTTCTTCTCAGAAAGGATAGAACATCATTGTAATGGGTTCGATTTGTTTAATCAAGAAAAGCTGCCGGAAGGAGTACCGGCAGCTTTCTGTGTTAAAAACCCAAGGAGGTGAGTTTTACTTCTCTTCTAGACTATAAAGCGGCAAAGGTATCGTCAAAGACAACTTTGTTTGCCTTTTCCGTAACAGTGGCTTTGAAGTTCTTGATGGCTGTATTGTAGTTTTCTGCTGTCGGATTAGCAAAATAGTCATGCCTTGCGTTCTGGATACCTTCATTGCAGGTCTGATCGATGTCGGACCTTGCATTCCTCTTAATCTGAGCAGCAGTCTGTTCGAATAAGGCGATATGGTTCTGTCCGCCTAAGAAATCAGACTTGTAGTTCGGATCAGTTGCAAGCTTATGCCTTGCGGTCTTGTTGTTGGTATAATCTTCGGTTCCGCGAGTAATCTTTTCGGCAACATCCTTATCACAGGTCATCGATTTCCTGATGTCTTTGACATCTTCGAGGTTATCTGTTCCCTTGGCAGCGCAGATCCAGGTTCCGCCCCAATAGTAGTTGGCCGGTCCACGGACAACACGGTATTTGCCATATAAGCCGTTTCCGAGCTCATATTTTCCGCCATCAGTGGTGGCCTTGGCTAAGGAGTTGTCCTTCAAAGTGAAGTTGATACCCCAAGTGGAATAGAAGAAACCAAAGACATTTCCTTCCGGACCCTGGTCTTTCTTCCAATCATCATCCCATAATTTTGTCTTATGAGAATAAGCATTCGAAGTATAGTCAGCAGTCTGTTTGATCCAGCTCTTGATCCTCGGATCTAATGTGACAATACGGTTTCCAGAATCATCATAGCCCTTGACCCAGGAAGTAGACCTGTTGTTAGAGAAGGTACGATAAGAATCATCGTAACCAGAAAGCCTGTAATGGCTCTTTTCTTTCCTTTGGGCAGCAACAGCATTGAACTTATCCCAAGTATCAATCTTGGACTGGACCTGGTCCGGATCAGAAGTTCCTAAGACTTCTTCAGCTAAGTCAGTACGATAAGCGAAGAGGCCAGGAGTTGCCTGCCAGGAAACACCCTTCAAAGCCTTTCCTTTGCCTTCACGGGTATCCGTAGCAATGACTTTGGTGTAATCGTACCTGTCACTGAGATCTGCGTCTGTTAGTCCGACATCATTCTTGACATCAAGACTGATATCACTGTTAGCATATTTTAATGCATAATCAGCTTCCCTAAGGAAGATATCGACCTTGTCATCTGCTTTTGCTGATTCCTGATTGTCAAGAGCAGCATCAAGAGCGTTCTGATAAGCGTTATTATCGTTTGGAACCTGAGTGTATTTGATACGATTTCCACTCTTTAAGAGATAAGCACCCTCTTTGTCTTTCTTCGGATTGCCGTCTTCGTCACGGACAAGTCCCGGATAATAATCAGAAACGCGGGTTTCGAATTCATTGTTCCAGCAATAAATGTTGACAACTTTAGAATTATCCTTTTTGCAACCAACTAAACCAGCAACAGAAGCGGCTAAGACTAACCTACTGAGAACTTGTTTCTTCATACTTGCATTTTCCTCCCTTTTTAGAATATTGCAGTCCTTTGTTCTCCATCGATCCGTGAACCTGGAGGTTCGATTGGAATCCTCTTGTTAGGGCTTTCGTAATCGATTTCGTGGATAGTTTAACAATTAGCAAAAAGAATGTCAATAGAATTTTTCGAAAAATATTTCCGTTAAGCGCTTAAAAAGGTAAAAATGTGCCATAAACACAATAAAAAACGATTGTTTTCAATTTTATTGTTGAAAATTTCAAAAAAAGATATTACTATTATTGCAGTTTCGTAAACGTTTTCGATAAAATAATTTAAACGTTTTCGAAAAGAGGAGGATAACCTATGAAATTCGGTCACTTCGATGATAAAAAAAGAGAGTATGTGATTGAAACACCCCATACTCCGTTGCCGTGGATCAATTACCTTGGCGTGAATGATTTCCACTCCCTGATTTCCAATACTGCGGGTGGTTATTCTTTTTATAAGGATGCTAAACTCCGTCGTCTTACCCGGTATCGTTATAATAATGTTCCACGCGATATTTCTGGACGTCTTTACTATATTAAGGATGGAAATACAATCTGGAATCCTGGTTTCCTTCCTTGCAAGACACCGCTTGATTCTTATTGCTGCCGGCATGGTTTCAGCTATACTGTTTTCGAAAGCAGCAAGGATTCGCTGAAGGTAAAGAGGACCTGTCTTGTCCCGCTTTCCGATAATTGCGAAATCAATCTTGTTGAATTCAAGAACGAATCAGAAAAGGAAAAACGCTTTTCTTTTTATGCGGATATTGAATTCTGTCTTTATAATGCTGTCGATGATGCAAATAATTATCAACGCAATTTGAATCTGGCAGAAGTCGAAGTGGATGATAATACCATTTACCATAAGACAGAATATCGCGAACGCCGGAATCATTATTGTTTCTTCTATGGTTCTAAGAAGCACGATGGATTTGATACGGATCGGGATATCTTCCTCGGATTGGAAAATGGATGGGATAGTCCAGATGCTGTCCGTGAAGGAAAAAGCTTTAATTCCCTTGTCCATGACTATTATCCAATGGCTTCCCATCGCTATGATATTGTCTTACAGCCAGGAGAAGAAACCAGCCTTGTTCTTAGGCTTGGATATGTCGAGAACGAACAAGACAAGAAGTTTGCTGCCAAGAATGTCATCAACAAGGAAAAAGCCATTGCCAGGCAGGAAAAATACAATTCTAAAGCAAAAGTCAGGAAGGCAAGGGAAGAACTGAAGGAATACTGGGATAAGCTTCTCTCTATATTCCAGGTTCAGTCTTCTTCCGCTCGGTTTGATCGTGGCGCCAATCTCTGGAATCAGTACCAGTGCATGGTTACATACAGGATGTCCCGCTCGGCATCTTATTTCGAAACAGGCACTGGACGAGGCATGGGCTTCCGTGATTCCTGCCAGGATCTTCTTGGATTTGTCCATAGGATTCCGGATAAAGCAAAGGAAAGAATCATTGATATTGCCTCTATCCAGTTTGAAGATGGCTCCACGTATCATCAGTATCAGCCCTTGGATAAAAAAGGAAATGCCGATATCGGATCTGGATTCAATGATGATCCTTTATGGCTTGTTGGTGCTACGATTGCCTACATCAAGGAAACGGGTGATTATTCTATCCTAGATTATCCGACTCCTTTCAATAATGTGAAAGGAAGCGAAAAGCCGCTGTATGACCATCTTCTTGTTTCGCTTCATCATACTAGGAAAAATCTCGGACCTCATGGTCTTCCCTTGATTGGACGTGCCGACTGGAACGACTGCCTGAATCTGAATTGCTTTTCAGCGGTGGATGGCGAATCTTTCCAAACAGTTGAAAACAACGATACTCATGTTGCGGAGTCTGTCTTCATTGCCGGAAGGTTTGTGAAATACGGAAAAGAATTTGCGGATCTTGCAAACCATGTCCGGAAAGAAAAAGATGGAGAAGAAGTTTTGAAAGCGGTCGAAGATATCGAACGGGCGACTATAAAATACGGATTCGACTATGAAGGCGGATACTTTATCCGTGCTTATGATGCTTATAGCCATGAAGTCGGTTCTACAAAATGCGAGGAAGGAAAGATTTTCATTGAGCCTCAGGGCTTCTGCACCAGGGCTGGAATCGGAAAAGAACTCGGACTTGGAAAGAAGGCTCTGGATGCTTCCTTCCAATATCTTCTCGATGATTTTGGACTTGAGATTGTCTATCCGCCTTATTCAAGCTATCATATTGAATTAGGAGAAATATCTTCCTACCCTCAGGGTGTGAAGGAAAACGGAGCTGTATTCAACCACAATAATCCTTGGGTTGTATTAGCCTGCTGTGAAGAAAAGGAGCCGGAGCGCGCATTTGACCTCTATAAGCGCAACGCACCGAGCTTCATCGAAGAGCATTCGGAAATTCATCGTACGGAACCTTATGTCTATTCTCAGAGGATTGCCGGCCGTTCATCGAAGTCCTATGGACAGGCAAAGAACTCCTGGCTCTCTGGTTCAGCTACTTGGTCCTTTGTGGCTCTGAGCGAAGGCATCCTAGGAATACAGCCGGAATTCGATGGCTTAAGAGTCAATCCATGCCTGCCAAAGGAACTTGGCAAGGTCCATGTTCATCGTATCTTCCGGAACCATACTTATGAAATCGACAGGGAAAATGCCGGTCTTGGAAAATGCGAGATTGTGGTTGATGGCGAGAAGACAGAAGATAATCTGATTCCAATCAAGGATGAGGAAATCATCCGTGTGAATATCCGTCTCTAAGCAAAAAGGAGGAATGCAAGATGGAAGAAGAGAAAAAGGTTCAGGACGTGAAGGAAAAGAAGGAACACAGAAAGAACTTCTTTGTCCGATGGAAGGAAAGCAAGGAAGAAGAGAAAAAGAGAAAAGAAGAGGCAAAACAGAAAATAGCTGCCGCCCAGGAACGGGACAAAGAAGATAAAGATCCCGATCCGAAAGACTATTATGTTTCCCTTCACAATATCAACAAGGTCTATGATAACGGCTTCCATGCTGTCCATGATTTCACGATTGATATCAAACAGAATGAATTTATTGTCTTTGTCGGTCCTTCCGGATGCGGAAAGAGCACTACGCTCCGCAGGATTGCTGGCTTAGAGAATATTACTTCCGGTACGCTTTATATTGATCATGACTATAGGAACGATGTAGCTTCCAAAGACCGTAACATCGCTATGGTTTTCCAGAGCTATGCTCTTTATCCGCATAGGTCGGTCTATGACAATATTGCCTTCCCTCTTCATATCAGGCGCCTTCCAAAAGATGAAATCGATCGTCGCGTCAGGGAAGCAGCCAAGATTCTTCAAATCACTCCGCTTCTTGACCGTAAGCCGAAGGCACTCTCCGGCGGTCAGCGCCAGCGTGTTGCTTTAGGACGTGCGATTGTCAAACATGCGAAGGTATTATTGAGGGACGAGCCGCTTTCCAACCTTGATGCAAAACTCCGTGTTCAAAGGCGAAGCGAAATCGTCAAGCTTCATGACCGACTCAAAGCAACCACGATTTATGTCACCCACGATCAGACAGAAGCTAGGACAATGGCTAGCCGAATCGTGATCAGGAAGGATGGATACGTACAGCAAATTGGAACCCCGATTGAAATCTTTAACCATCCTGTAAATAAATTTGTTGCTGGATTTATCGGCTCTCCTGCTAGGAACTTCTTCCCTGCCATGTACAAAGATGGAACAATTACCTTCATCACTGGCGCCAAGATTAAATTACCAGAAGAACTTGTCTACGGAAAGGAAATTCCGGAGAAGGTTCTCTTCGGCATCCGTCCTGAAGATATCTATGAGGCAGATGACTACCATTTGGCTCAGTTCCCAGATGCTATTTTCTCTGCAAAGGTGATTTTGGCTGAGCTTCTTGGCAATGAATACTATGTTCATACGGATTTTGCTTATCAGGATACTATTGCAAAATTCCCATCCGATCGCCATCTCGGACGTGGCGATGAAGTCAAATTCTGCAGGAATCTTGCCCATTGTCATCTTTTCGACCCAGAGAGCGAGAAAGCTTTCTTCTAGGAGGCTCTTATGGCTGATATTAGCACTACAAGCAAAGAACTTCACCGGATGAACTACAAAAAGCACAAAAGGATTTCCTATGCCCGCTATGGTTATCTCTTCCTTATTCCTTTTGCATTGGTGTTTCTCGTCTTCCAGTTTATTCCTCTGATTACAACTTTCGTTTATGGTTTCTGTGAATACTATAAGGACGGATTGAATTCGGTCGGCCCGACCTTCAATGGGTTTTCCAATTTTCTCACTGTTTTAGGGCCAGGCTCCAATTTCTGGAAATACAGGGGAAATACCAGGATTATCTGGATTATTGGCTTTATCCCTCAGGTTATCTGCTCTCTTCTCCTTGCTATCTGGTTTACAAGTGAACGTCTGAAATTGAAAGGTGTCCGTTTTTTCCAGACTATCACTTACAGGCCGAACCTTGTTATGGCATCTGCTTTTGGTTATAGGTTCCTTCAGTTCTTCTCACAGGGCGGACCGGTTAACCAGATTCTCCAAGCGCTTCATATTGTTGAAACACCGGTCAGGTTCAGGGAGAGTCCTTGGTGGCAGAGAACCATCATTGCTCTTATCAACTTCCTTAGGTGGTTCGGTAATACTTCAATTCTTCTGATGTCCGGCATCATGGGTATTGATGAATCCGTCTTTGAATCCGCACGACTAGATGGTGCGAGCTCAGGAAAGATTTTCTGGAAGATTACTCTTCCGCTTCTTAGGCCGATTTTCGTTTACTTCCTCATTACTTCTAGGATTGGCGGCATTCAGCTCTTTGATGCAGCTCAGATTTTCACCTCGGGCACTGGTGGTGCTGGAAGGAAATCAAGGACGATCAGGAGGTATCTGTTCAACCTTGTCCAGATGAAGCACAATTATGGAGAAGCCGGTGCGGTTTCTATCGTCCTATTTGTTCTTACTGGTATTCTCTCCTTGTTTGTCTTCAAGACCATGGTTCCTCACAACAACCAAGCAAAAGAAGAAAAGAAATCTTATCGGAAACGCAGGCGTTTTGTCGCCCGTGCAAATAAGGAAGCAAGGAAAGGAGAAAATGAAAAATGAGTTCTATCACTAGGAAAAAGCCTTCTCCGGAACTTAATCGGGAGAATAAAAAGCTGAAAAGCGAGAAGCCAGCTCTGTATACGGAACGTATCCTTGTCTATCTGTTCCTTACGGTTCTGACAATTCTTTGCATTTTCCCTTTCTGGATTTTGCTTGTTAATTCAACTCGTGCGAGCGCCCAGATTCAGAAGAACTTCTCTCTGTGGTTTGGCACTTCCCTTGGCGCGAACTGGTCCGGACTTAGGGGGAACTCTCACATTCCGACCCGTACGGCTTTGATTAACTCCATTTGGGTTTCCTTTGTTTCTGCAATTCTGACAGTCTATTTCTCTGCTTTGACCGCTTATGCCATTCAGGTCTATGAATTCAAAGGAAAGAAGTTTATTGCTGCTTTCATTCTTGCTATCATGAGGATTCCGACTCAGGTTTCTGCTATGGGTCTTGTTAGGATCTGCAGGAAGATGGGCTTGTATAATCAAATTTGGTTGATCATCGTGCCCTGTATCTGTACTCCTAGCGTTTACTTCTACAGGAAACAATATCTTGAATCGGTTCTTCCCTATGAGATTGTGGAAGCGAGCCGTGTCGATGGATCAAGTGAAATCCGTACTTTCCATCAGATTGTCCTTCCGATTCTTAAACCAGCCTTATCAGTTCAGTTCATCTTCTCCTTTGTTGCTTCCTGGAACAACTATTTCAGGCCTGCAATGCTTCTGAAGGACAAGGGCGTCCGTACCATTCCGCTTGTTATTGCAAATTTGAAGAACTCCGATCCTTCTACCTTTGATTTGGGACAAATCTATCTTTTGATGGCCATCGCCGTTTTCCCGATGCTGATTGTCTATCTTATCTTCTCCCGCGGAATCATCAAGAATCTTACCGCTGGTTCTGTCAAAGGATAAACCGATGCTTCCGAAAGATTTTCGCTTCGGGACGGGTATCTCCTCCTATCAGGTCGAAGGTGCTTATAGGGAGAATGAAAAAGAGCAATCTGTCTGGGATGTCTATACCCATGAAAAAGGGAATATCCTAGATGGTACTAATGGGGATGTCGCTCTTGATTTCTATCATCGCTATAAGGAAGACCTTGATCTTGCAAACGAACTCGGAATTCAGGATTTTCGCTTTTCCTTGTCTTGGGCAAGAGTCTTAAAAGCCGATGGAACTATCAATTTGAAAGGCATCCGCTTCTATCAGTCCTTGATCGAAGAAATCGAGAAACGAGGAATGAATCCGGTCAGGACGATTTATCACTGGGATAGGCCTAGGTGGTTTTTCGAAAAAGGAGGTTTTCTACCCCGTTCTTGTCTCGATGACTTTGCTAGATACAGGGATGTTGTCAGCGAGTACTTTGCTCCTGAAAGGACAGACTTCATTTCCTTCAATGAACCGCAATGTTTCCTGTTCCTTGGTTTCCACAAGGGAGGACATGCTCCAAACGTATTGAGAA
Source organism: Caryophanales bacterium UBA4682 (assembly GCA_002404995.1). GTDB lineage: Bacteria > Bacillota_I > Bacilli_A > RFN20 > CAG-288 > Enterosoma. Next base: position 155,047 of record DHKY01000003.1, on the reverse strand, counting down.
GCTATCAGGAACTATGTCAAATGGCACATCATGTCCTTCTTTGCCACGCCATCGCATCTGAGAAAATCAAAGCAAAGAATCCACGCGCAGATGTTTCCTTTGTAAACACTTTTAATGCTCCAATCCCGATAAGAGAATCTGTTGCACTTTCTAATAAAATTAAAGAAATGCTCTTTGATTACCCAAAGAGAGCAGAAGACTTCTACACTGTCTCGATTTATAGGGATCCTCTCTACTTAGGTAAATATCCAGATGGGTACCTAGAATCCCTTCAGGATTCCTCGTTTGTCCATCCGGGGGATAGGGAAAGAATTTCTAAGGCAAAGCCCAAGACCTGCGATTGTAATATCTATACGGGGCGCTACTATGATTTGAATCAGGATGGAAACCTGATTGAAGTGAAAAAAGAAAGCAAGGCAGAAGAATCGGATCTTGCTTGGTTGAAAAAACGTCCGGATTCCCTCTATTATGGCCCCTTATTTAGGTATGACCGTTATCATCTTCCAATCCGGATCACAGAAAACGGAGGGTGTTACAAGGATTCCTTCGAGAATGGATTTGTCCATGACGAGAAAAGAATCTCGTATCTGAAAGAGTATCTTTCCAGCGTGGATAAAGCGATTCAAGATGGCATTCCGATTGTTTCCTATTACTACTGGTCTCTCTTAGATAACTTCGAATGGGCTGAAGGATACCGAAAGCGTTTCGGTCTTGTCTATATTGACTACGAAAGAGGACTTACAAGAACGAAGAAAGATTCTTTCTACGCCTATAAGAAAATTATCGAAGATACGCAAAAACGATAAGAAAAAGAGGCAGGTCGCCTGCCTCTTTTTTAGTCGATTGCTTTTATCGTAGCCCCTGGTTGGAGTTTTCCGCTGATTTTGACGATTTTCGGAGAATAGGTGTCTGGGTGCTCGATTTCGTCAATCAGCTCTTCGGCTGCTTTGCTTCCTAACTCTTCTGAGTCTTGGACCCAGGTCGTTACCATAGGACGGTTGATGCGGGAAATTTCAGCACCATCGTATCCTATGACGGATACATCATCCGGAATTTCAAGGTTTGCTTCTTTTAATGCGGTCAATCCGCCAAGGATCGATACATCATCCGGATAAAGGATACAGGTCGGCTTTTCGCCTAATGCCAATAATCGTTTTGTTTCCCGACCTGACGATTTTGGATCATGGTAAGAGGCTTCTTTTATCCTTCCTGGAAGAATCGGAAGGTGGTTTCTCTCCCTTGCTTCAGTATAGGACTGCAGACGTTTTTTGGTTACATCGGTCCTTTCGCCATGGATATAGGCGATTTTCTTATGACCTAAAGAGGCCGCATAGTCGACAAGCTTTCCAGTTCCGTTTAAGTTATCTGACCTGATTGCGGTTGTGCCAGGGAATACATAGTCGATCGTGATTACCGGAATATTGGAATGCACTAATTCGATGATTTCCGGATCATCGAAATTTTCACTGACGACGACAACTCCATCCCTGTTGCGAAACTGTGCAGCTTCATAGTATGTCCTTGGGTGGGGAGAATTCGGCTTGTTACGGGAAAGAAAAGTAATCGTATAACCATTTTCTTCTGCCTTAAACTTCAATGATTCCAGGATTCCGGAAAAGAACTCGTGCCGAAGACCGCCTTTTGTCGTAGCATCATAGAAAACGATGCCAATAGAATAAGAACGTTTTAGCTTTAAGGCCTGTGCATAGGCATTTGGAACGTATCCCATTTTCTTTGCACAACGCTTGATTTTCTCGATTGTCTGAGGAGACAGCTCTGGAGAATCGTGAAGTGCTTTGGATACGGTAGCCGTTGACCTGTGACAATGTTCGGCAATGTCTTTAATTCGGACCATTTTCTTCTCTCCGTGTTTGAATATTATACCATAAAAGAAACACTTTTTTATGTAACAGAATTTCAAAAAAGTATCTTAAATCTGTGGTGTTTCTGGCTTTTTTAGTTTGTAACACAGGCGTTCTTTTCACACTATTCGCTTTTCTGCACTAGAATATAGTCGCTCTTCTTTTGAAATGGAAAGCATGGAAAAAGAATGCAAATGGATTTTCTTTCTTTTTTTGTTTATCTGTTTACTTTAAGAGCCAAGATGTTTATAATAACCAATGCATTTGTTAGCAGTTTTTAATGGAGGAGAATAACTATGGCAGTCCCAACTAGAAGAAGAGGTCATGCAAAGCAAGGTCAGGTCCGTCAACATACTAAGCTTAGCGCTGTAAATACTGTCACCTGCCCGAATTGCGGAGCGGAAATCCGTCCGCATCACGTCTGCCCGAATTGCGGTTTCTATAACGGCAAGAAGGTCAAGGACGTTAAGGTTAGCGAAGCAGAGTAGTTTTCGCCAAAGACTGAAACGGAAAGCCCACCATTGGATGGGCTTTTTTAAACCAAGGAGAATTAGAAAATGACATATCTGGAGAGCATTACCTATTTGACTGGTCGATTTGTTCAAATCAGCCAGTATCTTTTGAAGACCTCTTTCCGTCTTGTCTCATTTAGGGAAGAAGAGAAAAAGCGCCTTCCTTTCCAGACGAAGGAGAGCCTGATTGATGGTGCCGAAGCAAAGGCGGAATCCTTTCTGAATGAACACCAGGGCTCTTCTGCAAAAGAACTAATTGATTTCTTTTCGGATAAAGGCATTTCCGTCAAGGACAGGAATGAACTTTCCTTGCTTCTTAGAAAACGCCAATATCTCGTCGGCTCTTATTTTTTAGTCAATGACTCTGCTCTTGGACGTGAAGAAGTTGCTATTTATGAATCCAAAATAAATGAACTCAAGGAATTGAATGAAAAGGCAAGGGATCTCAATGGTCATTTTGCCAAGCTGATTGACGAAATCGAAAGGAAGAATTAATACCTCTTAGGCATTCATTTTGTTTATAATAATCTTATGAATATTTCTTTTCCTGTTTATACAAGGCTAAACGAAGTCTTATTTAAGAAAAAGGCACTTCCAACCGCTCTTCTGGAAGCAAAAAAGACGGTTACGCTTACTCCGAATGAAGAAGAGGAAATAAAGAAAGAAACGATTGTTTTCTTACGGCATTATTTCACTCTTCGTTTTGAATGCTCGAACATTCTTTCGCAATATGCCTATGAGAGCGGTGAGTTCCTTCTTTCTAGGATTGCCCTTAGCCAGCTTCGCTATTCTAAACTGACGAAAGAAGAAATTGCTTCGGAATACAGCAATACCTTTTTCCGTCTTCGCTTTAGTGGAAACAGCAAAGAAAACAGGGATGCTTTAATTGAAGCTTCTTCAAAGCCGTTTGCAATTCCAGAGGAAGTAAAAAAGTCTCCGTTTTATTTCAACTCTCTTGCCTTAGAAAGGCCGGAGTTCCTTTTCCGCCGCTTTAATGAGGAATATGGTTCTGCAAAGACTCTTAGCAGGATTCGCTCTCTGCGCAAGAAAACGACCTTTGAGTTCTCTCCCTTGAATTCCGAGAGCCTAACAGATAGCTTGGTAAAGACCCAAGGCGCTGGCACCTATGAAATCTTTAAGAGCGAGAAGAACTACCACCGGGATTCCCTCAAGCAGAGGAAAATCTATCCTAGCTCTTATCTTGAAAGGCTTGGCTACTCTCTTTTGGAATTGCCTCAGGTTTCTCCTAAAGTCCTGATGAATGGTCTTACTGATTCCTTCGGGTATTTTCCGCTCGCACTTTCTCTTAAAGAATCCTACCAGGCAAAATTAATTGCTAACTATCAATCAAAGGCTGTCGAAACCGCAAAAGATAATTTGAATTTAGCGCAGTTCAATGATGTAACAATCTTGAATTGTGAAGAAAAATACCTTAAGACATATTATTCGTATGACCAGTTCGATATTGTCGTTGATTTTGGAAAGGACACTGGCCTTGGACTTCTTGGAAAGAAACCCTGGCTGCTTCCTTCTTTGACTCGCGAAGATATCGAGAACAGTCAGAAACGTCAGATTGATTCTCTGAGGGAAAGGAGCGAATTCGTCAAATCGAAAGGCTCTATCCTCTTTATCAATCATGGACTATTAAAAATGGAAACTAGCGATGTCATCCATCGTTTCCTTGAGAGGAATAATCATTTTGAATTGATAAAGGAAATCAGTGTGTGTCCATCCGATGAACATGGAGAAGGCGGCTATATCGCCTTGATCGGCAAAAAATGAAAACCTCTATTTATTCTTATTCCCTTGAAGACTTGACCAAAATCAGGCTTGCAAGGGGACAAACCGCATATCGTAGCAAGCAAATCTATTCCTGGCTTTATAAAAAAGGTGCCACATCTTTTGATGACAGGAGCGATATTTCTAAAACCTTCCGGGAAAAACTGAAAGAAGATTTCGACTTTTCCCTTCCGGAGGTTTCTGTCAGGCAGAAATCCAAGGATGGCACGGTCAAATGCCTCTTCCGTCTTTCGGATGGCGAACAGGTCGAAGGTGTCTTAAGGCATTACATTTATGGATACTCTGTCTGTGTTTCTTCCGAAGTCGGATGCAATAGGGCATGCGCCTTCTGCGCTTCCGGACTTCTGAAAAAGAAACGGAATCTGACATCTGCCGAAAGGCTAGGACAGGTTCTTTATTATGACAAGTATGTCCAGTCCATTACCCAAGGCAAAGAACATGTGACCCATGTGGTTGTCATGGGAACCGGTGAACCATTCGATAATTACGATAATGTCCTGTCTTTCGTTAAGACCATCAATTCTCCTTTTGGAATCAATATCGGCGCCCGTCATATTACGATATCTACCTGCGGAATTGTTCCAGGTATCTTAAAGCTTGCAAAAGAAGGCAGGCAGATCAACTTAGCAATCTCCCTTCATGCTCCGACTGATGAATTGCGCGATGAGCTGATGCCAATTAATCGGGCCTATCCGCTGGAAGAACTGATTCCTGCTATTATCCAGTTTGAAAAGCAGGCGAACCGAACGGTTACCTTTGAATATATCAGGATAAAGAACGTAAATGATTCCTTGGATTATGCCAAGAAGCTCTATGACCTGATTTATCCTACCCACGGCTTCGTGAACTTGATTCCGTATAATCCTGTCAGGGAGAACGGATTCGAACGTTCTCCAGATAAGAACGTAGACGCCTTCCACCATTTCCTTCTTGATCATGGAGTCAAGTCTACTATCCGTAAGGAATTCGGGAGTGACATCGATGCTGCCTGTGGACAGCTGAGAGCAAAATATGGAAAACAATAAGGGAAACGAAAAAGACACACGTATCGTTGCATTGAGCAACATTGGAAAAGTCCGGAAGAACAACGAAGATGCCACCTTTGGCTGCATTACGAAATTCGGAACTCTTCTACTTGTTGCCGATGGCATGGGCGGACATCGGAAAGGCGATGTTGCCAGCAAGACGGTCTCGGACTGTTTTGCAATCGCTTTTGGTGATTATAAAAAGCCTTTTACTTTCCGAAGAGCACGTCGATTCATGCGGAAAACATTGAATAACGCCAATCGCCGTATCTATAGGAGGTCCTTGACCCGCAAAGAGTATTCCCAGATGGGAACGACTTCGATTGTTGCTCTGATTTACGATAAGGGAACCTTTGTGCAATGTGTCGGAGATAGTCGTTGCTACACCTATTCGGCTGAAACCGGTCTTCGCCAGGTCAGCGAAGATCAGTCCTACGCTGCCCTTCTCTTCAAAGAAGGAAAAATCAATCGGACCGAGAGGAAAAATCTCCCTCAGCGGAATTATTTATTGAATGCCGTTGGTATTAACCGTAAGATCGTTAATGCAGAAGAATACAATATTCCGAATGACTATGATTATATTCTGGTCTGTTCCGATGGCTTGTACAACATGGTTTCTGATGATGATATTGCCTCTATCCTTTCGACTCCTTGGACAATCAAAGAAAAAGCAGATGCCTTAAGGAAAAAGGCACTTGATAACGGCGGCAGGGATAACATCGCTGTCGTTCTGACTAGGAATCCGGAGAAAAACAAATGAGTGATTTGCTTCAGGAAAACGAAATCATTGATGACCGATACAAAATCTCCGAATCCTTAGGAGAAGGAGGCAGGGCGGTCGTCTTTAAAGCACATGATCTTATTAATGACAATGATGTTGCCATTAAGAGGAGGAAGAGCGATACCGCAGCGAACAAAACCAATCTTGCTCGCTTTGAGCGGGAGGCTCGTGCTGCAGCTTCTTTGAATTGCAGGAATATCGTCAAGGTTCTTAATGTTGGAACGTATAATGGTAATCCTTACAGGGTAAACGAATTTGTCGATGGACAGAATCTTCGTCAGATTCTTAATACCCGAGGCAAGTTCTCTTTCCGGGAAGCCTGCGATATCAGGTATCAACTATGTTCCGCTGTCAAATATGCTCATGACCATTCGGTTATTCATCGTGACATCAAGCCACAGAATATTTATTTAACCGTTGATGGTACCGTAAAGCTCGGTGATTTCGGTATTGCCACTTTCCGTGACACACCACAGGTTTCTATTACTTCGGCCACGACAATTTTGGGATCTGTTCAATACAGGGCTCCAGAAGTCTGCCAAAGGAATCCGGCTACGACAAGAAGCGATATCTATGCGATGGGCATCACTTTCTTTGAACTGATTACGGGACATGTTCCTTTTAACGGGGATTCTCCTCAGATTATCAGGGCAAGGCAAGCCCACTCGAAATTCCCTTCCCTTAAGAAATACAATCCGAATACTCCGGATTGCATCGAGGAAATCATCGTCAAGGCCTGCGCCAAGGATCCGATGGAGCGCTACGGCTCGGCGGATGAGAGGCGGAAAGATATTGAAGCCATTAGGCGGGATCCTTCCAAACTGGAAAAGAAGATGTCTTTCTTCTATGCTCTTTTCCATCCGTCTTCTCCGCTTGTCAAAGCACGGAAAGAAGAGCAAAGACAGAAAAAGCAGATGAGGAAGGATGCGAAGAAGGCTCAGAAGGAACAAAAGCGGTAATGGGTTCTTATCGTGTCCTTTCTTCCTCTTCCTTGGGATATTTTTTGTACTCCCTTATGGATAAAAGCGTATCGATTCATCCTTTCCGGGGCAAGATTTCCTATGCCGGAGAAAGAATCATCATTGGTGACTATGTCACCTTAGATGAAAAAGGAAGGATCAATTCGGTTCTTGAACGGAAAAACAGGTTGAAGCGTCCGCGTTTCAGCAATGTCGACGAGGTCTTTGTGCTTTGTTCCTTAAAGGAGCCAGAGTTTTCCTCTTATCTGCTTGATAAATTCCTGAGCAGGATTAATTTCTCCTCTTTGACGGCCTCTATCGTTCTGACAAAGTCGGATCTTCTGAAGAAAAGCGAGAGGAGCAAGAGGAAAAAACGGCTGTCCTATTACGAGAAAATCGGATACAAAATCTACTTCATCGATGCTCATCATGCTTCTGATTATGATTTTCCTAAGCTGAACGAAGAACTTAAGCATAAGACGGTTGCTTTTGTCGGCCAGACGGGTGTCGGAAAGTCCTCCTTGCTTAACAGCATTGATCCAAGCTTCAAACGACGTGTCGATTCCCTCTATGTCCGGAGCGGACGTGGACGTCATACGACAAAGGAAATCATCCTTCTTCCTTTTGAAGACGGATTTATTTTCGACACTCCCGGCTTTTCATCCTTTGATTTGCTTGAAAGGAATACCTTGGATCTTTCTCTTTGCTTTCCTGGGTTCCGGCCTTATTTCGGAACCTGTTTTTTCAAAGACTGCCTTCATCTTGAAAAGACAAAAGGTTGTTCAATCCTCGAAGCTGTCAAGAAGGATGAACTGAGTATGGATTCTTATCAGAACTATTGTAAAATACTTACGGAAGTTAAGGAGAATGAGAAATGGAAAAAGAAACCGTTATCCGTCCCTCGCTTTTAAGCTTTGACTTTCTGAATCTGGACAAAGACAGGAAAGAGAGGATATCCCTAGGAATCGAATCCTGCCACTATGATGTCAGGGATGGCCATTTTGTTCATGACATTTCCTTTGGCGAACCTCTTTTCAATGCTTTAAGGAAAACCTATCCGGAGCTTCACTTCGATGTCCACCTCAGGGTTACGAATCCTCTGGAGAAGGCCCGCTCCTTTGCTCTGAACGGATGCAAGGACATTACCTTCCATTATGAAGCCATGTCAATCGGCGATCTTCCAAAAAGGAAGGAACTTAAAAAGGAGTTCCCAGGCCTCAAACTTGGGCTTGCTCTTTCCCCGGAATCCTCTCCGGAGGAAATAAAGGACTTCCTCTGCCTGTTCGATTCTCTTCTGGTCAGGTCTGTGGTTCCTGGAAAGGGAGGCCAGTCCTTCATTCCCGGAAGCGAAAAGAAAATCAAGTTCCTTTCGGATTACAGAAAGGAAAAAGGTCTTTCTTATTTGATTGGTGTGGATGGCGGAATCAATGAAATTACAGGCCCTCTTTGTCATGCAAACGGCGCCGACTATAGGGTGGCTGGTTCGGCATACAAGAAAAGCCAGGACAAGAAACAGACTTTGATGAAAAGGAAAAAGGCATTATGAAAAACACTGTCCTATTGACTGCGGGAATTCTTTTCCTTGCTTCTGCTCTTTTCCTGCTTGGTTATTTCCTTGTTCATTTTAGGTTCCAGAAGAACAAAAAGGAAAACGAGAAGAAGAGCATCCGGAATTGCTTCGGATATGAAATCTATTCTTCTCTTAAGAAAGGCGAACTTGTCGTCCTTGTTTCTTTTCTGATTCTATCCGGACTGTCTTTGGTGGCTGGTCTGATTCTATATTTCTTCAGCTTCTGTTCCTCAGGATATAGGATTGCGCTCGGTATCTCGTTCCTTGTATCGGTTCTCTGCCTGTTCCTGACGAATTTCAGGTCTTTGAACAGCTTAAGGGCACGGATAACGATTTCCTTGATTGGATTTCTCGCATTTGATTATGGGGCATCCGGGTTGGCAAGGATCCGGATTCTCCAGAGTGCGACTTATCAGTACGAGAGGAATGCAGTTCCTCTTGTTCTGAATGTCTTCTACGGAATCATTGCGGTACTAGGAATCCTTTGTTTCCTGAATCCGAAATTCTATTCTTGGTTTAAGAGGAATAAGTTTGAAGAAAACGGAACCACAGTTTACGAAAAACAAAAATGGAATTTCTATGCTTTCTATGAATGGAGGTTCAGGATCAGGAACGCCCTTTCCGGAATTTTCCTTGCTATCTCCTGTTTCTTGTCCCTTAGTTGATTGAGAAAGCAAAACATAAAAAGCAGGTTGCCATGGCAACCTGCTTTTTTTATTGCGATAAGAAACTACTTGGCTTCTTCGGCTTTCGGAGCAGCAGCTTCAGCAGCAGCCTGCTGGGCTTTTGCGTTCTTGCGAAGAGTACGTAAGCCGGCAGCGGAAACACGCCTCTTGACTTTCTTGCCATCGATAATGACAGTGGTGTTCTGAAGATTGACATTCCAACGGCGGCAAGTATGTCTCCTAGAATGGGAGACGTTCTTTCCATACCTCGGCTTCTTACCAGTAACAGGGCAAACTCTTGACATCTCAGTATCCTCCAATAGTTTCTAGTTTTTTTGATTCGATAGAAAAAAACGTGCTTATAAATGATACCATGAGAAAGACAGATTGGCAACTATTTTTCACGTTTCGGCTAAAAAAGGAAGCAGAATAACTTGTTTTCAGTGACGGATCCTGAGGGATATACCATCGGCAATGAGGAAGATGCCGGCAAGATATCCAATCCTTTTTAGGTTTTCCCACTGGGCATGGTATCCAAAGGCCAAACAAAGAGCTAAGAAAGAAGTGATAATCCTCAGAATTCCAGATGGAATGCTTCTGGTGGAAAGAATCGCGATTCCTTCAACGAAAAGAAGGAATCCGATACAAAGAATGGCAACCCAGAAATCAGTAAACGCGAACGCTGTAATCCTGATTCCGAGGAAAGCGCCCAATAATCCGGGAACAAGCTTCTTGCGGATGAGATAAAGGATTCCGAAGACAAGGGAAAAGATTCCAAAACTCAAAGCCAGGAACCTTTTTACAAAAGACGAGAATCCGGCTCCCCTTGAAAACATCAGTAATCCCCTGAAAATAATCAGGATTCCGCCAACTATATTGAGAATTCGGTATTTCTTAACACTTGTCATTTATGCTGTCTCTTATTTTACTCCGTAGTAGGTAGGAATTGAAATATTTTCTGTTCTTTTATGATTTTCGAGCTATTTCCGATTCTTTATTTTAAACTATTATGTACTTTTATTGGAACAGGAACCTAAGAACATGATTATCCGGAACAAGACTTTTACAAGTGTAAACTGTCCGAAAGGATTGCAGATAGCCTATGAGACCAATTCGATTTTCCGGGATGCCTTCTGGGAGTTTATTTCGATTTTCATGCTTCTGTATGTGCAAGCAGCCTCTCCTATCAAAGGAGATCCTCTTTATACTCAAAGGTTCTTTACCATCACCAGGGGAATCAGGGCTTCGAAGATTCTTTCGATATTCACGTGGGTGTTCTTTTCCTATTGGCTTGAAAAAGGACGTTTTCCCCTTGGACGGTTCCGCACATATCAGTTCTTTGGAGCTATTATTGCTACTGTTGCTTTCTGCTTCAGGAGGTATGTCACTCCTCTTTGCGGAAGCGGATGGACTTATGTCTCAGTATTTATCCTGAGTTATGCTTTTTTCCAGACCACGTATGCGATTAACGATTTGGGATACTGGGGATCAAGGAATCAGTTGAGCTATGACGAGAGCGTGCGAAGCCGAATATCATCTCTTGCGTTGATGTTTTCGGGATTAGGATCTTATTTGATTGCGGGCATTACGCCAGCCATTTCTGGTGCCGATTCCGAAAAAAACAGGCGTATTCTCAGTATTGTCCTAGTCTCTTGCTACTTCCTTTCTCAAAGGTTCTATTCTTTTGTCAGGAAAGAAAGATATGTATCGAAGGAAAGGGAAGAGGAACGACGGAAGAATATCCAGTCGCCGTTTTCTCCTTTTAAAATATTGAAAGAGTATCCACAGATTTCTCTTGCTCTTTTCAGCCATATTCTGCTTTTTGTCAGCTCTTATCTTAGGACTGGCAATGTGTCCAATTATTTCTATTATGAATTCGGTTATGGAGCCTTTAATTCCGCGAACCATTTTTCTTCTGCTCTAAGGAACGGAGCCATGGTCAATTTTATTTATTCGATTTGTTATGGATGCGGAGTCATCATTTCTAATTTCCTGTTCCCGATTATTCATTCTCGCTGGAGTAAGAAAAAGAGGATCCTTATTGCTATGCCATGCTGCTTATCCATTGGCTTTTTCCTTTTCTTCTATGGAAGGAAGGCAGGTGCCGAAATCTCCCTGTTTGTAGCTATTTTCCTCTATGCTTTCTTCAATGGGGATATATTTGCTGCCAATACTCTTGATATCTGGAATACGGCAGATCTTTATGAAGCCAAGACAGGAAAGGAGCGTTCTGGCTCTATCGCTTCTCTTAAGTCGGGTGCCGTCTTGGTTGCAAATTCCTTGCAGACTCTCTTCTTCTATCTTATCCTAGCCACATGCGGATTAAGGGGTGTCAATGATAAGGTCGGCCAGATGGAGAAGGAAAACAGGCTTCATCCCATTGCGGATTTTGAACAGCATGTGAATGATAGGATCTTGAATACTCCAAATAGGAATGCTCATCTGGTAGGATACCGTGCTTGGATTACGATAGTTCCTTCTATCCTACTTGTCATTTGCGGATGTATTACGATCTTTGGATTAAAGGCCGACGATGAAAAATATTATTCTTCCTTGGTTGGTCCGAGGAAGGAAAAACAGCATGAAGCAATTGAAAAACAGTTGAAAGGAAACAAGTAAAATGAAAAAACGCATTTTCTTTGACCAGGATGGAACGCTTGTTGAATCCGGACCCGGTATTAAACATTGCGCTAGGAAGACACTGGAGAAAAGGAAACTTCCTGTGATTCCCTATGAGGAACTCGACTTTTTCGTTGGTCCTCCGCTTCGGGACTGTTTTCGCCTCTGCCATGTCCCCGAAGAAAGAATCGAAGAAGCCTGCCAGCTCTATCGTCGTTTTTATGGTGATGAAGGCGGAAAGTATGATGCCAATGTCTATCCTGGAATTATTGAGCTTCTCGATAGACTGAAAAAAGAAGGAAACCTTCTTTTTATTGCAACATCCAAAGCAGGCGTTCTAGCAAAGGATATCGTGGAACATTTTGGATTTGATAAGTACTTTGACGGCTTTTTCGGTGCCAGCCTTGATGGCAGCCGTGCTTTAAAGAAAGACATCCTTCACCAGGGACTTGTTTCGACAGACCATGAATTGCCTGCCGTCAGGATCGGCGATACCTATCTTGACATTGTCGGCGCAAATGAGAACAAGATTCCATCCTTTGGTGTTGTCTGGGGCTATGGGGACAAACAGAAAAGGATGGAATGCGGCGCAAAGAAAGTCTGTGCTTCCTGCGCAGAATTATATGACTCCTTAGAAAAGAGGACGGCTTCTGATTTCGAAAATGACGGACAAGGAAATTGAGCGGCTTTTACTTTTCTATCATGAAAAGGGGCGCAAACTTCCTTGGCGGCAGGATCCGACTCCTTATCATGTCTATGTCAGTGAAATCAGGCTTCAGCAGACAAGAGTGGAAGCGGTTGTTGACTATTATCATCGCTTTAGGACAGCGTTCCCAACTAGGGAAGATTTTGTTAAGGCAGATGAGGATGCTTATCTTAAGCTTTGGCAGGGCCTAGGGTATTATTCCAGAGTGAAGAATAGGCATAAGGCAATGGCGTTCCTTGTCTCTCAGCATCTGAATATCCCTTTTGACAGCCAGGAACTTTTGAAACTCCCTGGAATCGGCTCCTATACATCGAAGTCTATTTCTTCTATTGCTTTCCAGAAGAAATGCGTTGCTGTGGATGGGAATCTTTTCCGTGTGTTCTCCCGCCTGACCTGCTATCCGAAGGAATTTTCGGAAAAAGGAAAAAAGGAATGTGAAGCCTTCTTTTATCCCTTTCTCCCATCACGTCCTGGTGATTTTAATCAGGCTCTAAGGGATTTGGGTGAGAGGGTCTGTCTTCCAAATGGAGCTCCGCTATGCGGAGAATGTCCCTTTAAGGATAGTTGTCTTTCCCATAAGAGAAAAACAGAACTTCTGTATCCTGTAAAGAAAAAACGGCAGGAAAAGAAAACAGAGGATCATGTTCTTTATTTTTTCAGGTTCGAGAACAAGCTTCTTTTGAGAAAACGACCTTCCAAAGGGCTGCTTGCTTCTCTTTATGAACCCCTGAATAGGACTGGCAGGACAGATACTAAAGAAACCGAGTTTCTTTCTTCCTACCATACGAGTAGAGATAAGGCGATTGACCTTGGTACATACAATCATGTCTTCTCGCATCGAATCTGGAAAAGGAAAGGCTTTCTGTTTCGCTTGGAAGAAAACCCCAAGCTTTGTGATTCTGATGTTCTCGCCGGAAAAGAAGAAATTGATTCGGTTTATCCTCTTCCTTCGGCATTTCTTCCTTTCAGGAAAAGAATTTTCTTGTAAAAGCGTTTTATTTTCTATATGGTTTGCCTAATTAGAAATATGCAACTATAATTAAGAATCGATTGTGTATTATTCATTTTTAAAGGAAAACAAGAATGATTTCAGCAGGTATTGATATTGGTTCCACCACGATTAAAGCTATCGTGCTCGATGATAACAACCAGATCATCTATTCGTCCTATGAACGACATTTTTCACGTATCAGTGAGAAACTCAATGAGATTCTGAAAAAAAGGGAAGAGGGGCCGCTAAAGGGAATAAATAGCGTTCATCTTGCCTTTACCGGCTCTGCCGGCATGGGTATCGCGGAAGGATGCTCTTTTCCTTTCTATCAGGAAGTCTATGCTACCCGTGAGACGACGAAGCTTCTTTATCCGAAAACCGATTGCATTATCGAACTAGGCGGAGAGGATGCAAAGATACTTTTCCTCTCGAACGGAGTGGAAGTCCGAAGGAATGGAACTTGTGCCGGCGGTACAGGTGCCTTTATTGATCAGAGGGCTTCCTTGCTGAATGTTCCTGTTACCGAGAGGGATGCTCTGGCAAGCAAGGCGGAACGCATTTATACTATTGCATCCCGCTGCGGCGTCTTTGCCAAGTCCGATGTGCAGCCGCTTCTTAACCAAGGTGCTAAGAAAGAAGATATTGCCAAATCGATTTTCTATGCAGTTGTGAATCAGACAATTGCTGGCCTTTGCCAAGGACGTGAAATCGAGGGAAATGTCAGGTATTTAGGCGGTCCATTGACTTTCAGGAAAGAACTGCGCAATGCGTTTGATGAGACACTGAAAGTTCAGGGGGTGCTTCCTGAGAATTCACTCTACTTTGTTGCTAGGGGTGCTGCATTACTAGCGAAGAAAGAAAATCCGGTGGTTCTTTCTTCTATCAGGGACAAGGTCAATCAGTACCGCAACAACGAAAACTTTTCGTATATTTCCCCGTTGTTCAAGGATGAGGAGGAATACCAGAAATTCACATCCCGTCATAATAAGGACCATGTCGATATTCTTTCTTTGGAAGGGTACAAGGGTCCTCTCTATTTGGGAATTGATTCGGGCTCTACAACCTTGAAAGCAGTTCTGATTGATGATCGGGATAATATCCGCTATACTTTCTACCAACCGAACAAGGGAGACCCGATTGCCTTGCTTCAGAAAAGGCTGCTTGAGATTGATGAAAAAAAGGATAAGGATGCTGTTATCAAGGGAGCAACATCGACCGGATACGGAGAAGAACTCAGCAAGAACGCATTCTCTTTGGACCATGGAATTGTCGAGACCATGGCTCATTTCGAGGCAGCGAAGCATTTTCTTCCCGATGTGGAGTTTGTTATCGATATCGGAGGTCAGGACATTAAATGCTTCCGCATCAAGGACGGCCACATCGAAGATATTTTCTTGAATGAAGCCTGTTCGAGCGGATGCGGTTCCTTCCTTCAGTCTTTTAGTCAGGCGTTAGGCTATTCTATTGAGGACTTTTCCAAGAGGGCCTTGTTTGCAAAACGCCCTGTGGATCTAGGCTCCCGTTGCACTGTTTTCAGGAATTCTTCAGTCAAACAGGCACAGAAAGACGGAGCCAGTGTCAATGATATTGCCGCTGGTCTGGCAATCTCTGTTGTCAAGAATGCTCTCTATAAGGTTATCCGCTGTTCTTCTAAGTCAGACCTTGGACACAAGGTTGTCGTCCAAGGTGGCACCTTCTTAAATGATGCGGTTCTCCGTGCTTTTGAAAAAGAGCTTGGAATCGAAGTTGTCCGATCGAATATCGCAGGTCTTAGGGGTGCTTATGGTGCTGCACTAGATGCCAAGTCTCTGAACCTGGATGTTTCCGGTATTCTGACTGGTGAAAAACTGAAGAATTTCCATCGGAAAGTCTCGATGGTGACTTGTAACGGATGCCAGAATCATTGCCGGCTGACGGTGTCTTTGTTTGATGACCATCGTGTTTTCATCGGCGGGAACCGCTGTGAAAAGCCGGTTACGAAGAAAAAGACTAGTACGAAGCTTGATCTTTATGATTTTAAATACAGATTGCTTCGTTCTTATAATGATGAAAATTCAACTAAAGAATATAAGCGTGGAACTATTGGATTCCCGAGGGGACTTAACTTCTATGAGCTGACTCCCTTCTGGTATGCTTTTTTCCATACGCTTGGATTCAAGGTGATTCTTTCTTCTCCTTCTAGCGCAAAAAGGTATCGCCATGGACAGGCAACCATTCCTTCGGATACCGTCTGCTATCCGGCCAAGCTTAGGCATGGCCATGTCATTGATTTGCTTGATAAAGGAGTGAAGACGGTATTCTATCCTTGCAGGTCTTATAATATTGAGGAAAGAGATACCGATAATCACTATAACTGCCCTGTGGTTGCCTATTATTCTGAAGTCATTAAGAACAATGTCAAGCAGCTGAGAAATGATAATGTTCTTTACTTGAATGATTATAGGAATCTTTCAGAGAAATCTCATTTTGCGAAAAAAGCCTACGAGCATCTCCACGTTCATTATCCCGATATTTCTTTGAGAGAGGTCGAAGAAGCAACCAGAAATGCTTATAAGGAGTATCAAAAGTACGAAAAACTGATTCAGCAGAAAGGCCTTCATATTATCGAAGAGGCACGTAAGGAAAAGAAGAGGATCATCGTTCTCGCCGGGCGTCCTTACCATGTCGATCCATTGATTAACCATGATATCGATAAGCTTATCAGGGGATACCAATGTGCCATTGTTTCGGAAGATATCATCGCCCAAAGGGAAAAGAACCCTGAACCAAGTAATGTCTTGAATCAGTGGACTTACCACTCCCGTCTTTATAAAGCCGCAAACTATGTCGCCCATGTTGATGATAGGCAACTCATTCAGCTTGTTTCTTTCGGATGCGGTGTGGATGCCATCACATCGGATGAGGTCCGTGATATTCTCGAACGTCACGAAAAAATCTATACCCAAGTGAAAATTGATGAGGTGACCAATCTCGGAACGGTTCGCATTCGTCTTCGTTCGCTTCTGGAAGCGTTGCGTAAGAAAGGGAGGAGGAAATAATGTTTTTCCATTTTCATTATTATCCGAAAGGAAAAGACGGATTCTACCACGATAAAAACGGAAGAATCAGGTTTACAAAGAAAAGGAAGAAATCCTATACCATCCTATTTCCTAGGAGGGCGCCTATCCATTTCAATATCCTTCAGCGTGTTATAAACCATTATGGATACAAAGCCGAGCTTTTGACGGATAACTCCCCAGAGATTGCGCAGACAGGACTGAAATATATTCAGAACGATAGGTGTTATCCTGCTATTCTTTCTCTTGGACAAAGGATTCATGCTTTGGAATCCGGAAAATACGACTTGGATCATGTCGCAGTCAGGATTTCCCAGACGGGCGGAGGTTGCCGTGCTAGCAACTATATTTCTCTTCTCCGTAAGGGACTTAAACGGGCTGGACTTGAGAAAGTCCCTGCCATTTCCCTGAATCTTTCAGGACTAGAGCCAAATCCGGGAATCACGATTTCTTTGGGACTTATCCGCCGTAGGCTTGCCGGCGTTATTTACGGTGATCTCTTGATGGTTCTTAAGAACCAGGTTGAACCCTACGAAGTGAATAAGGGTGAAGCCGCAAACAGGGTCAAAAAATGGCAAGATAGATTGTGTGAGCAACTTCTTGGACGCTCTGGCTATTCTTTCAAAGACAGGCAAAAGAACAGGGATTCTATTTCTGATGACTTTGCATCTATCAAGAAGGATGGAAAAAAGAGAGTCAAGGTTGGAATCGTTGGTGAAATCTATGTCAAATATGCTGCACTTGGGAACAATGGACTCGAGGCCTTCCTCCGGGAACAGGACTGCGAAGTAAATCTTCCGGGTAGGAGGAACTTTATTCTCTTCAAGATTGATAACCGTATTGAGGACATTAAGCTCTATGGCGGACACTTTGCTAAGAAGATTGTCTGCAAGTGGCTATTTGATTATGCGACGAAAATCCAAAACGCGTTGTCTGCTGCGATTGCCCGTCATGACTGCTTTGAAGTCCCGACTCCATACTCCAAGGTCAAGGAATATGACAAAGGTATCAATGGTTATGGAAACAAAATGGGCGAAGGCTGGCTTTTGACTGGCGAGAGGCTCGAACTATGCAAGACCGGATATCCGAATATTGTCTGCACTCAGCCTTTTGGCTGTCTTCCGAACCATATCTCCGGAAAAGGAAGGCTCCGACGAATCCGTGAGGAATGCCCGGAATCGAATATAGTTGCCGTGGATTATGATGCCGGTGCTCCGAAAGTCAATCAGGAAAACCGTATCAAACTGATGCTTTCCTTGGCAAAGGAAAATCTTGAAAAGGAAATCCAAACAGAAAATGAAACTCGGCAATGAAATACTGGAAATCAGGAAAGAGGCAAAGCAGAAGTTTGCTTTGGCTCCTTTCTTTGTTGAAGAGAAAGGAAACCTTTCGAATCTTGTCACAAGCAATGATAAGCGAATCCAGGATTTTCTGATTGAGAAGTTCTCTTTGCTTCTTCCTGGCTGTGGCTTTCTTTGCGAAGAGAACAATGTCTTTTCCATTGAGGGCAAAGAGAATATCTTTATCATTGATCCCATTGATGGTACAAGGAACTACACGAGAAAAAATCCAATCTGTGCTATTTCTGTGGCTCTGGAACAGAAAGGAAAAGTGAATCTCGGAATTGTCCTTCCTCTCTTTACTGATGAGGTGTATTATGCCGAGAGAGGAGAAGGTGCCTTCTATAATGGAAAAAGAATCTCGGTCTCCGATCGGGATTTCCACAATGGCATTCTAATGACTTCCTTCAGCTCCTATAATAAAAAACTTTCTTCTATCTGCTTCGAAACAGCAAGGAAAATCTATCCGGAAATCAACGATTTAAGAAGATACGGTGCTTGCTCTGTCGAACTTTGCAAGCTTGCAACGGGTGAAGAAGACAGGTTCTTTGAACTGAGTTTAAATCCGTGGGATTATGCCGCTGCCGGTCTTATCCTTGAGGAAGCGGGAGGCTGCCTATCTGGAAGAAACAGGAATCCATTGGACTACCGGAAGAAAACCATGGTTCTGGCTGCAAACTCGAAAGAAAACAGGGAAAAGCTCTCTTCGATTGTCTCTTCTGTCTTAGATGAACACCAATATCAGGGATGATTCTTTCTGTGCTAGAATGGGTAAGTTATGATTTATCTTGATTACGCCGCAAATTATCCTGCAAGCAAGGAAGCTAGGAAAACCTTCCTTGATACAGAATCCTTCTACATCGGCAATGCAAACTCTATTCACCCTTTGGGGAGAATGTCTTTGGAGTATTTCAATGCAATCAATAACAAGAGGTTTGAATTGCTTCATCTTAATAAGGATGAGTACGAGATTATTTATACTTCTTCTGCAACTGAATCAAATAATATGGCAATCAAGGGAATCTATGGTGCTTACAACGCCTATTCTTCCTATAGGATTGCTTCTCCTTTCGAACACTCTAGTGTGAACTCTTGCCTTTCTTATCTGAAAGATAAAGGAGAGGAAATCGAGCTTCTCCGTGCAGAAGAAAACGGCAAAGTTTCCCTTGAGGATTTGCAAGAGAAAAGGAAGAAGCAGCCACTTCTTACTTGCTGCCTGTTGATTGAAAGCGAAACGGGTGCGATTCAGCCATACAAGGAAATCCAGAACATTGTTTCGCAGAACGAAAATTCTTATTTTCTGCTTGATGCTACGCAGGCGATTGGAAAATTCGATGTGGATTTCTCCTCGATTGACATGGTTTCTTTCGCTCCGCATAAGTTCGGCGGACTTCTTGGATCTGGTGTGCTGATTAAGAAAAAGTCGATTGTTCTTACTCCGCTTCTTCATGGGGGCAAGTCTCTCTCTAGGTATCGGAGCTCCACTCCTTGCCTAGGCTTGATTGCTTCCACTGAAAAAGCCTTAGAGATTGCTCTTAACAAACGTGAGGAGCATTTCACAAAGACAAAAGAAACAAGAGACTATCTTCTCTCTTTGCTGAAAGATAAGAGAATCCGAATCAATTCTTTCAACGAGAATCCTTATATCGTCAATCTCTCTGTAGATGGCTTTACAGGTGCGAATAGGGTCAATGAGCTTTCCAAGCGGGATATCTGTATTTCGCAGAAATCCGCTTGCTCGATTCCCAACACCCCATCTAAACCGCTGATGGCGATTTATCACGATAAGAAACGCGCCTTGGATTCATTCCGTATCTCGCTTTCTTCTCTAACGACGAAAGAAGAAATCGACGGACTAGTCAAGGCCAGGAAGGAAATCATCTATGGAAAATAAAAATGAAAGGCAGGAAAAAAGGAGACTGGATTCCTCATCCCGTGCTGATAGGATAGAGCAGGCTCTTTTCACAACTTATCATAAGACAATCTGGGGTCCTTTTACGAAAGCCATCCGGGAATACCAGCTTATTTCCAAAGACGATAAGGTCTGTGTCTGTATTTCCGGAGGCAAGGATTCAAGGATCAGGGCTTTATGTTTTAAACATCTGCTCAAGAGGACGAAGATTCCCTTTGAAGCCAAGTTCCTTGTCAGGAACCCCGGATACAATGACATCAATCTTCAAAGGATCAAGAATAATCTGAAAACGCTCGAGATTCCAGCTACGATTGTCAGTACAGATATCTTTGATATTGCTAATAGTACGGATAAAAAACCTTGTTATCTCTGTGCAAAAAGGAGACGAGGCGCTCTGTATCGGATTGCCAAAAGCTGGGGATGCAATAAGATTGCTTTAGGACATCATTATGATGATGTTATTGAGACGACTCTTAGGAATAGGCTTAATGCCGGCAGTTTCCAGACCAGGCTTCCGAAGCTTCATTCCGACAACTATTCCGGAATGGAAGTCATCCGTCCTCTTTATCTTGTCCGTGAAAAGGATATTATTTCGTTCAAAAAAGAAAACAAGCTTGCCTTTATCCAATGTGCATGTCGTTTCACGGAAAACTGTGCGGTTTGCGACAATGGTGGTGGTGGAAGCCAGCGTCTTGCTACTAAATTATTGATTCAGGATCTAAGGAAGAGCTATTCTCCAAGCGTGGAAAAGAATATTTTCAAAGCAGCAAGCCAAGTGAATCTTGATAAGGTAATCGGATACAAGGATGAAGAAGGATATCACTCCTTCCTTGAAACCTACAATAAGAAATATAAGGCAAAGGAAGATGCCATCGTCAAAGAACGCCTTGAGGAACTTGCGGAGAAGAAAGCCGAGAGTGAACACCCTGAATTTGTCATCGATACTACATTCAGTAAGAAAGGAGAGGATTGATTCCTCTCTTTTCTTCTCGATTTTTTCTAAGGAGTGCTTATAATAGATACCATATAAATTTCTTCCGCCCATCTCTAGAGATGATTTGATTCTTATCTTTCTGGAAAGGAAAAAAGAAAATGGCAAAGAACAGAAAAGAGAAGATTGTTAGGCAGGGAATCACTTTCGATGATGTTCTTCTTCTACCACGCTATTCAGAAATCACCCCGGACAGGGTGTCGCTTAAAGCACGTTTGACAAAGCATATTACACTCAATATTCCTCTTCTTTCCGCTGCCATGGATACTGTTACAGAGTCCTCTATGGCCATTGCACTCGCAAGAGAAGGCGGAATCGGAATCATCCATAAGAACAGGACCATCGAGCGCCAGGCAAAAGAGGTCGATAAGGTCAAAAGAAGCGAAAACGGAGTTATTTCTGATCCAATTACAAGGACTGTCGATAAGACCTTAGGGGAATGCTTAAGGCAGATGACGGAATATAAAGTCTCCGGCTTCCCTGTCGTAGACAAGGAAGGCAAGCTTCTTGGCATTATCACCAATCGTGATATCAAGTTCGAAACAGACAGGAACGAAAAAGTCGGAGATGCCATGACCAAAGAAAACCTGACCGTCGCCAAAGTCGGAACCACGATTGATGAAGCAAAGGAAATCCTTGCTAAGACTAAGAAGGAAAAGCTTCCGATTGTCGACGAGAATGGATATCTTAAGGGCTTGATTACAATCAAGGATATTGAAAAAATCAGGAAGTATCCGAATTCGGCTAAAGATAAATTCGGACGTTTGCTTTGTGGTGCTGGAATCGGCATTACCAAAGACAGGAGGATTCGTGCCAAGGCATTAGTCGACAACGGAGTCGATGTCCTTGTTCTTGATTCTGCTCATGGCGACAGCAAGAACGTTGTCGTTGCTTTGAAGAAACTGAAGAAGGAATTTCCTCAGGTTGATATTATTGCCGGAAACGTTGCCACTTACCAAGGTGCCAAGGATTTAAGGAAAGCAGGAGCGGATGCAGTTAAAGTCGGCATGGGTCCTGGATCTATCTGTACGACTCGAATTATTTCCGGAAGGGGTGTCCCACAGATTACCGCTGTCAGGGAAGCTAAAAGAGCTTCGGATGAATTCGATTGTCCGATTATTGCCGATGGTGGAATCAAGTATTCCGGAGATATCACAAAGGCCTTGGCTGCTGGAGCTGACACAGTCAGGCTAGGCGCAATCTTCGGAGGCTGTGAAGAAGCGCCGGGAGCTACGGAACTCTTCCGTGGCCGTAAATACAAAGTCTATCGTGGCAGGGGATCCTTGGCTGCTAGGGAACAAGCCCACGGATCGGCAGATCGTTATTTCCAGACCGGACACCAGAAACTTGTCCCCGAAGGCGTTGAGGGTCGTGTTCCTTATCGTGGAAGTGCAAGTGATGTTGTGTTTGAACTATTAGGCGGCATCCGTTCTGGAATGGGATATCTTGGTGTTAAGACCATCAAGGAACTCCAGGATGAAGGACAGTTTGTCCAGATTACTTCTGCTTCTCTCAAGGAATCTCATCCACACGATATCGAGATTACGAAAGAAGCTCCGAACTATCAGGTTGAACGTTAATAAGAGACCTGCTTTCAATTAACAAAGTTGGAAGCAGGCCTCTTTTTTATCTGAGTCCGATTGATAAGCTTGTTTTCTTAAGAGAGAACTAAGAAAACATTGGATTCTCTTTTATAGAAAAGAACTACGGCAAAAGAGTGTCAGCATTTCCATACTAAGATGATAGAATATCAAAGATGAAAAACAGAAAGAAAAGAAAACCGGATTCCCTAGTCCGAGTGGCGATTCATTATCAGGATAAGCCTATCGTTGTGAAAGAAATCTTTCTTTTTGTCTGTTCTTTGCTTGCATCTTTGTGCAATGTTATTTCGCCTCTCTTCGAAAAATATATTTTGGAGAACCTTACGAAGGACTCCACGGGAAACTATGCGGTTCTTTTTATAGTTATAACTGCGGCCAGCTATTTGTTTCTTGGTATCACGAATGTTTTGAATCTCCAGGTTTTCTATCGCTTCCGCTTGATTATGGAAAATGAGAGGATTCTTTCTTTGTCGGAAAAGGATCCAGATATTATCCGTAAGGAAGGGGCTGGAGCCTATTCGGCTGCTGTTTTCGGTGATAGTGATCAGATTAGCAAAGTAATTGCCGCTAATTGGTTTCTGATTGTTTTTAATGTTATGTCTGCGATTGCCTCTAGGATTATCTCAGCGGTTTATTCTCTTTATTTTCTTGTGATTGCCTTAATTGGCTATGTTCTTATCGTTCTGGCTATTCTGGTTTTTACCAAATTCTCAATCCGGTATTATCGGAAAGGCAAAGAGGATGGCTATTCCTTATCGCCGAAGGTCAGGGAACTTGTGGATGATAGAAACGCCATTCTTTCCTATACAACGAGGAATGCCTATCAAAGAAGAATCCGGAAGTATTTTCTTAAAAGAGATGGAAATCAACGAAAATCCGAAGAGATTGATGCCATTGAGGATGTTTTTATTAAAGGTGTTGAAGCTCTTTGTGCGGCTGTTTTTCTGTTCTTCGGGATTAGGCAGAGGAATCCATCCTCTTCTCTTTATAATCCATCCTTTGCTTATCCAACTCTTGTTGCTTTAATCAGCTACTTTACGACGATTTTCCTTCCGATTCCTTCTTTGTCTTCCACTTTCAAGAACAGGCGAAGGTTCCATGCTTTCTACGAACGGATTCAGGAAGTCGTGAGCTGTGAACCGGTTGGAAAGATTCCTGCAAACAGGGAATTATCCTTTGATAAGGTGACTATCGATGAACATCCGGAAGATAGGGAAACATCTCCTTTGAGGCTCAACTTTTCACTTCAGAGGAAGGGAAGAATCGGGCTCTATAGGAAAGATCCGGTTCTTCAGCAGAAGTTCAGGCAGATTAGGGAAGAGGATATTTTTCCTTCCGGAGGAAAAATAACTTTGGGAGGATACGAACTTGGCGATATCCGCAAGTCTCTGGTCCGCGGATTGATTCGGTTCCCATCTACTTTAAACGATATTTTCTTTGATGGATTCGAATTCAATATCACACTTGGTAAACCTCTTTTAACCGATGATGAATATCAGTTGAAAGAAAAAGAATATGAAAAAGGGAGGAAGGAATTTCTTCTTCGTTTAAAGGACAGAACCATATTCCAAAGAAAAAACCGTAAGATTCTGTCCAGGTATTTGAAAGATATCCTAGGGATGGATATGGATGCCCTAAAGAGCGAAGAAGAAAAGAAAATTCTGATTGATGCTTTTTCCGAAATCCAGAATATTGATTCCTATGTGTCGAAAAGGGCACCTTGTTTCTTTTCCCGCGAGTATGCCCATCTTTCCCGATATGAAAACTTGCTTTTGGTGCTTAATATGCAAGACTTGATGATAAAAGATTTCGGACCGAAAGGAAAGAATCTGACCATTGATGAGAAAAAGAAAATCCTTCTCGCACGTTTCTTCCTTCCGGATAATCCGGCATTGAGGATACTGAACGATAACAGGATACCTTCAGATAAATCAAGGTTTCGAAAGGTGTTTTCCTCTTTTGCACCGAATCCAAGCATCCTGATTCTTTCTTCGGATTACTCTCTTTTAAGAGAAAGGAGTGATGAAATCGTGAAGCTTCCTGCAAAAAAAGAGAAAAAACTGGAAAAGACTGATAAATAAAGAATTTTTCTGCTAGAATAAACTCAAGAGATTAATATTGTCCAATGAATAAAGACAGCCTTTCCCGCAATCAGGCAATCAGGGAATATCTGAAGAGACATGGTCATGCTTCTGTACATGAACTTGCAACAGTCTTCTTTTTTTCTGAGGCCACAATTCGTCGAATCCTGACGGAACTGGAACGTTCTGGTCAGATTCAACGTACCCATGGTGGGGCAATCTATGGACCTGGTTCGGTAAATGAGATTTCCATCTTTGCACGGTCGAATCGTAATTTAGCCGATAAGAAAAGGATTGCTCAGGCAGCAAGGAAGCATCTTCCTCCGTTCTCTTCTTATACCTCGATTTTTTTCGACAACTCCTCTACCGGTCTTATTCTCTTTGATAGGAGGAATGTCCAGGGCAAGAGAGTTTTTACGAATGGAATCAAACTGCTCATTGACTCTACATCAAAGAATGATTTTTCTCTTTTCAGGATGGGAGGGGAAGTCAATAAATCCGCACTTTCGACAGGCGGAATCGAAGTCTTAAGAGAAAGGAAAGAACTGACTTTTGATCTTTGTATTATTTCCTGCCGTGGATTTACAACAGAGTGCTCCTATGATACGACTTCCGATACTGCCCTTATTAAGAAAGAGGCATTACGACGTTCTCGGTTCAAAAGGCTTGTCTCTGATAATACAAAATACGGAAAGACCAACACGTTCAAAACCGCGAACAGGCGCGATTATGATGCTGTTATTTCTAATATCACCGATGACGAAATCAGGATTTTAAGAAGAGCAGGTATTAAAGCTTATAACAAATAAAAAGGGCTGTTTCACAATCAGTGCTTATCTTTGGAAGCTGTCAAACAGATGACTGGTTAAATAGCACTTTTTTGTTTGAAAAATTTCAAAACAAAAAGCTTTCTAACTTTTTGTCAGGGATTTGTGGATGATGTTCCAGTATTTTTGGGATGGTAGTCGTAATCGCTTGGATCAAAAGGACAGGAGGAATAATAATCGTGAGGGAATGCTTTTCCCTTTTCGTAGCCTTCAACGATTGCTTCATACAGCTTTTTTCCATCTTCCATCTGGATTGTGTAACAGGTTGTAAAGGAATCATAGTAGCCACCGGCTGACGTGACAAAAGCGCTGGTAAAGTCCTGGAAGATGCACAAAGTCATTTTTGTTCCTCCGGGAGGAGAAACTCTTGCTATACATTCGCTTGAATGGAGAACCTGGATTCCGTTCCTAGTTTTTCCTTTTTTGAATTTGATTTCTTTTAAAACAGGAAAAACGATTTTTTCTTTGTCCCAGTGG
The DNA here is from genome assembly GCA_002404995.1 of Caryophanales bacterium UBA4682. Lineage (GTDB taxonomy): Bacteria > Bacillota_I > Bacilli_A > RFN20 > CAG-288 > Enterosoma. The sequence goes on along the minus strand of DHKY01000003.1, from coordinate 129,272 downwards.
GGACATTCTTTTAAATCTTCCTCATCCATAGTTCGATATTCCAGGGTAATATTCTCTTTCTGTCCATGTTCAGCTAAACTGATTAAGTACTCGATTGTGACGTATTCTATGCTAGGATTGTATTCTGGTTCGCAGGACAGTAATGCGAAGAGAATCATCGATAGAATCAGTAATTTATTTCTTTTCATTTTTATTCTCTAGAGCGGAATCTGCTCTTCCGCTCCTGCTTTCTTCAGTATATGCTTGATGAAGACCTTGCACGCCTTTGCTCTCACTTCCTTCGAAGGCCATTGGCTGCTTGTGTCTTTGTCCTCGCTTTCCTTCTGCTCTCCGCCGAGGAAATGGTACTTGATCGGATGCCATCCGGTTATCTCGGATATCGATCCGTTGTCCTCTAGTCTCAAGGCCATCCTGTCGAAGACCATTTTTTCGAAATACTTCTGAAGATTCGTATACCTGTCGGAAGGTTTGGAATAATAGTTGCTGACCGTATTCACCATGAACCTGTTGTATCTGTACTGGGAGTCGTTGTTCCTCCTGGAGTAATACTGTTTCCTTCTCGATGAGACGGAAGTGGTTTCTGCCAATGGATATGAGATGTTGAATCCGTCAATGTCAGCTGCAAGGTCTTCATAAGAAAAACTCTCATTTGTGTTAAATAATTTTTCTTCGGTTATTTCGTTTTCGTTTTCCAGTGTCTTTGTCTGGGTTTGTAAATCGCCTGCCCATGAAACCACTGCTTTATAGACAGGCCCATCCCTTCTTGCTTGGTTGAACGGGTAGACCCCGTTCCTGACTGCCATCCTATGAATCAGATCTATAGTCTGGCTTTCAGGCTTTTCGGGATTCAATAGTTTCCTGGGACTATCCAAATAATGGCAGTACTGATGGACTGTCTCATCGAAAGTCCCTTTCTTCATGAAGCTACTAAAATATCCGGGATATGTCCTATTATGGGAACGATCGTTATCAAGTGTGTCAATGACGTCCTGGTTGATTTCACCGCAGACGTTTTTCCAAGTGATATGGTCGTTGCTGTATCTTTTCCTGAAAGTCCGGACATAATAGAAGACCTCGTTGTTGCTTACTGAACCACCATCCTGCCTCTGCTCTAAGACGTAAATCAGGGAATCCATATCGTTGCGGATTTCGCGTATCTTCTTTATCTTTCCTTCCTTCTGGGTAGTGTTGTAATAGTATCTGTAGGTCGGACTGCTTCCTCCGAAGTTCACTTCACATTCGACATGTCTGACTAACGAAATAGAGTCGATGTCTTCATGGTCGATATAGACTCTTCCGGAATAGGTGATGGGTTCGGTCTCCGTGAAATAACCGATTTTGGCCACGGAATCGATGGTTCCTACCGGCGAGCAGATGAAGGAAGCGATGATCGGATAGACGAAAACAGATGCTGGCATTGTTCTTCCTCCTTTCGGTTGAATTGCCTGCTTGCTTTCCCGAAGATGTGTTTCCTATATCTTAGGACCAAAACAACGATATGTAAAGCGAAAACTACGAAAACCTGTGCGAAAAGACTCCCTTTGAGAAGGATACAAAACGATTATTGGTATTAGGCGAAAGTTTCCCGTTTTCTGAACCTTTTTCCAGAAAAGGGAAAAATTTTCTGTAGAAGGACGGAAAGTATCTTTCGAATCCTATGTTAGTCATACTATCCCTTCGTAAAGCCTTTAGCCATAAGAGCCTTTCTTTGCAGTGAATCAGCTGGTTGCCCGGTAAGTTTACCGCTTTATTCCGGAACACAGCCGGTTTACCGGATTAAGGAATCTATAGGCTTCTCCTTCCTTCGAATTCACTTCCATTTCTTTGCGCCCGTGGGAGTCTCCCCCAAAGTGTGTCGTGACAGATGGAGGAGCTGTGAGCTATATGGTTAAGAAACGCATCCCTCAAATCAGCCTGCAAGTCCCTCGGCCGTGCAGAGCCAGAGAAAGTACATTGCCTGAGGAGTCGATGCCGTCTATGACCTGCAGGAGGTGTCTGGACAGTCCCCGCTTTTTTCTTTCTCTTATGCCTCGCAAGTGGCGCGTTTGTATGCTTGCCGGGATCCTCTGCATCTTTCGATTCCATTGAAGAGCAGTCTTCAGTAACACACGGGGGGTCTGTCTTAAGGGGGCAGCCTCCGAGAGCATGGCAACGGGTTTCCGTATCTTGGACGGCTTCGACTTCCATAAGATGTCCAGAACTTTTTTCGGCGAATATCCGCACTGCCATTTCCGGCGTCTGAAGAAGCAGGGAAAGGAGCACGGACAACCGAGATGGATGTGCCTATGCTAAGGAAAGACGTTCTCCTCCAAGCTTAAGCCATCTTAGATACGTAGGTTCATCTCCATGCTCTCGGACGGAGACAACTTAAGGGCATGGGCACTTTGGCAGCTGTTTTTCCATGGACAGGGAAAAGGCGGTGGACTCGGAGGGACATGGCCGCCCATGGGTTCCTCAATCCTGTCAACCGCCTGTGTGCCTAGGTCAAGCGTATGTTTGCCATGCACCTGCAGATCCGCCACAAGAACGGTCCACTATATCTTAACGAAAACATTCTAGAGGAAAAAATGGGGAGCATGAGGTTCGCCATTTTCTACAGCAGAATCTTCCTATCCGAGGAAACCCTCAGAAGACGGGAGGTTCTCGTCCCTTAGAAACACGATTGTTTATCCTTCTTTTTAGAATTATCTTTATGTGAATTGGATTTTCAATTGAAACCTCTTGCTCAGATAAAGACATCCCTAATTTTCTTGATTAGGTTGTGTATTGTCTTTTATTTCTTTATCGTCGTTTACTCTATCTTGAACCTCACTTGCTTTTCGGAACCTATTAGTTTTTATCTTTTTTCCTTTTAAAACATGAAAGATGACCCGGTTGCAGATTGCTTCATAAGCTATGCAAACTAGTAGTCCTTTCCTGAGATTGAACGGGAAATAAGCTAGGAAGATGGATAGACTATATCCCCTGTTGAATTTACCAAAGAATTGGCTAAAGGTCTTACCAACGTCACTTGCTAGGTTGTTGATGCTGTCTTTAATCCTTCCGTAATCCAGCCATTGGGCACCAAAAGTCCTATAGGTTGGAGTTATGAACCACCAGTTCAGGAAGGTCCTCCTTGAAGACACACCAAGAATTACAATCAGGTATCCGATAACACGAGAACTAAATTTCTTTGTGAACAGGTGCCTTCCCTTATCACAAATGAGTAACATAAAAGAATACATTAACGAGGTAAAAACAGCAGTCCTGTTTCCAATCGGAATTGGTGTTCCAACGGGTCCAAAGGTTACCCTTGTTAATACAGTTTTTAGAATTGCAACAAAGGCGGAGGCAAAGAAGCCATAGAGAGAATAGGTAACCCTGACAACGGCATCACTGATTTCTAATTGAAGAAATGGAAGCAAGGGATAGGGCTGGAACTGACCGAACCTCCTTAATACATAGCCAAGTGCAGATAAGAAGCCAATCCTTACCCTTCTCCTAATCTGCTCGCGTAACGTAAACCGGCTTTTTCGTCTCATCTTTTCTTTTGTTCGATGCATCTTTCTTTTTCCTTTCTACTTCGGGAAAGAAAAAAACTCTGAACCTGTTTCCTTTGCAAAAAGGAAACACCCTCAGAGCCTTTTATCTTCTTTCATCCGGACTATACCGTCGGTCATGGAGTTGCACCATGTCATGCCTATTCGGCTCGAGGACTATTACCTCCGATAGGGAATTTCACCCTGCCCTGAAGATTTCGAACATTCTTATTATAGAAACTATAATTTGTTTGTAAAGCAATAGCGCTGGATAATGCTTGATTTTGAATTTGAGTTCTTTTCTTCTATAATTACCTTGGCCCGTAAGGAGGGCCAAGGACATAAATGTTAACTGATAAACAGAAAAAAGACATTTACGCCCTTCTGATGGATCGTTTCCATAGCGAAAACGAAATTCCTCTTGCAAGTGTTTCCTTGTGTTTGAACAAGGAAATCGACTACAAGAAAGCCGGGTATCCGAAAAGGAGGTCTTTATTAAATGATCTTCCTTTTGTGGAAAGGAAACGTCAGGAAGGGTCGCCTAATGTTACCGTGATTCTTCACACGGATGCGAATCAAGCGAACAAAGAAGAAAAAAAGAAACCATCCCTTGGCAAAATCAAACAGTTATTGAAAAATCAGTTTGCTAAAGGAAAAAAGTATCCTCTTAGCAAGGTATCAAAGTACCTTGCCGATAATCAGATTGATTATCGTTCCCTTGGATATTCTAAGAGGAAGGGGCTGCTCGCCGATAGGAAGGATATCCTCTCCTTAGATGAGTCTGATAAAAAGAACATCTCGGTTTGTTTTCTTTACGGAAAAGAAGGACAATCCACTAAAAAGGCAGAGAAAACTCAGTTAAAGAAAACGGATAAACTGCCAAATCCAGTTTTCAGGGATAAAGGCAAGGAAATTCCTTCTCCGGACAAACATTCCTTCTATATACCGGAAACCTTGGTCTTGTCTATCAAAGAGTTTTCGGATCTTGGCCTAGAGGATGATTCTATTACCAAGCGAATCGAAGATGACTATCGCGCCGATTTAAAAGCAGGAAAAATACGCTACGATGAAGAAAAAGACGCCTTCCTTTTCCCTCTTTCTTTTAAAACCAAAAATGGTGAAGAAGTTATCGGATCGGTGAAAAAGTCTGCTCCGAACAGGGATTATGACTATTATCTCAACTTTATCGGTTCCGATAAAAGGAAACCAAAAGATACACTTCGGTCGAGGATTTATTTTCCTCAATATGAAGATAGTATTGCGCAGCTTGCCTTCTTAGCGAAAAAGGAGAGCTGGTGTTATCATGGCAGTAAAGACCATTTTATTATCCTGAAGATTTATCTCCAATATACCTTCTATCGTTTAGTCAGCCAGAAGAAATTCTGCTTTGATGAAAATAGTGGATTCGGATGTTTTAATACGGGACTGAAGAACGAGGAATATGAAGACATTTATGGTGTAGTCAGGAAGAGCAAGGACGAAACCGTGAAAGAGGAGTATCTCTTCCAGGGCTTCTGCACTGCAGCAAGCCAAGGCCTAGGAAAGATTGTTGTCGAACACTTCTCACCCCTTCCTTCGCCAGCAAGTTATATCACTTCCCCAAGCCAGCTTGTCTATGACACCACGAAAGAGCTTCTGACGGATTATCATCATATTATTGAAGACAATATCAATCGGTTCCCGCTTGACTGGCTTTATCATTTCTGTTCATCTTCTCCAATGGAAAAAGGAATCCTTGATAAGATTCGAAAAGAAAAGAACGACTATCGCAAGTTGCTGCTTTATGAACAGCTTGAGAAAGCGATTGAGCGAAACACGTTCTTATTCAGGGTTCTAAAAACTGCTTTGGAGAATACCATCTCGAAGGCTATCCGAAGGGTAAAGGACGACTATCGCCTGGCTTTTCCTTCCTTCTTCCCTACTCGCGATGCAAGGTCAATCAGGCTTCCACTTGAATTTGGCGCCGACAAGGACATTAAGGCAGTGCTTTTAGTGGAAAAGAGGCCTAGTGGCAATTACCAAGGACAGACTATCCTGACTTTGAAAATGGCCTATGTTAACGCACGATTGATGGGTCCTCTTGTCTATTCTTATCTGAATCCAGATAGAATTGAAGACTAAGAAAAAGCATTCCGATTAAACGGAATGCTTTTTCTATAGAGAATTTCTTTCCAACGATTTAATCCAAAGCGGATCAAGAAAGAAACTACTTTGTTTTAAACCTATATTATCAGGAAAAATTAAGCAGAAGCAATTCAGATACATTCTTTTAGAAATGGAATTGCTGTATCGTGTATCTCCTAATAATGTGAAACCTAAATCATGGAGTCCAATTCGAATCTGGTTTTTTCTTCCGGTTTCAAGTCTGATAAGAATGGATGTCCCGATTTGGATTGGATTCCTGAACTTATAGTCCATTGCAGCGAATTTTCCGTTTTCTTTATCCGAGAGGGATACTTTCCCATTTTTGTTGTTGATGCAAAGATAGGCTTCATAGTGATGGTAAGAAGAATCTGCTTTTGCTTTTTCTTGTATGACAGCTTCATAGTATCTTTTGATATTATGATTGGAAAAGCATTCCTTTAGCTTTTTCTGCCTTTCTAAGTTTTTCGCGAAAATCAGCAAACCGCTTGTTTCAAAGTCCAAACGATGGATAAGAAAAGCCTTTTGTTTCTTTTTTCTAAGATACTGGTTCAAATAGTATTGTATGTTGCTATGGAACGTTTTCTTGTCACTCGTTGCTACTGTAAGAACATTGTAGCTTTTGTTTACAACGATGATTTCTTCGTCTTCGTAAATTATCTGATAAGGAATTCTTTTCATGTTCTAGGATATTAGCTTAAGCTTGTGTTTATTTCAAGAGCTTATCTTTTACCTTTTTTGAGTTATGCTATTAAGGCAGAAGAGAGGAAAAATAGAATGAGCGATATTACAAAAAATGTCCGTATTAATTCATCCACAGAGATTGAACTTATGGAAGATGCAAGGAAAGGCGATGTTATTCATCTTGATCAGCTTGTAGAAGTAAATCTTCTTCCACTTCAGGATGCTATCAAAAATAAGAAGGATGAACTCTATCGTCAGTCTCTTGCTTCCGAAAAGGAGAAATGGGATTCGGAGGCAAAGGCTGAACTATCCAAACAAGAAATTGTCCTGAAGGAAGATAAATCCAAGGCAGAAGAAAAACTGAGAGAAACTATCCATCAGTTGGATAACAAAAACCAGCTTTTGAGTCAAAGCCTTGAGCAACTGCAAAAAGAAATTGCAGAAAAAGTATCTTCAGCTAAGACAGAGAAGGAAAATGAGCTTCAGAAAATAATTCATTCCCTGGAACTTGATAAACAATCGCTTGCTTCTTCTTTGGAACAAAGGAAGAAAGAACAAGAAGACCAGATTAAGATTTCCCTTTCTGAGAAAGAAAAAGAGTGGAATCAGACTTTTGAAGAAAAGCTTTCTGCGAAAGAGAAAGAAAAGCAGGACCTTGAAAAGAAAATCAATGATCTTGAAAATGAAAGAAATGTATTGAAAGCCACAAAAGAACAGGAAATACAGAATAGGCTTTTAGCAAAGGAAAACGAAAAGAATGCGATTGTTTCTCAGCTGAAAAACGAAATTGAAAAAAATAATGCGGCAGCCGAAAACAATCTTCTGAAAATCAAACAGGAAGACAAGGATAACTATCAGAGACTTTTGGATTCCTACAATTCCTTGCGCCTTGAAAAATCCTCACATAACGTAAAGAGGTTAGGAGAAGGATTGGAGAAATGGTGTAACGATGAATACCAGCAGTATTCCCTTTCTGGATTCAATCATTGTCTTTGGCTGAAGGATAATGCTGCTGTCCGTGAGGATGGCACAAGGGGAGCGGGCGGTACCAAAGCCGATTATATTTTTGGTGTCTTTGCCAATGATGAAGATGAAAAAGAAGTGAAAGAACTTTATGATGCAAAAAAGAATCCATCCATGGACAAAGCCAGGACTTCTGTCATCAGGGATAGGAAGAATGAAGATCCGAACTCGACAAACAAGAAGACAAATGCCAGCTATTTTGCAAAGCTTGATCAGGATAGAAAAAAGAAGAACTGTGAATATGCACTTCTTGTGTCTGAATTAGAGATGGACAGTGAAAACTATAGTTTTATTACAAAAGCGCAAGGGTATGATAAAAGGTATGTGGTCCGTCCTCCTTATCTTAGGACTTTCCTCTCTAGGCTTTATTCTTTGACGGATCACTATCGATATATTCTCAATAAGAAAGGACAGGAGGAACTTAAACTGAAGAGCCGTCAGGAACTCTTGGACGAGTTTGACAGTCTGAAAGAAACCTATTTTGAAAAACCGCTTGCCCAGATGGAAAAAGACAGGGAATCGATTCTGAAAAACTGTGCTAGCATTGAAAAAAGCAACAACGAAATCAAAGCAAGGGCGAGCGATGTCCTCTTAAGCAAGATTGGAAACAGGAGAACGAAAATCGAAACCTTTGAACTGAAAAAGAGGAAGACCCTTGCGAATAAAGCAGACAAGCTCAAAGACGAATGAGAAAAGGAGCCGCTAAGAAGCGGCTCCTGTTTTTTCTTTTGTCCTTTTAGTCCACGTAAGGAAGAGAAGAATCTTTGAGGAAGCAGTTTTCGTAGATGAATTCTTTTAATTTCTCTGCGTTATCGCTCTTATAGTAATCAAGAAGAAGCTTGAGGAATTGATCGTTCCGTTCTGGACGGATAGAGAAGATACCTTGGCCATGACGGAGAAGGAACTGGTTGCATAACAGATTTGCACTTCTCTTGTTTCCGTCGTAGAAGACTTCTGTTTTCCTAAGGTAACAATATAAGTCAAGTCCGCGCTCGACATAAGTCTTCTTGCTTTCGACAATATCACGGATTCTATAATTTACATCATAAGGATCAGGGATTTCTGGAGCATAATCGGTTCCAGTGATTGTAACGAAGGAACTGCGGATACGTCCTCCGTCATGGCTGACTCCACGTCCGTTGATGATTCGGTTGAGCTCACATAATGTTTCCAAATCTGTCGGCTTTGCAATAATATCTTCGTCTTTTAGACGGCAATAGGCAGTCTTCAGATTTTTGATTTTCAGTAGACCTGTCGGATAAGGCTTGATGGGGTCCTTCCCTCCTAAAATGAAATCACGCGCTTCAACGTAGGTCAGGCGAACGCCTTCTAGATAGGCGGCATTGTAGACGAGATCGATAAGGTTATCGTCAATCAGCTTTCGTTCCTGCTCGGCACTCCTAGGCATCTGGTCCCGATACTGCAGATTCATTTTGCAATTGCTCCTTTCTTCCCGTGGACGATTAGGAATTACTGATATTATAGTCTATAGTAAAGCGCTTTCAAAGTGAAAATAAAGATATTTTTAAAATTTATGCTTTCCATTTAAACTTCGATAAATTCGACATATTACGAATATTTTATCCTTTTGGTTTTCTGTTTTATTCATTTTTTATTCGAAATAAAAAACAGCGCTTTCTTTAAGAGCGCCGTTTTGCTTCGCTTAACCGGAAACTTCGTGGAATTTTCTTTAATAGAAGCCTGTTAATGACCGCCATCAGGATTCCGGTCACCAAGGAGATTGGTCCAAGGATTATGATGTAGTAGAAGATGTAAGGTGTTGAGAAGAAAATAGCATAAGCGAGGAGCTGCCCTATGGTATGGAAGAGCGAGCCAAACAGAGAAACAATGTAGATGGATGGCTTGACTAGGTAGAAAAGAAGCAAGGAGATAGTGACTGCAAGGATGGTTCCGCTTAATGACCTGAAGAAGGCGACATTGAAGCCTGTCGAAATCAAGGCAACAATCAAGGTCTTTACTGCCCTGACAAATAGGTAGCTTGCGCCTCCGTAGTAATAAAGGACAAATAAGGAGACGATATTGGCAAGACCTAACCGGAATCCAGGAACAGGGACAAAAGGCGGGATCCTGGATTCAAGATAATGGAGTCCGACAGAGAGGGCTGTCCTCCTAGCTAAGGTTACCCTGCGAAGGGTGGTGATACGTTTGCTTCTTTTCATCATGCGTCAATCTCCGGGAAACCTGCGTCTGAAGAAACAATCCTAGCTTGAATGGTGTTCGGCAGACAGACTATCGGAAAATAAGTCTGGTAGATTCTTCCTTGTCTTGAACAGTCATGGTCCTTGCATTCGACATCGTCGTGAAGGACCTGGATGGAGTAGTCATCATAAAGCGTAAAAGTGATTCCTTTTCCTTGGAAGACGAATTCTTTTCCCTCACCTAGATAAAGACTTCCGTCTTCTTTGGTGAAGGAAACTTTTTTCTCCCCCTTGCTCGGAAAGGAAATATCTGTCTTCTTTTCAGGGTCGTTCTTGTCATAGAGAAGAGTATCCTGATACTTAATTTGGACAAACAATGTTTTGGAATCTGTTTTCGGCCGGGAATAGAAACTGATCAAGAAGACAAGAACGATGATTAAAGCAGAGACGATTAAGAGAATTCCGTCTTTCAAAGGATGGATTTTCAAGGAGAGAAGAAGTGCATCTTCCTGTTTCTGTTTTTTTTCGGTTTGGTTATCGGTGCTTTTCATTGCTATTTATTATATCGAAAATCCTCTCTTATGACTATGAAGATAGAAAATGACTCTTTTCAATTAATAAGATGAAGGCATACCAGGTGCTTTATGATAGAATTAATATTAGTCGTTTGAAGAGGAGAATACATTATGTGGAAACATCCACCAATGAAATTCGGCTTTTTACATATCTTTTTTGTTCTGCTGACTATTGTTTTCTTAGGTCTGGCTATTTATTTTGGCTACCATTTTCAGGGTAAAGACAAACAGAAAAAGCGCGATCTGATTCTGACAATAACCGGATTCAATCTTGTTTCGATGGAAATCGGCAAGTATATTTTCGATTTCGTCCTTCATAGGGCCGATTGGTCTTTAGTTCCTCTTCAGCTCTGCTCTACTGCTTTGCTGATTCTTCCTCTTCCGTATTTCTTGAAAGAAGGGAAAATCAAAGACTGCATCTATGGTTATCTTGCGTTTATCATGACGACAGCCGGAATCTGCTACTTTGTCAATCCGACTACTTTGTTTGAACAGCCCTATATTATAAGCAGCATTCATTCTGGCATTTACCACGTGTTAATCATTGCTTCTGGGACCTTTCTGTTTTTCTCAAATGAAAGGTACACGAGAAAGGGCGTTATCTGTTTCCTTCGCTCTTTCCCGCTTTTTGTCTTCTTCACTCTTTTGGCAGTAGGGGCCAACTTCCTTGCTCTTCATTTCGATCCGGATACGAAATTGAATTATTTCTTCTTAAGGCCAAAAGGACCTGTGACCATTCCGATTCTGGATTCTTTGGTAAAACCAAGAATTCCTTTTGTCGGCTATTATTTTGTTTATCTCGGCTGTAGGTTTGCTTGTGACTTCATTCCATTCCTTGTCTTTTCCTTAGTAAATCTTATTGTCGAAAAAATAAGAAACCAAGGAACACAGAGAGTCAAAGAAGCCTGATTTATTTGAAAGAGGATTTAAGCACACAATTTGTTCAGAAAATGGTCTTCTTGGTTGATAAAGAGCCAAGAACAATCTTCAGGTGATGTTCTAGACTATATCGAGAAAAAATCTGATAGAATAGATAAGCTCATAGGTAGCGTGTTTTTTATTTATGAAAAAGAAAGCAATCTTCCTTTTGATACCATTTCTGTTCAGGAACGGCTGCAAGAAAAACGAGGACGTTTACTCTTTGTCGGTCGGATATATCCGATCAGACCGGGGTTTGATTCGCGTAAATGATTCTTCGATTGAGACTTTGCCATCGTTTAATACTTCGATTGAGGGCAGAGTCTATTACTATGACGGGGACTATACAAAGGCACAGCTGTACTCTTTGTATGATGATTTTAGCTATACTTTTCAATATTGCCACGCTTTATCCGATCGTCACTATTCTTATTCACAATATGATGAAAACGGAAACTTTGTACGCACAATCGAAAATGTTTATTCAATCAATCAATCCTATGGTACGGAAAAGCCTGTTAAGGTTGACTGCTTTCTTTATGATTTATTGAAGAAAAGCTATTCTTTCTCTTTGGCATCGGATGGAAAATTCAATAGGTTCTTAGGAACCTTGAACGATATTTATGAGGCAAAGCTAAAAAACGTTGGCTCGCAAACGGAATCCTCGGAGGATAGGAAAAACGAGATTCTCTTTCAGACAACGGGAAGGAGATTCTCGTCTTTTTCAGCAACCGAAATCAATCGGATTTCAACGATTACGGAGTCTCTCCCAAAGACTAAAGAAGAAAGGAAAGATATTCTGACCTTTGATGATGCCACTTCTTCCGTTATTTTCCATAAATACAACAATGTGAAGAAACTCGAGATTTCTTTGGGTGGAAACGCAAAAGGGTTCGCAACTGAATATTTTGCGGATAAAGCCAAGAAGGAGTATCCTGAAATTTCCAGGATTATCAATTCCGGAAATTCATCCGTCAAAGCGATTGGAAATCGTCCTGATGGACGAGAGTGGAAAATCAATTACATTAATCCACTTTCAAAGGAAAACTATCAAGATATGTATAACGGCTCCGAGGTCATCATCTCCAAAAAAGGAGAATTCAATCTATCCACTTCTGGATACTATGAACAATATTTCTATTCTTATCTCCCGGATGAAGATGGAGTCTACCATTCAGACGAACCATTTGTTCGAAACAGTCATATTATCAATCCTAAAACAGGTTATTCCGCTTCTTGTTTTGACCAAGTCAGTGTCTTTCTTAACGATGCCGGGCTTGCCGATAGGTATACAACCGCGTTAAGGAATACAGAGTCTTTGAATGAGGCAAAAGGACTATTCGAAAGTCTGAACTTATCTTACGGAGTCACCGAGGCAGACCTCAGGCTCTGTAGGAAGTCGGTCAAAGACAGTAACGGAATTCTTTATTCCTATAAAATGTCGGATTATGCTCCTCTTCAGAAAAACGGACTTCCAAGGGTTGAAACAGAAAGCGGAAGCTATTCCGGTGATTTTTCGGATTTGAAGAGTCTTCCTAAAAAGTATCTTTCTTCCTATCAGGGCTCTTTTGAGGAAGATTATTACAGGACTTCTGATAGGTTTAAAAGAGCAGAAATCAGTAAAGATAATCTCACGAAGGAAATCGTTTCTGTCCTGAAGGAGCTCAAATGAAAAAGAAAATCATTCTTGTCTTATCCGCTGTTTGTCTGTTGCATGGCTGTCAAGCAGGAAACGAATCCCATTCCACTGCAACAGGAACAGGCTCTCCATCCGAAAATGTCTCTTCCCGCCCTAAGGGGGAGGAGAAAATCTATTCGATGGAAACTGGCTATATTGGCATCGCTTCCGGAGATGTCCGCGTTGTTGCTCCAGAGGGGACGACGATGGTCGGAGTTAGTCCTTTTAGCACTTCTATTCAAGCTCGTCTTTATTATTATGAGGGCGATTTCGACAAAGATGACTTGCGTGTGATTTCTTCTGATTTCAATTCTCTGTTCTGCTACTATCATGCATTGAGTGACAACCATTATGATTACCGTCAGGTCACAGAACGGGATGATAGGGGGAATGCAATCAATAGGAAACAGATTCTCAATGTCAAATATCTGAATGACCATCCGGATACCGATATCGAGGTGGATCCGTTTTTATTTGATTTAATCAAGACAAGCTATGACTTCACCATCAATTCATCGCTTCTGTTTAACAGGTTTTCGGAAAGTCTTTCGAATCTTTATGAAGAGAAGCTATCCGAGGACGAGTATTCTGGCAAGGCCTTGAATAAGGCCCTAAGTTTATCAAGGAATGTTCGCTTCAAAGATGACTTTACAAAAGAAGAAATTTCCTCTGCCAGGGAAAGTGTACCTTCCTCTCTTAAAGAAGTCCAAGATTCCATTACCTTTGACAAAGGGAAAAGCACCATTCGCTTGAACACCATTACTCGAAACGGAAAAAGAATTGTTCCTAGAATGAATCTCGGAGGTTCGGCAAAAGGATTTGCAACAAAAAAAGTAGCTGAGTATTTTGAAAAAGTCTATCCTGACATTTCCCTCAGGATTAATTCCGGGTCTTCTTCAATTCTTGCGGTTGGAAAAAGACCAGATGACAAGCCTTGGAAAATCAGCTACACCAACCCCGTTTTCAAGGAACAGAGGACAGATGGAAAGAAGAACCCGGCCGAAAGGTATCTTGAATTCAACGGCTCTTTTAATAGGTCTACTTCCGGTTATTATGAGCACTATTTTTATTGTTATAACAAGGAAAACAAGGAAATAAGTCGGCGGGACCACATTTTCAATACGGAAACTGGCTTTTCTTCACCCTTCTTTGATCAGGTATCTGTTATCATCGATGATACAGGAATTGCAGACAGGTACACTACAGCTATTAGGAATACCAAGAGCGTTCAGGAAGCTTATAGCCTGTTTCAAAAATTGAATACGATCTATGCTTTTAGTGGAGATCTTATGCTTTCCTACAAAGGAAAGAAAAACGATGTGGAATCACTTTATTCTTATTCCAGGGGCTGCCTTTCTCCTCTTTCAGACAAAGGGTACCCTGTTTCAGTGCTAAACGACGGCAGCGAATATATTGGAGATTATTCCGATATTTCTTCCTCTTCAATCAGCACTGTTAAGACAACTTGTAATTTCGATTTTTGCGAAGTCTATTTAAGGACGGAGAATAGGTATAATTCCGCTCATCTGTTTAAAAACGTGACCCCGAATTATTTTCCATACCCGGAAAATGCGATTTCTGTGCTGAAAGTACTGAAATGACCGGATTCTTCTTAAAAACATATAAATAAATGCGCAGTTTGTGACTGTTTCTGATAAAATAAACCCGTCGCGCAAGCGTAATCGAGGTTTCATATGAAAAAAATCAAACTGTTGACTTTTCTTTCTCTCCTCTCTGCTGTCACTCTTGTCGGCTGCACTAAAACGGAACAACCGACTGTCACCCCTTCTACTCCGGATTCCGTTGCACCATCTGCCAGTGAATCTAGTGGCAGTTCCGTCAAGGAAATTTCTCCAGATCCCTATGCTTCTGTCTTAGAAGGATTGGATAAGAAGAAAGACATCTTCTCGGATGCCTATAGGGGAACCCGCACTTATCTAGGCGGATACACAGAATCTGTCAAAGGCACTAAAGTTGCCTATGGCTGGATTGAGTATGAGCAGGATTGGGGAACTTCCAAGTCTAAATATGGTGCTGCTGTTAAGCTCACCATTACTGCTGATGGCAAAATCAAGGAAATTAAATTAGGTGCTCCGGATCAGGATGTACATAACTTTACTCCTTATTATGCTAGGACTTCTGGATACGATATTTATAATGACTATATCGCCAACTATGAGAAAGATCTCAACGCAGCTTTCGCCAATAAGTCTGTCAGGAATGCGTTCAAATCCTTAAAGGATGCTGTCTGCCAGCCGAACCTTACACCTACTGAGGCGGATAGCGGAACTTATACTGCTTCCAAGAACGATCCGACTGTTAAAGCCGGTGCAACTCAGACTGCCGCTCGTACCGAGCGTGCTATCTATGCTGCTGCCGCTGCATACCTTGGCGAAAACAATCCGAACGCTCATGTCTTTGCCCATGTTGCCAATAACCTGAAGAGCTCTGATCTTCCGACTGGAAATGATGTCAAGACCGGACATAGGAAGACTACCGATGGTTCTTATGGCTATTCCAGGTATACTCAGTTCTATGCCTACTATGCTGCTGCAGTCAAAATCAAGGTCAAGGCCAATAACGTCATTGACCATGTTTATCTTGGCACTCCAAGGAAAGGTGCCCATAATTTCACTCCTTGGTATTCTTTGACTGATCCTGATAATTTCATCGAATTCTATCAGAAAGGCGAAGAGCTTCTTAACAATGCTCTGGTTGGAAAGGTCGTTACCGAAGACCTTAGGAAACAATATAAGGCTGCTGAAATTGTCTTAGGCGGCGGTGAGGATTCTCACTTCAAGCCGGTCAATGGCGGTTTCCTCTCTGCCGGTGCCACACAGACCAATACTCGTCTTGATTTAGCTGTTGCTGCTGCCAGGGAAGGTATCCTTTCCTCTGAAGTCGCTCAGCCGGATGAAGGCGGAATCGTCGATGAAGCCTTAGAAGGCGCTAATACCGGAAATCATGGTGACGGATTCTATGCTTCCTACAACCATAGGAAGGCCGACTATGTCACTCCGGAAGAGAACCAGAACGGATACTTCGATTATCGTACCAATACAGCCTATGGCTGGAGGCGTTATGAGAATCCGTGGGCAAAAGGCAGCTACTATGGTGCCGCTGTTGCTGTCACCTTTGATACGGATAAGACTATCAAAGATGTCAAAGTCGGTGTTCCGACTGCTGGTGATGTCAATAGGACCAGCATCTATCGTGCCCACTATGATTCAGATCCGATTTATGTTGATAACTATGCCCAGTATTTAGAACAGGACAGGAAAGCCGCACTTAAAGGCAAAACTGCTGCGGATATCTATAAGGCTACTTTATCTGCTTCTGTTGAGAATAATGAAGGCAATCTTACCTTTGTTCCGGGCGACTATGATTTCTTAGGCGCCGGTGCAACTCAGACCACAAGCCGTATCAATGTTGCTCTCTTCGAGGCTGCTTCTGCTTACAGGATCAATTCTGATCCGTTTACCAAGAACAAGTTCGAAGAACTTACTCTGACTAAGGGAACGGATATTAAGGACAACACCTTCACGGTCGGTGGATTGAAGAAGGAAGGCTATGTCTATGGTTACACCGTCTATTACATCGCTGCCTGGAAGAGCTACTATGGTGCAGCTGTCAAGGTTTCCTATGATTCCGATAAGAAGATTACTGCCATTGAAACTGGCGAGCCGACGATTACCGATGCTTCTATCGCATGGGGTGTTTCTGCCACCAACTTCACTGCCAACTACACCTTCACTTCGACTGAATCCCGTACCGCATACTATAAGTACTACACTTCTGTGAAGAGCGAAATCGAGAAAGCCTTAGTTGGTAAGACCATCGATGAAACTTTGGCGCAGGAATTTGCCGGCGCTAAAGTCGAAATCAACCCGGATGATTTGGAAGCCAACAAATATGATGTTGTTGAAAAGTATCGTTATGTCGGTGCCGGTGCAACTCAGACCGATACCCGTATTTCGGCTGCTATTTACGGCGCTTTGCAGACTGCCTTAAAGTAGAACACCGGAAAAAGGTTCAGAAAAATGATTAAGAAGACCACGTCTATAGAAGGAAACAAGAAACTCGCGACTCAGCCAACGGTGAGTCTTAAAGTTCCTGAATTCCTTTATATCGCAACGGCGAATGCCCGTTGCCCGAAAGCAGAAGTCTATATTCAGCCTGGCGACCATGTCAATCGTTACCAGGTCATTGGCAGGCGTCATGCCAAGTTCTTTGATCAGCCGATTCACGCGACTTGCTCTGGAACTTATATCGGACTTGAAAAACATTACCATCGCTCTGGCAAGAGGACCGATTTCAGGAAAATCCAGAATGATTTCAAAGACACGATGGATCCGAGCGTTGGCAAAGAACGTACGGATGAGGAAATCGCCAAGCTGACCCGCAAGGACAGGGTTGAAATCCTCAAGGAAAAAGCATCGGTCGGCTTAGGAGGCTCTTCCTTCCCAACTTATGTGAAGTTCGACACGGATAAGAAAATCGATACGATTCTTATTGATGCCATCGAATGCGAACCGTATATTTCGGCTGACCATCGTATTGCCCTCGAAGATCAGGAAATCGTAGTCAAAGGCATTGAACTTGTCAGGAAGGCTTTCGATTGCCATAAGGCAAGGATTTGCATCAAGAAAAACTACAAGGACCTGGAAGAACTCTACACGAAATATCTTGAACGTTGCCCGGGTGAGGGAATCTCCGTCAAGAAAGTCGGAAACTTCTACCCTCAGGGATGGGAAGTCGCCAGGATCAAATCCGCTACCGGAATCACTGTCGAACATGGACACCTTCCGAGCGAATATGGTATCAGGAACTTCAATATCTCTACGATTATTGGTATCTATGAGGCAGTAAAATACAATCTTCCGGTCACGGAACGTCTGATTTCTGTTACTGGCGATGGCATTAAGCATCCAACCAACTTCAAAGTCCGTGTCGGAACTCCTCTGAAGTATGTCATCGAAGCCTGCGGAGGTTATACCGAAGGCGATAAGAAGACCCTTATCTTAGGTGGACCTAGGATGGGTGAATCTCTTCCTAGTGATGATGCTATTATCACAAAGACCGTCACTTCCGTTCTTGTTTTCAATCACAAGGATGTTAAGTCGTCTCCTTGTATTCGCTGCGGATCCTGCGTCAGGTCCTGCCCAGTTGGCTTACAGCCGGTCACAATCAGGAATACGAGGAACACGAGGCCGGTTGACCGTGAGAAAATCAAACTTCTCAATCCGCAGAACTGCATCGGCTGCGGCCTTTGCTCCTACTCCTGCACGAGCCATATCGATGTGAAGTCCTATGTCGCACGTGCCAAAGTCATTGCGAGGTTAAAGTAATATGGTATTCGTCAAAGAAAACGCACCTCATATTCATCGGAAGGATTCTCTCTTCCGCAGGAGGCTTGATGTCCTAATCGCTCTTCTTCCTGTCGTTATCGCTGCTTTCATCTATTATCCGATTGCTGCCCTTCGCAATATCCTGATTTCTGTTGCAGTCAGGGAACTTTGCGAATTTGTCTTTGTCCTTATTTATCATCGTATTCCTTATGATGGCAATAAGCATAGCCTTGCCGAGCACTTCAAACATGCTATCGGCTGCTATACCATCGACAATGCGATGGTTCCGCTTGTCTCTGGTGTCATCTATGCCTTAATCAGGCCAGTTGCAACTAACGATCCGAACTTCATCTATTATCCGTTAATCATCGGTGCTATCTTCGGCAGGGTCCTTGGAAAGCTCGTTTTCGGCGGAACTGGAAAGAACATCTTCAATCCTGCTTTGGTCGGAAGGGTCTTTGCTAAGCTCTGCTTTGGCAGCAAGTATGCAAACCCGGCGTCTACGACCATTGCTGCAAATGAAATCTTCACCGGTGCGACTGCCCTTGACCCTTCTAAGTTCTCTTTAGCAAACAAAGTATATTCCATTAATTCTTCTGCGCTGCTTGATAGGTTCTTAGGAAAGAGGAACGGGTTGCTTGGTGAAACCTGCAAGATTGCGATTCTTATCGGCCTTGTCTATCTCATCGTCCGTCATACCATCGACTGGCGCATTCCAGCTAGGTATATCGGAACGGTTGCCTTTAGGTCTTTGATTGTCGGCGCGATTATCTACGGCGGCAACAAAGAAACCTTATCGGCTAGCTATCCGTTTGTTTTCATGGCCTACCAGTTATTAAGCGGCGGACTTCTCTTCGGAGCGGTCTTCATGGCAACGGATCCAGTCACTTCTCCTTTGACGCATCCGGACCGTCTGATCTATGCTGCTTTCCTTGGTGCCTGCACTAGGGTTATCCGTCTCTTCGGCTCTCTTCCGGAAGGCGTTGCCTTCTCCATCTTGATGGGCAATGCTTTGACTCCGGTTATCGGATACTATAAGTGGTCTACGAATAAATACAATTGGAAGAACAGGCTTGTCTTAGGTCTTGTCATTCTTATTCCTACCCTTATTACAATCTGGGCTTCCTGCAGGAGGGTTTTCTAATGAAATCGAAAATTCTCAAGGTCTCGATTACCTTAGCTGCTATTGCCGGTATTTCTGCCGGCTTGATCGGTGTTGTCAATGCAATTACGGCTCCGGTCATTGCCAACAATGCCAGCAAGCAGCTTGAATCACAGAAGAAAATTCCGTTTGGGAAAGATGTTGACATCTCCGAAAAGGAGAACGATTTATCCCAGTTCACTCTCAGCTATGTCAAGAACAGCTGGGATGCCACAAAAGACGGCTCCAAAATCGGTACTCTCTTCAAGACTTCCGGTACGAATCAGTATGGTTCTGTCACGCTCTTAATCGGTGTCTACAATAACGGCGATCTCACTCAGAGGTCCGTTCTGGAAAACTCCGAAACCTACAAGAGCACACTCGAAGACAATTACATCAATGTCTTCAATAAAGCGGAAGACAAGAAATCCGCTCTTAACAATGTCAAATGCGGTGCAACCTTCGGCGCCAACCTGATCAACTCTAGGATCAGCGAAGCTGCCGATGTTGGTTCCGGCAAGGTCATTACGGTGACTAGCGATGTCAGCGAACAAGGACAGACTGCGTTCGGCAAGGATGTCGCGGATCACTATAAGGACATTTCTCTCTCTGCCTATAAGCTTACCTATGTCCAGAAAGCCTATGCCGCAAGCAAAGGAGAAGACGAAGAAGTCGGTAATCTCTACTTTGCCAAGCTGAAGGCCGGCGATGAGGAAATCCCGGTCTATCTTGCTATCACCAAAGACAACAAGTACGGAAAGATGGTTTTCGATGGTGGATACAGTGCTTCTTCTTCTGCAGAAGCTTTCGTCAGCGGTTTCAACGGAGCGGAAGACAAAGCCGCTTATCTTGATTCCTTGAAAGGCAACGGCAGTAGTTCCGGAAGTGATATCACAGCTGGACCGACTTGGCCGAGTGATTCCAATAAGGAAGACGATTCCTCGGATTCCGGATCTACCTTGGATGATACACAGGCTGCTTTGAAAGGCTTTGCCCTCGAAGCGAGGTCGATTTCCAACGGAACTGCGGAACAGGATGCCCGTTTTGCCTGTTTCGAAAGCGGCGAAGTCGATGGCTTCTCATTGCTTAGCAATGCTTCCGGTTCCTTCATCAAGAAAATCGATAAAGCTACCTTAGCTGGCAAGGATGTCGCTTATGTCTATGACCTGAAAGGCGAAAACGATACTCAAGGCGGTAAGAAGCATAGGGAAATCAGTTTCGCTATCTATCTCGATGGAAGCCTAGGAAAGATTGCGGTCATCGAAAACGGACAGACTCCGAGCTATTATGCTCCGATTAAGAGCAAGTTCATCGATGCTTACAATGCTTCTAGTGACCGTAAGGCCTTCCTCAAACAAGACAGGAAGAGCGTTGTTGCCGGTTCTTCTTCCGGCGCTCAGCTTCTTGTCGATAGGAGGAACGAAGCGATTCATGATGCGGAGGCACGTTAACTATGATTGCAAATAAAGAAACTGCGGTGACTGAAACCGCAACGAAGGCTCCGAAACAGAAAAGCGAGAGCAGCTTACGCCATAAGGCCGCTTTCGTTACCGGAATCTTCAAGAACAACCCTCTCTTCATTGCTGTTCTTGGCACTTGTCCTGCCTTAGCTGTCACGACATCCTTCGAGACGGCCTTAGGTATGGGTCTTCTCTTCACCTTTGTCCTTGTCTGCTCCAATGTCATCATCTCTCTTCTCCGGAAGCTGATTCCTGAGGAAATCGAGATTCCGGCTTACATCGTCATCATTGCAGCCTTCGTCACTATCGTCAAGAGGTTCACCAACGCCTTCATCCCGAACCTGTATTCTTCTCTCGGCGTCTTCCTCTCCTTGATTGTCGTCAACTGTGTCGTCCTTGGCCGTGCAGAAGCTTTTGCTAAATACAATGGTCCTTTGGATTCCCTCTTGGATGGTCTTGGAAATGGTATTGGATACACTCTTGCGATTGTCATCATCGCTGTGATCCGTGAAATCCTCGGTACGGGAAGGCTTACCTTCGGAAAGGTCTTCACCTTCCTTCCGGCTTATTCGCTTCCGATTCTCAAAGGCGCTTCCTATGACTTCTCAAGGTCTGTCTTCACCAATGCAGCTGGTGGTTTCATTGTCTTCGGTGTTGTTCTCTTCATCATCAACGTGATTACTCTTCACAAACAGAACAAGAAGAAATTCGAACTCAAGAAACAAAGGATGAATGCTGCTAAGACGGCTAAGAAAGGAGCTTAATCGCAATGAATACTGCTACACCATATATTGTTACCTTCCTGCTTGCCATCTTGACGGACAGGCTCGTAAACAACGTCGTCTTAAGTCGTTTCTATGGAATCTGCGCCTTCATGGGCGTCTCCAACAAGGTCAAGAATTCGTTCTCTATGGGTCTTGCCGTTGTCTTCGTCATCAGGCTTGCTGCCCTAATCTGCTGGCCTCTTTACTACTATGTCTTAGTCCCGCTCAAGATCACGTTCAGGGATACGCTGACCTATATTCTTGTCATTGCCTCCCTTGTCCAGATCGTCGGCAGGTTCATTAAGAAATTCTCTCCTACCCTTTATAAGGCGTTCGGTATCTATCTTCCTTTGATTACTACGAACTGCGCCGTTCTCGGTGTGGTCCAGGAAAACACGGATGTCGGAATCAAGGTCGGACAGACCATGGCTCAGAACTTCGGAAGGAGCAGGGCCAATGCTCTTGGTACTTCCTTAGGCTATCTCATCAGGATTGTCATCTTCGCTTGCGTCCGTGAACGCAGGAAGGAGAACACTTCTACGACTCCGAAGGCATTCCGTGGCACTGCTGAAGCCCTTGTCGTTGCTGGAATCAGGGCAATTGCTATCAGGGGCTTAAGGGGTATCGGTGCTTAACTTCCTGCTTTCCCGTCCGGCACAGATTTCTCTCGGTGTTGTCTTTGTCGTCGTTCTTGTCGGCGTCTTCATTCTGGTCTGTGTTCTGAACCATCGGACTCCGGTCCCAAAAGGGTGCGAACACTTGAAGCCAGAGGAAGGAACCTGCAGAGGATGCCAATTGGCACCGACCTGTCCGATCCGGACTGTTCCAGAAAAGAAAGAAGAAATGTCAGAGAAGAAGATTCAAAACGAAAAGGAGAATCAAAAACATGAATAATTGGGCAATGGCGGGTATCGCATTCGCTGTCCTCCTTGGTATCGGTGCTCTTCTTGGTGTCCTTCTTACGATTGCTAGCAAGAAGCTGGCAGTCAAAGAGGATCCACGCATCAAGGAAGTGGAAGCCAGGCTTCCGAATGCAAACTGCGGTAACTGTGGTTATCCGGGATGCCATGAGCTTGCAGCTGCCCTTGTCTCTGGTGAAGAGTCCAAGGTCTCCAAGTGCAAGGTCGGAAACAAGGATAAGAACTTTATTCCGATTATCAACTATCTCAAGGCACATCCAGGAGAAGACGGAAAGACCAACGTTCCGACTCTCTAAAGACAATCGAAAAGGAGGCTGTTCAGCCTCCTTTTTCTTATTCCCTGTATTGAATAATGATGTTTTCTTCTTTGTCTAGGGAGACTTGTGCCTCGGCTCCGTTTTTGAAAGGAAGAGCAGGAGGAATATGTCCGAGATCGACGTCGAGAAGGATTGGCTTGCCTAATTCTTCCAGAGCAGCTAGAACTGCTTTCTTGCTGTCGATAGAGAAAACCTCCTGTTTCTGACAAAGCGGTCGGCCGATGAGGAACCTGTTTGTGTTTCGGAACCAGCCGGCTTCTTTTAACTGCAGGAGTCCCCGGTAGATTGCCAATGGATTCCTGTCGCAGGATTCTAGATAGAAAATCAATCCCTTTTGGTGTTCCACTTGGAATTCTTTTACTTTATCGAATCTTGTTCCGCATAGGGAAACAAGGCAATCTAGGCATCCGCCGATCCTTGTTCCGCTGACTTTCGAATGGTAGTGGATTGGAGTGATGATTTTCTTTTCGGTCAGATGAAGAGGCTCTAAGGGATTGTCTGTTTCAAAAGGCGGGGAGAAGTAAGAGTATCCTTTGAAGTTCTTTTCACCGTTTAGCCTTCGGATAGCATCTTTTTCCGCATAAGATAAAGGAAAGGAAAAGAAAGAAGGTGCATTTGAGGAGTAGATGGACCTCACTCCTGCGATAGTAGTCAGGGTGAAGGCGAGATTCGTATTATCGCTTGAGCCTTGGAACCATTTGGGCTTGGCTGACTTGATTCTTTCAAAATCGAGATAAGGAAGCCTATCGATTTCCCTCTCTCCTCCTCCGACCGATAGAAGCAGCTTCGAACTATCGGAATAGGCATCAAGAAATTCTTCTGCCCGTTCATTTGGAGAGGCGGAAGACGCAAATCCATCTGCACGATAGACGTTCTTTCCAAGATGAATTTTATATCCCAGTTCTTTTAGAACACGGATTGTGTTCTGAAAACGGGTAATGTAAGGCTCGGTTGTTATGCCAAAGGAAGGTGCTATCCTATCAATGGTATCTCCTTTTCTGAGAAAGACTGGCTGTTTCATTTTTTACTTGATTCTTTTCCTTTATTTTATCAGAAAAAACAAGCAAAATTACAAATGTGTTTTGGAAAGAGAGACAAGTGATTTAAAATAAAAAAGAAATGAAAATCAAAAGGCTGAAATCGAGACTGCTTTTAATCCTTATGGAAACAGCTCTTTATGTTATCAGGGCACTTCTGGGTATTCTGTCAAGGAACGGAATCTGCGTTCTTTGGGATAAGAACCAATCCAGGCTAGTCTTGATTGGTGCAAGGACTGCTTTTCTTGGTGTCTTCGGCGTGATTCTGATTGAGAAAATCTTCAAGGTTCACTGCTCCATTCTTGTTGATATCTGTATTGCTTTAGACCTTTTCTGCGCCATTATTCTTGGGGAAGCATGCCAAGTTTACCGGTTTGTCAAGGGATACGATAAAATCAGGCATGGCAGGGGTGCTTTACAGTTTTCCATCCTTGGCTATGGTATCTTCCGTTATTTTTTAGGAAAGACGAACAAAGGCAAATATCAAGATCTTTTTGCAATCCTCTTCGGTGTATTCTTTGGCATTGCCATCGAGTGCATGTGGGAGAGGTATGAATGGTGCAGGGACAGGTGGACAGGTGTCGACAGGCAGAAATACGTGCCGGAAGACTTCGAATATTCCCGTTTGCCGAACGGAGATCTTGATAGGACTAAAATCACACCCGAACAGGTTCTAGCCTTTTATACGACGAGAGAAGGAATGGAATTTGCTCTCATGGATACCAGGGGTGACATTGTCGCAGATACTGTCGGTGGTATCTTATCCGGCTTATCTAGGAGGCTTGCCTTCCGCTTCAAGCCGGAATGGAGAGGACGGCTGATTATTTCACGGCAAGACTTTTTCCTGGAAGAGAGGGAGAAGAAGTCAGCTGAGAATCAGAAAAGCGAGAAGTCGAACGAATAAAGAGGAGGTCCACTCCTCTTTTTTCTTGCGCTATAATTTAAGAAGAGGAAATCTATATGGTACTTGTAATTGGTGAAATCCTTGTTGATAGGATTGGAAACGAAAAAGACGGGAAACTTGATCTGACTGCTAATAGGGGCGGAGCTGCTTTAAATGTAGCCTCTGACCTAGCAGATCTCGGGAAAGATACCTGTTTTTATGGGGTTATCGGAAAAGATGTACTCGGTGATTATCTTTTGGATTCCTTGAAGAAGCGCCCGACCTGTTTCCACTCTAAAGTCGCCATCCGTAAAAACAAGGAAACTACCATTGCATTTTATCTGAAGGATAAGGGTACTTTCCAGTTCATCCGAAAGGATGGAGCCGATTATGACTTTTCCTTAAAAGAGAGGAAAGCCCTCCCGTATTCGAAATGCAATAGGATCCATTTCGGATCTTTATTTGTTTCCGATATTTCAGCACGAAAATCGATTCTTTCGTTTGTGAAGGAAATGAAAAGTAAAGGAAAGATAATTTCTTTCGATGTTAACTTTCGCAAAGACATCTTTAAAGAAAACCAAAAGTATGTCTCTTATTATCAAGAGATGGTTTCTCTTTCTGATATTGTGAAGTTCACAAAAGAGGAAATCCTCAGGCTGTCGAAGAAAGATAATATAAAGCAGGCTAGGGAATTTTATTCCCGTTCTGTGAAGCTGATTCTTGTGACGGATGGAAAGAAGGGGGCTTATGCCTTCTATAAGGAGAAAACCTATCTTGTAAAGAGTACTCCGGTTTCCTCGGTTGTGGATACGATCGGCTGCGGAGATTCTTTCAGGGCTGGCTGTCTATCGTTTTTAGATGAGATGGGACTAGACAATCTTAAGGAGAAAGATATCCGGCAGAGGTTGAAGAAGGGCAACGAATGCGGTGGCAGGACTTGCCTTGTTCAAGGTGCCCTTCATGCTTATTGATTCTTTTTGATGCTACCATAAGAGGGCTTTCATGCATTGGCAAACAGCATGATGCTTTAAGCAAGGATGCAAAATAGGGCGATACAAATACAGGTTGCGCCCTTTCGTTTCTGAAAAGGCTTTCTTTTCTCTATAATTCAAGTAAACTTTCTTTCTTATTAAGGAGGTAGTATGAAACACGCCGAACTGATTAAACAAAGGACGCTTGAAGAAAAGGCTTCCCTTTGCTCTGGAAAAGATTTCTGGCAGACTAAAAACATTGACCGCCTTTCGATTCCTTCGAGGTTTCTTTCCGATGGCCCTCATGGAGTACGGAAGCAAGCCAAAGCTGCCGACCATCTTGGATTAAACGCGTCCCTTCCAGCCACTTGTTTTCCGACGGCTGCGACGAGGGCATCTTCCTTTGACCCTGAGCTTGGCGAAGAGAGGGGTAAAGCTCTTGGAGAAGAAGCTCGGGCAGAAAAGGTCAATATCCTGTTGGGGCCTGGTAGGAATATCAAACGCAATCCTCGTTGCGGACGAAATTTCGAATATTTTTCCGAAGACCCTTATCTTGCCGGAAAAATGGCGGCTAGCTATGCAAGAGGTATTGAGTCCGAAGGCGTTTCCTGCTGCCTGAAGCATTTTGCCTGCAATAACCAAGAGACCCGCCGCAGGGTCTATGATTCCGTTGTAGATGAACGGACTCTGAGAGAGATTTATCTTACTGGATTCGAAATCGCAATCCGTGAGGGTAAGAACAGCTGTATTATGTCTTCTTATAACCGGCTGAACGGAACCTATGCTAATGAGAGTGAACATTTGCTCAAAGATATTCTCCGGGACGATTTTTCCTATCGTGGAATGGTTGTGACCGATTGGGGAGGCGACAATGACCGTGTTGCCGGACTGAAAGCCGGTGATGCTCTGGAAAGGCCTTCGACGGATGGAACAACTGACAAGGAAATCGTGGAAGCGGTCAAGAAAGGTACTTTATCCGAAAGTGTTCTCGATGAGCGTGTCGATGAAATCCTTACCCTGATTGATAAGACTAAGGATGCAGTCAGCAATGATTATTCCTATTCTGTTGAAACCCATCATGAATTAGCTCAGCGCTGCTTTGAGGAATCTGCAGTGCTGCTCAAGAATGAAAACCATATTCTTCCATTGAAGAAAACGGATAAGGTTGCTATTATCGGCGATTTTGCCAAGAATCCTCGTTATCAGGGAGCAGGTTCCTCGATTGTCAATCCGACAAAGCTGGATGATCTTTTGGAACTAAAGGACGAATATCCTTTTGATTTTGTAGGCTATGAACAGGGCTTTGATCGTTACGGGAAAAAGAAGTCTTCCCTTGTCAAAAAAGCAATTGAGCTTGCCAAGAAAGCGGATATTATTCTCTATACGATGGGACTTGATGAAGTCACGGAAGCAGAAGGGCTTGACCGGAAAGATATCAGGATTCCTAAGAATCAACTTGATCTTCTTCACAGTCTGAAGGCAACAGGCAAGAAGATTGTTGTTCTCTTATCCTGCGGATCGGTTGTGGATGTGTCATTTGAAAGTGATTGTGATGCCATCAGGCATCTTTATCTTTCCGGACAGGCAGGTGCCAGAGGTATTCTCAACCTTCTTTCTGGAAAGGCGAATCCGAGCGGAAAGCTTGCCGAAACTTATCCGATGAAGGAAGAAGATGTTCCTTTTGATAATGAATTCCCGAGCAAGACGAATCAGGTTCTTTATAAAGAAGGACTGTTTGTCGGCTATCGCTACTATCAAACGGCAAAGATGAAAGTCCGGTATCCGTTTGGATATGGATTAAGTTATACGACGTTCTCTTATTCGGATATTAAAGTCACCCCAGAAGGAGTTTCTTTCCGTCTTAAGAATACAGGTGATTGCTTTGGCAAGGAAGTGGCAGAGAGGTATATATCTCTTCCGGATTCGAAGGTTATCCGTCCGAAGCATGAACTGAAAGGCTTTAAGAAAGTCGGATTGAATCCAGGTGAGGAAAAGGAAGTCTTTATTCCCTTCGATGAATATACCTTCCGTTTCTTCAATGAAAAAGACAATCGTTTTGAAATCGAGAAAGGCGAATATATCGTTGAAATCGGAGCTTCTAGCGAAGATATACGTTTGACTTCGAAAATTATGAAAGATGGCGTTGTTTTAGATGGCAGCAACCCGCTTTTGAATACTTGTTATGCTACGGGAAAGGTCAAGGAAGCGACATTGGGAGATTTCTCTTTGCTGTTAGGTCGCCCTGTTGAAGTCGAACCAGAAAAGAAGAAAAAGCGTCAGAGGAAAGTTGATTATAATACTACGGTAATGGATTTGAGATATGCGAAGGGCTGGACGGGACGTTTCTTCTCTTTTGCGATTCGCACTGCAGAAAAGGTCTTACGTGCCTTTGGAAAACGACAGACTGCGAATACATTAATCAGGGGAATGTTCTATAATCCTATGCGGGGTCTCTCTCGAAGGTCCGGAGGAAGGATATCCTTTGATGAACTCAATGGTCTGAGGATCAGGTTCAATGGAAAATTCTTCAAAGGGCTTCATGCTTATCTCAAAGCACATCGTCAGAAAAAGAAGAGGAATAAGCAAAGGAAGAAAAGGGAAAAGGCAAAAGCCTGATTTCTGTTTCCACTTATCTGGAGGTTAGATGAAATATATTACATTTGTTGTACCTTGCTATAATTCTGCTGGTTATAGGAGACATTGTATCGATACTCTTCTCCCTGGAGGAGAGGATGTCGAGATTTTGATTGTCAATGATGGTTCTAGAGACGATACCTATCAGATTGCAAACGAATACAGGGAAAAGTACCCAACGATTGTCCGCGCTATCCACAAGGAGAACGGCGGGCATGGCTCCGGTGTCAATATTGGCATCAAACAGGCCAAAGGACTTTACCTGAAGGTGGTTGATTCGGATGACTGGGTCGATGAGAACGCTTATAAGGTATATCTTTCCTGTATTAAGGAACATGTCGATAAGGGAGACAAGATTGATCTTTTCTTTACTAACTATGTTTACGAGAACGTCCTGAAACACGAAAGCTATGTTGCAAATTATAAACGTCAGCTTCCTAGGAATCAGATTTTCACTTGGAAGAAAGTGAAACGTTTCCTGCCAGACGAATTTATCAGGATGCATTCCCTGACATGTAGCCTTGAGGTTCTTCGTAAAACAAACACAAGACTTCTTGAAAAGACTTTCTATGTCGACAATATTTACACTTATCAGCCTCTTATCGCAGTCAATAAGATGTATTACCTTCCAGTCGATCTTTACCGGTATTTCATCGGACGCAGCGATCAATCAGTCAATATTGCAAACAGGGTCAAGCGATATGACCAGCAGCTAAGAGTCAGGCGTTATATCTCCCTTCTGTATACGAAGGAGGACTTAAAAAAGCTCGACAAAAAGCAATTCCGCTATAGGGTACATCTTCTGGCGATTCTCTCGTATTCCACAAGGGCGTTTATCTATTGCAGTCCAAGTGAAGAAAAAGACCAGGCTTATAAAGAATACCGGAATGAATTCAAGCAGAAGAACCCTTCCCTTTACTCCTATCTTGAACATCATACAAGGGTAAAGGTTTCTAATCTCAGGATTCCACCAATTCGGAAAAAAGCGGTACGCTTCGGATATAAGCTTATCTGCAAGAAAACAAAGTGGGGATAGTCTATCCCCACTTTTTTGTATTGGATAGCATTATCAGTGCTTTTTCTTTTTAGATAAGGAATGAGTTTTTTCGGCCACATGGTATAATTAAGATGGAGGGAACGAATGATGAAAGACAACAATGAAATCCGAAAGGGAAAGTACCGGAAAATCGCCAGAATCCTTTTAATTATCGGTATTATTATTCTTCTTGTCGGTATTGGATTATTAATCTTTTTCATCTGTTCAGACAAAAGGATGCTGATTCCGCTTCCAATGCTGCTGATGTTTTTCGGAACTTCTTTCCTGAGGTTCGGAATTATGGGTCCTAGGAGTCGCTTTAGTGCATCTGTTTCGGCTCCGATTCATAAGGACTATGTCAATTACAGGCGGGAAGAAACGGCTGATTCAGCTAAAGAATACTATAAAGATGTTTCACAGGGCATCCGTGAGGGGTGGCAAGAAGAATCTAAAACTTGTCCTAAATGCGGGAAGAAGAATCCAAAGGATGCCAAATTCTGCAATAGCTGTGGCTTTCAATTCCAAGATAGGGTGAAATGCCCATATTGCCAGAGCGAAAATCCTAAGGACTCTAAATACTGCAATCATTGCGGAAAAAGAATTTAGGTTGCTTTTCTTTTAGTTGCTTCCTAAGAAACAGAAAAATGCCGAAGGCTTTTAGTCCAATAAAGAAGTTATTGCTTCTAGAAGTTTTTTCTGATCTGTAGAAGGATAATGAATTGCATAGGAAAAGAGGCTAGCTGCTAGTTTGTAGTCCGTGTTCTCACTTCCCTTATTGAATCTGTGGCAGAGCGCTTCAAGTAAGGTTCCTGCCTTTTCTACAAAGCTTTGGTAGGAATCATAATAAGTCTTTGTGCCTGTATTTGTGAAATGGGAAAATAATTCCTGATGAGAAGAAGAAAAAGAGCCAAAGGAATCACAGAAAAGTAAAACACCTTCTTCAAAAGAAGACAGGGATTCTATTTTGGCTAAAAGCGAATTTTCCAAGGAAGACCAGTCTTCGAATACGATTGAGGCTAGAAGCGAATTCTTGTCCGGAAAATAATTGTAGATTGTTCCAACGGCAACCTGACTTTCTTTGGCAAGCTCTTTCCTCGAAAGGGAATCATATCCTTTCTCCTCAATTATCTTTTTAGCGTTTTTAAGGAAATTTTCTTTTAAATGAACAATTACTTTAGGCATTTATTTTATTCTATACCAATATTTTTTAAAAATAAATATGAATTAAGTGAACCGATTCATATTGATTTTATGAACTGGTTCAAATAAAATTATAAAGTAATCAATTCAGGAGGTTTATTAAGAACATGAAAAAACAATTGATTTCGCTTGTTTTTGCTACCTTGATGTTGACTGGATGCAATGGCCAGGGAGACAACAAATGCTCTGTTCCGGCAACTGAGGCTCCTTCCGAAGCCGTAAAGAGCTCGGCAAGTGACACAGTGCAGGATTCCGCTTCTATCTCTGAAGATGATGTTGTTGCGGGTGCCACGGATACTGGAGAAGGAGGACTTAATTTCGGTGATGTCGATTGGACAGATGATCTGAAAAAGGAAGCTGTTGCTACCTATCTTTCTGGCATCAACGGAAATCACCGCGAGAGGAGGCAGATAGCTACCCTTTCTTCTGGAAAACCTCAGATTGCCTCCGTTGAATATTATCTTGATACTGCTAATTACTGGTTCTTTGGTTCTTCTGAATCTGTCACTGGAAAAGTCCTTGATAGGAAGAAAGATAATGATGTAGCCCTTTATTGGACCCGTCAGCTTCGTGCCGAAGACAGGACAATGGCTCCGAATTACTTCACTTCTTATGGCGTTGAAATCCAGGGCAAGGCTAACTTCTACACTGCAGCTCAGGTCAATGCAATGGGTGCCGAGGAAAAAGCTGCCACTATCGCTATTGCCCGCGGATATTACAAATCCATGGGTGCACAGTACAAGAAATACTATGATTCTTCTGCTGAAGGCTATAGGGATGATGCTGCTTTTGTCGCTTATGTTTTCGACAGCACTTCCACTACTCCGTACATCATCAAGCCTTCCAAGATTGTTCTGACTTCTCCTTATCTTCTCTTTGTTGCCCGTGTTGCTGATGAAGGTGATGCCTATCATTATGCATTCCAGCAGGGTTCAAGGTCTCTTGCTGAATACACTTTCCTTCCGAAGGCTTTCCTCGACCAGCTCCTGAATCATGTCCGTACTGCCAAGAACGATCAGACTCTGACCAAGTTCACGACTAGGACTGGTCGTACCACTGCTACTGGTCTTAAGACTCAGGTCACGCTTACCTTCTAGTCATCTCCCTGGCTTAGAAATCACTAAGCGAGAAGAATCCGCTTCAGGAACTCCTGAAGCGGATTTTGATTTGGTTTCTTAATCTGTTATCGTAAAGAAAACCAAAGAAGGAAGATATTAAAATTAGGATTGGAATTTCTTCATTGATTCAAGTTATTGATATTAGTATGATTGCATTGCTCCCAATATTTTGGAAAAATAATCGTTTTTATATTTCCTGACCTGTGATTGGAATTCCTTTGCAACCTGTTTATTCTTTATCTTCAAGTATCTGGTATTTTAAATAAAAACCTGGGACAAGATATGTAAGCCTCTCCTTCGATTATCGAAAAACTAATATAACGAGAGAGAAATATTGAATAGAAACTTTTCCAATTTGAAACCGACAAATCCTATTTTCGGTTAATTCGATAGAAATTCTGATTTTCCACTGATAAAAATACAATCATGATTTAAATCTTTTATCGATTTTATAGGAAAACAAGCAATAAAGATTTCTTCCTTCTAAAAGGCTTAGCAAAGGTAAAAAGCTTTTGTTATATTATTCTTAGTTCGGGTGGGTAAGAATATGAAAAAGAAAATAAAAAAGATTATCTGGATTTCTGTCTCGGTAATAATTGGAGTGCCATTGATTACTGCCTTGTCTTATGTCGGATATGTTGTGTTTTCCTATAAGCGAATCGGAGACAAAGCTTTGGAAATAAATGGCAAATCCCAAAAGAATACAATTGAAAAAGGAAAGAGCCTTACTCTTACGACTTACAACATTGGATTTGGAGCATATTCCCCTGAATTTACCTTTTTTAGGGACACGGGCTATGACAAGGACGGCAATAAGACAAGCGGAACTTATGGCAAGGGTATCTCTAAGGAAGATGTCGAAAAAAATACGAATGGTTCCATATCAGTAATTCAAGAATTGCAAAGCGACTTTTATGCCCTTCAGGAAGTCGATGTGGATTCTGATCGCTCTTATCATATCAACCAAAAAGAGGAATTTGAGAAGAGCAGGGAAGGATATGATTATACCTTTGCTGTCAATTTTGATTCTGCTTATCTTTTCTACCCTCTCAATGACCCCCATGGAAAATCAAAATCCGGGATGGCCACCTATTCAAAATATCAAATTCAGGAAAGCGAAAGAAAAGAATATACGATTTCAAACGGCTTCTCGAAATTCTTCGATTTGGATCGGTGCTTTTCAGTTAACCGCAGGAAAAGGGATGACGGGAAAGAATTCGTTCTTATTAACTCCCACAGGTCTGCCTATGATGAGGGTGGCGTAATCCGTGATACTCAAATCAAGGAACTTCACTCCTACAGGAAAAATGAAGCGGACAAGGGAAACTATGTCATTGCAGCAGGGGATTTCAATCATGATTTACTGGCAGATAATCCGAGGTATCCGCAGTATGACCGAAATAACTATCCTTATAAAGCTAGAATCCAGCAGCAGAAGCCGGATTGGTTAAGCTACAGGTTTGAGGAAGATAAGACTTCACCTTTTGATGATGGCTTTACGATATATGCTGCGGATAATGAGCCTAGCTGTAGAGACTGCGATGTAGTCTATGATCCTGATTCCACTTTTGTTTCGACCTTAGATGGCTTTATCGTCTCCGATAATATTGAAGTGAGGAAGGTTTCAACAAAAAAAGTAGGTTCTGGGTTCCTTTATTCTGATCATCAGCCCTCAACTCTTGAATTTGTCCTGAAATAACGGATTTGCTGAATTTCTAAATTTCCTTTCTAAGTTCTTTATCCTAAGGATTTGTTTTGCATATTACTTGTTTGATAAAGCCTAGATAAACCTTCAAATAGAATTCCAAGGCTTATTGATTGAAACTGATAATTGTGAAGGGGTTGGTATTATTTTGAAAGCATCAAGCGGCATCCTTTCTTGTTTTTGCATAAGCTTGGCTTTGCTCTCACTCTTTTTTTTGAATGCTGTACCAACCCTACTCAATTTCAAAGCAAAGAGAAACGATACACAAGTATGATTTTGAATCAAGCTATAGTTTTACAAATGATAAAGTCTTTACCAAAATAAGTCTATTGTAAAAGCAATTCTTCAAATGAAATAGCAAATGTATTATAGGCTAAATTTATTATGACTTTCGCTTATAAAATATGAAGCTTGAAATTCAAATTGATTTTAAGAAATTGGGAGTACATGATTTTGACAGTAATCTGTTTTCCTTAAATCAGGCTTCTAAAGATCGAATATTCTACGATGATTAATTGTTCGTTCTGATTCTGCTTTTGCTAACTTAGAGCATAGTTTGTTTCTTTTAGAGGATTTCTATAATCCATGGTCTCTGTTTAAACTATTATGTGTTAAAATTCTTTAGTATAAGCAGAAAAGGAGTCGAAGAAATCATGGATTCAATCAATCTACAGAAATGTTGCAATCAATTACTGAATTTGGGAAAGCGGAATAAGCTTCTTTATTATTCGGATAGTTATTCCAATAGGCGAGTCATTTCGAACCAATCTGAGGATAGCCTATTCCAGTCCATATTGGATGGAGATTATTTCTCCTTCTTTGATTTTGATGGATATTTGAATAAAAATGCAATTACTTTTGATTCCTATAATACAGACTTTTCTGTTCGCAAAGAAAGGATGAGCCGAGTAAGGAATGAGTACCAAAGGCAAGGAGACAGGAACAGTCTTCTGCTTATTCCTTATCGTGCTTCTTTTAAGACAAGCAAGAAGCGAATCATCGGCCAGGAATGCTCTTCTATTGAAGACCATGGTGTAAGCCTTCTTCATCTTGCAATCGGTAGGCTTCATTGGAAAGAAAAAGGGAAGGATGGTAAAGAAGGAGAAGAAGTCACTTCTCCGCTCTTATTGGTTCCTGTTTCTTTTTATTATGACCGAGACACCCATAAGGACTGTTTAGGAAGGAACGGATTGAATGAAGTCACCTGTAATAATACACTTGCTTTTCTATTCAAGCAGGACTACGGAATTGATCTTCCGGCATTTGACCACGAGAAGTTCACGGTGTCTTCCTATCTGAATAAAATTGAAGAAATAATCGCTTTCAAAAAAGACTGGTATATTACAAACGAATTGGTTCTCGGTCTTTTTACTTTTTCGAAAATTTCAAGGTATCACGATCTCAAAGACAACGAAAACACGGTTACTGCCAACCCGAATGTTAAATGCCTTTTTGGACAGAAGAACCTTGATTCAAAAGAGGACGAAGAGCAGGAAAAGAAAGAAAAGAATCGTCCTTTCCTCCCACTTCATAATGTTGTAGATGCAGATTCTTCGCAGGTCGAAGCTATCGAATGTGCGAAGCAAGGCGATTCTTTTGTTTTGGAGGGCCCTCCGGGAACCGGTAAGTCGCAGACCATTACCAACATAATCGCGGAAGCTAGGCATGATGGAAAAAGCGTCCTTTTTGTTGCGGAAAAAGCAGCAGCTCTTGATGTGGTTCATCATAAGCTTGAAAATGTCGGTTTAGATGATTTTTGTCTTTATCTTCATGGAGACGTCAATAAGAAAGACATCTTATCCGATATCAGTCGTGTTCTTCATGCTCCTTCATACACTGTAAAAGAAAATGCCTGGAAAATAAAAGAAAGTCTTCAGGATGAGGAGAAGTTCCTCGATGATTATTCAGATGCAATCTACAGAAGGTATCCTCCTAGGAGTGATAGAGTTTATCAGATTCTAGGAGAAGCCTCCCTCCTTTATTCTGTTGCCTCTCCTACTTTTGTATTCCAAGACAAAAGCTGCCTCAATCGGAAGTTCCTTGATGAAAACGTTCAAACAGTCAATGAAGTAAGGAACATCTGCCAGAAACTTGGACGGAAAGCGGAAGAACTTCCTTTCTATGGACTTAAGGAGCATCGCTCAGACTATGATTCCAAGGTGAAATTTCAAAATCAGATTGAATATCTTCTCGCTTCCCTCACCTCTTTCCGGAACAGCTGGGATAAGATTTCCGGTCTTTTTGGATTTTCGAAAAACAGGCCTAGGAAAGACGTCCTAAATGTTTTAAAGGAAAAAGATAGGATTACATCTCTGTCTTTCTTTGATCCGGCCAGGTTTGAAGATGGCAAAAGAACACTGGTCATGAAAAACAGGAAGATAGCGTTGAACTATCTAAGACAGAAAAAAGAATCTCCGTTCCTGAAGGAAAACAAAGAGGGAATTCTTTCCCTGTCTGGAAAGGAACTTGATGAGAAATTTCGCAACGAGTATTCTTCCTTCCTTCGTATTTTAAAGAAAAGCTATCGAAACGATAGGAAGGTTTTATCCTCCTATTCTAGAAAAGGGAAGCTTGGCTATGCTGAAGCAAAACAAAGGGTATCAGAACTGAAGCAATACCAGCAGCTTCTCTCAGAACTTGAAAAATCTATTCAGAACCTGAATGATCTTTTCCAAGATCAAGAGAGGATTAAAGAAGAGAATATTGAGGCATTCTCTTCTGATATAAATAAGCTGGTAAATGAAAAGGGACTGACCTATAGAGTCCTTTCAAATGTAACGAAGAATGAATTCAACGAAATGAAATATCTTCTTTCTACTCTTCCTGCCGAAAAGAAGAGGAAGGATAGTATCGTAGAGTTCAGTAATCGATTTGACCCTTGGAAAAGAAATCTTCTTTCTCTATCCTATGATGAATTTGTTTCTGCTCTGGATGAATTCAGACAGCATAGGGATGACTTTTCCCTGAATAGGAAACTCTATCAGATTTTGGATGTGTCAAAGGATCTCGGATATTTTGATTTCCTTGATCAGTACTTGAAGTCGGACTATCCGTTAGAAGCTCTTCCATCTGCTTTTAAGAAGTGCTTCTATACACAGCTCTCCCATTTCCTTATTGAAAACGATCCGGTTTTGAAGGATTCTTCCAGAATGAAAAATGATGAAATGGAGGCTCTGTTCCAGAAGAACGATGTCACTTCTTTCCGGATCCATCAGGCAGAAATCAAGGAACAATGCACTCTTCGGATTCCCAATCCGAATGATGTCTCGGGTGGTATTGTCTCCTGCTTCCTGAAAGAAGCAAATAAAAAGAGACGTTTGATTTCCGTTCGTAGAATGAGGTCTCAATTTGGTACTTTGATTCAACGGGTCAAGCCTTGTTTCAGGAGGTCTCCTCTCAATGTTTCCTCCTTCCTTGGCTCAGACAGGCATTTTGATTTAGTTATCTTTGATGAAGCAAGTCAAATCTTCCCTTGGGATGCTATCGGAAGCATTTATCGTGGTAAACAGCTGATTATCTGCGGCGATAACAAGCAGAGGCCACCGACAAACTTCTTCCAAGCCTCGTTGGATCATGATGATGAAGGAGATGAGGAATCCGATGATATTTCCGCGTTCGAGTCCGTTCTTGACTATGCAGTGTCTTATCCTCATAAGCGACTTACATGGCACTATCGTTCTAAGAATGAGGAATTAATTGCTTTCTCGAATCAGAACTTCTACGAGGGAAGTCTGACAACGTTCCCTTCTGCTACCAAGAAGACAAAGGGTTTTGGAATTGATTTCTATTATGTTACCAACGGAAACTACAAGAAGAAACAAAGAACGAATGAGGTAGAAGCAGAAAAGGTCGTAGATCTTGTGTGCGAAGATATTCGCCTATATCCAAAGGAGAGCATCGGTATCGTTGCAAGGAACATCTCCCAACAGGAAGAAATCCAGGATCAATTGGAAAAGAGAAGGAATTCAGACCCTCTGCTTTGTAAATATGGATCCGAAAAGAACAGGGAAAAGATATTTGTCAAAAACCTTGAGAATGTTCAAGGTGATGAGCGTGACCGCATCATTTTCTCTGTTGGCTTTAGCAAAGACCAAGATGGAAAACTGAGCCTGAATTTCGGTGCCTTGAACCAACAGGGCGGAGAACGCCGATTGAATGTCGCTATCACCCGTTCAAGAGTAAACAGGCAGGTTGTTTCCTCCATTCACTACTATGATATTGATTTGAACCGTACGGACTCGGTCGGAAGGAAAAGGCTACGCGGCTATCTGGAATACGCGGAGAAGGGAACGAGGCTTTCTCTTTCCACTCATCAGGATGGAAAAGAGGATGAGTCTTCCTTTGAAGTAGATGTTTATCAGACCCTTACTTCCCATGGCTATTTGGTAGACTGCCAGGTGGGTTGTTCCGGCTATCGGATTGACTTTGGTGTCAAGCATCCGACTAAGAATGTTTATGTTTTGGCTATTGAATGCGATGGTGCAAACTATCATTCGGCTAAGAATGCTCGGGACCGGAATCGACTTCGCGAACAAATTCTCGAAGGTAAAGGCTGGAAATTCTATCATATCTGGTCTGCGGATTGGTTCTTGGATCGTAAGAATGAAGAAATCCGTCTTTTTGCAGCTATTGATGATGCAATCCAAAAATCCGATTCTTCTTTTGCTGACAGTGAAATCAGTACTTTTGATAAAGAAGAAAAAGTACAAGATGAAGCAAAGCTTTCCGATATTCTGGCTTCCAAGGTTGAAAAGGAAGAACCGCTTCAGCACGAAAACATTGAGTTTGTTCCAGAACCCGAGGAAAAGAAAACAGAAATCAGTGATTCCGAGTCTGATGATAGGATGGATGAATCGTCTGTAAATGCAACAGCAGGAGATACGGAAGACGACGAACTACCAGATACCGACGATTTCCTTTCCGTCGAGGAAAAGCCTAAATTCTCTTTGTCAGACCGGTTCCCTTCTTATGAGGAAGAGGTAGTAGTTGCTAGTCCGGATCAGCTTAATGCATCGGATGTCGCTTGGCAGAGGGATTATCTGAAGCAGAAAGTCTTCAATATCATCAAAACAGAACAACCGATTTGCAAAGAACTTATTCTGAATAAGCTCAGCATCCTTCTTGGCCGAAGAAAGGTCACAAGTGTTGTAACGGATGCTTTCCATGATATCAGGTTCAATCTCCGCCACGATGGTATCAACCGAAAAACAGGCAAGTTCACAACTTATTATTGGATTGACGATAAAGAAGTAAAGCTGAGAATCAATTCCAATCGTTCCTTGAATCAGATTCCGGATATTGAAATCCAGAACGGCCTGATTGATCTTGTAAAGAGGGAGTATCTTATTAGCTATGATGAGCTTCCAAAGCTTTTCCTTAAGACAATTGGTTACAAGTCTTGCCCGAAGCAGAGCTGTGATGATGTGGCTTATTTCATCAACCAGCTTCTGGAAGAAGGAAAACTGGTAAAAGACAGCAACAATAATATCAGGGTTCAGGATAGGTGACTTAGAACCGGCTTTAGGACTTTTAGAGCCGGTTTTTCAAAAAAATCAAATCAGATGACAAAAGAGTTTTGATGGTTTATACTCCAAAGTTCCTTTTTGAGGAGGAAATAAAATGAGCACAGTCACTGTTTCAGTTCTGTCTTTATCGATTATATTTCTAGCTACTACCTTAGGAAGCTCATTTGTCTTTTTCTTCAAGAAAAATTTCGGTCCTAGAACCAACAATGTCATTCTGGGGTTTGCCGGCGGTATTAGGATTTCAGCCTCTATCTTCGGTCTTCTTCTTCCTTCTATCGAAGAAAGCAAAAGCGTCCTTGCAAGCGCCCCTTATCTACCGCCGATAGTAGGCTTTCTTCTTGGCGGTCTTCTCCTTTATGTCATGGATAAAACGATTCCGCACTTCCATCCTGTCAATGGAGTAGAAGAAGGATGCAAGGCCTCCATTAGCAAGAACTTGAAATTCTTTCTTGCCGTAACCATCCATAACATACCAGAAGGCCTATCGGTTGGCTTTGCCTGTGGACTTGCGTTAAAGGGCCAGAGCCAGGATCTTATTTATTCGGCTCTTTCTTTGGCTATCGGCATTGCGATTCAAAATGTTCCAGAAGGGGCCGCGGTCTCTATTCCGATGCTTGGAAGCGGAGAGAAAAAAGGAAAGGCTTTCCTCTATGGAACAGCATCTGGCGTTGTAGAGCCGCTCTTTGGTATTGTAGGATTGTTCCTAGCCCAGCTTTCAGTGATAACTCCCTGGCTTTTGTCTTTCGCCGCTGGTGCTATGTTCTATGTTACCTTGGATGAAATTCTTCCGGAATCAAGAAAAGACGGATATGCGCATTATGGTCTCTGGTCTTTCAGGCTCGGCTTTGTTCTAAGGATGGCACTTGAAATCCTGCTTTGATTCTTGAAGTATAACGGATTATCGAGGTTAATGGTACTGACCTCGGGTAGTGTATTGGATTAAAAACTTCAATAAATAAAAACCTCCTAGCGGAAACGCTAGGAGGCTATTTTTTATCGATGGTGCCGGCGGTGGGAGTCGAACCCACACGCCATCACTGGCATTGGATTTTGAGTCCAACGCGGCTGCCATTACGCCACGCCGGCAACAGATAAATTATAACTGATTATTGGGAATATGAAAAGGCAAAATTCTGTTTCCGAATGAAAATCGTCACAATTTCGGAGAATTAGTCGATTCCTCCCATAATGTCATAGACATCCTGGTTTCCTTTCCTAGGCAGGATTTCAAGGTTTGGATAGCGCTTCTGTATTTCTTCTGTTATCTCGTCGGTGAGACTGTCTGTCACATTCTTTCCGGTGAAGAAGTAGAGCCTTTCCTTGTCCTTGATTCCCTCCAAAGAATTAAGCAGGGAGAGGAAGCCTTCTTTCAGATTCTTGCTGCAGGTTTTCAAATGGCCGTTCAGTCCGCCGATATAATTCCCTTGGATACAGGTCACTTCATCGACCAAAGTATCCCGTACTGCTTTGCAAAGGAAGAAGGAATTGACATGCTTTGCTTCTTCCTTCCTTGTTTCGAAAATCTCTTCCGGGTCTTCTTCTCCTCCGCACCTTAAGGATAGGCAGGCATAGCCTGCGGGAATTGTAGCCGCTTCGACTACCCTGACATGGCTTTCGGTATAGATTTCAGCTGCCTGATGAGCTGCCATGAAAATGTTCTTCTCATCTGGAAGAAGGATGATCTGTTCTGCATTCGCTTTTTGGAAGGCCTGAATCAGTTCTTCGGTTGAAGTATTCCTTGTTTTTCCGCCGTCAAGAACGATGTCGCAGTTCCTTCCTTTGAAGGTATCGATAATGTCTTTTCCTTGTGCAATCGCAATCACGGCATACTTCTTTTTCAGTTTCTTTTTCTCTGCTTTTTTCTTCTCGACATTGTTGTGCTGCAGAGCCCTGTTTTCCCTTTTGAAGGTCAGGAACTCGCCAAACTGCTGGGCATAACGAATGACGACCCATGGCGTCTTTGTGTGGATGTGGACTTTGACTATGGTTCCGTTCTGGAAGCAAACCAAAGAAGATCCGTTCTCATTCCTCCAATGGATAAAAGAATCTAGATTGAATTGGTGAACATCACCTTTGGAATTCAATAGCTGAAGAAGGAACTCCGTGCAATAACCATAATCAAGGGTTGAATTTTCATTGAATGCAGAGAAATCGTATTGGACAGGGTTAACAGATGAATGCTCAGGTTCTGCTTCAAAGTCACTGTTTCCGGAAAAATAGGAAAGGAATCCCTGGAAAATTGTGAGGAGTCCTTTTCCTCCAGAGTCGATGACACCGGATTCCTTCAAAACCGGAAGTAGGTTCGGAGTATTTTCAAGCGAAATGTTCCTTGCATCAATGACTTGACTGAAAAAAGAAGCCAGGGAAGCTTTTTCGTAGTCGATATGGTCTTTGATAGTATCAATACCCTCTCTGGCAACAGTGAGAATGGTTCCTTCCTGCGGATTCTTCACAGCAGCATAGGCGGTCTGATAGCCAAGAACCCTAGCTGAGGAGAAA
The DNA here is from genome assembly GCA_002404995.1 of Caryophanales bacterium UBA4682. GTDB lineage: Bacteria > Bacillota_I > Bacilli_A > RFN20 > CAG-288 > Enterosoma. The sequence continues at coordinate 88,017 of DHKY01000003.1, read as the reverse complement.
TCCTTCAGGCTGGCTTTTTCCATTCCTTTGAAACCTAAGGAAAGACCATAGAAGTAACGGGAAACTAGAACGCCTGAATTTCCACGTGCGCCGAACAACCTTCCTTTTGCAAACGAAGTCGACGCTTGCTCTAGATTGTCGGTTTCCTCTAAATAGGAAAGACCGGATTGGAACGTGAGTTTCCTGTTTGTGCCAGTGTCCCCATCTGGAACCGGGAAGACATTGAGATCATTGATTTCCTGGAAGTGTTTCGAAAGACTTGAATAGGCGGCAAGCAAAAGCTCGCGGTAGAGAGTTCCGCTAATGAATTCCATAAGGCCTTACTCGCTTTTTAAAGTGACTTCTTTACCGAAATTGAATGCAATGATTGTATCTGGTCCGCAGCTAGCACCGAGAATCGGACCTAAGACATTAATGAAAATGCCTTTGAACTTAAGTCCCTTGGCAAGGATCCTGTCTCTGAGAAGCAGAGCATCTTTTTCGCAGTCGGCATGGGTGATAGCGAGATAATGGTTTTCTGGATCGACTGCTGTTCTTTCCACCGAATCAGCAATTTCCTGCAAAGCCATTTTCCGTCCACGTACTTTCTTATAAGCGTAGTTGTCGCCGTTGATATCGGAAATGATAATAGGCTTGACACCGAACCTATTTCCGAAGAAGGCGGCACTGGCCTTGACTCTTCCGGCGTTTTTCAGGTAGGTGAGTGTCCTAGTCGATCCCCACTGATTGTATTTCAGACGATTGTCTTGGATGTCCTTGGCAATGTCGTCAATGTTCCTTCCGGCCTCCCGGTCCATGGATGCACGGATGCCAAGAAGTCCCTGTCCCCTTCCGGAGATGCAGGCGTCAATGACAACGACTTTTCCCTCGGGACGTTCTTTTTTCAGTTCATCGGCAACAAGGAAACCGGTTTTGACAGAACCGGATAATTTTCCCGAACATCCGATATAGAGGATTTGGTAGCCTTCATCAAGATAGCGGAGGAATTCCTTTTTCCTATAGGGTTCCTGGACTTGGCTTGTGAAGACTCTCTTGCCCTCTCTCCTCCATCCATAGAACTCTTTGACTGAGTAATTGCTCCAGTCTAGTTTGGCATCATAAGTCTTATCATCGACGGAAACACCCCTTTCGAGGTATCCTAAATCATATTCCTTCCTCTGTTCCCTTGTCCTATCGCAGGTCGAATCTAACAGAATCTTGATTTTATCCATAATGGTGTGTGAATCCTTTCCTTTTAAAATTCCTTTTTTAGTATAAGCAATAATCAACGAATGTCTAAGTCTTTTGTTTTTAGATTTTTGTTTACTATACTCGTGTATAGAAAAAAGGACCCTTTTGAGGTCCTTTTCTCTGACTAGTCGATTTCTCCTTTTTCTTTGGCAATGATAATTCGGTCAAAAGGAGAAAAGATGGCGTAATAAGCAGGAATAGCAAGCCTGATGACCCAATAAGGATTCCAAAGCCCGAAATAGACTCCGATGAAGAGGAAGGTAAAGAGGCTGATTGCCCAAATCGGGAACTGGCAGAAGCGTTTCCGCACGATGGCGTGCCTGATTCCAGAAGGAATAAAGGCTAAAAAGATGATGGGCCAGAATACTGCCCAGGAACTTAGTCCTGACGGGAAACTCTTTTTTGCCAAAGCAAGACTTAAAATGATGTAAACGACAATGGCAAGGCCTGTCCTTGAAGATGTCCTTACGCTTTCGATGAGATCGTATTTTTTTCTCTTTCTGGCTTTGTCGGTGAGCTGCTTTGCCGAGCTCTTTGAAACACGGATTCCATCCTGGTCGATATTGATATCCATTATTTTCACTCCTTAATACTATTTATCATTATAATAAAAATATTCTAGAAAAAGTTCAATTATGAAAAACACGGATATCAAGATTGCAAAGAACCCGAAAAAGATTTTCTCCTTTTTTCTTCTTCGATGGCCAGAACTTCTTGTCATCACTATCACTGGTATCAGGTACAATGTCGGAAGGCTTGCAAATCCGATTTTCCTAGGCCGGCTCATTGATGGTGTCGGGTCGGAAAATAGCACAAGGCAATCCATCGGTGTGCTTCTGATTATTTATCTTTCTGCCATTCTTTTGATTCAGGCGGCCCGGGCCTTGAAACGCTATTATGTCCGTCGTTTTGCTTTTGAAAGTATCGCTTCAAGGCGTGCCTGTATCTTTAATACCTTAAGGCATAAGACAACGACGGAACTTGAAAAAGAGGATATTGGTGTTCTCTCTTCTAAAAGGATGGGGGATGTTTCGAAGGCAGTCGAAGGCATGCGAAAGGTGACAACCGAAATCTTTGATACGGTTGTTCTCTTCTTTGTTTACATTGTCTATCTATTCTTGTTTGATTCTAAAATTACGCTGCTTTCTTTGATTTCGATCGCTTTTGCAGTCTTGGCTTCTTTTCTGTTCCGGAAAATCATCTATAAATCGAGCGATAAGGCACGAAAGGAAAGTTCCACTCTGAATCAGTTGACCTATGATGATTCTGACAATGCCCTTCTTTATCGCATCTATGGCATGGATCAGCAAAATGAAGAGGATTTCGATAAGCAGCTTAGCCACTATGAGAAGGCATCGAGAAGAGCACAGATCCTATCGGATATTGCTCTGCCGATTAGTCAGAGGATTGGATTATTTGGACTTTTTCCTCTTAGGTATTTAGGAACGAGTTATGTCAGGCAGAGCAAAGAGCTTCCCTCCTATGTTATTGGAACAAGCGAAGGGTATTGGACTATCGGTGTCTTTACGACTTATCTAGAGACTTTTATTCTTTTGAGCAAAAAGGCGTGTCATACGGCAAAGCTTTTCTCTGCAAGGGAAAGCGGACTTGCTTCTTATCACCGAATCCAGCCTCTTAGGAAGAAGACATCCCCATATGGAAAAGCAGATGTCGTTCATTCTCCAATAGTTCTCGCTTTTAAGGGCTTCACTTTAAAAAGCGAGGATAAGATTAGGATTAAGAACCTTAATTTGACTTTGAAAGACGGCGAAAAAATCGGGATTACAGGTCCCATCGCCAGCGGTAAGACTCTATTGAGGAAAGCGATTCTGAAAGAAGTTCCATATGAAGGCTCTTTGACTATCAATGGTACCGAAGTGTCAGACAGGTCAAGAGAACAGCTTTCTTCTTTTCTTATTTACATGGGTCATCAGGCGAATCTGTTCACGGATACGATCAAGAACAATATTGCCTTTGGAGAAGACAAGGATGTTTTGCCCTATCTTGAAAAGGTCGATTTCATGGAAGACAGGAAGGATAGGAAGGAAAAAGAAAACACGATTGTCGGTAATAGAGGAATCAAATTATCTGGAGGACAGCAGGAGCGTCTTAGCTTAGCGAGAACCTTCTATCATCAGAAGAAAATCAGGATTTTGGATGATCCGTTTAACAGGGTTGATCTTTATACCGAAAATATAATTCTGGAAAAGCTGAGAGAAGAAAGGAAGGACTCCTTGATTTTATTGATTTCTCATCGCTTGGATAATTTCAATCAGAGGGATAAAATTCTTCTTCTTCATGGTGATGGAGAGGTGGAAATCGGAAATGCAGAAGATAGGAAGAAATCTTCTCTTTATTGCTCTCTAAGTCGAAAGGAGAACAAGAAATGAAAAAGCAGACCTTCTTATCTTACAGGAGATGTTTTTTGAAAAAACATGTTTTCCTTATAGTATTCCTTGTTTTGACAAGGATATTGTCTTCCTTATCTTCTCTGGTGCCTCCCCTGATTCTTCAGCGTTTGATTGATGATGTGCTTCATCCGGAGCTTTCCTTCCAGATTGATGAAACAAGACTATGGCTTTATGCGAGCCTTTATCTTATTTCCTACGTGCTGATTTCTGTTTTCGATATTCTGAATAGTATCAGGATTGATTCAATCGGTGCAAAACTGATTCATTCCCTTCGCCGGGATAGGAGGAAGAAAATGCATGCTCTGCCTTCTTCTTATTTCCGGCACCATGGCTCTGGCAGTCTTTCGAGCCGAATCAGGGATGATGTGGCTTCGGTTGAGACGCTTTTTACCGATGGAATCGTTTCCCTTGTTGTCTCTGCGATGAAGATTGTTTCTATTCTTGTCTCTGTCTTCGTTTTCAGCTGGCTTTTAGGTCTTAGGCTTCTTTTAAGGATTCCTATTGTTTTTCTGATTACTCTCTTTTTCCGCAAAAGAATGCTAAAGCAGCAGATCTCCATTCGAAAGAAAGAAAACCAATTATCGAATTCGCTTAGTGAGAGTCTCACTTCCTTTGAAACGATTGAGAATCTGAACAAGGAAGAATATCAACAGAACCGATTTGAACAGATTCTAAGTGAGAACAGGAAGCTTCGGAATAGAAGTGCCATCTATGATGCAACTTTCTCTCCAATCATCAGGGCTCTTCGCTCCTTTAGGATTTCTCTTGTCACTTTGGTTGTCTTTTCTTATCGCGGAAGCAACAATGGAATTCTAGGCCTCTCGGTTGGTACTTTTGCAGCTTCTCTTTCGATGATTTCTAATCTGTTTCAACCGATTCAGGACCTAGGTCAAGAAATTCAGGTCAGGCAAGAAGGAACTTCTGGTGTCAAACGGGCTATGGAGTTCAGGAACCTTGAAGAAAGACTGCCTGTCAAAGAGGACAGGAGTCTTTCTGACATTATGGATAATGATGCCTACTTGACTCTCTCGGCCGAAAACCTGTCGTTCCATTATCCGGATAGCGATGTGCTTTTGCTAGAGAAGGTCAGCTTTTCCCTGAATTCAAAAGACAGAGTCCTCCTTCTTGGGCGGACAGGAGCTGGTAAGACCACTCTGTTTCGTAGGCTGCTTGGCAGGGAATACCCGACTAGCGGTCGACTTTTATTAAACAATATACCGAGGTCTCAGATTCCAGATCGAATTAAAAAGAAGATCTTCGGATATGTCAGTCAAGGGTTCAAGCCAGTTGATGGGACTGTCCTTGACCAAATCACTTTGCGGGATTCCTCGATTACCTTAGAACAGGCAAGAAAATCTAGGCGAGCTGTTTTCCTTGACGACTATGTCAGGAATCATATCCCAGGCGGTTACACTGCCAACTTCCAGAGGGGAGATTTTTCACAAGGCCAGCTCGAGCTTCTCAACTTGGCAAGAGCTCTTGTCAATGAACCGAAAATCCTGCTTCTTGACGAGCTTTCTAGCAATATTGATACAGCAACAGAGCAGAAGCTTCTTTCTGCTTTGGCTAAGGCGGGCGAAGACCGGATGAGGATTTCCATTACTCATCGTCTATCCAATAAGATTTCCTTTAATCGGGCTTTCGAAGTTGAAAACCAGGGAGTCAAAGAAGTCGATATCTCTAATCTGAAGTAACGAAAAAAGGAGCCCTTGAGAGGACTCCCTTTATTTTCAATGGTTGAAGCGATGGGATTTGAACCCATGACCTCTTGGTCCCGAACCAAGCGTGCTACCAAGCTGCACCACGCCTCAATATCAGCTTAAAAATTATACTCAGTTACAAACGGGAATGCAAGATATTTTCTTTTTTTAGGAGTTACACAGATTAAAAACTAGTTTTAGCGAAACCGCTTACATTGGCGTTCCAAACCTTTTTCGATTTCTTTCTATATATTCAATGAAATACATGAAATAAAATAATTCTGCGCTATTCATTAGACAAAACGCAGAAAGAGAACTGATAAAAATGAAAACAATCAAGAGAATTCTTCCCTTATTATTCGTCTTTGGACTTGCCGGCTGTGATAACGGCAATACTACTCCTTCGGTTACCGAAAAACCAAGCGAGAAAGTTACCGAACCTGCACAGAGTGCAACCAATCAGCCTGCAACTTCGAAACCCAAGCCGATTCTTTTGACTCAGGCCAGGCTTGATAAATATGCTGAGGCTGTTTCGATTACTTCTACTATTGATTCCAAACTGAGTGCAACTAATGGCACACAGAGTCAGTCTGAGAACACCTATGGAAAAGGCGAAGTTGCTTTCAAGGACGATACGATTAGTATCACTCAGTATGAACAGAGCGAGTATGCAACCGTTCTTCCGACAACTGTTTCAGATGTGGTCGCTTCCAAATATGAGTATAAGAAAGATGATAACGGATATGTTGCCATCAACTATCTTGGATTAGACAACAAGATTCATTCTGAAAGTTCAAGCTATAAGTGGGATGATTATGGATTTGGTAATCCGTTTGCTTCTAGGAAGAACTCCTATTTCCAACGGAATGCCGAAGCTTCCACGGATACCGAAAAAGTTTATGACAGGAAAATCCAGCAGGTTACTACAGAGAATTCTGCTCTTCTGACGAACAGGAATACTTTCTTCGGATGTGGAATCACTGGCGGTACAGTCACTGCCTTCTCGCTGACTATCAATTCGACATCAATTCTTTCCTATTCTGCAACAATCAATTACAACGCAACTCAGAGCGGAGTCAAATATACTTTCTCTTACGAAATCACAGGCAAGATTGACAGCACGGATGAAGCCGAAGTGGCTAAAAAATTCTCATCTGTTAAGACTGGCACTGAGGATGCTGCCTTTAATGCCGCAAGGACAAAGATTGCTGGTGGAAATTATACGGAAACCAATGTCTTCTCAGTCGAATATAGTGGATCGACACTTCCTTTGACTTCCGTTGTTGTCAATCACACCGCTTCCGATGCTAAGGTTGTTATTTCCCAGGCGGGAGATGATGGTTCTAGGGAACTCTATTCTTCTGGCTTGTTCTCGATTTCCAATGGTACATGGTCTGAAATCGGTGAAATTGGCGAGAAAGGATATTATCTTGTCGGAGAAGAGGATGTTTCCGTTCCGGACTATTCTATTTCTTCCTTGATTTTCACTAAGAACGGAAACATTTATACCTTGGGTGCTTCTAATGGTGTCCTTTTTGAACCATATGAGTATTCTATCGGGGCAAGTTTTGATGGAGTTGGTTCTGTAATGGAAGTTTCTGATCTTGTAATTACGATTGCTGATGATTCCGTCACCTTTGAAACTATTGGAACAGCCACACTCAATAATACGGAATATGATGCCACCTATACCACTACCTTCACAGCCATCGGAACTACAGAATCTGCTTTAAAGGGTATTACATACAAGACCAATGGCGATGATCTTCTTAGGACTGATATCTTAGCGGATCAAAAAGATGAAGACAGCTATAAGAATATTGTCACTTATCTTGGCGGCGAAGATGTCCTGAACAAGGTCCCTACTTATGGAGGCAAATTCAATACTGCTACTGCCTACTATAACAGCAGCACTTCTGCTTCCTTCAAGGCCGCTATCTACTGGGATGTTGGCTTCAACAGTGGTAACTTTGCAGATCAGACTGCTTTACAGAATTATCTCGAAAGTGTCTATACTACCTATGAAGGTCGTCTGACTGCCGCTGGCTACACAGTTGATTCTGACAATGGAGTAGCTACCGAAGAATTCCAGAAAGATGACAAGACCTATGTCTTGACTGTCAAATATGGTCTGATTTACTCCACTACCTCTAGCGGAACCAAATACTATTACTTTGCAGCAATGCCTTCTGTTGCAGAAAAGAAGACTGCAGCAGCTGGTGACTCTGCTAGTGCTGTTAAAGGATTTGACTTCTCTTCCTTCCGTTTTTAAGAGAATTTGATTGCTGAAAAGGAGGGGAAGCCCCTCCTTTTTTGATTCTTTCCAATAAATTGGTAAGCGCTTTCTAGCTCATATTTCAGTTGTTTTTTCTTTGGAAAAGTACTTCTCTTCTTAAGAGGGAATAAAATTTAAATATTCCTATTCTTAAAGGAAAACAAGTTTGGAGGTTATACCATGCAGAAAAAAACAAAATATATTTTGCCTTTGATGATGCTTTCTCTGTTAGCTGGATGTTACAAGACAAGCGAGACCCCTTCCGAAGTTCCTTCTGAGGGGCCGAGTGAAACTGTTGCCAATCCATCAGAAAAACCATCGGCTACAATTAAGCCCAGCACGGCTCCTAAAATTGAGTTAACGGATGCCAGGCTGAAAAAATATGCAGACAGTGTTTCTTTTGAAGAAACCGAATATGAAAAGGCTAAGTCCAAATACACGGCTTATAGCATTGAAGGAGCCGCGACCAAGGATAAAACCATTACTTTTATCCAGTATGAGGGCGCTAGCTATGAGGATCCGAACTCTCCGGCTGTTCCAACGAAGGACGCTGTCAAGACAAAGGAAACCCGTGCTGGGATTTATGATGAAGAAAAGAAGCGTTATTTTGTAGCTTATCCGGATGGTGTATCTTTAGACAACACCCCGGTTTATAAGATTACTAAGAATCGCTATTATTTCGATACCTTCTGCAACCCGTTCTCGAAATTCTCGGAAGATGACTTCGAAAAGAATGATAAGGAGTCCACTTCCGAACTGGCTTGCTTTGATCTGATTTCTACGACAAATGAATCTAAGCGTTCACTCCTCCGCTTCTTTGCCTTAGACCATTACGAAGAAAGTTTGGAGTCTTTTAAAATCTATGCTAACGCTGACTCCATTGTATCCTATGAACTCAACAGGATAGCATCGAATAAGAATAGTTCTGACACGTATTCCTATGTCGGAAAAATCCTTTCCAACGATGAATCGACATTCAAAGAGAATTATCAGAGCGTCATCCAGGGTACTCCAGATGCTACATTATCGGACGCTTTGAATAAGCTGAACACAGCTACCAGCTTCAAGGAACATGTTGACATCACAAGGACAAGCGGAAGCGATTCCTTTACCGAGTCTCTGGATAACTTTGTTACTTCCGATCTTAGGAAGTTTGTGGAAACATCCAAACAGGAAGAGGGAAGCGCGCCAGCTACCGAATATGCCTATCGATCAGCAGCGGATAAATACTATAGGCTTAAGGATTATGGAGAAAAGGGTAAGTATTATTATGGACTTGAAAACACTTTGGATGTGAAGAAGGTTTCTCCGCTTTGCTTTGATAAAAATGCAGATGGCAGCTACTCCATCAAAACAGAGGAAACGAATAAAGTCTCAGCTTATCTTTCCGACTTCTCCTATGCTTTTGATCCAGCGCTTGGTGAGCAGCTTTCAGTTTTGTTAGGCGATTTCCCTGCGGTGACTTCTCTAAATATTACTCTTGATGGCGACAACATCACTTTCGATGGGAAGTGTACAATTGACCTTTCTATTGTGCAGTTTGATTTCGAGGTGAAGTCGACCTATTCTAGCTTTAATACTGTAACCGCGGATTTTGATACGAAAGATCAGACAAAACTTCATTCCACCTGTGATGATCTGACTTGGTCTGATTTGCTGCAAGGAGATACGAATTACTCTGCACTGACGACCTTGGTTGGCGGCAAGGATGCTTTAGATGCCATCCCGACTCCTGGGCAGACTCTTTGCCAGGCCTCCATCATTACCGATAAGAGCGAAGTTACAAATTCCGATGATATGGATGATGATGCCATTATCCTTGCATTGCCGACTGACTCTGAACACGCAGAGAACCTTAATTCTTATCATAGGAAGCTGCTAGGCACAAAGTATAATCCGAAGCTTACAAATGCAGGCTACACAGTCTCTCTTACAGACTCTTGGACAAGCTTGACAGCCACCAAGGGAAACCTTAAGCTCTCTGTCCTCTTCGATAGTACCAGTGGAGTTGATCTTAGGCTGGTTGCAATCTCTGTTGTAAAGTAAGACTCTTTCTGAAAAGGCAGGCTGTTCGGCCTGTCTTTTTTGATAAAAGAAAAGTGGCCTGGCAGGCGCCAGACCACTTTTGGATTGTAGCTACTTCTTTTTGCTGAGAGGATCGACAGGCTTGATTTCCGGACGTTTCCTCGGCTTCTTAGCAATCGGAGCGAGCGGATGGAAGAAGCTTGCGGTTGTCGGATGAGCCTGCTGTTCAGGCTTCTTTTCTTCAGCAGGTTTCTCCTGAGCATTGACTGGCTTGATTGGAGCAATCGGCTTAATCGGAGCAACTGGTTTAGCTGAAGGCTGCTTTTCTTCGGCTTTGACTTCTTCTGCTTTTGCCTTTTCCGCTTTCAAGGAAGCACGTAATTCACGGATTGAGCTTCCATTTGGAGAGACTTGGACAGAGGCAGGTTCAACCTTTCCGCTAAGCTTTTCGACCTTTGTGACATCCGCATATCCGTTTTTACGGATTTCTTCTTCACGGCGTTTCTGTTTCCAACCGGATTCGTTGCCTTGATTGGCGAAGATAGGACGCGCAGTAGGCTGGACTTTGGTAACACCCCTTGCAAAGGCCTGCTCGGCGGTAAGATCGCCTTTGTAGGTCTTCAATTGGTAATTCTGAAGAGTGAACGGAACACGGCGTGCTTTGACAGCTTCAATCTTCTGATGCTTTGACTTCTCAGTGGAGTGGAGCGGACCAGCTAAAGGTGCGACGACTTTCGGTTCTTCTTTCTTTTCTTCAACTGGCTCAATCGGAGCAGGTGCAGCGACAGGAGCAATCGGCTTGATCGGAGTGACAGGCTTCCTTGCTGTAGGCTTTGTCAGGCCATTCGGCTTGCTGATTGGAGCTAAATCGACTTTTTTGACGGTTCCCCTAGGCTTAGGTGCGACATACCTAGGTAAAATCCAGGTGGTATCAATCGGAGCTGTCTGAGTTGTTATCGGAAGGTGAGAATTGTCTTTGACGGTTTGCTTCTTGTCTTCACGATTCAATCCAAGACTTTGTTCGACTTTTGCATGTTCTTCTTCCTGAGGACGTTTGCCATCATTTGGAAGCTGATTAATGCATGTGGTGACTGGACCGGTGATTTTGGGAGCAACATACTTCGGCAGGCGCCATTCGCTATCATGAGTGACTGGCTCGGTTATACATTCCTCATGTTTGTTATAAGGAAGTGTCCTCTTCCAAGCCGAGCGATCGTCATTTTCTTCTTCGACAATCTTATCGTGGATTTCTTCTTGAGGACGGAGACCATCAGCTAGGTTGTCGTTGATGGCAAGAGTAATCGGTCCTTCTGGCTCTTCTTCCTTTTCTTCTTCGGCAGCAGGCTCAGAGGGTTTAGATTCCGTAATCGGAACTTCATTCCTAGCAATCGGAGCCGCGGAAGCGGTGAGGTCAGTAAGGGTTTCTTTCTTCTCTTCCTGGGTAGGCTCATCAACTGGTTTTTCATCAGCGACTGTTTTTTCTTCTACCGGCTTTTCTTCTACACATTCTTCGAGCTTAGGTTCTTCTGCTTTTTCTATCGGCTTCTCATCAACAGGCTCTTCGATGACAATTTCTTGATCGACTGGTTTAACGGTTTCGAACCTAGAGGAATCCACTTCCCTTTCTTCAACTTGGGCCTGCCTCGGCTCTTCTTTCCAAGGATCGGCCTTCCATTCGTCAATGCCCGGAAGAACACGTACTTCAATCGAAACTGTATCTAATTTTTCTAACAGGGCTTTGCCAGCTGTATCTACAATCGGGTAAATGCCATCGGGGCCAAGCTCCAGACGAACTTTCTGAAGATCGTTTTCGTTTAATCCAGGCAAATCCTTTATTGGCTGTGAGTGGATGCATTCTAAGCGGTTAAGAAGATTGACATCATGATATGTTGGTTCAATTTTCTCAGCATTTGCTTTTTCCTGGGCTTGCTCGACAGTGACGACTTTCGGAGGAATATATGGGACGGATTCGGTATCACTACTTTCTTCTGCTTCGGGAACCTTCTCTTCATCCGCATGTTCCTCATTCGTAGGCTCGCTTTCGGTTTCCTTCTTTGCTTCGACAGCTTTCACAGCTTTTCCACAACCGGCAATCCTTAGCCTGATAATTTCAACGAAGATACAGGCAAAGGTAGCATAAGCGAACGCATTGAAGTAACCATTTTTACTGATAAGGGACAACTTTAGACCATAAAGTTTTCCGGTCTTGAAGCTTCTTGCTATATGGTCAACGAGTTCGTTGAACCAAGAATAAGCAGATCCGAAGATCTTTTCCCTGCGGTTGCGATAAAGCTGAGAGAACAGAGCAAGGCCGCAGACAAGAATAATGATGAATGTAATCCAAGCAATGACTTTACGATAAACCTGTGTTTTGCCTTTAACCTTATTATTAGCCCTGATGACAAATGGCTGATAAAGCCTATAAAGGAACAATACACCGGCCAAATAAATCAGCCAGAGGAAGAATGCAACTGTGAAAGGCTTGGATGGATAGCCGTTCAGATTCTGACGAATACCCCTGTCGAACGGTTTGAGCACATGATAATAGACCCATGTGTACAAATTGTTCCTTAGGTTCTCGCCAGGGTTAGGAAGTGAATTCTGAAGCGGAGTAAAAAGAAGAACAGCACTGATAACCGCGAGAAGAACCAAGATGATGAAAATGATGTCAAATACAAAAAGCGCTTTAGCTTTTTTGGTGCCATTTTTGGCAACCGTTTTGGATTTAGCCATTTCCCTATTGGCCTCCTTCCTATTTACTGAAAAACTACAATCCTTTCAGTTGATAACATTTTAACACTCTATTAAATTCTAGTTCAACAATTTTCTTATAGACTTTGCAAGAAAGCAAAGGAAACAACTTATTTCTTCTAGATAGGTACAACAAGTAAGGCTGTTTTAAAGTCGGCAAATTCAATGAACAAGGGCATAAAGTTTATGAAAAATGATGGATGATTTATAAAGCTGCCAGTGAAATGAAAAAAAGTTGCTTTTTAAAAAAATCAAGGAATATGCGTATAAATTGAATAAAGCACATCCCATTAGACTCTAGGGAAACAAAAAAGCCAGGGCTTTCACCCTGGCTTTTTTTCTTTTTTAGATTAGTCGGAGATATGAATCGGTTCTAAGGAAGCGAGAAGCTCAAGATCACGGACGGTTGGATACATGACTTCATGTGGCTTGACTTCCGGAGCTTTTTCTTCAGCCATAACAGGTTTGGCTTCCGGCTCTTCGACAGGAGCTTCTTCCGGAACTTCTTCAACGGCTTTTTCTGCTTCTTTGACTTCTTCGACAGCAGCAGGAGCAACTTCAACAGCTTTTCCACAACCGGCAATCAATAGCCTAATGATTTCGAAGACAACCCTAGCGATGGCAGCCCAGGCAAATGCGTTGAAGGCACCATTGATTGAAATGAAACTGAGGTTAATAACACTGAGTTTGCCATTCTGGAGGCTGTTGGCAATTCGGTTGAAGAATTTCGGCCACCAAGAATAGGCAGCGCCAAAGATCTTTTCGCAACGATACTGGTAGAGAAGAGAGACAAGCCTTAAAGTAGCGATGAGATTAACGATGAAGGTGACCCAGCAAAGGACTTTACGATATTTCTGAGTTTTTCCTTTGGCGGTGTTGCTGGCTAAGACAACGAATGGCTGATAGAGCAGGTAGAAAAGGAAGACTAAGCAGAAAGCGATAATGAAGAGGAAGAAAGCAGCAGTGTAACCCTGCGATAAGACGCCGTTCGGACCACCGACCTGCCTTGTCCTCTTGAACGGCTTGAGAACATGCCAAGTGACCCAGTTATAAAGGTTTGTGACCCAACTTTTCGGCAGTGAAGTAAGGACTTTGTTCCTCGGAGTGAAGATGAACAATGCTCCGATAACAAGCAAGATTGCTAATACAATGAAGATAATATCGAAGACGAGAATTGATTTTGGTTTTTTAGTCCGCTTTTTTGCAGTGACAACAGTTTCTGATTTTGCCATATTCCGTGGCCCCCTTCCTTATTAATAAATACCTCTTTATTTCTAAAATATTGTAACACCCGAGGAAAGCTTATTACAATGAGAAAAAAACAGAACTGCTTAAATTGCGTTCCTGGTTTTTGCTTTTTTACAAGAAAACCCGGCTGTTCAGATAAGAATCAGCCGGGTTTCCCTGTGTGTTATTCAATAGAATTAACTATCAATTCAAACATCTATAGTTTAATCTTTCTTCTTTTCAAAGGCAAATGAAACCGTTTATCTTTTGAAGAGCTAAAACCCATTCTTAAAAATCTGGTTAGATGATAAAATAAAGCCCGGAGGTTATTTTGATGAATAAAACGATGGTTTTCTTTGATTGCTGGGATACTTTGATTCGTTTTCAGGAAAAAGATGAACGCTGGACAGTTCTGCCCTTATATGATCATTGTGTGAATAAAGACGAGGTCGACTGGGAAAAGGTTTATAGCTTTGCGTTTGAATTTGCAGATAAATATTATTCTTCCCATAGTCTCTACGAAATTACTTCTTATGCCTTCTTTAAGCTTGTTGTTACATTGTTTTCTGTTAAACTGGATTGCTCAATCGAAGTCGCGGACTCTGAGACTCTTCATTATTTGTGCCCACGTCCAGTAGAGGGAATTGATGATTTCCTGACTTTCCTAGAAGAAAAGCAGATTCGATATGCCTGCCTTTCGAACACGATATATACGGAAGAAGATACTCGGAAAGAGATTCTTAGCCAGATTAAGAACCATCATTTCGAATTTGTCCTTGCCTCCTCTGACATCGCTGTTAAGAAGCCAAATCCTTATTTCTTCCTTTCGGGTCTTAAGATTGCGAATGTGAAACCGGAGAATGCTATTTATATTGGTGATGCCTATCTCCAAGATGCTTTTGGATCAAATAATGCAGGCTTCAAGAAATCCTATTGGCTGAACTATAAGAACAATAAGCCTTATATTCTTCCTGAATTTCCGGCAAGGAAAGACAGGAAGTTTAAAGAAGTTAAATCCTATGCTGAAATCAAGCAAGATCTCATCAAGGAACTAGGACTCTAGAATGAATCAACAATATCTACATCCATTGAATGACCAAAAGGAGTACCAGAGTCTGGAATGGAAAGTGGAAACGGATTCGTTGAATCGTCCAAATCTGAAATCGCTTCTTCATTGCAGGCAGGATGCAGCTGGTATACAGATTGAAAAGCTCGGAAGGGGAGAAAGCTTTGAAAAAGAAGAAGATTTTCTTTACGTGATCTGCCGAGCCAAAGGTATTTTCTATCGCCCATTGAAAAAAGCAGAACGTTTGTTGCTTGTTACCTATCCCCGTGCTTTCTCTTTGATACAGAGTGAACGTTACTGTTATTTATTAGATGAAGAAAATCAGCCTGTCTTTGCTTTATCTACGCTTTGGGTCTATAGGGATCCGAAAACAAGAAGAAGGAAGCCGGTCAGAAAGGCAAAAGAGCAGATTAGGAAAAATGCTCCGGAAATAGCAAACAGGATTCCCTTGCCAGGCTTTGAACGCCTGAAGGGACTTGATAGGAGTGAAGAAGACTTCACACCTGTTTCTGAATACCGAGTCGAGGAAAAAGATATCGATTCAAATGGCCATAGGAACAACACGATTTATCTTGGACTGGCCGAGGCAATTACAGATATTTCCTTTTCTTCTTTTGAAATCAATTTCGAAAAAGAATGTAGGTTAGGTGAAATGCTTTCCTTGTCTGTCCTTAAGAAGGAAAATGTGCAGGAAGTCAAGGGAATGAAAGAGGACGGGACTTTGTCCTTCAAGGCAAAGTTTTATCGATAAAAAAGAAAAAACTGGATTTGAATTCCCATATTTAATGGAATGGGAAAGAAACCAGTTTTTTATATTTGTCCAATCTGCCATGCTTCTGGTGCACCTTTTATAGCATATAAGAATGGGACTCCTTATTGTCGCCGATGCATTTCTTTTATAGGAAAAACAGCTGATATAAATTATGTGCCAAATAGTGGGATAAAGCTTAATTTGAAATATCCACTTAGTAAAGAGCAAGAAACAACTAGTAGTGAGGCAAGAAAAGCGTTACAAGATGGACATAATGTTTTAATCCATGCTGTTACTGGAGCTGGAAAGACGGAACTTGTTTACTCATCTAGGGAAAGGAGGCTGAAAAAAAGAAAACATGTGGGATTTGCCACACCTAGAAAAGATGTTGTGGTGGACTTGGTGCCACGCATCTGCGAAGCGTTTCCGGATGCAGATGTGGTTGCTGTCTATGGAGGTCATAGCGAAAAAACCAATGGTGATATCGTTGTTTTGACAACGCATCAGCTGTATCGATACCCATCTTATTTTGATTTATTGATCCTTGATGAAATCGATGCATTTCCTTTTAAAGACAATCCGGTATTGGAATCTTTTTTTCGCAAAAGCGTAAAGGGAAAATATATACTTCTCTCCGCTACTCCAGGAGAAGAACAGATAAAGACAGTACTTGAAGACAATGGAATTCTTTTAAAACTTTTTTCCCGTTATCATCGGTTTCCGCTTCCTGTTCCAGAAAGGATTCTCTCATCTTCGCTGGGCTGTTACTATTCTTGCTATAAGCGTTTAAAGTGTTTCCTGAAAGAGGAGAAACCGGTCTTTGTTTTTTCTCCTACTATCGAGGAAGGAAAAAAGCTCTTTTCCTTTCTTTCACTTTTTATACAAGGAGGAGCTTTTGTCTCTTCGAAAGAAGGGGAACGTCGGCAGATAATCGAGAAATTCAAGAATAAAGAGTACCGCTACCTTGTGACTACCTCTATTCTGGAAAGAGGGGTCACTGTCTTTGACTTGCAGGTTATTATTTTCCATGCTGATCACCCATTGTTTGATAGTGCAAGCTTGGTTCAGATTTCTGGCCGTGTCGGACGGAAAATCCATGCGGAAAGAGGTGAAGTCTATTTTATTGCTGAAGAAAAAACAAGGGAGAGGGAACGTGCAGTTCATGAAATTGAAAGATACAACCGAAGTTTATTGTCTTAACTGCCTGAAGAAAAGGCGAATTTCCCCTTATCGTAGAAGGATTGAGGTATCTCCTGTTCTTTGTGATGATTGCTTGAAAGAAATTGATAAACAGCTTGTATGGAGAAGACATTATGATACAGACATCTTGTTCCTATCTATATACGATGGCTTGATGAAAGACAGGCTTATGCGATACAAGGAATATGGTGATATTATGCTAGCAAAAGCTTTTCTTTTCTACTTCTTGCCTTGGATACGAATTTACTTCCAAGGCTATCAGATTGTTCCCTTGCCTTCCTCGAAGGAACGAAATGAAAGGCGTGGTTTTGTGCATCTGGAAGAAATGCTAAAAGCAGTTGGTCTTTCTTACTGCTCTTGCTTAGTTAAGACGACCGATAAACAACAGAAAGAGAAGACTGCGATGGAACGCAGAAAGTCCGACGATATTCTTTTTTCTTCTAGAAAGGAAAAAATAGAAGGAAAAAAGATTGTTCTTTTTGACGATGTCTTTACTTCAGGAAGCACATTTTCGGCCGCACTAAAGCAAATACAGAAACAAAATCCCCGGAAAGTTAAAGGCCTAATATTGAGGGATAATTATAAATCCGGTCTAAAGCTCCAAAATTAAAAGGGTTATCTTATAACCTCTGCATAATATATAATAACCTTGTTTGGAATTGCGGAGGCTTAGTATGAATCGTCTGTTGAAAATCCATCGTATCTGGCTGACCACAACTCTGATTGTGGAGGCTTTAGGGGGCATCGCACTTGTCATCTGCTGGTCGTTGTTTCCTGATTTCCCGTATTACTTTTATATTGCCTTTGCCTATGCCCTTTTTGTTTTGTTCTTTGATTTCATTTCAAATCTTGCCTTTAATGCCAGCTTTTTCCATAAGAAAGGCCAAAGCGATTTAAAGGCGAGTGAAATCATCGGTGCGGATTTTAATGACGCCTATAATTTCGGACAAATCGGCATCGCTGTCTGCGATAACAAGAATGTCGTCCTCATGGTTAACGACTTCCTGGGAAAGAGATTTGATAATCTTGTGGATCAGAATATCTATCAAGCATTTCCTTCCTTGACCCGTTTTGCAGCTGGCCAGGATAGGAGTCCAATCCGCATTGATGTCGATAACTATTCTTATGATGTCCAGCTTATTCCCGATGCAAGACTTTTTGTTTTCCGGGATGTGACAGACTTTGCAGCCATTTATAACTACAACACCAGGCAATCACCAGTGGTCGGATACATTGTCGTTGATAACTTCAATGATGTTCAGGATTCTTTCAAGAACGATATTCATCTTGCGGATAGTATTACCCGTCTCCAGAACCTGATTTCCACGACTGCGGAGAACTTCGGCGCCAGGCTTAGAACCATCCGCGACGATCGTTTCTTCTTCATCACAACAAAAGAGAACTATCTTAAAATGTACCAGGACAAGTTCTCTATTGTTGACCGGGTCCGGAAGGAATTCCCAAATCTCTTTACGATTTCTATTGGTATCGGACTTGGTTTTCCGGATTATTCCCGTCTTGCGGAAATGGCTTCTTCTGCTCTTGATGTCGCATTATCAAGAGGCGGAGACCAAACCGTTGTTTTCCCCTTCTCTCAGCCCAGGAGGTACTTTGGCGGAAAGAGCGAGCTTCTGCCTTCCCGTAACCGTGTTAAAATCCGTACGGTCTCCAATTCCTTTGTCTCGATTCTGAAAAACTATCGTCAGGTTGTTGTCAGGGGACACAGTATTGCGGACTTCGATGCAATCGGCTCCTGCCTTGCTGTCTATCGTCTTTGCCAGATAGAAAAAATCCCGTGTAAGATTTGCTGGGAGGATCAGCTTGTCGAAGATAAAGCGCGTATTGCAGTGGAAAGCTCTTTTGACAAAAAGGAAATGGAAGAGACTTTCGTTTCCAGGCGAGATGTTTCCTCCTTGATCACAAATCGTACATTGCTCGTTTTGGTCGACCATTCGGATCCTCGGCGCTCTATTTTCCCGGAGCAAGCCAAGAAATTCGAACAGATTGCCGTTGTCGACCACCATCGTCTTGGCTCGGTCATGGTCAATAATGCGGTCTTCAGCCATATTGACACGTCTGCCAGCTCCGCTTCTGAAATCTTCACGACATTCTTCAGGTATAACCAGAAGGATATCAAAATGGATTCTAGAACAGCGACTTTCCTTCTTACCGGTATCTCCCTTGACACCCATAACTTCAAGGAACATACTACAGACGTTACTTTCGAGGCGGCAGCCGCTCTTCAGACTTATGGCGCAAGCAACGCAAAGTCCGTCGATTTCCTGAAGGACGATTTCGAAGACTATCGTCTTCAGATTGCCATCCTCAATCATTCGGAGACGCCTTATTATGGAACCGTTGTTTCCATTTCTTCGGATGATGATATTGTTTCTTCTGTTACGCTGTCAAAGGTTGCGAATAGGGCAATCAGCCTTCGCGGTGTTTCTCTGTCCTTCGCCATCGGACGCACAAGTCCGCATGAAGTCAAGATTTCTGCCCGAAGTGATGGAACGGTAAACTGCCAGTCGATTATGGAAAAAATGGGTGGTGGTGGTCATTTAATCAGGGCGGCCGCTGTCTTTAACGAAATGAGTGTCGATGACGTCAAGAAAAAGCTCTATCATGTTCTGGATGAAAACTTAGATTCATCCCGTGTCAAAGACGAAAACTATTCGAAAGGAGAATAATTGCTATGAAAGTTCTTAGGAAACGCGATTTACGTAAAGTCGGTAAAAGAGGAGAAGTCGTTGATGTCTCGGACGGATACGGCGCAAATTATATTATTCCAAGGGGCTATGGAGTCCTTTTCACGAAACAGGCACAGCTTGACTTCGCAAAGGAACAAGCCGAAGAAAAAAGAATCCATGACGAGAAAGTAGAACAGGCAAAAGAGATTGCCGAAAAGAGGAAAAATATTACTCTTGAATTCGCGGCTCCTGCCGGACGCAACGGCGACAGGATCGGTACTGTTTCTTTCAAGAAGGCAAGCGAAGCCAGGAAAAAACAGTACGGAATCAGCCTGAGCAAAGATAGGCTCATTGATAAGGATGTCCTTGTCAACGGCTTTGGATTAACGACTTTGAAAATTGATTTGTTCGATGGTGTCATTGCCCAGCTTCGTATCCATGTTTCCTTAAAGGAGGGCAAGTAAGTTGCCAAATCCCGATAAGGATAACATCAATCTCAGTGAAGTCACGGTTCTTGGCAACATTCTTGCTGATAGTTCGAATGAAGCCAGGCTCACGGCAAATCAGTCCCTGAGTCCAGATGACTTTTCCGATCCCCGTAATCGGATTATTTTCGAGACTAGGCAGGAGAGGACATTAGCAAACATCAAACCGGATGAAGCCACTTTGAAGGATGCTTTGGTCAACAAAAAAGTCTTTGATGAAGTCGGAGGCGATGATTACCTCGATACCATTCTGAACAAAATGGTTCGCTTCACCGGAATCGAGCAGTACGTTTATGCTATCCGTGACCGCTCGCTTCTGAATACTTTTCTGACGACTCTTAGTGGAATCATCAACGATGCTAAAGTAAAACCGATTTCGAACGTTTCTGATTTTATCGGAAAAGCAGAAGTCGATATTCTGAATATTACTCATCAACGTCGAATCAAGCAGGCGTTTAAACTCAGCGATATCAATGATAGGCTTGTTACGAAGCTGGTCACTCAGTCTGAACGGTTCAAAAAGGAAGGAATCCGTCCAGATGGTATTACCGGCATCCGCAGCGGATATGGAGATCTTGATAAACTTACACGTGGCTTCCAGCGCGGTGATAGGATTATCATCGGTGCCCGTCCTTCCGTTGGAAAGACAGCTTTTGCACTGAATCTTCTTTATAAGATTGCTGAACAGGGAATCCCGGTTATTTTCTTCTCTTTGGAAAGGAGTTCTGTGGCCATCAATACCCGTCTGCTTCAGATTGCAAGCGGTTTGTCTTCTAATGAAATCAATTCCATGATTTTTAAGCCGGGATCTACCCAGAACCGTCTTTTGGTTGAAACAAACGGCGACCCGGATCTTACTTCGAAAGTGAAAATGCTGCAGAGCGGAAGGAATACTCTTCGGAATATGCCTTTCTATATCGATGACAATACTTCCTCGAAAAGGAACGATATTGTCACTCGCTGTCAAAAGCTAAAGAATCAGATCAACAATGTTGGTTTGATTGCCATTGACTACTTAGGTTTGATTACTTCCTCTTCTAAGCGTGCTCAGGACAACCGTCAGAATGAAGTGGCTGAGATTTCACGTCAGATCAAGCAGATGGCTCGTGACTTGGATGTTCCGGTTATTGCATTAAGTCAGCTCTCCCGTGAATCCGCAAAACGAAATGCCGACCATACCCCGCAGCTCTCGGATCTCCGTGACTCTGGTTCTATCGAACAGGATGCGGATAGGATTTTCAGGATTGATCGTCCGGATTATTTCAATAAGCCTGGTGTTCCACAGGAAGGAGACCAGAATGCTCCGCAGCCTCCTAGGCAACAGCAGTCCACGCCTTTCTCTAAGACTATCATCAGGCTTAGGAAGAACCGTAATGGCCCGACTGGAAACTGCAATTTCAGGTTCGATAAGGAGCATCAGACCTTTACCTCTCTTGCTGACAATGCATCGGACGATGGATTTTAAATGAAATACGATGTAATTTCTTCTGGGTCGAAAGGGAATGCAACCTTGGTTTTTTCAAAAGGACAGGTGATACTCCTTGACTTTGGAATCTCCAAGCGGAGAATCGATAAGGCAATGAAAGACTATGGTTTTAATTTTGATTCTCTTTCTGCGGTATTTGTTACCCATAATCATTCAGACCATGTCAGTAATGCTTTCAATGTTCCGAAAGAAAAACTATATGCTACTACTCGTACTCTTCCAAAAGTTGAATATGTTATTGAAGGTAGCCATCTTCTTACTCCATTTGAAAAAGTGCAAGTTGGATGTTTTTCTTTGACCCCCCTTCCAATCAGTCACGATGCTCCCAATCCTGTTGCTTTTCTTGTTGAAGATGGCGAAGAATCCTTAGTCTATAGGACGGATACCGGATTTGTTCCGGAGAAGGATTTCCCTTTCCTAATGGGAAAGACCTATTATATCTTTGAATCCAATCATGATCCTAAAAGGCTGTTTGAATCGAAACGCCCGGATTATCTAATACGGCGTATTACCTCCGATAAAGGACATCTTGCCAACTGCGATGCCGGTTATTATCTTTCCTTGTTTGTCGGAGAGAACACCAAGGATGTTGTCTTGGCCCATCTCTCGGATGAGTGCAATACTCCGGATATTGCTTTAGAGACCGTGAAGAGTGTTTTGCTTCGTCAGCTTGGCTATGTTCCGGAATGCAGAATCGTATGTGCCAATGATAGAACGGAAACAAAGGGAGGAAAGGAATGAACTTTCGTTTCCTTATTCCGGGAAAGGCACGGGAAGAATTCTTGGTATCCGGGTATCAGGAATATCTGAAACGTCTGTCGAAATATGCTAAATGTGAAATCATCTCTCTTCCAGAAGAACCTTTGGGGAAGAAAGCCGGTGCCAAAGAAGTTTCTTCTGCCCTGAAAAAAGAAGCGGATCGGAGGAGGAAACAAATCAAGGATAGCGACTATGTCTTTCTGATTGATATCCATGGTAAGGAATATTCCTCGAAACAGCTTGCCTCTCTTCTCGGAGAAGCTACGAGCCGTAACGGAAATATTGATTTTGTCTTCGGTTCCTCGAGGGGACTTGATGATTCCCTTCGGAGACGGGCTAACACCTCTCTTTCTTTGTCAAATCTGACCTTTACCCACTATAGGGCTCTGCTTCTTGTCTTGGAGCAGGTTTACCGTGGAAGGAAAATCAATTGCGGAGAAAGTTATGACAAATAGCTAGATTCTTAGTCTGTTTTTCAAAAAAAGAATTGACAAAAAGAAAAAGAATCTCTAAACTATTTAACGCCCTTGGGATATAGTCAAGCGGTAAGACAACGGTCTCTGAAACCGTGATGCCTTGGTTCGAATCCAAGTATCCCAGCCATTGATACATCAAGTCCGCTGAAAAGCGGGCTTTTTTCGTTCTATCTTTTTCTTTTAAAAACCTGGACTTTTGCTATCCCTTTTATCCTTTCGAACAAGCAACCTGAAAGCCTAGCGGAAGTTTCTTACTTTCCCGAATAGAAGGAGTGGTTTTTGGTATAATTTTATAGATTGGACGAAGGAGAACATCAATGAACTTCCTAGACACTTTAAATCAGAATCAATACAAGGCCGCCACAAGCCAAAGCCAGTATCTTCGTATTGTAGCAGGAGCTGGAACTGGCAAGACCAAGACTTTGACCTGCCGTATTGCTTATCTTATTTCACAAGGCAGGAAACCAGAGCGAAGGGTTGCCAGGACCTTCACGAATAAGGCTGCAAAAGAAAGGGAAAACCGTGCTAATGCGCTTCTGCAGAAAGAAGGCCTTTTCACGCGGGCTCCTCGTATTTCAACTTTCCATTCCTTCTTTATTCGTTTCTTGAGAAAGGAAGTCACCTGCTTAGACGGCTTCACCGAAAGCTTCCAAATCGCGGACGATAACGATCAGGCAAGTATTCTCAAGCAGAAGTTCTCCACAAGGTATAAGGGAAAATCAAAGGACTTCACTAAAGCAGTCACCAGTAAAATCGAATCATTGCAAACCGACAATATTCTTCCGGAGGATATTACAAATGCTGATATTCCAGTGGATGCGATTTACACTATCAACGAATTGCGGGAGGTCTATTATTTCTACCAGGAAGCAAAGAAAAGACAGAATCTCAGGGACTTCAATGACATACTGAGGTTTACTTACCAGATCAGGAAGAACAACCAGGTTGTCCGCCAGAATTGGCAACGCAAATATGACAGGTTCCTCGTCGATGAGTTTCAGGATACAAATACTCTTCAGTACGATATCGTCAAGGCCTTTCTTTCGCCGGCCACATCTTTGACGGTCGTCGGCGACCCGGATCAGACAATCTATACCTGGCGTGGAGCAAAGAACGCCATTATCCGCTCTTCCCTTCAGAAGGACTTTCCGAGTCTGGAGACCGTGGTTCTTGATCAGAACTATCGTTCGACTCAGAATATCCTCGATGCCGCCAATTCCCTGATCAATCACAACAGTGATCGCAGGAAAAAAGATCTTGTCGCGGCTAGCAAGCAGAAAGGTAACGAAGTTTCTTACCACTGCTATGCGAACGATATACAGGAATCCGATGGTATTTGCCAGGAAAGGATTCGTTTGCATCGGAAAGAGAATATTCCGTTTAAGGATAGGGCGGTTTTATACCGTTCGAACTATCTTTCTCGTTCGATTGAAAAACAGCTCACCAGGTATAAGATTCCTTATGTTATCTACGGAGGCAGGAAGTTCTACGAACGTGCCGAAATCAAGGATGCCCTTTCGTATCTCCGCCTTGCGGTCAACCCCGACGATATTTCCTTCGAACGAATCAGGAAAGCTCCGACCAAGGGCATCGGGGATGTGACTATGGCGATGGCCCATCAGCTTCAGAAGGAAACCGGGGACTCTTTGTTTGATATTTTCAAAGACCACCAAGAAGAATTAAAACTTCGTGCCAATTCGAAGATTGCTTTAAAGAAATTCTACGATGCTTTCAACGAATTCAATCAGGTTTACATTTCGGAACCAGAACCTGATAATCTTTTGAATGCTATCCATGTATATTTTGAACATACTGGTTTCCTTGATTATGTTCACAATCAGGATCTTTCGGATGCTGAGAAAAAGAGCAGGACGGCACAGACTTCTTCAAGGAAGAGGGATAACGTCAATGAGTTCTTCCGTGCTATCAGCAACTACTTTGACAGCGAGCTTCTTGACGATGAAGGGAATCCGGTTTCTCCGACTCTGATTGATTTCCTCAGGGATGTCGCTCTTCAGTCGGATCAGGATACAAGGAATGAAGATAATGACAAAGTCAGGCTCAGGACTGGACATGTCTCAAAAGGCCTTGAGTTCCCGTATGTCTTCATTCTCGGACTGGAAGACGGAGTATTTCCGACAAGCCATGCCATCAAGACCGGAACTCGTTCTGCTATCGAAGAAGAGCGCCGCCTTCTTTATGTCTGCAGGACCCGTGCTCAGAAACGGCTTTATCTTTCCTGTAATACCGGCAGGAACAGGGTTACTCAGCAGAATAATCGTCTCTCTAGGTTTTTGAAGGAAATCGATATTCCTGCACTAAAGGGCAAAAAGCAGACAGAAAAAATCAACTATTCTGCCTATATCGGTGCCAATCGTCCTCGTTTTAATGAAGCGAAGCAGGTCCAGGAAATGCTTAAGCAGAAGAGGATGTCTACTTCCATGCAGACCGCTTCTTCGGACAACAGCTATTCGATTGGCGATCGGGTTGTTCATACAAGTTTCGGTGTCGGGAAGGTCGTTGAGGTCGAAGGAAAGTCTATCAAAGTCCAGTTCAAGGATCCTTTTGGAATCAAGAAACTAAGGATTGGATTCAAGGCATTCCGGAAGAGGAAGGAAGGAGAATAATATGGAACCGATTGATAAGGATAAAGAACGGGTCAAGGAACTGACGGACCTCCTGAACCAGTACAATTATGAGTATTATGTTCTGAATCAGTCTTCTGTTTCGGATGCTGAATTTGATCAGCTGAGGGAAGAGCTTCAGCGGCTGGAGAAGAAACGTCCGGACCTCAAAGATAAGCTGTCTCCGACCAGCCGTGTAGGCGGAGGAAGGCTGACAGAATTCAAGAAAGTAACACATAAGAAGTACAGGCTTTCCATTTCTGATGTCTTCAATGAGGACGAACTCTATGATTTCGATGCCTCTATCCGCAAAGCGACCGGACTGAAAACCATTGAATACAGGTGTGAAGTCAAAATTGACGGCCTTGCCTGCTCGTTGAGGTACGAGAACGGCAATCTTGAGATTGCTTCAACACGCGGAGACGGAAGCGTAGGCGAAGATGTCACTCAGAATGCATTGACGATTCCTACTATTCCTACGCATGTCAAGGAAGAACGGGAACTTGAAGTACGTGGTGAAATCTATAGGCCGAAAGCTTCTTTGGAAAGCTGCAATAAGGAGCGGGCTATCCAAGGTCTTCCTTTGTTTGCAAACTGCCGTAATGCAGCGGCAGGATCTTTGCGGAATCTGGATTCGAGAATTACTGCCAAACGAAAGCTGAATGCCTTCTGGTACTATGTTCCGGATGCTCTTTCCCTAGGCTTTAAAAAGCATTCCGAAGCACTGGATTATATCCAGTCTCTTGGCTTTCGCACCAATCCGGAAAGACGGCTCGTCCATGGTATAGAGGAAGTCAGGAAGTATGTTCACGAATATCATGAAAAACGTCCGACACTCGACTATGACATCGATGGTCTTGTCATCAAAGTAAATGATAGGACTTTGTACGATACTATCGGCTATACAAGGAAGACGCCGAAGTGGGAAATCGCTTATAAGTTTCCGCCGGAAGAGCAGATTACAAAAGTCAGGGATATTGAGATTTCCGTAGGAAGAACGGGCCGTGTCGCACCGACTGCGGTTCTTGAGCCTGTCCGTGTAGCTGGCTCTTTGATTAGTCGTGCTACGCTGAACAACGAGGATTACATCAAAAACAAGGATATCCGAATCGGAGACTATGTTTCCCTTCACAAGGCCGGTGATGTCATACCCGAAGTCGAGAAAGTCATCCTCTCTAGAAGAGGAAAGGATGTTTTACCTTACTCCTTCCCGGATGAATGTCCGTATTGCCATGAAAAACTCGAACGTATCCAAGGTCAAACCTATTGTGTCAACGACCATTGCCCTTCGCGTAAAATCAATAATCTTATTTTCTTTGTCTCGGACAGGGGAATGGACATTGATGGCATCGGCGAGAAGCTGGTAGAGTCTTTGTTCAATGAAGGACTTGTCCGTGAAATCCCGGATTTCTACCGTCTTAAGGATCATAAAGAGGACTTAAGGAGGAGGGATGGCATCGGCGAGAAGACCTGCAAGAGCCTTTTTGATAATATCGAAAAGTCAAAGAAGAATGATTTGTACAGGCTTTTATGCGGTCTTGCGATACCTCTTGTCGGAAAGAAGACTGCAATTGTCCTTGCCAATCACTTCGGAAGCCTTGATAACCTTAGGAATGCAAAGAAAGAAGAGCTTTCGGCTCTCAGGGATGTCGGCGAAATCACTGCGGATAAGATTCTTGGCTACTTTGCCAATGAGGAAAACAGAAAGATTATCGAAGAACTCCGTGGATTCGGAGTTAATTTTTCCATCCTGCATCCGATTGTCGAAGCCAAGGAGAATTATTTCAAGGGCAAGAAATTTGTCTTGACCGGTGCACTCTCTGTCAGCCGGAACGAGAGGACAAAACGTATCGAGGTCCTTGGCGGAAAGAGTTCCGGTTCTGTTTCCAAAGCAACGGACTTTGTCCTTGTCGGGGAAGATCCAGGAACAAAATACGAAAAAGCAAAATCCCTCGGCATTCGAATTTATACAGAGAAGGAAATCCTTCCTCTCTTAGAAGAAGCTGAAAAAGAACAGCAATAGAATTTTCCCCTGTTTTTTCTATTAGACTAGAGTATAATTACAAGCTGTAGTATTTTATATTAATAATAAGAATAAGGAGCGTAGAGATGATCAAAGTTACAAAAGACGTAATCAACGAATGCGCAAAGAACCTCATGTTCGAGCTCTCTGAAGGGCAGGACGATGTGATTTATTCCGAATTCGATACGATTCTTGCCCAGATTGACTTTCTTAAGGGAATCAAAGGCGTCGATGATGCCGAGCCAAGGACTTTCCCTTATTCGGAACACCAGAAAATCAGGCGGGAAGACAAACCTTCTAAGCCTATCAAGGCAGAAGTCGAATTGAAGAACAGCAATACCAAGCTTGGAACGCAGATCAAGCTTCCGAAAGTTGTAGGTAACAGCAATGACAAAGTTGAGGAATAAGAGCATCAGTGAGCTCCATGAGCTCCTTGTCGAGAAGAAAGTGACTCCGCTTGAACTTGTCGAAGACTGCATCAAGGGCGTTCAAGAAGACAAATGCAATGCTTTTGAAGCAACGAATTTCGATAAGGCAAGAGAAGAAGCCAAGAAGATAACGGAGATCGGAGAGGATGAAATCCTCAAGGGCATTCCGTATCTTGCAAAGGATAATTATTCTACTAAGGGTGTTGAGACATCTGCTTCCAGCCACATCCTCGATGGATATGTCCCTCTTTTTGATGCTACTGTCGTCTCTAAGCTTCATAACAAGGGCAGGATTCAGGTCGCCCATACTACGATGGATGAACTTGCGATGGGTGGAACTGGAACGACTGGCCGAAAAGGAAATACGCTCAATCCGTATGATACTACCCGTATTATCGGAGGTTCTTCCTGTGGATCGGCAGCTGCCTTAGCCGAAGGAATTGCTCCAAGGGCTCTTGGTTCTGATACTGGTGACTCGGTCCGTAAACCGGCGAGCCACGCCGGACTTGTCGGTTTTAAGCCGACTTGGGGCCGGATTTCCCGTTTTGGACTTTTCCCGTTTGCACCTTCGCTGGATACTGTTGGCTTCTTTACCCGTAATGTTTTGGATTCTGCTTACATTCTTTCGGCTCTTGCCGGCCATGACAATAAAGACAGGTCATCCTCTTATCGGAAGAAAGACAATTACCCTCTTTTTGTCAAAGAACATAAATCCCTTAAGCGAATCGGATATTTCAAGGGCATCAGGGACAGCATCAGCGATCCTTTGATTAAGAAAAACTATCTTGATCTTCTGGAAAAAAGGAAGAAGCAGGGCTACGAAGTCGAAGGATATGATTATCCTGCCGACCTTCTCGATGCCCTGTATCCGACTTATAGGATCATTTCCTGCGCAGAGGCTGGTTCGAATGATGCCAACCTCGATGGTATCCGCTTCGGGCCGAAAGCCGACGGCGATCCTAAGACCTGGGAAGAGTACAGGACAAAAGCCCGGACCAAAGGCTTCTCGGATTTGATCAAACGCCGTTTTGTCATTGGCTCCTTCTCTTTGCTTAGTGCAAACCAGGACGAAAGGTTTGCCCGTGCTCAGAAAGCACGCCGCCTGATTGTCAACGAAAGGAATCGATTCTTTGATTCCTTTGATTATTTCGTCACTCCGGCTGCCTATTCAATTCCTAAGCATATCGATGAGCTTTCTACCGCTTGGTCTACCCATCCGGATTTCCTGGATAACATTCTGACTATTGGAAACTTCGGCGGATATCCTTCCCTGACTCTTCCGTTCAGGAAAGAGGATGGAAGGCCGATTGGAAGGAACATCACCGGACGTATTTTCGAAGACGGAGAAGTCCTTGCTTTGGCAAGCGACATCGAGGCACTGACTGGCAGGAAAGACCTTGTCGTCAAGGAGGTAAAGTAAAATGGAATACGAGCCAGTAATCGGTATAGAAATCCATGTTGAACTGAAGACGAAATCCAAGAGGTTTTCTTCGGCTCCCTGCAATTTCGGAGAAGCTCCGAATACCCAGACGGTTCCTTTTGATTTGGCATTCCCTGGAACTAGGCCTGTTGTCAACAAAGAAGCGGTCTGTTTTGGAATCAAGGTCTGCCAAGCTTTGAACAGGAATATTGCCCGCACTCTGTATTTTGATCGTAAGAACTATTTCTATCCTGATCTTCCGAAAGGATTCCAGATCACCCAGCAGTTCCACCCGATTGGAACAAACGGTTATGTCGAAATCCATGCGGATGGACAGGATATCAAGGTCGGCGTCAACAACGCCCATCTCGAGGAGGATACTGCTAAGCAAGTCCATCTTTCGGATATTTCCCTGCTGAATTTCAATCGCTGCGGAACTCCGCTGATTGAAATCGTTTCGGAACCGGATAGGCATTCCGGCGAACAGGCTAGGAAGTATGTGGAAGCCATCCGTGAAATCGTCACCTATCTCGGTGTTTCCGATGGCAAGAGGGAAAACGGATCAAGGCGTTGCGATATCAATGTTTCCCTTCGTGAAAAGGGCTCTTCTGTTCTTGGTACCAAGACCGAGTGCAAGAATTTGAATACCATCAGCAATATCCAGGCTGCCGTCGAATACGAAATCAAACGTCAGACCGAAATCCTTGAAAACGGCGGAAAGGTCGAGCAGGAAACCCGGCGTTATGATGAGGCGCAGAAGAAGACGGTCCTGATGCGTAAGAAGACCAATGCCGTCGATTATAAGTATTTCCGTGAGCCGAATATTGTACCGATTGATCTCGATGAAGGCTTTATCTATGATGCTATTCATTCGAGGAACAAGCTTCCTTCCCAGTATCGTATCGAATTGGCAAAGAAGGGACTGGGCGAATATGAGACCGAGGAGCTTTTGAAGAACCAGGAGTTCGTCCTTTATTTCGAGGATTGTATCGCTCTCGGAGTCAAGTCGCTTTCGACTCTTTGGAACTATCTTAGGGTCGACATTCTCGGTTATTTGAACAAGAACAGCCTTTCTTTGAAAGACCTGAAGTTCCCGAAGGAATACCTTGTGAGCTTAGTCAATACTTTGAACGATGGAAAAATCAATTCCAAGCAAGCAAAGCAGATTCTTGAAATCAGGTTGAATGAAGGCAAGAATCCTCTTGATGTCATCAAAGAGAAAAACAGGGTTCAGATCAGCGATGAGAATGAAATCGTCAAACTCGTGGAAGAGGTCCTGGAAAAGAATCCTCAGGTTGTCTATGACCATCAGCATGGGAAAGACCATGCTTTAGGTTATCTTGTCGGACAGGTAAGGAAACTCAGCCACGGCAAAGCCAATCCTGCCAAAGCAAAAGAGGAAATCATCAAGAAAATCGGTGTTTGCACCCGTCCTTCAAAATAGAAAAGGAGATTACCATGCATAGATCGAACGATAAACGCGTCATTCAGACTAAGGCAAAATTAACCAACGCTCTTTTAACGCAGCTTAAGGAACATCCATTGTATAGTATTAAAATCTCTGATCTTTGCGATACTGCAGGAATCAGTCGTGCAACGTTCTATA
This sequence comes from Caryophanales bacterium UBA4682, assembly GCA_002404995.1. Lineage (GTDB taxonomy): Bacteria > Bacillota_I > Bacilli_A > RFN20 > CAG-288 > Enterosoma. The sequence goes on along the minus strand of DHKY01000003.1, from coordinate 57,387 downwards.
ACAATTTTGACTCGATGGATGAGATTGCACTTAACCTGCTGATTGCCTTTGAAGAACCGATTCGCAAGAAGGTGAAGGAAATCAGGGCTCGGAAAGATCTTTCCTTTGCAGAAGTCTGCAAGCTCTTCATTTATACCAGTGTCGAACAGTTCTCTAAGCACTATGATGTGTTTGGACAGATTCTGCAGTGCAATACCGGCATTGCCGTCTTTGACCGGAGGTCTGAGTTCTATTATCATGATAGGCAGAAGCTGCTTCTTAATTACCGTAGCCATATCAAAGGCATCCCCTTTGATTTGTTCTGCTGCCACATATCATCTGCTTTGACCGGCAGGATTTCTTTCTTCTGCCTGCATCAGGATTCCTATACCCTGGAACAGCAGCAGAAATACACTTATCAGATGACTTACGAAAGGTATGAAGCCTATTTCCATAAGCTGAATAGCGAGGAAACCCATGTCGGATAATTTTTATATTGAGATCCTTCACCAGGATAAGAACTGCGGAGCCCGATACGGGTATCTTCACACTCCTCATGGAGTTGTCGAACTTCCGATGTTCAGGCCGGTTGGAACCCAAGCTACTGTTAAGAGGATTTCCCCGGAAGAGCTTACGGCTAGGGGTTCTGGCGTTGTCCTTGCCAATACCTATCATCTTGCTTTGCGTCCAGGAACGAAAATCGTCAAGGCTGCTGGCGGAGTCCAGAAATTCAGGAACTACAAAGGACCGAGGCTTACAGACTCCGGCGGTTATCAGGTCTTTTCCCTGACTAAGCTCCGTGACAAGATTACGGAGGAGGGAGTCCGTTTTAAGGATCCTTTGAGCGGAGATACCCATTTCTTTTCTCCGGAAAGCGTTATCGGCTTAGAGGAAGATATAGGTGCCGACATCATCAGGAGCTTTGATGAGTGTGCTCCTTATCCCTGCACGAAAGAGTACAGGAAGAACTCGATTGAACGGACGATTCGCTGGGCGAAGAGAGGCCTGGCTGCCAAAAAAAGAACGGATCAGGCGCTTTTCGGTATCTGCCAAGGAGGCGACTTTGCGGATCTTCGTGAATACTGTGCCAAGGAACTGACCAAGCTTCCATTTGAAGGATTTTCCATTGGCGGTACGGCTATCGGCGAACCCCGTGTGACCGAATACCACGAAGTCGGATTGACAATTCCTTATCTTCCCTATGATAAGCCGCGTTATTTAAGGGGTATCGGCTCTCTCGATAGGAGGTTTGATGGTGTCCGGAAAGGCGTGGACAGGTTCGACTGTGTCCTTCCGACACGTCTTGCAAGACATGGCTCGATCAGGACGCACCATGGACGTATCAATATCAGGAAAGGCAAGTATGCGGATGATTTCTCTCCACTTGATGAAGAGTGCGACTGCTATGCCTGCCGGAATTATACTAAGGCTTATATCCACCATTTAAGGAAATGCCAGGAAGGAAGGGGTGCTAGACTCTGTTCAATCCATAATATCCGCTTCCTCATCCAAGCCAGGGAGGAAGCCCGGGAAGCGATTAAGAACGATCGTTTCCTCGAGTATGCCGCGATGCGGCTTGATGAATTCGGTTCCCCTAGAGGCTGTTAACTAAATTATGAATACACCAGGATTTGATTACGATATTTACAATCTGAATTCCTACAACTATGATCTTCCGAAAGACCGGATTGCTCAGTCTCCTGCTGAAAAGCGGGATGAGAGCCGCCTTTTGGTCATGGACCGGAAAACGGGCGCTTTGACCGATGAGCCTTATTTCTATAAAATCGAAGACTATTTTCAGAAAGGCGATGTTCTTGTCCGGAACAACACAAAAGTCATTCCGGCTCGTTTGCTCGGCTCGAAGGAAGGCACCAATGCCCATGTCGAGCTTCTTCTTCTGAAGGAAAGCAGCGAAAAAAAGGATACCTGGGAGTGCCTTGTCGGAAATGCCCATACGGTAAAAGTCGGCACCCGGGTTGATTTCGGAGATAACAAACAGCTTGTTGCTGAATGTGTCGAAGTCAAAGAAGAAGGACTTCGTGTTTTCCATTTCCTTTATAACGGGATTTTCAGGGAAGTCCTTGATTCCTTAGGAAAAAGGCCGCTTCCTCCTTATATCCATGCTCAGTTAGGAGACAACAGCCGTTATCAGACGGTCTATGCCAAAATCGAAGGCTCGGCCGCTGCTCCGACAGCCGGCTTTCATTTCACCAAAGATCTTTTTGATCGGTTAGAGAAAAAAGGCGTTGAAGTCCTTGATGTCACGCTGAATATCGGACTAGGGACATTCCGTCCGGTCAAGGACGATGATATCCGTAAGCATGACAGGCACAGCGAATTCATTCACAGGGACCAGGCTACGGCCGACCGGCTCAATCTAGCCAAGAAAGAGCATCGGAGAATTATCGCTATCGGTACGACGTCGACGCGTACTCTTGAAACCATCTATCATCAGTACGGGGAATTCCGTGCCACGGCTGAAGATACTAAGCTCTTCATCTACCCAGGCTTCCAGTATCAGGCAATCGATGCCTTGATTACCAACTTCCACCTTCCGAAATCCACCTTGGTCAGGCTTGTCTCTGCTTTTTCAAGCCGTGACAATATCCTGAATGCCTATAAGCATGCTGTCGAAAGCGGATACCGTTTCTTCTCTTTCGGCGATGCTAGGTTCATCCACTAAAATGGAATACGAGGATTTCAATCAGGAATTCAAGGACGAAATCAAAAGAGTCGGTTCCAAAAAGGAAAAGCCGACTCTTTTTCTTCATGCCTGCTGCGGACCTTGCCTCACCTATCCCCTTTCGGTTCTTGTCAACTATTTTCAAGTGACGGTCGGATATTTCAACCCGAATATCGCTCCTGTGGAAGAGTATCTGCGGAGAAGGAAGACGAGGGAGGATTTTCTTTCTCGTTATTCATCCGATCATGGTATTCAGGTTTCCCTTGTTATAGAGGAAGAAGATTTTCTGAAATACGACTCCCTCTTCAAGGGACGCTATCAAGATAAGGAAGGCGGCGCGACTTGCCTGAAATGCCATGCTTACCGCAGGGAGCTTGCCTATAAATATGCTTATTTCCACCATTTTGATTACTTCACTACGGTCAGGACGGTTTCCTGTAAGAAACCGAGCCGCGAACTGAACGAGATTGCAAAGATTCTGGAAAAGAAGTACAGCTCTACAAAATACCTCTATTCTGACTTCAAGAAAGAAAACGGACAGCTGAAAGGAATTCAAATCAGCCGGCAATACCAGCTATACCGGCAAGGCTATTGTGGATGCATTCCTTCTTTGCTGGAACGGAAAGAAGCGATTAAGAGAAAAATAGCGGAAGGAAAGGAGTTGACTCAGTCGGAAAAGGAGCTGAGGATCTTGGAATAGTTCTTCCTTGCTTCTTCCTCGCTTTCGAAAACAATGGTCACTGTCTTCCCTTCGACAGTGATTTTTCTTTTTCGTTGGGAATGCTTCCTTTCCCGTTTTTCTTTTTCCATTTCGCGGACGGAGAGCTTCTTTTCCCTTGTCTTTGCCACAAGGCGGCTTTGTTCTTCCTCGGAAAGGTTCAAGAGGACTCTTGCCTGTCCGTAACTTAGTTTTCCCTGATGGACAAGGGACTTGATTTTCTCAGGAAGTCCGTCCCTTCTTAATAGATTCTTAATCTGACTGATGGAACAGTCGGTCAATAGTCCGAGCTCCTCTTCTTGGTATCCGTATTTTGTCTTCAGCATTTTCAAGGCATGGGTCCTGACTAAGGGATCCTTGTCTTCCTTCTCGATGATTCCAAGAATATAAGCGTTCTTTTTCTCTTCCTCTAATGAAATGGTGAGTGCAGGAATCGATTTCCTGTTCCTTTCTTTAGCGACAAGGTAGCGCTTAACGCCATTGATGATTTCCTGTCTTCCGTCTTTCCGTCTTACTACAATAAGCGGCCTGAGGAAGCCATAATGCTCTACCGATTTCTTCAGTGCCGTCAAGGTCTCTTTGGGATAGTTTCTTTCATCGAAAAGATCAGAAGGGACAAGGCTCTTCAAATTGATTTCCGTTTTTGGTTCTTTGTTCAGGTTGCTTTCGATTTCGCTGACAACCGAAAGACCTTTGTATTTCTTGATTAAAGAAGAAAGATCAGTCGAGTTCTTTCTTTTCGGCATATTCCATCACCTCCCGTGCTAAGGAGAGATAAGCCAAGGATCCTGCAGAAAGAGGCTTGTAGAGGGAAACCGGAATGCCTTTGCTGATTGCTTCTGGAATTGAGACATTGCGTGGAATAGTCGTCGTGAAAGTCTTGTCCTTGAAATTCTTCCGGACCTCCTGTGATATTTCAAGTCCCAGCTTGGTCCGGGAGTCGAACCTTGTAAGGAGGATGCCTTCAATCTCCAGCTTTGGATTGTCTCCTCTTTGAACGGATGCAATCGTAGAAAGAAGCTGAGCTAAAGCATCCAAAGCGAAATACTCACATTGCCTTGGGATTATGACGCTATCCGCGGCTTTAAGGGAATTCAGGGAGAGAAAACCTAAGGAAGGCGGCGTATCAATCAGGATAAAGTCGAAGGCATCGGCTTCTTTGCAGTCGAGCTTTTCCTTCAGAAGCGTCGTTCTCGACTTCCCTTGCTTCCTCAGCTGGCTTTCAAGCCTGGCCAAGGAAAGGTTTGCCGAAATCAGGAAAACATTACTATACGAAGTGCGCCGGATAGCGTGCTTTAAATCGACTTGTGAAGTGAGCAACTCATAACTTGTCCGTCTGCTTAAAGACGAATCGATTCCAAGGGCACTGGAGCAGTTACCCTGTGGATCCCTGTCGATAACAAGGATTTTCTTGTTATACCGCGCAAGAGCCGCAGCAAGATTATAGGCGGTAGTCGTCTTTCCGACGCCGCCTTTCTGGTTAGTGATGGCGATAATCTGTTTCATAGCCTTTCTATTTTACACCAGAGAAGGGAAACCTTTTTCTCTTTTTTTCTCGCAATGATGTAAAATAAAGCAGCAAAAACCTTGCACACATGGTTTTTGCTGTAAAAAGCAGAATAGAAACACCGTTTTTTGGTTTCTAGGTACTTCTTTTCCTTGAAAACAATTGCTTTAACAACTAAACTAGTTTAGTGCTTAATCTGTGTGTAAAAGCTATTCAATGAGGAGGATTCATATGAATAAAGGCAAACGTAGCCTATCCATCAGCCTTTCCTTATTAGCATCTAGGTCTCTCTTAGCTGGATGCGCCAGTAAGGACTACACCTATCCCAAAGCAAATTGGGAAGATGGCGTAGTTGTCGATGCCGGAGGTAAAACCTATACCTACGATGAAATCTATAAGAGGTTCGATGGCACCAAAGATGCATCGAAGGCTCAATATGATGTCGCAAGCAACATTCTTGCTCAGTTAGTCACGGAACGTTCCGGTGCAATTCTTTCCCGTGTTGATTCCAAGAGGGATGAATACGAGAAGACCTGGAAGAACAATTCTAAGACCAACAAGACTTCTGTCAAGGAAGAACGGGAAAAGACCCTCGAAGAGAGGAAGGTCGACACCGTCGAAGAACTCCGTCAGAAGCTTATCAGCCAGGAACAAGTCAGTGAGAACAGTACTGACTTCTATCAGGAAGCCGATGGCACAACCAATTCCAAGGAACGTTACGAGATCAGTGAAGACTATACTAAGAAGTATGTCTCCGACAAAGCTCCGTACCATGTTTCTCATTTATTAATTAAGGTTGATGCTTCCGGTGATGGAACCGGTTTATGGGATGGACAGATTTCTTCTGATGATGCGAAGCAGATTGGATCTGTCGTTTCTGCTTTAGCAAGCAGTGAATCCTTTGGCTCCGTTGCTTTCCGTTCCAGCGACGATGATGGTTCTCAGAAAACCTATGGCGAGCTCTACACGGTTGCTTCGGATGAAAAGTCCTCTTCTGCAATGGTCGCCAGGGAAAAGACCACTTCCTATGTGAATGAGTTCAAACTCGGGCTCTATGCATATGATGCTTATAGGAATCCGAAGACCAAGGACAGCGATGCTGTCAAGGCTTCGCTCCGTGTTCCAGGCAAATCGGTCGAATACAAAGATAGCTACAACGATTACAAATACGAGAACAAGACTTCTGTCTCTGACAAGATCCAGTCCACTTTGATTGGCCAGGGCAAAGCCTTCGGTATCCCGCTTTCTGTTGCCTTCACGATGGATTATGTTGCCGACAGGGAAACGGATCCGGAAACTGGCAAGAGCGTTCAGTATGCAACAGCTACCCAGTATCCTCGCAACATTTACTTCAATAACTATTTCAACTATGAAGGTGCCTCTTTCATCTATGATGACAGTGCAACCTATGCAACGAAGTTCCTGAAGGAAGTCAATGCAAGGGGTAAAGGAGTTTTCCTTTCCATCGATGATTTCGTTCTCCGTGCGGAAGCCAGGGGACTCAAGAACAAGCTTGCTGAATATAACTATGTCAAGACAAAGCTTGCTGCAATCGATGCAGACAAGTTTGCTACCATTGATGGTATCAGCGATAATCTGGAAAACTATTATTGTGATCCGACAGCTGCTGTCCAGGAAACGGATCTTAATCCGGTTGAAGATGGCGCCAGCGTAAAGATTCTTGTCGCTTCGAAAGAAAGCCAGACTCCGGTCTTTGTTACCCGTGCGGCTTCTTCCTCTTATCAGGGAATCCACTTCATCGTTGTCAATCGTGATCCGTTTGTCAATTATGAAGATGGCGTCAAGAATTATCAGTATTGGCGTACCAATATTCCTAAACAGGATGCTGCTGCCGATAGTCCGGAAAGCACGGATTATTCTAAGAACCCATCCTTCATCAACTTCATCAAAGCTGATGTCAATTCCAACTCTTCTTATGCATCCCGCTCCACTACTGTCAAAGCTGCTATCTATAATGAAGATGCTAATAAGGACTATACTTTGTTCAAGCATAACCTCGAAGTCTTCAAGACAAAGTATAACGGTAAGAGCTTTGAAGACATCTTAGGCAAGGAAGTTGCCGATAATATTGCTGCCTATATTCAGAAGACTATCGATAAGACAGCTGCCGATAATGAAGAAAGCCTGGATACCAGCTGGGAAACCTATGTCAAGAAACTGAACGTCCAGGAAGAAGCTGCCCAGTCCCGTATTCTTCCTACGGCTTGTGTTTCTGCTTTCGAAAGTGGAAGCTTCAATGGAACAACGGAGGATCTCTGCCATGTCAAGAAGTAAAAAAAGTCTCGGTTTGATTCTTCTTTCCTGCATTGCCTTAGTCGGATGCACGAACGAACATAAGACCTATCCGGTTGACTATGATCAGCCCAGGTACAATCTTGATGGTGCCAAGGGCCAAAACCATGATGATCTTGTTTCCGGCGTTGTCGGAAACCAGAAGAGGGAGTATTACGATAACGTTGCTTCCACTAGCACTATCTATGAGAAGACTCTGAATCAGATTCTTCTCGCTGAAAGCAAAGTGGCCCATGACTATACTGCCGACAAGAAGGGAACGGATGTAACTGCAGTCAAGAACGATACCTTCGAAGGCTCTGTTGCCGATGATTTCGCCTCCATCTCCTCTTCTTTCGACAACCTTGAAAGCCGTGGCCAAAAAACGATGGTTTCTGCTGTTCGCAGCGGTTCCTATTCCAAAGACAATCTCTTCTATGAAGATAAGTATGCACAATATCTTGATGAGAACTACTATTATCTCTCTGTGGATAAATCCAAAGCTGAGAAGCGACTTTTAGTCACTCCTGAGATGCAGTACTCAGATGTTTTCTCTACTGCCAGGGAAGACACCTACAAGACTTACCGGCAAAAAGAAGTCTATGATGATAGGCGCATCAATTATTTGGTCAGCGAGTACATTTACACGAAGTCCTATGCTTCCATTGGCAACTCCAATGCACGTAATGTCCAGATTATCGCCTTAACCGATCGTAGCGATACTCCTGGTGCTGCCAAGAAGCTTCTTGATGCCTATGTCCGGGACTATGTCCAGGGCGCTAAAGCCGGACAAGATAAAGACTTCTCTATCCTTTCCCGCTTATGGAAAGGCATCACAAGTGAGGTTGCCAATAACGCTGAACTTGGAACGAGCGGACGTTATTCTTCTTCCGTTGTCCTGACCGATGAAGAAGTCAACTGGCTCCGTCAGAATGGTGTCCTTCCTGCTTCTTCTGATTCCGATGAACTTTATTCTTCTACTCTAACTGGCAAGGTCCTTGCCGATTGGAAGAAAGTCAAAGACGGCCAGGAAGACTTCAATAAGCTCGATTCTTCTTTGGAGTCTACTTATACCGGAACGTATGCCTATGATGTAGAAACCGGTGTCCGCAAAGCTATTGACGATATTGCTACTAAGGACAGGGTTACCAAGGGTTGGTACCTTTCTTCTTCTGGTATTTCCTCGCTTCCGTCTGATCTTTCCAGCCGTATCTTCTCTCCACGTCTTACTTCTTCCAAGACTAATATCAACAAGAGGAAGAGCGATGAGAATGTAGGAAAGTGGACTAGCGATTTCACTATTTATGAGAAGGATGGCTATCGTTATCTGACGGTTGCCGATACTCCGAGCACAGATCCGAGCAATATCATCTACTATGATTCTTCTACAAAGACCTATTATCTCACCCGTATTCTTGATGTCATCGATACTTCTGCCTTAAGCAAAGGCAATTCTGATTCCATCTATGATTCCGACGAGAAGAAGGAACAGGTTGCCCGTGAGGTTGCTTATACTAGGTCCACAACTGGCTCTTATAAGACCAACGGTATTGTTTATTGGCTCAGCCGGCTCGATATCAACTACAAGGATGAAGGCTTCCGTGATTATCTCAAGTCCAACTACAATGATGTCTTTAAGACCGATAATCCGTATTCATCTGAACCTAAGATTAAAATCGGAGAGTAGTCATTGAAAAGAGAAGGCTCCGTGCCTTCTCTTTTTTCGCCGAAAGGAGATTAGCGAAATGAATAATGAATCCTGTATTTTCTGTAAGATTGCAAGAGGCGAAATCCCTTGCTATAAAGTTTACGAGGATAATGAAGTCCTCGCTTTCTTGGATATCAACCCAGCAAGCCGCGGACACACTCTAGTTATCACTAAGGAGCATTTCAGCTCGATGCTGACTTGTCCGAAGAGTATTCTTGATCATGCTTTCGAAGTGGCTCAGCTAGTTGCACAGGCGGCTGTCAGTCAGTTAGGAGCAACTGGAGTGAACTTTATCTCTAACGCAGGGGCTTCCGCTGGCCAGACCGTCGAACACTTCCATATTCATGTTATCCCCCGGTATGATCATGATGGATTGAAGCTGAATTTCCCTCCAAGGCAACTGACGGATGGGGAAATGGCTAAGCTCCAGAAGAGTATTTCGTCGCAGAGGAAGAAGTAGTATTTCGTTTCTATTATCGTTTTGATTTACATATTTTTGATAGGTAATTACAATAATATCGACAATTTTTTTGGAGGCAGAAAATGAAAGAACTCGACATCATCGACCTCAGCTGCGAAGCAGATGGAAGGCCGATTCTCAAGAACCTTAATCTGACAATCAAGAAGGGTGATTCGCTTGCGCTTCTTGGCCCGAACGGGCATGGCAAATCCACTCTTTTGAATGTCATCCTCGGTAATCCGAACTACAAAGTCACTTCTGGCAAGATTCTTCTTGATGGCGAGGATCTTCTTAAGAGGTCTACCGATGAACGTTCCAAGAAAGGAATTTTCATGGCATTCCAGAATCCGCCGGATGTTCCAGGCGTTGTGACGAGGGATTTCTTCCGTGCTAGGAGGAATGCTCATCAGGAAAAGCCGGTTTCTCTTCTTAAGTTCTATCAAGCAACCACGAAGGCATACGAAGAAGTCTCGCTAGATTCATCCATGGCTAGCCGTCATCTTAATGAAGGCTATTCCGGAGGCGAAAAGAAGCGGAACGAAATTCTTCAGATGCTTCTTTTGAAGCCGGAACTTGCTCTCTTAGATGAAATCGATTCTGGACTCGATGTGGATGCATTGAAGATTATTTCGGATGTCATCAACAAGAGGAAAGAGGAAGGAACGACCTTCATCATTGTTTCCCACTATGATCGTCTCTATGATCTTGTTCACGCCAATCGCACTGCTGTTATTGTTAATGGACGTGTTGCAAAAGAAGGTGATGCTTCTTTGGCAAAACGTATCTCTAAAGAAGGATATTCGTTCTTAGAGAAAGAAGACGGAATCAAGCTTGAAAAAGAAGAGAAAGCTCCGAATCAGGTATCAATCGGCGCTTGCGCAGTGAAGCAGGTTATCAAGCCGGAAGGAAAATAGGCCATGCAGGAAATCAACTTCGATCCGCAGGTTTTATCTCTTCCGACACTAATTCAGGAGGATAGTGCGTTGGTCTCTTTCCTTTCGGGAAAGAACCGGATTCAGGATAACTATTCCATTGATGTCGAAGAAGGAAAATCCTTGGAAAGGACCATTGTCGACTTTTCCTCTTCTTCTTTTTCGACGGAAATCAATATCAATCTTGGAAAAAAATCTTCTGTGAAAGTCTCTTTGGGTTCCCTTCTTTCTGGAAACGAAGAGAAGATCTATAAGATCAACGTTACTCACAACGGAAAGTCTTCTACTTCTTTGGTAAAGAGGATGGGAATCAATTCCGGGAGCGGGCATCTCTCCTTTTTAGGCGCCTCTACCATTGTAAATGGAGCAAAGGGAAGCTCTACACGCCAGGAAGGAAGAATTACAAATCTGTCCAAAGACGCAAAGAGTGAGGTTTCTCCTTCTCTTCTTATCAAAGAAAATGATGTAAAGGCCAGCCATGGCGCTACAGTCGGCGCTTACGACCCCAAGCAGCTGTTCTATATCAGGAGCCGAGGCTTATCTTTAGAAGAAGCCAAGAAGTTGATTACTTTCGGTTATTTTGAACCGATTCTTTCTGCCTTAAAAGACGAAAAACATATCGAAGAGGCAAAGAAGCGGCTCGGTGAGGTTACGTTATGAGTTTAGATCCGATTTCTATCCGGAAGGATTTTCCAAGGTACAATGACCATAATTCCTTGTTTGAAGGAAAACCTTTGGTTTACCTTGATAATTCTGCTACCACATTCAAGACTTATTCGGTGATTGAGGCAGAGAATGCTTATTACAAGAATTTCACTGCTAATACTCGACGTGGCGATTATTCTCTAGCACATCAGGCGGATGTGGCTTTTGATCATGCCCGGAAAGTCATTGCCGATTTTATCAACGCAGATTTCGAAGAGACCTGTTTTACTTCTGGTGATACGAGGGGAAGGAACGAAATAGCGTTCGGTTTGCTTCCTTTTATTCATCAGGGGGATGAAATTCTGATTTCACCGGAAGAACACGCTTCGAATGTTCTTCCATGGTTTAAGGCTGCGGAAATTGCAAAAGCAGTCATCAAATATGTCCCTCTCGATGAAAAAGGAAGAATCACTGCTGAAAATTTCAAGAAATCTCTTTCTAATAAGACGAAAGTTGTTTCTTTGGCAAGTGTCAGTAATGTCATGGGGTATTCACTCCCTGTAAAAGAGCTTGTTTCACTTGCACATTCCGTTGGTGCTTTATACGTCGATGATGCAGCCCAATCTGCTCCGCATAAGAAAATCGATGTCAAAGACCTTGATGTTGATTTTATGGCTTTCTCAGGCCATAAGAGGTGCGGCCCGACAGGTATCGGCATTCTATACGGAAAGAAAAATCTGCTTGAGAAGATTTCGCCGACTTTTTATGGCGGTGAAAGGAATGCCCGTTTTAATTCCAAAGGGGAAGTGCTTCTTGATGACCTTCCCTATCGCATGGAAGCCGGTACTCAAAACGTCGCCGGTGCTCTTGGTTTAGCCAAAGCCTGCGAATACCTTTCTTCTGTTGGATTTGACAATATCCACCAGCATGAAAGGAAACTTAGAAGTCTGGCTATCGAAGGACTGAAGAAAAACGGAAATGCAATCCTTTATAATGAGGATGCGGATTCCGGAATCATTACTTTCAATATCAAAGACGTGTTTCCACAGGATGTTGCTACTTACCTTTCTTCTAAAGGCGTCTTTGTTCGTTCTGGCCAGCATTGTGCCAAGATCCTTCCGGAAATTCTTAAAGTGCCTGGAACTGTCCGTGCGTCTATTTACAGGTACAATACCGAAGATGATATTAAGGCCCTTGTCCAAGCCTGCTCTACTGCGGAGGATTTCTTAGATGCCTTTTTCCATTAGCAAAGAACAACTGAGGCACGATATCCTCAGGGATAATTACAAAAATCCGAAGAATTTTGGCAAAGTCGATGATCCCCGCTATGTTACGATCCATAGGGCTGCCGCTTCTTGCATTGATGATATCTATATCCAGCTCTTAAGGGAGGGGGATATTATCAAAGACTGCCGATGGTATGGCGTTGGCTGTGCTGTTTCAACGGCTGCTTCTAGCGTTAGGACAGAGCTTGTCATCGGCAAGACCAAAGAAGAGGCGAACCATATCAGGGATGAATATAATAAGAGGCTCGCTGGCGAACACTTTGATGAAGAGGAAATCGGCGAAGGCAGGGCTTTTGAAAATGTCTCGAATCAGCCTTCTCGAATTACCTGTGCGAATATTTCCTGGCGCGGATTAAAGAAGGCGTTCGCAGAAGAGGAGGAAAAAGAACATGGATTCAAAACCGAAAAATAATATCGAAGATATTGTCGATCAAGACAACCGGTCTAAGTTCGAATTCAAGGACAAGGACGTCAGCATCTTAAAAACTCCTAAAGGCCTGAATGAAGATACGGTCCGCGAGATTTCCAGAATCAAACATGAACCGGAGTTCATGCTTGATTTCCGCCTGAAAGCCTTGAAAGAGTTCTTCCATCATCATCAGCCTTCTTTTGGTCCTTCTTTGGATTTCATCGATTTTCAGGATTATACCTACTATACCAGAGTTTCGGACCATGTCGCTTCCAACTGGGACGATGTTCCGGATACTGTCAAATCAACTTTTGATAAACTTGGAATTCCGGAAGCAGAGCAGAAATTCCTTTCCGGTGTTACGACTCAGTATGAGTCGGAGGCCGTTTATTCCAATAGGCTCAAAGAGGTCGAAGAAAAAGGAGTTATTTTCTTAGATACCGATACTGGTCTCAAAGAATATCCTGAAATCTTCAAAAAGTATTTTGGAAAGCTTATTCCTCCCCAGGATAACAAGTATGCTGCCTTGAATTCTGCAGTCTGGTCTGGCGGTTCCTTTATTTATGTTCCGAAAGGAGTCAAATTAGATAAGCCGCTTCAGTCTTATTTCCGTATCAATAACAAACAATCCGGCCAGTTCGAACGAACTCTCATTATTGTAGATGATGATGCTGAACTGAATTATGTCGAAGGATGCACAGCTCCGATGTATTCCAAGGAATCTCTCCATGCCGCTATTGTTGAAATCTTCGTTGGAAAGCGTGCAAAAAGGCGTTATACGACAATCCAGAACTGGTCAAATTCAATTTTGAATCTTGTTACCCAGCGTGCTAGGGTGGATGATGACGGACTCAGGGAATGGGTCGATGGCAATATCGGAAGTAAGCTTTGCAGGAAGTATCCATGCTGTGTTTTAAAGGGTGAAAGAAGCCGTGGCTCTACAGTTTCTATTGCGGTCGCTTCCTCTGGACAGTTCCAGGATACGGGTGCCAAAAGGATTCTTCTTGGTAAGGATAGCTCTGCAAATGTTATTTCAAAGTCAATTGCCCGCCAAGGCGGAACTAGCAATTTCCGTGCTACGATTGAAATCGGAAAAAACGCAGATGGATCTAAGGTCCACGAAGAGTGTGATACTCTGATTCTGGATGATTATTCTTATAGTGACACGATTCCTCACAATGTCGTGAACAATTCTTCCTCTTATCTAGAACATGAGGCTTCGGTTTCTAAAATCAGCGAAGACCAGCTTTTCTATCTTAGGAGCCGTGGGTTGTCTAAAACTCAGGCTACTCAAAGGATTGTCATGGGCTTCTTAGAACCGTTTAGTAAGGAACTTCCGATGGAATATGCCGTTGAACTCAATCAGCTTATCAAATTCGATAGGACCGATAGCATTGGGTAAAGCTTTATGCTAAATCAAATTAAGGAAAGCTACGACGCGATTGTCGTCGGCGGTGGCCATGCCGGATCGGAGGCTGCTTATAGCTTGGCGAAAAGGGGACTGAAGACCTTAAGGCTCTGCAGGAATTTTAAAATGGTTTCCAATAGGCCCTGCAATCCTCATATTGGCGGATCCGCTAAAGGAATCGTTGTCCGTGAGATTGATGCCTTAGGCGGAATCAGGGCAAAGATTGCAGATAGGAAAGGCTCTCTTCTTCAAATCAAGGAACTGAACACGTCGAAAGGACCTGGCGTCCGGTGTCTTCGCGCGCAGGAAGATAAGAAGGGTTATCCTCGTAATAGGCAGAATTTTCTTTTGACCGTTGAAAACCTTGATATTGCCGAAAAAGAAGTCAAAAAAATTGTTGTTGAAGATAAAAAAGCCAAAGGCGTTGTTATTGAAGATGGCAGGTTTATTTCCTGTAAGGCCATTGTCTTAGCAACCGGTACCCATAGGGAAGCTCACATTCTTCGTGGACATACCATCACCGATATTGGACCAGATGGCGAGAAGTCCAGCCATGGTTTGAGCAAATCCATTTCGGATTTAGGCCTTCATAGGCTTCGTCTTAAGACCGGAACTCCGCCACGTCTTGATCCAGATTCTATCGATTTCCAAGATCTTGAACCGGAATATGGTCAAGGCGGAAATCTTGCCTTTTCGTATGAAACCACTGACTTTAGGAAAGTCGAAGATAGGGTTCCCTGCTATCTGACTTATACCAATGAAACGACGCATCAGATTATCCGGGACCATCTGTCTGAATCCGCTAGGTATGGCGGAGTAGTCAAAGGCGTTGGACCCCGTTATTGTCCTTCGATTGAAGACAAGGTCGTTCGTTTTAAAGATAAAACGAGACATCAACTATTTCTTGAACCAGAATCTTTGGAGAGGAAATCCACTTATGTGGATGGTCTTTCCACTTCTAGGCCGGAATATGTACAAGAGAGGATCGTTCATTCTATTCATGGCCTTGAACATGCAAGATTTTTGAAATACGCTTATGCCATTGAATACGATGCAATTGAGCCAAGCCAGTTAGACCATACCCTAAGAATCAAAGGTTTTGATGGTCTTTATGTTTGCGGACAGATTGCCGGTACTTCCGGTTATGAGGAAGCTGCTGCTCTTGGTTTAAGGGCTGGTATCAATGCTGGTCTTTGGATTCAGGGCAAAGAACCCCTGATCTTAAAGAGAGACGAAGCCTATATTGGAATCAGGATTGATGATATTGTAACAAAAGGTACAAAAGAACCATATCGTCTCTTATCGAGCCGAAGTGAATTCCGTTTATTAACAAGAAGCGATAATGCGGATACGCGGCTTACCAAGTATGGCTATGATGTCGGATTGATTTCAAAGCAAAGATATCAAACATTCTCCGAGAGTGAAGATAAGATTGCAAGAGCTATTGTTTCTCTTGAAAATACGAAAATTCAAACTAATGAAAAAATTTTTGCTTATCTTTTTTCTCTTGGATTCCCAAAGCCTAATGGTGCCGAGAACCTGAAACAGACTTTAAGAAGACAGAATGTCACCTATCAGGGATTAAGAGATTGCGTCCCCTCTCTACCGCTTCTGAACAAACGAGAAGAGCTTAAAACTGAGACTAGGGTTAAATACGAAGGCTATATTCTTAGGGAGCTCAAAGAGGCGAAGAGAAGAAGCGAATATGAAGATCTTCCTCTTCCTGATGACCTAGATTATCTTCATAGGGATGGTCTTTCCTTGGAAGCAAGAGAAAAACTGAACCTATTACGTCCTAAGACCTTAGGGCAAGCAAGGCAGATTACAAATGTCCATCCTAGCGATATTGATGTTCTTTCTTTCCACGTTCGTTACCGAAAATAAATAATGAACCGCTTCAGTACAAACTGGAGCGGTTTTTGGTTAATCTGAAAAGAAATGTAAGCGTATTCAAGTGAAATAAAGCTTACTGTGAATTTTTAAAACATTCGGTAAAATAGCCTTTTTATTGTCTCAATATGCTACTTTGATTGGCATAAGAGGAATTGAATCTTTTTATAAAGGGGGGGGTAAAATAGTAATAGCAATTATGATTTCTTTCTTTTGGTTTATTCCCTTAAAATGGAGGTTAAAATGTTAAAGAAAGTAATGGCGTTCTTATTAGTTCTGGCATCTAGTTCCTCACTTGGAAGATCTGAAGACAAAAAACAGTTTTCTGAGTTAGATAGTGATTCAGAACAACTTGATGATTCTTCTTGCTCAGACAGAAATTGTGGGATTGTCCTGAATAAGGAAGAAGGTTATTCGGATGATAGAAATTTCAATTTGTTTTTTTCTGGTAAAAAGATTGATTGTTGCTCTTTTGCTGGAGATGGAATCACAATCAAGTACATTAAAAGAAATGTAGGTGAAGTGAAAGTTTCACTCCAAATTTTTAGCAAAGAAACAATCCTTTTTATTAGGGACAATGAAACACAAATCGTATTAGATAAAGTATTTTTTTGTCAGGATACCAATGGTAAAGTTTTCTATTCTTCAATTTCCATGGATTCGGCAAGAAAATTGGCTGGGTATGATTCGAAAAATCTTTATTCAGGGGTAGGTGGAATTTCCATAGGAGGTGCAAATTTACCTGTTGAAGGGCCAAGAACAGGTATTTCCTTTTAAAAAGGAGGGAAAAATTGTGAATAGAAATTTTTTGTTGCTATTCTCTTCGATTTTCTTTTTCACTTTCGGATGTCAGGGAACCACAAATACTGAAAAAAGCCCATCAACGAAACAAGACGAATACGGGAAAATCTACTCCGATGATGAACTTGACGGAGAGAATTGTTTCCCGTTCAGGGGCTACAGCGGATTGAGAAAAATAAGTTTAAGTGTCAAGAAAGAAACAGCCGCTTTATATAGCTACAATTTTCCTCTTGAATTAAATGTCTATGTTGGAAGGAGTCTAACGGAAGAAGAAAATCAGAGATTTTCTGATTATATTCCTTTCTTATATTTGATGGTTAAACCAACCAGTAGTAACGAGTGGTCTGAATATACTTCTATAAAACTTCCTAAAGTAGGAAACAACGATTATCAATTCTTTACATACGATTTTCCAAGCCGGTATACCTATTACGAAGTGTACAAATATTCAAAGAAAGTTTCAGTTGATGTAACAAAACTTTCTCAATTGGCAACATCAAAAAAGCTAAATGCCAAATTGGAGCTTTTCTTTTATGATGCTCATGGTAAAGAGAAATATTCAATAGAAAATAGAGAAGAATTTGAAAAGGATATCAATAGGAGCTTTGATTTTTCTATAAATGACAAGGAATATGGTTTCTATGTGGAGTAATGGAGGAGAAAAATGATGAAAAAGCAGATTGCGTGGTTTTCCTTGCTTTTGACTTTCTTCGGATGCGGAAAGCAGAGTGATGTTGATCAAATAACCGAATCCTATTCACTTCCAGACAAAATCGGTAATAAAGCTTATGATTCGGAATGGCTTAAGAAGGAAAATGCTTTTAAAGTCGATAACGATGAACTGGAATATTATCCAGAAACTCCGGATTCATCTTTTAAGCTCGATGGAAGAGTGAATCTGAAGACAGAATCTATGGAATGCCCAACAAACCTTCCAGTTGAATTTACATGTGGCGTCTATATTGAAGATGATCCGAGAATTCGGAACAAGTCTCCGAGACTCGATTTCATCTATTCTGATGCGGATAATCAAGAAAAAACAATTCAGAGGAGGAAACTTCCTCCTTTTAAAGAAGAGGACTACTATCAGAACTTCATTTTCTTCCCAGCGGAAAAAACACGATACTTCATTGATAACAGGACCTTCCATATTCAGCTTGACTTTGCCAAAGTCTACCATGATAACCCGAATTCCGTCGGAACCTTTCAGCTCAGCGTTTCCTTTCCAGATGTTCCAAATTATTATGAATCCGACATAAGGATAGGTGAATTCGCGCAAGTAATCTGGGAGTACAAGTTCAATTCTGACGGAAGCCGAATTGAATTTAGCAAGAAATATGGAACATTCGTTAAATGAAAAGAGCGCCGGATGGCGCTCTTTTTAAATATTTGTCTTGAAGAAATAGATTAACAGCTTTTTGAAGTAATCGTCGATTGGCGCATAGAACGTCCTTCTTTTCCTATTATCGGGATGAATCAGGGATAAAGAGTAGGCATGGAGTGCTTGGCCCTTTGAAGCGATTTTTTCATCGTTCTTTCTTCCGTAGAGCGGATCGCCGACTATCGGAAATCCGATATAGGCAAGGTGGGCGCGGATCTGATGGGTACGCCCTGTTTCCAGGGTTACTTTTAGCAACGAAACCTTGCCGGTCGAAGCAAGGAGAGTGCAGTGGGTAATTGCGTCTCTACCCTTATAGATATCCACAACGGCTTTTCTCTCAGTATGGTTCGGACGTGTCAAAGGAGCATCGATTTTAAACCGTTTGTCTTTCACGTTTCCGTAGACTAACGCAAGATAAGAACGGTGGAAATCACGTTCTTTTATCTCTTCCGACAAAACACTCTGTGTCGGTTTGTTATTCGCTATAGCAAGAAGTCCGGAAGTGTCTTTATCAATCCGGTGGACAATACCAGGACGTAAATCGTCGCTGTCATTGACATCGAAATCAAAGAAATCCTCGTTGAGTAGATAGTTGACGATCGTGTTGTTGTCATGTCCGGGTGCTGGATGGACGACCCTGCCACGAGGTTTGTTAAGGATTGAAATATCTTTGTCCTGATAGACGAAGTCTAGTTTTACGTCAATCGTAGGTTTTTTCGGAACTTTGATCTGTTCCGGGTCAAGAGCATCGAGAGTAAGCTCCCTGCCAGGCCTTGCTTTGAAAGAAGGAGATTCCTTTTTCTCCCCGTTGACAAGGACTCTGCCTTCCTTGATTGCTTTTTGTGCTTGTGAACGAGTCAAGGAGAAGAGAAGACCGACAGAAACGTCAAGTCTATTCTTTTCCTGAACTTCCTTTTTCTGAATCATGGTTTGAAGTCTCTTCTTTCTGAGAAAGGGCAGATAGTTTTTTGTTCCTGTCTTCTTCTTTTACGTCGACTTCCTTTCCCTCTGCAAGTGCTTTCTTCTTATCCGCTTCTTCCTCGGCTTTGATCTGTTTGTATTCTTTGATGAATTCCCTGACGAAACCGATAAGAAGCAGGACTACACCGATAGAAAGACAATAGTCTGCAATGTTGCAAATAGGGAAACTCTGCCAGAAATGGAACCGCAGGAAGTCGACAACACCCTCTTTGTAGATTCCTTTCTGTGCCAAGAATCCAATACGATCTACTAGGTTTCCAGCAGCACCAGGAAGCATGAGAGTGACACCAATCCTTAAGACCTTGTTATAGGCTGTGAAACGGAAAAGAAGATTGATTGTCAGCATAACAGAGGCAATCGTAGAGATGATAACAAGAGCCCACATCTTTCCTGAGAAGGATCCCCAGGCGGCTCCTTTGTTTCCGACTAAAGTCAAATCAATAAGGCCAGGAATATAGTTTTCCTGCACGAAGCCATCTGGCTTTCCGCTCAGGAAATCAAAAGCAATATGCTTCGTGAAATAGTCGACAAGGAATAGGCCGATGGCCAGAGCAATCCTCGATAGATAGAAAGGATAGTTCAGGGATTTGAAGTATTTTGAAAAGTAGGCTTTCAGCTTCTTAGACAGCGGAGTCTTAACTTTCTTTGCTTCTTCCATGCCTTATTTTCCTTCCGGATGCACAATCTTTTCGCAGCGATGACAGAGATGGTTTCCCTCTTCATCGATGGTGATGTCATCGAAATAATTCCAGCAGCGATCACAGCGGGTGCCAGGATGAGAGATGACGGAACTCTTCGGGGCGGTTTCAAATCCGGAAATGATGAAGATACGACTGAGTTCTTCTTTGCCTATTTCATCAATTAATATCTTTTCTTCTTCGCTTTCCGGAGCGTAGAGAACCTTCGCTTCGCTAGAGGAGTGAATTTGATTTTCTTTGCGAAGAGGCTCAATTAAAGTATTGACTTTAGAACGGAGGGAAAGAAGCAGAGCATATTTCTTG
This sequence comes from Caryophanales bacterium UBA4682, assembly GCA_002404995.1. Classification (GTDB taxonomy): domain Bacteria; phylum Bacillota_I; class Bacilli_A; order RFN20; family CAG-288; genus Enterosoma. The sequence continues at coordinate 37,306 of DHKY01000003.1, read as the reverse complement.
CTTAGGTTCTCATCAATGCCATCAAAGGAAGGGTAATCCTCTAAGATGACCGATTCCTTCTTTCCATTAAAAGTCAAGGTCTGATAGACCTCTTCCCTTGTGAAAGCAAGAATCGGAGAATAGGCAATTGCAAGACTCTTGACGATGACAAAGAGGACATACTGAGTATCCAAACGTTCCTTGCTGTCTTTCTTATCGCAATAAAGGGTATCTTTAGAGAAATCAAGGAAGAAAGAAGAAAGGTCGTTGACACAGAAATTGGTCAAGGCAGTCGTGACGTTTGTGAAATTGTATTCATCGTATCCCTTCTTCCTATCCTTCAGGACTTCCTTCAGACGATTGAGAATCCTCTGATTCGTCAGAGAGAGCGAAGAAGGAACGTAGGAGGTATCGAATTTGTCTCCGTTATCATCGTTTTGCAGATTGGAGAGCCTGAATTTGAAGGTGTTACGAATCTTACGATACTGATCCGAAACAACAGAAAGAAGCGGAATCGAGAGTTTGATTTCAGCAGTCGTGAAGTCGATCGATGTCGTCCAAAGACGAAGGATATCGGCTCCGAACTTGTTGCAGATATCGACTGGATCAATGCCATTCTGTTTGGACTTGGAGAATTTATCGCCGTTCTGGTCGACAATGAATCCATGGGTCAAAATCCTCTTATATGGGGCGATTCCAGTATAAGCAACGGATAAAATCATGGAAGAGTTGTACCAGCCGCGATATTGATCATTTCCTTCAAAGTAAAGGTCTGCAGGGAAAGGATGATGGTAGTTGATGTCACTGGCTAAGAAGGAAGAACCGGAATCGAACCAGACATCCCTGATGTCTTTTTCTTTTGTGAAGGTACCATTGGGAGAATGAACGCTCTTATATCCTTCCGGCCTAAGTTTTTCAATCGGCCATTCATACCAGATATCGCTTCCGTTTTCACGGAAAAGCTTCTCGACATAATCGAATAGTTCCTTGTCCCTGATAGGTTCTCCGTCTTCGCCATAGAAAATCGGAATCGGAACACCCCAGAGACGCTGACGGGAAATGCACCAATCATCTCGGTCGCTCAGCCTGTTCTTAAAGCGGGTCTTTCCCCAAACCGGAAGATATTTGACCTTATCGGCTTCTTCTAGAAGCTTGGCTTTAATCTTGTTGATGGAGCAGAACCACTGGGTAGTTGCACGGAAAATTGTCGGCTTCTTTGTTCGCCAGTCATGCGGATAGGCATGGACAATCTCCTCGGTAGATAGAAGGTTCCCGTTCTCTTTCAAGATTTCAAGGACCTTCTTTCCAGCATCTTCATAGAACCTTCCATCGACTTCTTTTCCGGAGTCAATCCTATATCCTTTCGGATCTACCGTGCAGACAACAGGGAGTCCGTATTTCTTTGCAACACGGTAGTCATCCGCGCCATGGCCAGGACCTAAGTGGACGATGCCAGTACCGGAATCGGAAGTGACATAGTCATCCACACAGCAGGGGACAAGACGATCCTGATAAGGATGATGGACAAGGATGCCTTCTGCTTCCTTTCCGGTAAACTCTTTCAAAAGAGTCCTTTCCTTGAAACCGACTTTTTCCTTCAGTCCTTCCGCCAGGTCTTTTAACCTGACAAGGTTGCCTTTGTCGGTTCTGTAAAGTCCGTAGATCCTCTTCGGATTTAAGCATAAGCCTTGGTTCGATGGGATAGTCCAAGCCGTTGTCGTCCAGACTAGAATCGCATCTCCTTTTTCAAGGAGTCCTTTTCCATCTTCGACTGGAAACTTGAAATAAAGAGTCGTTGCATGGACGTCTTTGTATTCGATTTCAGCTTCCGCTAATGCGGATTCGCTTGACCAGGACCAGTTGACAGGTTTGAGTCCTTTGTAAATCAGTCCATCCCTTGCCCTCTTGGCAAAGATATGAATCTGATCCGCTTCATAGTCGCGGTCCAAAGTACGATAAGGATGATGATAATCGCCGATGACGCCTAGGCGGAGCCTTTGGCTTTTCTGGTATTCGACCTGTCCGATTGCATATTCGCGGCATTTCTGGCGGAATAAAGCCGGCGGTGTTGTCTTTCGGTCGACACCGGATTTTGTGACCTGGTTTTCAATGGGAAGACCATGGGTATCCCAGCCCGGGGTATAAGGGACATAATATCCTTCCAGATTCTTGCTGCGGATGATGATATCCTTGATGATTTTATTCAGAGCGTGTCCGCAATGAATCTGGCCGTTGGCATACGGAGGGCCATCATGGAGATAGAAAGGAGTCTTGTTTTCATGCTCCTTTAAAAGCTTATTGTAGATGGACTTTTCATCCCATCCTTGCGCCCTTTTCCCTTCCCAAGAAGGGAGATTGGCACGCCTTGGGAATGAGCCTTTCGGCCTAATCAGAGTATCTTTCAGTTTCATGGTTGCCTCCGTGATTTGTTTGAACTTTTTTATTATAAGGGGAAGGAAAAGCAAATCCAAGAAAAGGCGTCATAAGACGCCTTTCAGTTAGAATTCTTCTTCTCCGTATTTCGCTTCTTCGCTTGTATAAGGCTTTAACTCTTCGAAGATTTCGCCAAAGGTAGGAATCGGATTTCCGTCTTCGTCTAATGCGACTTTCCTTGCTTTCTTTTCCTGCCTCTTGATTGTTGATTCGGCTTCAATCAGATAAGGAGTGTTGAACGCAAAGTGAAGGATATCCTCGAAAACGATGCCATTTGTCCGGACATTCTTCCTTATCGCATGAGTCCTCTTTTCGTAGACGAAGAGCTCGTGTTCGCCTTTGATCTTAGTGTCAACTTTCTTGATGGCGTGTTCTGTCGATAATTCATCGCTTGTCCCATGAATTATCAAAGTCGGAATCTCAAGTTTCCGGATGTAACGCCGATTGAAGAGGATTGAGAAGAAGATAGCAATCAGTGTCTTTCCCATCCCGACAGTGGTTTCACGGCAGATGGAACCGGAAACCTTTTTTCCGTACTTTTTGCGGAGCTTGTGGAACTTCCAGGCATACTCAATATAGCCGGGAATCCTGTTGTTCACTATAGTGTCATAGACCGGAGCTACTAAAATGACTTTCTTCACATAGTCTTGGTATTGATCTGCCCTTTTTGCGGTTAAGGCACAGGAGAAGGAATAACCGAGCAGCCTGATATCGTAGCCTTTCGAGATGTACTCTTCGATTACGCTGCGATAGGCTTTTTCAAAGTGCTTCCTCGAGTGAGTGGACTTTTTGCTTGGGAGGAATAAAGAAACTGGAACAATATCGCAGTCTGGATATTCTTCCTTGAACGATTTGTTGAAATATTCGTGCCTAGCAATAGAGTCGTGCGTATCGCTGGTGGAGAACCCATTGGCACAAAGCAAAACCGTCTTTTTAGTCGGCGCTTCGATTTTGATTGCGGGATTGATGTTTTTGGTGACTTTCTGCTTTTTAATTGCCATTTGTTTCTCCTTTCCGGAACCGGTACCTAAAGATCCCTGCTGCTACCGCGACATTCAGGGAGTCTATGTTTCCCCTGTTGATTCTGAGCTTCTTTCCGTAAGACAGATTCTTTGCGCTTACTCCTTGACCTTCGTTTCCGAAAACGAGGCAGAAGGGATCATCAAGAGAGGCGAAATCTTTTTCATCCTCTCCGTCGAGAGTGGTCAAGTAGATGTGGTAGCCTAACTTATCAATTTCGCTCAATTCGGCCTGTGCAACAGGAATTTTAAATAGAGCTCCTTTTGATGATTGGATTGCTTTATTATTATAGAGCGAAACGCAATCAAAGGAAAGGACTACACCAGTATAGGAAAACGATAAAGCGCTTCTAAGAATCGTGCCGAGATTTCCTGGATCCTGGACTTTGTCTAGATAGACGATTCTTTTTCCAACAGAGGACAAAGGGGCATAGCACTTCTGGCAGAGAGTGATCCTCTCTGGAAGGGACTGGTAATTGGCAAGCTGACGGAAAAGCCCCTGTTTTAGGACGATAGTATCAGTTTCAGGATAAGGATTACTCCCGCCCTCTGGAATCAGCACGGATTTTACGGAATGGCTTTTCCTAGCTTCATCTAGGAGATCTCTGCCTTCGGCAAGGAAAAGACCTTCTTTTGCATTTCCTTTTTTTAGTTTAAAAAGGTCTTTGAATGTCTTGTTCTCTTCGCTTTGTATGATTTTAATAGACATAGTTATCTAGTTCTCCTTCGAAGTGGCCTTCTACTAACTCATCTTGCAGATGGTCATAATCTGGACAGAAGAGGTACACGATTTTGTAAAAGCGGTCATTGTGATGGATTTCATAAGTGTGGGCAATCTCGTGGATAATGACTGAATCAGAGATTTCAGGCTTGTAGGCAAAGAGACGGTAATCGAACTTCCTCCACTTTTTTTTCGGTGCACAGCATCCATAATAGGATTGGAAGAGACCGGTTCGGATAGTCCAGGAAGAAAGATCCACTCCCCTTCTTTTTCCGATTTCCTTTACTCGTGGCTCTAAGTAGGACAGAAAGTCTTTTTTGTACCGTGTGAGAGGATCTTTAGTTGCTTTTGGAATGTAGTAGTATCCTTCTCTTCCTTTCCTTTTTGCATCTCTTGTGAAATAGCACTTCTTTCCAAGGCAGTAAATATAAACGTTCTCTTTCCTGAATGGACGTTGAGTAATCTGCTTCTTTCTAAGCTGATATACTTTTTTGACAAAGGATAAGAGCTTTTCTTCCGAGAGTATTCCGTTGGTATAGATACAAAGTTCTCCGTATTCGGTTCTTGCTAGCCTTCCCTTTTTTCCTTTTTTTAGAAAGACGTTGACTCTCAGCGAATAGCCGTCATCCATCGTGAAAACTTTGCGTGTTAGAAGTGTTCTTTTATCCATCAAAAAATATTTTAGCTGATTTTTCTTGAATTAGCGAATAGAAGTGGATATAATTGTTGAGCAAATGCGGACGTGGCGGAATTGGTAGACGCGCACGTTTGAGGGGCGTGTGGGCTTCCCATGAGGGTTCGATTCCCTCCGTCCGCACCATTGAAAACGAGAGGCGCCTTGCAAAAGACGCCTTTTTTTGTTTCACAATTTTGCTTTTGTTGTAAATAACACCGATGGATTTATAATATTCAACATATGAATGCAAAAACAAAAAGAAGAAAAAGAGACTATTCTCATCGTATCTGGGAGATCGATGCACTACGAGGACTATCTATATTTCTGAGGATATTGGATCACCTTGCTTTTGATTTTGCCTACCTTCTTCCGCAGATTTATTCAAACTACTTTATTGTGAGCAACCCTTTTGTCCGATATAGGCAGAATCTCTGCTACCAGGTCAGGAACAGCGACTGGGAATTAATCTGTCATTTTATCTTTTCAGGGCTTTTCTTTGTCCTTTCTGGAATCTCCTGCTCTTTTTCTCGTAATAATTTTGTCCATTCCTTGAAGATTATTCTTGGCTGTGCTGTTCTTGATGGTGCTACCTATGCGCTTTATTACATCACCGGCGGTTCTATCGATGAGCGCATCCTTTTCGGTGTTCTCTTTGCGCTAGGTTTTTCGGTTCTTTCTGTGGCTATTTTGGACAAGCTTTTTAAGGATGATGCGAGAATTCTCTTTGCTCTTTCAATTTTCATTTTTGTTATCTGCATGGCAAAGAATCTCTACTATTCAGAAAATTATATTGATGAAATCTCTTCTTTCGGAGAAGTGATTGATCTTCTCACTGGAAAATGCTGCTTTGGTGCTGATTATTTCCCACTGATTCCTTATTTAGCACCGACTTTCTTTGGCGCTGCTGTCGGGAAAACTTTCTACAAAAAGAAACAGACTCTCTTTCCGGTTCCGCATTCTCTTTTCAAACCGCTTTGTTTCAGGGGCAGAAATACAAGGTGGGTTTATTTGCTCCATCAACCCCTTAGGGCTGCTCTGCTTATTCTTATCACCCTTCCAAGGGGATATCGTTTCTGATTGCTTTGGAGGAAATCCATGGATAAAACCATCACTTTCTACGAGACGCTGAAAAGAACGGCATTCGAAGTTCCTTCTTATCCTGCTAGGTATTATGAAGGAAAAACCATAACTTATGCTGGCTTGCTTTCTTTGGTTGACAAAGCTGCTTTTTCTTTAGCAAGTACTGGATTAAAGGAAAATGATAGGATTACTCTCGTTGCCCCAAATACTCCTGAGGCGGTGGCCTTGTTTTATGCGGCTTCGAAACTTGGACTTTCAATTCATCTTCTGCATCCTTTGACTAGCCAGGAAAATATCTTGCGTGAGTTCAAAGATAAGAAATCTAAACTCTTGATTGTCGTTTCAATCTTTAGGAATAAATACCCACTTCTGATTTCTTCTTCTATTCCTAGGATGGCACTTGATCCTTCTGCTTCGTTAGGCATCGTGAAACGTTTCCTTTTTACTTGTAAGGAAAGAAAAGAATTGACTGCCTATCGAAAATGCGATGCTCGGATTCCTTTTGGTAAATCCGACAGGGAGACAAAGGAAGTTTCCTATGATACGAAAAAAGGAAGAATTCTGCTCTCCTCTGGCGGAACTACTGGTGAAAGCAAGAGCATTGTCTTGAGCGATTATGCATTCTATTCTGTTATTGAAAACGGGCCCGAAATTATCGATTCTTCAATTGAAGAAGTCCGCCAAAACCATAGGTCTAGGCTTGCTTGTCTTCCGATGTTCCATGGATTTGGTTTGACTAGGGGTGTCCTGACCATGCTTTGTTTTGGGGGCTCGATTGCCCTTCTTCCATCCTTCCGTACAAAAAAAGTCGTTAAGCTTCTCAGCCAGAAAAAACTGAATATCCTGATTGGTGTACCTGCTATCTATGAGGCTCTTTTGAAAAACAAAGATTTTCATGGCGAAAAACTGAAGCAAATCAAAATCTGCTTTATTGGCGGTGATTTTATTGCCCCCTCTCTTTTGGAACGTTTCAACAAACGCCTTGCAGAGGCCGGGAGCAAAGGGAAACTTTTCGAAGGATACGGGCTTACGGAAACAGTGACAGTATTAAGTGTCAATACCAGGAAGAATAATCGCGTTGGCAGCATTGGTAAACCACTGAATAATGTAAAAGTAAGAATCCTTGATCCAATTGATCATCACGAGAGGAAGCCTGGAGAAAACGGTGAAAGGGCAGTAGGCGGTCCGGTATTAAGGAATGGTTATTTTAAACAGGAAAAGAGCCCTTTCTATACCCTGGATGGTGAGAACTATGTCCTAACAGGTGATATTGGATATAAGGATTCAGACGGATATCTTTATTTTGTAAGCCGGAGGAAACGCAGGCTGAAGAAAAAAGGAAGGAACGTCTATCCATTAGCTGTTGAAAAACGAGTTTCATCTATGTCAGGCGTTAAAGAATGCGCCTATTTAGGAGAAACTTATAAGGGACGAGATTATCTTTGTCTCTTTGTTTCCTTAGAAAAAGGCCGGGATGAGAAAGTAAGGAAGAAGGAAATCAACGATGCTCTGAAGCAGTCCTTTAATTCCTATGAACTTCCTGATTTTATCCTTGTTCAGGATACTTTTGCCCATACAAACGTTGGTAAAGTGGATTATCTTATCCTCTCTAAGAGGTTCCATGAATTTTTGATTGGGAGACTAGGAGAATAGTCAGAACACACCAAGGACACTTGAAAAACTAAGAAAAATCATTGCTTCCGCAATAAGGTAAGTCAACCTGATGTAGAAGTGATCTCTTTTAACGTCTTTTAAATACATTGAATAAGTGAGAAAGAGATCAGAAGCAAGAAAACAAACTCCTCCGATAACTCCAAAAGCAAATTCGGAATGTCCTAGGTATAGGCCTAGACACCTGACAGCTAGATCGAGGATGAGTATAGAGGCATAAAAGGCACCGCCGAGTTTGAGCTGCCAGGGTATTTTCAATGTGGAATGGATGCTATAAGCTGCAAAGGCAAAAACAAGCCCTATTCCCACCCCATAGATCAGATAGGCACGGCTTGTGATTTCCTGACTGAACAGAGACGCGAATTCCAAAATAAAGAATAAATGATTCAGAAAGAAAAAGAACCTGCCTAACAAAACGCTAGAGTTTTTCTTTGTGAACCTCCTGAAGATATCTCCTAACCTTCCGCAAAATAACCCGAAATAAAGGTATTGCTGGTTTGGAAAAATGATAACTGCGGTTAAAAATAGAAGAAAGAGGCAAAAAGGCTTTAAAATCATTCTTATTCCGTCTTTTTCTCTAAAGCATGCTATGAGTTCGGCAAGGCATACGCATCCAAAAATGCTCATTAGACAGGGATAGAGAATATAGGTGTTGACCATAATTTTCATAATTGCCTTTTTCTTTATTTTATGAGATTTCATTCTTACTTTCAATGGAAAATAAGCAAAAGAAAAAAGTACCCGAAAAGAGAGAGTTCGATTACAATCAATAAGAAAGAGAATAGACACGATGGAACTGACCTCAGAAGAAATCAATGCGTTAGAGCAGAGCAGGAAAAAGGAAACCGAAATCAGGAAAACCTTAAAGAACCTTGTTTACAACAAAAGAATAAAGTTGAACGAGAAAAAAGTGGCTTCGGTCAGGAAGGGAAGAAAGTTTTCAAAACTGGATTATCGGTATGCTGTCTCCTTACTTGATGACAAAGAAATCGAGAAGCAGAAAAACTATCCTCTTCTTGTTTCTCTGTCCCTTGAGAATCTTCATTTTTCGGACGAAGAAGAAGTGAGGAAAAACTTAAGGCGGAAGAAGATTTTGGAGAGGAAGAGCAAATCACCCAGGAGAGAAAATGCGTTCCGTTTAAGGATTGCCTTTCATCCGTTCGTTGATCCGGAAGATGATCCTCTTGGATATCTTGAACGCTATCTTCTCCTCCGCTCGAACTACTATCTTATCAGGCAGGCTGAGGAAGAATTAAAGAAAATGGGAACGACTTCTCCCAAAAAAGAGCAGATAGAAAGGGAAGCAGATAGCCTTTTTTCAAGGACTAAATAGTCCAAGCGATTTCTTATAATTAGATAAACTTTCTAATTGGGAACCAAAAAACTGCTCTTATCCCAAAGGCAAAGAGCAGTTTTTTGATTTCCTATTTTTCGCCAACTGTTTTTGTGGCAATAACGTTTACGCCGGTGTTGCAGACATTTTCAATGAGAATGTCGCCAAGATGAATCGGTGCTTGCAGATTAAGTTTGTTGATTTCCTTCCTGATATCAAACCTTTTCTCTTTTGGAGCTGGTTTGTCCGTACGGACAGAAACTCGGTTGATGATGCCATTTTCAATCTTTGCAGTAGAAGTGATTGTGCGCCTGGGGTGAGTTACTTCACTGATTCCATACTCCTTTCCTCGAGGGCAGAAATTACCAGTCACTGTCCTTTTTTCGGTGTCGACTACGATTTCGCAGCCTCTAGGGCAGTTGATGCATACCATTTTCTTTAGCATTATTCAGCATCCTTTCTGAGTGAGATTTCAATCTCGCTTGAAGTGAGAAAATCTTCTTTCTTAATCCGCAACGATTCCATTTCGGAAGGTATGACTTTGATTTTCTTGACAGCTTTTATTTCAACTCCGTCCTTTTTGATGATAAGAGAACAATTGCTAACAGGCTTACGGACGCGGAAGAAGATATCGACATATTCCTTGGAGTCATCTTTGCGTATGAATTGGGGACATGTGTAGCCTAGTCCCTCTCCAGGAATTACTTTAACCAAGGACCGGTCCTTTTCGCCCCTTTCGAGGTAATCAGCCGCATTTTCTCCAGCACGATTGCCTTCCGCGGAAACGTTATCAACAAGATCATGGACTTGGAGAACGTTGCCACAGGCAAAAATCCCTTCCACGTTTGTCTCTAAATTATCATAGACGACTGCTCCTTTTGTTCTGGGGTCCAAATCCACCCCAGCCTTTTTGCTGAGTTCGTTTTCAGGAATCAAGCCAACAGAGAGAAGCAGCGTATCACAATCGAAAACAATTTCGGTACCCTTGATTGGATTATTGTGTTCATCCACTTTGGAGATGACAACCTGCTTAATCCGATGATGCTCTTCATCGGCAATAATATCACTGACCGTATGGGAGAGGTAAAGCGGGATATCAAAATCATTGAGACATTGGGCGATGTTGCGATTGAGTCCGTTTGAGTATGGACAGAGTTCAACATCCGCGAGCACTTTTGCACCTTCAAGTGTCCTTCTTCTTGCCCTGATAAGGCCGATGTCACCTGACCCAAGAATAACAACTCTTTTTCCTACAAGATATCCGTCGATATTGCAGTATTTTTGAGCTGCTCCAGCAGTATAGATGCCAGCGACTCTGTCTCCAGGAGTTGAAATGGCACCACGGCTTCTTTCACGGCATCCCATTGCTAAGATGATAGCTTTTGCCTTAATCTGCTCCAGTCCTTTTTCAGGGGAAACGCAGGTGATAAGCTTGTCTTTGCTGATGTCAATGACCCTGGTATTGAGTTGTGTTTCAATCCAGGTGTTCTTGATCCTGTCTTCGTACCGTGCGGCATATTCTGGACCGGTAAGTTCTTCCTTAAACCGGTGAAGGCCAAAGCCGTTATGGATACACTGGTTTAGAATTCCGCCGAGTGTGTTGTCACGTTCGAGAATCAAGATATCCCGCACGCCCTTGCTATAAGCTCCATAGGCTGCTGCAAGGCCGGCAGGTCCGCCACCGACAATGACTAAATCGTGTGTGGAGAACATTTATTTTCCCTCCTTCGTCTTTTCAACTACGACTTTGCTTCCAGTCTTGTCTTGATAGATTTCATCGAATGGAACATGGAGATTGTTAAGCAGGATTTCGAAGACTTTCGGACCACAGAATCCACCTTGGCATCGTCCCATACCAGCATTTGTGCGTCGCTTGATTCCATCAATGGAGCGGGGAGGAATCGGCCAAGAAAATGTATCGAGGATTTCACCTTCGGTGACTGTTTCACATCGACAGATCCTTTGACCATACAACGGATTCTTTTCGATAAGGTCTTCCTTTTCCTTTAAGGTCTTCTCACGGAAGTAGCCAGGAAGACGGAAGTAGGAGAAATCTTTCTTCTTCTCTAATGGAATACCCCTTTTCTTCAGAATAGAAACAGCTTCGATTCCCCTGGCAGGACCGCTTGTCAAGCCAGGAGACTTAATTCCTGCAAAATTGATAAATCCTTTCACAATGCCGGATTCCTCAATCAGGAAGTCCTCACGTCCTTTAATGGTGGCTCTGTTTCCGGCAAAGTTCCGAATGTTATTTCGGAAGTTGACATTCGGAACAGAACGGGCAGACCTATTTCGAATATAGGCTAAGGCTTCTATCGTATTTCCTAGGTCATCTTTTCCTTCGATATGGTCATTGGCATCTGGACCCACAATCAGATTTCCATCAGCAGTGGGCGAAACAAGGACGCCTTTGCCAAGGCTTGTCGGGGTCTGGAAGATAACATGAGAGACGAAATTTCCTTCTTCTTTGTCAAGCAGATAATATTCTCCGCGAACAGGGGTGATTTCAAAAGAATCATCCTTTTTGTCTTTCAAAACCATCTTGTAGACTTCGTCGGCATAGAGCCCGGTAGCATTGATTACGATTTTTGAGAGAAATTCTTCCTTATCTGTCTGGATATGGAAAATGCCGTTTTCATCTTTTGTAATATCTTTGACTTTGCTATCACCAGAAAATTCAACTCCGTTCTTGACCGCGGTGTTTCCCCTGGCTAAGACAAGCTCCCAAGGATAGATGACACCTGCACTTGGAGCATAAAGAGCATAATCGATTTCTTTGGCTAAATTCGGTTCCCTCTTGTGGACTTCCGCAGCAGTCTTCAATAATTTCCTGTCCGGAACTCCGTTCTTCCTCCCTCTTTCGTAGAGCTCATTGATTTTCCTGTGGTCTTCAAGAGTGCTTCCTACGACCAAGGAACCGATGTTTTTATAGTGGTAGTTCCTCTCTTTTGCTAAATCATGGATCCTCTTGCATCCTAAGACATTGAGCTTTGCCCTCTTGGTGCCCGGAAGAGGATCATATCCAGCATGGACAATACCAGAGTTGGCTTTGCTTGTTGCCCTGGAAACATCGTTTTCTTTATCCAACAGCAGTGTTTTGAGTTGATATTTGCTCAATTCCCTTGCAATGCCAGTTCCCGTCACACCTGCGCCAATAATGACTACATCATAAGTTGACATGGAAGTAATTCCTTTCTTTATTTTCCCTATCAATTATAAAACAGGCAGAACCAGAACTTCCACCTTCCGGCAATAGTTTTGCTCAAAAACAAGCGAAAAGCAGACAAAAGAGGCGTTTGGTAATTGATTGTGTTAGAATTCATTCTGTATGAATGAATCGAATCCAAAAAACAAAAGAAGAAAAATTATTAAGTTTCTTGTCCGCTTGTTGACCTTGGCATTGATCGTCGGAGGTATTTTTCTTCTTGGCTATTATGTTTTCTCTCTTTTGGGAGGGAAAACCAAGCTCAGGGATGACATTCAAAAATGGACAAAAGAGAATCTTGCTTTTGGCTGCTTCCTCTATCTGATTTTGTCTCCGATTGTCAATCTTATTCCGGGAATTTCCTCTATCTTTTTTATTACCTTGGCAAACAGGATGCTCAACGATAAGACACCATTAGGAAGGTTTTATTCTTTTCTTCTCTGTGACTCTTCAGTTAGGCTGACAACAGTTCTATTATTCTTTGTCGGACGAACGATTGGAAAAAAGGCGATTGGTTGGTTGATTGGCGAAGAGGATTATCGAAAAGCTACAAACATTCTAAATGTCGGCGGAAAGGCAGCTCTTCCTTTCGTTTATCTTTTCCCTTTCTTTCCTGATGATACGAGGTCTTTTGTCTGCGGCAGGAGCGATATTTCTTTCAGGTATAATTTTGCAACTGCCTTGATTTTCCGTTCTGCAGGCGTGTTATGTTGCTGCATCCTCGGAACAGACTTCTTCGATTACAAATCCTTTACCTGGTGGAGGTGGCTGCTTGCAGGAATCGCGTTCTTAATTAGGCTCGGCAGGATTCTTCTTGCCATCCGTTTTTATTATATTCATTTAAAACGCAAGCAATACGGAATCAAATATTATTTGATTCGTGGCCTAAAAGTTGAAGACACTGGGAAAATCTCGGATTTTGATAATAGACAGCAAAAGAAATAAAAATAAAGTGTTACTTGTCAGGAGATAGAAAAGTATTTTATTAGTTTTTTGAACTCGAAAGTCTTTTGTAGTAAAAGATTCGAGAGAAAATCCTTTTCTCTTGCATATGCAAAAAAAGATTATAAAAATATTGATTTGATTAAATGTAATCGGTTACAATCACTTCGGAGGAACTCACTATGCGCAAAATCAGAGTTGTACAGTACGGATGTGGTAAGAGGTCGAAATATATACTCCGTTACCTTCATGAAAAAGGAGCCGAAATTGTAGGCGCCATTGATGTCAATCCTGCTTTACAAGGAGTGGATGTGGGAGATTATGCCGAACTCGGAGTTAAAACTGGCGTCTTAATTTCAGAGGATGCAGACAGAGTCTTGGATGAATGCGATGCCGATGTTGCAGTCGTCACGTTGTTCAGCTTCTTAGGTGATATTTATCCTCATGTTGAGAAATGCGTGAAACGGGGTATCAACGTCATCACCACTTGTGAAGAAGCCATCTATCCTTGGACTACAAGTGCCCAACTCACAAATAAACTGGATCGCCTTGCAAAAGAGTACGGATGCACGGTTACCGGAAGCGGAAGGCAGGACATTTTCTGGATCAACAGGGTTTCTCTTGCCGCTGCAGGTTGTCATAACATTACGAAAATCAAAGGCGCTTATTCATATAATGTCGATGAATACGGACTTGCTTTAGCTAAGGCTCATGGATGTAATCTTACGAAAGAAGAATTCGAAAAAACTCTTGCTCATCCAACAGAAGTCGTTCCTTCCTATGCTTGGAATGCTGCTGAAGCAATTGTGAATAAACTCGGGCTGACAATCAAATCGATATCTCAGAAGAACGTGCCCTATGTCATTGATCATGATATCTACTCTTCTACGCTTGGAAAAGAAATCAAAGCCGGACGTTGCATCGGAAGGTCAGCGGTTGTGACAATCGAAACCTATCAAGGCATGGTGATTGAAGAAGAGACGATTGGAAAAGTATATGGTAAGGAGGATGGCGATAGGTGCGATTGGCAGATTACCGGCGAACCGAATACGGAATTCCATGTTGTTAAACCAGCTACCGTTGAACATACCTGCGCGACTGTTGTGAATCGTATTCCTACCTTGCTGGAAGCCCCTGCAGGCTATGTCACTGCAGATCAGCTTGAAGAACTTCACTATCTTTCTTATCCGCTGATTACTGAATAGTATTTCTCGTTTACGTGCCGGAAAATATCCGGCACTTTTTTCTTTCTTGTTTTGGGTTTGTTATCTACTAAGAAAAGTGTTTAAATAGACAAGAATATAAATAGAAAGCTTTTATCATATGGGACATTTATTCTTCTTAGAAGCCGTTTCGGCTATTGAAAACACTAGTGCTGGCGGGGAAACTCCGACTGATTCGGGTGGATGGGATGTGTTTGTGAATTTCCTGAAATCAAGCTGTCAGGAAATCGGTAATTGGTTCTGGAACAAGGACGAATCTGGCAGGAATAGGATCACCCGTCTTATACTAGCGGTTTCTGTTCTCATTGTCTGTCATTATCTTATTAAGCTGATTATTCGTCTCATCAAGGCAGCCACGGGAGCAAAGAACAAGAGGGGAATCGATGTTTCGGTCCGTTCCTTTACTATCACTCTTGTTAATGTTGCACTGAATCTCATCCTTGCATTTGTTGTTTTGCGCATTCTAAAAGTCGATGTCAGTTCCCTAGCACAGATTCTTTCGGCTGGAACAGTTGCTATTGGCTTATCCTTGCAGAATATTATTTCTGCTTGTGCATCTGGAATCATCCTATTGAAATCAAAGCACTTCCGTACCGGGGATTATATTCAAGTACAAGGCGATGCAACTGCAGAAGGCACAGTCACTTCCGTTGGGGTCATGGCGACGACCTTGGATACTGTCAACGGACAGCACGTTGTCATTCCTAACGATCAGCTTAGGAAGGGGGTTATTACAAATTATTCCCGCAATCCTGTCCGTCGCAGGGTTGTTGATATCGGAGTAGATTATGATACGGATACCGAGAAGTGCAAGAAAGTCATCTTGGATATTCTTGCTAAGGATGAACGTGTCCTCAAAGATCCGAAGCCGAGTGTTTATCTTACCGACCTAGCCGAATATTACATCAATTTCTCTGTTCGTGCTTACATTGAAAACAAAGATTATTGGGACGTCTACCTTCAATTCCGGGAAAAAGTGCTTCTTGCTTTCCGCGAGGAGAACATTCAGATTCCGTTCCGTCGTTTCGTTCTTGAAAACTATCAGGATCCGCACTGGGGTCAAAAGAAGAACGAATCAACGATAGACAATAAGGAAGCGGATAATTTGGGACAGAAATAAAAAAGACGAGGCGAAGGCCTCGTCCTTTTTTACTTGCTAGAGAGACGCCAGTTCTTTAAGCCCTTTTTCGGATAGGAGTTCCTGAAGCTGGTTCTTTTTTTCAAATTCCATCGGCTCCCTTTTCTTTCGGAGGGTGAGGAGTATTCTCTCTTCTTCGTTCGATGGGTTTTCATAGTCCTTCAGGGTATATCCGATGCTTGCTTCCTCTAAGATGGTAAGAACATAGCGACGGAGAAGAGTAATGATGTCTTTCTCAATCCAGTAAAGGAATTTCACCCCAGGATGATACTTTTCCATTGGTTTCCTTTTCAGATAAATCGGAAGAGCGTCTTCAGCCTGGTGGTAGATATCTACAAACACAAGAGACGGAGCTTTGTTCCTCTTTTTGAGATAAGCGAAGCAATCGTCTTTGATAATTTCGATTTTCTCTTTTTCGGAGAATGAAGGCAGCAGTTCGCTATTAAAAAGGTTGATAATGTCTTTCTCTTTTTCGATGATTGTCACTTTGCTGACGCTTTCCTTTATGGAGGTCCTATAAGCATAGTAGCCAAGACCTAACCCGAAAGTGACGACTTCTCCTTCTGCTTCATCAATCGCTTTTTTCCTGGTGTTGATCTCGTGGGGAATGATACTCCTCCAAATGACATCTCCTTTCCTCAAAACCGGATAGGTGAATTCGTTATGGAAGTATCCGATTGGTGTAACTTCACTATAGTCTTTCTTTTCATCCCCTTTCCTTTCGTCATAGACAAAAGCTTCATAGGGTGAAAAGTGGTTATAGGTCAACCTATAATTCTTAACCCTTTTCGGACGGAAGGACACATGTTTATAGTAAGGGTTGTTCTTAAATTCGTTTTCATCGAGCAAGTCAAAAGAACCAAGCTTGCAAGAATCAATCCTTTCTTTACATTCAGCTTCCTCTTCATCCAGGACAGAAAAGAACGCGTTTTTAAATGCTGTCTTTTCTCCTTCTTCGTCCTTGCCCGAGAGCTTTAAAAGTTCCTCATCTACATCATCGAAATGATTGTTAAGAAAGTCGTTCAAAAGCTCGGAAGCAGCCCTATTCAGATTTTTCTGATCAATAAGGGCGTTGAGATAATCTACAATTTCTGGAGTTAAATTCAGTTTCATAGCATCTTTAGTATATTGGAAATTAAGAAAAAGGAAATGAAAATTGTATTGGAAACGCCATTCGGAGTTGTCAATATTTCTCGCGCGCGAACTGAATAATATATATATAAATTCCGAAAAAGAAAAAAATTATCAAATTTCTGTTGACTATACTGCCTTGCAAGAGTAGAATTATTCACGCTGAATGCCATTTCAGCCCGTATTGACGTGTGAAGTTGCTGAAACGCCGACAGCGGTTGTCAACGCTTCAGGTTATTCATACCGAACGGATGCCCATACACAGATCTTGGGTAAAGGAGGTTAACAAATGGCAGAAACAAAATCCATCAGAGTTCGTCTTAAAGGCTATGATCACAAGACCTTAGACGAGGCGGTCAAGAAGATCGTCGAAGCCGCTAAGAAGACTGGCGCACAGGTTGTCGGACCTATACCGCTTCCTACAGAAAAGAAAGTCTTCACTATTCTGCGTTCTCCGTTCACGGATAAGGATTCCCGCGAACAGTTCGAAATCCGGACGCACAAACGTTTGATTGATATCAACCAGCCGACAAAGCAGACCATCGACATTCTTAAGAATCTCGACCTTCCTGCTGGTGTCGATGTTGAAATCAAGCTGTAAGGAGGTTAGGCACAGTTTATGAAATCCATTATCGGACGCAAAATCGGAATGACCTCTGTCTTCGCTGAAGACGGTTCCCATTATCCGGTTACTGTTGTCGAAGTGCTCCCCAACGTCGTCTTGCAGGTCAAGACCAAAGAAAAAGACGGATATGAGGCACTTCAGGTCGGTTATGAAGACAAAAAAGAAAAACGGGCTAACAAATGCGAACTCGGAATTGCTAAAAAGGCAAATACCGCTCCGAAGTATGTCGTCCGTGAACTCGAAGGCGATGAAATCTACGGAAAGTATGAAGTCGGTGCTTCCTTAGATTGCTCTCTCTTCCAGGCTGGCGACAGGGTCGATGTCACTGGCTTAAGCAAAGGTCATGGTTACGTTGGCACCATTAAACGGTATCACGGCACCATCGGTCCTAAGGGCCATGGCTCTGGCTACCATCGTCAGATTGGCTCCTTAGCTACCAACGGACGCTGCAACAACCGTGTCCATGCTGGCAAAAAGAGGTCTGGCCACTGGGGACCGAAGGTCCGTACAGTTCTGGATCTTCCGATTGTCGCTGTTTATCCTGATAAGAACTGCATCCTTATCAAAGGCTCTGTTGCTGGTCAGAAACTCTCGATTATCAAAATCCGTTCTGCCATCCGCAACAACGTCAAGAAGCCGGATCTTACCCCGGTTGTCGACTACACCAAAGAGTCTATCGCCGAGCTTGAGGCTGCTGAGGCAAAACGTTTAGCTGAGATTGAGGCTAAGACGCCGAAGAAGAAACTCAACCCGAGGAAGAACTCCAAGGCTAGGATGAAGAAGTAAAGCGTGGAGGAGATTATAAATGGCTAACGAAATCAAAAGCCCGGTCCTCGATTATACGGGCAAGAAGGTCGGAGAAGTCGTCCTTCCCGCAGACCTCTTCAATACGGAAATCAATGAATATTCCGTTCAGCGTGCTGTCCGTGTTGATTTAGCTGCACGCCGTGTCGATACTGCTCACACCTTAACCCGTGATATTGTCCATGGTTCCAACCGCAAACCGTGGCGTCAGAAGGGTACAGGTCGTGCCCGTGCCGGAACCACTAACTCTCCGGTTTGGCGTCATGGTGGTGTTGTCTTTGCTCCGAATGGTCAGCAAAATCATGACCTTAAGAGGAACAAGAAGGAACACTATCTTGCCTTCACTTCGGTTCTCACCCAGAAGGCACAGGGCGGAAACATCATTGTCTTAACCGGCGAGAAATGTCCGTCCAGCAAGACGAAGGAATTCGCCTTAGCCCTGAAGGCTATCAATGCTGATAGCAAGAAGAACTTACTGGTCTTAGCAGATGACGATGTCAACCTGCTCCGTGCCAGCGCCAACCTTGCCAATGTCAAAGCCGTCTTCGCCGACAATGTCTCGGTCTATGACGTCCTTAATGCTAACAAGGTTATCTTCGTCAAGGATGCCATTCCGGCTCCCTTAGAAGATGAACATGAGGAGGAAGCTAAATAATGGCAGAAGAAAAGAAAGCCGTTGAGGCCGAAGTTCCGGCCTACGCAACCCGTCCGGCCATCGTTAAAGACTATTCTATTATCAAACATAGGATTGTTACCGAAGAGACTCAGCGTCTCCAGGCCGAAGAAAATGCTCTTGTCTTCGCAGTCGACAAGAAAGCCACAAAGCTTGAAATCAAGGCTGCTATTCAGGCAATCTTCTCCGCAAAGGTCAAGAGTGTCAACACTAGGAACGTTCAGCGTAAGATCCGCCGGGTCGGACGCTTTGAGGGTTTCCTTCCGCAGTATAAGAAAGCCATCGTCCGCTTCGATTCTTCCTTTGATTTAGGAAAGATCACTGCTGCCGTTGCCAACGAAGAACAGCAGGCTAACGAAGCCGATGCTAAGTAAGGAAAGCAAGTTATAGGAGATTACTATGGCAATCAAATCATATCATCCGGTGACTCCTGGAAGGCGTAACTTATCTACCCTTTCCACGAAGGACATCACCAAACAGACTCCTGAAAAAGCTTTACTCCGCCCGTTAAAGAAAACTGGTGGACGCAACAATCAGGGTTACATTACCTGCCGTCACATCGGCGGTGGAAACAAACGCAGGTATCGTCTTGTCGATTTCAAACGTAACGGCGAAGTCAAAGCTACTGTCTTAGGAATCGAATACGATCCGAACCGCAACTGCCGTATCGCTCTCATCCAGAACGAAGACGGAAAGAAGCGTTATATCATCTGTCCGAAGGGCTTAACTGTCGGCGCCATCGTTACCGATGGAAAAGCCGGCGAAATCGAAGTTGGAAACTGCAGGGAACTCGGAAATATCCCCGAAGGTCTCAGGGTTCACAACGTCGAGCTTGAACCTGGCAAAGGCGGACAGGTCTGCCGTGCTGCCGGTACTGGCGCTCAGATCTTAGGCCGTGAAGGAAAATATGTAACTTTACGTCTTGCTTCTGGCGAAGTCCGCAAGTTCAGGTCTACCTGTCGTGCTACTATCGGCATGGTCGGCAACGAAGACTTCAACCTTGTTAGTCTTGGCAAGGCCGGCCGTACTCGCTGGCTTGGCGAACGTCCGACTGTCCGTGGTTCTGCAAGGAACCCGAACGACCATCCACATGGTGGTGGTGAGGGTAAGTGCCCTGTCGGCTACGATGCACCGCGTTCTCCGTGGGGCCGTCGCTTAAGGGGTGTCAAGACCCGTGCTAAGAAGAAACCGAGCAATCGTCTGATTGTCCGTCGCCGCAATGGCAAGTAAATAGGAGGAGTGATTCATCATGTCTCGTAGTTTAAAGAAAGGACCGTATTGCGATCCTAAGCTCCTCAAGAAGATTCAGGAGCAGAATAAAGCCGGCAAGAAAGAGGTCATCAAGACCTGGTCTCGCCGTTCCGCCATCTTCCCGGATTTCATCGGACATACTCTTTCCGTCCACAACGGTCGTGCGTTTGTTCCGGTCTATATCACTGAAGATAGGGTCGGTCATAAGTTAGGCGAATTCGTCTTCACCCGTACCTTCACTCATCATCGTTCTGGCGATGACGCCGATGCCACGACGAAGGGCGCCAAGTAAGGAGATCCATCATGGCTACTGAAGAAAAGAAAACTGTAACTGCCGAAGAAGCTTCGGCTAGCAAGAAGGCTGCTCCGAAGAAAGCAGCTAAGGCTACTAAGGCCAAGAAAGCAGTCAAGAAAGAAGCCGTCGAAGAGAAGAAAGAAGAAGTCAAGGAGGCCCCGAAGGCTACCGAAGCTTCCGCTAAGCTTATCAACTACGGTGTTACTCCGCGTAAGGTTCGTCTTGTTATTGACCTTGTCCGCGGCAAAGATCTTGCCACTGCCTATGCCATCTTAGACAACTGCCCGAAGAGGTGCGCTCATGACATCAAGAAGCTCATCCAGTCTGCTGAGGCAAACGCTGTCAACAACTTCAAGATGGATGCTTCTTCTCTCTACATCGCTAGCATTACTGCTAATGATGCTGTCAAACTGAAACGCAGGCTTCCCCGCGCAAAGGGTTCTGCTTCCGGCTTGATCAAACGTTGGTCGCATGTCTTTGTCACTCTGAAAAATAAGGAGGCCAAGTAATCATGGGTCAGAAAGTTAATCCAAACGGCTTACGTTTGGGCATCAACCGTGACTGGTCCAGTCACTGGTGTGCGGATAAGAAAACCTTCCCGAAGTATCTTCACGAAGATATCCTGATCCGTAATTACCTTGAACCGCTCTTAGACGGAATCAAGGCAGGTCTCAGCCATATCGATATCGAACGTATCAAGAATAGCATTAAGATTTCCATCTTCGCTTCCCAGCCAGCTCTTGTCATCGGCACCGATTCTGCTCAGATCAATGCCATCAAAAAGAATCTTGTTAAGATCCTTAAAAAGGATCCCAAGAACATCGAAGTCAGCATTGTTGAAGTCAAGAATCCTGATTTAGATGCAAGGCTTGTCGCAAAGGACATTGCCCACCAGCTTGAAGAGCGCGGTTCCTACCGTGTTGTTCAGAAGAAAGCTATCCAGCGTGTCAGGCATGCTGGCGCCAAAGGCTGCAAGACGAGGACTAAGGGACGTATCGGTGGTGCTGAAATCGCCCGTTACGAAGAATACCGTGAAGGTGTTCTCTCCCTTCATACCCTCCGTCAGCCTATCGATTATGCTTACTATCCGGCCCATACCACCTATGGTGTCATCGGTGTCAAGGTCTGGATTGCTCTCCCGGATAACTACAAAGAACTCCGGGAACGTCGTCCGGAAGAGACCGGACGCTTCGGCCGTGGCCGTTTCAATGGCCGCCGTCCGAACAATTCTTCCCGTCCTTCCCGTCCTGCTGCTCCGGCTGTTACGCCGAATGCAGAAAAGGATGAAGGCGCTAAGAAAGGAGAATAAGCCATGTTACAGCCAAAAAGAACAAAGTGGCGTCGTAACCACTTGGTCCGTCCTAAAGCAAAGGCAAGCCGTTTAGTTACGGTCGCCTTCGGCGAATATGGATTAAGGGCCACCCAGGGTGGATACCTTTCGAACCGTCAGCTCGAAGCTGCCCGTGTTGTCTTATCCCGTTTCACGAAGAAGGCCGGCAAGGCCTATATCCGTGTCTTCCCGGATGTCGGCATCACAAAGAAACCTGCTGAAGTTCGTATGGGCGCCGGTAAAGGTGATGTCAACGGCTGGTTCGCAGTTGTTGAACCGGGCACAATCAGGATGGAAATCGGCGGAATACCGGAAGCAGATTGCAAAGAAGCCTTACATCAGGCTGGTTATAAGCTTTCTGTCCAGTCCCGCGTTGTCAAGAAAGGCGAGGAAAACAAATAATGACCATTGAAGATGTTCGCAAATTATCTGACAAAGACCTCGCTTCCAAGGTCTACGAACTGAAAGGTGAGCTTCTCACCCTTCGGTTCCAGGCTAAAGCCGGTCAGTTGGACAACGGCGCTAAGATCAGCGCCTGCCGCAAGGACATCGCCCGTCTTCTGACGGTCGAGAACGAGCGCAAAAAAGCTGCAGCTGAAAAAGCCGCAGAAGCAAAGTAATAAGGAGGCTATAGAATCATGGCTGAAGAAATGAAACAGGTCATTGAGGCCTCTCACAAACGTCGCTTGCAGGGTGTTGTCGTCTCTCACAAGAGGCAGAAAACTATTGTTGTCGAGACTGAGAATTATAAGGCTCATCCGATTTACAAGAAACGTGTTTCTGTCCGCAAACGTTACAAAGTCGATGACCGCAACGATATTGCTAAAGTCGGTGATGTTGTTATCTTCGAGGAATGCCGTCCGCTTTCCCATGACAAACGTTTCCGCTTAGTCGAAATCGTCAAGAAGGGAGAATAGTGTATGGTTCAGAACGAAACTAACCTTGTTGTTGCCGATAACTCTGGTGCAACAAGTGTTCGTGTCTTCCGCAGGCTTGGCGGTTCCTTCCGTCGCAATGCAACGGTCGGAGATGTCGTTATCTGCGCAGTTAAGAGCGCCATCCCGAATGGCAAAGTCAAGAAGTCCGATGTCGTTAAGGGCGTTATCGTCCGCGTCAAGAAGGCTTATCAGCGTCGTGATGGCTCTACCATCAAGTTCGATGATAATGCTGTTGTCCTGATCAACGATGACGGCACCCCGAAGGGCACCCGTGTCTTCGGACCTGTCGCCCGTGAACTTCGTGAAAAGGGCGATAAGTATAGGAAGATCGTCTCTCTGGCGGTCGAAGTCCTTTAATCCTTGGAGGTCTATCGAATGAAAATTAAAACTGGAGATACCGTCATCGTCATTTCCGGCGATGATAAGGGAAAGACCGGCAAGGTCATCAAAGCTCTTCCGAAAGAAGAGAAAGTCATTGTCGAAGGCGTCAATGTCAATAAGAAGCATGTCAAGCCGACTCAGGGAGCTCCGAAGGGTTCTATCAAAGATGTCACCCTTCCAATCCATGTCAGCAAGGTTGCTATCTTAGATCCTAAGACAAAGAAGGCCACCAAAATCGCCTATAAGGCTGACAAAGATGGCAAGAAGGTTCGTATCGCCAAGAAATCTGGCGAAATCATCAAGTAAGGAGGAGAACCATGGCTGAAGAAAAGAAAAACGGCGTGTCCGTCAAAAAAGCCCACAACCAGGGAAACCAGAAGGCCAAGATTGTCTCCCGCCTTCAGAAACAGTACGAAGAGGAAGTTGTTCCTGCCTTAAGGAAGGAATTCGGGTACTCTTCCGTAATGGAATGCCCGAAGCTTGTCAAAATCATCCTCAATAGGCGTCTTGGCGAAGCTGGACATAATGAGAAGTCTGTCGAAGAGGCTGTCAACGAGAGGACCATCATCGCTGGCCAGCATCCGGTTGTCACTAAAGCTAAGAAGGCAATTGCTAACTTCAAGCTTCGTGAAGGCGATGCTGTCGGTGTCAAGGTTACCCTTCGTCGTACCCGTAGGTATGACTTCTTAGATAAATTCGTTTCTATCGATCTTCCGCGTGTCCGCGACTTCCGCGGTATCAGCAAGGATTCCTTCGATGGCCGTGGAAACTATTCCACTGGTGTCAAGGAACAGCTTATCTTCCCGGAAATCCAGTACGATAAAGTCACTCGTACTCAGGGAAGGGATGTCGTCATCGTTACGACTGCTAAGACCGACAAAGAGGCCTATGCCCTGCTTGAAAAGCTCGGCATGCCGTTCAAGAAATAGGAGGCAGAATCATGGCACGTAAAGCACTTGAAATCAAATGCGAAGGTCCGAAGAAATTCCCGAAGACCCAGAACTACCATCGTTGCTCACGCTGTGGCCGTGTCCACGGCTATCTGCGTCAGTTCGGCTTATGCCGTATCTGTCTGCGTGAAATGGCCTACAAAGGCGAAATCCCTGGAAGGCATAAGTCTTCTTGGTAAGGAAAGGAGATCAAAATGGTCAATGATTCTATCGCGGATCTCTTAACTCGTATCCGCAATGCTAATCTGAGCAAGAACAGCACCGTCTCTCTTCCTTATTTCAAAAGGGGTGAGCAGATTGTTGCTATCCTGAAAAACGAAGGATTCATCGTTTCTTATGATGTCCATCCGTTAGAAGGAAAACCGTATAAGGAACTTACGATTACCCTTAAGTATGACTCCAAGGGAAATCGTATCATCTCCGGAATCAAGGAAATCTCGAAACCGGGTCTCCGCGTTACGGCTTCTGTCGATGAGCTTCCGAGAGTCTTAAACGGACTCGGTATTGCTATCATCTCGACGTCTAAAGGCGTCAGGACTGATAAGCAGGCCCGTAAGCTCAATGTCGGTGGCGAAGTCATCGCCATCGTCTGGTAAGGAGGATAGGATAATGTCTCGTATCGGAAGAGAGCCTATCGCCATCCCTGAGGGAGTTACGATTTCCTTTGTTGGAAATGAAGTTACCGTCAAGGGACCGAAGGGAACACTTACAAAGAAGTTCAATCCCCATATCACTTTTGAAGAGAAAGACGGAAAGTTCTATTGCAAACGTCCTTCTGATGCAATTGTGAGGAAGAGGAACCACGGCACTGCCCGTTCTGTCATCAACGGAATGGTTGAAGGTGTCACCAAAGGATTCTCTAAGATCCTTGTCATCAAAGGTGTTGGCTACCGTGCTGAAAGGCGCGGAAGCGACCTTGTCCTTCATCTCGGCCGTAGCCACGAAGATGTGGTTAAGCCGATTGAAGGCGTCAAGATTTCTATCAATACCAAGACTCTTGAAATCATTGTCGAAGGCATTGATAAACAGTTAGTCGGACAGCAGGCTGCTGTCATCCGTGCACTCCGCAAACCGGAATGCTACCACGGAAAAGGCATCCGCTACAAAGACGAAGTCATTACGTTACGTGCACCGGCCAGCGCAAAGAAGTCTGCCGCTGGTTCCGCTGCCTAATCGGGAGGGTAAAACATGTACACTACATTCAACAAGAACAAACAGCGTTTACATCGTCACGTCCGTATCCGTGCCAAAATCTCCGGATCGGCTACTTGCCCCCGTATCTCTGTCTATCGTTCCAATAAGTTCATCTATGCTGCTTTAATCGATGATGAGAAGGGCGTAACGCTTGCTTCCTCTACTTCCGCTAAGCTCGGATTGGACAATCCGTCCAATGTTGCAGCTGCTGAAGCTGTCGGTGCTGATTTAGCAAAGAAAGCCGCTGAACTGAAGATTACGAAAGCTGTCTTCGATCGTTCCGGTTATCTGTATCATGGTCAGGTCAAAGCTCTGGCCGAGGCTTGCCGCAAAGGCGGTTTAGCCTTCTAGAAAGAGGATTATCATGGCAGAAGAACAGAAGAACAACGTCGCCCCGGCTCAGGCCGAGGTCAAGGCTGAAGCAAAAGCTGATCAGTCTGCTGCTCAGGGTAAAGGAAACGGCTTCAAAGGCCGTTCCGCCCAGGGCGGTCGCCGTTTCTCCCGTGGCAATGGCCGCGGAAGCCGTCGTCCGAGGGAAAAAATCTATGACGAGAAAGTCGTCAAGATCTCCCGTGTCGCCAAGGTCGTCAAAGGCGGAAAACGTGTCCGCTTCACCGCTCTTGTCGTTATCGGAGACGGAAAAGGAAAGTATGGCTACGGACTTGGCAAATCCAACGAAGTCCCGGATGCCATCAAGAAGGCTCTTAGTGCAGCCCGCCGGAATGTCCGGAAGAGGGAAATTGCCAAGAACCACTCCATCGCCCACCCTGTCAGGGGCCACTTCGGTGCAACTGAGGTCTTCCTCAAACCCGCACCGGAAGGTACTGGACTTGTCGCCGGCGGTGCAGTCCGTGCCGTCCTTGAATTAGCTGGCGTCAAGAACGTTTACTCCAAGACTTATGGAGCTCGTTCTCAGTCCAACGTTATCAAGGCTACTGTCGATGGTCTGCTTCAGCTGAAGTCCTTCGAAGGAGTCCAGCTTGCCCGCTTCGGCAAGAAGCCGGAAGTCAAAGCCGAAAAGGCTGAGGCGAAAGAAGCCAAGTAAAGGAGGATGGACCAATGGAGTTAGGATCTTTAAAAATTGCCAAAGGTTCCCGTCACCTTCCGAAACGTGTCGGTCAGGGTATCGGCTCCGGAAGGGGCAAGACCTCTACCCGCGGTGTCAAAGGTCAGGGTTCCCGTCAGGGACGCAAGGTTCCGGTTGGATTCGAAGGCGGTCAGCTGCCTTTATTCCGCCGTGTTCCGAAGCATGGCTTCACCAACTATGGCCGTGTCGAATATACCATTCTTAAGCTTTCTGATTTAGAGGGCTTCGAAAATGGTGCAACTGTTACTTTAACTTCCTTAGTTTTCGCTGGTCTTATCCGGAACCTCAACAAGCCGGTTAAGATTGTCGGAACTGGCGAGCTTACTAAAAAGCTCGAAGTCAAAGTCCAGGGCTATACCAAATCCGCTAAGGCTGCTATTGAGAAAGCCGGTGGAAAAGCTGAGGTCGTCACTTTAAAGGATGCCCGCATCGAATTCCACAAATCTCTCAATGACCTTGCAGAAAAGGCCGCCGAAGAGGATAAGTAATGAAAAAGGTAGCCGCGTTTTTCCATAACAAGGATCTGCTCAATCGTATTCTCTTTACGTTTGCCATTTTCCTTGTTTTCCGAATCGGATCGGCTATCACGGTGCCTGGAGTCCAAACGAACCAGGATATCTTCTCTGATACTACCAACGCTCTTTCTATCTTAAATAGGATGGGCGGTGGTGCTCTGCAGAACTTCTCCTTAAGGGCTCTTGGCGTCTCCCCTTATATTACCGCCCAGATTATCATCCAGCTTCTCTCGATGGATGTTCTTCCTGCCTTGACGCAGAGGACTAAAGAGGGAGAAACAGGCCGGAAGAAAATCGATGTCGTTACTCGTCTGCTCTCTGTTGTCTTAGCAGCAGTTCAGGCTTATGGCATTATCGTTGCCCTTCGGAACAATTCCGAGTCTATCACGGTCTTGGATACTTCTCCTTGGGGCTATACGAAAGTCATTCTCTTCATGGTTGCAGGTTCCCTCATCCTTACTTGGATGGGTGACCAGATTACGGATAAAGGTATCGGAAACGGTATCTCAAGGTTAATCTTCGCTGGTATCATTTCTTCGCTTCCTTCTCAGATAACGTCGGCATTCAAAGAATATCTATCGTCTTCGACGGTGGATTCTGCGGATCCGTCTCTTATTCTTGAAGGCAGCGTCCGTCTTGTCGTTTACCTCCTTGCCAGGTTCCTTATTGTTGTCTTCGTTACCTTCATTGAATCCTCGGTGCGAAAGCTTCCGGTCAGTCACTCGAATACGAGTCAGAGCACTGAACTATCTTCTCAGCAATCTTCTTTCCTTCCTATCAAGGTCAATGCTTCTTCTGTCAGGCCGGTCATCTTTGCTTCCAGTATCAGGATGGCTCCGTCGATTCTTGTTTCTCTGTTCTCCAACGGCAATCCGCCGGCTTGGGCCGAGAAAATCGAAGAAGTCTTCAACTATCAGGCAAGGACAAAGAGGGGAGATAACTTCTCCTTCCCATGGGGACCCATCATCTATGCGGTTCTCATTATCGCCTTCTCTTACTTCTACGCTCAGCTGGAAATCAACCCGGAACGAATCGCCGAAGACTTCCAGACGAGTGGTACTTACATCACTGGTATCAAGCCGGGTAGGGAAACCGAAAGGTATATCTCCCGTATCTTGAATCGGATTACGTTCAGGGGCTCTCTGGCTCTTACGGCAATCGCCTTATTGCCAGTCATCCTCTCCTTGAGCGGTGCTGTTCCATCTTCTCTTTCGTTAGGCGGAACAGGATTGATCATCGTTGTCGGTGTCGCCTTAGAAGTCAATAATCAGATTAATGGTATCCTTGCTGGTCAAGGATTTGCAGAGAGTGAATTGTAAAATGGAAAACGTTAAAAACCACGGCTTGAATATCATCTTGCTCGGTCCCCCTGCTGCAGGAAAGGGAACCCAATCCGAGCTGATTGTGAAGAACTACAAGGTCCCTCACATTTCTACCGGTGACAGGTTCCGGGAAGCCATCAAAAACCAGACCAAACTTGGTGTTGAGGCTCAGTCCTACATCAATGCTGGTAAGCTTGTTCCTGATGAGGTCACAATCGGCCTAGTCGATGAACGCCTTTCCCAGGAAGACTGCAAAGACGGATTCCTTCTTGACGGATTTCCGCGGACGGTCAAGCAGGCGGATGCCTTGGAAGCTAGGCTTAGCAAACAAGGTCGCAGCATTAATGCTGTCATCTGCTTCGTTGCAGATAATAACGAATTGACAAAACGTATTGTCAACCGCCGTGTCTGCCCGAAGTGCGGTGCAAGCTACAATTTACTTACTAAGAAGCCGGCTGTCGATGGAATCTGTGATTCCTGTCAAAGTCCTTTGATTCATCGTGACGATGACCGGGAAGATAGCTTCAAGACTC
Organism: Caryophanales bacterium UBA4682; assembly: GCA_002404995.1. GTDB lineage: Bacteria > Bacillota_I > Bacilli_A > RFN20 > CAG-288 > Enterosoma. Next base: position 8,857 of record DHKY01000003.1, on the reverse strand, counting down.
GGCTTCAGGCCTACGAAAAACAGACTTCCCCTCTCATTGCTTACTACAAGGAGAAGGGCGTCTTGAAGGAAATCAACGCCTTACAGGGAATCGATGAAGTCTATTCGGACGTTGTCAATGCCTTAAAGGCTCTGGTCAAATGAGCAGGATTTCCATCAAAAACGAATCTGAAAGGAAGAAGAGGATTGTGGCCGGGAACAAACTCGGCCACATCTTCGACCTTCTCCGTCCGGAAATCAAACCGGGTCGGTCAACCTACGAAATCAACAAACTCGCAGAGAACCTGATCAAGGATTCGGGCGGCAAGCCGAATTTCGCACTCGAACCCGGCTATCGCTGGGCGGTCTGTGCAAGTGTCAATGCGACATTGATTCACGGAATTCCTTCTAAGAGTATTATTCTTAAAGAAGGAGATATTCTGTCAATCGATAGGGGAAATCTCGACAACAACGGCTATAACGGTGACGCCTGCCGAACATTCCCTGTTGGAAATATCTCCGATGAAGCGCAAAAGCTCATCCGCTGCACCGAAGAATGTTTCTATGCTGCTTACAAAGTCTGTCTCCCTGGTCATCATCTCCATGAGATTTCGATGGCTATCCAGAAGACAGCCGATAAATATGGTTTCTCGCTCTGCAAAGAGTATGGCGGCCATGGAATCGGCAGAAGCAGGCATGAAGATCCCTTCATTCCCAACTATTACGATTCCTCCCTTGGCCTAGGTCCGTTCCTGAGACCGGGAAGGTGTATTGCGATTGAACCAAGGGTCAGGTCAGGGGCAAGTGACATCATCACCCTGGATGATTCCTGGGGCGTTGTCAGCAAAGACGGAAAGCTGACATGCCATTACGAAAACGATGTGGTCATTACCGAAAACGGTCCGATTATCACATCCGTTGATGAAAACGTCCGACAGCACTTAAAGGAGTTAGGAACGATTGCATGAGCAGAGAAGATTTCATCCGTAGGGAAGGCAGGGTTCTTGAAAACCTGCCGGCAGAGAAGTTCTCGGTACAGCTTGAAGGCGGTGCCATTATCCGTGCTAGGGTATCCGGAAAAAGGAGAAGGAATAAAATCCGTATCCTTCCTGGCGATAAAGTTACGGTGGAAATCTCCCCGTATGATGTCACAAATGGTAGAATAGTCTACCGGTATAAGTAGTTGAAGAAGAAAAGGAGAAACTCAAAATGAAAGTAAGAGCTTCAGTAAAGCCGATTTGCGATAAATGCAGAGTTATCAAACGTAAGGGTCGTGTCAGGGTCATCTGCTCTAATCCGAAACATAAGCAGAGACAGGGTTAAAGAAAGGACTATAGGAATATGGCTCGTATTGCTGGTGTTGATATCCCGAACGATAAGCAGCTTGTTTATTCCCTCCGTTATATCTACGGAATTGGAAGGACTACTGCTAAGAAAATCTGTGCCGATGCCAAAGTCGACGGAACGAAACGTGTCAAGGATTGCTCTGAAGAAGAGCTTACTGCTGTTCGTGCCGAAGTTGCTAAATATGTCGTCGAAGGCGATTTACGTCGTCAGGTTGCCTTAGACATCAAACGTCTCGAAGAAATCGGAACCTATCGCGGACAGCGTCATAAACGCTCGCTTCCGTGCCGTGGTCAGCGGGACAAAACAAACGCTCGTACCTGCAAAGGTCCGCGTAAGACTGTTGCCAACCATAAGAAGGCAACTAGGTAATAGGAGGAAAAAGAAGTCATGGCTGCTACTGCTACAAAAACTACTGCCAAAGCAAAGAAGACGACTATCCGTAAAAAGAAAGCCCGTCTTAACTTTACAAAAGGCGTTGCACACATTCACGCTTCCTATTCGAACACGATTGTTTCTATTTCCGATGAACAGGGAAAAGTCATCGCTTGGGCTAGTGCAGGAACTTCCGGTTATTCCGGAAGCCGTAAATCCACTCCGTTCGCTGCTCAGCTTGCTGCAACGAACGTTGCTAAGGTCTGCGTCGATCGTGGATTAAAGAGCGTTGATGTCGAAATCAAGGGTCCCGGCCCGGGTCGTGAGACTGCTGTCCGCGCTTTAGAAGCTGCTGGATTAAAGGTCTTATCTATTGCGGATGTCACTCCGATTCCGCATAACGGCTGCCGTCCGGCAAAGCGTCCTCGTGGCTAAAGAATAAAGGGAAGGAGAGTCTGAATGAAAGAATTCGAACAACCGAAATTCGAAATCGGCAAAGCCGATGTGACGAATACGTCCGGCCGTTTCACAATCTCACCGCTTGAACAGGGCTATGGTGTTACCATTGGAAACGCACTCCGGAGAGTCCTTCTCTCCTCTCTGCCCGGCTTAGCTGTCTATGCTATCGAAGTCGAAGGTGCTCGTCATGAGTACACTCCTCTCGAGGGCGTTAGGGAAGATCTTACTCAGATCGTCCTGAACATCAAGAATCTTGTCCTCAAGGATGATTCTGATAAGAAAGATGCTGATTATGTCCTCCGTCTGGATGTCCAGAATAAGGTCAATAGCAATAACGGAGAAGAAAAGACCGTTAAAGCCGGAGATATCGTTTGCCCGGATAGGGTAACGATTGTTAACAAAGATAGGCCGCTCTGCACTTTAAGCGAAGGCGGACATATTAAGATGGTTCTCCATGCAAAGAAAGGCCGTGGCTTTGTCACTGCTGAAGAGAACAAAGATCCGTCCTGGCCGTTAGGTCGGATTGCTGTCGATTCCAACTATTCTCCTATCGAAAAAGTTCAGATCAAGGTCGAACCGACTCGTGTCGGTTATGATGCTTCTTACGAGAAGCTCATCATCGAAGTCAAAACGAACGGCTCGATGGCTCCGAGCGATGCTGTCGCTCTCGCAGGAAAGATTTTAGACGAGCACTTCAAACTCTTCGAAGAGCTTGATGCTGCCGTAAAGTCTGCTACTGTCAGGTCTGTCAGCGAAGAGAAAACAGAAAACAAGTATTCCGCAAGGACGCTTGAAGATCTCGATCTCTCTGTCCGCTCCTATAACTGTCTTAAGCGTAACGGCTTAAAGACCGTTCAGGATCTCTGCAACAGGAAGGAATCTGAGCTTAGGACTGTCCGTAACCTCGGAAAGAAGTCCTACAAGGAAATCCTGGACAAACTTGCGGTGTATGGCTTATACCTGCAGCGTGACGATTCGTCGAAGTAATTAAAGTGAGGTAATCTACAATGGGTACGATTGGAAGAAGCAATGTCCATGGCAAAGGCGGTGTCCGCTTTAAGACCGGATGGACCTATAGCCGTGAGAAATCCAGGCTTCGCAATGTTATCAGCCAGAGGATTGTCACTGGCCATGTCGAAGTCACTCTTGCTGTTGCAAAGCGTGCTCAGCAGGATGCCGAGCGTTTAGTCACCTATGCAAAAAAAGGTGATTTAGCTGCCCGCCGTCTTGCTGCTCGTTATGTCCACGAAGAGTTCAAGGATCCTAAGACTGGAAAGAACGCTCTTCAGATTCTGTTCGAAGTCTATGGCAAGAAGTACAAAGATCGCAATGGCGGTTACACCCGGGTCTTAAAGACCTATAATCGTCGTGGCGACAATGCCCCGATGGCCATCTTAGCCTTCGTCGACTAATTCTGGTTAATGAAAAAGCCTGAGGCGAAGAACCTCAGGCTTTTCTAATGATGGTGCCGCCAAGAAGAATCGGACTTCCGACCTGCTGATTACGAATCAGCCGCTCTACCAACTGAGCTATAGCGGCAGCGAATAATATTTTACCTTTTCGCCTTCCGTTCTGCAACAGAATATTGAAATTCCCTTGCATATCCTTCTCTCTTTCTTTCTTTATTCGATATAATAATAAATGGTGGTTTTGTATGGAAAACAAAAGTCGGGTTATTTTATATAAAGAGCTGCGGGATAAAATTGCGAATAGGGATACGTATTCTTTTGAAGAGACTAAGACTAGGAAAAAGCATCTTCCTTCTTCGCTTCCTAAGACAAAGGAGGAAAAGAAGGAACAAAGTTCCAATACTCCTGTTGTTACGACTTCGACCTTGTCTTTGTCTGTGGATGAATTGAGGAAAGCAAAGGAAGAGCTAGATAAGAAACAGATAGAAGAAAAGACAAAGAAACTGTATTTGGATAAACAAAAGAAGGAAAAGAAAGAAAAAATTCTGAAGTACGTCTTTCTTTCCTTAGCCTTGGCTGCGGTTCTAGCTGTTGTCATTCTGATTATTGTCTTTGTCTGGAAAGGAAGCCAGGGATGAAATATTATTCAATTGCTATTGATGGACCTGCTGCAAGCGGGAAGTCTACAGCTGCCAAAGGTGTGAGCAAAGCGCTAGATTTTCTATATATTGATACAGGGGCGAGGTATCGTGCCTTTACCCTTTATAGGTTGAGAGAGAAAAAAGATACGAAATCGAGAGAAGATGCAATTTCTCTTCTTTCTTCTTGTAGCATCGAGGAAGATGAAGAGGGCCGGACCTATTTAAATGGTGAAGATGTCAGTGAGGAAATCCGCACTCCGGAGGTTTCCAATCAGGTTTCTTATGCGTGTGCTCACTTAGAAGTCCGAGAGAAAAGGGTTGCCCTTCAGCGCGAAATGGCAAAGAGCCATTCGGTTGTCAGGGATGGACGCGATATCGGCACTGTTGTCCTACCCGATGCGGATCTGAAAATCTATCAGATTGCTTCCGCAGAAGCACGTGCAGAAAGACGTTATGAAGAATTTGTGAAAAAGGGCATCCCATGTTCAAAGGATGAAATCCTGAAAGATATTCAACGGCGGGATTATATTGATTCCCATCGTGAAAATTCTCCTCTTACGAAAGCAGTTGATGCTATTGTCCTGGATACTTCAAAAAGGACAATCGAAGAGGAAACGAAGGCGATATTAGGCCTATTTGAACAGAAAGCAGGTATCAAATGGAAGAATTAGGAACTATTGCTTTAGTTGGTTCTCCTTCAAGCGGAAAATCGACTTTATTCAATCGTCTCACCGATGAAGTCAAGGAAATCACCGGCAAAGAATTTGGTATTACGAGAGATCGTAACTATGGGACAGGCCATTGGCTCGATAAGAGCTTTACCTTAATTGATACGGGTGGTATCACGAAGGAGAAGATTCCTTTTCAGAAGGAAGTCCAGAACCAAGTAGAACTTGCGGAGAAGGAAGCAGATCTCATTTTCTTTGTAGTTGACGGCAGAGTTGGAAGGAGCAACAACGATCTTTTTGTTGCTGAAAAGCTTAGGCCTTACAAAAAGAAAGTCAGGCTGATTGTCAATAAGATCGATGATACGACAAGGCTTGGAAATGTTTATGATTTTTATTCTCTTGGCTTAGGGGATCCTTATGCTATCTCTGCAGAGCATGGCCTTGGCCTAGGAGACAGGCTGGATGATGCCATTGCACGTCTTCCGAAGAAGCAGATTCATGACTATAAAGGTTCGTTGACCTTTGCCTTATTAGGACGCCCGAATGTCGGCAAATCGTCTTTGGCAAATGCTATTCTTGGCCAAGAGCGCGTCATCGTCTCCCCAATGTCGGGAACCACAAGAGACAGTGTTGATATTCCTTTCACACGGAATGGAAAGAAGTATGTCAGGATTGACACAGCGGGTGTAAAACGGCCGGGAAAGGTTGAAGAAGACCTTGATAAATTCGCCGTCATCCGTTCGGCTGATGCGGCAAAACGTGCCGATGTGATTCTTCTTCTGATTGATGCTTCCGAGGGACTTGTCAGTCAAGATATCCATGTGACGTCTTATGCTAGGGACAACAATAAACCGGTGGTTCTTGTAGTGAACAAGTGGGACCTTCATTCCCATGGTCCACAGGACCAACAGAATTTTGTCAAGGAGAGGAAGGCATATCTGCGATTCCTTGACTTTGCTCCGGTCGTCTTTACTTCTGCTATTAATGCTACCAATATCAATGCTATCTTCAAAGCAATGGATGATATTGAGACAAACTTAAACAAAAAAGTTCCTTCCTCATTGTTGAATTCTTTAATCAGGCGAGCTCAGCTCGATAATGAGGCACCTGATTTTAATGGTGGCCGCTTGAAAATCAGTTATATCACACAGACAAAGGATTCCATTCCGACATTCATTGTTTTCTGCAATAACCCCAATTATTTCCACTTTTCCTATAAACGGTATCTGGAAAATGTAATCCGGAAGGAATTTGGGTTTGATAATTGCCCGATACGTCTTTTAATCCGAGCAAAGCGGGAAGACAATATTGGCGGGAAGTAGATTTAGCTATTACATTTTTTACTAGGTCAATTGGCTTGAAAATTTAAGCTAAATAATAATATTCTGTCTAAAAAATCCCTTTAAACAAGCTAGAATTCAAAAATATTTGCATTTGTCGTTCATTCGTGGTATCTTAACCATACATAGAAAGGAGTTTCAGCTGATGGAAGATAAAAAAATTATCACCAAGGAAGATATTGCTGAACAATTAGTGACGAAGGCCCGTAGGAAGAAAGGCGATGCCGTCCAGGTTGTCGAGGCTGTCTTTGCCGAGATTGCCAAAGGCTTAGTTGATCCGGATTTCGGAACAGTTAAGATTGCAGGTTTCGGTCAGTTCACTCTGGTCGAGCGTCCGGAACGTGAAGGCGTTAATCCAGCTTCTCCAAAAGAGAAAATCACGATTCCTTCTTCGAAAGCAGTCAAGTTCAAACCTTCCAAGACCTTAAAAGACTTGGTTAACGAAAAGTAGTCTCCGGTATTTCTTGAATTGATTCTTTGACCGCTATAATATATAGCGGTCTTTTTTATGAAAATCGAAATAGAAAAAAATGTGAGTGATGTCGTGAATCTGATTTCCGATAAGTTAGGCAAGGACAATGTCTTTTTAGTGGGCGGATTCATTCGGGACAACCTCAGGCATAAGGAGAGCAAGGATATTGATTTCGCTGTTTCACTTGAGCCTGAAATTGTGAAAAAGGAATTCCCTTATGGGTATGCCTCGGCTTTCGGGACGGTATCCTTTAAGCTGAATGGTTTTTCAATCACTTTGGCCTCTAGGCGAAGAGAAAACGGCTATAAAGATTATCGTCATCCTGGCAACCTTATATTTGTAAATACTATCGATGAGGACTATAAGCGGCGTGATTTTACAATCAATTCGTTATATGCGGATAAAAACGGTGAAATCATTGATCCAACTAGACGTGGTCTAAAAGATTTGCGAAAACGCAGACTTGTAAGGATTGGCTCGCCAAAGAAACGCTTAGAAGAAGACCCGCTTCGTATACTCCGTGCTTATCGTTTCAGCAAAGAAAGGAACCTGAAAATAACTCACCGACTTTATCATGCCAGGAGGAAATCGCGGAGCTTGATTATTAATCTTAAAAAGACGAAAATCAAAGAAGAGGTGAATAAGTGTCCTGCCGAGTTCCGTAGTGAAAGGATCAAGCTTCTGGACCTCGGCTTTGCCTATACGAAAGGAGAATAATATGGAAATCAGCTATCAGGACTTTGATTTCAAATCCAGGTTGGTAAAACGTTATCTCAATTATGAATTGAGCGAGAATGACGTCAGGGTTATTCTTGTTTCGGATGAATTACTGAAAGATGAACCGAATCTGCTTCTGACAGCCGATTCCTTAGCTCCTTTCAGGCACCTTTCTTCCGATGATATTGATGCCTGCCTTGCAAGACTTATGCAGAAAAAAGTCATCAGCATGGAAAAATCAGGCAACTCCTATTGTTCTTCCCTAAGTCCTTTCAAAAAGAGACTGTTCGATGATTTTATCAAGGACACTCTTCTGAGACAGGAAAACGGAAAAGCAGTCAAAGCAGACAACGAATTTTATGATTATGTCCAGCATCTCCAGGGAAGCAAGGAAATCTCTTCTGTTCAGCGCCAGTACCTTTCCCGCTGGCTCCAGGACGGAGTAAGCCAAAGCAGGATCAAGGAAGCCCTTGAAAAATCCGTGAGACCCTCTGGTATTTCCTTTTCGAATGCGGACAAAAGGATCCGCGAGAGGCAGAGAAGTCAGGGACGTGCGACCATTGGAACCTCGACCGTAAATGAAGAGACGGGAAAGAAAGTCGATTACAGCGATCTTTTCAACAATGAGGACTGGACCATTGACTCGGGTAAATAAGGCTAAATTAGTCGCATCTTATTTGAACCAGGCTTATCCTCCAACAAGTTCGTTTCTTCATTACACAAAAGACTGGGAACTTCTTTTTGCTGTTATTTTGTCTGCGCAGGCTACGGATAAATCGGTCAATGAAGCCACAAAATGTTTATTTACTTCCTTTCCGGAACTCGAAGATTATACAGGTACAAACCGAGATGGAATATTGAAATGCATTCGGCATGTCGGCCTTGGAAAAAGCAAAGCAAACTATCTTATTGAGGCAGCTTCGGTTCTATTGAACGAATTCGGCGGAAAGGTACCAAAAGACAGACAGCTTCTCAGGAAACTTCCTGGCGTCGGTTATAAGACAAGCGGTGTTGTACTTGCAGAATTGTATGATTATCCCTATATTCCAGTAGATACCCATATCTTCCGGGTAACTCACCGGATTGGACTCGTTAAGGACAACCTGACGGCCGAGAAAACAGAACCTGAACTAGAAAAATTATTCAAAGACGAGCATGCAATCGACAGGCATCATTCTTTAATTCTCTTTGGTCGCGAAAGGTGCAAAAGCATTGCTCCATCTTGTGAAAAATGTCCATTTTCGTCTTTTTGCAGTTACTATAGTCATAACAGAAGAGTTAAGACCAAGGCAAAAGATTCTGCGAAAACAGAAAATAATTCAATTTAAAGTAATAAGTCCAAAATTCTATGGTAGAATAGAATATGGTAAAAGCTTTTCGGTCCAGAAATTCCTTTTGCCGGCCTCAGGGATATCCCTGAGGTTTTTTTGATAAAGGATAGTACCAGTTAAGTG
>DHKY01000013.1 GCA_002404995.1 Caryophanales bacterium UBA4682 | reverse complement strand
TCCATTCTAGGTCTCATCTAATATGGGAAAGGAAAGGAAGTTTTTTCTAAGATAATAAAATTCGCGCAATAAAACAGACATCTCCTCATTTTCAAGCGACAAAATTTATATTCCGAGCATTTAGAGCTTGAAAGTGAATATATTGCGCATTAAAATGCTCATTGTATGAAATAAGGAGGAGATTCTTTCATTGAAAAACAGAGATAAAGAAATACTCCGTCTCTTAGAAGAAAGTCCGAATCAGTTCATCTCCGTCGACCAGCTTGCTGATTACTTCAAGACTAGTCCTTCTACGATTCGCAGAGACCTTCAGAGAAGGAGCGAACACCACCAGTTACGCCGTGTCCACGGCGGTGCTGCCAGCGTGCATTACTCTGGCACCTTCCAATTCGACCGTCTTGATAAGGAATACAGGGAACGTGAACGCAGGGAGCCAGACATTAAGAAACTGATTGCCCGGAAAGCAGCATCCTTAGTCAAAGAAGGAGCCTGCGTCTACAGGGATGCATCGACAACCGTAGCGGCAAGGATTCCGTTTCTTCCGGATACGAAATCCATCATCTATGTTACAAACTCTCCACTGATTGCACAGCGGTTAGCAGAACGGAACTTAACCTGTTATGTGACTGGCGGCGAACTGAAACTAACCACCAACGCCTTCATCGGATCCTTCGCCATTGACCGAATCAATCACTTCAACTTCACAATCGGATTCTTCGGAACCAATGGTATCCATCCACAGGCAAAATTCACAACGCCTGATCCACAGGAATGCGCCATCAAGATGGCTGCTATCTCCAAATGCTTCTCTATTTATATCCTAGCGGATCACACAAAGCTCGACCGTATTTCGACCGTCACGTTCTGTGACTTTGCAGCTCCGACTTTGATTACGGATAAGAGGACAGATAAATACCGTTCTCTCATCAAATCGATTGAAGTCGGCGATAATTCAAACTAGAATGAAAACGAGGTAAATAAAAACATTATGATTTATTCATTAACAATTGCACCAGCCATTGACTACTCCTTAAACAGGGGTGACAAGGAAATCAAAATCGATGCAACCAACCGTCCGACTTCCGATGGTTATTCTGTCGGTGGAAAGGGCATCACTGTCAGCCGCAGGCTGAAGAATCTCCGTGTCAAGAATACGCCGATTGTCGCCGTTGGCGGTGGCATGGGAAAGAGGCTGAAGAACATCATCGACAAAGAATTCGATAAGATTATCTATTTATCCGTTATCGGTGAAACCCGTCTTGATGTCAGGATCACTGGTCCGCATACCGATACCCGTTTCAATCCTTCGGCTCCGAAGGTCACAGAAAAAGGAAGGCAGAAGAGGTACGCCTATCTCAAGAAGAACTTGAAGAAAGGAGATATCGTTATCCTTTCCGGCTCTGTCGGTCAGGAACGTAAGGATCTCTATGCTGAGCTTAGGAAGGACATCATCGAGCCTTCAGGTGCTCTCACGATTGTCGACACTACTGGTGAATCCTTAACAAGTGTCTTCCCGTATCATCCGTTCAGGATCAAACCGAATGATGAAGAACTCGGCGACCTGCTTGGACGTGAAAGGAAAACAGATGAGGATATCTTAGAAGGCGGCAGGGAATTAAAGAAGAAGGGCCCTGTCTCTGTTCTTGTCACCATGGGAAGCAAGGGTGCTTACTACTTTGCAGAAGATGGGCACATCTATCATTGCTCCAACGCCCATGGAAAGCAGATTTCCGCTGTCGGAGCTGGCGACTCCTCAATTGCCGGCTTTATCAAAGGCTTAGAAGAAGGTGTCTCCATCGAAGAGCGTAGGAAGTATTCGATGGCTGCCGGTGGTGCCACTGCATTCAGCGAACATCTAGGTTCCTATAAGCTCTGGAAGTCTTTGCTTCCGCAGATTGAAGTCACTTTAGTTAAATAAAGATCAATAAAGAAATATCCGGACTGGAAAGCCAGTCCGGATTTTCTTTTAAAGACTGCATTCGGATAAGACTTTATTCGTTCCGTGTTGTCTTCAACGAAGAAACAATCGTTGCTTTCGAGTTCCGAGAAAAAAGAAAAGAACTACAAATAAATACAAGAAGTAAAATCAGAAGGAAAAAGAATAGAACGACTGGAATTAGCCAGATCCTATGAATAGAGTAAAAAGAAGATGAAGTAACTAACAAAATCTTCTGATTATAAAGAATCGTTCCTACAATACAGATAGGCAGGCCGAGAATCAAGGATATGCAATACGATTTCAGAAGATGAATTAGATTCTCAAAAAATGACATGAGTAGCATTTCTTTATTCTTCCTTCCGATTGCCTTTAATATTCCTCGGTAATTCTGCTCTTTTTTGTTCTGGTACTCAATTGTTATATAAAAACCAATAGAAGAAGCAAATAAGATGACTATCCCAACAGCCAAGAACAGGATAGCAAGAAAAACAAGCCTAGAATGATTTTCTCTATAATTCCGGAGAGTCTTTCCGCAGATACATTCCAAATATCCTTTGTCCTGTTCTATAAGCTGCCGTCGAATAAGAAAAGCGGTGTTGCTGTTTTGATAAGCGGCTGAAAAAGAAGAGAACTGGATAATTTGATAATAAGAGATTTTCTGATCTTTCCTCCTAAATAAGTCATCCTGATAGCAAAGAATGTCACAAGCCTCTGCTTCATCACTGCCTCTTGAATCACAAAGGTACAAATCAGGATTATAAATTCCAGATATTTTCCTGTTGTCGAAAATAGTGAAAGCTTGGAATTTAGTGTCAGATGGATTACTAGAGAACATCCGATAAGAAAATGAAAACGTCTGTCCTATTGCTCTTTCCAGAGAAGGAAACAAATTCAATGCGAAAAACCTTGAAACAAGCATTTCTTTTTTCCCTTTTTCAGGAATCTTACCAAGCAGCAAGCAATCCTCTTTATTGTTTTTCTTTAAAGCATCCACTTCAGAAGAAAGAAAAAAAGCATCAGAATATCCTTCGATAGTTAATGAGTTTCCAAAATGATATTCGATTTCCTTTCCATCAACTGAAACAAGAGGATAAAGAATCTCATAATTTGAAAAACCACCTTGTGAAGGAAACGCCCTATTCATTTTCTGATAAGAAAGAGTATCAAGGATTTCATCGTCTTTGATGACTTTAGTAAACAAATCCAGGTCTTCTTTATTGGTAGACACAATCTGAAAAGAAGAGACGTTTGGATAAGCGCTAGTAATTTGACGAATACCGCCAAAAAAAGAAAGAAGAAGATAGAAAATAATAAACAAACAGAAGAACGAGCCAGAGAAGCCGATTCGAATATTCCGACTCAGAACTTTGTCTTTTTTTGTATTGTGATAAGCAAGAGAAAAAACATCTTTCTTAGTCATTTTGTTCTTCCTCCTTTAGCAATGAAATAGGAGATGAAGAAAACTTCTTTTTCCTTAAACGATAGGAAAAACATAAGGTCAAAATGATAAAAAAGGTAAAGATAGCAATAGGAATTAAAAACGGATAAGAAAAAGAAGTCTGAGACAATGTCAAAGGAAAATCCAGAAAAACATCGACTGCTATTGGAAAAACAAACTGAACAAAAGAACAAATCGGATTCTTCAATACAATCCTAAGCAAGGAAGATAAAAATCCGGAAACAAAATAGATGATGGATATCTGAGTCACAAACACGCTGAACCTATCCTTTCTTTTCCTTCCAAGGGATTTATAAAGGGCAAAATTTTTATGATTCCAATCTTCACTTATCCTGATACTATTTGCAAGAACCGCAAAAGACAAAACTAGGATTAGAGCACTTAGGAAAATGAATATTCCCAGAAGAAGAGCTGCTGCTTTCTTAGCTTGATAAAAGGCTGAGATTGAAGTAGTTACATTGTATCCTTTGCGACTAATCCGCTGATTAAATTGATTTAGTTCCTCAATTTCTTTTTTCGTATTATCGATATCTGGAACTAAATCAATCTGTAATGGATTTGCACCTTGAGGAAAATGACGAATTGCATAAGAAAGAGAGCATATTTTTTCCTTGCCTAACCCTTGAACATATTGAAAAACCTCAAAAGAAAGACCTAAAACAGAAACTTGACTTCCTATTGGATAGCGACTACTTAACGAATTATCAACAAGGATATAGGGGCCCTCGTTCATTTTTTGTTTGTCGTTTTCCGCGAGATTTAAATAATCCAAATCGCAAAAACAAACGGATTCTTTTACAGAACAGATTGATTCTATCTTCCTATCCCCTAGGTTCAAACGAATATCTTTATAAGAATTACCATCTATTATTGCACTTGGAGAACCAATTGTTGTACGAATTCCTTTTTCATATACATAGTTTTCAGATGCGCCAACCCTTGTACTATAAATAGAGGTGCCTGTTATAAGCAAGAAGCAAAGAATAGAATTGATCAAGAAAACGGCAAATCCTGTAAGCCAAGACTTTTTCTTTTCTTCTTTCAGATTTTTACAAGCAAGTCCAAGAATATCAGATATTCTCATTTATTATTTTTCCATCCGATAAGAAAACAAAGTCATCCGCATATTGCTTAGCATCTTCCCTATTGTGAGTTACTAAAATCACTGTCTTTCCTTTCTTTGTTTCCTGTTTCAAAATACTAAGAATTTGTTGTCCGTTTACACTATCTAAATTTCCAGTCGGCTCATCGGCAAGAATAATATTCGGATTATTGATTAACGCACGTGCAATAGCAACGCGTTGCTTCTCACCACCAGAAAGATCGCAGCAAAGCTGATTTTTCTTTTTCTCCCTATTCAGAGAACGAAGAGTTTCTTCCACCATTGCTTTTCGTTTGTCTTTTTTTATCCCCTTAATCCTAAGAGGTATCTCTACATTCCGAAAGACAGTACTACGTTCATCTAAATAAAACGACTGAAATACAAATCCAATGTTTTCATTTCGATAAGAAGAAAGTTCATCCGAAGACCTTCTTGAAACATCTTTCCCATTAATCAACACTTCTCCATCCGTAGGTCTATCTAGCGCACCAATAAGATTTAACCTGGTTGATTTTCCAGATCCGGATTTGCCGATAATTGCTGTCCTTTTTCCCTCTTGAAAGGAACAAGAAACATGAGAAAGAGCATAAAACTCATGTTCTTTATCACCATAAGCCTTCGTAATATTTTTCAGTTCAATCATCCGATATTTGCTTTAGGCCTTTCTTGATAGCTATAAGTAGTATGAGAAGTATCTGTCCATTGGAGCAGCCAAACACTAGAAGTCTTTGCACTTTGAGTAGATAGACCAACTTGGATTTGTAATTCTTTATTAGCCCAAGTATCTTCCTGAAATCCGGTGGCATGATATCGTAAAACAAAATCATTATCAGTTAAATTAAAAATAGGAACTTCGAAATAGAAAGCAAAAAAGAATAATCTGTTCGAAGCACATTATGTCCATAATCAAATTGACCACCCGTAATATAAGAATTAGTCGAGGTATCGTCAAATAAATAAATATACTGGTATCCATGATTGACTTCCTTAACATCCCTCGTTGCCTCAATAACAACAGTTCGATAACCTCGCTGAGCCAATTCAGTTAAATCGTATTGATTATTGTAAAGAATATGGAAATCAATACGATCATAGGGATTATTAAATACGCCATCATCATAAATCCAGTATTCAGAAGACCGTATTTTATGCGGCTTGAAATAATCAAGGGCTAACTCCATCTCAACTCCTTTGTCACCAATTTCATAGCCAGCAAAGATTTTATTAATTGAAAAAGCAGGACCAAAAGCGGAAAGAAGTAAAATGCCAGCCAATTGTTTTTTCTTCATTAAAAGTCCCTCTATTTAAATTATACAGCAAAGCAACGAATACGAGAATATGCATTTAGCTTCTCCTACTTAAATCACTTTTATCAGCAAAAATTCTATTTACAAAAGCCTACTTTCCTTCTTGAAAGAAGACATGCTTTTCATAAAATCAATCAAGAATAAAATATACGGGAAATTCCTATCACTGACCACTAATATCAAGTGATATACTTTTTCTAAACGAGGCAACATAATGATCGAAGTCAAGCATCTCAAAAAGACCTACATCAG